>CAVSZO010000068.1:0-17583 GCA_963732335.1 Ilumatobacteraceae bacterium | reverse complement strand
GCCCCCACATCAAAGTCCTCGTGCTCACCATGTTCGACGACGACGAGTCCGTGTTCGCCGCGATGCGTGCCGACGCCCGCGGTCACCTCCTCAAGGACGCCGACTAGGGGGACATCGCCCGTGCCATCGACGGAGTCGCCAAAGGAGAGGCGATCTTCGGGCCGTCGATCGCCAGCAAGGTGCTTGCATAGTTCCGTGCCCCCGCCTGGACCCGCAAGGTCAGCGCGTTTCCGAACCCTCACCGAACGTGAGCACGAGGTGCTCGAGCTCATCGCCCAAGGGCACAACAACCTCGCTATCGCTCGTCGCCTCATCCTCAGCGAAAAGACCATCCGCAACCATGTCTCCAACATCTTCACCAAACTTCAAGTGGCCGACCGGGCCCAAGCCATCATCCGCGCCCGAGAAGCCGGCCTCGGTGAACCCCACCACAACCATTGAACGGCTACCGCCCAACGTCCGGCGGTGGCCTGCAATGCCGGCCCGACGGGCAGGACCCAGCAGGGGTCGAACCCCGACACGGTCTCGGCGACTGCAAAGGCGCCCGATTCGGCGTTGTTCCGATGTCGGAACAACGCCGATTGTTCCGACGTCGTGATTGTTCCGACCTGAGCGCGGAATGGCACGGCTGATAGGGGTTCCGACCAGAGCAGGTCGGAACAATCAGAGGCCGACAACGAGGGCGAGTAGGGGGCCGGTGAGCGGGTAGCGGCGCGGCGCGCTTGCTTGATCGATGACTCGCTCTCGGCGTGCGCAACCAAGGACCCCATCAGCGGCAGGTCGAGCGGCTACACGGAGTCGTGGTCGGCCAGATGCGTGCTCCCTCGTTCACGCAGATGTCGTTGCCCGACTCGTCAGCCGAGGAGGCGGATTGTTCCGACCTGGAGCACGGGAAAGCCGTTGCCAGCGGGCCCGTCTGCCCTCAACATCGGAACAACCGCGAGGTCGAACAATCGGCGACCGCGCGACCGCGTGACGTCCCCGACGTCCGCGTGGGTGGTCGATGAATGCCGCTGACGCGCACATACTCGCGACACCGAATGTCGGCGTCGGCGCCTTCTCGCCGCGCCCATACCGGCATGAACGTAGGCATCGTCAAGTCGCTCCGGATCGATTGCTGCATCGTCCGGTGTCGCAGTAAGCAAGGTTGTCGGCACCATCGTCGCCGTGCTGTGCTGATTCGGCCGAGCGGGCGTGTCGCCGCCGGTGGGCTTCAGCTGAGCCGCGTGTTTCACTCTCAACGGTCAGGAGCTTCGCGTTGTCCCAGGGCAATCCGCTTTGTGCGGTGCTCCGAACCCCTCGGCGAATCCCGGCGATCGGAGACCGGGCGCCAACCTGATCGGAGCTTCATCATGACCGTGTCACCGCAACGACGACGCCGAGTGGCGGCGGTTCTCGCCGGAGCACTGGTGGCCGCTGGCGCCGCGGTCGCGACGGCCACGTCAGCCGATGCCAACGGCGGGACGACCGTCACCGTGTGCAAGCGATGGGTCCAGGGTCAGGGCTGCGTGGAAACCACTACCTGCCGATACTGGTCAACCGGAGAGTGGGAGTGCTCCGACGGCACGGTGAGCGATCGGCTGCCGCCCTACTACGGCGACTAGCACCGAGACCGGCAACGTTGGCGGTGTCGCTACGGGGCTAGCCGCGCGACGACGCCGTGGGCGTCCGCGACAGGAGCGGATGGACGCCGCTCAAGCGCACATACTCGCTACGCCGAACGTCGGCGTCGTGCTCGTCCTCGACCGCACGGATCAGGCATCGAAGTGCGGATCAGGCGACGCGGGCGGGACGCCGCCTCCCGAATCCGTCCGACAACGGCGTCACGTGAAGCGTTGACCCTGCCCAGGTGCCACGCTCACGGTCCGTTTTCGGCGTGCGGGACTCTGTGTTCAGTCCTTTGACGCGGGCCGTTGCTAGTGCCGTGCTCGACGGCTACAGATGATCAGGAGTTCTGGTGCCCCGGGCGAGGTCCGCCCGGGTTCGCTCGTGCTCGCCATCGGTAGGTTGACACGATGCCTGATGAGGACGCGCAGAACCGGTCAAGCGCCACTCAGCGAGTCTTCGTCGGCGAGACGCCCTACGTTGTGTGCAGAGACGTTCCGGTCAGAATTGCGATCGACCGATGCCCGCGGACGCGCTCGATTGCGGGGTCGCCTCTCACGTCAGGATCGTGCCTCCGGGTGAATCCCGTGGTGAGGCGACATTCCGTTCACGCCGGCGGCATCGCCCGACAGTTGTCGTCGAGGCGGACTACGAGCTGCTCCCCGACGAACGCGGTCCTCGTGTCGATTTGACCCCGCGACTTTCGATGCCGAAGGCGTGTGGGTCGCGACCGATGTGCAGGCCGCCTTCACCTCCTACCACGGCGTCAGTGCAGACGAAGCCATCGCCAACGTTCGACTACTGCTGAAGCTCGCGGCCCAGAAGGGAACGCATGTTCAGCGGCAGAGCGGAACTCACGGCCTGCGGTGGTGTGGATACGAAGCTGTGCTCACGCCGGACCTGAGCACGGTGATCCACTATCAAACGCACCACTACGAACGAACGCCGAGCATGGTGGCGGAGGGCGTGCGCAGCCGGTTCCGCAAGGCCCGGACTCGCGCAGCCGACCGCACGAAGGGCCCGGTGCCCGAGGGCCTGAGCGTCGGCACCGTGCTCGACGGCCCAATCGTGAGAGTCGTGGACTATGGAGTGTTCGTCGACGTCGGAGGCGCCGACGGGCTAGTGCACAAGTCCGAAATGGTTGTCGAACCGGAAGACGGGAGAACGGTGTTTGAAGTCGGAGAGGTACTGCGGGTCGAGGTGATCTCGATAGATCGGGAGCGTCGTCGGATCGGGCTGAGGATGCTGGCCAGGAATCCAAACTGATTGGTTATCGAGCACTCCGATAAACGACCATCCGAGGACACCGAATCCCGTCACCGAACGTCGGCGGCCTCGCAGCGCAGACCGTCGACCAAACGGCATGTGCGTCGCCTCGCTTCGGGCGGTTGATTGGGGTGCCGGATTTGTCTCGCCGCTCGACGAGGGTGGTGGCGAGAACGAGGTGGGGCGCGATAGGCAGGGGTGGTGAGCTCGCTACACATCACCGGCTTCGACCACCTCGTGCTGCGCTGCGCCGACGTCGAGAAGACGTTGGCGTTCTACGTCGACGCACTCGGGCTGGAGCCGGTCCGTGTCGATGAGTGGCGACGCGGCATCGTGCCGTTTCCGTCAGTGCGCGTCAGCGCCGGGACGATCATCGACCTGATTCCCGGCGATGGGATCGTCACGGAACGCAACGTCGACCACTTCTGTCTCGTCGCCGACCGTGCGACGGTCGACGCCATCGCCGCCGACGCCGAGACGTTCCGCATGAGCGGGGAACGCGGCGTGCGTTTCGGAGCGCAGGGCGACGGCTGGTCGGTGTACGTCTATGACCCGGACGACAACGTCATCGAGATCCGGAGCTACGACGAGTGACCGGGTATCGATGGGTCGACAACGCCGCTGACGTCGACTGGGACGAATTGTCGGAGCTGTATCGGGTCGCCCCGCTCGGCGTGAAACCTCCGGCGGCACTAGCCACAGTGTTCGGCAACAGCATGTTCATGCGCTTCGTATACAGCGCTGAGGACGTGGTCGGCGCCGGCCGTGCGCTCGCCGACGGTGTCGACTGTGCGTACATCGCCGACATTGCCGTCCACCCCGATCACCAGGGTCGTGGGCTCGGCCGAGCCATCATCGAACGGCTCGTCACGGCGGCCAAGGGCCACAAGAAGATCATCCTCTACGCCAACCCTGGCGCCGAGGGTTTCTACGCCAAGCTCGGGTTCCTCCCGATGAACACGGCGATGGCGATCTGGCACGACCCGACGGCAGCGATCGAATCGGGGATCCTCCGCAAGCCTTGAACCCGCCGCCATCTTCGGCGCCCCGAGCTCGACGCCAGCCTGACAACCAATCTGCCACGCCCAATCAGGCATCTATCCACACGTCTGTCGAGCGGCCGGGTAGTGCGCTGACCGCTCGGTCGTCCGGGTGCAGTGACCGACGGCCGTCGTTCGCACGTAACGACGCGCCAGAATTACGCCGCGACCCAACGGCGACCCGCCCCGAACGGCATCTCCGTGGTTGTCAAGTTCGGCGTGTCAGTTGTCGAGACGGCCCTCGAGTGGGGCCCGGAATCGGGCAAGAGGTCGCGATCTCGACGGCCTCGTCGAACGGCGCGGCGATCGCTGGGTGCTGACACGCAGTGGACGGCTGCTCGCCAACGAGGTGGCCGTCCGACTGCGCTGACGATCACCCTGCCCAGCCGCAGGCGTTCTGCAGCGGAGCGAGAGCGAACAGGCCGGCCTCGGTGACCGCACCGACGTTCGTCGTGGTGTAGATCCCCGCCTGCAGTAGCGAATCCCACTCGGCGTAGTACTGGGCGAACGCGGCCTGCGCCAACTGGCTCTGCACCTGCGACGCCTCAGAGCTGAAGAAGTCGCGGGTCACTTGAATCGCCTGACGCAGGCTCTCGGTGAACGGCTGACCATCCGCCGGGTACTCGACGCCGATGAACTGGTCACCCTCCCAGATCGTGTCCTGGAGCAGCGCACAGTCGTTGGCAAGCAACGTATGCTCGTCGTCGGCCGGTCCGCCGGTAGGAATGTCACTCCCTTCGCCGTAGAGGTCGCAGCCCCAGACGATCCACGTGGCCTCGCCCGCTTCGATGTTGATCCACGCCTGGTACCCGGAATGCTCGACCTCGGGCAGGAACAGTCCCTCGACACACGCCCCGCCATTGAACGTCGCGTCGCGGAGTTCGATGCCGGCAGCCGCTGGCACGATCCGTTCGCGTTCGTTGTTGTTGACGACGAGATAGTTGACGTCGGGCTCGGTGGCGCCGTTCGGGAGCAGGATGGTTGCGGTGCCGTCGGCGAGCACGCCGGCGGCGGCTTCCGGAGTGAAGATGCACAGCAGGTCGACAGACAGCGGTTCGCCGGCGAGTGGCGGGTCGACGAAGACGGCCCAGATCCCGTCGGGGATGACGTCGCCGATCGAGCCGTCGGCGCCACATCCGGTACCGCGCACCGGCTCGGAACCGAGCTGTGGCACGTCGCCGAACGCGGGGTACGGGAACACCGGGACGAACCCGGGCACGGTCGTGATCGGTGCGCCAGTGCGCTGGATCGAGTTGACAATCGCTGTCCAGGTCGCGTCGGCGGCGCTCGCCGAGTAGTAGTCGGCGAACAACGACCCGCTGCCATCGTCGAATCGTGCCCACAGCGACGTACGGGCCTGCACGGGCGCCCACGAACAACCCGACGTCGCGCCCCACCGCCCGGTCATCCCGTTGGCGGCGTAATCACCGTCCTCGAAGGTGGTGCAGTCGACGCCGTAGTCACCGTAGAACTCGCCCTGATCCGCCGCTTCGACGGTCGGGTACGCCTGGACGACGAGCGACGGCACGACGGCGGAGCCGTCCACGTACTGCTCACCCGTCGGGCTCGCGACGATCGTCGGCAGGAGCACGTCGTTGGGGAACTGTTCGTCGATGCCGAGGTAGTGGTCGGGTGCCGTCGTCACCACCCAGTCCGCGGGCACGTCGACGCTGAACGCCCCGGTGTCGTCGACGACGGTGGTCATCACCGGCGGCTCGGTCTGGACGCCGGCGCCGGCAGCGGCGGCGAGCGGCGTCATCGCGGCGGCTGCCAGACCCACGAGGACGGCGATGCTGGCGGTGCGCAGCGGGTGCCGGACGATGGTGTTCACAGATTGCTCCTTCGGTCGACTGGAGTGAGGTTGTTGTCGGCGTATCCGGGTCCCTCAACGCAACTGACGCGCTGTCACCCGATTCCGTTCCGCGCCGGCGGCGACGACCGGCAACGTACACACTGCGGCCGGCGCGGCGGCACCCGAACGCCTCGCGGGACGTTTCAGCTGGCCCGTCCGTCGTAGGCGAACTCCGGCACTTCAGATCACACTCCGCGAGTTGCCTCGAGCCATATCTGCCGGTCGGCGCTCAACGGCGGGTCGGTCGCCGTGCGTCCAACTCACGTGAGTCCGCGACATCGGTCCGCACTCCCTTCGCGCAGAGCCGGGGACCCCTGCGCTGGCGCGCACAGAATCGCGGCACCGAACGCCGGCGCCGCGGCGATCGCGACCCGCGCCAGATCCCCGTGTTTCACTTGCTGTGTGAGAATCCGCGATCGGCGGTTCGCCGGTTCGTAGGTTCGAAGGCCGGGCTGGGGGCTGACTCAACACATATCCGACCCCTGCGCGGGTGTCTGGATGCCGAAGTGTCGCCCCCAGTCCTGACCTTCGAGGACCGGCCTGACTTGATAGGAGCGTTGATCATCTCAACGGGGATTTGTCGACCGGCCCTTTCACCTTACGCCTGTGAGAGGAGGCCGTGATGGCCAACAAACGCGTATCGAACAGCGTCGACGAGTTGCGCCTGGAGGTGGTGGCCGGCGACAACGACGTCGGCGTCGACCCACACAAGAAGACATTGACGGCGACGGTGCTGGACGGCCGTGGCGGGACCCTGGCGACGGCGTCGTTCAAGGTGTCCGGGGTCGGACACCGTGGGCTCGTGGAGTGGGCGACGGGGTTCGGTCCGGTGCGCCGCTGGGGAATCGAAGGGGCCAGTGGGCTGGGCCGGCACGCCGCGATCTTCCTCATCGAACGAGGCTATGACGTTCGTGACGTGTGTCCGACGCGCACCGCCGAGCAGTCCCGCAAACGTCGTCAGGGCAAGACCGACGCCCTGGACTCGCTGCGCATCGCCCGTGAGACCCAGGCCGACCCGGACCTGCCCCGAGCGTTCAAGCGGGCCGCCGGCGACGCCGGCCCGGATCAGACAACTGAGCTGCTCACTCTGTGGCACAAGCAGCGACGCAGCCTGCTCAAGAGCCGCCAGCACCTGTTGAACGAGGCCGAGTCGATCCTCATCGAACTGCCAGAGACGATCCGCGAGATGCTGCCCGATACCACAGCGGTACGTCCCCGGCTTCGGGCGCTCGCGGCCCGCGACTGGTCGATCCCCTGGGACCCGGCGACCACGCTGCGGCTCCGTCTGCTTGATGATCACGCTGTCGCGATCGCCGATCTCGACGCCCGTGAACGCGAAGCCAGCGGCGAGCTCCACCGGCTCACCGACGCCGCCGGCTCGACCCTCACCACCCTGCCCGGGATCGCTGCCCGCTCTGCGGCCGAACTCTTGGTGGAGGCCGGCGACCCCCGGCGCTTCGCCGGCGAGGGCGGCTTCGCCCGCTTCAACGGCACCGCTCCCCTGCCCGCCTCCTCGGCCGAAGGCGACGACGAACCACAACGACACCGGCTCAACCGTGGCGGCAACCGGCGAGTCAACGCCGTGATCCACCGCATGGCGATCACTCAGCTGCGCTGCGAACCTCGAGCTCGACAGATCTACGAGGACGCCCGCCGACGAGGACACACCAAGAAAGAGGCGATGCGCATCCTCAAACGTCACCTCTCCAACGTCATCCACAAACACCTCCTACGCGACCTCAACGCCAAACTCACCGCCTCATCGACGGCGCTCCAACCGGCCGCATGAATTCGAACACCAGTTTCAACTTGACATAGGAGCTTCGGCATGGACGTGTCTGTCAAACGCTCGTCCCGACCTCGGTCTGGCAGACCCGTCGACACGCCGGCGGGTGTCAGGTCAGTCCATGGTCGGCTCCCGAGCTCGGGCTGGGCAGGTCGAGGACCATCCGTCCGAGGTCATCGTCAGTCGCGACGTCGACATAGCCAAGGCGGACGTACAGGTGCTTGGCGGGGTTGTCGGCGTCGACGCTCAGGGAGATGCGAGCAACGCCGTCCCGCCGCGCGCGATCGTGGATCGCCTCCAGCAACGCCGCACCGATCCCTCGTCGACGGAACTCTTCCTCAACTGCGATCGCCAACTCAGGGGTGCGCTCGTCGACGAAGCCCTCTCCGTGCTCGGTCTCGGTGAAGAATCGGTACCACACCAGCCCAACGAGACGACCCCGGTCCTCGGCCACCAACGCCGTGTCGCCAGCCCGTCCCCACCCCTCATGGAAGATCTTGACCTGTGGGTGAGCGACGACAGCGTCGAATGGGGGCAGCGCCCCGTTGGGCCGCCAATCGAGTGCGGTGTAGAGCATCTCGCGCAACAAGTCGAGCTCCTCGGTGCGAAGGTCGCGGATGATCATTCCGATGATGGATACCACCGTCAGTCCCCTCCACTGGGTCCAGACCCGTCACACCCAGCACGCCGGCCCCGACGCCCATGCAGCCGACACCGACCGGCATCTCCGCGATTTCGCTGCATCGGACGGAACCGATGAGCGCGGCGTGGTGTATCACATCGCATGGCGACGACGAGGTTCGGCCTGCTGGTTGGTCTGGCACTCTGGGCGTGCATCGGTGGTGTACCCGCCGCGACGAATGGACATGACGGCACAGAGCCGGCTGCTGCGCCGCCGGCGGTCGAGGCTGCCTCGATGGCCGCTGGTGTTCTCGGCCGAGGGCGACATCTGGACGATGGCTGTGGACGGATCCGATCGGACTCGGCTGACCACCGATCCAGCAGACGACTTCGACCCTTCATGGTCACCGGACGGTTCGAGGATCGCCTTTCGTTCCCACCGCGACGGCAACGAGGAGGTGTACGTGATGGCGGCTGACGGGTCCCAACAGCGAACCTCAGCCAGCACCCGACGTCGGACTATTCACCGGCGTGGTCACCGGACGGAACGACCATCGCCTTCGCCTCCGATCGCGACGGCGACCCGAACGAGATCTACCTGATGGATGCCGACGGATCGAACCAGGTCCGCGTGACCGACAACCCGGGCATCGACGAGTACCCGACGTGGTCGCCCGACGGCACCCGGATCGCCTTCCACTGCACGATGGGCGGCGTCAACCCGAACGGGACCGGTGACTTCGAGATCTGCGTGGTCAACCGCGACGGCAGCGGCCTCCGCCAGCTCACCGACACGCCGGGCGAGAACACCCAGCCCGACTGGTCGCCCGACGGCGAGTGGATCGCCTTCGAGTCCAACCGGCTCGGCTGGCCGTCGCTGCCGACGGCGACACCCGCCGGTTACGACCCCGAGACGTTCGGCGATGAGGACGTGTGGATGATGCGCACCGACGACTCGCAGCAGCGCAACCTGACATCGAACCCGCTCGAAGACGACTCGTTCCCGGCCTGGTCTCCCGACGGCTCGTGGATCGTCTTCTCGCGGTACGGACAGCTGCACATCGCCGCTCGAGACGCCACCGACAGTCAGCCACTGGCCAACAGCCCGGGAACGGACAGCTTGCCGGACTGGACCGCCTGAGCCCGACGTCATCGGCCACTCTCGGCGACCCAACGACGGGCAACGCCGTTCGCCCGCGCCATAACTTCAGCACCGAACGACATCGACGAGTGTGTCGTCGCCGCGCCAGATCGGCATTTCATTGCGCGTGCAACTGTCTCGCGGCGTGGTGCGCGGACCGTCGGGAGTCTGAGTTTGCCGTTGTCCACACGCTCCGAGCTCATCGCCGGCAGGATCGACGGCGTGAGCGATCTGACCGGTTGCGAGGCGGTGGCGGTTCACGCTGAAGGCCCGGAACGATCACGGAGCGGTCGACGAGGTCGTTGAGGCTGCGATCGGGTTGGAGCGCGCGAGGAGATCAAGTGCCTGGCGGTTGTGTCGGCTGGGTCGTGATGTGCTGCGCTGTGGGGGATGGATGTCGCCGCCATGTTGCTCGACCTCTACGGTCGTGTCCCGCCCCTCGTCGCCGATGTGATCGACGGTCTCGACGCCGAGCAGCTGAGCTGGCGGCCGGGTCCGGCGGCCAATTCCATCGGTTGGCTCGTGTGGCACCTGACCCGGGTGCAGGACGTCCACGTCTCCGAGATCCTCGACGCCGAGCAGCTGTGGACGGGCGGTGCGTTCGCCGCCGAGTTCGGGCTCGAGGCGGATCCCTCGTTCCACGGTTACGGCCACACGGCCGCTCAGGTCGCCATGGTACGGCCGGGGACGGCGGGGCCGCTCCTCGACTACTTCGGGGCCGTAGACGAGCGGACGGCTGAGCTGTTGGCGACGTTGACGGCGGACGACCTCGACCGCGTCGTTGACCGCTCGTGGGACCCGCCGGTGACCCTCGGCGTGCGATTGATCAGCGTTGCCGACGACTGCCTGGAGCACGCCGGCCAGGCCGCCTACGTGCGTGGCCTGCTGCTGTCCTGAAGCAGCGCTAACGCAGAACGACAGCGCCGAACAACGACTCGAGACGGCCAGGGACGCGCCCAGATCGGCATGGACGCGCTTCTTCGGACGCACGGTCGCAGGAGCCAGACGCGCGGATCTGGGGCTGTGTGCGGGTCGCTGGGGCTTGTGTCAAGTGTGACGGGTGTGGGTTGCCATCGATCCTCGAAGGCGTTCCGAGGGGCCTCCGGTGCGTGCCTGGTGTTCCGTCAGGGACCGAGCACCTCACGGTGGACGGCCTCCGTCTGTGATGAGGGGGTGACGCCAAGGTCGTGGGCGAGGATGGC
Source organism: Ilumatobacteraceae bacterium (assembly GCA_963732335.1). GTDB lineage: Bacteria > Actinomycetota > Acidimicrobiia > Acidimicrobiales > Ilumatobacteraceae > Desertimonas. The sequence goes on along the minus strand of CAVSZO010000068.1, from coordinate 7,070 downwards.
TCGGCATTGCTCGTATGCCCGGAGGGCTTCGGCCCGGTTCCCCTGGCTCATGTGCAGGCGCATGAGCTGGACGTAGCTGGTCTCGCGGTACGGGTCCAACGCGAGGGCTTCCTTCGTGTAGCGGAGGGCGTCGTGCTCATACGGGCCCCCGGTCAGGCCTTCTGCGAGCACGTCGAGGGCACGCAGCAGCGTGGCTCGCAGGTCATCGCGGCGCCGCTCGATCCACAGGCCGCGCTCGGCCGGCAGGAACGGCCGCCGGGCGAGGTTGGCGGCTGTGGCGGCCGCCGGTACGGCGACGTCGCGGTTCCCGACACGCCACGCTGACTCGGCGTCCTCGACGAACCGGACGGCGTCCTCGACATCGACCCTGGAGTCGGGAGGGAGCTGGAGCTCGTAGCAGCCGAGCGCGCCGTGCAGCATCGAGCCCAGTTCGATCGACTCAAGCGCGGCGCGTACCTTCGAAACCACTGCGGACAGGTCGCGCTCCCACGACGCGGTGAGAGCGTCAGACCACACCTTGTCAGCGAGCTCGTCGCGGGCAACGGGATGATGGCACAGGGCGAGATGGGCGAGGACGATCCGCCCCTGGCGGCCGGGAAGCGCCGAGCCATCGAGCCAGCGTTGCCCGTGCTCGATCCCCAACCGGCCCAGCAGCCGCACCCGCACGGTCCCAGACAATCGCCAGATCCCTTCCAACGATCCATCAAACGTCGGTTCGTAGTGTGGCACCGACCAACCGCGAGGAGGTGCGAATGACCAAGGTCCTCAACTGCGACTGCGGACGCGTCGTGCGGGGCGGCACCGACGACGAGCTCGTGGCCGCCGCCCAGAAGCACGCACGTGAGGCCCACGGCATGGAGCTCACCCGCGAGCAGGTCCTGTCACTGGCGATACCGGAATGAGCGGCGCCAACCCGACGACGAACGCAAGGAGAGATCGATGTTGACCCACGACTACAGCTATGAGGCCTGCCTGCGCGGATCGGTGACCAAGGCCTGGACCGTGGAGGACTGCTTCCGTGGCCGGGACTTCGACTTCGACAAGCCGTTCCTGCCCGACAGGATCGCCGGTGTGAACGCCATCGGCTGCCTCACCGACGACGAAAAACGGATGCTCAACCAGATCCGCGGCAACAGCTACTGCCACATCTTCGCCTTCGTCGAGGAGTACATCGTTCCCCTCGTGATCGACCACGCCCGCACCGACGTCTACGGCGACGAAACCCGGCTGTGGTCGCTGCTGCGCTTCGCCGAAGAAGAGGTCAAACACCAAGAGATGCTGCGCCGGGCCAGCGCCCAGTTCCAGGCCGGCTTCGGGGCGACCTGCGGCCTGGTCCCCGGGCGCGAAGAGGTCGCCAAAGTCGTGCTCGACGCCTCACCACTCACCGCCCTGCTGCTCACCAGCATGATCGAATGGTTCACCCAACTCCACTACACCGAACACGTCCAAGACCGCGCCGAGCTCGATGAGCTGTTCCGGGACATCCTGCGCTTCCACTGGATCGACGAATCACGTCACGCCCGCATGGACAGCCTGCTCATCGACGAGGTCGCCGGCGAGCTCACCACCGACGAGCGAGAGCAGGCGATCGACCAACTGCTCGAACTGGGCGGCGCCGTCGACGGACTCCTCGCCCAGCAGATCGAACTCGACATCGACGCACTGCAGCAGGCCGCCGGTCGTAGCTTCACCGACGACGAGCACGACGAGATCCGCACCCACCAGCGGCGCGCCTACCGCTGGACCTTCCTCGTCTCCGGGCTCCAACACCCCAACTTCGTCCGGATCGTCGAGCAACTCACCACCACCGGCACCGCCAAAATCGCCACCGCCGCGCAGACACTCGCCGCCTGAACACCCCATCGTGGCAACCACCCCTATCCGAGAATGGAGAACAACCATGTCCGTCCGGTACCGATCCGCAGCCGTCACCGGCGTCAACGTCGCCTATCGCGAAGCCGGCAACCCGGCCAACCCGACCCTTGTGCTCCTGCACGGATTCCCGGCGTCGTCGTTCATGTACCGCCACCTGATGGAGGCGCTCGCCGACCGATTCCACCTCGTCGCCCCGGACTACCCGGGCTTCGGCAACAGCGAAGCGCCCGACCCCGACGAATGGACCTACACCTTCGATCACCTCGTCGACACGGTCGAGGCGCTCGTCGACCACCTCGGCCTGACGCGCTACGGCCTGTTCATCCAGGACTACGGAGCCCCCGTCGGCTTCCGACTCGCCCTCCGCCGCCCGCAAGCCGTCGACTTCCTCGTCATCCAGAACGGCAACGCCTACGAGGAAGGGTTCACCGGCGTCTGGGACGCACTCCGCCAGCTCTGGCACAACCGCACACCGGAGACCGAAAAGCCGCTCCACACCTTCCTCGAGCCCGACGGCGTCAAATGGATCTACACCGAAGGCACCCGCGACCCCGAACGCATCAGCCCCGACAACTGGAACCTCGACCTCGCCGTCCTGGCGAGGCCCAACGCGCGGCGGATCAACCTCGACCTCTTCTACGACTACCGCACCAACCCCGAGCACTACCCCACCTGGCACCAATACCTGCGACATCACCGACCAGCAACCCTGATCGTGTGGGGCGCACACGACCCCATCTTCACGCCCGAAGGCGCCCAGGCCTTCCTGCGCGACATGCCCGACGCCGAACTCCACCTCCTCGACACCGGCCACTTCGCCCTCGAAGACCACAACGACGAGATCTCCGGACTGATCAGAGCGTTCTACACCACACGAGTCAACCGGACCGTCAACACCGCTGCCTGAACTACCTCCGCGCTCAACCGATCAGCTCAGGCGGGCCCGACGAGCACGCACTACAGCTCGCCCCCGCGCCTCGCCCCTCCACCGACACGTCGACCGATCCCGGCTCCAGATCACGACGCGTAACGCGGTGTCATGCACGCCCGGAACGCTCCGCTCGAGGTCCCATCGTCCGTCGGGCCCGGCCACGACACGTGGTTCACCGTCCACCGTCGTGAACCCGAACTCGCGGGCATTGGCCCATCTTCGCCCTGGGTGCGGCACTTCACGAGATCCCCAAACCGAGACGGGTGGGTGGCGCCCATGCTTCGCGACCAACGGCGGAAGCGGAGGATGACGTCCGCGCCTGCATCAGGTCGCTCTTGTGTCGAGCACCGCGAACCGTCCCGATCGCCAGCTCGATGGCTCTGTCAGTCTCGTTACCACCCGTCAGCGACCGAGTGCTTGCTGGCGCCAGCGCGCCCAACTCGGCGGTGGGCACCAAGGCCGCAGCCCGGACACGAGGCTAAATGCGGTAGCCGCCGCCCGCAGTCCGCCCAGAACGACGCGCCAGAACGACACCTGGCGCGGCATCACGAGCCGCCCATATCGATGCATCTCGTTGCGATTGCAACCCACTTGGCCACCAGGCAGGCCTCCCGTTGGGAGGTCGCCCGGTTCGTGGGGTGGTACAAGCGGACCCGCCGTCACAGCTCCTGTGAGATGAAGCCAGCCGACGAGTTCGAGGCTGTCCTCGCCGCCCGGGCGGTCGAAGACCATACCGACCCAGGAGGCAGCACCAACGGCCTCAGAAACGCCTCGGAGCGCCGCAGCGAGACCGCGGCGCACGAGACACCGGGCCGATCACAGGCTCAACCATCAATCGGCAGTCCTTCACGATTCGTTGGGAAGCCCAACCCTCAGGGCGCGTCAGTGCTGGTTGCCCAGATCGGGGTGCCGTCGGGACGGTAGATAACGACGTTGCCGTCGTCTTGAACGACGAGCCGGCTTCCCGGGTTGTTGGGCGTGGCGCTATCCCAGACATAGTGGTCGCCGAGGGCGTAGACGACGAGGTTGCCGTCGTCCTGCATGATGCAGACACCCGTGGCTGTCCCGTCGGTGCCCGACGCCCACAGTGGAGCTCCGCCACGATAGAGCACGAGGTTGCCGTCGGTCTGATAGGTGAAGAGATGCTGCCCGTCGGCCGACGAGATCGACCCGCCAGGGTTGAGCACCTCTCCAGGCTGCATATCGTCACCCTGCGCAACGAGACCGGTCGGCACGCTGGTGTTGGTTGCCCAGACCGGGGTGCCGTCGGGACGGTAGATCACGACGTTGCCGTCGTCCTGCACCGCGAGGTGGGAGCCCGGATCATGCCACGTGTCGGACGACCAGATGGGCTGGACGCCGGGGGCGTAGATGACGAGGTTGCCGTCGGTCTGCATGATGCACACGCCTGGTGCTGTGCCATCGGTACCTGACGCCCACAACGGCGTGCCGCCGCGATACAGGACGAGGTTGCCGTCGCCCTGATAGACGAAGCTGTACTGCCCGTTGGGCGACGAGATCCACTGTCCCGGGTTCAAGACCTCGCCAGGCTGCATGTCACCACCTTGCGCGACAGGACCGGTCGGGAGCGGTTGCGCGGGCTCGTCGCTGGAGCGCAGCTGCCAGAACACCGACACTTGGTACTTGCCGTCGTGACCGGTGAACTCGGCAATCTCCTCCGGGGTGTCGCCGGACCCGTTCCAGGTCTGCGTGGCGGAGTCGATCTTGAGCACCTGCAGCTCCGGCGGAAAGATCTCGTCCCCTGCCCATGCCTTGGCCTGGGCGACCGCCTCATTGAGAATCTCCTTGATCTGCTCCTTTGCCCATTCCGTGAGCGCATCAACAACAACCGTTTTTGTGTCGAAGTCGGACTTCGTCGGGGTCTTGGGGTCGCTGTCGTCCCCGAGTGCTGTGGCTGTCAAGGCGGCCGTCGCTACAGAGTCGATCGCCGTCTCAGTCAGCTGCTTCCTGAACTCCTCGGCGACGGTCTCGACGAAGTCGTTGCGGCCGTCACCCCAGTCGTGCTCGGCGAGCACGAGCGAGGCGAGCACCCCCTTCGGGAACGGGTGGACGGCTGGATCGCCGAGGTCGAACGTGAACAGCTCCCGGTTCCAGTCCACAATCTCCTTGTCGTCGAAGCTGTCGCCGACCGAGCGCGCTCGCACCACGCGCACGTTGAACGACTTGTCGGCACTGATGCCGACGTAGACGGCGCCGAGGTAGATCTCGTCGTTGCCGAATCGCTCGCGGAACGAGCCCGTGGTTTCGTCGGCGCAGTGGACGCGGGGGACGAAGAGGCTTATCGATGAGGTCACTGCATGCTCCTTTCGACTTCGAAGCCGTTGTAGAAGATCGTGGCGACTGCGACTACCGGGTCGGTCGTTATGGTCACGCCTTCCAACCTTGGCGCGGGCGGGGTCGTACTCGGTGGATCGGTCGGGCCACCGCCCTCGTCGCTGGTAGGGGGCGCAGCGCCGACGCCAGCGAACCAGGCTCACTGTGCAGCGCCAACAGCGTGCGTGCGGGGAGGGCCCATCCGGTGGTCTTGACTCTGGAGCGCACCGCGATCACCTTTCGCGCCGGGTCATCAGAAGCAACCACGACGTGTTGCGGCCGATTGGCCCCGCCACGTGATGGCCTTCGCAAGACGTTTGAACTGTGCGATGGGCACTGTGACCAACCGGGCCCGACTTGGCACGCGTGTTCACCACGCGTTCGTGCGCGTGGTGGGCACGTGAGCGGCAGGTGTATCGGGCCGTCGGCGGAGGTACCTCGCCGCTGATCGCGCCTGGCGGCGCGATACTGCGGCGGGTGACGGGCAGGGCGTCACCTGGTTCCGTGGTCACGCGGCGCGAGCGCGAGGTGTGGTCGCTCGTCGCCAGTCATCTCACCAACCGGCAGATCGCGGACGAGCTGTGCGTGTCCAAAACGCACTCGTCGAGGGCAACGTGTCGTCTCTGATGCGCACTCGACAACGGAACTCGACTGGATACGCAGACACCCTCGGCACACCGACACCTTCCCTGCGGCCTCACCGCAGAACGTAGGTGTCCGACAAACCGGGGCCACGTCAGGTCGGCGAGCTCGCCGTGAAGGCGGGCGCAGTCGGCGTCGATATCGAGCCCGCGGTCTGTATCGCCTGTCACCGTGTCGCGACAGTTCGACGAGTACATGCCAACCTTCATGTGTGCCGGGGACTGTCGCAATAACGGTGTAACTGGTCCTCGTGATTGTTTCTATGAGGTCACTCAGTTACTTCGTTGAGGGAAGTATACGTCCTGGGAAGGCGAGTGTAAAGGCATTCAAGGCGGCCTTCCAACGGTTCGACCAGCGTTGCCGGCCGACCCCGGTCGGGTCGAGGCTCATGATCGCCATGTAGACACACTTCAGCGCCGCCTGCTCGGTCGGGAAGTGACCGCGGGCGCGCACCGCGCGGCGGATCCGGGCGTTGACCGACTCGATCGCGTTGGTCGTGTAGATCACCGTGCGGATCTCAGCATCGAAGGCCAAGAACGGCACGAACTCGGCCCACGCCGACTCCCACAGCTTGACGATCGCCGGATACTTCGTCTCCCAGCGTTCAGCGAAGTCGGCCAGCCGCTCGAGGGCGGCCGCCTCGGTCGGGGCGGTGTAGATCGGCTTGAGGTCCTTGGCGATCGCCGGCCAGTCCTTGCGGCTGGCGTAGCGGAAGCTGTTGCGGATCAGATGCACGACACAGGTCTGCACGATCGCTTGCGGCCACACCGTGTTGACCGCCTCGGGCAGCCCTTTGAGGCCGTCGCACACGACGATGCACACATCGGCGGTGCCGCGGTTCCGGATCTCGGTGAGCACCGCCAGCCAGTACTTGGCGCCCTCACCGGCGCCGTCGCCGGCCCATAACCCCACGATGTCGCGTTCCCCGTCGACGGTGACGCCGATCGCCACGTAGATCGGCCGGTTGGCCACCTGGCCCTCGCGGATCTTGACGTTGATGGCGTCGATGAACACCACCGGATAGACCCGGTCCAGCGGCCGGGTCTGCCACGCCGTCATCTGCTCGACGACCCGTTCGGTGATCCTCGTCACCGTCTCTTTCGACACCGAGGCGCCGTAGATCTCGCCGAGATGGGCAGAGATCTCGCCGTGGGTGAGCCCCTTGGCCGACAACGAGCACACCAACGTGCCGACCCCGACCATCGCCGGCGACGCTTCGGCACGATCTGCGGCTCGAAGCTGGCCTCGCGGTCGCGAGGCACGTCGATCATCACCGGTCCAATCTCGG
>CAVSZO010000067.1:0-67263 GCA_963732335.1 Ilumatobacteraceae bacterium | reverse complement strand
GGACCTCGATCACGGTCTGCGGGCCTGGGCCCTCGGTGAGGTACTCGCCGGCCTCGACGAGGTGGGTGCGCCACAACGCCTCTGCCGCGTCGGCCTCGCGGGCCTCGATGTGCTCGACGAGGCGGCGGTGCGCCCTGGCGCCGCGATGGGCCGCCTTCGGGGTCGTACCACCGGGACCCCGGGCGAACCGGGTCCAGTTGGCCTGGTCGATGATGTGGCGCACCATGCCGTTGAGCAGCGCCAGCGTCTCGTTGCCGGCGAGCACGACCACCAGCGCGTGGAACTCGGTGTGCAGGCGGATGAACCGGTCGGGCTCGTCGATTGCGGCCTCGGCCTCCTCGACCTTCGTCCACAGCACGTCGAGATCGGCCTTCGTGCGGCGCTGGGCGAGCCGGGCTGCGCACGGCACCTCGATCACCGTCCGCGCCAGGTAGATGTCGTCCATGGTCGTGCCGCGGTACTGGAGGACGATCCCCGCGTTGCGGGCCGCGACGTCCATCGTCGGGGCGTGCACTCGCGCGCCGCCACGCGCGCCGCGCCGGACGCTGATCAATGCCTCCGACTCCAGCACGCGGAACGCCTCCCGCAGCGTCGGGCGGGAGATTCCGTAGCGCTCGACGAGCTCCATCTCGGGGGGCAGCGCGTCGCCGTCGCGCAGCTCGCCGCGCACGATCTGTGCCCGCAAGTGACCGGCCACGAGCTCGGCCGTCTTCGGCACTCGCATGTTCGACCCACCTTCTCTTGCTTCTTCTCGTGGGAATCATACAATAGGTTGGATGAATGAGATAGATCCGATCTGTGCCGGAAGGGTCTGCATCGTGACCGGCGCAGGGCGCGGCATCGGCCGCCAGCACGCCCTGACGCTCGCCGCCGCAGGGGCGCGGGTGATCGTCAACGACGTCGGTGCCGAGTCTGACGGCACAGGATCATCGGTCGGACCCGCCCACGACGTGGTCGCCGAGATCCGCTTCCACGGCGGAGAGGCAGAGGCGAACGGCGACGACATTGCCACGTGGGACGGCGCCCAGCGGGCCGTGCAGCAGGCGGTCGATTCGTTCGGTGACCTGCACGTGCTCGTGAACAACGCCGGGATCCTGCGTGACCGGATGCTCGTCAACATGACCGAGGACGAGTGGGACGCTGTCATCCGCGTCCACCTCAAGGGCACGTTCAACTGCACGCGGTGGGCCGCGATGTACTGGCGCGAGCGGGCCAAGGCGGGCGAGGCGAACGACGCCCGGATCATCAACACGACATCGGGATCGGGCCTCTTCGGCACACCCGGACAGGCGAACTACGGCGCGGCGAAGGCAGGGATCGCCGGACTGACGATCATCGCCGCGATGGAGCTCGCCCGCTACGGCGTGACGGTGAACGCGGTCTCACCGATCGCTCTCACCCGGATGACCGCAGGACTCGAGCTGACCGCTGGTGACGAGACCGAGCAGGACAAGGTCGATCCACGGTGGATCTCGCCGGTCGTCGCCTGGCTCGCATCGACGCGCTCGGCCGACGTGACCGGGCGTGTGTTCCAGACGTCGGGGCGTTACTGGGCCGTCGCCCAGGGTTGGCATCGTGGTCCAGAGGCCAAGCCAACCGACGACCCCGGTGAAGTCGAAGCGGTGCTGCGGCCGCTGCTCGACGCCGCCCTGCCGAACGCCGGACCGGGTGGGATCTACCCCGACGCAGTGAGCGTGAGCTGAGGAGGCAACGATGGGCGAGGCATGGATCATCGACGGTGTGCGGTCGCCGCGGGGCCGGGGGAAGGCCAACGGCTCGCTGCACGACATCCACCCGCAGGAGTTGCTGGCGCAGGTGCTCAACGCGCTCCGGGATCGCGTCGGGTTCGACCCCGATGACGTCGACGACGTCGTCGTCGGCAACGGCAACTCGTCCGGCGACCAGGGGATGTGCATCGGCCGGATGGCCGTGCTCGCCGCCGGGTGGCCGGTCGAGGCGCCAGGGATCACGCTCAACCGCTTCTGTGGCTCCGGCCAGCAGGCGGTGACGTACGCGGCGATGGGCATCCAGGCCGGTCACCAGGACCTCGTCGTCGGCGCCGGCGTGGAGATGATGTCGCGCTGGCCGGTCGAGGAGGGTGCCGTCGACTTCAGCGCCGGCAACCCGGCTCTCCGCGAGCGGTTCCCGCTCGTGCCCCAGGGCGTGTCGGCCGACCTCATCGCGACGATCGAACGCTTCGACCGCGAGACGGTCGATGCCTTCGCCCTGCGCAGCCAGCAACGCGCCGCGACGGCGGTCGACGAAGGACGGTTCGACCGCAGCGTCGTGCCGATCCACAACGAGGACGGTTCCGTCGCCCTCGATCGCGACGAGTTCCCCCGCCCCGGCACGACGCTCGACGGTCTGGCCAAGCTGACGCCGTCGTTCGAGGAGATGGGGCGCATCGCCTTCCCCGGCTTCGAGCGCTCGTTCGACGAGATGTGCCAGCAGGCGTACCCGGAGGTCAGCAACGTCGAGCACGTGCACCACGCCGGCAACTCGTCGGGTGTGGTCGACGGGGCCAGCGCGTTGGTGCTGGCGTCACCCGAGTTCGCGACGGCCCACGGGTACCCGGCCCGCGCCCGCATTCTGATGAGCGCCGTCGCCGGCGCCGAGCCGGTGATCATGCTCACCGCGCCGGGTCCGGCGTCGCAGAAGTGCCTCGAACGGGCGGGCATGAAGGTCGACGACATCGATCTGTGGGAGATCAACGAGGCGTTCGCCGCGGTCCCGCTGAAGACGATGCGTGACCTCGACCTCGATCCCGAACGGGTCAACGTCAACGGCGGGGCGATCGCCCTCGGCCACCCGATCGGCGCCACGGGAGGGATGCTGCTGCAGACGGCCCTCGACGAGCTGGAACGGCGCGACCTCACGACCGCGCTCGTCACGATGTGCACCGGCGGTGGGATGGGCACGGCAACGATCATCGAGCGCGTCTGATGCCCTACGACCTGCCCGACGTCCTCGAGGTCACGGCCGACGGGCCTGTCCGGATCATCCGGCTCAACCGGCCGGAGCAGATGAACGCCTTCGACGACGACCTCCATCACGGCTTCGCCTCGCTGTGGGCGCAGGTCGAGCGCGACACCGACGTGCGTGCGGCTGTCATCACGGGCAATGGCCGGGCGTTCTGTGCCGGCGGCAACATCGACGACTTCGAGCTGTTCCACCGCGACTTCACCGTTCGCCGCCGCAAGATGCGTGAGGCTCGTCGACTCGTCGACGACATGCTGAGCGTGCACGTGCCAGTCGTCGCCGCCGTCAACGGCCCGGCGGTCGGACTCGGCGCCACCCTGATGACGCTGTGCGACCTCGTGTACATCGCCGAGAGCACGTACGTTGCCGACCCGCACGTGGCGAGCGCGCTCGTTGCGGGCGATGGGGGAGCGGTGACCTGGCCGGCGTACACGAGCCTGCTCAAGGCCAAGCAGTACCTGCTGACGGGTGACCGCATCCCGGCGCCCGAGGCGCTGGCGCTCGGTCTGGCGAACTTCGTGGTCCCGCTCGAGCAGGTCGTGGACGACGCCGTCGCGTTCGCCCATCGCCTGGCCTCGTTGCCGCCGCAGCAGGTGCAGGACACCAAGGCTCTGCTCAACCAGATCCTCCGCCACAACGCCGTGCTCACGCTCGGCTACGGGCTGGCGGCGGAGAGCCAGTCGCACGACACTGCGGAGTACGTGGCCTTCCCCGAGCAGTTCCGTCAAAGGAAGTCTTGAAATGCGCGACGTCGTCGTCCTCGACGCGGTCCGGACGCCGGTCGGCAAGCGCAACGGCTCGCTGGCCAACGTTCACGCCAACGACCTGCTCGGTGCCGTGCAGCGGGCCGCGGTCGAGCGCACCGGCATCGACCCCGGAGCGATCGGCCAGGTCGTCGGCGGATGCGTGCAGCAAGTCGGTACCCAGAGCGGCAACGTCACGCGCAATGCATGGCTCGCCGCGGGGCTCCCGTTGGAGGTACCGGCCACGACGGTGAACGTGCAGTGCGGCTCGTCGCAGCAGGCGACGGCGCTCGCCCACGCGCTGGTTGCCGGTGGCCTCGTCGACGTCGCACTTGCGTGCGGCGTGGAGACGATGTCGGCCGTCCCGATGGGGTCGTCTACCAAGGACGAGGCGCTCGGGTTGCCGCGCGCCGGGACGTACGCCGAGCAGTACGAGGCGACGACGCAGTTCCAGGGAGCGGACCGGATCGCCCGCCAGTGGGGGATCAGCCGCTTCGACACGGAGGTGTTCGGCAAGCGGTCCCAGGACCTCGCCGCAGCCGCCTGGGCCGAGGGTCGGTTCGACGGTCAACTCGTGCCCGTCGCTGGCCTCGAGCGCGACGAGGGTCTGCGGGCGACGTCATTGGAGGCGCTGTCCGGGTTGCGCACCAACCTCCCCGATCCAGATGCGGTGCACACCGCCGGAACGTCCTCGCAGATCGCCGATGGTGCCGCCGCCGTGCTGCTGACGACGCGGGAGCGGGCCGACGCGCTCGGTTTGCGGCCGCGGGCGCGTGTCGTCGACTCGGTGCTCGTCGGCAGTGACCCCGTGCTCATGCTCACGGGCCCGATCCCGGCGACTCAGCGGCTGCTGAAGCGCACCGGACTTCGTCTCGACGACATCGACCTGTTCGAGGTCAACGAGGCGTTCGCCTCGGTGGTGCTGGCGTGGGCGAAGGAGACTGGTGCTGACCTCGGGCGCACGAACCCCAACGGCGGGGCCATCGCTCTCGGGCATCCGCTCGGTGGCACCGGCTGCATCCTGCTCACCAAGGCCCTGCACGAACTGGAGCGCACGGGCGGTCGCCACGCGCTCGTCACGATGTGCTGCGGCGGCGGTCTCGGAACGGGCACGATCATCGAGCGGTTGGAGTGACCGTGTTCTCCGCCGAGGGACTGCCGAGCATCGGCGTGTTCGCTGACTGCACGGATCGTTCGATGCCGATCGTCGAGCTCGCCAAGGCGTTGGAGGACCGTGGGTTCACCGGCCTGTTCCTGAACGAACACCCGCACCTGCCCGTCGCCAGCGAGCGCAGCGCCTATCCCGCGGGTGGCGAGATCCCCGATCGGTATGCCCGGTTCTGGGACCCCTACATCGCCCTTTCGTTCGTCGCCGCGCAGACGTCGCTCGAGATCGGACCGACGGTGTCGCTGGTCGCCGAGCACGACGCCATCGCGTTGGCCAAAGCGGTCGCCACACTCGACGTGCTGTCCGGCGGTCGCCTGCTCCTCGGTGTCGGCTTCGGTTGGCACCGCGAGGAGTTCGAGGACCACGGCCTGCCGGCCAACGTGCGTGCCGCGGTGGTCGAGGAGACGGTGGAGATGATGAAGCGGCTGTGGTGCGACGACGTGGCCGAGTACGCCGGCTCATACCGCCGCCTCTCGCCGAGCAGGTCATGGCCGAAGCCGGCGCAACAGCCGCATCCGCCGGTCCTGCTCGGCGCCCCGGCCAGCGAGCGCAACTTCGAGCGCGTCGCGCGCTGGGCCGACGGCTGGATCCCGATGGCCAACCCGATCCTCGAGCCGGCCTACGAGGCGTGGCTGACGGACCTGCGCCGTTGCTGGGATCGCGCGGGCCGCGACCTCGGTCAGCTCCAGCTGCTGGCGCTGCTCACGACGACCGGCGTTCGCGACTTGCCAGTCGCCATCGAACGCGCCGCCAAGCTCGGCGTGCAGCGCGTCGCCGTGCGGGTCAACGAGGGCGGTCGGGACGAGGTGCTGGCCCGGCTCGACCGTCTGCAAGCGGCGGTCGCCCCGGCGTATGGCGGCGGGTGCCTGTGACGGACGAGCTCCTGGCGCGGGTGACTCGGATCGAGGCCTACCAGGCGATCCAGCAGCTGCCGATCCGCTACGCCCTCGCCGTTGATGGTCGCGACCTCGACACGTGGGTCGGCTTGTTCGAGCCGGACGTCGACATGGGCCGGCACGGCCGCGGCCGCCAGGTGCTGCGCGACTACATCGAACCGCACCTGCGGTGGTTCTACCGATCGATCCACCAGATCGTCGGCCATCGCATCGAGATCATCGACGACGACACGGCCAGGGGAGCCGTCTACTGCCGCGCCGAGCACGAGGTCGGCGACCGCTGGATCGTCATGGCCATCTGCTACTTCGACGACTACCGCCGGGTCGACGGCGAGTGGTTCTTCGCCCGCCGGGCCGAGAAGCACTGGTACGCCGTGGACGTCCTCGAGCGGCCGCAGGCCGTCGACTTCGACTCGTGGGAGCGGACCGCCGGCCCGCCCACCCTGCCGCACGCGTTCCCGACGTGGGCCGCCTTCTTCCCGGACGCGGCGTCGACATGACGTCTCCAGTCCGAATCGGGCTGCGGCCGCCGCGGCAGCTGTTCGATGCCGGCGCGCCGGACCTGCGCGCCGTCGTCGAGCGCGCCGAGTCGGCCGGCATCGATCAGCTCTGCGTCGGCGACCATGTGACGTTCCAGGGCGGGCAGGGCTTCGACGGGCTCGTCCAGGCGACGGCGCTCGCCGCGCTCACGCGGACGATGGGCGTCTGCACGGCCGTCTATCTCCTGCCGCTGCGCCACCCGCTGCCGGTGGCCCGCCAGGTGGCGTCACTCGCCCAGTTGGCGCCGGGCCGCTTCACGTTCGGCGTCGGCGTCGGCGGTGAGGACCGTCACGAGGTCGAGGCGTGCGGCGTCGACCCGGCCACGCGGGGCCGGCGCACCGACGAGTCGCTGCGCCTGATTCGGCGGCTGTTCGCCGGCGAGACGGTCACGTCGGCGGACGGCTTCTTCCCGGTCGAGGACGTGCGCATCCTGCCGACGCCGGATCCTCCCGTTCCCGTGATCGTCGGCGGCCGATCGTCAGCGGCACTGCGCCGCGCTGCCTTGCTGTCGGAAGGCTGGCTCGCGTTGTGGGTGACGCCCGAGCGCTTCCGTGGCGGCGTCGCCGAGGTCGAGGCGAGCGCGTCCGATGCGGACCGAGCGGAGGTTCCCTGGCAGCACGCGCTGCAGGTGTGGGTGGGGTTCGGGTCGTCAGCGGAGGCGGCCACGCCGGCGCTGGCCAACGCCATGGAGAGCCTCTATCGGATGCCGTTCGCCAAGTTCGACCGTTACTCCCCACGAGGCACGCCGGCTGACGTCGCCGGCGGGCTGGCCCCGTTCGTCGAGGCCGGCTGCCGCACGTTCAACCTGATCCCCGCCGGCGACGACCTGTTCGGTGTCGTCGACGCGGCCGCCGAGGTCCGTCGGCTGCTCAACACGTAGACAATTCGACTTTCATCCTGGCGCGACGGTGACGGGCACGCCGCGCGTGCTGATGCGGTAGAGCAGACGTCGCTCGCCCGCCGCGTCGCTGTACCGCGTCGGCGTGGCGCAGTGCATCACGGCGAAGTTGTCCCAGACGAGCACCGAGCCGACGTCGGCGCGTGCGCGCTGCTGGAACGCCGGTTGCAGCGCGTGGCGTTTGAGCCGGACGAGCAGCTCGATCGCCTCGCCGTCGTCCATCCCGACGATGCCATCGGCAGTGCCGGAGATGCCATAGAGGGCTCGCCGGCCGATGAACGGGTGCCGAATGACCAGCGGGTGGGTGACGGCGGGCAGTCCACGCCCGGCTCCCGACCCGCCGCCACGCTTCTCACCCTCCAGCGCCACCCTGCCGCCGGTGGGGGAATGGCGCACCTCCAGCCCGTCGATGTCTTGGCGTATCACCTCGGGCAGCGCGTCGTAGGCGGCGACGAGGTCGGCGAAGAGTGTGTCGTTGCCGTCTTCCGGCGCCTCGATCGCATAGAGCATCGTCACGCTGGCAGGCACCGCTTCGTATGAGCTGTCCTGGTGCCAGTGCATCGCCCCGTCGCGCATCGGCTCGGGCGTCGCCGGCGAGTTGTCGATCTTGATCAGCTCGGGGAACTCGGCGTGGCGGTCGCGCGGGTTGAAGAACAGGATCGGCTCACCCCAGCGCGCGCCGAAACGGGCATACGCCGCGTGCGACAGTTGCTGTCGGCGGATCACGAGGATGTGGTGCTCGTACAGCGCGTCGATCACGTCCGCATCGACGTCGCGGCCGAGGTCGACGTCGTCGATGAACGCGCCGAAGGGGCCGTCCATCGCCGTAACGGCGACCATCTACAGCTCGAGCGTCGGCGTGGCCGAGTCTCGACCGCTGCGCAGCAACGTGCCGGCGCGCTCACCCGTGTACGCGCCGCCCGCAGCGATCTCGGTGCCGCCGACGATGACGTGGTCGACACCAACGGCCTCGGCATAGAGCCGCCCCGCACCGCCCGGCAGGTCGAATCGTGTCCCGACCGGCTTCGAACCGACGGCGTCCTCGTCGAACACGACGATGTCGGCGTGCGCGCCGTCGCGTAGAACTCCGCGGTCGCGCAGTCCGTACAGCCGCGCCGGAGCACCAGTGAGCATGTGGATGGCTTGCTCGAGCGGCAGCAGCCGGTGCTCGCGGACCGCTTCCTCCAGGAAGCCGGTGGAGTAGCGGAAGGCGGCGATCATGTCGAGGTGAGCCCCGGCGTCCGACGCCCCGATCAGGGCCCGCGGGTCGTTCCAGATCTGCAGCCGGGCTTCCCAGTCGGCCGCCGTCGGGGCAGGGGTGCCGCGCATGAACGTGGTCCGCAACCCATCGGCGACGGCGATGTCGACGAGCGCGTCGAACGGCTCCTTGCCCAGTTCCTCGGCGATGTCGCCGACGCGGCGGCCGGCGTACGCGGCCGTCTCGGGGGTGAACGTCTCGACGATGACGTGGTCCTGCCACTTGGCCAGATGTCGCATGCTCTTTGTGCCGGCGGCCTGCTCGGCGAGGCGCGCCCGCTGCTGCGGGTCGCTGAGCACGCGCAGCTTCTCCTCCGTCGACGCGTTCATGATCGACGCCCAGCCGTCGAACACGTCGAGCACGAAGCCGGAGTGGAACGAGAAGCGGGCCTTCATGTCGACCGGCATGGTCAGACCGATCACCTTGGCGCCGCGAGCCGCGGCCTGGTCACCGACTTCGAGCTTGGCGAGGCAGGAGTCGAGGTTGGCCGCGGCGGGCTGGATCACGTTCCAGTTCAGCGGGCGCTGCGCCGTCGCCGACATCGTGATCATCAGGTCGGCCACGTCGTCGTCGAACGGGCCGGGCCCGGTCGCGCCGCGGGGGAGCAGTTCGAGTGACGTCCCCTCGTACTCGCCGACCACCTTGGCCAGCTCGATGAACTCGCGCCGGTCGGCGAACCGCGACGGCACCGGCCTGCCGTCGCCGTCGTTGTGCGTGTCGGAGGTCGTCGTGGAGAAGCCGAAGCCGCCGGCCTCCAGGCCGTCGCGCAGGAGTCGGGCCATCTGCGCCAACTCGTCGTCGGTCGCGGCCCGCTCGTTGGCCGCCTCACCCATCACGACGCGCCGTATCGCCGAGTGGCCGACCATGAACCCGGCGTTGATCACCAGTTGGCCGTCCAGCGCGTCGAGGTAGTCGGCCGTCGTCCGCCAGTTCCACGGGACGCCGTCGCGCAGCGACTGCAGCGGCATGCCCTCGACCTTGGCGAGCATCGGCATGAGGTAACGCCCGGCCTCCTCGGTCAGTGGCGCGATCGTGAACCCGCAGTTCCCGGAGAGCACCGTCGTGACGCCGTGGAGTGGCGACGGGCTCAGGTCGGGGTCCCAGAACGCCTGCGCGTCGAGGTGGGTGTGCACGTCGACGAATCCCGGTGCGACGACACGGCCGTCGGCGTCGATCGTGCGGCGGGCCGGTTCGTCCGTGGCGCCGACGCTGACGACGCGACCGTCGCGCACACCGACGTCGGCACGCTGGCGCGCCGTTCCAGTGCCGTCGACGACGTCGCCACCAGTGATGAGCAGATCGAGCATCTCAGTCCTCTCAGTGCGTGATGCCGAAGCGGTGGAGCCCGTAGCACTCGATGGCGTTGCCGCGGGTCAGGAGATACGTCTCACGCTCGTCGAGGCCGGCCTCGGCGACGAGCTTCTCGGCGACAGCTCGCGAGTGCGGCCACGTGGAGTCGCCGTGGGGGTAGTCGGTCTCGAACATGATCTGCTCGATGCCGATCTCGTCACGGATCTTCAGGCCGATCACGTCGTCGAACACGCAGCCGTAGATCCTCCCCGCGATGTACGCACTGGGCGGCTTGGTCAGCCGGTCTTCGAGGTTGCCGTAGACCGGCCGTTCGTGCCAGACGCTGTCCAGGCGCTCGACGATGAACGGGATCCACCCCACCTGGCCCTCGCTGAGCGCCATCTTGAGACGCGCGAACCGATCGAGCACCCCGGAGGTGAGCCAGTCGGACAAGGCGTGGGCGGCGCCCTGGTAGGTGAGGGCCAACGAGACGGCGCGAGGCGCGTCGAGCGAGGTCATGGGGAATGTCGATGACGACCCGATGTGCAGGTTGACCACCGTGTCGGACTCTTCGCAGGCGGCGAAGAACGGATCCCAGTGGTCGGTGAAGATGCTCGGCAGCTTCAGCCGCACCGGGTTCTCGGAGAAGGCCACGGAGAACGAGCCCTTGGCGGCGCAGCGGCGGACTTCGGCCGCGGCCAGGTCGGGGTCCCACAGCGGGATCAGCGTCAGCGGTATGAGCCGCCCGTGACCTGGGCCGGCGCACCACTCGTCGATCATCCAGTCGTTGTAGGCCTGGACGCAGGCCAGGGCGAGGTCCCGATCGCCGTGCTCGAGGAACGTCTGGCCGCAGAATCGTGGGAACGTCGGGAACGACAGACTCGCCTCGGTGTGGTTCTCGTCCATGTCGGCCAGGCGCGGCCCCTGCTCGAAGCAGCCGGGCCGCACGTCGTCATAGGTCAGCGGATCCCAGTGCAGTCCGAGGTAGTCCTGGTCCATCCCGGCAGCGGCGAAGCCCGGCAGCAGTGCCGACTCGTATTCCTCGAAGCGCCAGATGTCCGCCCAGCCACCGTCGTCGGTCTCGACCCATCCGCCGCGCGCCCCTGGCGCGAAGCGGCCCTTGGTGCGCTCGAGTCGGGGCGCCGCGTCGCGGAACCGCTCGGGAAGGTAGCGGTGCCAGAGATCGGGTGGTTCGAGCACGTGATCGTCGACCGAGATGATCCGCGGGATGTCCATCTCCAACTATTAAGAAGAGTTTCTTAATCGGTGTCAACCCCACTACGCTCGGTCACGTGCAGACGCGGGAGCTGCTGATCGACACCGCTGAGCGGATGTTCGCCGAGCGCGGCATCCACGGTGTCTCGATGCGCGAGATCGGCCTCGCCGCGGGTCAGCGCAACAACGGCGTCACGCAGTACCACTTCGGCGACAAGAGCGGGTTGGTGATCGCCATCTTCGAGCGCCGCTCCGCCGAGGTCAACGCCCGCCGGCTCGTCCTGCTGGAGGCAGCGTTGGCAGAGGGGCGAGACAGCGTCCGCGACTTGGTGGAGGCGTTCGTCGTCCCGCTCGCCGAGCAGGTCGAACAGGGCCACGACTACGTCCGGTTCATGAGCCGGCTGCAAACGGATGGTCACCGGGATCTACTGCGTTCCGCCGAGGGCGACGTGTCGTCGGCCTACGAACGCATCGGTCGGCTGCTGCGCACGCAACACCTTCAGGGGCTGCCGCGCGACGTGTTCTGGAACCGCTGGACCCTGGTGATCAACACCGCGATCAGCGCCCTCGCCGACTACCAAGCCGGTGCAGCAGCGCTCCCCGCGGGCCGTCAACTGCCCCTCGACCGCTTCACGTCCGAGCTCGTGACCGCCCTGACCGGCATGCTGACGGCGTGATCTGGGCGCGGATCGTGCCAAACCTCGATCTGGGCGCGAATCGTGTCGGAATCCGGGACGATCCGCGCCCAGGTCCTCAGTCCAGTTGGGCGGTGGCGGAGCCGGTGATCACTGGCTCGCCGTCTTGGTTGACGGTTTCGATCGTGAGGTCGGCGAGCCGTCCGTCGTCGGTGTCGCGGACCGCGGTGACGGTCGCCGTGGCGGTGAGCGCGTCGCCGGGCCACACCTGCTTGACGAAGCGCACGCCGTAGGCGGTCAGCGCCTCGGCGCCGAACCAGTCGGTGAGTACGCGACCGGTCATGCCCATCGTCAGCATCCCGTGGGCGAAGACCGACGGGTAGCCGGCGACCTCCGTCGTGAAGCGGTCGTCGGTGTGCAGCGGGTTGTAGTCGCCCGACGCGCCGGCGTACTGCACGATCTGCGTCCGCGTGAGGTCGTCGACCAGCATGAGAGAACGGCTTTCACCGACCGACGACCTCAGCCATCGGAGCCCTCCTCGACGACCTTCTCCGTCCGCACGCCGACGCCCCGCGCCGTCACGACGAGCTCGCCGGACTCGTCGCGGTACTCGGTGATCGACTCGACGAACACGAGCTTGCCACCGCGCCGGCCCTGCTTCTCCCAGGTCTCGCCTGCGCGCACTGAGGCCGTGAGCACGTCCCCCGCCCGCAGCGGCCGGTGGTAGTCGTAGTGCTGCTCGGCGTGCAACCCGCCGCCGCCACCTCCGCCACCACCCTCCGCCCGGACAACACCAGTGGGGCTGCGTCCCGAGCCGAACCACGGCTCACCGGGCTTGGGCCGAAGGAAGTAGTCCGGGTCGAACTGGGCGCTCGACTGGACGAACGTCGGCGGTGCGGGGACGGTCGCCGCGCCGGTCATCGCGCCGTAGTAGGCCGGGTTGGTGTCGCCGATGGCGCGGGCGAACAGCATGATGTGCCCGGCCTCGACGGGGAAGCGGTCGACGGTCATCATGTCCTCCTCGTGACGGGCAGCCACGCCAACAGGTCCTCCCAGAGCCGTTCGCGCGTGTCGGCGAAGTTGTGCATGTGGGCCATGTCCTCCACGACCGAGAGAGTCACGTGGCGCGAGCGAGGGTAGGCGCTCGGCTCGGCGTGCGGCGCAGCGGACACGTCGACGTCGCCCCACCCGAGAAACACTGGCGACTCGATGACCTCGGCGAACGGCGCCGCGTATCCGGGCGTCATCCCGTCGACGCCGGTGACCCGCGAGATCAGCGTGTGACATTCCTCTTCGTCGTACTGGACGAGATCGTCGGGTACGTCCTTGACGTGGAAGATGTCGCGAAGCGTCTCGCGTGACGCGCCGTGATACATCGGCAACTCGCTGAGTCCCGACGTCTTGGCGTTGTCCTCCATGACCATCTGCCGCCGTGTCTCTTCGGACACGCCGTCGAGATCCCTGTGGTGCGGGATGTTGGCGATGATGATCGGTGACGCACCGAGGATGGCGACGCCCGCGTAGTCGGCGTACTTGCCCTGCTGGATCATCGTGATGAACCCGCCGAGCGACTGACCGGCCCCGACGTACGTGGCGTCGGTGATCTGGGCGAGCTCATCGACGAGCGTGCCCGCCTCGAGCCGGGCACGCAGGTGCTGGGACACGGCGTGCGCGGCGTCGGCCGCCACCTCGAGGGTCATGAAGTCACCGTCGGTCGGCCGGCTGCTGTCTCCGCCACCGAGGTAGTCGCATGCGACGAAGATCACCCCGCGATCGGCCATCCAGTCGGCCTGGCTGTAACCGGTGCGGCCTGGCGGCTGGAGATCCCAGTAGCGGCGGTGGTACGTGCCGCCCGGGATGGCGACGATCACCACGGGTTCCGAGGCCACCTTCGCCGGGTCGACAACGACCGTGATGGCGACCGTGACCGGCTCGCCCCCACGAGCAGCCGGCGGCAAGGCGTCGGTGACATCGACCTTGATGGTGTGCTTCAGCATGGCGTCGGGGTGAACGACAGTGGCAGCTGGATGGCTGCCCGTACGCCGTAGTTGATGTACACGGGTGCGGCGCCTGGCGTGATTCGGTAGTCGGGGAGTCGGCGGTGCAGCTCCTCGAGGGCGATGCGCAGCTCCAGCCGGGCGAGGTGCGAGCCAAGGCAGCGGTGGAACCCGCTGGCGAAGCTGACGTGGCGACAGTCCTTCCGCGCCAGGTCGACGGTCAGCGGGTCGGCGACGGCGTCCGGGTCGACGTTCGCCGACGCCCACACGACGGTCACCTTGGTGCCGCCCTCGAAACGCCTGCCCTCGACCTCGATGTCCTCGGTGATCCACCGGTGGCCGAGGAGCACCGGCGACTCGAAGCGCATCAGCTCCTCGATCGCGGCTGGAATCGCTGACGGGTCCTGCACCAAACGGTCGCGTTCGTGGGGATGCTGCGCCAACCAGGCGACGAGGCACGAGAGCGACGACGTGACCGTGTCGAGCCCGGCGATGACGAGCAGGTAGCAGATGTCGATGATGTCCTCGTCCGACAGGCGGTCGCCGTCGATCTCGGTGGTCAGGAAGCCGCCGATGAGGTCGTCCCGGGGCGGCTCGCCGCGTCGCTGCTCCAACACGCCCTGCAGGTACGCGTACATCGCTTCGCCCGCGCGGGCCTTGAACTCGTCGCGCTCCTCGTCCGTCGCGCCCTCAGGTCGGACGGTGGCGTCCTTGAAGGCGATGAAGCGGGGGAGGTCGGAGAGCGGTAGGCCGAGCAGGCGGATGAAGATCTGGCTGGGCAGTGGGACGCAGAACGCCTCGAAGAACTCCACGTCGCCGCCGCCGGCGAAGCCGTCGATCAGAGCGTTCGTACGCTCGCGCACCTGGTCCGACAGCCGCGCCACGGCCTTCGGCGAGAAGAGCGGGTCGAGCAGCCGCCGGAAGCGTGTGTGCTCGGGTCCGTCGAGGTCGAGGGGTATCAGTGGGCGCTTGCCGCCGAGGTTGAAGTGAACGCCGTCGGTGGCGTGCACGGCCGGGTGACGGTTCAGCGCGACGAGCTCGGCCATGCGCGTCACCACCGGCATGCCGTCAGGGTCGGTGAACGGCGACGCCATCGCCAGGTCGTGGTACGCCTGTTGCGGACACGCGGCGTCGAACGACGCCATGTACTCCGCCGGCGTCACGGCGACGTGTTGCTCACTCACCGCGCCATCTCCATCTCGACTTCGACCTCCACGGAGAGGCCGGGGAAGTCGGGCGGACGCTTCTCGACGAAGCTGCGCACGCCCTCCTTGAAGTCCGGGTGGTTGTCCGACAGGTCGGCGACTCGGTCGAGCGCGAAGCGTCGCGACGCGTCCTGGGTGCGCTCCCAGTCGCCCCACAGTTGGGCCTTGATCGCCGCCATGGCGATTGGCGAGACGTTGTCGGCGAGATCGTGCGCATAGGCCAGCGCCGACGGCAGCAGGTCGTCCGGCTCGCTGACGCGGTGGAGGAACCCGAGCTCCTTGGCCTCGTCGGCTTGGATCGTGCGTGCCGAGAGCAGCAGGTCGGCCGCGTTGGCCTGGCCGATCAGTCGGGGCAGCAGCCAGGCGATGGAGTTCTCGGCCGGCAGGCCGCGGCGGGCGAACGCCGTCGTCAGCTTGGCCCCGCGCGCGCCGAAGCGCAGGTCCGCGCACGCGGCCTGGATGAACCCGATGCCGGCGCAGGCGCCGTTGATCGCGGCGATGATCGGCTTGGGGATGGACAGGGCGAACGTCATCGGACGTCGCGGACGGTCGGCAACGCGTTTGCCGCCGGCTGACGCCGACAGCGCCTGTACGTCGAGGCCCGGGCAGAAGGCCCTGCCCGCTCCAGTGACGACGATGGCCCGCACGTCGGCATCCGCCGCAGCGAGCGCCAGGGCGTCGAAGTAGGCCTCCTCGAGCTCCAACGTCCACCCGTTGTTGCGATCCGGCCGGTTCCACGTCAGCGTCAGGACGCCTCGGTCGAGCGCACGTAGCACCAGCGTCTCCGTCATCTCGATCAACCTCCCATGGACAGTCCGCCGTCGACGGTGACGACGGAGCCGGTGACGTAGCCCGCCCGCTCGTCGAGCAGGAAGAGCACGGCGTGGGCGAGCTCGGTCGGGTCGCCGCGGCGACCGAGCGGGATCAGCTTGCGGATCGCGTCCTGCGCCTCTGGTGCCATCGAGTTCGTCATGTCCGTCTCGAACACGCCGGGCACGACGGTGTTCACGGTGATCCCCTTGCGGGCGACCTCCCGGGCGAGCGACCGTGACAGACCGAAGAGCCCCGACTTCGCCGCGCCGTAGCCTGCCTCGACAGGGCTCCCCATCAGCGCGGTGACCGAGCTGATGTTGACGATCCGCCCGAAACCCTGCTCGATCATCGGTCCGAGCACGGCTTGGGCGAGGTAGAACGCGGCGGACAGATTGACGCGGATCGCGGCGTCCCACTCGTCGAGGGTCATCGCGCGGGCGCGGTTCTCGACGAGCAGCCCGGCGTTGTTCACGAGGTGGTCCACGCGACCGTGCTCGGTCACGACGGCGGTGACGACGTCCCGGCACGCGTAAGGGTCTCCGATGTCGGCGCGGTGTAGCGACACCGTGCCCGGACCGTCGGCCAGTCGATCGGCCAGCGCCTTCGCCGCGTCGTCGTCGCGTGCATAGACGGCCGCGACGTGGGCTCCCTCCCGCACGAGCCGTTCAGTGATCGCCCCGCCGATCCCGCGGGTGCCACCCGTGACGATGGCGACACGGCCGACGAACGCCGTCATGAGGGCTCCTTCGGCAATCCGAGCACACGTTCACCGATGATGTTGCGCTGCACCTGCGACGAGCCGGCATAGATCGTGTGGGCGCGACTGAAAAGGAACGTGTGCTGCAGGTCGTGGAGCAGGGAGGACCCGTCGTCGCGGAGCGTCGCGTCGACGCCGAGCACGTCGACAGCGAGCTCACCGAGCTGCTGGTGCCACTGCGACCACTGCAGCTTGCCGACCGACGCCTCCGGCCCCGGTCGCCCGTCGCGCACCACATTGGTGATCGTGCGGAACGCGCCGTAGCGCATGATCTCCAGCCCGACGTAGGAGTCGGCGAAGCGCTGGCGGATCACCGGGTCGCCGAGCCTGCCGCGCTCCGCGGCGACGGCTCGAAGGCGGTGCCACTCGTCGGCATAGCGTCGCAGCTGGCCGATGAAAGCCGTCCCGCGCTCGAAACCGAGCGTCGCCATGGCGATGCGCCAGCCGTCGCCGGGCTCCCCGACGATCATCTCGGCCGACGTTCGGGCGTCGTCGAAGAAGACCTCGCAGAAGTGGTCGCCACCGGTCATCTCGACGAGGGGGCGGACCTCGATGCCCGGCTGGTCCATCGGCAGGAGGAGGAAGGAGATGCCCTTGTGCTTGGGACCGCTGGAATCGGTGCGGCAGAGGGCGAAGATCCAGTCGGCGAACTGGGCCTGGCTGGTCCACACCTTCTGACCGTCGACCACCCACTCGTCGCCGTCGAGGCGCGCCCGCGTGGAGACCGCTGCGAGGTCGCTTCCCGCGCCAGGTTCGCTGAAGCCCTGGCACCAGTACTCGTCGCCGCGCAGGATCGGCGGCAGGAAGCGGGCGCGCTGCGCCTCCGTGCCGAAGTGGATCAGCGTCGGCCCGAGCAGGCCTTCGCCGAACGTGCCGCCACGGGTGGGTCCGTGGGCGCGTGCGTACTCCTCGGCGAAGACGAGCTCCTGGATGGCCGTGGCCGCGCGGCCGCCATGGGCGCGCGGCCACGAGAGCCCGATCCAGCCGTCGCGCCCGAGCTCCTGCTCCCACGCGACGCGGACCTTCCAGTCGTCCGGCGAGAACTCGGCGCCCGTGCCGAGGGTGGTGAACTCGCCGACGAGGTGACGGTCGAGCCAGTCACGAACCTCCTGCCGGAATGCCTCTTCCTCAGCTGAGTAGCTGAAGTCCATCAGATGGGCCTCGGGCGCAGCTGCAGCTCGGCCAGGAGTGGCTGGCTGTAGGCGACCCTGCCCGTGAGCTGCGATGGGTCGCCGCTGCAGAGGGCGACCGCCGCTTCGGCGATCCATTCAGGCCCCTCGACGGCGAAGCCCTCGACGAGGTCGTGGGCGCCCGCGCCGGGTGTGGCCACGTTGTCCCAAGGCGCCAGTGAGTTGACGGCGATGCCGTCGTCATAGAGCTCGGCCGCCAGCCCGGTCGTGAAGCGGTCGAGGGCGGCCTTGACCATCCCGTACACGGTGAACCCCTGCTTGTGGATCGGGTCGTAGGGAGGGCCGTGCGCATGGATGCCAGCCCGGCTGGTGATGTTCAGGATCCAGCCCTGCTTGCGATCTTGCATGCCCGGCACGACGAGCTGGGCGAGCTCGTACGGAGCCCGGACCTGGACCTCGAACATCAGCCGCCAGCGCTTCTCGGTGAACTCCGTGAACGGCAGGAGATACGTGATGGCGGCGTTGTTGACGAGGATGTCGACCGGGCCGAGCCGCTCGACGGTTGCCGCGACCAACCGCCGGCGGTCGTCCGGCTGCGCCAGGTCGCACGGGATGGCGACGGCCTCGCCACCCGCCGCGCGGATGCGGTCGACCGTCTCGGTCAGCGAACCGGCGTGACGGGGATCGGGTTCGAGCGTGCGTGCGGAGGCTGCGACGTGGACGCCGTCGGCGGCCAGCCGCACAGCGATGGCCTCGCCGATTCCGCGGCTGGCCCCCGTGACGATCGCGACGCGGCGCTCAGCCATCGACGCGTCCTAGAATCGTCCAACATCTGATTTGTTGAACTATATAAGATGATGGCGTGTCAACTCAAGACGTCGACCAACGTCTGGCCGTTGGAGCCGATGAGAACCTTGCCAGCCTCCGTGAGGTGCTTGCGCCAGAGCTCCTCGGCGCCGACCTCGTCGCCGGACTCGATCAGCTCGATCAGCTTCTCGCGAGTGCGCTCGGCCTTGCGGATCAGGCGGGCGTCGTCGTCGTGGGGGACCCTGCGGTAGCTCGCCGTGACCGCGTCGGAGATCGCCTCGAGCATGGTTGTCAGCAAGATCAGTGTCTCGTTCCCCGTCAGCTGGACGAGCAGGCGGTTGAAGCCGTGGAACTGCGGGGCGTCCTCCGCGGGATGCTCCTCCAGCCAGCGCCGCAGCTCGGCCGCCGCCTTGGCGCGATCGCGGCGACCCGCGACGATGCCGGCGGCGGGTGCCTCGACGATGACCCGGGCGTCGAGCACGTCGGCCAGCGTCGTGCCGCGGTGCTGCAGCACGAGGCCGGCATATCGGGCGGCGACCTCGCTGGTCGGGATCTGCACGCGAGCGCCCCCACGGGCGCCGCGGCGAACCGTGATCAGACCCTCGGACTCGAGGATCCGGAAGGCCTCGCGCAGGGTCGGCCTGCTGATCGCGAACTCGTCCATCAGCACGCTCTCGGGCGGGAGGGCGTCACCCTCCCGCAGCTCGCCACGGACGATTCGACGGCGGATGTGAGCGGCGACGAGCTCGGCCGTCTTGGGAACTCGGACGGACGTAGCGGGGTCGACGAAGGCCTGCATCGCACCAAGCCTACGCGGCACGGCCGCGATGTCGCTGGATCCGCCACATCAGTGAACCATTCATAGGAGGCGCAACGTGGCTCTGTCGGACGACGATCAAGCTCGTCGGCGGGTGTGGTTCCGCGAGCACTGGCAGCACGGCGTGGCGTTCAACGCCCAC
This sequence comes from Ilumatobacteraceae bacterium, assembly GCA_963732335.1. GTDB lineage: Bacteria > Actinomycetota > Acidimicrobiia > Acidimicrobiales > Ilumatobacteraceae > Desertimonas. The sequence continues at coordinate 47,973 of CAVSZO010000067.1, read as the reverse complement.
TGCGGGATGACGGTCCGGCGATGGGATCCCGACGGCATCGAGATGCACCTGCCGTTCGCCGACCACCTCAGCGCGCACACGGGCATCTTCCACGGTGGCGTCATCTCGGCGCTGATCGACACGGCTGGCTGCGGCGCCGTCGCCGCCGGCCACGACTTCAACCTCGGCAGCCGCATCACCACCATCTCCCTCGCCGTGCAGTACTTCTCCGTTGCGCCGGGCGAAGGAGCACTGGCGCGGGCGCGGTGCACGCGACGGGGCCGCCAGGTCAACTTCGCCGAGGTCAGCGTGTACAGCGACGTCACCGAGAAGCCGCTCGCCCAGGGGTTGGTCAGCGTCAGCGTGTCGGGCGAGCGGCCGGAGCTAGCGCGGTAGGCCGAGCACGCTCTCGCCGATGATGTTGCGCTGCACCTCCGATGTGCCGGCGTAGATCGTGCCCGCCGTGGCGTTGTAGAACGCGCCGAGCCACGAACCGGTCGTGTTCGCTGCTCCCGGGTCGTCGGTGCGGTAGGCGCGCAGCGGGCCACGCCCGTCGATGGTCAAGGCGTCGGCGCCGAGGACGTCGAGCGCCAGCTCGGTGGTCACGCGGTGGTACTCGCTCCAGTAGAGCTTGGAGATCGAGGCCTCCGGGCCGACGGTCCCGTCGCCGTTGAGCACGCCGGTGAGGATGCGCAACCCGAGGAACCGCATGATCTCGCAACGAACGTGGGCATCGGCCAATCGCTGACGGACGACCGTGTCGGCGGCGTGACCACGCTCCTGTGCCAGCGCGACGAGGCGGTCCAGTTCGGCGCGGAACAGGATCGGGTTGGTCGCCGCCTCCTCGCCTCGTTCCAGCCCGAGCAGGGTGCTCGCCACGGCCCAGCCCCCGTCGATCTCGCCGACGACGTGGTCGGCCGGTGTCGTCGCCCCGGTGAGGAACACCTCGTTGAACTCGCTCTCCCCGGAGAGGGCGCGGATCGGGCGGACCTCGACGCCGGGCTGCCGCATGTCGACGAGCAGGAACGTGATGCCGGCGTGCTTGCGCACGTCTCGGTTGGTGCGGGCGAGCAGGAACATCCAGTTCGCCTCGCGCGCCCGGGACGTCCACACCTTCTGGCCGTCGATCACCCACTGCTCGCCGTCGAGCACGGCGCGAGTGGACAGCGAGGCGAGGTCGCTCCCGGACCCCGGTTCGGAGAAGCCCTGGCACCAGCGGTCGTCACCGCTGAGGATCCGCGGCAGGAACCGCCGCTTCTGCGCCTCGGTGCCCCACCGCAGCAGCGTGCCGCCGAGCATCTTGATCCCGAACGTGTCGTTGTATCCCATGGCCGGGACGCCGGCACGGGCGAGCTCCTCCACCAGCACGACCTGCTCGCGCCGGCTGAGCCCGGCTCCGCCGTACTCCGTCGGCCACGAGACCCCCAGCAACCCGTTGGCCGCCAGCGTGGCACGCCACTGCTCGACGAAACGGTCGGCTTCGCCCCTGTCGGCGATCGCGCCGAGGCCCGCCCAGTTCGGCGGTAGGTGCTCGTCGAGGAACTGCCGGACCCGCTTGCGGAACAGCTCGGCGTCTGACGAGTGCCGCGGGTCCATCCCCGCTGCCATCATCGGGCGAACAGCGCCTCCGCGTTGTCACGCATGATCCGTCGCTGCGTGGTCTCGTCGAGCGGGTCGAGCAGCTTGGCGAAGTCGGCTGGCTCGGCCAGGCCCTCGGCATGGGGGAAGTCCGAACCCATCACGATCGAGTCGACGTGACCGAGGTTCTCGACGATCCACGGGATGTCGTCCTCCGGGTACGGGGCGACGCGCACGTGGCGGCGGAAGATCTCCGACGGACGCTCGGTGAGCTTGCCGCCGATCCACGGCCCGTTGCGTCCCATCCCGCGGCTCTTGTCCATGTGCCGGACGAAGTGAGGCACCCACTCGGCGCCGTGCTCGGCCACCAGGCACATCAGGTCGGGGTGGCGGCCGAAGACGTTGTCGAAGATGATCGCCGACAGCGTGTCCTCGATCGGGCGCTCGCCGTAGACGTTGTTCCACTGCCACGCCGACATGTGCCACGAGGCCGGGTCGGGGTTGTGGCCCCACGCCGGCGAGATGGCGTCGAAGTACCAGTACGGCATGATGTGGAAGGCGACCGTGACCTTGGCTTCGTTCAGGCGCGACCACACCGGGTCGAAGTATGGGTCGCCCGGCGAACGGCCGTATGCAGGTCCGGTCGGCAGCAGTACTACCCGCGCCCCTCGCTCGAGCACGAAGTCCGTGAGTTCGACAGCCTTGTCGAGGTCACGCAGGGACAGGAGTGCGGTGGAGAACAACCGGTCGTCGTAGTCGAACCCCCACGTCTCGTCGTACCACCGGTTGAACGAGAAGAGGTTGGCGTAGAGCGCCTCGGTGTCGGCCACGTAGTGCTCAGCGGCGAGCGCCATACCGGCCGGGAAGAGCACGCACTTGCCCACACCCTGTTGCTCGAGCACGGCGAGGCGAGGCTCACGCTCGACGAACTCGGGGCGCATCGGCTCGGGCTGGTAGGCCTCGTCCGGGTCGCCCGAGGCCATCTGCTTGAGCATCTCCTTGAGGGTGCCGGGCTTGTAGGCGTGGTCGAACCCGAGGCCCTGCTCACTGTTGAACGTGGCGATCCGGTTGCCGGCGAGCACGACTTCGTTGCCGAGCGCATTGCGAACCGGCGTGATCGCCCGGTCGTGGAACTCGCTCGGGAGGTACCGAGTGAACGCATCACGCGGTTCGTAACAGTGGGTGTCGCAGTCGAAGATCTGGTAGTCCAACACGTTCACAAGTTCAATAATACAGACGATTCGGCCTTGCAATGCGTAGACAGATCGATTCCGCTGCGAAGCGGCGGCGGCGAGCTCGGAAGCACGACCGTCGTCGCTCCCATGTCGATGGGGAGCTGGATGCCCGTGACGGCACGCGAGGCATCTGAGGCGAGCCACACGACCGCCTCCGAAATGTCGCTCGGATCGGCGATGCGCGGATCGGCGAGAATCGACCCGTAGGACGCCAGGTAGGTCGGATGCTGCTCCAGCAGCTCCATCACCGCTGGGTCGTGGGCCATCGGCGTGTCCACACCCCAGGGATGGATCGAGTTGACCCGGATGCCGAATGGGCCCAGCTCGATGGCTGCCGACTTGGTGAGGCCGACGATCCCGTGTTTGGCGGCGCTGTAGTGCGACTGGGCGGGGAGTGACTTCAGGCCGGCGACGGAGCTGATGGCGATCATCGAGCCGCCGCGGCCCTGTTCGATGAGCACCGGGGCGGCGGCCTTGAACGTCCGCCACACGCCGCTCAGGTTGATGTCCAGCATCGCCTGCCACTTCGCCTCCGGCATCTCCCAGAAGCGGTCCCACGTGACGACGCCGGCATTGGCGACCACGATGTCGAGCCCACCGAACTCGTCGACACCGGCCGCGACTGCGGCGTCGAGGTCGCCCTGGCTGCGTACATCTCCCTGTCGGGCGATGATCCGGCGCCCCTTCTGCTCCACCAACCGGGCCGTCTCGGCGAGGTCCTCAGGCGTCGCCACGGCGTAGCCGACGGGCACCGCTTCACCGCAGATGTCGACGGCGACGATGTCGGCGCCCGCGGCGGCGAGGCGCAGTGCATGGCTGCGCCCCTGGCCGCGGGCCGCGCCCGTGACGAAGGCGACGCGGCCGTCGAGCTGCATCGCCTACTGCACCTGTTGCTGGAGGTCGGGCGGCAGGACGGCGCCGGGAGCGTCGTCGCCGGCCAGGTCGGCCGGCAGGATGATCGACGTGCGGGCGAACGAGCCGCCGTCGGTTGCCTGGATGCACTGGCCCGACATGTACGCCGATTCGTCGGATGCCAGGAACAGCGCCAGGTTGGCGTTGTCGCGCAGCGTCGGTGGGCGATCGAGCTTGAGCGGCATGGCCCGCTTGCTCGGGTCCCAGGGCGCCATCTCCTCGTACGACTTGCCGAGCACGTCGGCGTCGGGCGGCATGGCGAAGTTGATCGACATCCCGTGCGTCGGGCACAGCGCGTTGACGCGGATCCCGTACTTGCCCCACTCCAGCGCCGCCGCCCGGATGAAGCCGTTCCCTCCTGCCTTGCTCGCGGCGTAGGCGGGAAAGCCGGTGTAGGCGTTGAAGGCTGCGGCCGAGGTGGTGGCGAGGAGGGTGCCGCCTACGCCTCGCGACATCATCGTCCGCGCAGCGTGCTTGAACGCCAGGAAGATGCCGGTGAGGTTGGTGGCCAGGATGTTGTTCCAGTCGTCGAGCGTGAGGTCCTCCAACCTGCCGGCGCCGAAGCCGGGCTCCGGGATGCCGGCGTTGGCGAACATCACGTCGATGCGCCCGAACGAGTCGAGCGCCGTCTGCACGAGACGCTCGATGTCCGCCTCCGACCGCACGTCGGCGTCGATGCCGACAGCATGCCCAGCGGCCGCCTCGACCTCTTTGGCGACAGCCTGGGCGCGTCCGGTGACGATGTCGCTCGTGACGACGTCGGCGCCCTCAGCGGCGAACAGCAGCGCGCACTCCCTGCCGAGCCCGGATCCAGATCCGGTGATGGCGATGACCTTGTCCTTCAGCCGCACGTGCGACCTCCTGTGGTTGCGTTTCCCGCGAGCGCCGCGCTCGACGACACGGCGCAGCGAATCGCCCAGATGTCGAGCCGCCTCCGCCGGCCCGGTGGCCAGGAGCGCTGCGTCGAAGACCTCGATGCCGATCGGTGCGCGGACGCCGAGTTCGTCGAGCGTGCGTACGTGATCGACGACGCCGAGCGCGCCTTCACCGGGCAGGCGACGATGTGTCACGTCCTCCAGCGGCGGCCCGATCGGGTCGGCGGAGGCGTCGGAGAGTTGCACCGAGTAGACCCGGGCAGCATCGACCCTACGGAGGGCATCGTCGTCGTTGCCGCCCCGGCGGTGATGCCAGAGGTCGAGCACGATCCCGGCGTTCGGCCGATCGGCGAGGCGCACGACCTCCCATGCGGTCGAGATGTCGGCGATGGTGGCGAACGCGGGGAACTCGAGCGCGACTCGCAGGGCGCGCGTCGAGCGCGGCGTCGCACAGCGCTGCGAAGCGTTCCGCGGCCAGGTCGATCGGGGCCGGAACACCGAAGTGCACGGCGACGACCGTGCGGGCTCCGAGCTCTGCAGCGATGTCGAGGTACGTCTCCGTCGGGTAGACGTGGTGGAGGAAGGGCGGCTGGTCGTCGGGCGGTGGCCCGAGCCAGTCGCCCACCGCCTCGAGGTCGGTGACGACGAGGCCGTGGTCGTCCACGAGCCGGCGCATCGTGCGACCGGAAAGGCCATCACGCTGCGTCGCGCGACGGTGCGACCGCCCGAGCAGCGAGATCGCATCGAACCCGGCGGAGGCCGCGGCCTCGACGAAGTCGGCGAAGGCAACGGTCGCCATCGACACGTTGCACAACACGAGCTCCGGCCTCCAGCCCCCGGTCTCCGGCACGACAGTGAGCGTAGCAGATACAGTCACTTGATTCTACATAGTTAGCGATTTAGGCTGAAGAGAATGCGACGGCTCGACGGCAAGGTGGCGATCGTGACCGGCGCTGGTCAGGGGGTCGGGCGCGGCATCGCTCTCGCACTGGCGACCGAGGACGCACGCGTCGTGATCGCTGGACGCACGCTCGCCAAGGTGGAGGCAGTCGCCAAGGAGATCGCCGAGCGCGGCGGTGTCGCGCTCCCGGTTCGATGCGACGTGACGGATCGTGGTGACATCGAGGCACTCGTCGACACGACGGCGGACTCCTTCGGGACCGTCGACATCCTCGTCAACAACGCGCAGTCGTCGACGCAGGGTCGGATCGAGACGATCACCGATGCCGACGTCGCCCGGACGATGGAGAGCGGCCCGATCGCAACGCTTCGCTGCATGCAGGCGTGCCTGCCCCACATGCGCCAGCACGGAGGCGTGATCATCAACCTCGGCTCGTCCACCGCCGTGCAAGGCGACACCGGATTCGGCGCCTACGCGATGGCGAAGGAGGCGATCCGCGGGCTCACCAAGGTGGCGGCCCGCGAATGGGGCAGGTACGGGATCACCGTGAACGTGGTCTGCCCGGCGGCCGACTCGCCCGCCAGCGAGGCCTTCTTCGCAGCCCATCCGGAGCACCTCGAGCGCTTCCAGCGGGAGTCACCTCTCGGGCGATTCGGCCGCAGCGAGGAGGACATCGGCCGTGCCTGCGTCGCACTCGCCAGCGACGACCTGTCGTACCTCACCGGTGCCACGCTGATGCTGGACGGCGGACGTTGCATCCTGCGCTGATCTGACCGATGTGGGCGGGATCTTCGACAACAGCCGGCGAGATTCCCGCCCGGAAGGCGGTGTGGCGAGAATCCCGCCCAGATCAGCGGAGGACGGCGAGCTGGGCGGAGTCGAGGTACTCGCTGGCCCGCGCCACCTTCCCCGCCGGAGACAGCTCCACCACCACGCAGGACTGCAGCCGGAGCGGGCCGCCCGGGGCCGTGCCGGCCATCGTCCAGCGGACGACGAACCCGTCCGATGTCGGCGTCACGCACACGTCGTCGAGGCGGAGGTCCGGGACCGTTCGGTGCAGCCACGCCAGTGACCGTGCACTGTCGTCGACGGAGACGCTCAGCCCGTCGAGGTTGTGCCACGTCATGGCGTCAGGTTCGTGGATCGCCCGCAGCGCCTCGGCATCGTTGGCCGCCGTTGCCACGCGATACGCCTCGCCGACGGCCAGCTTCTCCGCGTCCTTCACGTCGCCGCGCCCGCAGCGACCATCAGACGGTGGATGTCGTTCGGGCCGAGGGGTGTGGCGAGGACGTCGATGCCGAGCGGCGCCAGCGCGTCGCCGACGGCGTTGGCCACGGCCGCGTGAGCGCCGATCGCCCCACCCTCGCCCATCCCTTTGTACCCGCCCGGGTTCGTCGACGAGTCCGTCTCGATGTGCCCGATCTCGATCTCCGGCACCTCGGTCGTCGTCGGCAGCAAGTAATCCATGAACGTCGTCGTCAGTGGGTTGCCGTCGCCGTCGTAGACGAAGTCCTCGAGGAGTACCCCACCCAGGCCCTGGACGACCCCGCCGAAGATCTGCCCCTCGACGACGGTCGGGTTGATCATCCGGCCGCAGTCCTCGGACACGATGTAGCGCAGGACCCTTGGCACGCACGTGTCCCGGTCGATCTCGACAACGCACAGGTGGGTGGCGTTGGACCACGTCGGGAATCGAGTCGGTCGGAACCGCACGGTGGCCTCCAGCCCGGCGGAGAGCTCAGCCGGCAACTGATCGGCGAAGCGGTACGCAGCGGCGGCGACCTCCTTCATCGTGATCGACCTCGCCGGCGTGCCGGTGACGAACACCGCGCCAGCCTCGATCTCGAGGTCCTCGGACGCCGCCTCCAGCGCGTGAGCGGCCACGGCCAGGACCTTCTCTCGGACCGCGAGCGTGGCAGCGCGGGCCGCCCCGCCGGCGACGACCGCGGTGCGGCTGCCGCCCGTGCCCGGGCCGTACGGCGTCGACTGCGTGTCGGCTTGGACGACGGTGACGTCGTCGTAGTCGACGCCAAGCGTGTCGGCGACGATCTGGGCCATCGTCGTCTCCACGCTCTGGCCGTGCGACGTCGTGCCGATGTGCACGACGACGGTTCCGCTCGCCTCGACGCGCACCGTCGCCCCCTCGGTCGCCAGTGTCGGCGCGTTCATCGACGTCGGCTCGACGTAGACGCTGATGCCCAGACCGAGCAGTCGACCCTCGTCCCGCGCCGCTGCCTGCTCCTTCCTGAAGGCGTCGTAGTCGAGGAGCTCCAGCGCCTGCTCCATCGTCTCCAACGGCGTGATCTCGTCGAACTGCTTCCCGCCCGGCGACGTGAACGGCAGATCGGCGGACGACAGCAGGTTCGCCCGCCGAAGCTCGACGGGGTCGATGCCGAGCGTGCGGGCGGCGTGGTCGATCGCCATCTCCCTGGCGGTCGTCTCGAACATCCACGGCCCGCGGTACGCGGTCTTGCCCATCGTGTTCGTCCACACCATCGACATCGCGAAGCCGAGGCGCGGGATCTTGTACGGACCGGGTAGCAGCTGGGGGTCGATGATCGCCGGGCATGGAGGGTAGGCGCCCACATCGGCGGTGTGGTCGATCGTGATGGCCTGGATCACTTGATCGGCGTCGATGGCCAGGCGCACCGTACCCAGCTCGTTGCGCGAGTGTCCGGCGGCGACGAGGTTCTCGCGCCGGTCCTCGATCCACTTGACCGGCCGGCCGAGCAGCCTCGACGCGAGCACGATCGCGCATTCCTCACGGAAGACGAACATCTTCTGCCCGAAACCGCCACCGACGTCGCGCGCCGTGACCCGGATCGATGCCTCCGGGATCTGCAGGTAGCGGGCGAAGAAGTTGCGCGTCTCGTGCACGCCCTGGCACGAGCACACGATGTCGAGCTCGTCGCGACCGGCTGCCCAGGAGGCCACGATGCCGCGGCCTTCCATCGGCACTGAGACGTAGCGGTGCTGGCGGACCGTGCACTCGACGACGTGCAGGGCCGCAGCGAACGCGTCGTCGAGGTCCGGAGACATCGGCGTGAACGGAACCTCGACCATGGCGTTGGACGCCAGACCCCACGCGCCGTGCACCACACTCTCGGTGTCACGAGCGGCGGTGGCGAAGTCGACGACCGGGTCGGCCGGCTCGAGGTCGAGCTCGATCAGCTCGCACGCGTCCTCGGCGACGTAGCGGCTCTCCGCGACGACCACGGCGATCGGGTCGCCGACGTGGCGGACGTCGCCGACCGCCAGCGGGGGTGGGACCTGGAGCTGCTCACCGAGCATGGCGTGCCACGCCTCGCCGAAGCGGCCGTCGAAGTCCTGCCACGTCAGCACGGCGACGACACCCGGATGCTGCCGCGCCTCGGTCGCGTCGAGGTGGGTGATCGTCGCCTTGGCCACCTCGCTGCGGAGGAACGCGGCGTGGAGCATGCCGGGCAACGTCACGTCGTCGACGTACCGACCGTGACCGGTGAGCAGGCGGCGGTCCTCCTTGCGATGCACCGACTGACCGACGAACCGCGCCGCGCCGGTCATGACGTGCCGCCCATCGCCGCCGCCGCACGATGGACCGCGCGGAGGATCCCCTGGTATCCGGTGCAGCGGCAGAGGTTGCCGGACAGGCCCTCGCGGATCTCCTGGTCGCTCGGGGACGGCGTGCGCTCGAGCAGCGCCGTCGCCGAGACGACGAAGCCGGGCGTGCAGAAGCCGCATTGCAGTCCGTGCTCGGCCTGGAACGCCGCTTGCACCGGGTTCAGCTCGCCGTCGACGGCGAGGCCCTCGACGGTCGTGATCTCGGTGTCGTCGGCCTGCACGGCGAACACGAGACACGACCGCACGGCGTCGCCGTCGAGCAGGACGGTGCAGGCTCCGCACACGCCGTGCTCGCACCCGAGGTGCGTACCGGTGAGCCCGCAGTCCTCCCGCAGGGCGTCGGCCAGCGTCTTGCGCGGCTCGACCGTGATGGCGCGGCGCTCGCCGTTGACCGTGAGTGACACCGAGAGCGTCAGCCACGGCGGCCTCGCTCGATCGCACGCCCAACAGCTCGCATCACCACCGCCGAGGCGATGCGCCGCCGCAGCGCGCCCGAGGCGTGCAGGTCGCCCGGAGGTTCCAACTCGACCGCGGCGAGGTTGCCGATCTCCGCCGCATCGACCGTGTCGGCGTCGGCACCGACGAGTGCGCTCTCCGCGACCTCGGCTCGGACCGGCGTCCCGGCGACGCCGAACAGGGCGATGGCTGCCCGACTGATCCGGCCGTCGTCCGACCTCCACACCGCACGCGCATCCGGCGATGGCGAAGTCGCCGTGCCGGCGGGCGACCTCCTCCACGGAGAACCCCGACCCCTCGCCCCAGACGGGGAAGCGCACGGCGACGAGCACCTCGTCGTCGGCCAGCGCCGTCTCCCAGGTGCCGACGAAGAACTCGGCGGCCGGCACCGTCCGTGCACCCGCAGGCCCGGCGATGTCGAGTTCGGCGTCGAGGGCGAGTGCAACAGCGGGGTACTCGGCGGCCGGATCGGCGTGGGCGATCGACCCGCCGAGCGTGCCGCGGTTGCGGATCTGGAAGTGGCCGATCAGCGGCGTGGCCGCGGCCAGGAGCGCAACGTCGCAGGCTTCCAACTCACGCTGGCGCACCATCGAACCGACCACGACGTGCCCGTTCACCCGCTCGAGCCGGCGCAGCGATGCAACGCGACCGATGTCGACGAGCGTGGCGAACCGGGCGAGCCGGAGGTTGAGCATCGGGATCAGGCTCTGGCCGCCGGCGAGCACCTTGGCCTCGTCGCCGTGTTCATGGAGCAGCGCGACGACCTCGTCGACGGTCGTCGGTGCGTGGTAGTCGAACGGTGCCGGCTTCACGACTGTCCCCTTCGCGTCCGAGCTGGAATCCGAGCAATAATTTAACGTATCATACCGAGCGATGGCACTGTCGACCGACGATCGATTCGAGATCCATGAGCTGGCGGCCCGCTACGGGACATCGATCGACGACCGCGACTGGGACGGACTGGAGGACGTGTTCTGCCGTGACGCGGTCTACGAGCTGCGCGGCTTCGGCGAGAGCGACCAGCGGATCGTCGGATCGGCAGCGATCCGGCGGATGATGGAAGTCAGTCAGGCGCACCCCGTTGCCCACCACGTCACCAACGTGATCGTCACGACGGACGGCGCCGAAGTGCGCATGCGGTCCAAGGTCATCGGGTCGGGAGCACGCGGCCGCGTGGGCTCCGCCGACTACGACGACGTCCTGCGGCGCGAGGATGGAGCGTGGCGGATCGCCCAGCGGATCGTGACGCTTCGGCGGTGAGCATGCGTCGGCCGTTCCGCTTCACCGCCCAAGTACCCGATCTCGCCGGCTCGGTCGGCGAGTGGCGCAAGGAACTGCGCCGCCTCGAGGACATGGGCTTCTCGACCGTCGCCCTCGCCGACCACTTCACCGGTGGGTACACGGTCGAGCCGTTCGTCATGCTCACGGCAGCGGCGATGGAGACCACCCGACTGCGCGTGCAGACGGCCGTGCTCGGCAACGACTACCGCCACCCGGTGCTGACCCATCGGATGGCGGCCACGCTCGACGTGATGAGCGAGGGGCGCCTCGAGCTCGGCATCGGCGCCGGCTGGATGCGCTCGGACTACGTCGCCGCCGGCGTCACCTACGACGCCGCCGGCGAGCGCATCGAGCGCCTCGCCGAGTCGATCGCCGTGCTCAAGGGGTTGTTCTCCGGCGAACCGTTCAGCTTCTCGGGCGCCCACTTCACGGTCCGCGACCTGGTCGGCGTGCCCGCGGCGGTGCAGCGACCCCATCCTCCGCTGCTGATCGGTGGCGGCGGCCCGCGCATGCTGCGCCTCGTCGGCAGAGAAGCCGACATCGCCGGGATCAACGCCAACCTGGCGGCAGGCGACACGGGTGGTCACTCGGTGGCCGACGTGAGCTGGGAGCGGATGGCGGAGAAGGTCGACTGGGTGCGGGAAGGCGCCGAAGCCGCTGGGCGCCGGGTGGAGGACATCGAGCTGTCGATGGCCCAGTGGCTGCTCCACGTCACCGACGACCGCGGCGCGGCGAGCACACTCGTCACCAAGATGGCCGGGCGGCTGGGCGTCGATCCGGCGTGGCTCGACGATGCGCCAGGCGTGCTCGTCGGTTCGCCGGCCCGCTGCGCCGAGAAGCTGCACGCCCTGCGCGACCGGCTCGGCATCAGCTACGTGCAAGTGCACTCGGGCCCGCGGGGGACCGATCTGACCGGGATCGGGCATGTCGTCGCCGAGCTGGCCGGGACGTAGCAACCAGCTCCTCCAGCGATCCCCGCAGGCACTGGGCGTAGAACTCGGGGTCCGGAAGCATGTCTCGATCGGCGGTGAACGAGAACGCGACCTGCCCGACGTAGCTGCTGATCAGATGGATGAGGCCCATGCCGTGAGCGATCGGTCCGGCACCGTACGTACCGACGGCCCGGGCACCCGTGAAGTACAGCGGCTCGGTCGGCCCCGGCACGTTGGTGACGGACGCGTTGGCCTGGACGGGACCGCGGCTGCGGGCGGCGAGTTGGGCGAGCCCCGCGACCCGACGCCGAGCAGGAGTCCCGGCACGGCATCGGACAGGTCGGCCAACGTCCGTCCGCCGATCGCGTTGGCGAGGTCCTTCACGCCACGCATGCCCGCGCTCACGAGCGCCATGCGCATCACCGGATCGGTCTCGTGCGTGGCCAGGGTGGCGGTCATCATCGAGATGCGGTTGCCCCCGGCGCCGCGCTCGGCCTTGGTCCGGGTGGAGATCGGTACGAAGGCGACCATGTCCTCGTCGGGGAGCTCGCCCTTGCTGTCGAGATAGCGGCGCATCGCTCCGCCGACGATCGTCAGCACGGCGTCGTTGACCGTCGAGCCGGGGACCGCCGAGCGGGCGCGGCGGACGTCGTCGAGCGGCGCGCGGATCGCGCCGATCGACCGGTGCGGCCCGACGGCAGCGTTGAAGCGGGTTCTCGGCATCGAGGCGGGTGGCGCCTGCAGGCTGCCCCGCCGGATGTCGAGCGGGACTCGGACGAGGGCCGGGGCGACGCGCCCGGCGACTCGCACGGCGTGCATCGGCTTGGCGAGGTTGTTCAGCGCTGCCCGGTTCAGCAGCTGCCACGGGGACGGTGGGATCTCCGGCTGCCAACGATCGTCGACGGCGGGCGGGTCGGCGTCCGGCTCCCGATCGTGGAGGACGGTCATCAGCTCCATCCCGGAGATGCCGTCGACGGCGGCGTGGTGGATCTTGATCAGCGCGGCGAAGCCGTTCCGCGGGATCCCGTCGACGCCGTCGCCGAGGCCCTCGATGATGTGCATCTCCCATGGTGGGCGGTCGAGGTTGATCGGCTGGGCATACAGGCGGGCGGCCAGCTCGCACAGGTCCCGCCACGAGCCGGGCCCGGGCACGGCGAGGCGGCGGACGTGGAACTCGAGGTCGAAGTCGGCGTCCTCCACCCAGTAGGGATGGTCGAGACCCATCGGCACCCTCGTCAGCCTGCGACGGAACGTCGGCGAGAGGGCCAGGCGGCGCTGGACGTTGGCGACGATCGCGTCGAAGGACACCGCGCCGCCACGGGCAGTCGACGGGTCGTAGGTGTAGAGGGCGGCGACGTGATTCGGCGTCTGTGCCGTCTCCGTGTAGAGCATCGCCGCATCGAGTCCGCTGAGCTGCTGCATCGTCCTCCTCAGCCGGCGATGCGCGCGGCCAGTCGCGGGTGTCGGATCCGGAACCGCTCGGCGCAACGCGTTCCGAGCTCGTACGCCGCCCGGTAGGTGGGCTCGGCGATCGCCGTGTCGAGCACGTCGGTCGGGCGTGTCCCCGCCAGCGCGCCGACGGCGCGGTTGGGGCGGATGTACAGGACGTGCCCACCCGTCATCCGCCAGCGCATCAGCTCGAAGGCGACCATCCGCTCCGACGCCGCGCCGAGCCGGCCGAGCACGGGACCGGCCATCGGGGCGACCACGACGAGGAGGTCGGCCGGCGCCGCCCGATCGGCGGACGTCGTGGTGACGATGCCGGCATCGATGTACCGATGTCCGTCGATGCGGTGCGGCACGGCGACACGCGGCGGCGACGACGAGGCGGCGACGAGGTCGGCGAGGTCGTGATCGGAGCCCGTCAGGATCGTCGGGTAGAGCACCGGGAGGCGGATGGCGGCCGTGCTGACGCGTTCGTCGCGGGCCTCGCCGAACAGTGGGCGGGTGATGTCGATGACGCGGGACGTGTCCTCCTGCGGCGCGCCGCGCCACGACGCCAGGATCTCGTCCAAGTCGATCCCGACCGCCAACGCGGCCGCGGTCCACGCCCCCGCCGAGGTCCCGAGCATCGGCCCCGAGCTCACGGGGATGCCTGCCTCGATCAGGGCCCGGGCGACACCCATGTCGAAGCCCACGCCGAAGGCCCCGCCGCCGCCGAAGCACGCCGCGACCCTCGCCCGCCGCAGCTGGACGTTCGGGTGCGTCGTCCCTCAGCCGACCGCCCGATCGGCGTCAGCCGGCGGGTCGCGGAGGGCATCGATCACTTCCGGCCACACCGCTGGATCGGCGGCGTAGGTGGCGTAGAGGGTGATGCGCGTTGCCACGTCGCCCCATCGCCGGCGCAGCCCGCGGCCGACCTCGGCCGGTTCGCCGACCACGGCGAAGGCGTGCAGCAACTCGTCGTCCACGGCGTCGCCCATCTCCGACCAGCGGCCTTGCTTCGACAGCGCCGTCAGCTCCGGCTGCAGGTCACCCCATCCGTGCAGTTCGAGGACGGACCGGTACGCAGGTGTCGACGCGTAGAAGGCGATCTGGTCCTTGGTCCCCTTGATCGCCGCCGCCAGCTCGTTGTCATCGCGGCCGGTGCAGGTGAACGCCGGGCCGGCGATCTCGAACCCCTCGAGGCCCGTGTGGCCGGCGGCGGCACGGCCGCACCGGAGCGCCGGCAGCGTCACCTCACGCAGGTAACGGTCCGTGGTGAACGGGTGGAAGAAGAAGCCGTCACCAACCTCACCGGCGGTCTCCGTCATCCGCTCACCCACACCGGCCACGTACACGGGAGGCGGGCCCCACTCGTGCGGTGGCGGCGAGAAGAACGGCGTCATCAGGGTGTGCGTGTAGAAGTCGCCGCGGAAGTCGAGTGGCTCGCCCTCCTGCCAGGTGCGCCAGATCGCCCGCATCGCGAGCACCAGCTCGCGCATGCGCGGCGCGGGGTGCGACCACGGCATCGAGAAGCGTCGCTCGATGTGCGGCTTGACCTGCGAGCCGAGCCCGAGCACGAAGCGCCCGCGCGTGTACCGGGCGAGGTCGAACCCGGTGCTGGCGAGCGTCATCGGGCTGCGGCCGAAGGCGATGGCGACGGCGGTCCCGACCGTGACGTGCTCCGTGGCGTCGGCCGCCTGCAGCGACTCGAGGAACGGGTCGTGCTTCGTCTCACCCACCCAGAGGCCGTCGTAGCCGGCCGACTCGAGCTCGGCAGCGGCCTCCCTCGTGCGGTCGACGTGCTTCGTCAGCGTGGCATCGATCTTCATCGGACTGCGCCCGCGGCGAGGAGGTGCTCGACGTCGTCGGGTCGGTAGCCGAGCTCGACGAGGATCTCCCGTGAGTGCTCGCCAGGTGCCGGCGGGGTGCCGCCGAGCGTGGTCGGCGTGCGGCTGAAGCGGGGAGCCGGTGCCGGTTGGACCACGCCACCGTGCTCGACGAACGTGCGACGGGCCTGGTTGTGGGGGTGCTGCGGTGCCTCGGTGAGAGTCAGCACAGGGGCCACGCAGGCGTCGGTGCCGGCGAAGCGCGCTGCCCACTCGTCGCGCGTGCGGCCGCGGAACACGTCGGCGAAGCGCTCCTTCAGGGCCGGCCAGGTCGCCTCGTCCCGCCGGTCAGGCAGCTCGTCACGGGTCAGGCCGAGACCAGACAGCAGCTCGTCGTAGAACGGGCCTTCGATCGCGCCCACGCCGACGTAGCGGCCATCGGCGCACTCGTACACCTCGTAGTACGGCGAGCCGGTGTCGGCGAAGTTGACCCCCGCCTCGTCGCGCCAGCGGCCCTGGGCGATCAGCCCGTGCATCATCGTGGTGAGCACGGCGCTGCCGTCGACCATCGCCGCGTCGACCACCTGGCCCTTGCCGGAGTGCTGCGCCTCCCACATCGCGGCGACGATGCCGAGGGCGAGGAACGCGCCACCGCCGCCGAAGTCGCCGATCATGTTGACGGGCGGCAGCGGGCGTTCGCCGCGGCGGGCGCACGCGCCGAGTGCGCCCGACAAGGCGATGTAGTCGATGTCGTGCCCGGCGCTGTGGGCGAGCGGGCCGTCCTGGCCCCAGCCGGTCATCCTGCCGTAGACCAGTCGGGGGTTGCGGGCGTGGCAGTCGTGCGGGCCGAGCCCGAGCCGCTCCATCACGCCCGGTCGGTGTCCCTCGATCAGCGCGTCAGCACGTTCCACGAGGCGCAGCACGACCTCGCGCCCATCGGGCTGCTTGAGGTCGACCGTCACCGAACGCCGGCCGCGATGCATGACATACAGCCGGGCGTCGTCGCTCGTGGTGCCCGGCCGGTCGACCCGCACGACGTCTGCACCGAGGTCGGCAAGCAGCATCGCCGCGAACGGCCCCGGCCCGAGGCCGGCGAATTCGATCACGGTGGCTCCCGCGAGCGGACCCGGCACTCGTCACTCCTTCGGGAGTCCGAGGACGCGCTCGCCGAGGATGTTGCGCTGGATCTCGTTGGCCCCGCCGTAGATCGTCTCGGCGCGGGAGTTCAAGAAGCTGTGCTGCATCGCGGCCTCGTGCCCGCCCTCGTGGGTGATCAGCGCGTCGGCGCCCAGCACGTCGATCATCAGCTCGCCGAAGTCGCGGTGCCAGTTCGCCCAGTACAGCTTGCCGATCGAGGACTCCGGGCCCGGATGCACGCCCTGCAGCACCGTGCTCAGGAGGCGGTCGTTGTTGAGCTGCAGGATGCGGAGGCCGGCCCACGCTCGCGCCAGCCGCTGGCGAACCACGGGATGGCGATCGACGCCGCGGGCGCGGGCGAGTTCGAGCAGGGCGCTCATCTCTCGTTCGAACAGCGCCTGGAACGGGAGCACCGTCGCCCCGGCCCGCTCGTTGCCGAGCGTCCCCATCACGACCTTCCAGCCGCCGTCGACCTCACCGACCACGTTGTCGAGCGCCGTGCGGGCGCCGTCGAAGAACACCTCGCAGAACTCGAGACCACCCGCCAGGTTGCGGATCGGCCGGACGTCGACGCCGTCCTGGTGGCGCGGCACGAGCACCATCGAGATGCCGCGGTGCTTCGGCGCGTCCCGGTTGGTGCGGCAGAGCACGTAGAGCCAGTCGGCGTGGTGGCCGAACGTGGTCCAGATCTTCTGCCCCGTGATGACCCACTCGTCACCGTCGCGCTCGGCACGAGTCTTCAGGCCGGCGAGGTCCGAACCGGCGTCGGGTTCGCTGAACCCCTGCCCCCACATCTCCTCGCAGCGGGTGATCGGCGGGAGGAAGCGCCGCCGCTGGGCATGGCTACCGAACTCGAGCAGCGTCGGTCCGAACAGGTCGCGGCCCTGGACGCCGACCCAGTAGGGCGCCTCGACGGCGGCGTGCTCGATGTGGAAGATCAACTCCTGCGTGGTCGTGCCACCGCGACCGCCGTACTCCTCCGGCCACGAGACGTTGAGCCACCGGGCTGACGCCAACTCCTTCTCCCACTCGAGGCGGACGTCCCACGCCGTGTCGTCAGCAGGGCCGCCGAGGCCGCGGGCGGCGTGGAACTCACCCGTCAGGTGATCGGCCAGCCAGTCGCGCAGCTCCTCGCGGAAGGCCGCATCGACGGGTGTCAGTTCGCTCAATCGCATCGGTCTTGTCACCTCTCGTGGAAATAGTACTATCAGTTAGATAGATTGAGCAAGCAGCGCCACTCGACCGAAGGAGGTCCGACGTGCACCCGGCCGCCGTCGCCAGCCAGGCAGCAGACCGACCAGCCGTGATCATGGCCCGCACCGGTCAGATGACGACGTTCGGCGATCTCGATGCCGCCTCCAACCGCCTCGCCAACCTGCTGCGCGAGCGAAGCATCGAGCCCGGTGACGTGCTGGCCATCTTCGCCGAGAACCATCCTCGCTTCCTGGAGGTCGCCTGGGCGGCCCAGCGCGCAGGGCTCTACTACACGGCCATCAACTCGCACCTCACGGCGGAGGAGGCCGCGTACATCGCCGCCGACAGCGGAGCGTCGATCGTCGTGTCGACGGAGGCGCTGGCGCTCATGGCGGCCGACGCGTTCACCCCGGACGCGACGCCCGAGGTCAGGGTCCGCCTCCTGCTCGGCGGATCGCTCGACGGTTGGGAGCGCTACGAGACCGCCGTCGACACGCAACCCTCGACGCCGATCACCGACGAGATGGAGGGCGACTTCCTCCTCTACTCCTCGGGCACCACCGGCCGGCCGAAGGGGATCAAGCGACCACTCACGCTGGCGCCGCTCGGGCAGGGGCCACCAGCAGCGGTTCCGTTCCTGCAGGCGCTCGGGCTCGGGGCGGGCGACGTGTACCTGTGCCCCGCACCGCTGTACCACGCAGCGCCTCTTGCGTGGTCGATGGGTGCCCAACGGCTGGGCGCCACCGTCGTGGTGATGGAGCGGTTCGACCCGGTCGAGGCGCTCGCCCTGATCGAGAAGTACGGGGTGACGCACGCCCAGTTCGTGCCGACCATGTTCGTCCGCATGCTCAAGCTCCCCGAGTCGCAGCGGACCCGGTACGACGTGTCCAGCCTGAAGGCCGTCGTCCACGCCGCGGCGCCGTGCCCGGCCGACGTCAAGGAGGCGATGATCGAGTGGTGGGGGCCGATCGTCAGCGAGTACTACTCGGCGACCGAAGGCATCGGCGCCACCTTCATCACCACGCCCGAATCGCTGACCCACCGAGGGTCGGTCGGACGGGCGATGCTGGGTGTCGTCCACATCCTCGACGAGGCAGGCAACGAGCTGCCGACCGGTGAGATCGGCACCGTGTGGTTCAGCGGCGGCTACGACTTCGCCTACCACAACGACCCGGACAAGACCGCGGCAGCGAAGGACACTCGCGGCTACAGCACGGTCGGCGATGTCGGCTATCTCGACGAGGAGGGTTACCTCTACCTGACCGATCGCAAGGCGTTCATGATCATCTCCGGCGGCGTCAACATCTACCCGCAGGAAGCGGAGAACGTGCTCATCAACCACCCGAAGGTGTTCGACGTCGGCGTCATCGGCGTGCCCGACACCGAGATGGGCGAAGCGGTGAAGGCCGTGGTCCAGCCGGCGCGATGGGAGGATGCCGGGCCCGTGCTCGAGGCCGAGCTGATCGAGTACTGCCGGCAGCACCTCGCCGCCTACAAGTGCCCACGCTCGGTCGACTTCGACCCCGAGCTGCCCCGCCTGGACACCGGCAAGCTGTACAAGAAGCAGCTCCGGGCTCGCTACTGGGAACGTCCGGTTGACCCAGCCGCAATCAGTACATAGAGTTAGATGAATGACTGACAAGATGTGCGACGGCCGGGTGGCGATCGTGACCGGGGCGGGCCGGGGGATCGGCCGCGAGTACGCGTTGATGCTCGCCGAGCACGGCGCCAAGGTCGTGGTCAACGACCTCGGCGGGTGCGAGGGACGGCACGGGTGGCGACGTCGGTCCGGCGCAGCAGGTGGTCGACGACATCGTCGACGCAGGCGGGAAGGCTGCGGCCAACACCGACGACGTCAGCTCGTGGGACGGCGCACGCAGCTTGATCAACCAGGCGATCGAGACGTTCGGCGGCCTCGACGTGCTCGTCAACAACGCCGGCATCCTCCGCGACCGGATGGTCTTCTCGATGGCCGAGGAGGAGTGGGACGCGGTCATCAAGGTCCACCTGAAGGGGACGTTCGCGCCGGTCCACTTCGCCGCCGAGCACTGGCGCAACCGTGCCAAGTCCGGTGAGCGCAACGACGCGCGGGTCATCAACACGACGTCGGTCGCCGGGCTCTACGCCAATGCGGGACAGACGAACTACGGGGCGGCGAAGGCAGGAATCGCTGCCTTCACGCAGATCGCCGCCCAGGAGCTGGACCGCTACGGCGTCACGGTGAACGCGATCGCGCCGGGCGCGCTGACCCGGCTGACCGACGACCTCGGGCTGCCCGAGGAGGTGACCAGCCGCTTCGAGCCACGGTGGGTGGCGCCGGTCGTCACGTGGCTGGCATCGCCGCTGTCGGCCGACGTGACGGGCCAGGTGATCGAGTCCTCCGGCCTCGTCATGGCGATCGCCGAGGGCTGGCGCCGCGGGCCCTCGACGGATCAGCCACCGGCCGAGGCGAGCGAGGTCGACGCCATCGTGCGCAAGCTGCTGGCCGACGCCCAGCCGCGCACGACGATGGCCGACGTCAGCTGATGGTCGACGACGGCGTCGTCCTGTACCAGCGGGAGGGGCGCGTCGCCGTCGTCACGATCAACCGGCCGGCGGCCAGGAACACCATCACCTACGAGGTGCTCGACGCGCTGCTCGCCGTGTTCGCCCGGGCGGACGCCGACGACGAGGTCCGGGCGGTGGTCGTGACCGGGGCGGGAGAGTTCTTCTCGGCGGGGACGGATCTCTCCACCGGCGCCGGTGGCTACGACGCCGACTCCACCGGGTTTCAAGCCGCTCCGGGGCGGGACCCGCGACGTCGGTGGCGAGCTGGCGCTGCGGGTCTTCGGCTTCCCGCAAGCCGGTGATCGCGGCGATCAACGGGACCGCCGCCGGGATCGGCGTGACGATGGTCCTGCCGATGGACGTGCGCATCGGTGCCGAGGGCAGCCGCTTCGCCCTGCCGTTCACCCGCCGGGGGATCGTGCCGGAGTCGTGTGCGACCTGGTTCCTGCCGCGCATCGTCGGCATCGCCACGGCGGTCGACTGGGCGATCACCGGGCGGACGTTCGGTGCCGACGAGGCGCTCGCCGCCGGGCTCGTCCGCGAGCTGCTCCCGCCCGCGCAGGTCCTGCCTCGAGCGCTCGAGGTGGCGACCGAGATCGCCGAGCGGACGTCGGCCGTGTCCGTCGCCCTGACGCGCCAGATGTTGTGGCGCCAGCTCGGCGAGCCCGACCCACTCGCCGCCAACCGGCTGGAGTCCAAGGCGCTGCTGGCGCTGGGGACGATGGGCGACGCCGCCGAGGGCGTGGCGTCGTTCAAGGAGAAGCGCCCACCCCGCTTCCCGCTCACCCTCGCCGACCTCCCGGACTTCTACCCCTGGTGGTCCGACGAGCCGTTCGTGTGACCCTCACCCGACTGAGGTCATTGCCGAGGTTGGCGAGGTTGATGGTGCGGTTGGTGCCGAGGCGGCTGTAGTCGTAGCCGGCCATCGGGTAGCCGTTGGTGAGGAAGGCGAACGAGACACCGGTCTCGGGGTCCATGTAGCCGAGCTGGCACGGCGCGCCGCCGTTGCCGAACGTCCGCGGCGATCCCGTCGACGGCATCCAGTTGCCGTGCTCGTCGCCGCTGATCGTGACGAACAGGCCCATGTTCGTGTTCCGGTCGCTGCCGCCGTAGAGCTGGTCGCCGGCCGGCGGCATCGACACGTGGATCCGCGTCCCTTCGGTGACCGCCTCGGCGCGCCACAGCCCGGAGTGGAACAGCGCCTGGAAGAACAGGGCGACGTCGGCGGCCGACCCGACGATCGAGTGGCTCGGCTCGCCCCCGGCGAGCACCGCCGGATCAGCCAGGTACCACGGACCCCATGGGTCGACCTGCTGGTCGTCGCTCGTGCGATCGATGGCGACGGGGCCGTCACCAGCTCGTCGTGGCGGTCGACCGGGACGGGCAGCACGAACCCGAGACCGAGCGGCTCGACGATCTCGGTGCGCAGGTACTCGGCGAACGGGCGGCCCGTTCGCCGCTCGACGAGCTCGGCGATGACCCACGCCGCCGACGTGAGGTGGAACTCGAGTCGCGTGCCGGGTTCGTAGGTCAGCCGCCACCGCGCCATCGCCTCCAGGCGTTCGGTGCGGTCGAGCATCTTGGGGTAGCCGAGCGGCGCGAACGGGAAGCCGGCGGTGTGCGTGAGCACCTGGTGGACCGTGACGACCTGCTTGCCGTTGGTGGCGAACTCGGGGATGACGTCAGCGACCCGCTCGTCCAGTCCGAGCAGACCGTCGCCGAGCAGCTTCCAGACCACGCCGGCGACAACGGTCCTGCCGACCGATTGCAGGATGTAGCGCGACTCGTTGGTTGCGTCGCCGTAGGTCTCGAAGGCGACGAGGCGTCCGCCGGCCGCCACGGCGACCTGTGCCGACGGCAATGGGCCGTGTTCGACCTCCAGCCGGGCGCGCCGGAGGAACACGTCGAGGCGCGGCGGGGTCGACGTCAGCGAGCGCGGTCATCGCTATCGGCGAGGAGCGGGGCGAGGCGGGTGCAGACCGTGTGGACGTTGCGGGCGACCATCTCCTCGGGCATCCCAGACAGCGACGCCCAGAAGAACACGGTCTCCACCGGTGCGTTGCCGACGTGTGCCCGGATGCGGGTCGCCACGTCCTCCGGCGTGCCGTAGACGAAGTGGCTGAGCGGGCCGCCGATCTCCCGCTGGCGGAGACGATCCGGGTCGATCGGCCGGGGTGTCGGATGGTCGGTGCCCTCGACCATGTGGCGGCGATAGGAGTCGACCTGGTGGGCGAGGTGGCGGGCAACGATCGGCCAGTCGGCCTCGGGGTCCTCGCTCACCCACCCCTGGATGCCGCCCGCCATCCGCGCCATGTCGGGGTCGTGACCGGCGTCGGACAGACCGGTGCGGTAGGGCTCGACGAGCGCCGGGTCGATGCTCAGCAGCCCCTCGCCGAGCTGCCCCGCTCGGTGGGCGCCCTTGGGACCCTGGTAGCCCATCCAGATCGGCAGGCGGTCCTGGAGCGGTCCTGGTGAGATGATGCCGTCGTCCCAGAGCCGGCGCACCTCACGCGCCCGATCGTCGGTGTCGGTGTAGCGGCTGGCGAGGTCGGCGCCGTAGAGCTCGAACTCGGGGACTCGGTACCCGGCGCCCAGCCCGAGCTCGAGCCGGCCGTGGCTGATGATGTCGACGACCGCCGCCTGCTCGGCGAGCTCCACCGGGTGGTGGAGTGGCGCGACGACGATTGCCGTGCCGATGCGCGGGACGCGAGTGCGGGCCGCCACGGCGGCAGCCATCGTCAGCGGCTGGGACAGGTAGCCGTCGTCGAAGCGGTGGTGCTCCGACAGCCAGATCGAATGGCACCCGAGGCGCTCGGCCTCCTCGCACATCTCGAGCGTGAAGCCGTAGAGGCGACCGAAGTCGGTCGCCCACGCCGGCGGGTTGCGCAGGTCGAAGTACAGCCCCACGTTCATTTCAGTAATATAAGTTAACTGATACGAACGGTTGACGCCAGTACGGCACTCAGGGTTCTTGACGGGCGGTGAAGTCCTGGATCAGCTGCGCGAGCTCGACGGGCGTGTCGCCCTGCACGCTGTGGCCGGCGTCGTCGATGCGCTCGACCGTGGCCGTCTGGCAGCGGCGGAGCAGCTCCGCCTCGTCGGCGTCGTCGACCACCGACTGCGGCCGCATCCCGCGAACGAGCAGCAGCGGCACTCGCACCCTCGACACGACGTCCCAGAGTCCCGAGTAGTCCGGCGGGCCCCCTCCAGGCGGGCGCTCCAGACCGCGGTGGCGGGCGTAGCGCCACACCCAGCTGCCGTCGTCGCGTTGGACGGCGTTGTGCAGGATCCCGCGGCGAAGCGATGACACGGTGCGCGTCGGGTTGTGCTCGATCGTGCGGGCGAGGATGTCGTCGAAGCTGGCGAACGAATCCGGGCCCTGGACGAATGCCGTGATCGCCTTCGACTTCTCGGCGTTCACGCCCGGTGTGATGTCGACGAGGACGATCGACCGGACGAGTTCGGGGGTGCCGTCGGCGAGGGCGAGGGTGGTGATGCCACCGAGGGACATGCCGATCACGGCGACGGCATTCGGCGCCAGGGCACGGATGACGGTGGCCACATCCTCGGCGTTCTCGCCGGGGTCGAGGGAGCCGTGGCGACCGGCGTCGGAGTGACCATGACCGGGCAGGTCGACGGCCACGAGGGGCCGATCGAGGGCGAGGGCGACGGTGTCCCACGTGTGGGCGTTCTGGGCGCCGCCGTGGAGGAAGACGAGCTCGGGGTCATCGGCGCCCCAGACCAGCGAGCTGAGCTGGCGGCCGTCGCCGAGCTCCGTGAACTCGCGTCGGACCGCCGGCGGACCGTCGAACGGCAGTCCGTACTCCTCCGCGTTCTCGTGGAACATCGCGAACTCGTCGTACGGCACGCGGGTCACCATGACCGCACTCTGTCAGGTCTGATCGTTGATGATCCCGTCGACGAGGCCCCAGTCGAGCGCCGTGGTCGCCGAGATCCGTTCGCCGCTGAGGGCGAGCAGGGCCGTGCGGTGTCGGCCGATCCGCCTCGGCAGGCTCACGGTGCCACCGGCGCCCGGGATCAACCCGATGCCGATCTCCGGGAGCGAGATGGCGGCCGACTTGGCGGCGACGACCCGTCCGGCGAACGCGGCCATCTCGATGCCCGCACCCATGCACGCGCCATGTAGGTGGGCCGTGATGCGATCGCCGAGCTGGCTGATCAGTCGACCTGGGCTGCGCGTCAGCCGACTGACGTGGGCCGTCGCGGGATCGCTGAACAGGCCGAACTCGGCGAGGTCGCCACCGCTCGAGAACGATGGTCCCGCACCGCGCAGGTCGACGGTGAGCTCGGCGTCGAGGAGGGCGACGGTGAGGGCGTCGGCGAGCGCAGCTCGCAGGCGCTCGTTCACGGCGTTGTGCCGCCCGGGCCGATTGAGCGTGATCGTCAGCCCGTCGCCGTCACGTTCGACGAGGACGGGCGGCTCGACGTCTGGCGTGAATGACGGCGTCACTCTGGACCGCAGCCACGCGGCGAACTCGGGCCCGGCCTGCAGGAGCGAGTACACCGCCGACTCTGCGGCGAGCCCCTCGTCCACGGTGGTGACCGGTGTCCGCCGCAGGTGGACGGCGAGTGCGGTCGACGTGAGCGGGTGCCTGCGGACGTTCGCCAGCACGAGGTCGAGCCACGGGTCGTCCGCAGCGACGACGACGTCGCACGCCTCGTCGGGTTCGGCGGGTCCCGTCCATCCGGGCGCCCGCACGCCGACGACGACGACGGGGTGGGATCCTGGTGACCACGCGGGCGGCTCGTCCGCGTCGAGCTCGACCAGCACGACCGGCTCGCCGACGGCCGCCCCGAGCTCGTCGGCTGCCGTCAACCAACTGGCTGTGTCGAGCGAGCTGCCGTCGAGGCGAGGCGGCGTCGTCGCCATCGGCGAACCGTACCGCCGTCCTTGGGACCGCCTGCCAGCATGACGCTCGATGGAGCTCCACCGGCGCATCTTCGGCCGTCGGCCGGACGACGACGACGTCGCTCGGTGGGCTGCATCCGGCGCCATGTCGCTCACCGGTGAAGCCGACAACGACCCGTTGCCGGCGCCGGCATCGCTCGTCCCGGCGGTGATGGCGATGGGGGAGGAACTGGCGGCGGCGACGGCGACGCTCGGCGCCCGTGTCGAGCTCGACACGCTGGCGTTGCTCGGGGAGCGGGCAGCGACGGCCGGCCTGACCCGCCGCGGCGACCGCAGCTGCGGCGGCGCCACCCGCCTGGTGCGGGCCCTCGACGGCTGGCTCGCCGTGTCCTTGCCCCGGCCGGACGACCTGGAGCTGCTCCCCGCGTGGCTCGGCGGTGACGACGTCGACACGCTCGTCGCCGGGCGGCCGGCGGCAGCGCTCGTGGCGGCGGCCTCGGAGCTTGGCCTCGCCGTCGCCGCGCTCGGCGAGCGGAGCGTCGCGGACGGTCCCGTCATCGGCGTCGACGCCCGCGGGAGCGGCGGGGCTCCGCGCCTCCTCGGCGATGTGCTCGTCGCCGACCTGTCATCGCTGTGGGCCGGACCGCTCGCCGGGCACCTGCTCACGGCGGCCGGCGCCAGGGTCGTCAAGGTGGAGAGCACGCAGCGCCCCGACGGTGCGCGCAGCGGCCCCGCCGCGTTCTACGACCTGCTCCACGCCGGCCAGGAAGCCGCCGCCTTCGACCTCGACGACGAACGCGAACGAGCGATGCTGCGGCGCCTGGTCGCCACGGCCGACGTCGTCATCGAGGCCTCCCGCCCGCGAGCGCTCCGGCAGCTCGGCATCGATGCGGCGGCTGCGGCCGCCGGCGGCACCGTGTGGCTGTCGATCACGGGGTACGGGCGTCGGGGCGCGCTGGGATGCGGGTGGCGTTCGGTGACGACGCGGCGGTCGCCGGCGGGCTCGTCGCCGGGCCGACCGACCGGCCGCTCTTCTGTGGCGACGCGATCGCCGACCCGTTGACGGGGATGCTGGGCGCGCTCGCCGTGCTCGAGTGCCTCCGCCAGGGCAGCGGATGCGTGCTCGACGTGGCGATGGCCGGTGTCGCCGCCGAGTGCGCGCGACTGCCACCACCCGGGGCGGAGTGGACTGGTCCGGTTGCGCCGCCTCGGGCGCGGAAGCCGGCCGGGATCGCCCCTGCGCTCGGTGCCGACACCGACGCGATCGTCGCCGAACTGGGCCTCGGATGACCGCCGGCTCGCTCGTCGTGCGCAACGCCGAGGTCGACGGGCCGCATCGCCGATGTGCACGTCGTCGGCGACCGGATCGAGTCCGTGGGTGATCGCGTCGGCGGCGCCGATCTCGAGCACGACGCCGAAGGCGGAGCCGTGATCCCCGGCCTCCACGACCACCACATCCACCTGCTCGCCCTCGCGGCCGCGCGCGCGTCGACCTCGGTCGACGCTCGCCGGCGACCCCTCGGCGTTCGACGCCCTGATCCGCGATGCGGCGGCGACGATGCACCCGGGCGACTGGCTTCGCGTCGTCGACTTCCACGAGTCGACGATGGGCGCGCTCGACCGCGACCGTCTCGACGCGCTCGGTGCCGACCACGCCGGTCCGTGTCCAGCACGCCACCGGTGCGCTGTGGGTCCTCAACAGCCCGGCGTTGCGGGCAGCCCACATCGACGAGCTCGACGTCGACGGTGCCGAACGCGACAGCACCGGCCGTCTGACCGGGCGCCTGTACGGGCTCGACGACGCCCTCGGCGACCGCGTGCCGCGGCTTCCCGTCGATGTCGGTGCCGTCGGCGCTGAGCTTGCCGCGCTCGGGATCACCGGCGTCACCGATCTGACGCCGATCACCGACCGCTCGACCGTTGAGCTGCTGGCCGGAGCGTCCTCGCCGACGACTTCCCCCTCGACGTGACGATCACCGGTGGGCTCGACCTCCCCGCCGGCGCGGCTCCCGACCTGCGCCGCGGCCCGATCAAGCTGCTCGCCGCCGACCACGCACTCCCCTCGCCCGAGCGCTGGCGGCGGACATCGCGTCGGCGCATCGGCGTGGCCGGCCGGTCGCCGTGCACTGCGCCAGCCGCGCCGGCCTCGTCATCGCGCTCGTCGCCCTCGAGGAGGCGGGTCCACGCGAGGGAGACCGGATCGAGCACGGCGCGGTCGTGCCGGTCGAGCTCATCCCCCGGCTTGCACGACCTGGGTGTGATCGTCGTGACGCAACCCGGCTTCGTGCTCGACCGAGGTGACCGCTACCTCCGCGAGGTGGCGGACGACGAGCACGCCGACCTGTGGCGCTGCGGCACGCTCGTCGCAGCAGGTGTCGGCGTCAGCGCCGGCAGCGACGCGCCGTACGGCGACCCCGACCCGTGGCGGTCGATCGTCGCGGCCGTCGATCGGCGGACACGCTCCGGCCGCCCGTTCGGTCGCGACGAGCGCGTCCCGGCGGACATCGCGCCTGGCGATGTACCTGACGTGCCCCGACGCGCCGGCCGGAGCCCACCGGAGCGTCGCGCCCGGTGCAGCCGGCGCGGCTGTGCGTGCTCGACCGGCCGCTCGCCGACGCGCTGCGTGCGCCCAGTCGCCGACGCGGTACGTGCGACGGTCGGTCGGAGCGGGTGGCGCGACGCGCCGTAGGCGACGGAGGTCGTCAGGTGGCGTCGAGGAGCTCGGCCTTGAGCACCCGCCGCAGCAGCTTGCCGGTTTCGTTGTGGGGAAGCTCGGGGCGGAAGTGGATGCGTTCGGGGGTCTTGGTCGACCGCAGTCGTTCGCGCACCCACTGTTGGAGCGCGGACTCGTCGGCGTCGCCGCCGGGCATGAGGACGACGGCGGCGACGACCTTCTCACCCCATTCGGTGTCGGGGAGACCGAACACGGCGGCCTCGGCGACGGCGGGGTGGGAAACGAGGACGGCTTCGATCTCGCCGGGGGAGAGGTTCTCGGCGCCGCGGACGATGACGTCGTCGAGCCGGCCGTCGAGGAACAGGTACCCGTCGCCGTCGAGGTGGCCGGCGTCGTTGGTCGGGAACCAGCCGTCCTCGGTCAGCACGGAGCGTCCGAGGTACTCGCCGGCGATCTGTTCGCCGCGGACGTGGATCTCACCCCGTTCGCCGGGTGGGAGGGCGTTGCCGTCGGGATCTCGGATCTCCAGCTCGATCGACGGCAGCGGTCGCCCGACGGAGCCGAGCCGGGCGCGGACCGTGGGGTCGTCGCTGGCGAAGGCAGTGCGGTGGTCCTCGGGTCCGAGCACGGCGATCGTCGAGCTGGTCTCGGTCAGTCCGTAGGCGTTGACCCACTCGACGGCGGGGAGCAGCTGCATCGCCCGTTCGATCACCGGGACCGGCATCCGCCCGCCGCCGTAGGAGACGTGGCGCAGCGCGGGGAGTGACAGCCCGGTGCGCTCGATCTCGTCGAGGATGCGTCCGAGCATCGTCGGCACGACCATCGCCTGGGTGATCTCCTGCTCGTGGGCGGCCTGCACCCAGGCGGCCGTGTCGAAGGCGGGCAGGTAGTAGATGCGTCGCCCGGCGAACACCGAGCTGAGCACCGCCGACGTGCCGGCGACGTGGTAGGCGGGCACGCTGACCAGTTGCGCCTCATCGTCGTCGGCGCCGAGGAACTCGACCGTCGACAGGATGTACGAGGTGAGGTGGCGATGGCGGAGCACGGCTGCCTTCGGCTCGCCGGTCGTCCCGCTGGTGAACAGGAGGATGGCCACGTCGTCGGGGCCGGCCGGTGCTTCGTCGATCGTGTCGATCGCTGCTCGCGCTTCGGCGAACTCGGCGGTGGTCAAGACATCGACGCCGTCGAGCTCGCCGAGCCGGCCCACCACGTCGTCGTCGACCACCGCCACCGCCGGTGCCAGGCGTTGCAGGATCGCCCCCAGCTGCTCGTCTCCGAGGCGGTAGTTCACCGGGGCGAACGGCATCCCGGCGAGCGCCGAGCCGAACATCAGCAGCGGGATGACCTCGGAGTTGGGTCCGACCATGGCGACGTTGGCGACACCCTCGTTGCGCAGCCACGTCGCCGTCCGCCTCGACTCCTCCAACAGCGTGCCGTAGGTCAGCCCTCCGTCGCGTGGGCCAACGGCGACGCGGTCGCCCGCCGCCTCGGCGACCATCTCCAGCAGCATCGCGCTGTGCACGACCAGCGCTCAGTCAGAGCTCGGCAACGGCTTGGCGTCCTTCAACACGAGCGGTTCGTCACCGATCGACAGGCTGCCGGTGCCGCCCTTCGTGCACAGCAACTCGATCGTCGCGGCGGCATCGGTGTAGCGCTTGCCAACCTGCGTCCCGTCGCTGTGGGCCGGGTCCGGTTCGACCCCGACGACTCGTCCGCCACTGTGCTCGACGATCGGATGGCCACCACACCGCAGGTCGATGTCGTCATCGTCGGACCCCCTGACGACGATCAACTCGGTGTCGTCGACGGCGCTGCGCAGCCGTGTTCCTGGTCTCATCCTCATCGTCCTTCTCGCTCCCTGCCCAATCTATCTAACTGATAGTACTATTTCAAGAGTGCCCGGACACTTCGGCATGCAGCGAGATCGACGTCGCGGGCTGCAAGCGCACGATCGGGTGCATCTGAACCTGCTTGCCTTCGGCTGCTGCGCGGCCGGTCGTGCTCGGACCGTCGCCGACTGTCCTCCCACAGCCTCCCAATCACAGCAGGCTGTGGCGGGTAACTGGGCCGTCGTAGAGGGTCGGGTGGGGCGTACCCGCTGACGTGGGAGAACGCCTCGTCAGCTGACAAGAACCGCAGCGTGCCGTTGGCACACTCCGGAGGCCGCAGCTCGACGTGTGAGCTGCGCACGCTCGCCGTAGCAACCCGGTAGCAACCATGGACGTCCCCGGAGTCCGGGTCTCGGCAGATTGGACGTATCTAGCAGGTACTTTCCGTGCGCCCCCAGGGATTCGAACCCTGAACCAATGGATTAAGAGACATTCGACTCGATCTCGCTCCTCATCGCGATCGGGGGTTCGGCCACCATGCCCGAGACATGAGCCGTGCAACGGTAACTGGGGCGCCGTGTCGCGAATTGCTCATGAGCATTGTTGACACGCCGCCCTCCCAACGGTAGAACAGGCGCCGGCAATCATCAGAAGGAATCTCACGCTGCTGGGATCGGGATGTCGCAGCGCGGCAAGTGGGGAAGGGAGGGGAGAGCACATGCACGTTGTGTCCCGCGACGACGAGGAGAGGACGCGCACGCGTCTCGCCCGGCGTCGTTTCCTACAGTTGGCCTCGGCCACCGGTGTCGCCGTCGCAGCCGGCGCGACGATGCCGAGCGAGGCGCTCGCGGTCACCGACAAGCGGCGCTGACCCGACCTCATCGGAGTTGAGGCAGATGACGGCTCACGGGTGATCGCCCAACACGTCCTCGACTCTCGTGCGATCGACATCACGATCGACTCCGCTGCGCTCGGTCAGACCGCCGGTGCGCGCGTCCTGCTGCCACGTGGCTTCTCGTCTCGATCGCGAGACGCCTGGCCCGTCCTCTATCTCCTTCATGGTGGCCTCGGAAGCTATGTGGACTGGACGGAGTCGAGCGACGTTGAGCGCCTCAGTCGATCCACGGATGTGCTGGTCGTCATGCCCGACGCGGGGCGCCTGGGCTTCTACGCCGACTGGTGGAACCACGGCGCCGGCGACAAGCCGGGGTGGGAGACGTTCCATCTGACCGAGCTCAGGCAGATCGTCGAGCGGGGTCTCGGTGCGGGCGACAGGCGCGCGATCGCAGGCCTGTCGATGGGCGGTTTCGGTGCGATGTCGTACGCGGGCCGACACCGTGACTTGTTCCGCGCCGCAGCAGCGTTCAGTGGCGTGCTCGATACCACCCACCCGACGGTGGCGCCCATCTTCTCTGGGCCCTATCCGACCTGGCTCATGCAGACGTTCCTGCAACCGCTGGGCTACGACCCCTCGGCGCTGTTCGGCGACCCCGTGGAGCAGGCGGACATCTGGGCTTCGCACAACCCGGCCGATCTCGTCGAGAACCTCCGCGGCATGGCTTTGTTCGTGTCCTGCGGCAATGGCCACCTTGGCCCGCTCGATCCTCCCGGAACCGATCCTGCGGGCCTGCTTGCGCAGCTCGAAGCAGCTCTGCTGCTGCACAACCAGGAGTTCGTCGCGAGAGCTCACGAGCGCGGCATCGACGTGACTGTGGACTTCTACGGGCCTGGGACGCACACGTGGCCGTACTGGAGTCGACAGCTGCGCGTCGCCTTCCCCCTACTCATGCGCGCCATCGGCGCGGCATAGGTGCTCCCGTCGATCTGGGCGCGATCTCCGACGGCCCACGTCTGAGAACGCGCCCAGAACGCGGCGCGGCCGGAGGTGCCATCGTTGTGGGCGTGGAGGTGCGCCGGTTGACCCGCGACCCGTCGCCGCGCTCCGCCGGCCGGTCGGGCGTGAGGATGAGGTGCGAGTGACCGGCGTTCGGCAGACGATCAGCGTCGACGAACTGGTCACGCGCGCGACGCTGGACCACGAGGGGCTTGGGACGCTCGACTCACCGTTGGTCGTGGTTGACCTGGCGAGCGCTCCGGACGTCCCGATCGCATCGGTGGCGGCGCTTCGGTCGCTGCCGTGTGTCCTCGTCGGTGTCGGAGAGGCGGCCGCGCCGGGCAGCGTGGGAACGTCACTCGATGTGGTCGCATCCGATCCGGCGGTCGTCGACGCGATCGAGCAGATGGTCGCGTCGACGCCGCGCGCGGCCGTTGCCCTGGTGCTGTTGCTGCGGGGGCGAGACGGTCGTTCGCTCGACGACGCGCTGGTGGCGGAGTCGGTGACGTATTCCATGCTGCAGGCCGGGCCTGAGTTCGCGTCCTGGTTGTCGGTTCGGTCGACCAGCCCGGCGCCGCCGGATCCGGCGCCACCGGTTCGCTGGGAAGTCGACGGAGACGTGCTGCGGGTCACGCTGAACCGACCACATCGACACAACGCATACTCGGCGGCGATGCGCGATGACCTGGTCGCCGCGCTCCGGCTGGCACTCGCCGATCCTGACCTACGTGTCGTCCTGTCCGGCACCGGACCGTCGTTCTCGAGCGGCGGTGAGCTGGCCGAGTTCGGAACGTTCCCGGACCCTGTGACCGCACATCTCGTCCGGCTCACGCGCAGCGCGGCTCGTCTGCTGGCACGGATCGGCGATCGGGTCGACGCGCATGTCCATGGCGCATGCCTCGGTGCGGGCGTGGAGCTGGCCGCCTTCGCGGGGCGAGTCGTGGCGAGCCGCGACGCCGTGTTCGGTCTACCCGAACTGTCCTTCGGCCTGGTGCCCGGAGCGGGCGGCACCGCCAGCCTGCCGCCGCGGATCGGGCGACAACGCACGGCACAGTTGGCGCTCACCACGCAGCGGATCGACGCCGTCACGGCACTCGAGTGGGGCTTGGTCGACGAGGTGAGCGACACCTGATCGCCGGTGCCTCATGACCCGTGGATCACCGAGCCGGCGCGCAACACGAGACGCACCTGCGCTGAGCTCGGCTCGCGCATCGTCTCGCGGAGCGAGCGAGCGAGTAGGCAGAGATCGGCAACCTCGCCGACGGCCACACGCCGCGGTGCGCCGCCGGGACGTTCCAGCGGGGTGAGGAACAGGCCGAGGGCGTCGGTTGCGTCGAGACGCTCGGCCGGCCCGAGGACGACACCAGCCCGTGTGCGGCGATCGATCGCGGCGGAGATCCCACGCCACGGGTCGGGGTGACCGAACGGAGCGTCGGTGCTCCCACCGACCGGGATCCCGGCTGCGCGGAGAGTGGCGCAGCGCCACAGGTCCGCCCGGTCGCCGGGCTCGACGTCGCGGAGGTAGTCGTCGCCGCGTTCGGCGACGAAGCCCGGCTGGGTGACGACGGTCAGCTCGAGCTCGGCGATCCGGGCGGCGAGCTCGAGTGGGATCACGGCGCCGTGCTCGATGCGATCTCCCGGCCGGGTGCCGACGACCTCCCACGCGGCGAGGGCCAGCACGAGTGCCGTCCGTGTGACGCAGTGCACCGCGAGGCAGCGGTCGCCCGCCCGCGCCGACGTGTACGAGTCGACGAGCTCGTCCAGGCTGGGCAGATGGTGGTCGGCGACGATCACCTTGACCGGACCGCGCTCGAGCTCGGGCGCAGCCGTGCCGTCCAGACATGACGCTCCCGGTGAGCACGACACGCTGGGGCAACTCACCGCGTGCGACGGCGGCGGCGAGCAGCGCGACCTCGCTTGCGTCGCTGGTCGGTGTGGCATCGGTGACCGCCGTGACCCCGTAGCTCGCCAGCTCAGCGCCGACCGACGCGAGGTCAGGATCCGGCGAGGGCACCCGTGGGCGCAGCCAACCGTCGAGCCCGAACAGGCGCCCTGTCGGGCGATGTTGCTCATCGACGTCGAGCCCCGGCGGGTGTTCCGTTCCGTCGATCCTTGCCGCCGCGAGCGCGGCGCTGTTGAGGAACCATGCGTGCCCGGAACGGTGTTGCAGCCGCACCGGGCGCTCGGCGACGAGTTCGTCGAGGACGTGCCGGTCGAGGTCACCGGCGACCGATTCGTGGTAGCCGACACCTCGGAGCCACTGACCCCGAGGCGAGGCACGGTCAGCCGCCCCGAGCGCGGCGGCCAGTGCCTCGCGATCGTTCACGCCGGGCGGGCCGCAGCCGACGGACGCGCGGGCGGCAGCCAGCGCCAGCAGGTGGATGTGGTGGTCATGCAGGCCCGGGAGCAACACCCCGCCGGCTGCGTCGACGAGCTCGTCGCCGTGGCCACGCCCGGCCGCGACGATCTCCACGATCCGGTCGCCGCCGATGACGACGTCGGCGAGCCGGTCGCCGACCTCGGCTCGCCGGAGCACCCGCCGCTCGTTCACGACGTGCCGCCGAGCGCGGCGAGGACGCGCCGTGTGTCTCGCCCGAGGGGCGCTGCCTTGCCGGCGACCGAGCGGGACCGAGGTGGGGAAACCTCGCCCTCCCACGCCACGGTCTCGCCGGTGGCCATCAGCGCAGCGGTCCGGGCGAGGGCGGCGTCGAGCAGCCAACGTCCGCCTCTCGTCAGCCGCTCGACGACAGCCGTCGCGCCGAGGAGTCCGGTGGCCGGGTCGGCGACTGCGTCCGCACAGAACATCGCTCCCCGTGAGTCCCGTGCGACCAGGCCGCCGGCGACCGCTGCGTCGTCGCCGAAGCCGACACGGTGTCGATGGGGCTCGGTGCGCCCGTGCCCGGTGATCGACAGCCAGACCCGGGTCGAACCGGTCGCCACGATCTCGGCCGCGTCCACGCCCAGCTGCTCGAGCGCTCGGGGTCGCGAGGCTTCGATCACGACGTCCGCCGAGAGGAGCAGACGGCGCAGCGCGCCCACGCCTTCGCGTGTGGAGAAGTCCAGCGCCACGGACGCCTTGTCGGCGTTGAGCAGATCGTTGAACGCCGCCGGCCCCTGTCGCGCCCCGTCCGGTCGCTTGGTCGATTCGACCTTGACGACGTCCATGCCGGCCGCAGCCAGCAGCTGCCCGGCCAGAGGCCCGGCCCACAGCGACGAGAGGTCGACGACACGCCGGCGGGTATCGAGCGTCGCGGGCGCCGCCTCGCCCAATCGGATGGCGACGACGGCAGCCCGGTCGTCCTGGCGCTCGCCCAGGCGCGCGACGGCCAGTCCGAGCTCGGCACCCGACTGAACGAGCTCGGCACCGGCTCGGGTGGCCACCGCGCTGGCGACGGCCGGCCACGGGTCGGCGGAAGCGGCCACGCCCAGCCAGGCGGGCAGCAGCTCGACGTCGGCGGGACGGACCAGCGAGATCGCGATCCAGCTGTCGGTGCTGCGCAGCAGCCGGCTCGACCCGCCGCAACTCTGCTCACCTCGGCGCGTCAGGCCCGAGAGTGCGGCTCGTTCGCCCAGCAGCGCCGGTCCGTCGAGCACGACCGCCCGACCGGCTCGACGTGTCAGCTCGCCCAGCGTGCGCGCCGCACGGTCCATCACCGCCGTGACGCCGCTGAAGCATCCGAGCGCGGGACCGCCCGCCCGTCCGGTCAACCACATCGCCCCGCAGCTCGCCCATCGCTGTGCAGCGTCCACGGCGCGGAGGGTAGGTCAGCGGCGGGGAACCGCAGGCTCGCAGTAGAAGCTGACATAGCGCTGTATGAGGCCGTCCCCGTCGAGCGTCAGGCTGGAGACGAAGCTTCCGTTCCGGTCGCCGGGCAGGCCCTCGACCACGCCCTCGAGGAGGCAATGTGGACCGCGTTGTCCGATGGCGACGATGCGGTGGTCGAAGTGCTTGCTTGCCCCTGGCTGTGAAGGCGGCGCGGAGCTCGTCACGCCCACGGAACACGAGCCGGTCGTCGCTGTCGATTCCGGTGTGGCGGTAGGGCGGGTGCGAGTACACGACGTCGGCGCTGAACTGGGCGGCGGCCTCGTTGAACGACCCTGCGTCGAGCGCCTCGAAGTATCGAGCGAGCACCTCGGCGCCATCGGCCGGTGCGGGATGCGTCCCGCTCGGCGCCGGTGAGACGGCCGGGGCCGTCATGTACGAGAGGTACCGGCCGACGAGCCCGTCGTCGTCGAGTTGGACGCTCGCGACGAACGTGGCGAACGCTTCACCTGTCGTCGTCTCCACGCCGACGCCTTCCACGAGGCAGCCGGCGCCTTCATCAACACAGAGCTGAATGAGGTGCACGTACGCCCGGGGCCCACGCTCCTCGAACCACCCGAGCAGTTCATCCCGCCCGTGGCGCAGCCGGCGCGGGCCAGTTTCGACGCCATCGGCCGGCGGGAGGGCGAACACGGTGTCGGTCGAGAAGTGCTCGACGGCCTCCTTCATGCGGCCGGCGTCGAGGTCGGAGTAGTAGGCGGCCAACGCTGCTGGCATCGGGTCGCCGAGATCGCTGGACAAGGCTGGCTCCAATCAGTCAGATCGCGGTGTAGCCGCCGTCGACGGGGATCGCTGCTCCGGTCAGGAACGACGCCTCGTCGGAGCACAGGAACGCCACCACCGCGGCGATCTCCGACGGATCGGCGGCGCGGGACATCGGCACCCGCAGCCGCCCCGACGGTCCGGGCACGCCGTCACCCGTCTCCAACGGCGCGTCGAGTGCGCGGCTATGGGTGGCCAGGCCGGTGCTGACAACGCCTGGGCACACGCAGTTGGCCCGGATCCCTTGGTCGACGTACTCGACGGCGACGGCGCGTGTGAACTGCAGGACGCCGCCCTTCGAAGCGTCGTAGCTGGCGGTGCGCCCAGCGGCGACGAGCGAAGCCGTCGAGCCGATCGTGACGATGGCCCCGCCGCCGGCATCGAGCAGGTGGGCGAGCGAATGCTTCACGACGAGGAAGACGCCGGTGAGGTTCACGCTGATGACGAGCTGCCAGTCGGCGAGCGCCAACGGCGTGAGTGGCGCCCGTCGCCGTGATGCCCGCGCACGCGACCACCGTGTCCAACCCGCCGAAGGCGTCGGCGGCCGCACGAGTTGCGGCCTCGACCGACGCTTCGTCGCGGACGTCGCACGTCAGCGCGATGGCGTGGCCGCCTGCCGCCGTCACCTCCTCGGCGACTGGATCGGCTGCTCCCGCCCGCACGTCGACGACGGCGACGCTGGCACCCTCGGCGGCGAGGCGAAGAACGCTGGCGCGACCGATACCGCTCGCGCCGCCGGTGACGAGCGCCCGCCGGCCAGCCAGTCGCCCGTTCGACTCATCGCCGGCTGTCCCGCCACGGGATGTCTCGGTCGACTCGCGGCTCGGCGGGGAGACCGAGCACCCGCTCGCCGATGATGTTGCGTTGGATCTCGTCGGACCCACCGGCGATGCGATAGCCCGGCGCGCCGAGGACGTGGGCGTTCCAGGAGAACGTGCCCCACTCACCGGTGTCCGCCGCCAGCCGCGGGCCGAGGAGCATGGACACGATCTCCGACGTGCGCGTCAGGTCGTTCGTCCAACGCAGCTTCCCGATCGACGCCTCCGGGCCGGGCGCGCCCCCGTTGGAGGCGACGGTCGAGCGCTGCCACACCAGCTCCGTGATGCGGCGGCTGGCGTACAGCTCGGCCAGCGCTTGCCGGATGAGCGGGTCGTCGCTGCGCCCCAACCAGTGGGCGAGATCACGGACCTGTGCCCAGCTGCCGCCGACTCCGACCGCCGTGCGGTCGCCCCGCTCGAACCCGAGCGTCGTGAGGGCGACCTTCCACCCGGCGCCGACATCGCCGAGGCGGAGCCCGTCGGGGATGCGCACGTCGGTGAAGAACACCTCGTTGAACGACGCCCCACCCGACATCTGCCGGATCGGCCGCACCTCCACCCCGGGCGCATCCATCGGGACGATGAACGCCGTCATGCCGGCATGCTTCGGGACGTCCGGGTCGGTTCGTGCGATCAGCTCTCCCCACGGCGCGAACCGGGCACCAGAGCTCCAGACCTTCTGGCCGTTGACCACCCACTCGTCTCCGTCGCGCACGGCGCGGGTGGCGAGGCCGGCGAGGTCGGAGCCGGCGCCCGGCTCGGAGAACAGCTGGCAGCACAATTCCTCGGCGCGCCGGAAGCGGCGGACGAACGTCGCCTGCTGCGCCGTGGATCCGAAGAGACGCACGGTTGGCGCGATCAGTCGCACCGTGACCGAGAACGTCTCATGCGGGCGGGGCGTCCTGAACCCGCGCTCCTCGTCGGCGAACGCCCGCTCGTACTCGACGGGCAACCCGGCGCCACCGAACTCTTCCGGCCATGAGATGGCGCCGTAGCCGGCGTCGAACTTGGTCTGCTGCCAGGTCATCAGCTCGGTCAGCAGGCGCGCTTCCTCCTCGAACGACAGATCGTGGAAGACCGAGACGTCGTGCTCGTCGACCCCCCACGGCGCCGCCGCGAGCTCGTCGCCGGTCTCGAGCGGTTCGAGGTGGGCGGCGAGCCACGCCCTGCACATCCTCCCGGTAGCCGGCGAGGTCGGGTCGCGTCGTCATCGCGTACGCGACCGCCTGGCCGCCGTCGACGCGCAGCACCGTGCCGGTCGTGAAGCTCGACGCATCGCTGGCGAGGTAGAGCGCGGCGCCGACGATCTCGTGCGGCTGCCCCCCGCGGCCCAGCGGGTAGCTCGCCGCGTGCCGCCGGAACGCGTCGAGATCCCACGCCTTGGAGATGTCCGTGAAGAACGGCCCGGCCATGATCGTGTTGACCCGGACCTTCGGTCCGTACGCCTGGGCGAACCCGACCGTGAGGACGTCGAGCCCCGACTTCGCTGCGGCGTACGGCAGCTCGCCGGCGGTGGGACGGATGGCGGCCACGCTGCTGACGTTGATGATCGAGCCTCCGTCACCGTTTGCCATACGTGGCGCGATCAACGTCATCAGCCGGAACGGGCCCTTGAGGTTGACCCCGATCACCTTGTCGAAGAGGTCCTCGGTGACCTCGGGCAGGCTCGGATACAGGGGTGACATCCCGGCGTTGTTGACGAGCACGTCGACCTTCCCGAGCTCGCCGATACGTCGCTTCGACCAGGCTCTCCAGGTCCGTCCAGCGACCGACGTGGCTGGCAACCGGAAAGGCGCGCTGCCCGGTGGTGCTGGCCACCTCGGCGGCGAGCTCGTCACACGCCTCCTGCTTGCGGCTGGTGATCGCCACGTCGGCGCCTGCCTTGGCGAAGGCGAGGACCATCTCCCGGCCGAGCCCTCTGCTTCCCCCGGTGACCAGCGCCACCTTTCCTCGAAGGGAGAACCGATCGTCGACGTCGTTCATCTGTCCGCTTACCGCCATTCGATGAGGTCGCCCAGCCGGGTCGGCCAGTGCTCGGCGTAGTAGTCGTGTTGGGCCTGGAAGTGCTCAGCTCATCAACCTGCCCGCCTGGTCCGCCTTGCCCGGCTGCGATGATGCGGGCCAGCACGGCGTGTTCGTCGAGGATGTCCTGACGGAGCTCGACGGGGTCCATCGTGGAGACGACGTGATGGGTGACGAGGTGCGTGACGGCTTCGGTGAGCAGCGTCAGCACGGGATTGGCGGCCAGCTCCCAGACGGCGCGGTGGAAGTCGACCGTCTTCGTCCGATACCGCCGTTCCTCGCCGACCTCGATGTCGTCGAGTGAATGGCGCCATGATCTCGCGTCGGTCCGGATGTCGCGCCGCGAGCTGGGCGCACAGGGGCTCCAAGAGCACTTGTGTCTGCATCAGCTGGCCGTACGTCGCGCCGCCGAGGTGAAAGTACAGCGAGGCGGTGCGGGCGAGGTTGGAAGGCTCGACGGAGCCCACCACCGGCCCGCCGCCGGGACCGGGTTTCAAGTGGATGAGGCCCTGCACCTCGAGGAGCCGCAGCGCCTCACGCAGCGACGCTCGGCTGACGCCATACTGCTGGGCCATCGCCGCTTCGAGCGGCAACCGATCGCCGGTTCGAAGGCCTTGGGCGACGATGTCGCGGACGATGTCGAGGGAGACACGCTCGGACGTCTTCATCGCCCGCCGCCGGACATCCCGAGTGACGTGACCGACGGTGACCTCCGGCCGGACGTTCAGCGTGGGCGTACTCCCGGCCTGAGCGAGTTGTCGTTCGTCCGCGACCAATCCAGCCTCCAGCACTAAATCTCAGGATGATTATGAACAGTTCGGACTGCTTGTTGGCAACCCTAGATCATCATGAGGAATTATCTTGACAGACGGCAACGGGTGGTGTTTCGTGCACCACGATGAGTGCGATCCCGATCGCCGATGGGCTGTTCACGTGGCCGGACGATCAGCCGCGCCTGATCGGCAGCCCGTGGCTGGCGATCGAGCGCGCCGAGAGTCCCACCGTCGACGCATCGCGCGCCGTCTTCGAGCTCGCCGGCGTCGCCCCCGACGACGTCGATGTCGCCCAGATCCAGGACACCTTGTCCGGAGCGGAGATCATGCACATGGCCGAGACCGGGCTGTGCAAGCACGGCGAGCAGGAGGCGCTGATCCAGACAAATGCGACCGAGATCGACGGATCGATGCCGATCAACACTGACGGCGGCTGCCTGGCCAACGGCGAACCGATCGGCGCATCAGGATTGCGACAGGTGTACGAGAGCGTGCTCCAGCTCCGGGGCGATGCTGGTCCACGACAGGTGCCGAACGATCCGCAGACCGCCTTCACCCACGTCTACGGCGCGCCAGGGATCAGCGCCTGCACGGTCCTCACCCGCTGATGTCGGCCGTGCCATCTCAGGTCGCGCCGGTCCGACCGGGCGAGCAGCTCGATTGGTCTGCGCTCGAGAACTACCTGCTGACCCACATTCCCGACCTCGAGGGCGAGTTCCGGGTGCTCCAGTTTCCCAACGGGTCGGCGAACCTGACGTACTTCGTCCAGATCGGTGCACAGTCGCTCGTCGTGAGGCGGCCGCCGTTCGGGCAGATCGCGCCCGGCGCCCACGACATGCGCCGCGAGTACCGCGCTCTCTCGAAGCTCTGGCAGCAGTTCGACAAGGCGCCGCGCGCGTTCTTGTTCTGCGACGACCAGACGGTCATCGGTTCCGACTTCCTCGTCATCGAGTACCGGTCGGGCGAGGTCATTTGGGGCACGATCCCGCCGTCGATGGCATCGCACGCCGACGTAGGACTCAGGGTCGGCCGTGCCGTCGTCGACGCCCTCGCCGAACTGCACCTTGTCGACCCTGATTCGGTCGGTCTCGGGGATCTCGGACGACCCGATGGGTTCGTGGCCCGGCAGGTCGCCGGCTGGACCAAACGATGGGAGCTCGCCGCGCCGCCGGATGCGGAGCCGCTCATGCCCGTGGTCGGCGAGCGACTGGCGGCGGCGATGCCGACCAGCCCTGTTCCGGCGATCCTGCACAACGACTACAAGCTCGACAACTGCCAGTTCGACCCGTCGGACCCCGATCGGGTGAAGTCGATCTTCGACTGGGACATGGCGACCCTCGGTGACCCATTCGTCGATCTCGGGACGCTGCTCAACTACTGGCCCGACCCTTCGGACACCGACGAGGATCGGCCCATCTACAACCCAGGCATGGAGTCGCTGGGTCTCCCGACTCGCGCCGAAGTGGTCGAGCGCTACGCGGCGGTCACGGGCTTCGACGTCGGCGACGTCTACTGGTATGAGGCGTTCGCCTGCTGGAAGACCGCCGTCGTGCTCCAACAGCTCTACACGCGGTACGTCCGCGGCGAGAGCACCGACGAACGGATGGCGACCCGCGGCGAGAAGGTCGGCCCGCAGGCTCGCCGAGCGATGACGATCCTCGACCGCGCCGGCTGACCGCGCTGCTGGCCGCGGTTCGAACTCGAGTTACAGGCCGAGGGCTCCGGCCGTCTGCGCAAGCGTCGCTCGCTTGGAGTCGACGTCGCCCTCGGCGGGCCACAGCTGGTCGGCCCAGATGACGACGTCGTCGATGCCCTCGGCGTGATAGCGCTGGACGAGTGTCGGGTCGGCACTCTCCACCCGGAAGTAGCAGCGATAGGGCGCGTCGAGCCCGTTGCTGGTGCGCAACTCCAGCAAGGTGTCGCGCAGACGCCGGGCGTCATCGAAGTTTGGCGTACCGGAGCTGAACCAGCCGTCGCCGAGTAGGGCGGCGCGTTTGAGGGCCGGCGGCGTGTTGCCGCCCATGATCAGCGGCACCTCGACGGGACGCGAGGTGAGCTGGATGGGGTCGAACGAGAAGTACTTGCCGTGGTAGTCGAACGGACCGCCCGCCCACGCGGCTCGGATGATCTCGATCGTCTCGACGAGTCGCCCGTAGCGCTCGTCGAAGGGTACGTCGAGGGCGGCGAACTCCTCGACGAGCCAGCCGGCGCCGATGCCGAGCAGCAACCTGCCGCCCGACACATTCTGCAGGGTGGCGGCTGATCGGGCGGTGATCAACGGGTGCCGGAGGGGGAGGATGTAGATGCCGGTCGCCAACCGCAACCGCGTTGTCGCGCCGGCGACGGCACCCAGTGCCACCCACGGATCGAGCAGCTCGGTGTCGGGGTCGACGATCGGGCCGGTGATGTGTTCGTGCCCTCCGGTGCCGGCGGTCGGGTGCTCGGACGAATAGTCGACTGGCAGGACGACGTGTTCGCCGAGCCACACGGCGTCGAAGCCCGCCGCGTCAGCGGCCACCGCCAGCTCGCGCACGTCGGATGCCGTCATGT
The DNA here is from genome assembly GCA_963732335.1 of Ilumatobacteraceae bacterium. Classification (GTDB taxonomy): domain Bacteria; phylum Actinomycetota; class Acidimicrobiia; order Acidimicrobiales; family Ilumatobacteraceae; genus Desertimonas. The sequence goes on along the minus strand of CAVSZO010000067.1, from coordinate 6,140 downwards.
CGTAGACCGAGATCCCCACGCTCATCGGAAGCATGAGATACCACTCAGCTCCGATTGTCAAGAGATCATCATGATGAATTATGCTACGGTTCGGTCATGAGCACCGACATCCAGGACCGACCACTCGCCAGGCAGTGGGCGGCGATCACGGGTGCCAGCAAGGGGATCGGCCTCGGCATCGCCGCTCGCTTTGTCGATGCCGGCGCCAACGTCGTGCTGATCGCCCGCGGCGTGGAGACGCTGAACGATGCATGTGAGCAGCTTCGGTCCGGCGCCAGCGCAGCGCAGTCCGTGGTCCCGGTGGTCGCCGACACGGGGGATCGGTCGGCCATCTCCGACATGTTCCGGGCGATCCGGTCCGAGGTGCCCCAGCTGAACATCTTCGTGGCCAATGCCGGTAGCGGGACGATCGTGCCGTTCCTCGAATTGAGCGAGGAGGAGTGGGACCGCACGCTGGCTCTGAACCTCACCGGCACAGTGCTCTGCTGCCAGCAGGCGGCGCGGATGATGGCTGACTCGCCTGCCGACGCAAACAGAACAATTCTTGCTGTCTCGTCGATCCGGGCGCACGGTGTGCGGCCTGGCCGGCTCGCCTACGCGGTGACCAAGGCGGGGCTCAACCAGTTCGTGCGCGCCGCCGCCTACGAGCTGGCCCCGCTCGGCATCCGAGTGAACGCGCTGTCACCAGGGATCACAGCGACTCCGCTGGCGTTGGAAGGCAATCCAGAGGTCTTCGAGGAGATGGTGGCAATGGTGCCGCTCGGCCGGGCAGGGGAACCCGAGGACATGGCGGGGGCGGCGCTGTACCTCTGCAGCCCTTCGGCACGGTTCGTGACCGGAGCGAACCTCGTCGTCGACGGCGGCGAGTCGCTTGCATGAGCCCCGACGTGACGGTTGACACTATTCATCATGAGGAATAAGATGCCCGGCGTGAGCACACAGCTGGTCGAGAACATCCCGGTCATCGACGCCGACACCCACCTCGTCGAGCCACCTGATCTGTGGACGTCGCGAATGTCGTCGAAGTGGGGTGACCTTGTCCCGCACGTCGAGTGGGACGAGGAGAACGGCGACGAGGCCTGGTTCATCGGCGGACAACGCGTCTCATCGGTCGGTGGCGCGGCGATGGCCGGGTGGGGCGAGTTCCCGCCGGACCATCCCAAGCGCTGGGGTGACACCGATCCGGCGACATGGGACGCGGCGGTGCGCCTGAAGAAGATGGACGAGTACGGCATCCACGCCCAGGTCCTCTACCCCAATGTGGCCCTGTTCAACTCGTCGCTTCTCGTCGATGTGGACGAGGCGATGACGCTCGAGTTCCTGCGCGCGTACAACGACTACCAGACCGATTGGAGCGGCGCCGCGCCCGACCGGCTTCTCCCGATGACCTCGCTGCCGTTCTGGAACCTCGACGCGACCCTGGCCGAGATCGACCGCTGCACTGCCATGGGACACAGGGGCATCGTGTTCTCGCAGGATCCCTCGGCATTCGGGCTCCCTACCCTCACCGACCGGCACTGGGACCCGATGTGGGCGTCGGCGCAGGAGAAGGGGCTACCGGTGAACTTCCACATCGCCTCCGGGGACATCTCGCTCTTCACGTCGGGAGGAGGGTTGGTCGGCGCCGGACCTCACGCCAACTACGCGTCGATGGGCGTGTCGTTCTTCATGGGCAATGCCCGCACGATCTCGTCACTGATCTGTGGCGGGATCTGTCACCGCTTCCCGGAGCTCAACTTCGTTTCTGTCGAGAGCGGCATCGGTTGGATCCCGTTCGCCCTCGATTCACTCGACTGGCAGTGGAAGAACTGCGGCGTCGCCCTCGAGCATCCCGAGTACGACCTGTTGCCGAGCGAGTACTTCAAGCGGCAGATGTACGGGTGCTTCTGGTTCGAGCGTGAGACCGCCCGAGCCGCCATCGACTGGCTCGGCGACGACAACTTCCTCTACGAGACCGACTTCCCGCACCCGACGAGCATGTCGCCCGGCCCGGCTACCAGCGCGGTCTCACCGCGCGAGTTCATCCAGGACAGCCTCGGGGACCTGCCCGACTCGACGCAGCGCAAGATCCTCCACGACAACGCCGCCCGCATCTACCACCTGGATTCGATCCGGTCGGTGGCTCGGATCGAGACATCTTGCCGCGAGCACGAATTGCGCGCAGATCTGGAGCCGGCCCGGTCAGCGCCACTCGATGAAGTCGTTCATCTGATCGCCGATCTCCACGCGGTAGTGGTCGACCAAGGCGCGAATGTGGTCGTCCATCAGCGTGCGCGCCCGGTTGGCGTGCCCGGCGGCGATCGCTCTGGCGATCTCCGCATGGTCATGGTCGATCTCGTCCTTCAGGTCGCGCGGGTCGGCGTTCACGACGACGTGGTGGGTGACAATCTGACCAGGCGTTTCGAGCATCAACGCGAGGACGCGGTTGTCGGCGAGGTTGGCCACGACCGCGTGGAACTCGACGTGTGAGTCGACGAAGTCGAGCTTGCTGCTGTCGAGACCATTCGCCGGGAGGTCGGTGGTGAACGGCGCCATCGCCTTCTTCACCGCGTCGCGATTCTCGTTGCGTGCCGCCCGCTCGGCAAGGATCGGCTCGGTCAGGATCCACGCCTCGAACAGCTCGGCGTAAGTGCCGCCGGCGAGGTGGTAGAAGAGCGTCGACACGCGACCGAGGTTGGCGGGATCCACGTGACCGACGCTCGGACCGCCGCCCGGGCCGCGCCGGATGGTGATCAGGCCTTGGACTTCGAGGAGTCGGAGGGCCTCGCGGACCGACTCCCGGCTCACGCCATACTCCTCGAGCATGGCGGCCTCCCCAGGCAGGCGGTCGCCGGTCGTGAGACCTCGGCTGACGATGTCTCGGACGATGTCACGAGCGACGGTCTCTGACGTCTTGAGCGCGCGAGTCAAGGCGCTACCGGCGGGTGCCCTCGACGACCCGGCGATCCCGGACCGACGCCGGCCTCCGCCTGGTATCGGGCCTGCGTCGGTCTTTGCGCCGCGCCACCTTCGCCACGCGGCGAGGCTACCGGTCAACCCCCTGGCGATCCGCGGACACCGGTCGGCCCGGTGCTTCGGACTGCCAGATCGAGCGGTGCACGCGTCGCCCGATCAGCCAGCCGTCATTCCTTCGAACGCAGTCGTCGGAGTAGCGCAGCCCACGCACGATCACGGTGTCGCGATCGTCGCTGGCGTGATAGGCGACCGCCTGGGTCTCGACGTGAGCCGTGTCGCCCGTGACCGTCACGATGACGTTGCTCATCAGGTGGGTGGAGACACCAGTGCGTCCCATCCGTGGGCTGGTGAACGCGCCCTCGAAGAACCGAGCGAGCGCGTCGCGCCCGTCGACGACCTCGACGCCGCCGTCGAACTCCACGTGCGCGTCGTCGGTGAAGCAGGCGACCGTCCCGGCGACGTCACGAGCATCGACGGCATGGGCGTAACGCGAGATCAGCGTCGCCAACTCCTGCCGGTCGAGGACCACGCGGAACTCTCGATTCATCATGAGATTTAGAGTAGCATCCGGTGCGATGAAAGACCTCGCGGGCAAGACCGCGGTCGTCACCGGCGGCGCGTCAGGCATCGGCCGGGCGATGGTCGACCGTTTCGCCGCCGAGGGCATGAACGTCGTCGTGGCCGACATCGACGCTGCTGCGGCCGAGGCGACCGCCGCCGAGCTCGTCGGCGCTGGAGGTCGTGCCGTCGGCATCCGCACGGACGTCTCCCGTCTCGATGACATCCGCGCCTTGGCCGAGGCCACGGTCGACTCGTTCGGGGCTGTGCACATCGTGTGCAACAACGCTGGCGTCGTGATCGGAGGCCGGGTCGAGGACCTCACCGACGACGAATGGCGCTGGGTGATCGACGTGGACCTGTGGGGCGCGATCAACGGCGTACGCGTGTTCCTGCCGCTCATCGAGGCGCAAGGCGCCGGGCACCTGGTGTCGACCTCGTCAACGTCAGGCCTGGTCGCGCCACCGTTCATCGCCCCCTACTCGGTGGCCAAGTCGGGCGTGATCACGTTGATGGAGGCCGTCAGACGCGAACTCGACGCGCGTCAGTCGCCCGTCGGCGCCAGCGTGCTCGTGCCGGGGCCGGTCGACACGCCCCTGTTGACCAGCCGGCACAACCGCCCGGAAACGTTGACGCAGCGCTCGGACACGCCCGAAGGACGCGCCTTCGCGTCGAGCTCGGCGAGCTATCTCGCAACCGCCGGGAAGGACCCGGCGGCGGTCGCCTCGCTCGTCGTCGCAGCGATCCGTGCCAACCGGTTCTGGATCCTCACCCACCCCGAGTGGACCGACGTGCTACGGCGTCGGGTGGACGCGATCATGACGACAGGCATGCTCACCGATCGCCCGGGCGCCTGAGCACTCGGGATGTGAGCCGTCATCCGTCGGGGCCGAGTGCGGTCGCCGCAGCACGCAGGCCGAACACGGCAGCAGCGGCGAGACCGCCGGCGTAGGCACGCACGAACAAGCCGCCTGTGTCGGCGCCGGCCGCGAGCAACCCTGGGATCGGCCGCCGCTGCTCGTCGAGCACTCGTGCGCGGTCGTCGATGAGCACACCGCCGAACGTGAACGTGATGGCCGCGACCGCCTCGACGACGTAGTACGGCGGCCGGTCGAGTGGCAACGGATCGAACCGGCGACCCAGGCTCGAGGGGGCGGCCGGCACGAGCCGACTCGTTGAACCGCTCGATCGCCGCTCGCACGACCTCGCCCGGATAGCCCCAGTCCGGAGGCAGGTAGGCAAAGTCGTCGAGTGAGGTCGCCAGCGCGTAGCGACCGCCACGCCGGCGGCACAGCTCGAACCGGTCGACCGGAGCTACGCCCTCGACGTAGGCGCCGAGCACCCACCCATCGCGCACGAGCTGATCGGCCACGACGAGCGCTCGAGCGTGCGGTTGCTCGACCGCGGCCATGGCCGTGAGGTGGTCGCCGAGCGTCTCGTCGATGAAGCGCGCTCCATGGCGGTTGAAGGCGAGCGCGTGCTCCGAGTAGTAGAGCGTCTGGTTGGCGAGCTGCATGGGCTCGTCCAATGGCACGTCGGCCAGGACGAGGTGCCCGTAGAAACCGGCGTCACTGGGCCCGGAGGCGGCCCCCACCCAGTCGCCAACCGGAGACCCGCGCCCGTGCTCGCCGGGTTGGAGCGGATTGGCATCAATATCGCGTTGGGGTGGATCAGCTGTGCGGTCAGGTCGCGATCGGCCTGGTAGCCACCCGTCTCGAGCACGGTCCAGGGCGCCTCGACGCGACGAAGGGCTCGGTCGCTCCGGCGGACATCGACGCCGATCACCTCTTGTTCGCCCACGAGCCTCTCCACCGAGGCATCGAGAAGAATCTCACCGCCCGATGAGGCGATCAGCTTCTGACAGGCGCGGACGTACGCCGCCGTATCAATGTGCCGTCCTCGGCCGTACCTGAGGATGACGACTTCGTCGCCGACCGGCACTCCGAGGGAGCGGATCCACTCGACGGCGTCGTCGAATCCCGCGACCAGGGCACGACGGAGTACCGGGTCGCCGTGCGGGTCGACCTCCGCGAGCACCTCGTCTGACGGCGCCGTCCACAGATAGCCGGCGTAGCGGGCCGAGCCACCGAGTTCGTCGGCACACTCGACAACGGCGACGCTCGCGCCCTCGGACGCTCCGCGTGCGGCGGCGGTGAGCCCCGCCATTCCGCCACCGACGACCACGACGTCGGTCCTGGTTCCTCCTCAGACATGGTGCCCACCGTGTGCCGAATCCTAATGAGGAAACCGGCAGTGATCCTTGACACACCCTTGATTCTTTCTTATCATCATGAGGAATACGGCCTCGGCCGTGTCGATCCACTCACAGGGGGGTGCACAACGTGCGAGCGAAATCACGGCGAGGTCTTCGGTTCACGACAGCGGTGATGGTGGTCGTCGGGCTGACGATGGCTGCTTGTGGAGGTGATGACGACGACGACGCCGAAAGCGGCACCACCGCCGCCGGTGCGACCGAGACGACGGCTGCTGAGGCGACGGCCACGTCGGCCGCTGAGGACACCGCGACGACGGCCGCCGAGGACACCGCGACGACGGCTGCCGAGGACACAGGGACGACGGCGGGGGAGACCACCGCGACGACAGCCGGCGAGGCGGCCGAAGACCCT
>CAVSZO010000066.1:0-28877 GCA_963732335.1 Ilumatobacteraceae bacterium | reverse complement strand
AACGCATCCTGGCGAGCGCCGCCCGAGCGACTCCGCCTTGGCGTTGAACGCCGCACTGTGCTCAGCGTGGTGCTGCATCGTCGCCTCGACGAACTGCGCGATCGTGGCGTTCTCCCTAATGAAGGGCAGCTCCAGGACGCTGGCGTACGCCTCTACCGCCACGTTCTCCAGAGACGCCGCCGTCTGGAAGATTTGCACGTCCACGTTCGGCTGCGCCGCCTCCGGGCGGCCGACGAACGCCGCCAGCGCCGACCGAAACGGGGACGCGACAGGACCACCGGCGACCACGACGCCGAGCCCGACACCTCCCACCTTGAGCAATCGGCGGCGTTCGATCGGGCTTGTTACCCGATCTGCGCCGTAAGAGCAACGCCGTCACGGATCATCGCTGACCTCCCGCCGTATGTGACGATCCCCTGGTTCCGCCCTGAGTCGTCCTCAGTCGCATTCAGAGTAGCTCGGTCTCGCCGGCGACGTGTGGCGTGTCGCCGCACAGATCGGGATCCACCGACGCTCCACGCCGGTTTTCGGACGTCCTTACCGGCGACGATCCTCAGTCCGCATCCGGATCGTGCGCGGACGCGTGTACGCGAGCAGTCCCTCGCGTCCGAGCTCGGAGCCGAACCCCGACATCTTCCAGCCGCCGAAGGGCGCCGACAGGTCGGTGGTGTCGTTGACGTTGACTCCCACCATCCCGAACTCGAGCCGGTCGGCGAATCGCCACCCTCGTTCGAGGCTTCCCGAGTACACGTAGGCCGCCAAGCCGTAGGGCAGGGAGTTGGCCACCGCCAGCGCCTGTTCCTCGGAGTCGACCCGGTGGATCCCGACCACCGGCCCGAACGTCTCCTCGTTCATCACCGCCGCGTCTGCCGGGACCCGGTCGAGGACCGCCGGCTCGATGTGGGTTTCGGCCGCAGACCGGCCGGCGTCGCCTCCACCGACGATGAGGCGCGCTCCGCGCCCGACGGCGTCGTCGATGTGGCGGCGGGTCCGCCGCTTGGCGTCGGCGGTCGTCATCGAGCCGTACATGGTGTCGGCGTCGTCGGTCGGGCCAGGTCGGGCGGCGGCGGCCGCCGATCCGATCGCTTCGGCGAACGAGTCGGCCACCTGCTCGGCGACGATCACCCGGTTGACGGCGATGCAGATCTGGCCCATGTTCGAGAACGAGCGTCTCGCCGCCGCCGCAGCGGCTTCGGCGACGTCGGCGTCGTCGAGCACGACGAACGGGGCATGGCCGCCGAGCTCGAGCAGTAGCCGGGGCAGGCGCTCGGCGGACGCCCGCACCACCGCTTGGCCGGTGGCCACGGATCCCGTGAGCGACACGAGGGCGACTCCCTCGGCGCTCACCAACGCCTCGCCGACGTCGGCACCACCGGGGAGATCGGACAGCGACCCAGCAGGTAGCCCGACCTGTTCGATCTGGCGGATCACCGCCGCCACAGCGAGTGGTGTCTCCAACGGCGGCTTGACGACCACCGCGTTACCGGCAGCCAACGCTCCCGCCACCTTCCAGCACCACAGGTCGACCGGGTAGTTCCACGGCACGATCGCCGCCACGACCCCGACCGGTCGCCATTCCACGAGCGAGCGGACTGACGCGTCGACGTAGGAAGGCCGCAGCTCGGCATTGAGCCGCATCGCTTCGTCGGCGTAGAAGCGGAACACCTCCGCTCCGAAGCGCACCTCCTTGAGCGAGTCCCGGAACGGCTTCCCCTGCTCGCGCGTGAGCAGCCAGGCGATCTCCTCGGCGGCGACGTCGATGCGGTCCGCCGCGGCGTGGAGGACCTGACGCCGCTCGCGCCGGGCCGAGTCGCCACCACTCCTCCTGACCCCGCCGGGCGGCGGCCACCGCCGCCTCGACGGCGGCACGATCGGCCACCGACGTCGTGCCCACCGGACTCCCAGTGGCCGGGTTGGTCACCTCCACGGTGGCGGGTCCGGCGGTCCACTCGCCGCCGATGAAGAGCAGCCGGTCGGTCATCGACTGGACAGCCGCCGCCACAGGTCCTCGTAGACCGCGTCGTTGTTGGCGTTCGCCGCTTGGTAGTCGGTGACGTTGGGACTGAGCATCACTTTCGGCTCGTAGCCGCGACCGAGCAGGACCTCGGCCGTTCGGGCGACGATGCTGTGGGCAACGACGACGGCCACCGGCGTCGACGTAGGACCGAACAGCGCGTCGGTGCCGTCGAGTGGCAGGCCTGCGTCTGCCTTGGGCACGCCGGTGTCGATGACGATGTCGGCGACCTCGTAGAGCCGCGTGCCAGAGGAGTGACGCGGACCCGACGCCGCTGGAGTGGGGGATCGACGTGACACCGACGACCGTGAGACCGCGCTGCTTGCTCTCGATGGCGATGTCGAGGATCACGGCGTTGAGTCCGGACTGCGAGAACAGGATCATCGTGTCGCCGGGATCGAGCCGGTGGGCCCGCAGGATCGCGTGTCCGTACCCCTCCTGCTTGTGCAGGAACCGGTACTGGTGCGTTCCCATGTCGCCGAAGATGTGGTGCATCAGGGTGATCGGCAGCTCGGCGATCGGCCGGAACCCGGCGATCGTCCCGGTGCGGGGAAACATCTCGAGCGCCGCGAATGCGCCGTGGCCGGTGCCGAACGAGAACACGAGGCCATCGCCTTCGATCGAGTCGGCGCACGCCGTGGCGGCGGCGTCGATGGCATCGGCTTGGTGCTCGATGATCCAGCTCCAGCCGTTCGGAGACCGCCTCGAAGTAGCGGTCAATGACGGTCGTCATCGTCGTTCTCCTTCCGTCGTCGGATCGCCGGTGGCCACCGTTGCGGCGGTGGCCACGTCGAAGGCGGCTCGCATCAGCCGGGCTTCGCCCGCCGCTCGCTCGGGAGCAGCGAGCATCACCGGCCCCACGACGTCGACGGTGGCCAGGCACAACGAGCCGAAGCTGACGTCGAGAGCCGTCGCCACGGACGCCAGCGCCGATGTCTCCATGTCGAGGCCGAGCACGTCTTCGGCGTCCCAGCGCGCCACGAGATCCGCCGGCACGTCGGCAAGCAGGTCGGTCATCTGCGTGTAGAAACCGTCGCAGGAGGCCACCGTGCCGCGGACGACCGGGACGTCGTGGCAGGCAGCTTCGAGGGCGTCCGCCATGCCCCGATCGAGCTCGACGGATCCGGCGTCGTTGCCGTAGGTGATCGAGGTGCCTTCGTGGACGAGCGCCCGATCGGCGACGATGTAGGTGCCCAGCGGCGGGCGGCGGGTCATCATCGTCCCCGCCCGCACGAAGGTCGTCGCGCCGAGTGCGGCCAGCTCGTGCATCACGACCGCGGCGATCGGCGCGCCCATCCCGAACGCGGAGACGATCAGATCGGCACCGTTCGACCTGCCGACGACGGTGGTCAGGCCGCGTTCCTCGTTGACCAGCCGGGCGTCATCGAGCATCTCGGCTGCCATCAGCACCCGTCCCCGATCACCCACCAGCACGGCGGCGGCCGGGCTGGCGTCCACCTTGAGGTACCACGCGGTCACGGTGTCGCCTCCAACCGCCGGCGCGCTGCGGCGGCTCCCGCAGCTACACAGCTCGCCTCGTCGGCGGAGTCGAGCCACGCCGCCAGATATCCACCGGCAAACGCGTCGCCGGCGCCGGTCGGGTTGCGCACTGTCGCGCACGGCGCGATGGATAGGTGCGGTTCGCCCCGCTGGTCGTCACGATCACAGGGCGCGGCCCGTCGGTGCGCACGACGATCGTCTTCGACTCCGCCGGCATGCCTTCCACGACGGACGACTCGGCGGCGTTGTGAAAGACGATGTCGGCTCGCCGGCGCAACGCGGCGACGACATCCGGGAGCAGTGCCGCCGGGTCGTTCTTGACGATCCAGGCGACGGTGGCGCCGGGGCGGGAACCGGCGAGCGTCGCCCGGATCACGGACGCCGGTCCGACCATCGCGACCAGCACGTCGGCCGCGGCGACGAGCTCACGCTGGCGTGGGGTCAAGTCGGCCCACTCGACGCCGGGATCGAACACGCAGGCAGTGGCACCGTCCGGGTCGTAGAGCAACTCCGCGGTCGGGCTCCGGCCTTCCGACGTCACGATGCCGTCGACCCGGCACCCTGCCCCGGCGAGGAACTCGGTGAAGGCGCGCCCGGCGGTGTCGTCACCGACGGCGCAGACCGGGACGACGTCATCGACAGTGGCGGCCAGCGCCAGCGCCGTGTGGCCGATGCCCCCCGGGCGGAGGCCGGCGTCGCCGACATCCGAGAGCACCCGAGCGGTCACGTCCAGCCGATGGCAGCCGGTCCAGCCGCAACGTTCTGTCCACGCTGGCGTATCCGACGACGACGATCACAGCAGCCCGATGGCGTCGTCGAGCGGCACGACCCGAGCGATGTATCGCTCCATGTCCTCGATCGACGCGGCCTCCAGGTGTGGGCGATTGGAGTTGGTGGCCTCGCGTGGAACCACGACGTTGAAGCCGTGGGCGAACCCGTCGGTGGCGGTCGCGCGGATGCACACGTTGGTCTTGACCCCCGCCACGATGATGTTCTCGACCCGGTGCTCGTGGAGGAGGATGGCGAGGTCGGTGGCGAAGAACGCCGAGTAGCGGCGCTTCTCGACGACCGGCTCGGAGTCGAGCGGCTCGAACCCGGCGAAGAACTCGGCCTCGAACCCGCCGCGGGCGAGGTGTTCGGGGAGCACCGAGTACTCGTGGTCGGCGACGTCGGGTCGATGACGGTCGGCGACGTGGACGACGAGCGAGCCCGAGGCCCGAGCGGTCGTCAGGAGGCGCCGGAGGGCTGGGACCACTCGCTCGACCTCCTCGTACCACATCGAGCCATCGGGGTGGAAGAACCCGTTGAGGACGTCGACGAGCACGAGCGCGGTGCGGCTGTCAGATGGCACGGGTCCTCCTGCTCGACGCGGCGGACAAGGTCAAGGCGACGATCACTGCGACGTACGGCAAGGTCTCGATGAGCTGGACGGGAATGCCGGGGAGTCGCAGTTGGAGACGCGTCTGGGTGGCGTCGATGACGACATAGATCAACGTGGCCAGGGTGGTGGGCACCGGGCGGGCTCGTCCGAAGTACACGGCGGCGAGGGCGATGTAGCCGCGGCCTGCACTGATGCCAGGCGAGAAAAGCCCGGCGGCGGCGATCGACAGGTGCGCACCGCCCAGGCCGGAGAGCGCCCCGGCGACCACGCCTGATCGCTCCCGAACGGCGGGAACGGAGATGCCCAACGCCGTGGCCGTCACCGCGTCGCCTCCAGCGGCCCGGATTCGCAGGCCAAATCGGGTGCGGCTCAGTGTCCAGCTGACGGCCACCACCGCCGGGATCATCGCCCAGACGACGATGTCGTTCGACGCGAGGAGTGGCCCGAGCACGGGAACATCTTCGAGGAAGCCGAGCCCGAAGGACGGCAGATCGATGTCGGCGTCGGGACGAAAGGCCGAGCGGCTGCCGTAGCGCTCTGAGAGGACGAGCCCGGCCAGCCCGAAGAGCACTGTGTTGATGCCGAGCCCGACGATGATCATGTTGCCTTCCAGCCTGGTCACGATCACGGAGAAGAGCCAGCCGACGACGGCACCTGCGACCACTCCGGCGCCGAGTCCGAGCGTCCCGCTGCCGGTGGCGTCGGCGGCGATGATCCCGACGAACGCACCGATGATGATGTACCCCTCTAGGGCGATGTCGACCACTCCCGACCGCTGATGGATCACACCGCCGAGGGCGGTGAACACGAGCACCGGGGCGAGGACGAGCGACGCGGTGATGACGCCGTCGAGGAACGTCACGTCCGACCCCTCACGAGGGGGATCACGGCGGTGATCAGGATCGTCCCCTGCATGATCCTGATCACGTCGAGGGGAACATCGATGAACAGCTGCACGGTCGGCCCGGCCGCGGCGAGGGCACCCAGGGCGACGGCGGCGAGGAGCGCCCCGATCGGATTGAGTCGTCCGAGCAGGGCGACGGCGATGCCGTTGAAACCGAGGTTCGCCCCCGCCCCGTCGACGAACCGCCCGAGCGTCCCGAGCGTGAACGTCGAGCCGGCGAGGCCGCCGAGGGCCCCGGACATGATCATCGAGACGATCACGATGCGGGCGATGTCGATGCCTTGGGCGCGGGCGAAGCGCGGGTTGGCGCCGACCATCCGCAGCTCGAAGCCGAAGGTGGTGCGCGAGAGCCACCACTGTGTGGCGAACACGAGCACGAGGGCGATGAGGAAGGCGATCGTGAGTTGCGTTCCGTCGACGAGGCTGGGGAGTCGGCGTCTGCGCGGCAACCATTTCCGACGCAGCGTTGCCGGTGCCCTGGGCGAGGAAGTAGTCGTTGAGCAGCCAGCTGACGACGCCCGCCACGACGAAGTTGCCCATCAGCGTGACGACGACCTCGTCGACTCCGAGCCGAGCCTTGAGCCACCCCGGCCCCCATCCAACCGCGGCGCCGGCGGCGCTTGCCGCGGCCATGGCGAGGGCGATCTGGACGGGTCCCGGCAGGTCGATGCCGGCGCCGACGATCGCCGCCGTGAACGCTCCGGCGATGAACGATCCTTCGACGCCGATGTTGAAGACTCCGGCCTTGAAGGCGATCAGGGTGGCAAGTCCGGTGACGATGAGCGGTGTCGCCGATGCGCCGGTGGCAGCGAGGCGGTCGGTCCCCGAGAACGCCTCCCGGGCCAGGAGACGGAAGAACTCGACGGGCGAAGCGCCCGCCCACGCCACCACCAGGCTCCCGACGACGATTGCTGCGGCGAGCGGAAGGAGGGCACCGATCAGCGCACCGCGCTGGCGAGGAGCCCCGCGTACCGTGACGACCGCCGCGGTCACCCGGCTCCCATCGTCATCAACTCGGCGATCGAACCGCGGTCGGCGTCGGCCCGAGCGAGGTGGCCGACGATCCGTCCCGCCCATCAGCACGAGCACGCGGTCCGCCAGCGCCAGCACTTCGTCGAGCTCGTGGGACACCAACAGCACGGCACCGCCGGAGGCGCGCATCTCCCGGATGAAGCGATAGACGTCGCTCACTCCTTGGATGTCGACCCCCCGCGTGGGATCGGATGCGATGAGGACCTTCGGATCGGCCTCGAGCTCGCGACCGACCACCAGCCGCTGTTGATTGCCGCCGGACAGCGTTCCGGCGGGGACCGACGGTCCTTCCGCGCGGACCCGGTAGCGCTCGACAACCCGATCGAACCGTCGGCGCCAGGCGTCAGCCACGATGACCCCTCGGCGCGAGAACTGCGGCCGGCGCTGCTGGCCGGCGACGACGTTGGCGAGGACGGGCTCGCCGAGGGCCAGGCCCTCGTGCCGGCGGTCGGGGGAGATGTAGGCGAGGCCGGCGCGGCGGCGCTCGGCGGTGGGCCGGTCGGAGATGTCGACGCCGGCGAGCCGGACAACTCCGTCTGCGGGCGTGAGCCCGATGATCGCCTCGACGAGCGATCGCTGACCTGAACCCGCCACCCCGTACACGGCGACGACCTCGCCGCCTGCCACCGTCAGGTCGACCTGGTCGAGCCGGAGCGCGCCGCGTTCGTCGACGACGGTCAGGCCCGATGTCTCGAGGATCACATCCCTGGTCGCGCCGGCGTTCTCCACCGTCACGGTCCCGACGTCGGAACCAACCATCGCCCGAGCGAGCGAGGCGACATTCGTGTCCGGCTGCGGACCAGACCACACCACTTCGCCGCCCTTGAGGACGGTGACATCGTCGGCGACGCGCATCACCTCACCCAGCTTGTGGGTGATGAAGACGATCGTCTTGCCGGCCGCGCGCAGTTCGCCCATCGTCGCCAGCAGCTGGTCGACGTCGGCCGGCCCGAGGACCGCCGTCGGCTCGTCGAGGATCAACAGGTCCGAGCCCCGATGGAGTTGACGGAGAAGTTCGAAGCGGCTGAGGTCGGCGACCCCGACGTCCCGCGCCGGCCGGTCCCACGGCAGCGTCCAACCGGTCCTCGCCTCGAGGCCGGACGTCGCCGACTCGATCGCCGCGAGATCGAGTGCCCCGCGCCGGGTCGGCTCGATCCCGAGGACGAGATTCTCGGCCAGGGTGAGGTCGTCGACCACCGAGAACTCCTGGTGGACCATGCCGACGCCGAGCGAGCGGGCAGCCTCGACCGAGGTCACCCGATGGGCGTCGCCTTCGAACCGGATGTCGCCGGAGTCCGGTGCCGTCAGGCCGGCGACGCACCGCATCAACGTCGTCTTGCCGGCGCCGTTCTCGCCGACGATGGCGTGGACCGTGGCGGTCTCGACCGCCATCGAGATCGCCTTGCAGGCGGTCACCGCCCCGAACGTCTTGGTGAGCCCGACCACCTCCATCCGCGGCGGTCGGGCTCGGTGATCGGGATCGGTCAACCCTCGAGCCAGTCCGGATAGCCCTGCTCGACGACGTCCCACACCTCGAGGTCGCCGTCGATGATCTGTTGACGGAACTCGTCGATCTGGGCGATGAACTCGTCAGGGATCTCGTCACGTGTCTCGGTGAACTCGCTCAGGCCGACGCCGTCCTCGGCGAGGCCCAGTTCGAGGACGGTCCCGCCCTCGAACGTTCCGTCGGCGTACTCGGTCATCAGCTGCTCGACGGCGACGTCGGCTCGTTTCACCATCGACGTCAGGATGTAGCCCGGCTCGAGCGAGTCCTGGTCGCTGTCCACGCCGATGGCGTAGTGGTTGGCCTCACGTGCCGCCTCGAACACGCCGAGGCCGGCGCCACCCGCAACCTGGAAGACGATGTCGGCACCCTGGTCGTACATCGCCTCGGCCGCCGTGCGGCCGGTCGTCGGGTCACCGAAGTCGTTGGTGTAGGAGACGAGCACCTCGACCTCGGGGTCGACGGTGTTGGCGCCCTCGATGTAGCCGGAGACGAACTTGTCGATGCCCTCCGAGACCGTCCCGCCGATCACGCCGATCACCTTCTCGGGGTTGATCTTGTCGTTGTCCTCGACCGACGTCATCATCGCCGCCAAGGCACCTGCGAGGAACGATCCTTCGTGCTCCTTGAACACCACCGAGCGGATGTTGTCCCCCTCGATCGGCAAGTTGAAGAACGACCACAGCGCGTCGGGGTAGTCAGCGGCCACCGTCGGGAAGTACTCGCTGTGGGAGAACTCGAGGTCGATGATCAGCCCGAAGCCGGCGTCACCGGCGCGCCGCAGGACCTGCTCGCCCTCGGCCACGATGTCGTCCGACTCGACCGGCTGGGCTTCGAGGCCGAGCGCCTCGGCCCCGCGCTCGAGGCCAGAGAAGGCCAGGTCGTTGTACGCCGCATCGCCGAGCCCGCCCTGGGCGATGATCAGGGCGACCGGCGCCAACTCTGGTGGAGCGGTGATCGTGGCGGAACCGCTGACGCTTTCCGTGGTGTCCGTCGTTGGTTCGGTCGTGTCGGTCGCCGCCGACGCGACGCCAGTGACGGCGAGCGTTGCCACGCACAGCACGGCTACGGACATGGGTCTGCGAGTGTTCCTCATCTTCTCTCCTCGGGTCGTTGGGTAGTTGCTCTGCGATTCAGGTCCCGACTCCGCACGCTCTCGGCCGTGACCGTGTAGCGCTCGGAGTGGTAGCGGGCCTCGACGACCTCGATCGGTCGACCGACGAGGTCGTAGGTGTGGCGCTCGACGCGCAGCAGGGGACAGGGCTCGTCCACGCCGAGGAGGGTCGCCTCCTCGCGATCAGCGAGGACGGCCGAGAACTGCTCGTCTGAGCGCCCGAGATGGACGCCGGCGTCGGCCATCGCCGCGTACAGCGACCAGTTGTCGCGACCTTCGAAGCGCTCCAGCAGGTTGAGCGTTTCGGCGAGCTCGCACGTCACGACGACGCGGTGAATACCCACGGGAACGTTGTCGATCGTGCGCAATCGGGAGAAATCGACGAGGCGGCCGCGGCTGTCGAACGGCCGGTGGAGCGGGTTCCTTGCCGACCACCTCACCTCGCGCCACCCGAGCAGCCGGCCACCGGCGACCCTGCCAGTGGCCTCCACGTGTTCGGTGAAGCTGACGAGGTGGTTGGCGGACCGGAGTGCGGGTCGTCCCAACACGAACGTGCCGCGGCCCTGCACCCGCCGAACAATGCCTTGCCGTTCCAGTAGGTCCATCGCCCGCACGACCGTGCCCCGGCTGACGTCGAACTCACGGGTGAGATCGTGTTCCGATTCGATCTGTTCGCCGGCCCCCCGACCTTCCACGGCGATGCGCTCGGCCAGCGCCCCGGCGATGTCCGCATAGCGCGGCATACTTGACTAGTCAAGCAGGCAAGCTGACGGCAGTCAATCCGATCTGGGCGGCGTCCGATCACCGATGTATCCCCATGCAATTCGGATTCCGCGGAGCCTGCGGTACCCTGGCTGGTCTCCGGACACTCCGCAGAACGCCCTTCGCCCTTACCGTTGCGAGATGGACGAGGACCGGTTGGTGCAAGTGGACTGGGACGATGGTCGGTGGCTCAACGCTGCCGGTCGCGACGAAGCGCGACGGGGACGACGTCGTCGTCACTGCCGTCGCGGGGAGCGACTTCTGGCGCACCACGGCGTACGGCTTTGTACACGACGACGGACACGCGCTGTTGCGTCCGTTCCCGATCGGTGAGGCCGATCGAGGTGTCGTTCGTCCTCGACTACGACCAGCAGTCCGACCAAGCCGGCGCGTTCGTCCGGGCCAGCGCGACGACGTGGGCCAAGGCGGGAGTCGAAATCAGCGACGGTGTCGCCCAGGTCGGAGCGGTGGTCACCCACGGCGCATCCGATTGGTCGGTGGCCCCGGTTCCCGACTGGATCGGCTCAGCGTGACCTCCGCGTCAGTCGCGGCGATGACGCCCTCACCATCCGTGCCAAGGGCGCCGGTGATTCCTGGCGGCTTGTGCGCGTGGCACCGTGGCAGGTCGACGCTCCCACCTCGGCAGGTCCGTATTGTTGCGCGCCCACCCGGCCGGGCCTCCAGGTCCGATTCACGCGGGGGTGACCGGTGAGTCGGACGCTTCGCGCATCCGGACTGAGTGGCCCCATCTCCGTCAGCGTGGGTTTCGTGAGGAATCGGATCGCATCGTCGAAGTCCCAGGGCAGGGAGCCGAACCAATGCCGCGAGTCTGATGCCGCTGCATTGTGATGCGCTCCGCTGTGCGTCGTGCGCAGGGCCTCGTGTGCGTCGCGGTGGTGGATGTCGGCGGCGGAGCCAGGCTGGTAGCGCACCACAGCGATGACCGGACCGGGGACCTGCTCGTCGAGTAGTGGATGGCCGGCGGGCACGTGGTCTATCACCGTGGGGCCGAAGAAGTATCCAGAACCGTCGGCGTATGCCGACCCGTCGACGAGGACGTCAACCGGGTCGGTGACGTTGCGTACGCGGTCGACGAGCTCGCCTTGACGAGACCGCCGGATGACCGGACCCATCGAGGTCGCCGGATCGGTGCTGATCCCCACTCGTACTTCGCCGGCTTCGCGCAACAGAGCGCGTCGACGAATGGCGTTGCCATCGAGTCACCGACGACGACGGTGCAGCCGGCGAGCCATCGTTGGCCGGCGAAGCCGATCGTGCTTCGGCACACGTCGCGGGCTGAGGCGTCAAGGTCGGCGTCGTCGGCGACCACGTGCATCTGCCGGACTGCTCCCTGGGCGAAGACGCGCTTACCGTGATCCGACCCGGTGTCGACCATGTACTGCGCCCACGGCCCTGACCCGACATAGGACACCGCCGACAGCCCGGGATGCTCGAGGATGCAGTTGACGACGTCGAGCGAACCGTGGATGACGTTGAACAGACCGTCGGGATAGCCGGCGCCGTTGACCAGCTCGGCTGCCACCACGCCGGTGACCGGCGACCAGGTGCATGGTCGCAACACGTATCCATTGCCCGCGGTGAGCGCAGGGAGAGCCATCCACAGGGGACTGAGCAGTGGATAGTGGTACAGCGAGATGCCGGCGACGACGCCCAGCGGCAGGCGATCGGACGCCTCCCATCGATCGGTGTCAGCCAGGATGTCGATCAGCTCGCGGCAGAGGTCGATCTCCTCGTCCGCTTCAGCCAGCGTCTTGCCCACCTCGATGGCGATCAGCGGCACCAACGTCGCTCGGGCGGCGGCGATCGCTTCGCCGAGGGCTGCCAACGGGCCGACGCGCTCCTCGACCGAACTCGCTTTCCAGGCTCGCTGGGCCCTCGACGCCGCCTCGACCGCCTCGTCGACATCCTCGTCCGAGCTGTACGTAAGCGTCCCCATCGTGGCCGCTCGGGACGGGTCGAATTGCTCTTCCGTGTCGACTCCGGTGGGCGGCCGCCACTGGCCGCTGATCAGGTTGGGCGGACCGGCGTCGACGAAGGCTTCGGCCAGCCGCAACTCAGCGGCATCGAGGTCGACGTCGATCACCTCAGCCACGCTCACATGCTGCCAGCAGTTGTTGTGAGTACGGGTGTTCTGGCGTCGAGTAGAAGATCTCAGATGGTCCAACCTCGACCAACTCTCCGTCCTTCATCACCCCGACGCGGTGGGCGGCGTAGCGGACGACGTGAAGTTCGTGGGAGATGAACAGGGCGCCGAACCGACGCTCTCGCTGTAGGTCCTTGATCAGGTTGATGATCTGCGCCTGGATCGACACGTCGAGGGCGCTGACAACCTCATCGAAGAGGATGTAGCGCGGGCTCTGTGATGAGTGCTCTGGCGATGGCCACGCGTTGGCGTTGCCCCCCGGACAGCTCGTGCGGGTACCGATCGGCGATGCGGGCGTCGAGCCCGACGCGCTCGAGTATTGCGATGGCGGCACCCCGGCGCTCACGGCGACCGCGTGTGCCGGCAACGGCCAACGGTTCGCTGACGGAGCGCCATACCCTCGACCTCGGGTTGAGTGACCATTCCGGGTTCTGCAGCACCGCCTGCTGTTGGCCCGGCAACCGGCGGCGGCGGGTCGGCAGGGGAGCGCCGGCAAAGCGCACCGTTCCGGATGTTGGGCGGAGGTGCCCGACGCTGACGTAGCCGAGAGTCGACTTGCCCGAACCGGACTCCCCGACGAGGCCGACAGTCTCACCCTCGCCAACGGCGAGGCTGATCCCGCGCAGCGCCGTGGTCCGATGCGGGTTCCACGGCGGGCCGCTGTGGTACTCGACGACGACTCCGTCGAGCTCGACGATGGGAGGCTCCGTCACGGTCGAAGCTCTCCGATGGCAACCGTGGCGACCGTCTCGTGGGCACGGAGGCAGAGCACGTCACGCCGCTCGATCGTCACGGTTGTCGGCCGTGTGACCGCGCAATGGTCGGTAGCCCACTCACAGCGCGGGGCGAAAGCACAGCCGTTGCTCGCCGCGGTCAGCGTTGGCGGCAGACCGCGGATCGGCACGGCGACGCCTCCGAAGTCTTCACTCCCGATCGCCGAACGCATCAGTGCCTGCGTGTAAGGGTGGGCCGGGCGGGCGAAGACGATCTTCGTCGCGCCGATCTCGACGACGCGCCCGCCGTACATCACCGCAACCCGCTCGCATCGTCGGGCCACCGAGCGTAAGTCGTGGGTGAGCAGGAGAAGGGTCGCGTTCGTCTGTCGAGCCAAGTCGATGATGAGGTCGAGGATCCGCTCGCGGATGGCCGCATCGATTGATGCCGTTGGTTCGTCGGCGACGACGAGGTCGGGTTCGCCGGCGAACGCCATGGCGATGGCTACCCGTTGGGCCATCCCGCCCGACAGCATGTGCGGAAATGCCTCGAGGATGCGCTCAGTCTCGTCCAACTCGACTCGGCGAAGCTGTGCTTCGACTCGTGGCCGGGCGGCATCGTCATCAGCTCCGAAGACGTCGAGTAGTTGTCGACCGACTCGCCTCGTTGGATCGAGCGTCGACATCGGGTTCTGGAAGACGAAGGCGAGTCGGCGCTGGCGGAGCGAGCGGAGGTCGTCATCGCCGAGCTCGAACACCGATACACCGTCGATCTGCACGTCGCCACGATGCCGCCGCGCCGACCTCGACAGCAGCCGCCCGACTGCCAGGCCGAGGGTGCTCTTCCCCGACCCGCTCTCGCCGACTATTCCCACCGCCTCGCCGTCAGCAATGTTCAGCTGCACGCCGTCGAGCGCACGAACCGGACCGGATGCCGTGGCGAACTCGATGACGAGATCGGTGACGTCGAGGCGGGTCATGTCAGCCGCCGCACGGGTCGCGGCTCGAAATGGTCGCGCAGACCGTCGCCGACGAGGTTGACCGAGAGGATCGCCAAGGCGAGCACGATGCCTGGGAAGGCGACGAGCCACGGCGCGACCGTGAGGTAAAAGCTGCCCTCTTGCATCAGCGAACCGAGCGACGCCGCCGGTGGCTGGACACCGAGGCCGAGGAAGCTGACCGCGCTCTCGACGAGCATCGCCACGGAGATGGCGTACGCCGACTGCACCACGACCGGTCCGGAGATGTTTGGGAGCAACTGGGTCACGAGGATCCTGCTCGTCGAGGCGCCACCGACCTCGGCGCAGATCACGAAGTCCCGCCCGGCCACGGCGCGGGTGGCGCTGCGCACGACGCGCACCATCAACGGCAGGGTGACGAGCACGACGACGGCGACCGCCGAGGAGACGCCCGGCCCACGGATCGCCGCCACGAGGATTGCCAGCAGCACGGCTGGGAACGAGAACAACACGTCGGCCAGGCGCACGACGAGTTCGTCGACGAACCCGCGGCGGTAGGCGGCGATCACACCGACGATGACGCCGATCACGATGCTCAACAGCACGGCGCTGGTCGAGAGCACAAACGTCGTGCCGATTCCCTCGATGACGCGTGGAAGCATCGATCGACCGAGCGAGTCCGTGCCGAACGGGTGCGCCAGGCTTGGTGATTCCAACCGCCCGCCGACGAACGCCGTCGGGTCACCTCCGATGCCGAAAATGTGGCCGAGCAGCCCGATCGCGACGAGGGCGAGCAGAAGTACCAGCCCCGCCCGCGACAGACCGTCGCCCTTGAACGGCAGCCGAGTGAAAGCGATGCGTCGAGCCACTTAGCGCGCCTTCCCGGTGTGCCTGATCCGAGGGTCGATGGACGGCATGGGCGATGTCTGCGGCGGTGTTGACGACGATGAACGCAGCGGCGCCGATCAGCACCCCGGCCTGCACCACCGCGTAGTCCCGGTTGGACACGGCAGTGAGCACGTAGACCCCGAACCCGGGAAGTGTGAAGAGTTGCTCGACGATGACCGCCCCGCTGAGCAGGTAACCCAGATACGTCGCGGTCACCGTCACCACCTGGGGCGAGCTGTTGCGCAGGACATGGCGCCCGATGATGCGCCGGGGGTGGTCGCCACGAGCGACTGCAGCAGTGATGAATGGCTCCGTCATCACACCGAGTACCGCGTCGCGCGTTGTCCGGGCGATGAGTGCCGTCCCGAAGATCCCGAGGGTGACGGCCGGCAGGGTCATCGCCTGGATGTTGCCGATCGGGTCCTCGAGGAACGGGACGTAGCCGCCGACCGTGAAGAAGAGCGAATGCGCCGAGAAGAAGTAGACGAGCAGGCTGCCGACGACGAAGTCGGGAACGCTCAACCCGAGTCCGCTGAGCAACCGGCTCCCGCTCGCCAGTCGCCGGCGGTCGGCGGTCAGTGCGGAGGCCATTCCCAACGACGTCCCCGCCACAAGCGAGATCAGCGTCGCCAGCACGGTGAGCTCGATGGTCACCGGGGCGCGTCGGCGGAACTCGTCGAGAACCGGCCGTTGGCTGGCCAACGACGTGCCGAGATCGCCGGTCACCGCCTCACGGAGCCAGCGCAGGTACTGCTCGCCGAGCGACGCGTCCAGCCCGTACTTCTCGGCGACGACCTGTCGGAGTTCAGGCGTGGCGAACGGGCCGAGGAGGATCTGCTCGTAGCCGCCCGGGACACGGTGGATCGCCACGAAGACGATGATCGAGACGCCGAGCAACGTGACGATCGCCGACCCGAGCCGGATCAGAACCCATCGCACCGATGCCATCATGCGGCGACCAACCGCCGGATCATGGTGTCAGCTGGCGGCCTCTTCGAACTCTGCGATGAACCTGAACTGATCGATGTAGCCCTCGATCGGATGGATGACCGGGCTGATCAGGTCGGTGCGGTACGCCACCACGCCCGGACGGGTGACGAGGGGGATGATGCCCGAGTCCACGTCGATCGCCTCGCACGCCGCAGCCAAGGCCTCGGTCCGCTCCGGGCTCCCGGCCGGCAACGTCTGGGCTTGACCGATCAGCTCGATGATCTCGTCGTTGGGCTCGAGAAAGCCCTGATTCCAGACGGAAGGCACGGGGTCCCACCAACTCACCACCATCGCGGCGTCGGCGTAACCGGCGAACCACGACATGGCGGCGTCGAACGTGCCCGGGTTGTCCGAGAACACCCGCGTTTGCCAGTCTCCGACCTCGAGCTGGGCGATCTCGACGTCGACGCCGATCTCGGCGAGGTTCTGCTGGACAACCTGAGCGATCAGCGGCAGCTGGGGCAGGACGGGCGAGGCGATCAGCGTGAACGAGAGGTCTTCGGCGCCGTTGTCGGCGAGAAGCTGCCGTGCCCGATCGAGATCACGGGCGGCCGACGGCACCGCGCTCGGATCACAGGACTCCTCGAAACCCGGCGGCGTGGCGGCAGTCGGCGTGCCCAATCCGCCGAGGGCGACGTCACGAATCTGCTCGCGATCGATCGCCATGTTCACGGCGAAGCGGACGTCGTCGTTCGTCAACTTCGCCTCCTCCCAGATCTCGTTGACGTCGATGCGGTAGTAGTCGGTCGACTCCTGGACGACCGTCTCGACGTTGTCGACGCCTTCGAGCACGAGCGGTGCGTCGACGTTCTCGAACAAGGCGATGTCGATCGAGCCGTCGCGCAGCGCGGCGACACGGGCTGTGTCGTCCGTGATGATCCTCACCTCGACCCGATCCAGCTTCGGGTAGCCGTCGCGCCAGTAGTGCGGATTGCGCTCGAACACCCACGACTCGTCCTGACTGTGCTCGGCGACGACGTATGGGCCGGTGCCGAGCGTCTCGCTGTCCGGGTCGAATGATCCGTCGGCGACCTCCTGCATCGGCAGGATCGAGGCGTTGATATTGGCCAACGCCGCCAGGAACGGCGTGTACGGCTCGGTCAGCGTGAACGTGACGGTGGCATCGTCGACGGCCGTGACCGACTCCACCGGCCCGAGCTGTGCCGCCCAGAACGCCCCGAGTTCCGGATCGAGCAACCGCTCGAACGACTGCGCGACATCGTCCGCCGTCATCGCCCGACCGTTGGAGAACGTCACTCCGGGTCGGAGATGGAAGACGTACTCGGTGTCCGACGGCGTATCCCAGGACTCGGCCAGCCCGGGCCCGACGTCGAGATCGGGCCCGATCTCGACCAGCGTCTCGTAGACGAGATAGAGCAACTGCCACGACACACCGTTCAACGACGTCTGGGGGTCGAACTCGATCAATTCGGCCGGCTTGCCCCACACCATCGTGCCTCCGCCGCTGCCACCTGGCTCGGTGGTCGCGCCGACGTCTGTCGTCGCGAGTACCAAGGGAATGACCGCCGCCAGTGCAGCAACCTTCGTCTTGCTCATCGCACCCCCCACTCGACGTTGCCAGCCAGCGGATCAACACCAGCTGGGCCCGGACAGGAGCGCCGGACTCCCAGATAGGTGCCGTGTCTAGCACAGTCGGGGTAGGGAGACGAACGAGCGTCTGTTCGCGTTAGAGGACGTTTCCTCAGCCCGGGATGAGGCGCCCGCTGACGACAACCGCCGACGGTGTGCGCAGCGTCTCGAGATCGTTGAGCGGGTCGTCGTCGACGACGATGAGGTCGGCGGCATCGCCGGGCGATGGTCGGGTACTGGAACCGAGGCCGAGCAGCTCGCGTCCACCGGACGTCGCCGCATGCAGGATCGTGCGGCGATCGATCCCGATCGACTCGAGGATCCGCAACTCGGCGTGGAGGCGTGGCCCAATTGGGTTGAGGTCGGCTCCGCAAGCGATCTTTACTCCGGCCTCGATTGCCGCCCGCACGCCGTCGGCATGTCCGGTGCGGTCTGCTGGGCACGCAAGCGGGCGTGCTCCGGCCAGCCATCGGCCACGATCAGTTCCATGTCGTGAGTGACCCCGATGGTCGGCACCAGGAAGCAGTCATACTCGGCCATGACCTTGGCAGCCGCCTCGTCGAGGGCGTAGCCGTGCTCGACGCTGCGACCTCCCTGTCGGGCGAACTCCTCGGCGAGCCGCGCCGACCCGCAGTGGGCCGCCACCGCCAGACCACGCTCCTTCGCAGTGGCCATGACCGTTGCGAGCTCGTCGGCGCTGAGCTGCCCACCGTCGACCGACTCGTGCTTGCTGTACAGCCGCCGGTGAGGCAGATCTTGATTCGGCCTCGGCTAGTCCGTCGGCGGGGAACCGGGCAAGTCGCCGGCCGAACTCCGCCTCTATCCGAGCGAGCGCCGCCGATCGGTCGGAGCAGTCTCGGGCTGAGCGCAGATGACGACGAGATGCCAGCGACGTGGCGAATGGGGACGTCGTTACGCGTCGACTTCGGAGCGGCACGAGCCTCTGTCCGCAAGGTGAGCGCTGGGCTGAGTGAGAGCGCGCGCCAATAAGGGCTGACGCGTTCGAGTTCGGCCGTCCTCGTCTGCGGGATTTCTCTCGACGGCCATCGGCAAGCACGAAGCGACAGCCGCACTGTCAGCGACAACGAAGTCCCGACACATCGACCACGTTTCGGCCCACGTTTCGGCCCGCTCAGTCGGGACTTCCCGGCGAGCTGGTGGAAGTCCCGACACATCGCGCTCACTTCAGGCTGTTGCGCATTTTGACAAGGCCGGTGCATGAACATGCGGCCACTAGCCGGTCTTCGTCCGGAATCGACAACCGATGGGTGTTTACCTAACTGTTCCGTCCCCTGTACACCCATCGGTTGCGGCCGGCAATGCATGGGCATGCGAGACGATGCATGAAGATGCGAACACCGGCCATTTCGCAACAGCCTGACTTCGACCCGCGTGGTCGGGACTTCCAGGCACAAACGGTCGGACCCGACGCCAGGCCCACAGCTCGCTCAACCCAGTCGCTCAGTCGTCGGCGCGGCAGCACACCTCGAGTTCCATCCCGTCGGGATCGCGGAAGAACAGCGACCATTCGTTGCCCAGCCGTTGGATCTCGCCGACCTCCTGGGCGCCGGCGATGCTGAGTCGCTCTTGGACCGCTTCGAGCGTGGCGCGCGAGTCGACGGCGAGGGCAAAGTGGTCGATGGCGCCGCGCTTGCCCTGACTGCGTCGCTCGCCGATGATCTCGTCGGCGGCAACCTCGAAGACATTGAGCGCGGCTCCGCCCCCGAGGTCGAGGATCTTCATCCACGGGTGGTCGTCGCGCTTTGCGACCTCGAAGGTGACAGCGGCGTCGAACGCCTTCTCGTAGAAGCTCACGGTCAGGTCCATGTCCGTTGTCAGCGTCGCCACGTGGTTGAAGCCGGTGGTCAGCGTCATCGCTCCCCCCTCTTGATCGGTCACTGTGCGGTCGGCAGAACAGTAGGTCGATGTCGGCCTCGGCATCTCCGCGTACGACCCCGCTAGCGGGCCAAGCGCCGGGCGACTTCGAGCACCCGGCGTCGCGCGGCGGCATGATCGATGGTGGTGCAGCGGCCGTCGACGACCACTGGCGTGCCGTCGACCCATACCGATCGCACGGCGTCGCGGTTGCCGGCCCAGACCACTCGGCCGACGAGCGCGTCCGGCGCGAGAACCGGGTCGAAGCCGTCGGCTTCGATGTCGATCGCCATCATGTCGGCGCGAGCCCCAGGTGTGAGGCGGCCGAGGTCGGATCGACCGACCGCGTCGGCAGCCTCCCTGGTCACCATTCCCAACAGCGTGGCAGCGCTCATCGGCGAGGCGTCCTTGGCCAGGATGCGGGCGAAGCGGGCCGCCGTGCGGACGTCCTCGAACAGGTCGAGGCGGTCGTGCGAGGCCGGCCCGTCGGTTGCGATCCCGACGTTGATCCCCGACGCCCGCATCGCCTCGACGGGAGCGATCCCGCTGGCGTGCCGCCCGTTCGAGCACGGGCAGTGGGCGACCCCGACTCGGCGAGCGGCGAGCAGCTCGATGTCGTCGGCGGTCACCCAGACGCAGTGCGCAGCGACTGTGCGTGGTGTGAGCAGGCCGATCTCATCGAGGTAGCCAGGGACGGTGCGCCCGCTCTCGCGCTCGACCGCGGCGGCCTCGCCACGTTGTTCGGCGACGTGGATGTGCACGAGCATCGGGTCGTCTCGGACCAGGTCGGCGACGGCGACGAGCGCCTCGCGCGACAACGTGTAGGCGGCGTGCGGGCCGACAGCGATCTCGATGGTGCGGTGGTCGCGCCACGTGTCCCGGAGGGCTCGGGTCGCCTCGATCTGCTCGTCGATCGTCCCGAAATGCGAGAAGGTGGCGGCCTCGATCAGCGGGCAGGCGACGATGCACCGGAGCCCCGCCGCTGCGGCGCCGCGGGCGACCGCGTCGGGGAAGAAGTACATCTCGCTCGAGGTCGTGATCCCGTTGCGCAGCAACTCCGTGGCGCCGAGCTGCATGGCCGCGAACACGTCGCCCTCCGACAGTTGGCTCTCGCGTGGCCACATCACCTCGGTGAGCCAGCGGTCGGTGGGCAGGCCCTCACCGGTCCCGCGTAGCAGCAGCATCGGGGTGTGGGCATGGATGTCGAGCAGTCCCGGCATCAAGAGGCCGTCGACACGGTGCTCGTCGCCGTCGTGCGCTGGTGCTTCAGTGGCGGGGCCGGACCACACGACGTCGCCACCTTCGACGTCGACCACGCCCGGGGTGTGGACGGCCGGGACGCCGTCGTCAGTTGGCGCCATCGTGATGAGGTGATCGGCGTGGAACCGCGTGATCGTCATGCCGCACGACCGGTGAGGTCGACGAGGCGGATGAACCGCCGACGGGCGATGACGAGGGCGAGCAGGGTGGCGACCCAGGGCAGCGCGTCGGTGACCTGGACGGCGAGGCCGTTGCCTTGGAGGCGGAACCCGAGGGCCTCGGCGAACCCGAAGAGGAGGCACGCCGCCAGTACGCCGAAGGGATGGGCCTGGCCGAGGAGCACGGCGACCACGGCGATCCACCCCCGTCCGGCGGTCATGTTCTCGGCGAACTGCACCACGTTGCCGAGGGCGAGCTGGGCGCCGGCGAGCCCGGCGAGCAGACCGGAGCAAAGCACGGCCGAGTACTGGTAGGCGGTGACCGCGACCCCGCGGGTGCGGGCAGCCGAAGGGTTCTCGCCCACGCCACGCAGCCGCAGCCCGCGGGCGGTGCGGAACAGCACGATCCACACCACCGGCACGAGCAGGAACGCCAGATAGCCGAGCAGCGTCGTGTCGAAGAGGGCGTTCCCGAGCACCGGGATGTCCGCCAGCAGCGGGAGCGCGTAGCTCTCCAACCCGACGATGGCAGGATCCTGGAAGACCCCGCGGAGGTCGAAGAACTGGGGCAGGAGGAATCCGGTGAGGCCGACGGCGAGCAGGTTGATGGCGATACCGATCACGATCGGATCCCCCTTGCGGGTGACGTGGCCGACCGCAAGGAGGCTCGACGTCGCCATCCCGGCGGCCATCGCGGCAAGCACTCCGAGGTGGGCGTTGCCTCCGACGTAGGACACGGACACGGCGGTGAAGGCACCGAGGAGCATGGTGCCCTCGAGGGAGATCTGGAACACGCCGGCTCGCTCGCAGATGAGCCCGCCGATGGCGGCGAGCAGGATCGGCACCGTGGCCCGGGCGATCGAGTCCAGCAGGGCGGCGTCGAACAGTTGGTCGAACATCAGACCCGCACCGCTCCCGGCGCCTCCGGAGCGACCTGCCCGATCGGCTCGGCGTCGACGGTGGCGACCTCCTCGGTCGGCCCGCGGCGACGCCAGCGGCGGGCAGATGGGACCACTCCCATCGCCAGCGTGAGGATCACGACGGCCTGCAGCACCTGAGCGAGCTGCCACGACACGTTGGCACTGCGCTGCATCGCCAACCCGCCGACTTGTAGCGCGGCGAAGAACGTGCCGGCGAGGAGGATCGGCAGGGGGCGGTTGACGGCCAGCAGGCACACCAGCAGACCCGTCCAGGCGAACCCGGTGCCGACCAGGTCGCCGTCGACGAACCGACCCGATTGGCCGAGTACCAGGTGGGCGCCGATCATCCCGGCGATCGCGCCACCCACGCCCATGCTGGCGATCGTCTGCCGCGCGATGTTGACCCCGCCGTACCGGGAGAAACGCAGGTTGATGCCCGAGATCAGGCTCTGGTACCCCGGCGCCGTGCGGGTGTTGAAGAGGGCGACGGCCACGACCAGGACGAGCACGAGGAGGACGCTGGCGCTGGCGTCGGAGAGCCATCCCAGCGTCGGGACCCTGGTCGCCTCTGGCACGGCGACCGTCGTGGTGGAAGTGGCCGTCGGATCGCCGAAGTAGTTCTTGACGAGGTAGCTCGTGAGTGCCCGTGCCGGGGCGTTGAGCAGGAGACTGGAGATGAGGATCGGGAGCTGCAGCGACGTCTGGCCGATCGCTGGGAGCGACGCCCACAGCGCGCCGGCGGCTGCCCCGGCCACGAACGACGCCACCAGCGCCACCGAGCCGGGTGCAGGGAGGTGGATCGCCGTCAGCGCGGCGGCGAGACCTCCGACGACGAGCTGACCCTCGCCGCCGAGATTGACGATGCCGGCCCGGAACGGGATCGAGATCGCCAGCGCCATGCCGACGATCGGGATTGCACGATCGATCACCGTGCGCGGGCCGGACCCCGATGTGGCGCCTCTCCACATCTCGGCGTAGGCCGACAACGGGTTCTCGCCGGAGACCAGGATGATCACGGCGCAGATCACGAACGACAGCCCCACTGCCGCCGTCACGGGGCTCGTCCCGATCGTCGCCAGCCGGCCGCCGACCGCCCGCGGTTCAGGCATCCGCACGAGCGTGCTCCTTGGCGCCGGTCATGTGCAGGCCGATCTCGACCTCGTCGGTGCCATGCGGATCCAGCTCGGCGACGATCCGGCCCTCGAACATGACGAGGATGCGAGTCGACAAGGCGAGGATCTCGCTGAGTTCCGCCGACACGAGCAGGACACCCCGGCCGGCGTCACGATGGGCGATGAGCTGTCCGTGGATGAACTCGATCGCCGCCACGTCGAGTCCCCGGGTGGGTTGCTCGACGACAAGCAGCGGGGCCTCGTGGGCGAGCTCCCGGCCCACGACGACCTTCTGCAGGTTGCCGCCAGAAAGCTCGCCGACGAGCTGGTCGGGTCCGGACACCTTGATGTCGTAGGCGTCGACGAGCTCGGTGGCGTGGCGCTCGACGGCCCGACGGCGCAGCCATCCGTAGCGCTGGAACCACGCCTTCCACTGGTAGCCCATCAGGAGGTTCTCACGGGTCGAGGCTCGACCCGCCGACCCGACGCGGTGGCGATCTTCCGGGACGTAGGCGATGCCGGCGTCGCGACGCCCTCGCACATCGACAGGCGCGAGGTCGATCCCGCGCAGGGCGATCGTGCCCGACGCGGTGCCGCGCAACCCGACGATCGCCTCGACGAGGTCCGACTGACCGCTCCCCGTGATGCCGGCGATGCCGACGATCTCCCCCGCCGCACGTGGAACCGCACGTGATCGACGCGACGCACGCCGTCGGCATCGTCCACACAGACGTCGTCGACCTCGAGCAGGATGGCACCCACCTCGTGATCCGGCCGGCGGCGGGTCGTCGTGTCGACCGCCCGTCCGGTCATCGCCAGCGAGAGCTCGGCCGGCGAGGTCTCGGAGGTCAACGCCTCGTGGACGACTCGGCCGCGACGCAGCACGGTCACCCGGTCGCTGAGCGTCATCACCTCGTTCAGCTTGTGGGTGATGAACAGAATCGTCCGACCGTCGGCCCGCAGATGGCGGAGCACCTCGAACAAGCTGTCGCGCTCCTGCGGTGTGAGGACCGCAGTCGGCTCGTCGAGGATGAGGACACGGGCGTCTCGGTAGAGGGCCTTGAGGATCTCGACGCGTTGCAGCGCGCCGACGCGCAGGTCCTCGATCCGTGCCGAGGGATCGACGCTCAGTCCGTAGCCCGTGGCCAGCTCGTTGACCGCTCGCTTCGCCGCGGCGCGATCGAGGAACCAACCCGTCCGCGGCTCATGGCCGTACACGACGTTCTCGGCGACGGTCATCGTCGGGAACAGCCGGAACGCCTGGTGGACCATCCCGAGCCCGGCTTCGATGGCGTCGTGGGCGGACCGGAAGCGTACGGGCTCACCGCGCACGAGGATCTCGCCCTCGTCGGGCGTGGTGAGGCCGTAGAGCACGCTCATCAAGGTCGTCTTCCCGGCGCCGTTCTCGCCGACGATGGCGTGGATCTCGCCGCGGCAACCGTCAGCGAGATGTCATCGTTGGCGACGACGGCGGGATATCGCTTGGTGATCCCGCGGAACTCGAGCTCGGTCGGCCGATCGTTCACGGCGCGTCCCCCACCGCTGCCGGTGATCGCCGGTTAGCCGCCTGCCAGTGGGTCGGGCACGACGATCGTTCCGTCGATGATCTGCTCCGCTGCGGCCTTGACCTGCTCGATGATGTCGGGATGGTCGGCGATGACGCACTCGCTGTCGGCGACGTCGTCTTGCAGGGCGATCACGCCGGTCGCCCCTTCGGCGAGACCGAACGAGACGACCGATTCAGCGGTGCCGGCGAGGACCTCGTCGATGAGCTGCACGACGACCTCGTCGACGAGCTTGAGGTTGTTGTCGACGATCGTGCCCGGTGCCGTCGGGCACTCGTTGACGTCCACGCCGTAGGCCATCACGCCGGCCTCGGCGGCGGCCTCGAAAATGCCACCGTTCGACCCGGCACCAGCGGCGAAGATCTGATCGACGTCCTGGGCCACGAGGGCGAGGGCCTGTTCCTTGGCTCGTGCCGGATCGAGGAAGGGGTTGTCGCCGCCGATGAACACCTGAGTGTCGGTGATCTCGGGGTCGATCGACTGGGCACCGAGGGCGAAGCTGTCGGAGTATCGGTGGAGGAACGGGATGTCGAGCGCGACGACCGAGCCGATGTTGCCGGTCTCGGTCAACGATCCTGCCTCGATGCCGAGCAGGTACGCCCCCTCGTGCTCGCGGAACACGCCGCAGTGCAGGTTCTCGGCGGGAGCCTCGGGACACGCGTCGATGAGGATGAACTCCTGGTCGGGGTTGGCCTCGGCGAACTCCTGGGCGAGGTCCGTGAAGTCGAACGTGGTCAGCACGATCACGTCGGGGGCCTCCTCGACGGCGGCTTCGACGTTGGCTCGGCGGCTGTTCAAGTCCGTCGACTCGTACACCTCGAACGAGCCCCCGAGGTTCTCGGCGGCCGCCTCGGTGCCGATCGCACCGAGCTCGAGGAATCGGTTGACGCCGATTGGAGTGGGAGTGATGTAGATGAAGCTCGGCCCGTCGCCGCCGCTCTCGGGCGATGCTGCGGTACCCGCGGACGTTGCCACGGCGCCGGTGCCGACGACGGCGAGGACAAGGGCGACGCCCGCCGCCATTCGTGTCGGATGTGCGTTCATGATGTTCATCGCTGCTCCTTGATGGTCAGGCGGTTCGAGCAATCGTGTCGACGCTCAGGGTCGCGCCGGATCGGTGGCCCACGACGCGACGATCGGTGACGATCGCGTCGATGAACGCCACGGGGGTGATGTCGAATGCTGGGTTGATCGTCCGTGTGCCCGGCGGGCTGATGCGAACGGCGCCGATGGTGCAGACCTCGTCGTCCCCGCGATCTTCGATCGTGATGGCGTCGCCGTCCGGCGTGTCCATGTCGACGCTCGACTCCGGGGCGACGACGATGAACGGGACACGGGCGTGGCGCGCCGCCAGGGCGAGCGCGAAGGTGCCGATCTTGTTGGCCGTGTCACCGTTGGCGGCGATGCGATCGGCACCGACGAGCACGGCGTCGGCGATGCCCTGAGCGAGCAGGAAGGCAGCCGCCGAGTCGACGATGAGGCGGTGCGGGGCGCCCATCCGGGCCAGCTCCCAGGTCGTCAGCCGTCCGCCCTGCAAGAGCGGCCTGGTCTCGAGCGGAATCGCCTCGGCGAGTCGTCCGCGCTCGTGGAGGGTCTGGATCACGGCGAGGGCAGTCCCCCGCTCGACTGTTGCCAGACCCCCGGTGTTGCAGATCGTCATGATCCGCAACGGTCGGTCGCCGAGCAGGTCGGTGAGCAGGTCGGCGCCTCGCTCACCAATGGCTTGCGACGCAGCGAGCTCCTCGTCGCGGATGGCGTCGGCGGCGGCGAGGTACGCATCAGGCGAGGCTGACTCCACCGCGGCGACGCGATCGACCATGCGCGCCAGGTTCGCCGCCGTCGGCCGGGCCTCGCGGAGGGCGGCAACACTGGCGTCGAACTCGGCGTGGCGCGGGCCGTGGCGGAGGGCCGCGAGGGCCACACCGTACGCACCCGCCACGCCGATCGCCGGAGCGCCACGCACGGCGAGCCGGCGGATCGCGTCGACGACGTCTGCCACCGTCGTGCAGTGGAGCACCACCTCGGCGCCGGGGAGCTGTTCTGGTCGAGGATGTCGACGCCGTCGCCGCCCCAGGCGACAGTAGGCGGACGGGCTCGCTCGCCGCGGCGGCCAGTGTCAGACTTGTCTGACAACATCGTCGCAGAGTAGTGAAGCGCGACCGCACCGGTCAAGGCCGGACCCATCAGCGGACGCGCACCAGGTTGAACTGAAAGCGACCTTCGAGGAACCAGGTCCGCGAGTACGCAACGGCTCGGCTGCGGGCGTCGAAGTGGGTCTGTTCGAGGAGCACGTAGAGCGTTCCGAGTGGTTGGTCACCCCAGCCGATTTCCTCGCCGGTCGAGGCGTGGATGCCGGTCAACGCCGACGTCACGTCGACCCCGTGCTGCTCGAGCAGGGCGAAGAGCGATCCCGTGACCGTGCGCACGTCGAAGTCGGCGGCCAGCACGTCGCGAGGGATGGTGTCGTGGGAGTAGGCGACGATCTCGTCGTCGGCGGTGATCTCGCGCTGGATGAACAGCACCGGCGACCCGATGGGAACGTCCAGCGCAGCGGACTCGCGCGGGGTCCCATCGCGAATCGTGATGGTCCGGAAGGTGGTGTCCGGGCGCCGTTCGAGCCGCACGATGGTGGCCGAGATCGACTCCAGTCGCTGGAGGTTGGCGGGGACCGCGCGGGTGGCGGCCGTCGCGAACGTGCCGAGGCCATGCAGGGTCACCGTCAGACCTCGGGTGTCAACGGCCCGCAGGGCTGTCCGAATCGTCGCCCGTGACACGCCGTAATGGGCGGCCAGCTCGTGCTCGCCCGGCAGGCGCTCACTGGGGTTCCACTCACCTTTCTCGAGGCGACGGCGCAGGTCGTCGGCGACCGCTGCCGAGAGCTTCTCCGCTCGCCGTCGACCGGTCGCCGTGGCGCTCATGCCTGCCAGACGCTACTCCTCGACTCGCTTGACGCGATCGACCATCGTCGATAGGTTGTCAGACAACCTGGGAGGGACCGAATGATCTCGATCGACTTGACCGGCATGGTAGTGGCGGTCACTGGGGCGGCAGGGGGGATCGGCTCCGGTATCGTCAGGCGCTTCGCCGCCGCCGGCGCTTCGCTCGTGCTCCACCACCACAGCAGTCCGCTTCTCGATGCCCCGGGTGGGTCGTGTTCGATCCGTGCCGACCTCACGGCGCCGTCCGGGGACCGGGTCCTCTCCGCCGCACTCGATGCCTTCGGGCGCCTCGATGCCCTCGTCAACAACGCCGGCGTACAGCCGGCGGTGCGGTTCATGGACGTCACACCGGAGGGCTGGGACGAGATGATCGCCACCAACCTCACGGCCTGCGACCGCATGACGCAAGCCTTCGCAGCACACGTCATCGGCAGCGGAGGGCACGGTGTGGTCGTTCACATCGCCTCGATCGAAGGATCGCAGCCCGCAGTCGGCCACAGCCACTACGCCGCGTTGAAGGCGGCGCTGATCATGCACGCCCGAGCGTTCGCCGTCGAGCTCGGCCCGCATCACATCCGCGTCAACTCGGTCTCACCCGGGCTGATCCGTCGTCCGGGCATCGAGGAAGCATGGCCCGACGGCGTCGGCCGGTGGCTCGGCGCCGCCCCGCTCGGGCGGATGGGCGAGCCCGAGGACGTCGGCGACGCCTGCGTGTTCCTCTGCTCCCCGCTGGCGTCCTGGATCAGTGGGATCGACCTCGTCGTCGACGGTGGGATCTCGGCCCGGTCGACGTGGTGACGTCAAGGAGGTCTCGATGAAGTTGCAGGATTCCGTCATCATCGTCACCGGCGCCGCCGGCGGTATCGGCCGCGGGATCGGCTTGGCGCTGCTCGACGAGGGCGCCCGGGTGGCGCCGACCGACCTCGACGCGACGCGACTCGAGGACGTCGCCGACGAGCTCGACCCCGGTCGAGCGCGCACGCACTGCGTCGCCGTGGACCTCAGGTCCGAGACCGACATCGAGCGCGTCGTCGCCGCCACCGTCGAGCGTTTCGGCACGGTGGATGGCCTGGTCAACAATGCTGGTGTCCTTACCATGGATGCCGCGTGGGATGCCTCGCTGGCCGACTGGGCGATGCAGCTGGAGGTCAACGTCACGGCATCGTTCGCCATGGCGCGGGCCGTTGGCTGGCGGCTGCGCGAGGGCACCGGTGGCGCCATCGTCAACATCTCCTCGAATTGCGGCAAAGTCGGCTACGACAACATGGCCGCGTACAACGCATCGAAGGCAGCGGTGATCAGCCTCACCCGCTCGCTCTCACGCGAGTGGGCGGCCGACGGCATCAACGTCAACGCGGTGTGCCCCGGCGGCGTCGACACGCTCATGCTCACCGCCGTCGCCGAGTGGCTCGAGCCGAGGACCGGTGTCAGTGCGGTCGAGCTGCTCGACGGGATGGGCGCCGCCCAGCTCGGACGCAAGACTGATCCGGTCGAGGTCGGCCGCATCGTCGCCTTCCTCCTCGGGCCTGATGC
>CAVSZO010000065.1:0-64279 GCA_963732335.1 Ilumatobacteraceae bacterium | reverse complement strand
CTTAGGCGGGCGTTGGCGGCGGCTGGCGATAGCGCGTAGCTGGGGAATCCGGTCGGCGAGGGTTCCGGCGGGCTTGCCAAGCACCTTGGCCGCCTCGTCGGCGGCGGTGGCATCGGCTTCCTCTTGTTCAACTCGATGCGGTGCTGCAATACGACGTCACCGGAGCGATCCTGATCATGATCTTCGCCACGGTCCATGCCATCGAGTTGCTTGCCGGCCTGGTCCGCAAGTTGCTGATCTGACGTCGTGAGGCTGCGGCTCGCTCGCCGCGAACTCTGTGTCGCCACGCGGCCAGAACTGACTGCTTTGCGCGGGAAGAGTCAATCGGCGATTCCGTCGTGCCCCGTTCAGCCTCTTGCAACTGACGCGTTCTGCCGCAGCGAATAGTGTCGCGCCGCATGAGCACCGACTTGACCGCCGACCTGTCCGGGACGTACACGATCGATCCGGCACACAGCCGGATCGGCTTCGTTGCTCGCCATGCGATGATCACCAAAGTCCGAGGCTCGTTCGACGAATTCGAGGGCGGCGGCGTGCTGAACGCCGAGAACCCGGAGAACTCCAGCCTGCGACTGACGATCAAGACGGCGAGCATCGACACGCGCAACGCCGACCGTGACAATCACCTGCGTAGCAACGACTTCTTCGACATGGAGAACTACCCCGAGATCACGTTCGAGAGCACCGCGGTGAAGGCCGTCGACGACACCCACTTCGACGTCACCGGTGACCTCACGATCAAGGACACGACCAAGCCGGTGACCGTGGGGCTCGAGTACACGGGCAGTGCTGTCGACCCGTTCGGCAACCACCGGATCGGGCTCGAGGGCTCGACCGAGATCAACCGCAAGGACTGGGGCGTCAACTTCAACGCCATCCTCGAAGGCGGCGGCCTGCTCGTCAGTGACAAGGTCACCCTGGAGTTCGAGGTCTCGGCGATCAAGGACAGCTGAACAGTCCCGAGACAGAGGGTGATGAAGGGACGACGCAGGACGACGACCTCCAACTTCGGCGTCGGCGCCCGCGAGAGTCACGACTCGTCACCCTTCTACGACCGGTTCCGACCCCCGCAGCTCTCCGACGACGACCACGTACCAGCGCCGCAGCCCGTGGCGGAACCGTTCGTGCACGGCGACGCTCGCCGCATGGATGGCGTGGCGGACGGGTCAGTCGCCCTCGTGGTCACCTCGCCCCCGTACTTCGCCGGCAAGCAGTACGAAGAGGAGCTCGAGCGCGAGGGCATCCCCGTCCTCGTACCTCGAATACCTCGAAATGCTGACCGAGGTGTTCACCGAGTGCGTGCGCACGCTCGAACCCGGCGGACGAATCGCCGTCAACGTCGCCAACCTCGGCCGCAAGCCGTACCGCAGCCTGTCGGCCGACGTGATCCGCATCCTCGAGCACGACCTCGGCCTGCTTCTGCGCGGCGAGCTGATCTGGCAGAAGGGCGACGGCGCCAGCGGGTCCTGCGCCTGGGGATCGTTCCGCAGCGCCACCAACCCGGTGCTGCGCGACCTCAGCGAGCGCGTGATCGTCGCCAGCAAGGGCCGGTTCGATCGCGCCCGGACGGTGAAGCAGCGAGCTGCCGATGGACTGCCGTCACGAGAGCACCCTGATGACCGACGACTTCATGGCGATGACGCTCGACATCTGGCCGATCCCGTCCGAGAGCGCGACGCGGGTCGGCCACCCGGCGCCATTTCCGGTGGAGCTGCCCGAGCAGCTGATCCGTCTCTACACGTTCCGCGACGACCTCGTCCTCGATCCGTTCATGGGCAGTGGGTCGACCCTGGTCGCAGCTGCCCATCTCGGTCGCCGGTACGTCGGCTACGACCTCGACGAGAACTACGTCGAGGTCGCCCGCCGGCGTGTCGCCGAGGTTCTCCAGCTCGTCACCACCGACAGCCGGGCGACCAGCGAGGGGAAGGCGGCGCACAAGCTCGCCGAGCAGGTCATCGAGGAAGCCGGGTTCACGATCGCGCGAACGCAACAAGCGGATCCGCAAGACCGGCGTCACGATCGACTTCGTCGCCACCGATGCCGACGGGGCGACCTGGTTCTTCGACGTTGCCGGGAGCGTTCACCAGCTACCGCGGCGGGCTGCTTCGCATGGACACCGTGTGGAGGTCGCTGGGTCGGGCCCACGCCGTGCGACGAGCCCGGGGAACGTGCCCCTCGTGTTGCTCACCAGCCACCTGCCCCGGCGCCCGAGCGAGGGCGACACGGCCCTGCGGGCAGCCGGTCCGGAGGCGTTCTTCGACGCCATCGAGATGTTGTCGGCGGAGAGCCTCGAACGGCTG
The DNA here is from genome assembly GCA_963732335.1 of Ilumatobacteraceae bacterium. GTDB lineage: Bacteria > Actinomycetota > Acidimicrobiia > Acidimicrobiales > Ilumatobacteraceae > Desertimonas. The sequence continues at coordinate 61,979 of CAVSZO010000065.1, read as the reverse complement.
CGGCGCTATGCCAAGGGCGGCTTCACCAACGACCCGCAACCGGGCTTCTGGACGGCTCGGGAGCTCGCCGGACCGCACCCGCAACTGGGCGACTAGCGACAGTCGGTCGGTTGGCCGTTGTCGCCGACGAGGCCGAGAGCGGCGCCCGCCGCGACGTTGTCACAGGCCACGACGTTGTCGAGCGCCGGATACAGGCCGATGCCGAATCCGGGGATCTCACCGTCGACGCGGTTGTTGCGGAACACGTTGCCCGTCCCGTAGCCGTCGTACACCGAGTGCGTTTGGAACCCGTCGGCGAACTCGCTCGGGCGTGGCTCACCCTCGTCGGACCACGGGGCGTCGGTCTCGGAGACGGCATTGTCCTCAATCACCCAGTTGTTGCCCTTGGCGTCGATCGCCGAATCGGCGCTGTTCTCCCCCGACGCGCCGACCCGCCGGAACTCGTTGCCGCGCACGGTGCCGGAGTCGGTGCCCTCCTTGAGGTCGGCGCCCTCGGCGGTGATGTCCTCGAACACGTTGTTCTCGATCAGCACACGCTCGGTGTTGTCGCCCTCACCGACACCCTCGACCGGATCGGTGCACTCGTAGTCCGACCAGTTCGAGTTGGCCGAGCCGACGTACACACCCTCGCCGTACTGCGGGCTGTCGCGGCCGGTGTCATGAACGAACGAGTTACGCAGGACGCCGTCGCTGGAGCACGTCCGGAAGTGCACCCCCTCGTCACCGATCTCGTACACCTCGACGCCGTCGATCACCGTGCCGATCGAGCCGTCGAGGACGATGCCCTTGGAGGCGTAGGCCACCGTGATGCCCTCGATGCGCCAGTAATCGCCCGTGACGTGGAGTCCGTAGTCATCGGACACGTCCTTCGTGCGGATCATCACCGCTCGCGTCCCCCGCAGGGTGACCGGCGCCGATTCGGCTCCCGACGCGCTGGCGACGAGGCGCTCGTCGAACAGATACTCGCCGTCAGCGACCTCGATGACGTCGCCGGGTTGGGCAGACGAGAGAGCAGCGCGGATCTCCTCGACCGTGTCGACGGTGACCTGGCCGTTCTGTCGTGGCGCGGTGTGCACCGTCGTTTCGGCCGCAGACGTCACGGAAGGCGCTGCGGGGTCGCCGTCCACCGTGAAGCGCGCCTCCACACGGACCTCGGCGTCGCCGACCGTGGCGCGAACTCGGACGCGGTGGTCTCCGGAGGTCAACGACAGCAGGAACTGCAACGGCGGTTCATCGACCTCACCGACGTAGTCACCGTCGACGACTAGCTTGGCGCTCGTCGCCGCGGCGACGTCGACCTCGAGCACGAACTCCGCAGGAGTCGTCGCGCCGTCGAGACCGGAGAGCATGATCACCGACGGCGCAACGGTTGACGCGGCGCCCATCGCCATGGGCAGAAGCCCGGCAACGAGCACCGTCGCGCGGCGCATCGGGCCGGCTACTTCCCGTCGAGGTTCTCGGCGATATCGCTGCGGTGGTGTTCGACTTCGTGGACCGCCTGCTGACCCATCCACAGCAGCGATCGCTCGACCGGCGACGGGAACGCCGTACTGCACGGGCCGCGAGAGGAGTTGCGGGTCGATGGCCTCGAACAGGCGGATGAACATCGCCGTCGCCGAACGCAGCTCCTCGGCGACCGCGTCGGCCGGGTCCGCGTCGTAGAAGCCGAGGTCGACCCGTTCGTCCCGATACATCGGCTTGAACGAGGGGTTGTCCTCGACAACACCGATCACCAGCCGGTCCCGAAGAGTGAGCAAGACGTCGCGCACGTGGGCGGCGTATTGGGTCGCCGACCACCGTTGCGCCGACGGTCGCACGGCCGATCGAGCAGGATCGGCGACGATCGAGCGCGGCGATCTCGGCGGTACCGGCGTCGACCCGTGGCCCGATCTCGTCGCGGGCGACACTCTCCCAGGCAAACCCACACACCTCGCACTGCTCCATGGCGTCGCACGCTACGGGATTGGAGAGCGGGCTGACCGAGTCGCGTAGTGTCGGCGGATCGGGACGGCGGGCGGCGAGCCCGGAACGGAGGGAGACGGCGATGGCGAGGACGAGACGGCGCTGGGCACTGGTGGCGCTGGCGGCAGGCTTGTTCGCCCCGCTCGCGGCGACGAACGCGAGCGGCGCCAGCGGGGCACCTGAGGACTTCAAGTTCGGGATGATCCTCGTCGGGCCGCAGAACGATCATGGCTGGTCACAGGCGCATTACGAGGCCGGCCAGTACGTCATCGAGCAACTCGGTCTGGCCGACGACGCGATGATCGTGCTCGACAAGGTCAACACCGCCGACCGCCCGGACACGACCATCGAGGCGGTCGTCGACGACATGGTGTCGCAGGGCGCCCAACTGATCTTCGCCACGTCCGACGACATGCGCGACGGGATCATCGCCGCCGCCGGCGCCCATCCCGACGTGCCGATGATCTGGGCCTCGGGCGACAGCGCCTGGGCCGAGGGGCAGAACTACCAGGCCGACCTCACCAACCTCGGCAACATCATGGGCAAGATCGAGTACGGCAAGATGATCGGCGGATGCGCCGCCGCGCTGACGACGCAGACCGGTCGCATCGCCTACCTCGGACCACTGATCAACGACGAGACCCGCCGTCTCGTCAACTCGGCGTACCTCGGCGCCCGCCACTGCTGGGAGACCTATCGCGGCGAGGATCCGGCATCGCTCGAGTTCGAGGTCAAGTGGATCGGCTTCTGGTTCAACATCCCGGGATTCACGCTCGACCCGACCCAGGTCACCAACGAGTTCCTCGCCAGCGGCGCCGACGTCGTCATCTCCGGCATCGACACCACGGAGGCGATCGTCCGCGCCGGCCAGGCGGTCGAGTCGGGCGAGGACGTGTGGGCCGTGCCCTTCGACTACCGGGGTGCCTGCGACGAGGCCCCCGACGCCTGCCTCGGCGTGCCCTACTTCAACTGGGGGCCGTCGTACCTCGAGACGGCGCAGTCCGTGATCGACGGGAGCTTCGCTGCAGAGTGGCAGTGGCTGGGACCGGACTGGGAGGACATCAACAACCCCGACACCAGCGCCGTCGGCTGGCTCAATGGCGCGGCACTGACGGACGAGTCGGCGACGATGCTCGACGAGTTCATCGCCGGGCTGGCCAGCGGCGAGACCAACCTGTTCGTCGGGCCGCTCAACTACCAGGACGGCAGCCCGTACCTCGCCGACGGCGAGGAGGCGACCGACGCCCAGATCTGGTACACGACGCAACTCCTCGAGGGCATCGAGGGTGCCAGCGCCGCAGAGGAGTGACGACACCACGCCTACCTGTCGACGATGACGCTGAAGCTGCGCGGCATCACCAAGCACGTATGGGGCGCTGCGCGCCAACGACGGGGTCGACCTCGACGTCGCCGCCGGTGAGCTGCACGGCCTGCTCGGCGAGAACGGCGCCGGCAAGTCGACGCTGATGAAGGTGCTGTCCGGGTTCACTCGGGCGGACGCCGGGGAGATCGAGCTCGACGGCACGCCCCTGTCGCTGTCGTCGCCACGTGACGCCATTGCCGCCGGCATCGGCATGCTCCACCAGGACCCGCTCGTGTTCGGACCGTTCACGGTGCTCGACAACTTCCTGCTGGCGAGTCCCGGCGCCACCCGTCTCGACCGCAACCGCGGGCGGGCCCAGCTCGCCGAGGCAGCCCAGCGCTACGGGTTCACGTTCGACCCCGACGCCGTCGCCCGCACGTTGTCGGTCGGCGAGCGGCAGCAGCTGGAGATCGCCCGCCTGCTGTGGCTCGGCGCACGCCTGCTGATCTTCGACGAGCCGACGACGGGGATCTCGGCGTCACAGCGCGACAAGTTGTTCGACATCCTCCGCCGTCTCGCCGCCGACGGCCTGATGGTGATCTTCGTGTCGCACAAGCTGGAGGAGATCGAGCAGCTGTGCGATCGCGTCACCGTGATGCGCGCCGGCACGGTCGTCGGACGCGAGGACATGCCGGTGCCAGCGGAACGCCTCGTCGAGTTGATGTTCGGAAGCATCGTGACCGTCGCCGATCGGCCACCGATGCAACTCGGGCGTCGGCTGCTGGAGCTCCGAAACGTCGACTTCTCCGACCGTATCGACATGGACGACATCACCATCGATCTCGCCGAGGCCGAGGTCCTCGGGCTGGCCGGGCTGGAAGGGAGCGGTCAGCGGACGTTCCTGCGCGGATGCGCCGGGCTGATCCGTGCCGATCGTGGCTCGATCATCCTCGATGGTGTCGACCTGTCCAAGCGCCGCTACGACGACTTCCGGGCAGCCGGTGTCCACCTTCTCCCAGCGGGACGCCTGGAGGAAGGCCTCGTACCCGGCTTGACGATCGCCGAGCACTTCGAGCTCGTCAGCGCCAACCGCTCGTTCTTCGTCGACTGGGGCGCGGCCGAGTCGACGGCTCAGCGGCGTATCGCCAGCGACTCGATCAAAGGCACCGTCGAGTCGCCCGCCGAAACACTGTCCGGAGGCAACCAGCAACGGCTGCTGCTGGCGATGATGCCGCCGCGCCTTCGCCTGCTGCTGATGGAGCATCCCACCCGCGGGCTCGACATCGAGTCGGCGGCGTGGGTGTGGTCGCAGCTGCTCGAGCGGCGCACCGACGGCACCGGCATCATCTTCGCCTCGGCCGATCTCGACGAGCTGCTGCGCTACAGCGACCGCATCGCCGTGTTCTTCGAGGGCCGCGTCCTCGAGGTCGTCGCCGGCGAGGCGACCGACACGGACGAGGTCGGTCACCTGATCGGGGGAAGGCAACGGTGACAGCTCTCCTTCAGCGTGTCGGGGTCGCCGTCGGTCAGCATCGCCGTCGCCTTCGGTGTCGCCGTGCTCTTGCTCGTCGTCGTCGACGCCCCGCCGTTCGAGGCGCTGCGCCTGCTGTGGGACGGCTCGTTCGGGACGGTGGCGAAGTTGTCCGACACGCTGATGACTTGGATCCCCCTCGTCCTTGCAGCAGCCGGGTTGATCGTCACGTTCCAGGCCGGTCTGTGGAACATCGGGGCGGAGGGACAGATCGCCGCCGGGGCCATCGGCGCGACCTGGATCGCCCGCTCGCTGAGCGGGCCCTCGGCGGTCGTGATCACGGCCACGTTCGTCGCCGGCGCAGTTGCGGGAGCGTTGTACGCCCTCGTCCCGGGGTATCTCCGCACCCGCTTCGAAGTCCACGAGATCTTCTCCGGCGTGGCCCTCAACTTCCTCGCCGGCGCCGTCGCCGTGTACCTGATCATCGGGCCGTGGGGACGGGCTGGGATCGCGTCGACAAGTGGGACCGACCCCATCTCCGAGCGTGCGTGGCTGCCGGCGCTCGGGACCCAGCGCATCTCCCTCGTCGCCATCATCGCCGCCGTGACTGCCGTCGTCGGGGTTGCCGTACTGATCGGCGGCACGCGCTACGGGCTGCGGGTCAAAGCGGTGGGTCGCAGCCCGGCGAGCGCCCGGCTGATCGGCATCTCGCCTCGGCGCTACACGCTGTCCGCCTTCGCCATCGGCGGCGCCCTCGCTGGTGTGGCCGGCTCGGTGCAAGTGACCGGGTTCCACCACAAGCTCGTGCCGTCGATCTCCGGCGGCTACGGATTCCTGGCCGTGTTGGTCGTGCTGCTGGCGAACTTCCGGGTCGTCTGGATCGCCCCGATCGCCCTGTTCTTCGCCGCCATCCAGGTCGGTAGCACGCAGCTGTCGCTGCGCCTGTCGATCGACTCGTCGCTCGCCGGCGTGATCACCGGCGTGCTGGTGCTGTCGATCCTCCTCGTCGGCGGCTGGCAATCGCGGCGCACGCTGGCGCTTGCAGCACGACGGCCGGTGGTCGAGTGATGGAGACGCTCGCCGGCATCATCGCCGCCGCCGCCCCATTGATCTACGCGGCGATCGGGGAGACGATCAGCGAGAAGGCCGGGGTCGTCAACCTCTCGCTCGACGGCAGCATTCTGCTCTCGGCGATGACGGGCTTTGCCGCCGCGGTCGCCAGCGGCAGTGTGCTCGTCGGGTTCGCCGCGGCGATCGGGGTCTCCGTGGCGATCGCCGCCGTCGTCGCCTTCTCCGGGATCGAGCTGCGACTCAACCAGATCGCCGTCGGGTTCGTGCTGTTCCTCCTCGCTCGACAACTCGCTCTGTTCCTCGGCGACTCCTACGTCGGGCAATCGGGCCCGAAGGTGCCGGCGTTCGATGTGCCACTGCTCTCGGAGATCCCGTTCTTCGGCACGGTGCTGTTCTCCCACAATCTGTCGGTGTACGGCGCCTACCTCGTCGTCTTCGTCAGCTACGTCTTCATCTTCCGCACGCGACCCGGGCTCGTGCTGCGTGGCATCGGCGAGCGCCCGGCGGCGGCGTTCGCCCGCGGCGTCCCCGTCAACCGGCTGCGCTACGTGTACACGCTGCTCGGTGGGGCCCTCGTCGGTGTCGCCGGCGCGGCGGTGAGCCTCGACCAGATCGCCGGCTGGCGGGAGAACCTGACGACCAACCTTGGCTGGATCGCCCTGGCCTTCGTGATCTTCGGTGGTTGGCACCCGCTGCGGGTCGCCGGCGCCTGCCTGATCTACCGCGGCCTGCTCTACGTCGCCGGCGAACTCCAAGGAACGTTCCCGGAACTCGTCCAGGTGCTCACCCAACTCCCGTTCCTGCTGATGATCCTGATGCTCACGGCCATCAACACGAACTGGTTCCGTCGTCTCGGCGACCGCCACCCGCGCTGGCGCAACCTGCTCGGCAGCAACGCCCCCAGCGCCCTCGGCATTTCACGCGAGTTTCCGACCTCGGCGTGACGCTCGCGAACCGGCCGGAGTCGCTGCCTCGCAAGCGCAGAGCTCCCCGAGGGCGTCGAGGTCAGCGGCGCCGAGCACGAGACGCGGTCCGGTCGCCAGGTAGACGAGGTCGACATTGACCCCGGCCGCGGCGATGCTGCCGGCCAACTCGCCGAGCACTCCGGGGCGATCCTCGATCTCGACCGCCAGCACCTCGCGCTCGCCGGCGCTCGAGAATCCAGCCGCCTCGAGGGCGGAACGAGCAGCGGCGGCGTCCTCGACGAGCAGGTGCACCACCGAACCTGGTCCGGCGGCGACCCCGCTCACCCCCTCGATGTTGACACCAGCCTTACCGAGTGCGGCGCCGAGCTCTGCGAGCACCCCGGGTCGGTCTTCGACGGTCACTGCGAGATCCGTAGCCATCACGGCCCCTTCCTGTCGTCGTCACGTCTGATCTACGACGCCAGCGGCCGTCTGTCAATGTCTCAGACGGCGACGGCGAGGGCGCGGCCGATGTGATCCTCGGCCCGGCGCAGCAGCATTTGGGTCTGAACGTCCGGATCGACCCCAAGGTCGTCGAGCATCGCCCGTGTCATAGCGACGGCGTGAGCGATGGCCTGGCGATCCCGCCGCTGGATGTGTGCCGCGATGGCGAGGCGGTACGCCCGCTCGTCGTATGGCGATGCCCGAATCACCCGATCGGCCCACGTCGCAGCCTCGTCGAACCGGCCGGCGACGAGCAGCAGCTCGCCGAGCCGCAACGCAGTGTCGCTGACGGTGCCGCGGACGTCCTCGACGGCGCCCGCCAACTCGTCTCGATCGAGGTCGACGAAGGGCTCGCCGCGCCACTGACCGCACGCCCGCTCGAGGTTGGCGATCGTGGCCGACCGGTCGCCCCGGCGGTCGGCGTCCTCGGCGGCTTCGACGCCCTCGCGGAACTGCCAGAGATCGACCTCGACGCGAGGAGGTGACGCCAGGGACACCACGTCGTTGTCGATTCGGAGTGCGGCACACGAGTGCCGCGCCGGACGACCTGGATCGAGAACGGCCCGCAGTCGAGAGAGCGTGACGCGCACGTTGCGCCCGGCGGCGATGGGGTCGAGATCAGGCCACATCAATTCGCCAATGCGCTCACGACGCAGCGGGCCGGCGAGGACGAGGAGCTCGAGCAGCGTGCGAACCCGCTTGCGTCGCAGCTCGGTCACCGCCGAACCGTCATCCACACCACCGTGTTCGACGGTCAACGGTCCGAGTACGGAGACTCGCACCGGCGGATGCGCCTCGTCCGGCACGACGTCGCGCAGCTCGTGGGCGCCCCGTCGCAGGATCTCGTCGTCGCTCGCCGCGGCAAGCTCCAGCTCGAAGCGCAACGCTGCCGGCGCCAGCTCGGCGAGACCCTCGGCCAGCTCGAGGCCCGACCCGCACCCGATGGCGATGGCGCGGGCAGCCAACTCGACCGACCACACCAACGGCAAGGTCGTCAGCACCGCACGGGCGGGCGCCAGCCGATGACCGGCGGCGAGGTTGCCGGCACGGGCAGCGAGCAGGTCGTCGGCGATCTCACGTTGCCGGGCCAGCGACGGTCCCAGATCAGCGTGGCGCCAGCGTTGCCGCACCCGCTCGTCGCAGACGTACGGGACCGCGAGCAGCCGCCGCAAGCGTCCGTCCGCTACCCGATCGCCCGCGGGGAGGGCACTGACGTGCGCAGCGATCACCGACGCCGCCATCGCCTCGTCGTGATCGGCGACGTGACGGATGGCCCGGGCAACGGCGAGCATTGCTTCGTCGCGGACGTCGATGATTGTCGAACTCTCGACCAGCGCGCCCACCTCCTCGATGGCGTCGCGTCTGCCGAACGAGGCGGCCACCGCCATCCCGTACATGGCGTGGCAGAGGCGATAGCGCTCGTTGGTCCCGGGTGGCACGTCGACGTCGAAGTGACCGCCCGGGAAGCCGCCGGGATCACCGGCCGACCAGCGCACCTTTGCTGGAACCGTGCGAACGTAGGGGCTCGATGAATCGAGGAGAGGGGTGGTGATCGGCACCGCTTCGTCGGCCCGGCCGGACAGGCACAGCATGTTGGCGTGGAGCCGGACGACAAGCTGGTTGATCGGCGCCGGCGCATCGCCGAGGGACATTGCCTCGATCGCCGCCACGGCAGCGTCGGGATCGCCCTCCAGCGATGCGGTCGTGGCCTTCATCGCCCCACGCAGGAACCGCAGTACCGGCTCGTCGTCGGCGTTGGGCAGCGACTGCGCCCGCTCGTCGACGACGCGAAGTCTGGCCAGGTCACCGCGCATGTGGGCGATGGCCATCCCGAGGATCAGGGCGGCGACCGCCCCGCTGTGGTTGCCGCACGTCAGATGCTCGTCAACAACGGCGTCGAGGTGACCATCGAGGCGGGTGTCGTCGTAGTCGTGGGCGTGGCGGAGGGCGACCTCGAGCAGACGCAGATCCGGCATCACCCGTGCCGCCTCGGAGGCGCCGGCCAACCAGCGCGCCGCCGTATCGACGGGCAATGCGCCGGCGGTGTCGTGAACGAGTTGCCGGCAAGCCACGGCTAACGCGTCGGCGTCGCCCCACCGCACCGCGCTCCAACCCGTGCGCAACGTCTCGCCGCGCCGCTGGAACAGCTCGAGGGCCCGCTGCCGCGTTCCGGCGCGTTCCTCGTTGGAGAAGATCCGCTCGACCGCCTCCTCCCACAGGTGGTGGACCCGGTACCAACCGTCAGCTTCGCGACTCACCAGCGGAACGTTGGCGACGAGGGACTCGAGATGGACGACAGCGAGTGGGTCGGACTCGGCACCGCCCGAGCCGGCCACCCAACTCACGTCGCCAGCGGTGCCCCAGCCGAGCGTTGCCAAGGCGAGCAGCAGACGCTGCTCGGCGGCGGACAGACCGGCGACGACCTCTTCCCAGAGAAACTGTGGCGCTGCGCCGTCTGGGGCCGAGAGGGCCAGGCGGATGAGCGAGGGCCATCCGGCGAACTTGCCGAGACCGAGCTCGTCTGCGGGCGTCGCGACACAGCGACCTGGCGAGGGCGTTGACCTCCGTGGCGGTGAAGGCCAACTCGTCGATGCCGACGTCGATCACCTGACCGGCGGCACGGCGAAGGTCGAGCGGGATCGGCGGGGCTGAACGCCCGGCCAGAACGAGGTGGGCGTGCGGCGGCAGCTTGGAGACGAGCTCGCCGAGCAGGTCGGCCGCGGTCGAACCCGGCGGGACTTCATGGACGTCGTCGATCACGACGCAGACGTCGATCGGGGCGTGCCGGCCAACGGCGTCGAGGACACGCTCGATCGGCTCACCGCGGTCGGCTGGCGTGGCCGAGGGCGGCGACCATCGCCGTCGCCAGGTGACCGGCATCGCAGTCAGCAGGTTCACAGGACAGCCAGGCGTCGATCCCCCGAGGGTCGGCGTGGTTGGCGCGGATCGCCTGGGCGAGCAGCGTCGACTTGCCGAAACCGGCGCCGGCGACGAACACCGTCAGCGGCACCTCGAAGCGCCGGTTGACGACGTCGAGCAGGCGAGCCCGGACGAGTTCACCGTGCGAGGGCGGGTGGCGGCATGGGAGCCCGTCTGCCGCCTCGCTCCAGCACTGTTCCCTCCATCGTCACGCCGCCGAGCCGTGGCGCCCGATGTGGTCCTCGGCCTGGCGGAACAACATCCGCGTTCCCGGTTCCGGCTCGACGCCGAGATCGTCGAGCATCGCCCGCGCCGCGGTGACGGCGGCTCTGGCGGCCTCCCGGTCGCGCCGCTGGAGCTGCGCCGCGATCGCCAGGCGGTGGGCCCGCTCGTCGTACGGCGACGCCTGCTTGACCCGCTCGGCCCACGCTGCGGCGTCGTCGAACCGGCCGGCGACGAGGAGCAACTCGCCGAGGCGCAGGGCGGTGTCGGTGAGGGCGCGACGCACCTCCTCGATCGCGCTGGCGACGTCACCGCTCGCGTCGACATCCGGGAACGGGTCGCCACGCCATCGCCCTGCGGCTCGTTCGAGGGCGGCGACGACTCCCGCCGGATCGTCGTGGTGCGCCGCCAGGTCGGCCTCCTCGACGTCGCGGCGGAACTGCCACAGGTCGACGTCGACGCACGGCGGCGGCGCCAAGCCGACGGTCTCGCCGTCGATCCGCAGGGCCGGGCAGTTCGCACCGGTCATCCGCCCTGGTTCGAGCACGGAACGCAACCGGGACAACGTGACGCGGAGGTTGCGCCCGGCTGCGAGCGCATCGAGGTCGGGCCACATCAGGTCGGCGAGGCGGTCGCGGCGCAACGGTCCGGCCAGGACGAGCAGTTCGAGCAACGAACGCACCCGGCGCCGTCGAAGATCGGCGACCTCGACTGGCTCGTCGCCGGCGGCGATCTCCAGGTCGCCGAGCACGCCGATCGTCACTGTCGGGCGCGCCGGGTCGGGAAGCGTGTCGAGCAGCACCGCCGCCCCGGCCCGCAGCGGCGTCGTCACCGTGGATCGCGGCGTGTTCCAGTTCGTCGCGCAACGCTGCCGGAGCAAGATCGGCGAGCCCGACGGCGAGACGCTTGCCGCTCGGGCACCCGGCAGCGACCGCTCGGCACGACAAGCTCGACCGACCACGGCAGCGGGAGGGCCGTGAGCACCGCGCCGGCGTCGGCAAGGTGGTGGGCCCGACCAAGTTGCCCGGCGCGGGCGGCAAGCAGGTCGTCGGCGATGGCGCGCTGGCGGATCTGCGACGGACCGAGTTCAGCGGATCGCCAGCGGTCGCGGATCCGTTCGTCGCTCAAGTAGGCGACCGCGAGGATTCGGCGCATGTACAGCTCCGCCAGCCCATCTCGCTCGTCGTGGGCGTCGGCGTAGTCGGCAATCGTCCGTCGGGCAGCGGCGTCGTTGTGCTCGGCGACCTGACGGACCGCTGTGGCGAAGGCGATCATGGCCCGGTCGCGGGAATCGAGATGGCCGGAGGCGAACTTCTCGATCACCGGCCGCAGCGCCTCGATGGTGGCACGGTCGCCGAAGGAAGCGGCAACGGCCGTTCCGTTGGTCGCGTGATAGAAGTGGTAGCGCTCGTTGGTCCCCGCACCGGGGTCGACGGCCAGTCGGCCGCCGGCGAACGACGAGGGATCGCCGGCCAGCCAACGGGCGTGGGCCGGGATCGTGCGAACGTACGGGCTCGGCGAGTCGAGCAGTGAGGCTGCCACCGCGACCGCCTCGTCGGCCCGTCCAGCCATGCCGAGCATGTTGACGTGGAGGCGGGTCTCGAACTCGGTCATCACCGCCGGGAATGTCGTCGAACGGCAGGCCGGCGATGACGGCCGCGGCTCCGTCGGCGTCGCCTCGCAGCGACGCCACGGCGGCGGTCATCATTCCGGCGAGGAACCGCAGCAACGGCTGGTCATCGGCGGCAACCAGGGAACGCGCCTGTTCGTCGATGCCGAGCAGACGCGCCTCGTCGCCGCACGTGTGGGCGACGAGCGCACCCAGCCCGAGGGCGACAGCCGCAGCCGTGATGGTCCCCGACTGACAAGAACTCTGTGGTAACGATGTCGATCTCGTCGCCGAGCTGGGGATCGTCGTGGCGGCGCGCCTGGCGCACGGCGAGCTCCAGCAATCGCAGCTCCGGGGTGCACCTGGCGGCGGCGGGGGCAGCGGCCAGCCAGCGCGCCGCCGTGTCGATCGGCAGCGCGCCGAACGTGTCCCTGACGAGGTGGAGGGCGGCACCGCGCAGCGCGCCGGCGTCGTCCCAGCGCAAGGCCCGCCAGCCGGTGCGCAGCGTCTCGCCGCGCTGCTGGAACAGTTGGAGCGCTCGTTGCCGTGGACCACTGAGCTCGGCGTCCGGGAAGATCCGCTCGACGGCGTCCTCCCACATGTGATGGACCCCGTACCAGCCGTCTTCGTCACGGTTGACGAGGGGCACCGTGTCGGCGAGGCGGACGAGGTCGAGCGGCCCGCAGCCGGCAACGGCTTCCACGTCGGCACCCGTGCCCCACCCGAGTGTCCCGAGGGCGAGCAGGGCGAGGCGGTCATCCGCCGGCAAGGCGGCGACGATCTCCTCCTGCAAGAACTGCGGTGCCGAACCGACCGGCGCCGAGATCCAGAGACGAATGAGCGAGGGCCAGCCGGCCAGCCGGGCAAGGCCGGGCAGCCGACTCGGTTCCTGCCCGAGAAGATCGGCCAGGGCAACCGCCTCGGCATCGGTGAAGGCGAGATCAGCAACGCCGACGTCGACGACCCGCCCAGCGGCACGGAGACGAGCGAGCGGGACCGGCGGCTGCCGGCGACCAGCGAGGACTAGGTGGACGTGCGGTGGAAGCGCCCTGACGAGCTCGGCGAGGAGTGCTGCGCCCGACGATGGCTCCGGCACCTCGTGGAGGTCGTCGAACACGACGCAGACGTCGAACGGCGCCAGCTGGCCGAGGGCGTCGAGCACGCGTTGGAGGGGATCCCTGCGGTCGCTGTGGCGGCCGAGGGCGACGAGCACGGCGCGGGCGAGGTGTTCTGCGTCGCCGTCACCGGGTTCGCACGACACCCACGCGTCGATGCCGCACGGGTCGAGGCGATTGGCCCTAATGGCTTGGGCGAGCAACGTGGACTTTCCGAAGCCAGCGCCAGCGACCACCGCCGTCAGCGGCACCGAGAATCGTCGTCCGATCTGTTCGAGCAGGCGCGCCCGAACGAGCTCGTTGTGCAGGGCGGGCGGAGGAGTTGGTGCTCGGCGCCCGCCGCGTGGCAGGGCCTCGTCCCGCATCAGGGCGCGACGCTACGCGAGCGCGGCGGGGTCGTGCCGCGGTATTGCCGAACGCGCCCGAGAAGACGGACAGGAACAGGCCACGAGTCATGAAGGGAACTCCTCGTTCAGGCAGGAAGGTCGACGACGTCGACATGGACGACCTCGACGCCTCTGATTGGGACAGGGTCGCCGGTGAGCGCCGGCTCGTGTTCGGTGATGACGAGCCGGCGCGGCGTGCCGTCGGCCGGGGCGTCGATCGTGCCGGTCCACGTGCCCGACGCGCCGTTGCTGGTGCGCTGAAGCGTCAGCGAGGAAACGTCCACCTGCCAGCGCAGATCGCTGTCGGCGATGTCCGAGTCGACGCGCTGGTGGGTGACGACGATCTCGTTGGCGAGCAACGTCGCAGTGCCGTCGTCGGCAGCCATCCCCCCGTGGTCGGGTCCGGTCACCGTGACGTCGATAGGAGTCGACCGCCGAACCCTCGCGTACGGTGACCGTGCGGCTGACTCCGAGGCGAACGGGGTCGAGCGTGACGGACCTGCTCAACTCCTCACCGAGGATCGAGTCGACCTGGTAGCGAGCCACGACGAGGCGCAGGAACGGACGGTACATCGACGTCGCCACGGCGATGTCGGTGAACCAGCGAGAGCTGGCGGTGTCGTACTGGACGTCGTGCACCACGAGGTCGTGGACACCATCGGACGATTCGACGACGGCCACCCGGCGCGGAAACGAGTCCGCGGCCAACGGCGTCGTCGTGCCGCCGACGATCGGATCGCGGCTGAGGCACGAGGCTGCCGGAACGTCACCGGGCGACCGTTCGAGGAGGACGGCGAGCTGCTCGCCGTCACCGCTCACGTTCCATGGCCGCGCCAGGTAGAGGCGCAGCACGCCACCGTCGTGGACGACGACTTGTTCGCTGTCGCCGTTGTCGCCCGTCGTCGTGCGTTGGCGGGAGAACGCCGGAACGACCTCGACGACACCTGGCGGGGGCGGAGCCTTGGTGCTCGGGAACACGAACTCGAACGGCTCGATGTGCGGCTCGTCGCTCGTCCGGCTCACCGGGAGCGGCACGTAGCGAACCGTGACCGCAGCACCTCGCGGAAACCTTCCCTTCGGCAACGCGGCGATCGTCCCCTTGGCGTAAACGACGACGTAGTCGACGCCTTCGGTGGCGGTCGTGCCGTCCGCGCCGACGACCTGCACCGTGGCCCTGGCGAAGCCGCGCCGGTCGACCACGGTCGGCTCGGTGGCGAACTCGACCTTGCGCTCCTCGGTGAAGTAGGCGCTGAAGCTGCTGAATGCCTCGAGGTCGATCGTCGCGGCGTGGCGGCGGGTGTCGCCGAGCTCGGCACGATGGTCGGTGATCCCGAACCGCGGCTCCGACTCGGTGTCTCGTGGCGTGAGGAAGCGGCCGAGCGCTGCTCCACCACGACGCGGCTCCGGCCCCGGGGCGCGGAGGTCGTCGACGAGGTCGATCCAGCGGGCGTCGAGTGTTAGTCGTTCTGTCGAGCGGCGATCGATCTCGGTCGTCGTGGTGATCGTCACGCCCGTCGAGTGCAGGTCGCGGTGAGCGGTCCACAACGGCGTGGCGTCGTCGTCGCTGGTCGGCGCGATCCTGGGGGCCAGGAGCGGCCGGCGCACGGCGTGGACGAGCTGCACGGGCGCCCGCGCCGAGAACATCCAGTGCGCTCCGTTCTCGATCACCGGCCGCAGGACCTCCTGCTCGGCGGCTTCGAATTGGTGCCACAGTCCGAACTGCTCGACGCCCCCCGCTGCGGGCGCATAGCTGAGGTCGACCGCGTGGATGTCAGCCTTGGCAACGCCGATGCGCAGTTCCGTGACGTCGTCAGGATTGACCTCCGTCACGATCTCGCCGGCGACGACGTGAACACGAGCCGAGTTGACGGCCGGCCACGTGCCGCCGATGGTGGCGAGGTACTCGGCGGACTCGCCGTAGTGGAAGGCGCGGAGGCGCCCGACGAGCGGATCGGAGAGATAGCGCACGAGTTGGCGACGACGACCGGTGGCGATCGGCTCGCCGGTGACGGGATCGATCGTCCACGGGTCGTCAGGGTCGCGGGCATCACGGGTCGCCAGCAGGCGGTAGCTGTCCGGGTCGACGCCGCCTGCCGGTTGCCCGTGCAGCTCGCACAGGTCCTGGCCGACCTGGGCTGGGAACAGCAGCCGTTCCTGGGACGGGACGGCGGCGTCGTCGATGTCGTAATCGCTGCGCAGGACGATCGTGTGGGCGTGGTCGCCGACGCCCGGCACCGGGCGCGGGCTGCGGCGGACGACGAACGGGGCGGCGATCGGCTCGAGCCGGCCGAACGTCTCGACGGGCGGGAGCGCCGGGCCCGGGACCGGTGCGTCGAGCGGCCGGGAGTCGCCGGCGAGATCGACACAGCGGGCTCGCATCAGGTACGGGTGGCTGAAGCGCAGCCGCGGCAACGACCCGGGCACGACCTCGTAGTTGGCGGCGAACTGGACCGGGAATCCGGCGGGCGGCACGGTTGGTTGCTCGGCTGCCACCTGGCCGGTGCCGTCGACGGCGCTGCCCGGCGGGCGCACCGCCCCGCTCCAGCCGTCCCAGCGGTAGAGCTGGTCGTCGAGGCGACGCACGGCGCGCGGTACGAAGGGGTCGTTGACGTCCGGATTGGGCTCGGCGAACGCCTCGACGAGCTCGGTGACCAGCGTGGTGGTCGTCCAGCCTTCGTCGGGTTCCGGGATCCGATCGAGATTGGCGGGGTCGTTGGGGAAGTGGTAGCCGGCCGGCGTGGTCTGGCGCTCGAACAGGCTGCGCCACTCGGCGGTCGGGTTCTCAGGCTCGAACACGTCGATGCGATGGCCGATCGTCACGTCCTCGGCGAAGATCTCCACCGGCTGAGGGTTGATCAGCGCTGCTGCGATGTCCTCTTCGATCTCCCACTGGCGCGTCGTGCGATTCTCGAAGGCGGCGACGAGGTCGGGGCGCACGAGCGTGAGTGCCCGCGTTCGTAGCGCCGGGAGCGTCCCCGTGTGACCGGGCAGCCGCTGGTCGAGGTCGTGGAGGCGGTCGGCGCTGGACGCGACGTCGAGGATCGACATGAAGGCGCCCTGCTCGGCGAGGCGGAGGAAGCCGTCCAGCTGCTCGGTGAACGGCTTGGTCGGATTGGGCGCCGCCCAGAAGTCCGCCGTCGTGTGCATCACGAAGTCGACCGCTCGCCGGAAGCCGCCGTTGTCGTAGTTGGTGTGGACGCGAACAGTCGCCGGCGCTGCGGCGGGGAGGGTCACCTCGAGCTCGACGGCGAGCCCGAGGATGCGCAGCAGCTGCGGGTGGTGGCCGAGGAGGCTGACGAACTCGTGGAAGTCCCACTCCGGGTCGCGGGGTTCGTCGATGCGCTGGCGCTGCTTGTCCCGCATCGGGGTGACGTAGTCGCGGGCGACATCGGCGGCGCGGTCGGTGAGCACCGCAGCTTCCGGCAGTGTCAAGGCATCGTCACCCGTTGGCGGGGCGGTGGGGAAGCTCTTGGCGAACGCCGTGTAGAGGTGGAGGATCGCCTCGGAGAAGTCACCGCCCGGACCCACCTGCAGGCCATTGGCGGCGAGCTCCCTCCAATCCGTCGGGCGGTGGCCGGAGACCGGCGTTTCGTTGTCGAACACTGCATCCCACGCCGCCGGTTCGGCGAGCGGGGTCACTCGCGTTGAGGCGCGAGGTGCGCCGTTGACGAAGACGTCGATCGCCATGGCGTTGACCGTGTCGGCCCAGTGCTCCCACTCCGGGTAGTGCCGAAGTGGGCCCTGCTGGCGCAGCCGCGGCGCGAAGTAGACGGTGAGAAATCCGGTTTGACCACTGCGCCCATGAGGAAGTGGGATCGGCAGCAGGTGGCGCTGGAGTGGCGGGTTCGGTAGGACGGCCATCGTGTCTCCTCACGCCACGAAGGCGGCGCAGTAGGTGGTCCATTGGGGCTTCGTGAAGTGGTCGCCGAACGACAGGTCGTCCGCTAGCTCGTCAGCCGCTGCCAGCAACGGGGCGGCCAAGAGGGCGGCGACGCGCCCGCCGGCGCGCTCGCCGATGGGCACCTCGACCTCGACGTCGCGGGTCACGTCCTTGTTGCCGAAGATCGATGAAACCTCGGCGGTCACCGCGGCGCAGCCACGCAGTAGCTGGGCATTGATCTCGTACTCCAGGGCGACGGTCACAGCGCCGGACACCTCGACGATGCCGATGAACGAGATGCTGCCGCGCAACTCGGCGTAGGCGCCGAGGGTCACCTCGCCCTCGGGGAACTTGGCGGTGCGCTCGAACTCGACGTAGACGCCGAGCGACGCCGACAACGAGGCGGCGACGAGGAAGACGTCGACGGCGAGCTCGTACGTCACCGCCAGCGAGCCCTCGATCAGCACGATCTGGCGGGCGTCGACCTCGAGGCCGAACGAGCCATCGCCGCCGAAGCCCATGATCGTGATCCGGAACGGGTCGTCGCGGGTGCCGACGGCGAGGTCGACCGAGCTGGCCCCGCTGTCGGGGAGGTCGAGTCCGAGATCGACGCGCAGCCCGGATACGCCGAGCACTCCGATCGAGAAGCCCGGGATCGGGATGCTGTAGTCGACGAAGATGCCGGCGTCGAAGGTCGGCGCGCCGTTGTCGAGCAGTCCGGCGAGGAGGTCCTTGAGTGGCTCCAACCAGCTGAGTTCCCCGATGAAGCGCCAGTCGGTGACCTTCGCATCGACCGACGAAGATCCGTTGACGTTGTTGTAGGTGACGTGCTCGAAGTCGATGGCGACGACGGCGATCTCCGGGGGCAGCTGCACGGTGAACCGTTCGAGGGCAGCCGTGAACGTCGTGTCGGTCTGCGGCACGCAGGTCGTCAGCGCCAGCAGCACGTGGGTGTCCTCGTCGGCGACGAACGTCGGACTGGCGCTGTCCTTGGGGAACGACTGCACTTTCGGTTCCCAGGTGAAGTGGAAGCACACGCCGGTCGGGATCTCGGGTACGTCCGGGTGATCGAACTGCGGCTCGACGCTGAGCTTCGGTAGTTGCGCCGCCGCCCCCGGGAGCCTGAGGTCGACCGTCGGGATCAGGTCCGGTAGCTCGAGTGAGCCGAGCAGCTTGGGCAGCTCGCCGCCGGCGATGCCGCCGAGGGCGTCGAGGGCGTCCCACGCCCAGTCGACGCCCGCCCCGCCGATCTCCGGGAACTTGAACCCGCTTCCGAGGAGCTGCCCGAACGTGCCGACGTTCAACGACGCGGCCAGCATCCCCAGGGCGTCGGTGGTCGGCAGCACCACGGTCGGGACGGCGAGATCGAGGTAGCCGAGGTCGACGTTGTCCGGTCCGATGGCGAAGTCGAGCCACCGCTGGGCGACGGTCACCTCGGTCTCGGGTGGATCTCCGCCGAACGTCGACGTCGATGCTTGGTCGACGATCCATGCGGTGGCGACGCCGGGATAGAACGCTGGGCGGCCGAGGTCCTCCAGCGTGGCCTTGACGTCGGCGGGGTTCGTGGCACCGGTGTCTGGGCGATCGAGGGCGATGCGGATGCGGTTCGTCGTCTGCACCGACCCTGAGCCGCCGTTCGGTGACGGGTCGGCCCAGGCGATCGCCTGGCCACCCAGTTGCAGGTCGCGGCGCGAGTCCTCGGCGGCGTCGGCATACCAGGTGGCCAGCTTGGTGAGCACCGTGGTGCGCCCGCCGACGGAGTCGTTGACCTCGTAGGCCTCGGTGTCGGCGACGAAGACGGCGGGCAGCTCGAACGTGATGCCGCCCTGGCCGTTGCGGTCCGTGGCGGTGTAGGAGATCGACAGATCGGTGTCGTCGCGGGTCAGCACGCAGGCCTTGTCGCGCAGGATCTTCGATTGGTTGGGCATGACGATGTGGTCCTTGCCAACCGGGCCGCGACCCTTGTCCTCGGCCGTTATCGCCGTGAACGGCAACCGCCGGCCCTCGAAGGGCATGAAGATCGTCGAGTCCGCCGGGTAGGTCACGGTTCGGGCGCCGATCGCCAGGTACGTGTCCTCGATGAGCGAGGCCGTGAGGTCGCCGGACTCGTCGTCGCGCAGTACCCGCTCGGTCAGCGTCGTCAGGCTGGCGGCGTGGCCGAACGGGGCGAGGTAGCCGCGGGTGACGACCTCGACGTGCAGATCGCGGCCGTTGATCGCCCGGTGCCGGTAGGCGGCGAGCAGGCCGTCCGCCCACTCCCCCTCCAGGTCGAGGGTGGCTCCCTGCGATGACAGGGCGAGGGCGTTCACTTGCAGCGGCACGCCGAGGGCGCCGGTCGTCTGTTCGACGATGAAATCGAAGTCGTCGCCGGGGAAGTTGGTGAGGTCGGAGCGGTGGGTGATCGCCCGTACCGTCGGCAGGGCGTCATCGCCATCGGGTGCGGTCAACCGGGCGCGCCACAGCTCGCTGACGTCGCCATGGATGATCGGTTGCGGTCCGGCGGCAAACCGGCCCGTTGACGGGGGCGACAGGATCAGCGAGGCCGGGATCTCGATGGAGGTGACGTCGCTGGCCGGTTCGACCCGCTCGTCGCCGGCGTCCAACTCGGCTCCGTCGGCGCGGGGATCGACGCGCAAGGCGTAGGCGGCGAGATCGAGGAGGTTGCCGACGGTGAACTCCGTGCCGACGGGGATCTCGACGCTGACTCGTGATGGCAAGGCCCGGCGGTGGGCCAGTGGCTCGTCGGGTGGGGTCTCGTTGATCGAGATCGTGTCCTCGGTCGTGTGCTGCGAGCCGAACGACACGACGTAGAAGACGTGGTCCTCCGGTTCGAGGGCGAGGATCTGGTTGGTGGACGGGTCGACGGTGCCGTTGATCAGCTCGAACGTCAGGCGTACCTGGTCGTCGGGGCGGACCAGGCTGCCGGCAAAGCCGTCCGCTGCGGCCGCTTCGCTCGCCGGCGTTGTCCGCTCGGCGGGGTCGCGGCGCGGGCGCGTCGTCGTCACGGTCATGGGTGCCAGAATGAACGCCGGCCGTTACCCAGGTGTTACCCGACGGGCGTGAGTCGCCGATGCAGTGATCGCACGGCGACCGGGTAGTACGGTCGTTCGCCGCGGCGCGCCGGCGCGTCGCGGGGTGAAAGGGAGTCACGTGATGTCGAACCACGAAGCCGACGCGGACGCCGACCAGGAGCTGCGCAACCGCGGCGGGGCGCGCCAGGGGAGGTTGCGCGCTGTCGTCGTGAGCGGTGCGGTTCTCCTCGGGATCGGCGGCGGGCTGGCCGCATGCGGTGACGACGACGATGCCAGCGACACCGTGACGGGCCAGAGCCTCGAAGGCGCAGCATCGAGTGCGCCTGCAGGAGAACCGACCACGACGCGGGCGTCCTCGACCTCGTCCAGCTCACCCAGCTCATCGACCTCGTCGGCCCCGTCGACGACAGCCCGCCCGTCGACGACGACCGCGGCGGCGACGACAGCCGCGGCACCTCGACGACGACCGCAGCGGCGACGACAGCCGCGCCCGTCGACGACGACCGCGGCGGCGACGGCAACAGAGACGTCGGCACCGGTCCGAGGCCGCCGCGGAGACATCAATCGAGGGCGCTGGCACCGGACAGCACGGCACCAGCGGGGAGCGCTCCGGAGAGCACGGAGATCGAGCCGTCGGACCGACGTCGTCTGGGACCGACGACGTCGGCCGGACCGACGACGACCGGCCCGGAATGCCAGTTCACCGAGAACGACGAGTTCCCGCTCGTCCGCTGCGACGCCGGACCGCCGATCGCCGCTCTCCAATCGGTGCTGCAAGTGCTGGAGTACGAGATCGGCACCGTCGACTGCCTCTTCGGCGACCAGACCCTCGACGCCGTGCGCGCCTTCCAGGCCGACGAGGAGCTCACCGTGAGCGGCGAGGTCGACGAGGACACGTGGGCTGCCCTCGAAGAGACGTTCCTGCCTGACTTTGGCACCGACACCAACGGCAACGGGTCGATCGAGCCGAACGAGATCACCCTGGTCTGCGGCGCCTGACCGACTGACATCGTCACACCGCCGGTCAGCGACCGATGACTGAGCGCGTCCGCTACCGAGTCGTCGTGCGAGGGTTCGTGCAAGGCGTGTGGTTCCGCGAATCCTGCCGACGTCAGGCCGTCGCGCTCGAGACTCACCGGCTGGGTTCGCAACCGCGCCGACGGATCCGTGGAAGCGGAGTTCGAGGGCCCGGAGGACGACGTGGCCAAGGCGGTCGCCTGGTGCCGGATCGGACCTCCGGCCGCCGAGGTCGCCGGTATCGAAGCAACCGAAGTGACCCCGACCGGTTCGCTGGGTTTCTCCGTGCGCTGACGCCGCCCGAGCGAGGTGTGACGAACCTCACTTGACCGGTACAGATGAGTCGGTACTGTATCGGTAAAGCCCCGTTGTCAAGGAGATCCCGCCATGGACCCGTACGCCGTCCTCGCCGATCGCTACGCCAAATCGACCCTCCCCGACCTCGCTCACAGCGCCCTCCCCGGCGCCCCCCAGCAGCCTTACGTCGAGCGCCGCAAGCCGATCCATCAACTCATCGCCGCCCTGCGACGACGCGCTGTGACCAGGGCCGCGCCGCGCCCGCCGGTCATGGCCGGGTGCGGTGCCAACCCGGTACCCTCGCCGCGGACGATTCCGGGCAGGTGAGTTGGCGAGGGTAACGCTCCAGACGATCGCAGATCAGCTCGGCGTGAGCCGGATGACCGTCTCCAACGCGTTCTCCCATCCCGACCAACTGTCCAGCGAGCTACGCACCCGGATTCTCGCCGCCGCTGCCGAGCTCGGCTATGTCGGCCCCGATCCCGCCGGGCGAGCCCTCGCCCGCGGCGCGACCGGTGCGGTGGGGGTACTGCTCACCGACTCGCTGCGAGAGGCGTTCACCGACGAAGTCGCCACGACGTTCCTCGCCGCGATCGTCGACGAGCTGGCGCCCACCGGTCTGGCACTCACGCTGTTGACGGCCAGCGACAATGCCGACGTCGTGCCCGCCCGTGACGTCGCCCTCGACGGCGCCCTGGTGTACTCCTGCAAACCAGATTCGGCGGCGCGTGACTGGCTGATCCGCCGTCGTCTCCCCCTCGTGTTCGTCGACCAGGACGTCATGCCCGGGGTTCCAACGGTCAATGTCGATGACCGCGGCGGAGCCCGTGCTGCAGCTGACCACGTGCTCAGCCTCGGACACCGGCACATCGGCATCCTCAATCGATCGCTCGACGGATCCGCCGGCCTCGTGGACATCGCCGCAGCCACAACCGTGCAGGGCCACCCGCAACGCGAGCGAATAGGCGGTTGGCTCGACGCGCTACGGCCTGCCGCGGTGCAGCCGACCGTCGTCCACGTACCAGACAACTCCCACGAGGCGGCTGACACGGCGGCGCGAACCTTGCTCGGCGTGCCGTCGCCGCCCACCGCGGTGCTGTGCTTCTCCGACGTCCTGGCGCTGCGGGCGATCGAAGCCGCTGCCGACCTCGGTCTGTCCGTACCCGGCGACCTCTCGGTGGTCGGGTTCGACGACACCCCGGCGGCGCGCCGGCGTGCACCCCTGCTCACCACCGTCCGCCAGGACGTCGCGGCGAAGGGTCGTGCTGCCGCCCAAGCCCTGACGACCGCCATCGAACGAGCACGTTCGAGCACGAAGACGAAGCCCCGCCGGATCGTCCTGCCGACCGAGCTGGTGGTGCGCCAGAGCACCACACCGCCGCCTCGTCGAAGGCGCCGCGTCGAGAAGTGACGGCGGCCGGCAGTCATCGTTCGCCGGCGATCACCGCCGCCACCTCGTCGAGGGCACGCGCGACCTGAGCGCGCTTGGACGCCCCGACCACTCGCTGAGCGACGACCTCGGTACGGCTTTGCGTCGTGGCCGCCGTGCGGAAGAACCGCCGGCGCACGTAGCCGACGACGAGGACCGCGTCGCCCTCCTGCAACGTGTCGGCGAGTGAGCCCGGGTCGAACCAGGCGACGGGCACCGAGCTCGACCCGACGTCGCCGCGCGTCGTCACGTCGAGCTCGACGAGCACGCTGCCGGACGGCAGTTGCCGCCGTCGCGGCTCCCCCGAGAGCCGTCCTTGCACCACCGCCACGTTGGTGGCGTCGATCGTCACTCTGGTCATCACCGACCTCCCACATCGTCCCGCGTCGCGGGCAACTTCGAATCACGGGGTTGTCGGTAGGGCCGACGTTAATGATGGGGTGTCACGATGACTCGACCGGGTCGGGTCACTCGGCGCGCTCGGCGCGGGCAGCAGCCCGCGCCGCCTTGCGCGCCGCGTCGGCAGCTGCACGCTCGGCTTCGCGCAGCTGGCGACGCGTCTCCGTGATCTCCTTGTCGAGACGCTGCAGCTCAGCGCTCAACCGCTCCCGCTCGTCGTCGAGACCGGCGAGACGGCCACGTATCGCTGCCGCCGCTTCGCCCGCCGACTCGGCCTCGCCGAGCGCGGTGTCGGCCTCGGTGCGCAGCATCGTCGCTCGTGCCTGCCGGGCTTCGTCCTCGGCGGCAGCGTCGGCGGTTGCTTCGGCGGCGCCTTCACGACCACCAGCACGCCGAGCGCCGGCGCGGCCACCCGTGATGACGGTCAGTCCTCCAGGCGGGGCGAAACCTGTCGGCGCAGCGAGCGATCGGACGAGCCGTCCAGCACGCACCTCGGCGGCGGCAGCTGGGTCGAACGACGCCGCCTCGAGGGTGGCGGCGATCTCGTCGCGGTGGGACTCGCTGAGTCGACGCCCGGTGAGCTCGACGGCACGGTCGGCCACCTGGCGGATCGTCGTCTGGCGAGCCTGCTGAGCGGCGCGAATCTCCTTGGCACCGCCACCTCCGGAGTGGGCGGCGCGCAGCTTGTCGCCGCGGTCGACAACTTCGTCGATCAGGTCGGCGCGCTGCGCCGCCAGCAGGTTGACGCTCCACGCCGGCACCGACGGCTTGGCCAGCTTGGCAAAGGCCGCGGCGGCCTCTGTGTCGCCCGCTTCCTTGAGCTGCCGGACACCCTCGCCGCGCACCTTGACGAAGTCCTCAGGGGTGCTGGTGTAGAGCCGGCGAGTGAGCTCGTCGACGTCGACGGTGTCAGCCATGTCCCTACTCTTGCGCCCAGCGGATCGCAGGAGATGCACTCTGTGCTCGCCGACGATCTGACGCTGGCGTCGTGCGAAGTGGGCGTCGGTCAGCCCGACGAACAGGCCCGCCAGAACGCTCGGTAGGACGGGTACTCGACGTCCGGCGTGACCCATCCCGACGCCACCAACTCGGCGTGCAGCCTCGGCAGGTTGGGCCACGGCACTCCCATGTCGACGTGGTGGGCCAGGTGCCAACCGGTGTTGTACGGCACCATGCACAGGCGGGCGATCCACGACTGGCGGATCACGTGCGTCGTGCGGCGGCGGTCCGCCGACCGCTCCATCCCGCCGTGCTCGGCGATCGCCCGCAACCGGTTGGAAAGCTTCCACAGCGTGCACCACGAGCCGATCCACACGACGTAGGCGAGCGGACGCTGACAGGCAACCGCGGCGCCGGCGAGCACCGCCTGCACGCCCAGTATCTGCAAACCCTCCGGTGCGCGTTTGCGGGCGGCGACGAACAGCAACCTGATGTTCTTGTAGGCGCTCTCACCGGTCAGATCCCGGCGCAACTTGCGCCGCCACGACTCCCTGCTGATCGGGTAGCCGCGGTAGAGGTCGGTGTCGGGCTCGTCCGGCCCCAGCTCGTCTCGGTGATGGGCGAAGTGGGCGCGCCGGTAGGCGTAGAACGGCTGCAATGTCGGGTAGCCGAGGATCCACCGACCGATCTGGTCGTTGGCGAGGCGGTTCGGGAAGAGCAGCCGGTGGGCGGCCTCGTGGGCGAGGATGTTGAGGAGGGCGTGGCCGCGGCCCATCCACACGAACGCGGCCAGCCACGCCCACCACGTGTCGAGGACGGCCGCGGCGACGACGACGCCGAACGTCTGCACGACGGCAGCGGCCACCGCCACGACGTTGCGGACGGTCGGAATGCGTCGCAGCTCGTCACGCAACGGTCGCCGCGCCACGCCTTTCACCGTCAGTCGCTCCGTGGGCAGCACGTCGGGCAACGACGATCTCCGGTGGGACCATCGTCGGCGGCGCCACGCGGGCGAGGACGTCGGCCTCGGTCACGGAGACATCCTACAGCTGATGATCGCAGCGATCAAGAATTGTAACAGCTAGCATCGGCTGGGGTGGACGACGTCGTTGGCATCCGCCCGCTCAACGCCAGGTCGCTCATGCTGTCCGTGCTGCTCGGCCTGCCCACGCCACGCCTGGCGGCGTCGTCAACCTCCCGCCTCGCCGAGCTGTTCGGGATCGCCCCGGGCACGATGCGTACGGCGATCTCGCGGATGCTCGCCGCAGGCGAGTTGGCGGCGTTCGACGGCGGCTACGAGCTGCGCGGCGAGCGCCTGCTCGCCCGCAAGCAGGCGCAGGACATCGGTCGCCGCCCGGCAGGCGACGCCTGGGACGGCTCATGGTGGGTCGCGACGGTGCTCGCCCCGGCGCGCACGCTGGCGACTCGGCGTGACTTCCGCGCGGCGATGGCCAACGCCCGGATGGGCGAGTTGCGCCCCGACACATGGCTGCGCCCGGCCAACCTCCCCGGCCCGGCCGACGTTGGAAGAACGATCGTCGTGCGCGGCCCACTCAGCGGTGCCGACCCCGACGATCTCGTGGCGACGCTGTGGGACCTCGGCTCCATCGGCGTGCGCAGCGCGGAGCTGCTCGCCGCGCTCCGCTCCTGTGCCGCGATGCTGGCGTCGCAGGGCCCCGGGGCGCTGGCCCAGACGACGCTGACCTCCGCCGCTGTGGTGCGCTTCCTGCGCGCTGAGCCGCTACTGCCGCGGCGTCTGGTGCCGTCCGACTGGCCGGTCGACGCGTTGCGTGATCTCTATGCCGACTTCGACCGGGCGTACGGCCACGTGCTCCGCGACGCCCTCGCCGATCAGCCGCCGCTGCCGTAGGGGCGGGTGATGATCCGGTCAGCGTTCGATCATCGCCTGCAGCCCGGCGACCCACGCCTGGGCGGCGTTCCAACGGGCGTCGTGGTGCTCGCCGCCGTCCTCGTGGGGCGGTCCGGCGGCGGGATACGAGCCGAGGAACTTCACCCCGCCCTGCTTGAGATGGAGGGCCCGCATCGTGTCGGCGAGCAACTCGTCCTCGACGTGGGCGTCGGCGTAGATCACGAAGCAGTAGTCGCCGAGCCCGCCGTCCTTCGTCGGCCGGCTGAGCAGGTTGGACAGGTTGATCCGCCGCGCCGCGAACTCCTGAAGGATCGACACCAGACTTCCGGGAGCATCGGCGCGCTGGTAGATGACCAGTCCGGTGCGATCGTTTCCCGTACGACGCGGCACGCCCTCGCGGGCGACGACGACGAAGCGGGTCTGGTTGCCGGCGTGATCGGCGATGTCGTCGGCGATGACCGCGAGTCCGTAGCGCTCGGCGGCGACCCGCGGAGCGATGGCGGCCAGACCGGATTCGATCGGGTCGTTGCCATCACCCTCGGCGACGAACTTGGCGGCACTCGCCGTCGACTGTGCCGTGCGGACCTCGACGCCGCGCAGCCGCTCGCGGAGGAAGCGGTGGCACTGCGCCGTGGCGACCGGGAACGACACGACCGCCTTGACCTCGTCCAGCGTCAGCCCAGCTGCGCCGACGAGGCAGTGCTCGATGTCGAGGACGATCTCGCGGGTGATCAACAGGTCGTAGTCGAACGCCAAGGCATCCTGGGTGAGGTTGACGACGCCCTCGATGGCGTTCTCGATCGGCACGACCCCGCAGTCGACGTCGCCGGACTCGACCGCGTCGAGAACGTCCGGCACCGTGACGAAGTCGACGAGCTCGGCGGCGGCGAGGTCGGCCTGGGTGCGCACGGCCTGCTCGGTGAACGTGCCGAAGGGCCCGAAGAAACCGACCCGGGAGATCGGGCGTGTCGCCATGGAGCGAGGTTACGAGCCACCGATGGGTGTTTTCCTGACCGAATCGTCATGAAAACACCCATCGGTCGTTCGTGGCTGGCGTCTGGCAGAGTTGGGGTGTGGAGGAATCGACGCTGCGGGCGATGCTCGACGACCTTGTCGCCGGGCGGATCACCGCCGACGAGGCGGTGGCCAGGCTGCGCCGGCTGCCGTTCGCCGACGTCGGAGGCGCCCTCGTCGACCACCATCGTGCGCTGCGTCAGGGCATGCCGGAGGCTGTCTTCGGTCCCGGCAAGACGCCGGAGCAGTGTGCCCGCATCGTCACCGAGTTGCTCACCAATGGCGACGGACCGGTCCTCATCACGCGGGTCTCCGCCGAGCAGGTCAAGGCGATCGAGGCTGCCGTCGGCGCTGGACTGAGTGCCGCTGGTTGCCTCCTGTATCGCGCTCCGGAGAGCACGCGTGAAGCATCGGTCGTGGTCGTCACCGCAGGGACCGCAGACGGGCCGGTCGCCGACGAATGCGAGCTGACCCTGCGCGCCTACGGGTTCGTCGCTCGCCGCTTCGACGACATCGGGGTGGCCGGCCTGCATCGCCTGCTGGCGCACCTCGACGACGTCCTCACCGCCGACGCGGTCGTCGTGGTCGCCGGGATGGAGGGCGCCCTCGCCAGTGTCGTCGGCGGGCTCAGCGCAGCCCCGATCGTCGCGGTGCCGACCAGCGTCGGCTACGGCTCGTCCCTCGATGGCGTCACGGCCCTGCTGGCGATGCACGCATCGTGCGCCAGCGGCGTGACGGTGGTCGGCATCGACAACGGCTTCGGCGCCGCCTGCGCCGTCGCCAGGATGCTGCGATGAGGCGGATCGCCTATGCCCAGTGCAGCGCCGGCGTGGCCGGCGACATGCTGCTCGGGGCCCTGGTCGACGCCGGCGCCGATCGGGAGGCAGTGTCCGCCGCCCTGGAAGGCGTGGACGTCGACGGGTACGCCCTGACGTTCGAGCGAGTGCAGCGTTGCGGCGTCGCCGCGACGTGGGCCAACGTCGCCGTCGACGAACAACACACCCACGAGCACCGCCCGGCGAGCCAGGTTCGCAAACTGCTCGATGCTGCCGACCTGGCCGAAGGCGTTAGACGACGAGCGCAGGCGATCTTCGACACGCTCGCCGCCGCCGAGGCGGCGGTCCACGGCATCGATCCTGACGACGTCGAGTTCCACGAGGTCGGTGCCGTCGACGCCGTCGTCGACGTGGTCGGCATCGCCGCCGCCCTCGAGGCCCTGGCCATCGACGAGCTCGTCGCCGGTCCCGTCGCGACTGGCCGAGGAACGATCGTGGCGGCGCACGGCAGCCTGCCCAACCCGGCACCGGCCGTCGCCCGCTTGCTCGCCTCCCGGAGCATGCCCGTGATCGGTATCGACACCGATCTCGAGCTGGCGACGCCGACTGGTGTCGCTGCCCTAGCCGCCCTGGCGACCTCGTTCGGGGCGCTGCCGGCGATGACTGTGTCGTCGGTCGGCTACGGCGCCGGCCGCGCCGACACCCCCGGCCGACCAAATGTCGTGCAGGTGATCGTCGGCGAGTCACGGGCGAGCGACGTCGTGGCACCGCGTCCCGGGCGGGCCGCGGTACAGGTCGACGTCAACGTCGACGACGTCACCGGCGAGGTGATCGCCCACACGATCGCCGCCCTCGTCGCCGCCGGAGCGTTCGACGCCTGGGCGACACCGATCGTGATGAAGAAGGGTCGCCCGGCGCACATCGTCTCGGCGCTGTGCGAGCCCGCCCAGGTCGAGGCGATCGCGGCTGTCCTCGTCGCCGAGACGGGCAGCCTCGGCGTGCGGGCCACGACCGTCGAGCGCTGGCCGCAAGCCCGGCGCGAATCGTTCGTCGACGTCGGCGGGCACCGCATCGGAGTCAAGCTGGCGGCGGGGCGCGTCAAGGTCGAGCACGACGATGCCGCCACCGCCGCGCAGGCGCTCGGCCGTCCGTTGCGCGACGTGCTCGCCGAAGCCGAACGCCTCGGTGGCGAAATCGACGACGACGGTACGGCGGCGACTCCGTAGCGTGGCCCGACCGTGGGCACGGTCCGTGTCAGCCGTCTTGGTTGGCGACTTCCTGGTGGCATCGAGTTGCTGCGCGACGTCAGCTTCACGGTGGGCGACGGCGAGCGCGCCGCCCTCGTCGGTGCCAATGGTGTCGGCAAGTCGACCGTGCTGGCGCTGATCGCCGGCGACTCGGCGCCGACGAGCGGGACGATCGGCGTCGATGGCCGCCTCGGTGTGATGCGCCAGCTCGTCGGCATCGCCGACACGTCGCGCGACGCCCCGCAGACCGTCGGCGAGCTGCTCGTGTCGCTCGCCCCACCAGAGCTGCAGCGCGCCCACGCCGAGCTCAACGCGGCAGAGTCGGCTGCCGCGACGGATCCGATGCGCTACGCCCACGCCGTTTCGGCATGGAGCGACGCCGGCGGCTACGCGGCCGAAGTGCACTGGGACGAGTGCACGACCCGCGCCGTTGGTCTGTCGCTCGACGAGGTCGCCGGCAGACCGCTGCGCACGTTCTCCGGCGGCGAGCAGAAGCGCCTCGCCCTCGAGGTGCTGCTGCGCAGCGATGCTGACGTGTTGTTGCTCGACGAGCCCGACAACTTCCTCGACGTCGACGCCAAGCGCTGGCTCGAAGGCGAGCTTCAGGCGACGCGCAAGACCGTGCTGTACGTCAGCCACGACCGTCAGTTGCTGGCGACGACGGCGACGAAGATCGTCACGATCGAGGCGTTCGGCGCGTGGACGTTCGGCGGCGGGTTCGCCGGCTACGCCGACGCCCGCCGGGCCCATCTCGACAAGCTCGACAAGGACCGATCGCTGTACGACGAAGAGCGCAAGCGACTCGAAGCGATCGTCGCCGAGATGCGCCGGCGAGCCCGCTACTGGGACGTCTTCGCCCCCAAGTTGAAGGCCGCCGAGAGCCGACTGCGCCAGTTCGTCGAGCGCGAGGAGCGGCCGGCCGAGATCCGTGAGCAACGCATCGCCATGCGTCTCGGCGGGGCGCGCACCGGGAAGCGGGCGCTCGTCGTCGAGCAACTCGAGCTCGACGGGTTGACCGACCCGTTCGACCTCGAGGTCGACTTCGGCGAGCGCGTCGCCGTGCTCGGTGCCAACGGGGCGGGCAAGAGCCACTTCCTCCGCCTCCTCGCCGGCGACTCCGTCGATCGAACACCACGGGGACTTCCGCCTCGGCGCCGGCGTCGTGCCCGGCTTGTTCCACCAGACCCATGAGCATCCGGAGTGGCGTGGCAAGACGCTGCTGGCGATCCTCTACGACCACGATGTCGTGCGCGGGCCGGCGATGTCGATGCTGCGCCGTTACGAACTGCACGGCTGCGCCGAGCAACCGTTCGACACGCTGTCGGGCGGTCAGCAGGCGCGGTTCCAGATCCTCCTGTTGGAGCGTTCCGGGGCGACGATGCTGCTGCTCGACGAGCCGACCGACAACCTCGACCTCGTGTCCGCCGAAGCGCTGGAGGCCGGTCTCGCCGAGTTCACCGGGACGGTGATCGCCGTCACCCACGACCGGTGGTTCCTACGCGGGTTCGACCGCTTCGTGGTGTTCGGCGCCGACTGCTCGGTCACCGACCACCTCGCCGTACCCAGTGCCTGGGCGGCGGTGTCTGTGTGACCTCAGCTCGATCCGGCGACGAGTTCGTCGACGATCGGAGTGAGGACGTCGATCGGTACCTCGCCCGGACAGGCGCTCAACGACCAGCCCGTCGGCGTCGACGAACACCATTGTCGGGTACGACGTGCCGCCGTACGCACCCATCGCCGGCGGCGGTGAGCCTGCCTCTGGTTGGTCGTCGGCGAGGACCGGCCACTGCCAGTCCATTTCCCGCAGCCACTCGTCGGGCGGGAAGTTCGGCGCGTCTGGTGACGCGCCAGTGCTCACACCGACGATGTTCAGGCCGTCGGGGATCTCCCCGGAATCGCGCCACTCGTTGAGCACGGGGATCTCGGCGTTGCAGTGCGGGCACCAGTGGGCGAGCAGTACCACCATCGTCGGTCCGTCGGTCGCCGGATCGATGGTCGTCGCGTTGCCCTCGTAGTCGGTGCCGGAGACCACCGGTACCGGTTGACCGACCGCGGGGTCGTCGACGTCGCCGGCCCGGATCTCCGGGCTGAACTCCGGCAGGGGGTCGCCGCTCACCGACACCGGCCGGAACGGATCCACGTCACTCGCCGTGTCGTCGTCGTCACCGCCGCCGACCACGAGGACGACGACGACTGCGAGCACCGCGACGATGGCCACGAGGGCGGCGATCAACAGCAGTGTCCGGGTTTGGTCGTTGCCGCCCCGTCGCGGAGGAGAAGCCATCACGTCCCCAGTCGATCTGGCGCATCGTCGAGTTCCCGCCGCCGGATCGGCAGCAACAAGGCGATGATCGCCACAAAGCCGCACAGCGCCATCAACGCCAGTGTGACGAAGCCGAACTCGCGGAACCACACCAACGAGCACGGGTTCGTCGGATCGCAGGCATCGCCCTCCAACTGGGGATGCCACTCGACGAGGTAGTGGTAGATCGACACGCAGGCGCCGACACCGGCCAGGGGGATCGCATACCAGCGGACCCCGCGGTCACGTCTGATCGCGGCGACGAGGAGGATCACGGTGAGCGGGTACATCGCGATGCGTTGGTACCAGCACAACCGGCACGGCACGTAGTTGGCGACCTCGGAGAAGTAGAGGCTGCCGAGCGTGGCGCCGGCGGCGACGAGAAAGGCGATCCACAAGGCGGCGTCGTCGACGGTGTCGAACAGCTCGTCGAGCAGCGCTGACCGACCGCGGACGAGGCGCCCGACGACGACGAACACGGCGAGGATGGCGGCCCCGATGGCGAGCAACGCCGTGAACACCTGCATCGCCTCCACCGACATCGGCGCAAGTATGACGGCGCTCCCAGATCGTGAGCGGGCGGGGGGTGTGCGGCCGCAGGCCGCCTGCTTCGAGCTCGCCGAGCAAGCTCCGCTTGCGAGGCGAAACCGTTAGCGTCGGGACGCGATGACGTCGATCGCGCTGCGCGAGATGCGGCGCGCCCGGCGGACCCGCCGCCTCGGCGAGCTGGAATGGTTCGAGATCGCCTACCGGGTGTATCTCGCTGCCCTGTTCGGGGGGCTCGCCGTGATGTGGCTCAGCGACCTCGTCACGGACGAGCCGGTGACGGCGAGCCAGCTCAGCGACGTCGTCGAGCGGGGCCCCGCCGTGGTCGGGCTCGTCGCTGTCGCCGCGGTCGCCGTCGGCCTGCGCAGCGGAAGTGACGGCGGCCCGATCTCGTTGGAGGTCGGCGACGCTCGTCACCTGATGCTCGCTCCGATCCCGCGGCGAGAGGTGCTGTTGCGTCCGGTCGGCCAGCGGATGCGGGCCGTTGCCTTCGCCGGAGCCGTCACCGGGGCGATCGCCGGACAGCTGGCGGCTCGACGGCTGCCGGGCTCGGCGGCAGCGTGGGCTGCCAGCGGGGCGGTCGCCGCCGCGCTCGCCGGCCTCGCCTTCGTCGCTGTCGCCGTCGTCGTCCACGCCCTGGCGGTCCCGCGCTGGGTGGCGACCGCGCTTGCCCTCGCGTTGCTCGCCGCCCAAGCGCGCGGCCGTTGCCTGGGGCTGGCCGGGACCCGGCGATGGCCTCGGCAGCCTGGCGATGTGGGGCATGCGCACGCACCCGGTCGACCTGGTCGCTGCGGCCGCGGTCGTCGTCCTCGCCGGCGTCGCTCTCGTCGTCGCCGACCGCTTGCGTCTCGAGCAGCTCACCCGCCGTGCCGACCTCGTGTCGCAGCTGCGGTTCGCCGTCACGGTCCAGGATCTGCGCACCGTCGTCTTGCTGCGCCGCCAGCTGCGCGGCGAACGCCCACGGTCGACACCGTGGGTCCGCCTCGGTCGAACGACCGGCCGTGCGCGTCCGACGATGGCGGTCGTCCGGCGCGGGTTGCGCGGCCTTGCCCGCTACCCGGCGTCGCGACTCGCCAGGATGGCGGCGATGGCCGTCCTTGCCGGCCTCGCCGTCGTCGCCGTGCTGCGCGGCACGACACCAGCGCTGCTGGCGGTCGGTGTGGCCCTCTACCTCCTCGGCCTCGACGCGATCGAGCCGCTGTCGCAGGAGATCGACCATCCGGACGTCGCCGACGGCGTGCCGCGGCCGCGGGGCTGGATGCTGCTCCGCCACCTCGGTGCCCCGATCGTCGCCCTGACGCCGTTCGCCATGATCGGCGCCGCCACCGTCGCCGTGGCCCGACCGTCGGCATCCGCTGCGGCGTTCGCCCTCGCCCTGCCCGTCACGTTGGCCGGCGCGTGCGGATCGGTCGTCAGCGTCGTGCGTGATGCCGCCGATCCGGTGGCCGCTCCGAGCGCGGCGGTCCCCCCGGAGTTCGCCGGGGCGTCCTCGTTCATCCGTCTCGCCGTCCCGATCGTGATCAGCACGATCCCCGCGCTGACGGCGCTGGCGATGCGCGAGTTCCCCGAACCGGCCACCGCCGTGCGGATGGCGGTGCTCGACGCGCTGCTGATCGCCGCGACGGCGACCTGGGTCCGCAAGCGCGACGAGTGGCGCGCCAAGATGCGGGCTTTCACCGAAGCTGGGCGGCGGGCCACGTGAGTGCGGTGCTCACCACGGGGCTGGCCAAGAGCTACGGCGACGCTCCGGCCCTCGGCCCGGTCGATCTCGACATCGCCACCGGCCAGCGGGTCGCCCTGCTCGGGCACAACGGCAGCGGCAAGACGACGCTGTTGCGCCTCACGGCCGGGTTGCTCGACGCCACCGATGGAACGGTGACCGTGCTCGGGCACCCCGCAGGTTCGCTCGACGCTCGGGCGTTCACGAGCTACCTCGGTGACCAGCCGGTGTTCTACGACGACCTCACCGTGTGGGAGCACCTCGAGTACATCGCCAAGCTGCACGGCACGGACGGATGGGAGCAGCACGCCACCGACCTGCTCGACCTCCTCGGGCTCACCGACCGCGGCGACCACCTGCCCACGACGTTCAGCCGGGGGCTGCGCCAGAAGGCGGCCATCGCCATCGCCTTCGTCCGCCCGTTCGAGGTCCTCCTCGTCGATGAGCCGTTCGTCGGGCTCGACCAGCCGGGGCGGGAAGCACTGCTCGACCTGTTCGACCGGGCCCACGGCGACGGAGCGACGCTGCTCGTCGCCACCCACGAGCTCGCCGCCGTCAGCGCCGCCGAACGGGTCGTCGCGCTGCGCGACGGCGAGGTGATCTTCGACGGGCCGGCACGCGACGCCGATGCCGCTGCGCTGGTGATCAGGTGACGCGTGGTTACGATTGCGGCCATGTACGACTTCGAGTCCGTCAGCGTGTCCTCGTACGAGGCCGCTTCGCTTGCTGCCACGCTCACCGAGAAATCCGCTGACGGATGGGACGTCGTCGCCATCGTCCCTGCAGGCTCCGATGTCGTCGCCTATCTGCGGCGGTCCTGCCATCTCCGACACCGAAGCGGCGGAGAGCGCCGAGCAGCAGATCACCGACGGCACGAGCAACACGCTCGAGTCGGCCGAGTCGACAGACGACTCGACTGCCGCCGACCTGCTGACGCCGACTGTCGGCGAGCAGCGAGCCGGCAGAGACGACGTCCGACATCACGTCACCCACGCCCTCGACGCTCCGCAGACGACACGGGCGGTACCGGTTGGGGAACCGGGTCCGACACCGCCACCGCGGCAGCCGCGGGAGGTTGGACGAGCGGCTCCGAATCGACGGAGTCCTCCTCGTGGGGTGGGTCGGCGCAACAGGCCACGACCACGGCGACGCCGTCGGTTCCGGCCGGCTGGTACGCCGACCCGGCAGGTCGCTTCGAGCTGCGCTACTGGGACGGCTCGGCGTGGACCGAGCACGTCTCGCGGGGAGGACAGCAGTACACCGACCCGCCCGTGCCTGACGTGCGCGCTGACCGCTACGTATCTCCGTCGCGCCACGTCGCTCGGCCAGGCCGGCATCCTCATCGAGACCGCCCACGGGTCGATCGTGTGCGACCCATGGTTCGTACCGGCCTTCTTCGGGTCGTGGTTCGTGTTCCCGCGCAACGACCGGCTCGGCGACGAGCTGCACGAGAAGATCCGCAACGCCGACTACCTGTACGTCTCGCACCTCCACGGCGATCACTTCGACGAGACGTGGCTCGCCGACGAGCGCAACGTACGTCGAGACATCGCTGTCCTCGTCCCCGGCTACCCGAGCCGCGAACTCGACGGGCGGCTGCGCGCCCTCGGCTTCGACAACCTGATCCGCACGATCGACGGCGAGGAGCATCGACTCGGTGGTGACGACAGCAAGTTGACGGTGGCGATCCACGTCGAGACGTCGATCACCGACGGCCCCGGCGGCGACTCGGCGCTCGTGGTCAGCGACGGCACGAGCCGGCTCGTCAACCAGAACGACTGCCGAACGACTGACCTGGCCGCCCTCGCCGGGCACGGCCCGGTCGACCTCCACTGGCTGCAGTACAGCGGGGCGATCTGGTACCCGATGGTGTACGAGATGGACGACGCCACGATGCGCCATCTCGTCGACGCCAAGATCGAGAGCCAGCTGACGAGGGCGATGCGTTACGTCGAGTCGATCGACGCCCGGGCCGTCGTGCCGTCGGCCGGCCCGCCGTGCTTCCTCGATCCGGCCCTGTTCCCGCTTCAACGTCGTCACTGGCGACGAGCCGAGCATCTTCGTCGACCAGCGCACGTTCCTCGCCCGCCTCGACGCTTCCGGCCACGCCGGCGTGCTGGCCATCCCGGGAACGACGATCGAGGTCGGGCCGACGGCATGTCGGTTGAGCACCCGATCGCCGACGAGGAGGTGACGGCGATCTTCGAGCGCAAGGGCGAGTACCTCGCCGGCTACCAGGCAGATTGGTCGGACTGGCTGGCCGAGATGCACGAGCGCTGGGCGGCGCAGCCGGAGACCGACCTGGTTCCGACGCTGCAGGAGTGGTGGCGACCGCTGCTGGCGGCGTGCCCGACCGTTCGCGAGGGGATCGGGGCGGCCTGCCTGTTGCGGGCGGGTGAGGTCGAGATCCTCATCGACTTTCCCGCCGGTGACGTGCGGGCCTACGCCGGCGAGCCGTACGGGTTCCGCTTCGACATCGACCGCTCGCTCGTCGAGAAGGTCGTCGCCGAGCGTGCCGTCGACTGGAGCAACTCGCTGTTCCTGTCCTGCCGCTTCCGGGCGTGGCGCCAGGGCGAGTTCAACGAGTACGTCTACAACTTCTTCAAGTCGCTGTCACCGGGACGGATGCGCCGCACCGAAGCGGAGGCGCTGCGCAAGCTGCACCCGCCGACCGAGACGGAGCCCGACATCGAGCTCGACGGCTGGGTGATGCAGCGACGCTGCCCCCACCGCAACGCCGACCTCAGCGTGTTCGGCGAGATCCACGGCGGCGAGCTGGTCTGCACCCTCCACGGCTGGCGCTTCGACCTCGAGACCGGCAAGTGCCTGACCAGTGCCGGCCACGAGCTGCGCGTCAAGCGTCGCGATCCCGTAGGCATCTCCGGAGCCAGATGCACCGATCTGGTGCATCTCGCTCTGCAGATCGTCAGTTGGCGCCGTGGACCCAGACGGGGGTGTGCAGGGGCATGATGTTCGACTCCCAGATGAAGTCCATCGCCGGGATCGACACGCGGACGCAGCCGTGTGATGCCGGGTAGTTGGGCACGTTGTTGGAGCCGTGCACGGCCTGCCCACCGCTGAAGTACTTCGGCCGGTAGATCCGCCCGAGATCGCCTTCCCACCAACCGACCGGACGCTCGCGGTAGACCTCGTGCAGGCCGTTGCGGGTGACCGACACTCCCGACTGCACCTCGCCGGGGGTGTTCTGGTCGACCTCTTCGTACGGCTGGCCGTCGCCAGTCGACGTGTTGTAGACCCACACCGTCCGCCCGCTGTGGACGATGAACAACAGCTGCTTGTCCTTGTCGATCTCGACGAGCGTGCCGGCATCGGCGAGACCGTGGGCGCGGAAGCGGGCGTTCGTCAGGGCGTCGGCGGTCTCCTGGCCGACGTACCCGTACGCCTCGATGCCGACGTACTTCTGGAACGCCATCACCGCCTGGCTCGTCGTCAACCCGTAGTCGCCGTCGGCACCGCTGTTCCAGAACCCGAGATCGAGCAGCCGTTGCTGGATCCGGGCGGTCTCGCCCCCACCACTCGATCCCGACGGCGACGAACGGGTACTCCGGAGCGGCCACGGGCACGATCGCCGGCGACGGCGCCGTCGTGGTCGGGGCGACGGTCGTCGTCGGTGCTGCCGTGGTGGTGGTCGCCAGTGTGGTGGTCGGGGCGACCGTGGTCGGGGCGACCGTCGTCGTCGATGCCATGGTGGTCGTCGAAGCGATCTGTGTCGTGGTGACCAGTCGCGGGGACGACGCGGCGATGATCGCCGTGCCGCCGAGGAGCATCGTCGCCGCGCCGAGGCCGGCGCTGACGAGGATCAAGCGATTGCGAGTGGAGTCGAGTCGCGGCCCGTGGGAGGAGCGGTTGGGGGCCCGCATCGGACCGAGGCTACCAACGATCGATGGGCCGATTCGGGGGACCACCGAGGGGCGGCGACGGACTGTTCGGCCATCGCCAGGACGTCCGCCAAGCGCACCGGACCGTCGGCGTGCCGAACGAGCGTGGCCACGTCGAAGCGGTCGACCAGCTCGCCGGCAGACACACGCTCGCCCCGTTCGGCGATGCCGATCGAGGCGGCCAGGGCGGCGCGCAGCGCTCCGGCATCGATGCCCCGGGCGACCAACTCGGACAGCGTGATCGCACCGTCGCGCTTGGTCAGACGCTGACCGTCGGCGCCGACGACCAGCGGCACGTGGGCGTACCGCGGCGCACCGGCAGTCCGAGCGCCTCGGCGATGGCGATCTGGCTCGGGGTCGACGGAAGCAGGTCGTCGCCGCGAGCGACGAGGTCGATGCTCCGCCGGCGGCGTCGTCGACGACCACCGCGAGGTTGTAGGCGGGAACGCCGTCGTTGCGACGCAGGACGACGTCGGACGGCATGCCGACGAACCGCCCGGCCACGACGTCGTCGAAGGCCACGGCTGCCGCCCTCGGCACGGAAGCGGACGGCGGGTCGTCCGCTGGGCTCGGCGTTCGGCGCGCTGGCGGTCGGTGAGGTCGCGGCACGGCCCGGGATACGTCAGCGCGGAATCGCCGTGCGGCGCCGCAGCTGCCTCGCGGATCTCGCGGCGGGAGCAGAAGCACTCGTACGTGAGTCCGGCTCGGCCCAGCTCGTCGAGCGCCTCCTCGTAGAGGGCGAAGCGCTCGCTCTGGCGCCAGACGTCACCGTCCCAGTCGACCCCGAGGGCGACGAGGTCGGCGCGTTGGGCGCGCTCGTGTTCCGGCGCCGACGTCACCCGATCGAGGTCCTCCATGCGCAGCCGGAAGACGTCGCCTGCCGAACGGGCCAGCAGCCAGGCGATCAGCGCCGTGCGCAGGTTGCCGACGTGCAACGAGCCCGTCGGCGACGGAGCGAATCGGCCGGGCATCGGCGACAGTCTGCCGAGTGCCTGCAGGCCGCCCGGCAGCGTCCCTTAGGCTCGATCGCATGCAGTGCCACGTCTGCGGAACCGAGGTGCGCCCTGAGCACAAGTTCTGCATGGAATGTGGCGCCCGCCTGCGACGCCCCGCCGGGGAGCTCGCCCTCGCGCCGCCGGCTGCCGACGACGAGGAGACGAACCGACTGCCGGCGCTCGCCGCGCCGACGAGCCACCCGATGTTCGACCCGGTCACCGGTCAGCTCCTGGCCGTCCCTCCCCCGCCGCCGCTGCCCCCGCCCGACGAGGACGCCACCAACGTCCTCCCTGCCGTCGGCGCACCGATGGGCCGCGGCGGGTTCGGGCCGCCAGACGTGTCGGCGCAGGGTCCCGGCCGCTGGGACCACCCCTCCGACACCGGCCCGCTGTGGCCGGGCGAGGCCGTCGACTACCCCGGCCGAACCCGCTCCGACCACCACGATGCAGCCGCCCTATCGCGGCGAGTACGACGGCGGCGTACTACGACGCCACCGGACGAGTGCCGGCCAGCTACGCCCCGTGGGAGGCGGCGCCGTGGGAGCAGGAGCGAGGCGCCCAAGCCGGCGCGCAGCTTCCGGCTCAAGCCGTTGCTGGTGATCTCCGTGCTGGCGGCCGTCGCCGCCGTCGTCGGCGATGGTCGTCCAGGTCCTCGACGTCGACGGCACCGGGTAGTCGGAGCTCGACGGGCCGTGGAAGCTCAACGACTTCGGCACCAACCTCACCGTCGCCGGCATCCTGACCGCGCTGACGATGGTCCTCGGGGCGATCGCCTGGTGCGCCGGGTTCCGCTGGGGCGCCGGGCTCGCCGGCGGTGCCGGCGCCGCTCTCGCCGGGTGGGTCGCCCTCGCCCTCGGCCAGGCCGAGGTGCTCGTCAGCCCAGCCGAGCTGACGGCGACGTCCGCGTCGACGTCACCCGCGACGTCGGCTACTGGGCGCTCGTCGCCGCCGGCGGTCTGGGCCTGGTCGGCGTTGATCGTCTCGCTGCTGCGCACGGGCGACGACGGGCGGGCCGGCCTCGACCCGTGGGTCGCCGCCCTCGGCGCGATGGCGACGATCGCCGCCGTGATCGGCCCGCTGATCCCGGTCGACGACGCCGATGTCGACCTCAACTGGTCGAGCGCTCCGGGTACCGACGTGCCGACGGCGTGGTTCGCCGCCCGCTTCGTGCAGCTCGGACTGTTGCTGCTGTGCGGCGTGTTCGGCTTCCTGCTCGTGCGCCGCTATGGCCTCGGTCTGGCCATCGGCGGCACGATCTGCGCCGGCTGGCTGGTGCTGACCACGGCGACCGAGCAGACCGACTCAGCCGATCGGGTTGGCGAGTCGGCAATCCCACGACT
The DNA here is from genome assembly GCA_963732335.1 of Ilumatobacteraceae bacterium. GTDB lineage: Bacteria > Actinomycetota > Acidimicrobiia > Acidimicrobiales > Ilumatobacteraceae > Desertimonas. Next base: position 21,810 of record CAVSZO010000065.1, on the reverse strand, counting down.
TCACCGACCTCGAAGCCGCACATCGTCACGATCGTCGGCGTCGGCCTGATGCTCTTCTTCGGCCTCGTCGCCACGGCGATGGCCCTGATCGACGATCGCTAGCTGATCGGAGTGTTTCCGGTCACGGGACGTGTCCCGGCGCGTAACACTCCGGTGGCAGCAAACACTCCGATGGGTCAAGTCGGGCCAGAGCTTGGCGGCGACCTCGGCCCAGAGGTCGGCGAACGCCTTGCGGGCGACGCTGCGCGGGGCGACCTCGCCGAGCGGGGCGCGGTGCACCGCCATCCGCTCCACGGCGCTGGCGTTGGGGATCGCCGTTGCCAGGAACGGCGGCTCGACGTCGGCGAGCGACTCGATCAGCTGGCGGTGCAGGGTCTTGCGGCGATCGAGCATCGAGACGAACGGCAGGACCTCCGGGCCGTCGCCGTCGTCGGCGAGAAAGCCGGTGAGCTGGTCGAGCGTGCGCACCGACAGGGTCGTCGGCACCGTCGGCACGAGCAGCACGTCGGCGGCACGGAACACCGCCTCGCTGCCGAGCGTGATGCCCGGCGCGCAGTCGAGGATGCCGACGTCGTAGTCGTCGGCGAGTGGCTCGAGGAGGGCGGCGAGGCGTCGGCTGTCGAACCCGACCCGTCGGCCAGGTGCACGTCGAGGTGGCGCAGCGAGAAGTCGGCCGGAACGAGGTGCAGCCCGCCGACGTCGCTCTCCTTGATGTTGGCGGCCAGCTCGCCACGACGCCCGAGCAGGCGGGCCACGCCGCCCTTCACCCGCGGCTTGACACGAAAGAAGAACGTCGCCGCGCCCTGCGGATCGAGGTCCCACAGCAGCACCCGGGCACCCGTCGACGCCGCCTCGAAGCTGAGATTGACGGCCGTCGTCGTCTTCCCCACCCCACCCTTGATGCTGTACGTCGCGAGGATCTTCACGACGCCCTGCCCGCGCTCGCCAGCAGGTCCTTCAACGCCTTGGCCGTCGTCCTTCTGGTCGAAGGCGCCGAAGCGGTCGGCGAGCTCGTCCCGGCTGGCCAGCTCGCCGCTGCTCGAGGCGCTCGACGAGCTGTCCGATCGCCAGCAGCGTGTCGGCGCTCCACCGCCTGCCTGCGATCGTCGGCGATGGTGCGCAGGGCGTGGGCGTGGACCTCGGCGTCCTGGTGCTCGCCCAGCGTGTCCTGCAGCGCCTTGAGCCGGCCGACGAACGCCGTCCGTGCCGACTTGTCGTAGAGCCCGCCGAAGCACTCGATGAGGTAGCGCAGCTTCTTGGCGTCCTTGCGGAGTTCGTGGACGGTCTCGGCGGGCGTCGACGGCGTGATCGTCCGCCCCGTTCGACCATCTTGCGGTGGGCTCGACGGATCCGCCTGCCCGACGGTCTTCGGCAGCGGTTCGAGGCCGCGGTCGCCGAGCGCTGTCACGTCGACCGGGCTGTCGAGCCACTCGTTCCACGCGTCCACGGCGACGCTCGCCCGCGGTGACGAGAGCTGGGCGGCCAGCTCGGCGTGGGCGGCCTGACGCTCGACTGCCGAGGTGCTCGCGCAGCGGGACCAGCGCCTCGCGTCGCGGCGGCGTCGAGGGCGGCCGTGTAGTCGGGCCATTCGATCTGGTACACGTCGAGGTCACGGGCCGCTCCGGAGATCCCGCCGAGCCAGCCGAAGTCCTCCCGGGCCTGCTGGCGCGACGTCGTCGGGGAGCACCCGGCCGGCGTTGGCGAGCACGACGCGGGTCCGGCGCACGGCGACGCGCAGGTCGTGGAGGAACTCTGGATCGATGTCGGCGACGGTGCCGTCCCAGTTGGCGAGCATCGCGTCGCGGAGGTTGGCGAGCACGGCTGCGATATCCGTCGATCGCCGGGTCGCTCGCCGCCAGCGGGACACCGACCGAGACCCCGTAGCCGCCGAGGGAGACCCCGGCGCTGGCCGCGGCGACCTCGGCGAGCCCGCCATCGACCTGCTCGAGGCCGAGGCCTTCGAGCAGGTCACGCAGCTCGGCAGCGGGCTTGGGATAGCCCGTCAACTCGGTCGCCTCGACGAGGACGGCGGGCGCCGAGCTCGGTCCCGTTCGTCGACGGTGACTGATGGACGGTGACGGCAGCGGTGATCTTTCCTGCCCCGTTGCGCCTCGCCGCCTCGGTGCGCTGCGACGTCACCTCGACGAGGCGGAGCAACGCCCGTACGTCGAGCAGCCGGGCGAGTCGATGGCGCAGCGGTCCGGCAGGGAGATCATCGGCGACCCGCGGCTGCGCTGGACACGGTGACCCCGGCGGGCACGCCCCCCTCGCCGCTGAGCACGAGGTGACGACCGTCGACGAGCTCGAGGCGCAGCCCGGCGTCGGCGATGCGCCCGTCGAAGGTGTCGAGCACGGCGAGCGTCGAGGTCCTCGGCGGCTCGGCCGTGAACCCGGCGCGCACCAGCGCGTCGAGCACGTCGCCGGGCGCCGGGACCCGACGAGGTCGCTCGAAACGTCGTCGTGCCGGCCGCCATGAGATCACCATGCTCGCGCACCGTCGTGGCGCGAGCAAATTCGGCGGCAGCAGTCAGCTCGCTCGCTCACCCGACCCGGTTCGGCATCCGAGTGGACGGGGAGGTCCTGCTCGATCGGGCGGGGTGAGCCACGGCAGCAGCGCCCGCCACATCACGCTCGGCTTGAACAACGACTCCGGCCGGGCGAGCAGGAACAGGGCGTCGGTCATCGCCGCCATGGCGGCTTCGTCGGTGGTCGCCGCCGCCATCACCCGGTCGAGGTAGCGGTGCTGCATGCGCATCATCGCGTTGGCCGTGGCGCCCGTCGTCGTCGGGTAGCGCAGGTCGTCGCCGGTGGCGATCATCCACGCCGCCTTGCCGGCGGCGGCGACCTGACGGCGGAACGCCGGGGCGAACCCGTCGAGTGAGCGATCACCCCGGCGGTCCAGGGCATTGTCCAGGCGCACCGCCGTCAGGGCGGCCACGGACACGCCCTGGCCGTACACCGGGTTGAACGCGCAGGCCGTGTCACCGACCGCGAGCAGCCGCTCCGGCCAGCGGCGCAACCGCTCGAAGTGGCGGCGCCGGTTGGCCGTGTTGGCGAACCCGACGATCGGTGTCAGCGGTTCGGCGTCGCGGATCGTCTCGTAGATGACCGGGCTGCGCAGCGAGCGGGTGAAGTCGAGAAAGCCGACCTCGTCGCGCGGCGGATGGTCGCCGCCGGCCCCCTGCACGGTGACCAGCAGACTGATCGTCCTCGACCTCGAACATCACCGCCATCCGCCCCGTCGTCGGTGGCTTGGCCTGGAGGAACGCTCCCTTCCAGTCGCGGGTGCCAGGCGGGCGCCGGTAGATGCGCGAGGCGTACGACAACGACGCGTCGACTCGAGTCTCCGTCCGGGCGCTCGAATCCGAGCTGGTCGAGCCACTCCGGCAGGCGCGAGCGGCGTCCGGCGGCGTCGACGACGAGGTCGGCGCGCAGCGCCGCTGACTCGCCGCGCATCGCCGTCTGCGTCGTGGAGGCGGACGCCCGACACTCGGTCGCCGTCCCACCCCGGGAGGAGCCGCTCGACGGCCCTGCCGTCGAGCAGTTCGACTCCCGGTGTCGCCAGCACACGGCGCCGCGTGCACCACTCGATCAGCGGGCGGGTCGCCGAGATCATCCGGTGGCGCGGCGGAAAGCGATCGATCCATCCGGCAGGGCTGAGCCACAGCACCTCGGTGGGGATGGCGATGTCCACGGCACCGGCGGCGACGAGCTCGTCGGCGAAGCCCGGCAACAGTCGTTCGATCGCCTGCTGGCCGCCCGGGAGGATCACGTGAAGGTGATCGCCCTGGGGTACCCCGGGCGATTGGCGGGTGGCTGGGGAGGTTGTCGCGCTCGACGATCGTGACCCGCTCGAAGTGGCGGGACAACGCCTGGGCGGTGAGCAGGCCGGCCATGCCGGCGCCGAGCACGACGGCGTGGTCGTGCCGCGAAGGATGCGGACCCCATCCGCCGACGATGCGCATGGCCCCGACGCCGGCGCATCGGGCGGATGACCTACCCCGCGCTCATTTCGGCTCTGCCAACGCTTTGGCGGCTGTGATGACGTTGGCGTCCTCACAGCGACCAAGGACTCAGTGGCTGCGGTCGAGCAGGCCGTGGCGGTGGGCGACGTCGACGGCGGCGCCGCGTGTCGGTACCGCCAGCTTGGTGAGCAGGTGGGACACGTGCACCCGGGCGGTCTTCTCGCTGATGAACAGCGACTCGGCGATCTGCTTGTTGGTCCAGCCGCGGGCGAGCAGTTCGAGCACCTCGAACTCCCGGGCGGTGATGCCGAAGTCGCCGTCGCGTGCTGCGACCGGCGCCGGATCCGGGGCACGCCCGGCGACGGCGATCCGCGCCCGCCGCGCCGACTGCTCGATGGCGGCGGCCAGCGGCTGGGCCCCGAGTTCGATGGCGGCCGAGCTGGCGGCGGCAAACAGGGCGGCGGCGTCGTCGCGGTCGCCACCGCTGGCGAGCACCGCCTCCGCCTGGCGCCAGCGGCAGTAAGCCGCCGGAAGCGGGAACCCCGTTCGTTCCCACGCCGCGGCCGCGGACGCCCAGCGCTGCGGATCCGGCGTGCCGCGCAGCCGGGTCAGCTCGGCCTCGCCCGGTTGCCGCCGCCGAACGCAGCTCGGCGGCCGGGCCGAGCCGGCGCGAATCGGCGTAATCGCCGAGCCGGCGCAGCGTGTCCACCCAGTTGTCGACCGCTTCGCCGCCGCCGTTCAGCGGCACGCAAGCCGACGAGTGCCAGCCATGCCGTCAGCTCCTTGTCGGTGGTGCGGTTCGATCCCTTCCTCGACGATGGCGGCGACGGCGCCGTGATGACCACGACTCCACGCTCGCTCGGCCAGGCCGCGGAACAGCAACCCGTCGATCCGCCCGTCGCGCAACCCGAGCGTGTTCGCCCGCACGATCTCGAGGCGGTCACCGGCGCGCTCGAGCATCGCCGCGGTCGGTGTCGAGCATGGCCGCCGACCGCCAAGCTGGACGATCCCGTCGAGACGTTGCGGGTCGAGGGCGCTGAGCAGGCCCTCGGCCTCGGCCCAGCGGCCGAGCTGGTGGCAGTAGCCGGCGGCGATGGCGTCGAGCACGCCGGCGAGCACCGGCATCGCCGTCGCCCGGGCCGTCGCCGCGTCGGCGATCGTGGTCTCCACGAGGTCGGCCGCGGCGCCCTCGGCGACGACGAGGCGCCAGAGGTGGCGGTGGATCCCGGCGGCGTCGGCGACGTCGCCGCCGCGGACGGCGATCTCGAGCGAGCGGCGCAGCTCGGCGAGCCCGCCGGGGAGATCGCCGGTGGACGCCAAGGCGACACCGAGGGTGTGCCGGGCATGCCCCTCGTCGCCGGGCGATCGGGCGGCCACGGCCACGGCGACGGCCTCGGCCGCCCGTTCGGCGGCTTGCTGCGGGCGGTCGACACGCTCGAGGGCGTCGGCGCTGGCGGCCAGCACGCGAGCACGGGCCGCAGTCGGCAGTTCGGCGGGGACCAGCCTGATGGCCTGCTCGTAGGCATCGAGGGCGTCGTCGTCGCGACCGCGCTGCAACAGGCACCACCCGCGCCGTTCGTGGAGGATGGCCGCGCGGGCGGCGTCGTGTCGAGGATCGAGGTCGGCGAGCGCGTCGGCGATCAGCTGTGCCGCCCGGTCGAGATCGCCGGCCCGGCTGGCGACGTCGGCCGCCCGGTCGACGATCTCGGCGCGGGACACCGGCAGGTCGGCACCTGGACCGTCGCCATCGTCGCCCATCGTCGACAGCAGCCAGTCGTAGTAGCGCTGCGCCTCGGGCAGCGCGTAGGCGAGCTCGGCATCGACCGCGGCGGCGAGGGCCGGGGCGACGGCGCGGTCGTTGCGCCCGGCGCCCGCCCAGTGGTGGACGAGGGCGGCGGCCCACCCCGCTCCGACGAGCGCATGGTCGAAGATCGATGGCCCGGGCGTAGGCGGCGTGCAGGCTGGCGCGCTCGCCCGGCAGCAGCTCGCCGAGCACCGCCTCGTGGACGAGGGCATGGCGGAACGCGTACCCGTGCTCGTCGACCAGCAGCAGGTGATGCTGCCGGGCGGCGCGCAGCCCGGCGTCGAGGACGTCGGTCGGAGCCTCGACGGCGGCGGCGAGCAGACGATGGCCGACCCGGCGCCCGCCGATGGCGGCTGCCCGGACGACCTGCTGGGCGCTCTTGTCGAGGCGATCGAGGCGGGCGAGCAGCAGCTCGTGGAGGACCGGCGGCATGTCGCCGTCGCCGGACACGGCGGCCAGCTCCTCGGCGAAGAACGGATTGCCGTCGGAGCGTTCCAGCACGGCGCTCACCAACCAGTCCGGTGGTTGTGCCCCGAGGATGCCGCGCAGCTGCTCGGCGACGTCGCCGGGACCGAACGGTGTCAGGCGCAGGTGTTCGACGCGCTCGGCACGCTCGAGCTCGGCGAGCAGCCCGCGCATCGGATCGCCGCGCTCGAGATCGTCGGTGCGGTACGTCGCCACCAGCAGCACGCCGGGAAGCTCCGGGCCGCCGGCGAGAACGGTGAGCAGATCGCGGGTCGATCGGTCGGCCCAGTGGACGTCCTCGATGACGAGCACCACCGGCCGCTCGCTGGCCAGCCGGCGCAGTGCCGCCGGCAACGCCTCCGCCGGCCGTTCGCCTGCAGTCGCGGCATCGCCGAGTTGGGCGAGCACCTCGTGGACCGGCGCGTACGGTGCACCACCGTCGGCGACGTCGAGGCATTGCCCGGTCAGCACCACCGCCCCGGCGGCCGCGGCGCGCTTGGTCATCTCGGCGACGAGGCGCGACTTACCGATCCCAGCGTCGCCGCCCACGAGCACGGCCGCCGATGATCCGGCAATCGTTGCTTCGAGGGCGACGATCAGGTGCCGCAGCTCCTCGGTTCGTCCGACGAACCACGGACACGACATCCGTGAGGCCATCGATCATCTCCCCGCCCGGCGTCACGCCGCGGGCGTCATCACGAAGCTACCCGGAGCCGCCCGTCGGGACCGGTGGATAATTTCGGCGACGCATTCGCCTGCCGTCGCGCCGGAGTCGCGCGGGCCTATGATTCGCCGATCAGCGGCGCCATGGCGGCGCGCTCGGCGGGAGGGGGAAGGAACACGCACACGGTGAGCGACTCCGCCGCCTCGGCCATGCCGATGCCGGCACCGAACGAGCAGCTCCTCCCCACAACGCGTCGGCCGGCGATCCAGCTCGTCGGGCTGAGCAAGCGCTTCGGCGACGTCGTCGCCGTCGACGACATCGACCTCGTCATCGACGACGGCGAGTTCTTCTCGCTGCTCGGGCCGTCGGGCAGCGGCAAGACGACTGTGCTGCGCCTGATCGCCGGGTTCGAGGAGCCGACGGCCGGGGCCGTGCTGCTCGCCGGCGCCGACGTCACGTCGAAGCCGCCCTACGACCGCGACCTCAACACGGTGTTCCAGGACTACGCCCTGTTCCCCCACCTCGACGTGCAGCGCAACGTCGAGTACGGGCTCAAGGTCAAGGGCGTGCGCAAGGCCGAGCGCCGCCGGCGTGCCGGCGAGCTGCTCGAGTCGGTCCGTCTGTCCGGGTTCGCCAGCCGGCGCCCCAACCAGCTCAGCGGCGGCCAGCGTCAGCGCGTCGCCCTCGCCCGGGCCCTCGTCAACCATCCCAAGGTGCTGCTCCTCGACGAGCCGCTCGGCGCCCTCGACCTCAAGTTGCGCGAGGAGATGCAGGTCGAGCTCAAGGCGCTGCAGCGCGACGTCGGCATCACGTTCGTGTTCGTCACCCACGACCAGGGCGAGGCGCTGTCGATGAGCAACCGTGTCGCCGTGTTCAACAACGGCCGGCTGGAGCAGGTCGGCACGCCGCGGCAGGTCTACGAGTCGCCGCAGACGACGTTCGTGGCGACGTTCGTCGGCACGTCGAACGTGCTCTCGGCGGAGCAGTCGCGAGCGCCTCCTCGGCGTCGACGCCGCCCACTCGCTGCGCCCCGAGCGTGTCCGCCTCGACGGCCCGCCGGCGGCAGACGGCGAGGTGTCCGTCAGCGGCGTGCTGCGCGACGTGCAGTACCTCGGCTCCGACTGCCGCGCCCGCGTCGACCTCGACGACGGCAGCCACCTGCTCGCCCACGTGTCGAGCGAGGCGGCGACGGCGCTCGACGATCGACAGCACCGTGCGCCTGACCTGGCCGCGGCGGGCGGCGTTCGCCGTCGCCGACACCGGGACGATCTCCGACCTAACCAGAACACCACAGAAGGGAGAACCTGATGAGCAACCGGCATCTGCAGACTGACGCACGGCGGCGTCGCCGATCGGCGGCGGCGGCCGCCGTGCTCGGCCTCGGCTTCGCCACCGGCGGCGTCGCCACGGCGAGCACGGACACCACGGCACCGCCCGGCGACACCGCGGCGGCGGGCGAGACCGACTACCACTGGACGCCGAACGCCGACCTGCTGGCCGGCGCCGAGGGCGAGGTCAACCTCGTCTCCTGGGCCGGCTACGTCGAGGACGGCTCGACCGACCCGGCGGTCGACTGGGTGACGCCGTTCGAGGAGATCACCGGCTGTGCCGTGAACAATCAGCTCGGCGGCTCCTCCGACGAGATGGTCGCCCTGATGCAGAGCGGCGAGTACGACGCCGTGTCGGCGTCCGGCGACGCCACCGAGCGGTTGATCGCCGGCGGCGAGGTCGGCCCCCTCGACGTCAGCCAGATGACCAGCTACGAGCAGATCTTCGACGACCTCAAGCTGCAGCAGTGGAACTCCGTCGACGGCGAGCCCTACGGGATGCCCCACGGTCGTGGCGCCAACCTGCTCGTCTTCAACACCGAGGCGTTCGCCGACGGTGCGCCGGACTCGTGGAGCGTGATGTTCGAGGGCGGCACCCCAGCCGACGGGGCGGTGTCGGTGTACGACAACGCCATCTACATCGCCGACGCCGCGCTGTACCTGATGGCGACGCAGCCCGACCTCGGCATCACCAACCCGTACGCCCTCGACGAGACGCAGTTCGCCGCGGCGATCGACCTGCTCGAGCAGCAGGAGGCGCTCGTCGGCCAGTACTGGGCCGCCTACACCGACCAGCAGACCGCCCTCGAGGGCGGCACCGTGCTCGCCGGGACGACGTGGCAGGTGATCGTCAACCTCGCCCAGGCGCAACGGGGCGACGATCGACGCCGTCAAGCCGGTCGAAGGGGCGACCGGATGGTCGGACACGTGGATGGTCTCGACCCAGGCGGCGAACCCCAACTGCGCGTTGCTGTGGAACGACTGGATCACGTCGCCGTGGGCCAACGCCCAGGTGGCCGAGTGGTTCGGCGAGGCGCCGTCGAACCGCGAGTCGTGCGCCCTGACGGCGAACCCCGACCACTGCTCGATCTTCCACGCCGAGGAGACCGAGTACTGGGAGGACGTCTGGTACTGGACGACCGCCACCGAGGAGTGCATCGACGGACGCACCGACGTCACCTGCGTCCCCTACTCCGAGTGGATCAACGCCTGGAACGAGCTGCGGTCGCTGAGGTCCCGTTCTTGACGTGATCTCGGTCGTCACGGCTGGCGGGGACGGCACCGCCGTCCCGCCGGCCGTGGCGCGGGGTCAACCGGGTGTTTCGCCGGCAGCGGGGACTCGCCGTCACTGCGCTGATCGGGCCCGCCGTCGGGTGGTTGCTGCTCGTCTACATCGCCTCGCTCGTCCTCCTCGTCGTCAGCGCCTTCTTCCGCCTCGACGGGTTCACCGGCGAGCCGACGAGCGAGTTGACGCTCGACAACGTGCGGCGGGCGTTCACGACTCGATCGTTCCTCGACGTCGTCGTGCGCAGCGTCGTCATCGCCGCTGCGGTCACCGTGCTGTGCCTGGTGATCGCCCTGCCGGTGGCCTTCTACATCGCCAAGGTCGCCCGCCCGTGGGCGCGGCGGGGGCTGATCGTCGCCGTGCTGATGCCGCTGTGGGCCGGCTACCTCGTCAAGGGCTACGCGTGGAAGGCGATGCTGCGCCCGGCCTCGCCGTTCGGCGTCGACACCAGCGGCGGCGTGCTCGACGCCGTGTTCGGCTGGACGCCGGGATTCGGCTACGTCGCCGTCGTGCTTGCCCTCACCTACCTGTGGCTGCCGTTCATGGTGCTGCCCGATCTACGCCGGTCTGGAGCGGCTGCCGCAGTCGGTGCTCGAGGCGTCCGGCGACCTCGGCGCTCGACCATGGCGCACGTTCGGCGGCGTGGTCGTGCCGATGCTCATTCCGTCGATCGCCGCCGGCAGCATCTTCACGTTCTCGCTGTCGCTCGGCGACTACATCATGCCGAGGCTCGTCACCGAGGGCAGCGTGACGATGGTCGGCAACATCATCTACAGCACCCTGCTCGCCCCCAACCAGCCACTCGCCGCGGCGTACACGCTGTGGCCGCTGCTGATCATCATCGGCTACCTCCTCGCCATGCGCCGCGTCGGCGCGTTCGAGTCTCTCTAGCGATGCGGTTCTCGTTCCTCACTCGGCTCACGCTGCGGGCGTGGATGGTCATCACCCTGGTGTTCCTGTACCTGCCCTTGGCCGTCGTGGCGATCCTCTCGTTCAACACGGCGACGTCGCTGTCGTGGCCACCCCAGGGTTTCACCCTCGACTGGTGGCGCCAGGCGTGGGAGACCGACGGGCCGCGGCAGGCGCTGTGGAACTCCGTCAAGGTGGCCCTGGCGGCGACGGCGATCGCCCTCGTGCTCGGCACCCTCGCCGCCTTCGCCATGCAGCGCTTCCGCTTCTTCGGGCGCAACGCCTACTCGTTCCTGTTCGTGCTGCCGCTCGCCCTGCCGGGCATCGTCACCGGCGTCGCCCTGCAGAACACGTTCTCGCGCACGATCAACCTCGGCCTGTTCGAGTTCAGGATCGGCTTCGGTTTCCACTCCCTGGTGATCGCCCACGCCACGTTCTGCGTCGTCCTCGCCTACAACAACGTCGTCGCCCGGCTGCGCCGATCCAACCCCAACCTGCTCGAGGCGTCTGCCGATCTCGGTGCCCACGGCAGCCAGACGTTCCGCTACGTGACGTTCCCGCTGATGCGCTCGGCGTTGTTCGCCGGCGGCATCCTCGCCTTCGCCCTCAGCTTCGACGAGATCATCGTCACGACGTTCACCGCCGGCTCCGGCTACGAGACGCTGCCGCAGTGGATCTTCGCCAACATCAGCAGGCCCAACAACGTGCCCCTCGTCAACGTGATGGCGACGGTCGTGATGGTCGTGTCGATCCCGCTGGCCTGGCTCGCCCAACGCCTCAGCGACTGAGTGCGCTAGACAGGACGTACGATGGCGAGGGAGATCGAGCGCAAGTGGGTCGCCGATCAACCTCCGACGGCCGACGGCTCGGCGCCGGAACGGCGTTGCGCCAGGGCTACCTGGCCATCGACGGCGACGTCGCCGTGCGCGTCCGCATCGCCCCGACGCGGGCGTGGCTGACGATCAAGGGTGGTGGCGACGGCCTCGACCGCACCGAGGTCGAGGTCGACCTCGACCTGGACGAGGCCGAGGACCTCTGGCGGCACACGGTCGACCGCCGCCTCGAAAAGACTCGCCACCGGGTTCCCGTCGACGAGTTCACCGCCGAGGTCGACGTGTTCGGCGGCGCGCTCGCCGGGCTGTGCCTCGTCGAGGTCGAGTTCCCGTCCGTCGAGGCCGCCGAGGCGTTCACCGCCCCGGCGTGGTTCGGCCGCGAGGTCACCGGCCAGCCGGAGTGGAGCAACGCCTCGCTCGCCCGCACGGCCGCCCGCGACTAGCGCTGCCGGCGAGACGATCTGCGGAGCGAGCTGCACCGACGGTGCGCGTCGCCGGCGGAACGCTGCGTCAGGCGTAGGTGTGGATCGCCCGGGTCGCCGCGGCGACGTAGCCGCCGCCGAACTTCACGGCGTGGACGACCAGCGGGGCGATCTGGTGCAGGGCAACCCGCTCGCGCCATCCGCCGGCGAGCGGATGGACGTCGTCGTAGGCGGCGAAGCACTCGTCGCCGAAGCCGCCGAACAGCCGCATCATCGCCAGGTCGAACTCACGGTGGCCGCCGTGGGCGGCGGGATCGATCAACCAGCTCTCTCCCGCCGAGTCCACCAGACGATTGCCGGCCCACAGATCGCCGTGCAGTCTGGCCGGCGGCTCGTCGGCGGCGCCGAACTCGTCGAGGCGGCCGGCGAGTGCCTCCAACGCCGTCACGGTCGCCGGAGACAGCACGTCGCGGGCCAGACGGGCGAGGGGAACCAGCCGTTGCGTCCCGTAGAACTCGGCCCACGTCCGGCACGGCTCGTTCGGCAGTCCCCTGCTGCCGGTCGTGCGCCGGTCCTCGCGGCCGAAGACCGGCGATCCGGCGTCGGTGCAGAGCGGCGAGGCGGCGGCCGAACTGCGCCTCGCCGTCGGTCGAGCTCGGCCTGGCGTGACTCGTCGATCCACTCGAGCACGAGCAGGTTGGGCTGTTCGTCGCGCACCGCCAGCACCGCAGGGACCGGGATCGCGTCCGCCGCACCGAGCCAGCGCAGACCCGCAGCCTCGGTGGTGAAGAAGTGCGGCGGCGCCGTCGGATGGGTCTTCGCAAACACGCGGCGACCGTCGGCGAGCTCGACCCGCCACGAGCTCGCCACGTCACCACCGTGCACACGCGACGCCGCCACTACCTCGACGCCGAGGACGGTCGCCACCACGTCACGCAGCGGACCATCCGTCACCCGTCGCCCTCGAGCCACGGCATCTTGGGGGTCATCAACGTGACCAGCAGCTCGCCGAGCTGGCTGCGCTGTGCCTTGGCAAGCGGGTTCGAGGAAGGTGTTGGTGGCTTCCGTCGCCGTCCGCTCCGCCTTCGTCAGCAGCTCGGCGCCAGTCTCCGTCACCTCCAGGAGGTACCGGCGCCGATCGTCGGGATCACGCCGGCGCTGCGACGAGCCGGCGCCGCTCGAGCTCGTCGACGACGCCGACAAGGACCGTCGGATCGATGCCGAGGCGGCGGGCGATGTCCTGTTGGGACAGCGGTTCGGTGGTCGCAAACGCCAGCACCAGGAACTCACGGGCGTTGAGGCCGACCGCGCCGAACGCATCGTCGAACGCCTTCTGGGCGTAGATCCCGGCCTTGTAGAGCAGGTACGCGGGTCGGGTGAAGATCGGCGGAGTCGCAGCCATCACCGGCAGATTACGGACTTCGAGTTGGTTCCCTCGATCATTGGTAATACCGATGATCTATGATCTCGATCATGAGCGCCACCAACTACACCAGGATCGGCTACCAGATCCCCAACTTCACGTATCCCGGCGTCACTGTCGACAGCCTGTTCGAGGCCGTCGCAGCCCAGGCCGTGACCGCCGAGCAGTCGGGATTCGACACCGTCTTCGTGATGGACCACTTCTTCCAGCTCCCCCTGATCGGCCCGCCCGAGCACGAGATGTTCGAGGCCTACACGCTGCTCGGCTGGGTTGGCGGCGCGTACCTCGACGGCGCGCCTCGGCACGCTCGTCACCGGCGTCACCTACCGCCACCCGTCACTGCTTGCCAAGGAGGTGACGGCCCTCGACGTGATCAGCCGCGGTCGGGCGCTGCTCGGGATCGGGGCAGCGTGGTTCCAGCTCGAGCACGAACTCGCTCGGCTTCCGCTTCCCGCCGATCCGGGAACGCTACGAGCTGCTGCGCGACGCCCTGCACATCAGCCGGTCGATGTTCGCCAACGAGCGGTCGACGGTCGAGGGCACCCACTTCTCCGTGCGCGACGCCTTCAACGTCGCCACGGCCGGTCACCGAGGGCGGACCGCCGATCCTGATCGGCGGCGCCGGCGAGCGGGTCACCTATCGCATCGCTGCCGAGTTCGCTGACGAGTTGAACATCATCGCCCCCGCCGACGAGATCCCGCGCAAGCTGGCGGCCGTGCGCGGCCACCTCGACGACCTCGGCAAGCCGCGCGACTCGTTGCACACGAGCTGGCTCGGCACGCTCGTCATTGGGGAGACGATGGCCGACGCCGAGACCCGGCTGATCGAGCAGCTGCACCGCCAAGGCGTCGACGACCCCGCCGCGGCGCTGGCCGACGAGTCGTTCCGCGACCGCCAGCTCGGGCGTGTCGTGTGGGGCGATCCGGACACGGTTGCCAAGCGAGCCAACGAACTGCTCGCCCTCGGCCTCGACGGCCTCGTGTTCCACCTGCTGTTCGACGGCCACGAGCTCGACCAGCTCCGCCTCGCCGGGACGACGTTGCAAGCGGCGATCGGCGAGTGACCACCGGCCGCTCGGCGGCCGCCTACATTCTCACCGGGGACCCGAGCGAAAGGGGCCGCGTCCCGGATGATGCAGCGATTCTGGTCATGGCTGGCCGTCGAGGCTGGGCAGGCGCGCCGGCCTGGTCGCCCTCGTCGGGCTGATCATCACGCTCGTCCTCGGCTTCGGCATCACCCGCCTGGAGTTCGCCACCGGGCAGGACAGCTACCTCAACAAGGACGACGAGGTCTACATCGACAACGTCGCCTACCAGGACCTCTTCGGCGGGCAGGCGATGCTCGGGCTGATCACGATGGACGAAGGCCACACGATCGCCGAGTTGTTCGACGCCGACGGGACCGCCCAACTGCAGTCGCTGCACGACGACCTGATGGCCGACAGCGACTACGTGTCGGTGATCACCCCGCTGACCGTGCTGGAGTACACCGACACGCTCGTCCAGGGCAACACGCCCGGCGGCGACCCGACCCGCGGCATCGCCGGGACGATCACCCTCCGTGCACTCGGCGCCGCCGAACCGGGCAGCGAGGAGGCAGCGGCACGTCAGCAGGACTCTGTGCGGACGCTCGAACGCGCCGGCGAGATCCCCGCCGAGGAACGCACGCTCGACAACCCCGACTGGATCGACTTCCTGCTCTTCGACAACACCGGGGCGATCCGCCGGTCGCAGCTGACGTTCCTCAACGACCCGAGCCACGCCTCGATCGTCGTGCGCCTGCCCGGCAACCTGTCGATCGACGACGAGGGCGTGCTGGCGGTGGCGGCGATGGAGCGGATGAACGAGCTCTCCTTCCCGAACGCCACCGTCACCGCCACCGGCGCGCCGATCCTCCTCGACGACATCAACAACTACCTGCGCGGCGGGATGCTGATGCTCGGCGGCATCGCCGTGGCGATCATGACGCTGATCCTGCTCGTGTTGTTCGACGTCCGATGGCGCCTGCTGCCCCTCGCCGTGATCCTCGTCGGCGTCGCTGTGGGCGTTCGGGCTCGCCGGCTACCTCGGCATCCCGCTGACGATCGTGACGATCGCCGGACTGCCGGTGATGCTCGGCGTCGGCATCGACTACGCCATCCAACTGCACGCCCGCGTCGAGGAGGAGGTGATCCTCGATCGCTCCGACCACCCGATCCAGGAGACGGCACGCAACCTCGGCCCAGCGCTGCTGGTCGTCACGTTCGATGCCGTCTTCGCCTTCCTCGCCCTGCGCTTCGCCAAGGTGCCGATGATCCGCGACTTCGGGCTGCTCCTCGCCGTCGGGATCGCCGTGATCTGCGTCAACTCGATCGTCATGCCGCTCGCCGCCCTCGGCATCCGCGAGTACCGCTCGCCGACGAAGGGCCGCGACTTCCGCGAAGGGATCCTCGGCCGGCTCACCGTGTGGCTCGGCTCGCTTGCCCCAGGTGTGCGCCATCCCGCTCGCCGTCGCCAGCGTGGCGATCTTCATCGGCGGCATCGCCGTCGAGGACGAGCTCGAGCTGCAGACCGACCCGATCGAGTGGGTCGACCAGTCGTCGCAGACGGTGCAGGACATCCACACGATCGAGGAGGAGGTCGGCACGTCCGGCGAGCTCGGCGTGTTCGTCGAGACCGACGACCTCTACACCGACGAGAACATGCAGTGGATGCACGACTTCCGGGTCGAGCAACTCGACAAGTACGGACCGCAGTCCGACGCGCCCCGCCAGCTGCTCACCACCAACAGCATCGAACAGGTGCTGTCGGACATCACCTATCTCGAAGGGTTCGGCGCGATCGCCCCGACCGGCGACGAGGCCGCGCTCGGCTGGGCGGTGGCCCCACCGGACATCCAGGCGAGCCTCGCCATCCCCGACGGGACGGCCGGGAACATCGTGTTCCGCGTCAGCCCGGGGTCGATCGAGGACCTGTCCGTGATCGTCAACGACGTCCGCGACAACATCGCCCCGCCGGAAGGCACGGAGGCGACGCCGTCGGGGCTCGCCGTCGTCGGCGTCGGCCTGCTCGAGAACCTCGAAGCCAACCGTGTGCTGCTCACCTACCTGGCGATGCTGTTCGTGTTCCTGTTCCTCGCCGTGCGGCTGCGCTCGATCATCCGCTCGCTGCTGTCGCTGGTGCCCGTCGCCATCGCCGTCGGGGCGGCGTCGCTCGTCGCCTGGATCGCCGGGTTCAACCTCAGCCCGATGACCGCCGTCGGTGGTCCGCTCGTCATCGCCGCCTGCACCGAGTTCACGTCGCTGATCCTGTTGCGCTTCGTCGAGGAGCGGGGCCGCGGGATCGAGCCGCAGGAAGCCGTCGACGTCGTCGCCGGCCGCACCGGGCGGGCGTTCATCGTCTCCGGGCTGACGGCGATCGCCGGCGTCGCCGTGCTGTCGTTCTCGTCGCTGCCGTTGCTGCGCGACTTCGGTCGCGTCGTGGCGATGAACGTCACCGTCGCCCTGCTCAGCGCCCTTGTCGTGCTCCCGCCGCTGCTGGTGTGGGCGGAGCGCCACGGCTGGGTGTCGCGTGGGCTGATCAAGGAGCCGGCGCCGTTCATCGAGACGCCGTACGAGCACGCCGGCCACGGCGCCGAAGCGGCCGCCGGGGACTGAGCAATCGTGTCAGAGCGACCGATTGTGAATCATCCGGCTCGCAACCGACTACACGTTGGACGACGTCGCCTTCGATGGCCGCGGCGACCTTCACCGCGGCACCGCGGTGCTGGTCGACGAGGGCATCGACCTCGTCGTCGGTGCGCTCCGGGTCATGGTGGTAGAGCAGCAGCCGCCCGACGTTGCAGTGCTCCGCCAGGGCGACGGCGTAGTCGACCGCCGAGTGACCGAAGTGCGGGCGGGCGGCCAGCTCCGCGGGAGTGAACTGGGCGTCGTGGAGCAACACGTCGACACCGTCGGCGAGCGCGCACACCGCGTCGTGATACGGCCCCCAGCCGTTCGGGCCACGGCCGAGGGCGAGTGGACCGTGATCCGAGACGTAGGCCATCGTCGCGTCGCCGTCGCTGACGCGGAACCCGAACGTGCGCCCGCCGGTGTGGGGGATCTCCCTGGCGAGCACCGTGAACCCCTCGACCTCGCAGCAGTCCCTCGTCGAGGGCATGGAACGACCACTGTCCCTGCAAGCCGCCGGCATCGATGGGGAAGAACGGTGGTGACATCATCCCGTCGAGGGCATGGGCGGCAACGCCTCCGGCGACGGGAAGGTGCACGTCGACTCGGGCGTCGGGCCGGTCGCCGGCGCCGAAGAACGGGATGCCCTGGGTGTGGTCCCAGTGCAGGTGCCCGAGCAACAGCACGCCCTCGAACGGAGCGTCACCGAGCAGTTCAGCGACCCGGCGCAATCCGGTCCCGCCGTCGAGCAACAGGCGGGGGCGCCATTCGCCGTCGTGAGCGATGGCGACGCACGACGTGTGACCTCCGACGCGGGCGAACGCCGGACCTGGCGCCGGTGTCGAGCCGCGCACCCCACACAGGTGCAGGCGCATCAGCGCCTTCCTAGCAGACCGCTCAGGTCATGTCCGTTCGACTTGGTCCTCGCGGCGGTGGTCGGCCGACAGCGTGACGAGTTGGTCGCGATCGACGGCGTCGAACGGGACGGCGGCGACACGGCAGGCCGTGCGAGCACGCAAGGTGGAGGTCCGGGTGCCGCCCTCGAGCTCCGCCCGCTCACCGAGAACGGCCCCCGGACCCACCTCGGCCACCTCGCTGCCGTCGACCTCGACGACGAGCACGCCGTCGAGCAGGAGGAACAGGTCGCCGCCGGCCGCGCCCTGCTCGGTCAGCGTCGCCCCCGCCTTGAGCCTGCGGATCGCCGGCTTGGCGGCGCCGTGCATCATCAACGCCGACAGCTGACGTTCGAGTGCCGTCTCGACGGCGCTGACCAGCGCCGGGGACTCCTCGTCGCCCCACGGCGTGTGCTTGCCGAAAGCGGTGCCGGCCCAGTCCTTGTAGTCGATCAGCCCGCTCTTGGCGATCAGCGTCCCTCGATCGTCGTACACCCAGTGGCGGGGGAACGACGAAGCCCCGACCAGGCGGCGCTCGCTGTGTCCATCGGCGTAGAGGGTGAGCTCCAGGGTCGACCAGGCGATCGGGGAGAAGTACTGCACGAACGGTGGACGGCGAACTGCTCGCGGCGTGGGGAAGCCGGTCCGCCCGCCGGCGGATTGGGTGAAGCGCACCCAGCCGTCACCGACCTCCGGCTCGAGCTGCCGGTCGGGCAGGCTGACGGCCGCCACGGTGAACCGCTTGCCGAGCCGGACGGTGGTCGAGCCGATCTGGCCACCACCGAGGTAGCCGGCATCGACGACGAGCCACCGTCGGCGAACTCGGCGAAGCCGGCGAGATGGTTGGCGAAGCGGAGCCGATCCGCGGCGCGCAGCGCCTCCAACGCTGCGGGGATGTCGGGACCGATGTCGTCGGGCGGGGCGTCGTCGTAGTGGCTGAATCCGACCTCGAAGACGCCCTTGGTCATGCCCGCGACCGCCTCCGACGGGATCCATGAGATGCTCGTGACCGAGCTTTCGATGCGCATCGGCAACCTCCTGTGTTCCGCCAACCGCTGAGCCGATAGTGGGCGTCGGAGGATATCGGACGCCAGCGAACTGGCATGCGTCGCGGCGGTGTGGCTGACACCACCTCGGGAGGCGTGGTGGTGCCCTGGAACTTGTCGGCCGCGATTGCTTGGCTTGCTGGCGTGGGGGCGATCACCGTCTTTCTGGCCGACGACAGCGTCATCATCCGTGAAGGAGTGCGGGCGATGCTCGCCCGCGACGCCGACGTCGAGGTCGTCGGGGTCGCCGAGGACTACGACGGACTCGTCGCCGGCGCCGCCAGCTCGGCACCCGGACGTCGTCGTCAGCGACATCCGCATGCCGCCCAACTTCCAGCGCGAAGGCATCGACGCCGCCAAGGAGATCCGCAAGCGCCACCCGGGCACCGGCATCGTGATCCTCAGCCAGTTCGACGATCCCGACTACGCGGTGTCGCTGCTGTCGGAGGGCTCGGCCGGCTACGCCTACCTGCTCAAGGACCGCATCGCCGAGGGCGACCAGCTGGCCAGGGCGATCCGCGAGGTCGCCACCGGCGGTTCGATGCTCGATCCGGTGATCGTCTCGGCGCTGATGAACCCGGTGCGTCGCAACGGCGGGTTGAGCGCCGAGGACGAGCAGCTGCTCGAGCTCGTCGCCGCCGGGCGGACGATCAAGGCGATTGCCGGCGCCGAGCGGTCGACGGCGGCGGCCGTCGAGGCACGCGTCGAACGACTGTTCCTTCAGCTCGCCGAGGGCGTCTCGGCCGGCGAGGCCGGTGCCCTCGACCGGCTGCGCCGGTTGCACCAGGCGATCGTCGAGCGCGAGGAGCAGGGCGAGACACTGAGCCGCCTGCTCCCGACCGGGATCGCCGAGAGGCTGCTCGCCGGTGGCCACGACATCGGCGACGACGGAGCGGTTGGACGTCACCGTGTTGATGAGCGACATCCGCGGCTACACGACGATCGCCGAGCACGCCGACCCGGCGGTAGCTCGCCCAGCAGCTGAACCGTCACCGGGCGGAGATGAACCGGGCCATCCTTGGCGCCGGCGGAACGGTGATGCAGTACGTGGGGGACGCGGTGATGGCGGTGTTCGGTGCGCCCGAAGCGACCGACGACCACGCCGACGCGCGCCGTCGAGGCGGCTCGCGGCGATGCACGCCGCCCAGCAGCGCAGTCAACGCCGAGTGGGCGACCGAGGGGCGCGCCCCGTTCGGGATCGGCATCGGGCTGAGCACCGGCGTCGTCGCCGCCGCCCTGCTCGGCAGCGAGGAACGCGTCGAGTACACGCGTCGTCGGCGACGCGGTAAATCTCTGCCAGCGGCTGCAACAATTCGCAGAACCCGGGCAGACTGTGCTCAGCGAAGCGACCTGGCAAGCGCTCGCAACACCGCCGGCGGAGGCGGAGAAGCTCGAGCCCCAGTTCGTCAAGGGTCGTGACTCTCCCGTTGTCGCCTATCGCATCGGACCCGAACCCGAAGAGGAACACGAGCAACATGACGATGACCGCGACCGATGGGGTCGACGCGCCGCGACGCGGCGACCACGCTCGCCGTCGAGGTGCGGGCCGCCTACCGCACGTTCGAACAGGACACCGCACCCGTGCGCGCCCTGCGCGGCGCCGATCTGCGGGTCGGCCACGGCGAGTTCGTCGCCGTGATGGGCCCGTCCGGCTGCGGCAAGTCCACGCTGCTCAACCTCGTCGCCGGGCTCGACGTGCCCGACGAGGGCGAGGTCGTCATCGCCGGAGAGTCGCTCGCCGGGATGGACGAGAGCCGCCTGGCGATCATGCGTCGCAAGCACGTCGGCATCGTGTTCCAGTTCTTCAACCTGCTCGAGGGCATGTCGGCGCTGGAGAACGTCGTCATGCCGGCGGTGATCGCCGGTCGCAAGCGCCGCGCCGCCGAGTCCCGCGCCCGCGACCTGCTCGATCTGCTCGGCATCGGCGACAAGGCACGGCAGGCACCTGGCGTGCTCTCCGGCGGCCAGCGCCAACGTCTGGCGATCGCCAGGGCGCTGGCGAACGAGCCCACCGTCGTGCTCGCCGACGAGCCGACCGGCGCCCTCGACAGCGAGGGCGGCGAGGAGGTGCTCGAGTTGTTCCGCCGCCTCCACCAGGGCGGCCAGACGATCCTCCTGGTCACCCACGACCAGCCCGTCGCCGACGCCGCCGAGCGGATCGTGCGGATGAAGGACGGCAGGGTCGTCGACGACGGCACGAAGCCGGTGGCGGCGCTGACAACCTGACATCGAACTGAGCGGCGGACATGGCGGGAATTTCACTTTGGGTACGCGCCGAGTGGCGGCGCCGGGGAGCGGCGCTGCTGGCGCTCGCCCTCCTGGTGGCACTCGCCGGCGGCGTAGCGACGGCGCTGTACGCCGGTGCCCGCCGGGCAGACACGGCGTTCGTCCGCTTTCGTGAGGTGACCGCCCCGTACAACCTCGTCGCCTCGATCGGACTGGGCGAGGAGAAGCCGACCGCAGACGAGCTCGCCGAGCGCATGGCCGCCCAGCGCCGCGCCATCGCGGCCGTTGCCGGACGTGGACGGCGTCGAGTCGGTCAGCCTGGAGTCGTGGTGGGCGATCCGCGTCTACCCCGAGCCCGACCCCGGAACGGTCGTACCGTTCGCGATCGGGACGTTTGCCACGTACGGCCAGCTCTACTCCCCCTTGGTGATCGAGGGTGCACTTCCATCTCTCGACGACGGCAACGCGGTGACCGTCAGCGAAGCACGCCGCTCGATGTTTGGCTGGACTGTCGGGTCGCGGCACACGTTCCAGACGGTGTCCCCGGACCAGCTGCACGAATGGGCCAGCAACGATGCAACGCTGGCTTCCGAGGACGCCCTCGACGGACCGGAGATCGAGGTCGAGGTCGTCGCCATGGTCCGCGACGAGTCCGACGTCGCCGACGACCGCTTTCCGGCGATCCATTTTCCCGAAGGCTTCGCCCGCGCCCACGCCGACGAGATCGCTCACCTCGAGCCGATCGTGATGATCCACGCTGATCCAAGGCAAGTGAGTGACGTTCGCAGCCGGATCGAGTCGATCCTCACCCCGGTCGGCATGGACGTCGAGGAGGTCCCACCGCTTGGCGAAGTCGGCGATGTCGTCGTGCCGAGCGTGGCAGTCGAGGTCACAGCACTG
>CAVSZO010000064.1:0-39154 GCA_963732335.1 Ilumatobacteraceae bacterium | reverse complement strand
GGGAGGGCGGCGATCGTCAGGCTGACGGTGCTCGCCCCGGCGTCCGGCACGAGGTCGAGCCGGCACCAGCACCGCAACGGGTCGAGCATCAAGCACGTCGAGCTGATAGGGAGACTCGTCGACGACCACCTCGCCGATCCACGAGGTGACCACGAGCAGCGCCTCGAACGCCACGACCGGCAGCGCCTCGATCACGAACGAACGACGTCGCTATCGACACGACCTGTGCTCGGTGGTCGTCGTTGTGGGGGCGCCGATGGGGCCTCGCGTTTGCCGACACGTCGCCAGGCGGCCCGGCGCCGAGTTCGGCAAGGATGACGTCAGCGGCCTCGTTGAGCCTGCGCATCGCCTCGGCGTCGCCGCCCGTCACGTCCGGGTGGATCGGTGCTTCGCCATCCGCCGGCGGGCGACGTGCGACGGCATCGACACGGCGTCATCGGCCAGCCCGAGCAACCGGCGAGCGTCCGCCGGCGAGATCATGGCCATCAGTCTTGTCGCGGCCATGTTTGTTGGACGTAGCCCGCCACGACGTCGTACCCTCTGCGAGCACATGGCTGGGGGGAGATCCGGCGGCGGCGCCTTCCGGCTTGGCGGCGTGTTCGCCCTGTTGTTGGTCCCGCGGCTTTATTGCTCGCCAGCTTCGGCTCGGCCGCGGCCCAGGTGACGACGGCGCCGCCCAGGTCGTCCGCGGCCGTGTCCAGAACGAGTTCGAGGAGGACGGCGAAGAGGTCCGCGAAGGCGTTCCCGACGTACGCATCGTCGTCGAGACGGCTGACGGCGAGGTCGTCGCCGAGGGGGTGACCGACGCCGAGGGCGATTACGAGATCCCCATCGAGAGCCGGGGACGTACAACGTGCGCCTCGACACCGAGACGCTGCCCGAAGGCATCACCGTCCCCGAGGGTGAGACCGACGGTGTACGAGGACGTGCTGGTCAGGGCGAACAGCAGCACGACGAGAGCGTTCTTCCTCGGCGAGGATCTCCGCCAGGGCGAGAGCAAGCTGAGCCAGCTACCTCAGACCCTGGCCAACGGCTTCAAGCTGGCGATGATCATCGCCATCACCTCGGTCGGGCTGTCGTTGATCTTCGGCACGACCGGATTGTCGAACTTCGCCCATGGCGAGATGGTCACCCTCGGCGCACTGCTCGCGTTGGGGCTTCAACCGCAGCTGGACAACGATGCAGCTGCTCCCCGCACGCTCATCGCGATCGTCCTCACGGCCGCCGCCGGCGGGCTGTTCGAGCTCGGCGTCTGGCGTCCGCTGCGCCACCGCGGCACGAGCCTGACGTCGATGATGATCGTGTCGATCGGCATCGCCCTGGCGCGTGCGGCACCTGTACCTGTTCCTCGTCGGCGGGGCCTTCGAGCAGTTCTACGGCCAGTACACGCTGCAACGCGACTTGTTCGAGCTCGGACCGATCGAGTTCGCGCCACGCTCGATCGGGATCATCGGCGTCTCGGCCGCAGTGATCTTCGCCGTCGCCATCTTTCTGCTGCGTGCCCGGTTCGGTAAAGCGATCCGGGCCGTCTCCGACAATCCCGAACTGGCATCGGCGAGCGGGATCAATTCCGACCGAGTGATCCTCGTCGTATGGATCCTCGCCGGCGCCCTCGCTGGCCTCGGCGGCGTGATGTACGGGCTCGAGTTCGGCATCAGATGGGACATGGGTTTCACCCTCCTGCTACTGATGTTCGCGGCGATCACCCTCGGCGGGCTTGGTAACCCGTTCGGCGCCCTCGTCGGCTCACTTGTGATCGGGGTCTTCGTCGAGCTGTGGACCTGGGTGGTCCCCAACGCCAACGACATGAAGAACGTCGGCGCCCTCGTCGCTCTGATTCTCGTCCTGCTCGTGCGCCCGCAGGGCATCCTCGGCACCAAGGAGCGGATCGGATGAGCGACATCCGGCAACAAGCGGTGGCTGAACTGGGAGCTGATCTTCTGGAATGCGCTGTACACGTCGATCAACGCCGCCGCGGCGGCATACTGCCTGGTCGCCGTCGGTCTCAACGTCCACGTCGGCTACACCGGCCTGCTCAACTTCGGCCAGGCCGGGTTCGCCGCCATTGGCGCCTACTGCTTCGCCGTCCCGATCGCCGAGTTCGACTGGCCGTGGTACGCCGCGCTGCCGCTCGCTTTCGCTGGCTCGATCATCCTCGCCCTGCTGCTCGGCCTCCCGACGCTGCGGCTGCGCGCCGACTACTTGGCGATCGTCACCATCGCCGCCGCCGAGATCATCCGCTACTTCCGTCAACTCGACGCGGTTCAGCTGGCTCACGGGCGGCAGTGACGGCAAGCA
The DNA here is from genome assembly GCA_963732335.1 of Ilumatobacteraceae bacterium. Taxonomy (GTDB): domain Bacteria; phylum Actinomycetota; class Acidimicrobiia; order Acidimicrobiales; family Ilumatobacteraceae; genus Desertimonas. The sequence goes on along the minus strand of CAVSZO010000064.1, from coordinate 36,856 downwards.
GGGCTGGACCGGCTTCTTCCAGGACCTCAACCCGTGGGTGAACGACGATCGCTTCCACCTCGGCGACCAGGTCTTCGACGGCTATCGCCTGTTCATGATGGTCCTCGGCTGGTCTCTCGTCGCTGTGATCTCGTTGCTCGTCTGGGCGCTGATGCGCAGCCCATGGGGTCGTGTGCTGAAGAGCATCCGCGAGGACGAGGACGCCGCCCGGGCCTTGGGCAAGAACGTCGTGGCGTTCAAGATGCAGAGCCTCATCCTCGGTGGCGCCATCGGCTCGATCGGCGGCCTGATGTTCGCGGCGCAGACGCAGGCGGCTACGCCCGGCCAGTATGCGACAACCCTGACGTTCTTCTCCTTCACCATCATCATCCTCGGTGGACTCGGCCGGGTGATAGGTCCGATCGTCGGAACCATCATCTTCTTCTTCGTGATCCAGTTCATCGACAACGTCCTCAATCAGGCGACCCGACAGAGACCGGGTTCCCGACTGGCTCGTCACCATCGACAACTTCAGCCAGGTCAAGTTGATCATCGTCGGTGTCGTTCTCGCCCTGCTCGTCATCTTCCGTCCGCAGGGCATCTTGGGCGATCGCCGCGAGCAGGTGTTCGATGTCCGCTGAGCTCGTTGCGGACGTGAACGAGGGGCCCCCGGAGGCTCAGCCCGGTGTCGCCAAGTCCGATCCGATCCTCGTCGCCGACTCGGTGCGGCGTCAGTTCGGTGGGCTCGTCGCCGTCGACGTCGACCACGTCGAGGTGCAGCGCGGCCAGATCACCGCCCTGATCGGACCCAACGGCGCCGGCAAGACAACGCTGTTCAACCTGCTCACCGGGTTCGACGACGCCGACCACGGGCAGTGGTACTTCGACGGCGAGCAGATCGCCGGTCGCTCGCCGCACAAACTCGCCCGCATCGGCATGGTCCGCACGTTCCAGCTGACAAAGGCGCTTGCCCGCTTGTCGGTGATGCAGAACATGCGCCTCGGCGCCACCGGCCAGGTCGGCGAGCGTGTGTGGGCGGCGCCGTGGTGGTTCCCGTGGGCCAACCAGGAGAAGGAGAACACCGAACGCGCCGACGAGTTGCTCCAGCGCTTCCGCCTCGATCACATGCGCGACGAGTTCGCCGGCAACCTCTCGGGTGGTCAGCGCAAGCTCCTGGAGATGGCACGGGCGCTGATGACCGACCCCAGGCTGATCATGCTCGACGAGCCGATGGCGGGCGTCAACCCGGCGCTCAAACAGAGCCTGCTCAACCACATCCATCAGCTCAAGGCCGAAGGGCGCACCGTCCTGTTCGTCGAGCACGACATGGACATGGTTCATGAGATCAGCGATTGGGTCCTCGTGATGGCCGAGGGCCGGCTGATTGCCGAGGGGAGTGCAACCCAGATCTCCGGCAATCAGCGGGTGATCGACGCCTACCTCGGAGCGCACCACGAGGTCGACCTGGGGGCGATGGACGAGGTCGAAGCGATCGCCCAGCTCGGTCTCGACGCCGAAGATCTCGGCGTCGACACGATCCAGCATCTCGTCGAGACACATCAGGACACGGACTGGGCCTCGGAGGAGCCCACCCGATGAGCGCCGTTATCGCGCCGCCCACCACCAGTGTCATCGAAGCCGTCGACCTCGTCGCCGGCTACGTCCCCGAGGTCAACATCCTCAACGGATGCAACCTCACGGTCGCTCCCGGCGAGTTCGTCGGGATCATCGGCCCCAACGGCGCCGGCAAGTCGACGTTGCTCAAGGCCATCCTCGGCGTCGTCACGGTCCGCTCGGGGACGGTTCGCCTCCGCGGTGACAACATCACCGGCCAGCCGGCACACAAGCTGGTGCAGCGCGGCGTCGGGTTCGTACCGCAGACCAAGAACGTGTTTCAGGCCCTCACCGTGCGCGAGAACCTCGAGATGGGCTGCTTCATCTCGCCGAAGCGGTTCAGCGAGCGCTACGAGGTCGTCACCGGGTTGTTCCCCCGTCTCGCCGAACGCGCCGACCAGCGAGCCGGCTCGTTGTCGGGCGGCGAGCGGCAAATGGTCGCGTTGGGGCGGGCACTGATGCTCGACCCGACGTTGCTGCTCCTCGACGAGCCTTCGGCAGGTCTCTCCCCGATCCTCCAGGACGAGGTCTTCCTGCGCTGCAAGATGATCAACGAAACCGGTGTGGCCATCTTGATGGTCGAGCAAAACGCCCGCCGCTGTCTCCAGGTCTGCCACCGCGGGTACGTCCTCGACCAGGGTCGCAACGCCTACACCGGCTCCGGCCGCGAGCTGTTGGGTGACCCGCGCGTGATCGAGCTGTACTTGGGGACGCTCGCGCGGGCGTAGCGCTGGTCCGTTCGCGACGGGTTGACCGTCGCGCAAGGGTTGGAGTGTTTCCTGCGGGACACGTCGACACGTAGCACTCCGATGGCCAGCTGTTCCAGAGCAGACGCGAAAGAGCCCGGGCCAACGGCCCGGGCCCTCCCTGCTAGCTGGGCTAGCTGGTACTTGGACTAGTTACCGGCGTCGAAGTCGACACCCAAGGCGTTGCCGATGTTGCCGTCGACGCCATAGACGGGCAGATCCCGCGGGCCGATGCCCTGCTCGACCATCGCCCGCAGAATCCGCGACGACTCGTTGAAGCCGATGACGATGATCGCGTCGGCGTTGGCCGCGGCGAGTTGGCCGACCTCGCTGTCGAACGACGTCGCCGCCGGGTCGTACACGATTCGCTCGACGACCTCGCCACCCGAAGCCTCGATCGTCGTCGTCGCCTGGTCGGCGAGGCTGTTGCCGTAGCTGTCATTGAGGTTCATGATCGCCACCGACTGGTTTCCCTCGTTGATGACGAACTGGCCGAGCACGTCGCCCTGGTAGAGATCGGGCGGCGCCGAGCGGAAGTACAGCCCGTTGTCGTCGTAACCGGAGAGCTCCGTCGACGTGTTCGCCGGCGAGAACATCGTGACTCCGGCGGCGGCGATCTTGTCGATCACCGTCAGCGTGACGCTCGATGACCACGCGCCGACGATGGCGTCGACGTTCTCCGCCAGGTGACGGTCGACCGTCTGGTCGGCCTGGTTTGTGGTCGTGTCACCCGAGTCGCCGGGGAGATAGGTGATCGGCTGGCCGAGCACGCCACCGAGGTCATTGATCTCCTGGATCGCAAGTTGAGTCGCCGCGATCCCGGGTGGGCCGAGGAAGGCCAGCGAGCCTGTCTGGGGCGCCAGTTGACCGATGGTCAGGACGCCGTCACCCTCGCGGGTGCCCTCAACCGGAACGTCCTCTGGGAACTGCGGCTCGCCCTCGACAACGATGTACTCCGTCAGGGTCGGGTCGATGCGGTTGTTGTCCGCGATCTTCATCAGGCCGTAGCTGGCGACCAGCGGTTCGCCGTTGCCGTCGAAGGTCAGCGGACCCGAGGCACCGTCGTAGTCGATGTCCTCGCCGGCGGCGAGCAGGTCACGGCACTCGGCGAAGGATGTGCACTTCGTCCCGTCCCTGGTGATGCCATTGATCTCGCTGGCATGGGCGATTCCGTCGTCCTGCGCAGCCTCGACAGCCAGGGCAAGGATGACCACGGCGTCATAGGACTCCGCCGCGTAGTTGAGGTCCTGGAGGCCCGCGTCGATGCCGCAGAGTTGGTCGAAGAACTCGGGAGAGAGTTCGGTCAACGGGGTAGTTCCGGCGAACCCGGAAAGGTCGCCGTCGGTGGTGTCGCTTGGAGCGAACCCGCATTGCACGACTTCGCCGCCTGCCGCCGCCGTGCCCGCCGGCCCCGTGCCCGCTGGCTCGGTGCCCGCTGGTTCCGTTCCCGCTGGTTCCGTTCCCGCCGGTTCGGTGCCAGGCACCGTGGTCTCGCCGCTGGCGGCACTGATCCCCTGGGTGAATCCGCGACGAGCGCCACCCCGAGCACCATCGCCCCGACTTTGCGGCGTGTGCGTATTCCTTGCATCTGTCGTTACTCCCCCTCCACTGACCGGGCCGGATTGCCCGCTCCTCTGGGTGCGGACACCTTAACGCGGCCTCTCGCGCCATCTCAACGGCCGTCACGGCGTCACTGGCACCGCCGATGCGGCGACCCGGGCTTCGTCGCCGGCCGGCACCGGACGGCGCGCCGGAAGCGTTCGCACGACCATGGCAACGGTGATCGCCCACAGCACGGTGGCGCCGAACACGTGGACCCCCACGAGCAGCGCAGGCACCTCGTTGAAGTACTGGATGTAACCGATCGCGCCCTGCAGCAGGGCGACGAGGATCCACGCAGAGACCCACTCGGCGAGCTCGCTGCGTTCCGCCGGACGAGTGCGCAGTCGCCACGCCAGCGCCGCCATCGCGGCGACGGCGATGACAACCGAGTGCCGTGGATCCGCGCTGCCCCGGCGATCTCGACACCGAAACGGCGAACCTCCTCGTCGCCGGCGTGCGGGCCGGCGCCGGTGACGACGGTGCCGGTGACGAGGGCCAGCGCGGTCAACACGGCGATCCCGACGGTATGACGGCTGATCTCCGGAGACACCGGCCGGACCGCCAACCCATCGTCGGGCAGCGAGGCGCGGTGAACGAGCACGACTGCGTTGGCGACGAGGATCAACGACAGGATCATGTGTCCCTGGACCGCAACCGGGTGGAGGTCGACGAGCACCGTGATGCCGCCCAGCACGATCTGGGCCAGGACGCCGGCAACCAGGCCGAGCGACAGCAGGGTCAGATCGCCCCGGCGGGGAACCCGGACGAGAGAGCCGAGGGCGGCGGCGATGACGGCAACACTGACGAGGCCGGTGAACAGGCGATTGAGCTGCTCGATCGCGGCATGCCGTGACGAGACGTCGATGAACCTGGTGCTGCTGCACGCCGGCCAATCCGCGCACCCCAAACCCGACCCGGTGAGGCGTACCGCGGCGCCCGTCACGATGATCGCGCAGATCGCCAACAGGGCGCCGAAGGTGACGGCCCGGTACTGCGACGGCGACAATTTCATCTCTCGACAGATTACGGCTGTGACAAGGGGGGCCCTAATAGGGCAGACTTGCGAGTGACGGACTCCGCTTCCTTGGGGGCGTGCCATGACAACAGCAACTCCGACACTCGTCCCGATGCTGACCAGGGGGAAGCACCGCTCGCCGCGAAAGGGGGCGTGCTTCATGGAGTTTGCGTCCTACCTCGCCGGCGAGAGCTGGAGCGACCATCCCCGGTGCACCCACCCGCTGCTGGCCGCAGTCGCCCGGCTCGTCAACGACAACACGTCCGACGACGCCCGCCAGCGATTGACCGGGTTGATCCCGTCGGTGATCGGGCTGCAGAGCGACGACCCTCGTTGGAATGCGGTGATTGCCAGACGGGCGGCGATGACGGCGCTGCCGCAGGTCAGCTATGAGCATCAACGCGCCCTGGCGGTCGGACTGCTGACGTGCGAACGGGTGCTCGCCGAACTCGATGGGAGGCCGGCCATGTCGCTCTCCGACGTCGGTCAAGAGGCACTGTCGGCGGTCCCGTCCGCCGAGCGCTGGGCGCGGCAGTACTGCGGTGATCGTCCTGTACCAACTACGCGGTTCCACCGGCGCAGCGCTCCGAGCATCGTCTTGCTGTCAGTCGGCGGAATCGCCGAAGGATGCGGCGGCGACCGTGACGATGTCCTGCTCACCCTGTTGACTGCCACGATCAACGACTGCGAGGCCCTCCGTGGCGATTCGTCGATCAGGCTGGTCGATCGTCGGTGGTCCGCGGACCTCACCGCGGCCAGCTAGTTCACCGCTTCCGCCCAAGGGGGCCACGTAATCTCGGCGGCCGTGGGTCAGCCACCGCCGCCGTTCCGAGTCGGCTGGCATCCCGATCCGGCCGCGCGCTACGAGCTGCGCTACTTCAACGGCGAGACCTGGACCGCTGACGTCAGCGCTGCCGGGCGGCGATTCGTCGATCCCTCGGCACCCCGGGCAGACCCAGGGATGGGCGGGCAACTGCGGCCATGGTGCTGGGCATCGTCGGATTGACCACAGGGTGGATGCCGTTCGTATTCGTGTTCGGCGCAGTCTGTTCCGTTCTCGGGATCATCTTCGGAGCGATCGTGTTGCGGCGACGCGGCGACCCGCGCGGCTTCGCCCTCACGGGCGTGATCACCGGACTGGCTGGGCTGGTGCTCGTGGTCGTCGGCGTCGTGACCACGCGGGCGGTCACCAACGCCCTGAACGACTTCGTCGACGAGCCCCCAGCGATCGTCGCCGTGCAACGTGCGTCAGCCGGCGACGGACTGGTGATAATCGAGGGAACGATCGAGAACCTCGGAGACCGGCCGAGCGACTATCGAATCGTCGTCCGCGTTGGTCAGTAGCCGTCCAGCAGGCAGCGGGTCGTGATCGAGGTCGATGATGTCCGCCCCGAGACGCCCGTACCCGTTCCGGCATCGCCGACGACCTCGACCTCTTCGGCCAGCGCCGTTCGATGTCACCTGCGAGGTGGTCGACGTGACTGGTCCGCCCCCGTTCGGCCTCGACTTGCGGTCCGACCGGGAACTCGTGCGGCCGCAGGCCGCCGCTGGAGTCGGCTGGTGAGACGCGCAGCAGATGATCGAAGCCTTCGCCGTGACGCAGTCGTCGCCACCATCCAGGCGGCGTACAGGCGGCTGTACACGCCGCCGGCGTTGACGAGTTCGTCGTGCGTGCCGTCCTCGACGAGCACGCCCTCGTCGAGGACCAGAACACGGTCGGCCCGTGCCGCCGTCGACAAGCGGTGGGCGATGGCGATCGTTGTGCGCCCCTCGGCGAGCCGGCTCAACGCCCGCGAGATGCGCACCTCGGTGAGCGCATCGACCGACGAGGTCGCCTCGTCGAGGACGAGCACGTCGGGGTCGGCGATGCCCGCCCGCAGCAGGGCGACGAGCTGGCGCTCCCCGGCCGAAAGGTTCTCGCCTCGCTCGCCCACCTTGGTCATCAGCCCGTCCCTGAGTGTGTCGATCCAGTCGTCGAGCTCGAGGTGACGAACCATCGCTTCGATGTCGGGAATTGACGTACCAGGTTTGGCGAACCCGACGTTGGCGGCGATGCTGTCGTCGAACAGGAACGGCTCCTGGGACACGACGACGAGACGCTGGCGCAGCTCGTCGTTGGCGACGCATTGCAACGGCACCCCACCGAGGTACAGCTCGCCGACCGTCGGGTCGGCGAACCTGGCGATGAACCGTCCGAGGGTCGTCTTGCCAGAGCCGGTGGCCCCGACCAAGGCGACTTGCTGGCCGGCAGGGATCTTGATGTCGACGTCGCGCAGCACCGCCTCGTCGAGCGACGTCGTGATGCCGCGCGTCGGATAGGCGAACGTCACGTTGCGAACGGCGATGTCGAGTTCACCCTGCGGGCAGCGACACCGGCCGGTCAGTCGACGGCGGTCCGGTCGCCATGTCGAGGATACCGAGCACGCGGCGCAGCCCGGCGACAGCGGTCTGGGTCTGGTCGAGCACCTCGGTGAACTCGGCGATCGGCTCCAGGAAGCGGTAGGTCAGGAAGACGAAGCCGATCATCGCCCCGGCGGTGAGGCCGCTGGCCGGGCCGCGCAGCACCCCGATCGTGATCACCCCGCACACCGTCAACACCGAGAACAGCTCTCCTGACGGAAACAGCAACGACCCGATCACGCCGGCACGGATCTGCGCCAATTTGCGGCGATCTATGGCGTCCACGGCGTGGGCGCCGAATGCCTCGCCGGCGTCATAGGCACGGATCGTCTCGGCCCCGCCGACGACCTCGCTGATCGCCGCCATCATCTCCCCGTTGCGCTCGCGGGCCGCTTCGTAGGCGGCAACCAGGTGGCGCTGAACGATCCGCAAGACGATCGCCAGCGGGGCGGCGAGGGCGAACGCGACGAGGGCGAGACCCCAGTCGTAGGCGAGCATCACGGCGCCGACGAGCAACATCAGCGGGCCATTGAGCAGCCACGTCATCCCGCCCCATTGGAAGAACTGCGTCAGCGTCTCGATGTCGCTCGTCACCCGGGCGACGAGGGCGCCCCGGCGCTCCTCGTTGTGGTCGGCGAGGCTGAGCCGGTGGATGTGGCCGATCAGCCGGCCGCGTAGGTGGAACAAGGCCTCCTCACTCCGCGTGCCGAGGCGCACGACCGCTTGCCGCTGGGCGATTCCCGAGATGACGAGGGCGACGGCTGCGATCAAGGCAAGTACACCGACGACGCCGACGCGGACGCCTTCCTCGCCGATGATGCCGCGGTCGATCGCCTGCTGCAGGAGGACCGGCACGACGACCCTCCCGATGGCGCCGACGACCGCCAACATCCACGTGACTCCGAGACCCTGGCGCAGGATCGGCGCCTCCTCCAGCCCTCGCCCGATCGTCTGCACCGCCGAGTACCTCTCGGGCGGGGGCGCGAAGCGACCGCTCGGCTCGACGAGCAAATCAGTCATCAGCGACTCCCAGCATGGCGCTGGCGCCGGCTTCGGTGCGATCGGCCTCGAACGCTTCGACCAGCTGGCGATATGCCGCGCTGCGGGACATCAACTCGGCGTGCGTACCGTGGTCGACAACGGTGCCACGCTCGACGTAGATGACGTCGTCGGCGAGGGCGATCGTCGACGGACGCGACGCAACCATCAGCACCGTCGTGCCAGCCAAGGCACCGCGCAGGTTCGCCAGCACGGCTCGTTCGGTGGCCGGGTCGAGCGCCGACGTGGTGTCGTCGAGCAGCAGCAGCGACGGCTGCCTGACGAGCGCCCGGGCCAAGGCGACGCGCTGGCGCTGACCACCGCTCAGGCTCACGCCGCGCTCCCCCACGACCGTGTCGAGTCGGTCTGGAAGGTCGGCGATGAAGTCGTCGGCGCGCGCCATGCGCAGCGCCTCCCACGTCTGCTCGTCGTCGAACGTGCCGTCCATCGCCACGTTGTCGCGGATCGTCCCGGCGAACAAGAACGCCTCCTGAAAGACCAGCGATCGCGCCCCTGGACTGGTCGCCACGGTGCCACTGTCGGGGGCGACGAGACCGCCGGACAGCTCGACGAGCGTGCTCTTGCCGGCCCCGGTAGGCCCGACGACGGCGACGACACGCCCTGTCGGAACCGTCAGCGAGACGTCGCCGACGGCTGGCTCGGATTCACCGGCGAACGTGAACGAGACGTCGTCGAGACGCAGGCCGACGCCGTCGGGCGCCGTCGCGACGGCGGCGTGTGGGTCGGCTTCGATCGGCTCGTCGAGCACCTCGCGCACCCGTGTCCAGCCCGACAGCGAGAACGGCATCGCCGACAGGACGTAGCCGATCAGGCGCAGGGGGAACACGAGCAGGGTGAACAGGTAGATGAAGCTGGTCAGCTCGCCGACGCTGAGATCGCCACTCTCCACTCGGTAGGCGCCGACGACGACGATGGCCACGTTGGCGAGCGACGGCAGCACGTCGAGCACGGCATCGAACGTGCCGCGCAGCCGGACGCGCGGAGCCGCGAGTCGCGCACGCGCCCGGCGATCTCCGAGAGTCGATCGGTCTCGCGTTGTTCGGCACCGTAGGCCTTGACGAGCTGGACTCCCTCGAAGCTCTCGTGGACACTCGCCGACAGCCGGCCGAGCTCCGCCTGGGCGGCGTCGAAGTGCCGGTCGACGCGGCGCTGGTAGACCACGTTTGTCGCCAGCAGGAGCGGGAAGACAGCGATCGCCATGGCTCCGAGGACCATGTCGGTGACGAGCAACCACACCGTCGACAGGACGATCATCAGCACCGTGCCGGTGGAGTACGGGATCGGCGCGAGGACGGCGATCGCCGTGTCGGTGTCCACACCGGCCCGCCCGACGAGGTCACCGTCGGGGCGGCGCTGATGCCAGGCGATCGGCTGGCGAACGAGCCGATCGACGACATCGCTTGCCAACGTCGCACCGACGTGGAATTGGGTGATCCCGGCAAACGAGCGCCGCAGACAACGCCAACGGCGCGGCCGACGCCGACGGCGCCGATGAACAGCACACCGGTCACGAGGGTGGACGTTTCCACCTCGCCCTCTTCGAAGCGGGGCAGGATGACGTGGTCGGTCACCCACTGCACGGCAATGCTCGACAGCACGGTGCACGTGGCGAAGATCGCAGCACCGGTCACGGCGACGATGAATGGTCGCCGGTGCATGCCGACCATCGCCAGGACCATGCGCGCGCTCCTGCGCAGCCGTCCGTCGCCAGGGCGATCCGGCGGCGATTCCATTTGTCCCTGTCTACCAGGGCGCTACCGTCGCCGCGATGAACGATCAACTCGATGTTGCCCTTCTCGTTGTGCGAGTCGCGTTCGGGCTCGGCCTCGCCGCCCACGGTTACAACAAGGTGTTCGGCGGCGGCGGTCTGCGCGGGCACCACGGCGTGGTTCGGCTCGATCGGAATGAAGTGGCCAGCCCTCCAGGCTCGCTTCGCCGCGGGTACCGAGATCGGCACGGGACTGCTGTTCGCTGCCGGGTTGCTCACGCCGCTCGCCGCCGCCGGGATGATCGGCCTGATGACGGTGGCGTTCTGGACGGTCCATCGCGACAACGGTTTCTTGATCACCAACCAAGGGTGGGAGTTCGTCGCCGCCATCGCCGTGGTGGCGTGGGCCGTGGCGACGATCGGCCCCGGACGGTTCAGCCTCGACAATGCTTTCGACATCGAGTGGTCGGGCTGGGCGGGCGCGTTGGTCGCCGGCTTGCTGGGTTTGGGTCGGGCACCGCCCTATTGGCGATCTGCTATCGACCCGACCCCGCCGAGGCCGTGGCGTGAAGTTGTGGCGGAGTGTCATCATCAATTGCCGTCGCCGGGCTGGCGACTTTCTGGATCTAGGCGCTTTTCTTCGCCTCCAAGGAGGCCATCAACAAGATCGGTGACCGCGACTGGGCGGCGCGTGCCGAGTTGATCTGCGCAACTGCCCAAGCCGAACGCTCTGAGCTCGTCGACGAACGGGTGGTCGACGCCGAGGATCCGGCAATGCTCGCCGAGCGGGCCGACATCGTCGACCAGGCGACAGAGATCGTCGAGACGATGCTGAACGACGTGGTCGCCGTCGCCCCGAGCGACGACAAGGGCATGGCGATCGTGCCGCAGTGGGAGGCGGATTATCGCACCTACCTCGAGAACCGGCGAGCCTTCACGGATCGGCTCCGGCGGGGGAACGAGCCGTTCACAGAGACCGCTGTCGACGGGATCCCGATCGGCGAGAAGCTCGAGCAGTTCGCCGGCGACAACGACATGCCGAGCTGCGCACCACCACGGGACCTCGCTAATTGAGGGCTTCGAGTATCTCCACCCGTCGCTCAGGCGACATCCGTTTCACGACGCGCGCGGGTTGCCTGCGGCGACGCAGAAGGGCGGGATCTCGCCGCGCACGACGCTGTTGGCGCCGACCACGACGTGCCAGCCGATCTGCGCTCCCGGGAGCACGACCGTTCCATGGCCGAGCCATGACCCGGCCCCGATGCGAACCGGGCGCTCGGGCATCACCTGTCGCGAGATCGGGACGTCGGGGTCGGCGTAGTCGTGGTTCTGGTCGGTGATGTAGACGTTGTGCCCGGTCCACACGTCGTCTTCGATCTCTATCGAGAGATGGCCGACGACCCCGCTGCCCCGCCCGAGGAGACACCGGTCCCCGATGCGGACCACCGGGTCGGTCACACATGCTGTAAGCACGAGCTTGTTCGTGAGCGCACCGGCGTCACCGGAGGCACGCACGACCAGGTCGTAGCCGGACGCCTGCTCGAACTTCTTCTTCAGCTTCTTCGGCAGCACGAAGGACTCGTGGGTCACCAGCACCACCTCGGTCGGCGGGGTCCCCGGGTCGTCGTCCCCGGTGGAGTTCTCGCCGACCGTCGAGCAGGCGGTCGCGGTGAGCGCGAGCGCCAGCAGCGGCACGCAGGCACGGGTGAATCTCATTCCGACTCCCTTCGCCGGTACTCGCCGTATCAGGTTCATAGGGTCTGCGGCGGTTCCGCACTCTCAGCACGCAGCGCGTGCTCCCCTGTCTTTGCGGTCAGACTATCCGGTCTTCCAGCGTGGTCGGTCGAGCCCCAGGCTCGGTCGTACCGCGGCGACGTCTCTGCTCGGCGGAGCGTGTCTGTTGAGGACCCCGACTCGGTGGTCGCGGTCCTGCGAACGGCTCAGCGAGATCACCGAGCCCACGCCGGCGAGCTTCTCCGGGTTGCGTACGGCGTACAGCCCGGTGATCCGGCCCGTCCTCGACGACCACCGAGACGACCGTGTCGAGCTCGCCGTCGAGCACGATCTGCAGCCCCGGACCGCCGTTCACGAGCAGGACTCGATCTCGATCGGCTGGCCGGCCGCGCCGCCCGCCAGGAACCGGGCGACCTTGTCCGCGCCGAGGATCGGCCGCAACGCCGCCTTCTTCACGCCGCCGCCGTCGGCGACCAGGACCACGTCGGGCGCCAGCACGTCCATCAGGCCCTGCACGTCGCCGGTCTGCGCCGCGACCACGAACTGGCGCAGCACCCGCTCGCACTCGGCCCGGGTGGCCTCACTGCGCGGCCGGCGCTCGGCCACGTGGTCCCGCGCCCGGTGCGCGATCTGCCGGACGGCGGCCGGCGTCTTGTCGACCGCGGCCGCGATCTCGTCGTACCCGAAGTCGAAGACCTCGCGGAGCACGAACACGGCCCGCTCCGTCGGCCCGAGGGTCTCCAGCACGGTGAGCATCGCCAGCGAGACGCTGTCGGCGAGCTCGACGTCCTCGGCCACGTCCGGCGGGTCAGCAGCGGCTCGGGCAGCCACGGGCCGACGTAGGTCTCCCGGCGCCGGGCTTGTGCGCATCCGGTTCAGCGACAGCCGGGTGACGATCCGGACCAGGTAGGCGCGCGGTCGTCGCGCACCTCGCTCGCGGTCCACGTCCACCCAGCGCAGCCAGGTCTCCTGGAGCACGTCCTCGGCGTCGGCGGCCGAGCCGAGCATCTCGTAGGCGACCGTGAACAGCAGGTTCCGGTGCGTGACGAAGACGTCGGTCGAGTCGGGGGCGTTCATGGGTGCTCCTTCTCGTCGTTGCCCACCAGACACCGGCAGCCTCGGGTTCTGTGACAGGGTTTCTCGAGTGAACATCGTCGCCGTCGCGCTTCGAGCATCTCTCGACCGCGCGAGGCGTTACGACGTCTGGAAGCTGCGCCAGGACGTCTTCGTGGTCGAGCAGGAGTGCCCGTACCCCGATCTGGACGGCCGCGACCTCGAGCCCGGGACCCGGCACGTGCTGCTCCACGAGGACGGCCTGCTGCTCGGCTACGCGCGGGTGCTCGACGACGACCCGGTGTGGCGGATCGGCAGGGTGGTGCTCGCGCCGGAGGCCCGCGGCCGCGGCCTCGCCGACCCCCTGTTGGACACCGCGCTCCAGGTCTCGAAGGGACGCGACGTCGTGCTGGACGCGCAGTCGCCGCTGGCCGGTTGGTACGAGACGTTCGGGTTCGCGGTCGACGGCGCGGAGTTCCTGGAGGACGGGATCCCGCACCTGCCGATGCGGCTCAGCCGCTGAGGTCGGCCAGCACCGCCTCCGCGGCGTTCTTGCCGTTGGTCGCGATCACGCTGCCGCCCGGGTGGGTGGCCGCGCCGCACAGGTAGACGCCGGGGATCGGCGTGCGCGGGCGTGAGCCGGTTCTCCCACATCTGGTCGGGGCGCACCTCGCCCTGGAAGATGTGGCCGCCGGTCAGGCCGACCCGGGCCTCGATGTCGGGCGGCCCGAGCACCTCGTAGCTCGTCGAGGCAGTCCTCGAAGTCGGGCGCGAACCGGGCGACCAGGTCGATGAACTGCCGGGCCACCTCGTCGCGTCGGGCGTCCCAGCCGCCGTTGAGGTCGTACGGCGCGTACTGGCCGAAGATGCTCATGCAGGTGCCGGCCCTCGGGGGCCGGGCGTCGGGTCGAGCCGGTCTGGCACGTAGACCTCGCCGAAGCCGACCGCCGGCTCGCCGGCGTCGCACGCGCTCGAACGCCGCCTGCGCGTCGTCGAGCCCGCCGGTGACGTCGACCATGCCGAGCGCCGGGAAGTCCTCGCCCGGGCGCGGCGGTCCAGGACGGCAGCCGGTGCAGCGCGGCGTTGAACTTCACGACCGGGCTGCGGATGTCCCAGTCCTCGCAGCCGCGTCGCGGTACGCCGGCCGGCACCGCGTCGGCGGGCAGCATGCCGAGCACCCGCTTCGGGTCGGCGTTGCTGACGACGGTCGGCGCCGGATCAACGTGCCGTCCTCGAGCCGCACGCCCTCGCCGGGCAGGATCTCGCGCGACCGGCACGCCGGCCGCGAGCACCGCACCGGCCTCGCGGGCGGCGTCGGCGATCGCGAAGCTCACCATGCCCATGCCGCCCTCGACGTAGCCCCAGATCGGCGCCCTGCGCCGAGCACCTCGCCCTGGAAGTGCATCAGCTTGACCGAGGCGGTGCCCGGGTCCGCGGCCCGGCGTAGGTGCCGATGATGCCCTGGCCGAAGAGCGCGTCCTTGAGCCGCTGGTCGGTGACGAACTCGTCGAGCACGTCGGAGATCGACGCCTCGAACAGCGACGTCGCTCATCATCTGGTCGCCCCCGAGCATCTCCTCGAGCTCGGCCCGCGTCGGCGAGTCGCCGGCCCAGCTGTCGCGCGGCGCCCTTGCGCAGCCGGATCCGCATCTCGTCGAAGAGGTCCTCGTAGGCGACGTAGCCCGTCGATCTCCTTCTCGGCTGAAGCCCAGCGCCCGCAGCTCGGCGCAGCGTCCGGTCGTGGTCCATCCACTGCGAGAACGCCGTGCCGTCGTCGAACGGCACCCACAGCTGCGGGTCGGCGACATAGACCTCCAGCCCGCGCTTGTGCAGCTCGCAGGTCGTTGATGACGTGTCTCGTCGAGCAGCCCGATGACGTACGCGCACGGGCTGACCACGAACCGCTGGTCCGGCGAACGGGCGTGTCCAGCGTGCACGCGCCGCCGAGCCGCTCGCGCGCCTCGAGCACCAGCACCGACCGGCCGGCGCGGGCCAGGTACGCCGCGCAGGTCAGTCCGTTGTGGCCGCCGCCGACCACGACGACGTCCCAGCTGCCGCGTGGCCAGGTCGGCGACCGGCGCCGGGCAGCCCGACCTTGCCGAGCAGCGCGGCGATGCCGGGTGCTCGCTCATCGGGCGCCCTCGTGCTCGGTGGGCCTCGGTGCCGAGCGGGTCGTCGGCGGGCTGGGTGACCAGCGAGGGCCGGGCGTCGTCGGCCCGGCCCAGCCCGGCGTACGCGCGCGCCATCCGGCTGACGAACTGGTAGACGCCGTCCTCCTCGGGCGCGAGCGGGCCGGGCATCGCGCGCGGGCGTGGCGAGCCCGCGCTGCACCGACTCGCAGGCCGCCCAGTCCTGGCGGTTGGTGAGGTCCCAGAAGTCCACGGCGTACGACGGGTCGAAGCCCTCGCGCTCGGCGACCTCCGCGCGGGAACGCCCAGGAGCACTCGACGTGGGTGCGGTCGGCGCGCGAGCGGCCGCAGCAGGTGGGTCATCACGTAGTCGGGGTGCAGGCTGACCAGCAGGTTGGGGAACGCCGACGAGGTACATCACCGTGCGCAGCTCGATGCTCGTCGAGCCCCTCGATCAGCGAGCCGCCGCTGCGGCCGTCGAGCGACATCGTGTCGGCCTCGGCGATGAGGGCCATCCAGCCGCCGATCCACTCGCCGTCGAAGTCGAGGTTCTCGCCGCTCTGCGGCGGGCTGACCCGGCAGAGCTCGGGGTGGATCGAGCGAGCAGTGGTAGCACTCCTGGTAGTTCTCGACGATCACCTTCCAGTTCGTCGCGAGCTCGTAGGAGTGGCGTGGCGACGGTGACCAGGTCCTCGGGCCGGTACGGCGCGACGATCGCCTCCAGCCCGCCGACGTGCTCCTCGAAGGGCCGCTGTCGCCGCCGGGTCGACGAACAGCCAGCCGTGCCACTCGACGGCCGGGCATCGACAGCAGCCCGAACTCGCCTTGTCGAAGCCCTCGAGGTCGCGGAAGCCGCCGGGGCGGCCCGCAGCGCTGCCGTCCAGCTTGTAGGTCCAGGCGTGGTAGGGCAGACCAGCGCGCCGGCTCTGCGGCTGGTGCCGCACGGCAGCAGCTCGTGGCCGCGGTGCCGGCAGGCGTTCGCGAACGCCCGCAGCGCGCCGTCCTCGTCGCGGATCAGCAGCACGCCGCCGGCGCCGGTCTCGACCGCCGCTGGGTGCCCGGCTCGGCGAAGCGTCGCTGCGTGCCGACGCACTGCCAGCCGGAGAAGACGTGGTCCGCTCCCACTCCAGCACCGCGGGATCGAGGTACGCCGCCGCGGGCAGCATCCGCGACGCGCCGAACGGAGCGTACGCCGGCGACCTCCGCCTCGGGGGCAGCGGAGCGCGGCGTCCCGCGCAGTTGATTGAACATACAGTCAATCCTAGTCTGGTCGGGGCATGGGTCCAGTGCACTGAAGGCCAGTCAGTCTGCAGGCCCGGCTACAGCTCGCGGCGAGTCGACTCGCCGGTCGTGCCGGCCGCCGCGTGCTGATCCGGCGGTAGACGAGGAAGCCGATGACCACCGCCAGCATCGCGGCGACGCAGCATCAGCGTCGCGAGGGCATTGAGCGCGGGCGTGGGCGCGGCTCGGGCGGTGTTGTAGATCTTCACCGAGGTCGGCTCGGTGCTGGAGTCGCCCGAGAGGTAGCGGACGATCACGAAGTCGTCGATGACGTCGGCGAAGACCAGCACCGCGCTGGCCAAGATCGCGGGCAGCAGCATCGGCAGGATCACCCGGCGCTGCGCCGCATCGGGGAGGCGCCGAGGTCCATCGCGGCCTCCTCGTACTGCGGGCCGATCGTCGCCAGCCGGGCTCGGACCAGGATCGACCGGGTAGGCCAGCTGGATAGGTGACCAGGCCGATCACCTGGGCGCGGTCCCGAGCGCGAGCGGCAGCGCGACGTTGGTGACCACGAAGAGCAGCGCCACCGCCAGCAGGGTCTCGGGGAGCACGAAGGACAGCAGCAGCAGCGCGTTCGCGCCGCTCGGCAGCCGGCCGTGCCACCGGTCCAGCCCGATCGCCAGCGCCACCCCGAGCGGCACCGTGATCAGCGTGACGAGCAGGCCGAGCCGCAACGTGTGCACCAGGGCCGCGTGCAGCGTGTCGTCGTGCCAGCACCGAGCGGTACGGGTCGCCCCAGTACCACCGCATCGAGAAGCCCTGCCAGACTCGTCCGCGACCGGCCGTCGTTGAAGGAGAACAGCACGGCGACGAGCACCGGCAGCAGCGACCAGAGCAGGTAGGCGATCGTCACCGCAGCAGGACCCGCGGCTTGCGCCACGGGTCGCGCCACCAGCGCCGTCACGCACTCACGTCGCCGCCCCGTCGGTCACGCGACACCGAGCGCACGTAGAGAGCATCGGCAGCAGCGACACCAGCAGCACCAGCAGCACGAAAGCCCCGGCCTGCCCGGTCTGGCCGGGCGTGAGCACGGTCGTCGTTGATCAGGTTGCCGACCATCGAGGTGCTGCGGCGAGCCGGACAGCAGGTCGGCGGTGAAGTAGTCGCCCAGCATCGGCAGGCAGGTGAGCAGCATGCTGGCGACCACGATCGCGGCGGCACATCGGCAGCGTCACCCGCCGGAACGCCGACATCCGGCTGGCGCCGAGGTCGCGGGCCGCCTCCACGCAGCGACTGCGGGCAGCCGGTCGAGGCCCGCGTAGAGCGGGAGGATCATGTACGGCACGTAGCCGTAGACCAGCCCCAGGACGACGACCGGGCCACGTGCCCGGACAGCCAGTCCACCTCGCCGGGCAGGATGCCGCCGAGCGAGCCCAGCCGGTTGACCAGGCCGTCGTTGGCAGCAGGTTGACCCACGCCAGCATCCGCATCATGTAGCTGATCCAGAACGGCGCGATCAGCAGCGCCAGCAGCAGCCCGCGCCACCGGCCGGCGAACCGGGCGACGTAGTAGGCGACCGGGAAGGCGATCAGCAGGCACAGCACGCTCGCGCTCACGACGTACACGGCGGTGCGCACCAGCGCCGGCCCGAAGAAGCCGTCCGTCGCCGACGATGTGGCGAGGACGTACTGCGACTGCGTGGTGTCCCACTGCAGCGGGTTCCACACCGGCACCGGCGGTGCGGAAGATCGGGTCGACCGCCGAAGACGACGGCCAGCACGACGTACAGCGGCGCGAGGAACAGCAGTGCCAGCCAGGCCATCCCGGGGAGCGGCGAGCAGCGGCCGAGGCAGCGCGGTCGCCCGCGGGCGCTCGGCGCCCGGCTCACGGCACCCGGCCTTGAACTGCTGCCAGATCTGGTGCCAGGCCGCGTCGTTCGCGACGCGAGCTCGAGCAGCCGGTACGCCGTCGTCGAACCACTCCTCGCTGCACGGCGGCGGTGCTCGAGGTTCTCGGGCAGGTAGCCGTCGGCGACCAGCCGGTCGGGGTCGAGGACCCCTGCGGTGGCTGGTAGCCGATGAAGCCGAAGTTCTTCAGCGCGTCTTCTCGTCCAGCATGTGCTTGACGAAGTGGTGGGCCAGCACCGGGTTCTTGCCGCCTCGAGCACCACCATCAGGTCGTTGTCGACCAGGCCCTTGCCGTCCTCGGGGAACCAGTAGCGCAGCACGTCGACCGACTGACGCCCTTGGGCAGGTAGTACTGCGCGTTGACGATGTCGCCGGACCACATCTGGCGATGCCGAGCTGGCCGGCGGGGAGGTCGGTGTACATCTACATGGTGACCTTGGGCTTGGTCGCCTGCTGCATCGCGTCAGCTGCCGTCGCGGATCGAGCTCGAGGTCGCGCGGCCTCGTCGGTGTTGACGTCGGGGATGCCGGCGCGCAGCCGCACCATCGCCATCGCGGTGTGCCAGTCGTCGATGACCGCCAGCTTGCCGGAGTACTGCGGGTCCCAGAACACGTCGTACGGGTTGTCGAGCGCGGCGACGTCTCGGTCGACCTGGTCGTCGCGCCAGCCGATCCCGGTCGAGTAGACGGTGTAGGGCACGGTGTACTGCCAGCCCAGGTCGTACCAGGGGTTCTGTGAACGTCGGCCACACGTTGCTCGATGTTGCTGAGGTAGCTGTGGTTGAGCGGCCGCACCAGGTCGGCGGCCACCAGCTTCGGCCGATCTGGTCGTAGCTCGGGAAGTAGATGTCGTACGGCACCGCCCCGGTGCGGATCTTGGTGAGCGCCTCGTCGGTGTCGTTGAACGTCGACATCTTCACCTTGACGCCGTACTCCTCCTCGAACGACTTCACCACCGCCGGGCCGAGGTAGTCGGCGTAGTTGTAGAGCAGCAGCGGGCCCGGCCTCGGGCGAGAGCCGTCGGCGATCGGCTGGTTGTCGTCGCTGATCGGCCAGCGTGACCGGGTTGTCCGGGCGAGCGATGCCAGCGCTCGGTCGGAGGCGGTCCGCTCGGCGGCGGCGCGCACGCCTGCAGGAGCGGCGACGAGGCCGGGCCGAGATCCCCAGGCGCCAGTGCGCAGGAGCGTGCGGTCGGGCGAGCACCGAGCGACGGTCGCCGAGGCGCGGGTCTGCGGCATCGCGAGCCGATCCCGTGGCCTCCGGTCGGGCCTGGGTGCCTTGTCGCCGGGTGTCACCGTCACATAGACTGAATGCTCAGTCAATCCTATCTGGCGTCGCCCGATCGAGAGGCTCCACGATGACCGACTCCGTCGCGTCGACCCGGTCGCCGACGCCGTCGACGCGCTGATCGCAGGAGGAGTCCGGGCGTTCGTCCGACGCCAGCCGCGGAGCACCGCCAGATCGCCGAGGCCAGCCGCGTGCTCGCCGGCGGCGCGACCTCCAACTGGCAGATCGCCGAGCCCCAGGCGGTCTGGATGAGCCATGGCGACGGCTCGCACGTCTGGGACGTCGACGGCAACGAGTACGTCGACATGCACGGCGGGTACGGCGCCTCGATCGCCGGCCACGCCACCCCGCGATCGTCGAGGCGGTGACCGCACGGGTCGCCCGCGGCACCCACTTCGCGCAGCCCACCGCGGACGCGATCGGGTCGCCGAGGAGCTGCGCCGGCGCTTCGGGCTGCCGCTGTGGCGCTTCGCCAACTCCGGCACCGAGGCGACGATGGACGCCATCCACCTGATGCGCGCGCTGACCGGGCGCGACCTGATCATCAAGGTCGAGGGCTGCTACCACGGCCACCACGACTCGGTGCAGGTCTCGGTGCTGCCCGAGGCCGACGAGGTCGGGCCGGCCGACCGGCCGCTGCGGGTGCCCGGCAACACCGGCATCCCCCAGGCGATCCAGGACCTCGTCGTCGTCGTGCCGTTCAACGACCTCGCCGCCGTCGCGCGGCGCTCGCGGAGCACCCGGGCCAGATCGCCGGGATGATCCTCGAGCCGGTGATGATGAACGCCGGCATCATCCCGCCCGACGACGGCTACCTCGCCGGGCCTCGCGACCTGCTGCACGCGCGAGGGCGCCCTGCTGACCTTCGACGAGGTGAAGACCGGCTTCACCACCGGGCCGGCGGGCGCCACCGGCGGTACGGCGTCGTCGCCCGACCTCGTCTGCCTGGCCAAGGCGCTCGGCGGCGGCATCTCGGTGGCCGCGATCGGCGGCACCGAGGAGGTCATGTCGGCGATCGCCGACGGCCGCTACGAGCAGGTCGGCACGTTCAACGGCAACCCGCTGGCGATGGCCGCCGCGCGGGCCAACCTGGGCAGGTCCTCGACGCCGCCGGCTACGCCCAGCTCGACGCGCTCGCGGCCCGCGCCGGCACCAGCTTCGAGGACGCGATCGCCGCCAACGGCCTGCCGTGGCACGTGGTCAGCGTCGGCGCGAAGGGCTGTGTGGCGTTCACCGACAAGCCGGTCCGCGACTATCGCGACTTCCTCGGCATCGACGACCGCTGGGGCCAGCTGCACTGGCTGGTGCAGCACAACGGCGGGGTGTTCCTCCCACCGTGGGGCAAGGTCGAGCAGTGGCTGCTCTCCGTGCAGCACACCGACGAGGACGTCGACCGGTTGGTCGCCAACTTCACCCGCCTCGCCGCGGTCGCCGGGGCGGCTACGATGACGGCGGCGGCGGCGCCGCTACGCCTGGTCGAGCTGACCAAGTCGTTCGGCGACGTCGTCGCCGTCGACGGCATCGACCTCGACCTCCCGGCCGGCGAGTTCTGCTCGCTGCTCGGCGCCGTCCGGCTGCGGCAAGACCACGACGCTGCGGATGATCGCCGGCTTCGAGACGCCCGACCCCGGCCAGATCCTGCTCGACGGCGCAGACGTGGCGACGGACGCCCCGCACGTGCGGCCGGTCAACACCGTCTTCCAGAGCTACGCGCTCTTCCCGCTGATGACCGTGTGGGAGAACGTCGCGTTCGGCCTGCGCTACCAGAAGGCGTCGAAGGAGGAGACCCGCCGCCGGGTCGGCGAGGCGCTCGAGCTGGTCCAGATGCAGGACTACGCCAAGCGCCGTCCGGCCCAGCTCTCCGGCGGCCAGCAGCAGCGGGTCGCGCTGGCCCGGGCGCTGGTCTCAACCCCAAGGTGCTGCTGCTCGACGAGCCGCTCGGCGCCCTCGACGCCCAGCTGCGCAAGCACCTCCAGCTCGAGCTGGCGCGCTGCAGAAGGACCTCGGCACCACCTTCGTCTACGTCACCCATGACCAGGAGGAGGCGCTGACGATCAGCGACCGGATCGCCGTGATCGCGCCACGGCAAGGTCGAGCAGTTCGGCGCCCCGGAGGAGATCTACGCGGCGCCGACCCCGACGTACGTCGCCGAGCTTCCTGGGCTCCGCCAACATCTTCGACGCCGACGATCTCCGACCGCGCGGCCGGCGCCGCCACCTGCGCCGGCGCTCGGGACGGACCGATGCGCGCCGTGTGCCCCGACGCGACCCTGCGCGGCGCCGCGGCCATCGCGATCCGGCCCGAGCGGATCGTCGGTCGTCGGACGTCGCGGCGACGGTGCCCAGCGGCCACAACAGCGTCGAAGGGCACGGTCACCGACGTCGTCTACCTCGGCGCCGCCAGCCAGGTCCGCGATCGAGGTCGCCCCCGGGTCCACCCTTGTCGCCCAGGTCGCCAACCACGCCGGCCCCCGCTCGGTCACCGCCCAGCCGGGCACGCGGGTCGCCTGCACGTTCGCCCCCGACGCCGTCCAGGTCCTGCGCCGGAGCGGCGCCGCCACCGCCCCGGAGCTGGACATCCAGCTGGCCTGATCCTGTCGGGTTAACCGGTCGGCGGACGCCCTCGGCAGGCGGACGACTCCCGCCGAAGCCCTGAACACGCAGCCGATGCCCTATCGTGGGTCTTGTTGAAGGGATGGCGCTGCGCGTCGTCCTGGCCGCCCTCGGTGCGGCGGCTTTTATCTCGTACCTCCTGGTTTTGGGTTCGCTGGACATCAGCACGGATGGGTGTCTTCAGCGGCCCCGGGGCACCGTGTCCCAGGCATGAGAACAAGGTTGAGATCGACATGGCTCAGGGAACCGTCAAGTGGTTCAACGCCGAAAAGGGTTTCGGCTTCATCGCTCAGGATGACGGCGGCGAGGACGTGTTCGTCCACTACTCCGCCATCCAGTCCGGCGGCTACAAGTCGCTCGACGAGAACCAGAAGGTCGAGTTCGACCTCGCGCAGGGCCCCAAGGGTCCCCAGGCCGAGAACGTCCGCGTCTCCTGACGTGACCACGAAGAGCCCCGACCGCGCGCTGCGGTCGGGGCTCTTGCGTGCATGCGGTCGGTGAGGGCCTCCCTCAGGTGGCGGACAAGCCGGCGATCTCCCCGGCACGGAACGCATCGACGAACAGGGCATGGTCGCGGCGGGCGGTCCCGGCGTAAGCCATGGCGAACTCGACGATGTCCTCGACGAACTCCTGCTCCTCGGTCGCCGATGGCGTCGAGGATGGCCTCCTCGGTCTGGAACTCGACGAGCTCCTCGTCGCTGTCCTCGTCGGACGCGCAGTGCACCTTGGCCGTAGCCCGCCCGAGGTCCTCGAGCAGCGGCGCCATCTCGTCGGGCTCGGTGATGTCGCTCCAGTCCAGGTCGGCTTCGTAGGGCGAGAGCTCGGCGACGACGAAGCCGGTGTCGTCGATCGTGGTCCATCCGAGGAACTGGTCGGTGTGGGCCTGCAGGGCACGCTGGCTCACGACGGTGCGGTGGCCGTCGTGCTCGAAGAAGTCGCGGATCCGCTTGTCCTTGACGACCCGGCTGGCGGCGGGCTGGTTGCCCTGCTTCATGCTGAGCACGATGTCGTTCTCGAGGGCCTGGTTGAACCCCTCGATGAGCACGTTGTACGCCGGCAGTCCCGCACTGCCGATGCCGAAGCCGGTGCTGGCGACGACGTCCTTGACGTCGTAGTACACCGGCCGGCGGGAGCGCTTTGACTGCGGGATCGTCTCGAGGTAGCGGTCGAACGCGGCCAGCACCATGGAGCGCTCGGATGCGTTGAGGTGCCTCGCCTTGGCGTCATCGACGAACCGGCGTTCGTGGTCGGTCACGACCGTCATCGACTCGAGTAGTCCGATGCGGGTCTCGCGCCCGCGCAGCCAGCAGCACGGCGTGCACCGGACCCTCGGTGTTGTCGAGCCGCAGGGCGAACTCGGCGAGATCGTCGTCGGTCTCGCCGTACCGCCGGACCTGGTCCACGTACGCACGGAGGTAGACCGCGGCCAGGCTGCGCACGTCGTCCTCGGGAAGCGCCTTCTGCCAGCACATCAGCGCGAGACTGGCAACGAAGCGGCGCAGGTCCCAGGAGAAGTGGCCGAGGTAGGCCTCGTCGAAGTCGTTGACGTCGAAGACGAGCAGGCCCTCGGCGTTCATGTAGGTGCCGAAGTTCTCGGCGTGCAGGTCGCCGTGGATCCACACCCGCGACGTCCGGTCGTCGGCCCACCGGTCGTCCAGGTCGGCCAGGTCGGCGTAGAACAGGCACGCCGACCCCCGGTAGAACGCGAACGGGTCGGCGGCCATCTTGCGGAACTTCGTCCGGAAGCCACGAGGGTCGGTCCGGAGGAGGTCGTCGAAGGCCTCGGCGAGTACGTCGATGACCTGCTGGCGCCGCTCCGCCTCTCCGCTGCTCATCCACGCAGCCTAGGCCGCGGCTCAGCGGGCAGACCCGGACGCTGGGCCAGGCTGGGTCGCCGGGGCGAGCCTCGGAGACCAGTGCGAATTGCGCGTAGATTGGGTTGGTGAAGTCACCAACCCCCGTCCGTCCCCATCGCGATCGTCGACGACTACGACGTGGTGGTCCAGGGTCTCGCCCGCATGTTCGAGCCGATGCGTGGATCGGATCGAGGTGGTCGAGGTGTCCACCCACTCCGCCCGGGGGTCGAGCGCGTGGACATCGCGCTCATCGACTCGTTCGCGCAGAGCAGAGACGTGAACGAGGTGCTGGCCGAGGCCAACGCCGCGAAGTACGTCTTCTACAGCTGGAGCCTGGAGCCCAGCTCATCGAGACCTGGGCACGCTTCGGGGTCGTGGGATTCCTGGACAAGAGGTTGACCGCCGAGGAACTCGCCCACGAACTGAACGGATCCATCAGGGCGAGCACGGCGTCGCCAGCTCCAACTATCCGTCCTCGGTGGACTTCGACCTGGGCGACTGGCCCGGCCGTGACCGCGGGCTCAGCGCCCGTGAGGCGGAGGTCATTGCGCTGATCACCCAAGGTCTGGGCAACGAGGAGATCGCCAACCTCATGTACATGAGCATCAACACGGTCAAGACCTACATCCGTACGGCGTACCGGAAGATGGGCGTGGACAGTCGGGCGCGCGCAGTCCTCTGGGGCGTCGACAACGGGTTCCGCCCGGACAGCATTCGCAGCCAAGGCGCCCGACAAGGTGACGTCTCGCCCGTGACAGCCCGCTCATCGGAAGGACACGCCAGCTGCGGATCTGGCCGGCGGTCCGATCTCTCGGCTAGCTCCGGCTGCTGCTGTCGGGAAACATGTCGGGGCACCGGCCGCCCGGGGGTCGTGGCCAGCTCGTAGTGCCAGATCTCGTTCGCGAAGATCTGGCACAGCCCGTAGTCGGACCCGTGCTGGCTGAGCCAGCTGGCGCCGTCGGTCGGCCCGATGTCGACGGCGTCACCGGTGACGTGCGCCGACGTGTCCGGAGTGGAGACATAGCGGCGCGCCTCTTCCTCGCTCCCGTACCTGCTCACGGCCTCGGCGAGCAGGCGCTGCTGGTGCGCCCGACTGCGCCAGCCGCTGGTGACGACCATCCGTCACCCCGTCGGCCTCGCGCGTCGCGCGCGGCGGCCTGGATGGCGTCGAGAAGGTCCGGGTCGAGGTTGCCGATCGTTGGTGACGACTCGATGTCGAACGGTGGCGTCGCCGTTCCCGCTGGTCAGGGTGGTCGCCGGCCGACCGCACCTGGGGGAGTCCGTCCGGCGCCCGGGCCGTTGGCTCGGTCGCGCCGCAGCCGAGGGCTGAGAGAGCGACGACGAGCATCGTCGCGGCCAGCGGGCCGCGAGTACGATGCGAGGGGCCAGGGCTGGTGAGGTTGTCGGTCACCTCAGCAACGTAGGTAGCCGGGCCGGCCCGGACCTCCCTCGCAGGTGCCGAGTCGCCCGCCCCAGGTCCCATCCTCGTCGTCCGAGCGGGCTGGCCCGATCCCGGACGTACGTCAGCATGGAGACATGGATCAAGCGCGCAGCCGTCTCGAGGCCGAGCGCGAACAAGCGTTCAGACGCCTCGCGAGCCTGACCGACGACTTCGACGCGATGGTGGCAGCCTCGCGCGACACCAACGCAGATGACGAGCACGATCCCGAAGGAGCAACGATCGCCTTCGAGCGCTCCCAGGTCGCAGCCCTCGTCCGACAGGCGCAACACCATGCTGGTGGAGGTCGATGCGGCCATGAGGCGGTTGGATGCGGGCACGTACGGAACATGCGAGGGCTGTGGACGGCCGATCGGCGACGGCCGGCTCAAGGCCAGGCCGGCGGCACGCGCCTGCATCCGGTGCGCAGCGTCTGCGAGCGCTCCTCAGCCGCGCGCTGGGCAGCACGCAGAACTCGTTGCCGGACGGGTCCGCGTAGAGGCGCCACGGCAGGTCGGCCCACTCCGGGGTGGAGCTCGCGGCCGCCGCGCTCGGCGATGCCCGCCGCGACCTCGTCGGGGTCCTCCCCGGTCTCGAGCCGGACGTCGAGGTGCAGCCGGTTCTTGCCCGCGCGCTTGGGGGCCGACTCGGGGCACAGCTCGAGGAGCGGACCGCGCCGCGACGGGTGGCGCAGGGACCGGGGCGCGGCGCCGGCCGCGTCGGTCCAACCGGTCAGCCAGGCCCAGAACGCCGCGTCCCGGTCCGGGTCGGCGGAGTCGAGCGGGAGGGCCGCGAGCGGACCGGTGTCGGCGTACGCCGCGCGTTCCTCCATCACGCAGACAGGGGTTGCCCTCCGGGTCGGCGAGCACCACCCACGGCACGTCGCCCTGACCGATGTCGAGCCTGGCGCGCGCCCAGCCCGAGCAGCCGATCGACCTCCTCGGCCTGCGGCCCCGCCGGAGGTCCAGATGGAGCCGCGGCGGCTCGGTCGGCGGCTCGGGCGACGCGCTGGAAGCACAGGTCGAGCACCGGCCCGCCCTCGACGGTGAGCCGGGTCTCGTAGCCCTCGGGCTCGTCGGTCAGCCGCTCCCCGCCGACCGCCGCCTCCCAGAACCGGCCCAGCCGCTGCGGATCGACGGCGTCGAAGACGAGGTTCTCCAGGTACATGCCCCCACCGTAGGACCGGATTCCTTCAGCGCCGCCTTGCTAATGTCGTCTCGTCCTCGTCTCGGGGGCAACGAGCCCGGAGGCGCCCATGTTCGCTCGGTCAGCATCCACCACCCGCCGCGCCCGGACACCGCTCCGGCTGCTGGTCATCGGCCTGTCCCTGGCGCTGGCCGCGGTGTTCGGTCCACCCGCGGCCACGGCCGACGATCCGGGACACTCCGGCGACGCGCCGTACCGCGGCAAGGTGATCTCTCTGCTGCGGCACATGACGCTGGAGCAGAAGGTCGGCCAGCTCTTCGTCATCGAGGTGGCCGGTCGCGACGCCAACACGGTGAGCGACGCGGCGAAGGCCGTCAACCAGCGGCTGTACGGCGTCGACACGCCCGCCCAGGCGATCGCGAAGTACCAGCCCGGCGGGGTCATCTACTACACGACCCGCAACAACGACGACAACATCGGCGACCCGGCCCAGGTGGCCACGCTGTCCAACGGCCTGCAGACCGCCGCGCTGGCGCAGCCGGCCCAGCATCCCGCTGCAGATCGCGGTCGACCAGGAGGGCGGCGCGCTCGTGGCCCGCTTCGGCGCGCCGGCGACGCAGATGCCCGGCAACATGGCGCTCGGCGCCGGCCGCTCGGCGGCCGACGCCCGGCGCTCGGCGGAGGTCATCGGCACCGAGCTCGCCGCGGTCGGCGTGACGCAGGACTACGCGCCGGTCTCCGACGTCAACGTCAACCCGAACAACCCGGTCATCGGGATCCGGTCGATCGGGTCCGACCCGACGCTCGTGTCCGACCTGGTCACCGCGCAGGTCCGGGGCTACCACGCCGGCGGCGTCTCGGCCGGTCGAAGCACTTCCCGGGCCACGGCGACACCGGCGTCGACAGCCACTTCGGCCTGCCCGAGGTGACCCACACCCGCGCGCAGATGGACGCGATCGACCTGCCGCCGTTCCGGGCGGCGATCGCCGCCGGCGTCGACACGATCATGACCGCGCACGTCGTGCTGCCGGCGATCGACCCGGGCGTGCCGGCCACGATGTCGCACAAGATCCTCACCGGGCTGCTGCGCGACGAGCTCGGGTTCGACGGGCTGATCGTCACCGACGCCCTCGACATGGGCGGCGCGACGGCGACCTACCCGCCGAACGTCGCACCCGTGCAGGCGCTGCTCGCCGGCGCAGACCAGCTGCTCGTCCCGCCGCAGATGGACACGGCGTACGGCGCGGTGCTCGCCGCGGTCCGCAGCGGCGAGATCAGCAAGCAGCGGCTCGACGAGTCGGTCTACCGGATCCTGCTGCACAAGTTCCGCCACGGGCTGTTCAGCGACCCGTTCGTCGACCCGGCCACGGCGACGCAGGTCATGGGCGCGCCGCAGCACCTGGCCGACGCACAGGCGATCACCGACCGCACCACGACGCTGGTCAAGAACGACGCCGGGCTGCTGCCGCTGGCGGCCGGCCCGCGCCGCGTGCTGGTCGCCGGCTGGGGCGTGAGCACGACCCAGACGATGGCGGCCGCGCTCGCCGCCCGCGGTGCGACGACGCAGGTCCTCGAGTCCGGCACCACGCCCTCGGCGACCGCGATCGCCAACGCCGTCGCGGCCGCGCAGGCCGCCGACCTCGTCGTGGTGTCGACCAACAACGCCTACGCCGTCGACGCGACCACCGGACAGCCGACCGCGGCCGCCGCGGCGCAGACCCGGCTGGTCCGGGCGCTGCTGGCGACCGGGAAGCCGGTCGTGGTCGCGGCGATGCGCAACCCGTACGACGTCGCCTCGTTCCCCGAGGCGCCGACCGTGCTCGACACCTACGGCTACACCGCGGGCCAGATCGAGTCGCTGGTGCGGGTGCTCTTCGGCGAGGTGAACCCGACCGGCCGGCTGCCGGTCTCGATCCCGCGCGCGGACGGCACCGGCGAGCTGTTCCCGTTCGGCCACGGCCTGGGCTACTGAGCGGTCGTGGTGCGCTGCTAGCCTCCCTCCACCCTGCCGCCCGGTGAAGGAAGTCGTTGTGACCAGCCCCGTGCCGCTCGACCTTGCGGCATCGCCGCGCGACAACCTCTATGCGTTCGGCAAGACGTGGGGGACCTTCGGTGAGGATCCGCTGGTCTCGACGTTCCACGGCGCGATGTACGCCTCGGTCGGGACCTCCCGGCAGCAGCCGTTGTTCGGGTACGCCGGGACCGGCATCACCAAGGTCCGCTTCGTCGGCGAAGGTGCGTCCGAGCGGCTCCAGATGCGAGGCAAGGAGACCGGCTTCTTCTACGACCTGCGAACGGGCGAGGTGATCGAGACCTGGGACAACCCGTTCACCCGCGAGACCGTCGAGGTCTTCCCGTTCCTCAACGACAAGATCGGCGGCGAGCTCAGCCTCGAGATGCCGAAGCTGTATGTCGGCGACGCCGAGGAGCACGGCGTCCACATGAACGAGAACCTCGATGCGGTCGACGACGGGTCACTGCCGTTCCTCCTGCCGTGGGCGGTCTACGGCGACGAGGTGCTGCTGGAGTGGGACTACGCGCACGAGTACCCAACCCGGTCACACCGTCGGGCTGGCCGAGGTCCTCGACGGGCGACACGATCAACCCGTCGGAGCACTTCGTGATCTACACCTCGCGCGCCTCGAGGACCGCGACCTCGCCTCGGCGCACTTCCGTGGAGGGTTCTCCCGGGTCTCGCCGTTCTGGCCGTGGATGCGGATGGGTGGCTCCGGCCTCGAGGACGGCGTGATGACCGGCCGGCTGCACAGCCGCAAGACGATCCGCGGGCTAGACGACGTACCGCCCGAGATCCGCGCCTACACGGAGAAGCACCATCCCCAGTACTTCGAGGCACCGAAGGACTGGGACGTGTCCGGCCCGATCCTGTCGTCCTGGGAGGCCTACGCCCGCGACACCCCGCGCGAGGCCTGACCCTCGGCGGGGAAGCCGCCCGATTCACGGTTGCTAGGCGTCGCCACTCGGCTCCAGAGTGGACCCATGGAACGCGCCGGCTCGGACGGCTCGACCACCAGAGCTCCGTGCTCATCTACGGCGCCGCCGCGCTGGGCGAGGTCACCCAGGACGTCGCCGACGCCTCCATCCAGGAGGCCCTCGACGGTGGGATCAACCACGTCGACGTCGCGGCCAGCTATGGCGAGGCCGAGCTCCGGCTCGGACCGTGGATGCCCGAGATCAGGGACCGCATCTTCCTGGCGACCAAGACCGGCGAGCGCGGGGGAGAGGCCGCCTGGGCCCAGATCAACGCGTCGCTGGAGCGGTTGCAGACCGACCACGTCGACCTGCTGCAGCTGCACTCGATCGGCGACCGGGATGAGCTCGACCGGGCCACCGGCCCCGACGGCGCCCTGCATGCCGCCGTACGCGCGCAGGAGGAGGGGCTGGTCGGTGCCGTGGGCATCACCGGCCATGGTCCGGACGCGGCAGCGACCCATCTCGAGGCCTGCGCCGGCACCCGTTCGCGACGGTGCTGACGCCGCTGAACCCGGTGCTGTGGCGGGACCCGGGGTTCCGGGCCGACTACACCGCCCTGGTCGAGGAGGTCGCCGCCAGGACGTCGGGCTGATGACCATCAAGTCGGTGGCCCGACGCAACTGGCCCGACCCCGACCGCTCCGACTACGCCACCTGGTACGAGCCGTTCACCGACAGGGAGCGGATCGGGCAGCGGTGTCCTGGGTGCTCGCCCACGAGGAGGTGACCTGCCTGGCCACGGCGGGAGACGTGCGCCTCCTCGGTTCATCCTCGAGGCCGAGCGGGACCGGGTCTCCCCTGCCGCCCCCGACGACGCTGCGGAAGCGCTACGAGGCGAGCCCGACTACTCCTCGCCGTTCATCACCATCCCGTTCTGACGCGACGCGGTCCGGGTGTTCACTGAAGCATGGCCCTGCGGATGAGGCACTTCCTCGGCCAGACGGTGCCGCAGCTGGTCTTCGAGCCGGTTCCGGTACGCCTCCGCGCGTATGTCGGCAACGTCGTCGCCCTTGATTCCCGGCACGGCGTCCTGGTCTGGGAGCCGCGGCGGATCGTGCCGGTCTATGCCGTCCCGGACAGGGACATACGCGGCACGACCGCTCCCGCCGACCCGCAGCCCCCGGCACCCGATCCCGCCGAGCTCCCACCCGTCCTGGGCCCGGAGAGCTTCGAGCCGCACACGACGCCGGGGACGGTCGTCGACCTGGCCGTGGGCGACCGGGTCCTGGCCCGGGCCGGATTCGTATCCGACGACCCAGACCTCGACGACCTGGTCGTGCTCGACTTCGCGTCCTTCGACCGATGGCTGGCCGAGGACGAGGAGCTGGTCGGACATCCGCACGACCCGTACAAGCGCATCGACGTCCTCCGCTCACAGCGGCACGTGGAGGTCTCCCTCGACGGGACCGCGCTCGCCGACACCGACGACGCCCTGGTACTGCTCGAGACCCACTTGCCGCCCCGCTACTACCTGCCCCCCGGCGACGTGGACCTGTCCCGCCTCACCCCCAGCGACACCCGCAGCACCTGCGCCTACAAGGGCCACGCGTCGTACCTCTCGACCACGGACGGCCAGGCTGCGGGACGCGACATCGCGTGGACCTACCCCGAGCCGCTGGACGACGCGCTCCGCGTGCGCGACCGCATCGCCTTCTGGAACGAACGCACCGACATCCGCGTCGACGGTGAGCTGCAGCCCCGGCCGGTCACGCCCTGGTCGACACCGGCGGAGCAGGCCGCAACGGACGTCGAACGGCTCGAGTTCGGCTGAGCCGCTCTGACTGGTCAGGAACCGTCCTTCTTGCCCGCGACCACGAGGCCGGACTCGTATGCCGCGATGACGACCTGGGCACGGTCACGGACCGACAGCTTCGTGAGGATCCGGGCCACGTGTGTCTTGACCGTCGTCTCGCCGAGCACGAGTTGGTCGGCGATCTCGCGGTTGCTCAGGCCGCGCGCCATCAACGTCGTCACCTCGATCTCCCGCGGCTTCGCTGCTCGAGCACCGCGGCGCCGGAGCGATTCGGACCCGTAGCCGACAGGTACCGCTCGATGACCATCCGAGTGATGCGGGCGCGAGCAGGGCTTCACCGGCGGCGACCGTGCGCACCGCGCCGATGAGTTCCTCGGCGGACGGTCTGAGCAGGAATCCGCTGGCGCCAGCCCGAAGGGATTCGAGCAGGTACTCCTCGTCACCAAACGTGGTCAGCACGAGGACCCGTCCCGCCTTCGGCCTCAGGGAAGTGAGGTGTCTGGTGGCGTCGATACCGTTGAGGACGGGCATCCGGATGCGGACGTCACCGCCTGGTGGCAGCAGCGCGGGTCGGGTGACGCTTGTGGTGGGCTCGATCCTGCTGCTCGCCGGGAACGTCCTGGAGTTCTGGATGGTGCTGTTCAGTGATCTGCACACGGAGAAGACCGCCGCGCGGCTCGGGGAGCCGCAGGTGTTCTGGGGGAGCGCCGCCGGGTGGATGGTGTTCGTGCTGGGCATGCTGGTCACGATCGCCGCTGCAGCGATCCTGGGACGCGCCGTCGGTGGCCTCCGTGGCGGGTACTGGTCGTCCTTGCGATCGTGGGGCTCTCCGCCACCGGGCTGTGGGCGGTCTCACCGCTGCTCGCCGGCGCCGCAGGTCTCGCCCTCGCCGCGTGGCTGATCGGGCTCCTCCAACCGCGCCATCCCATCGCATGAGAAGGCCAGGACCCTCGTGGTGGGGAACTGCGGGCGAGCTCGCTCGTGGTCCGGGTCAGCGGTGACCACTGAACGGTGCGTACGTGTTGAGCACTCGGAGCGCGATCAGGGTGATCCAGGGGCTCGGCGTACCGGCCGGGACGGGCGGCAGGGTGTGCTCTTCAAGACGAGCATGAGCGGGCAGAGTTGTCAGTCGACTCGGGACCCGATGAGCCGTCTGACGTCAGCCGACGTGCCAGTAGCGGCGGACGAGTTCGGCGCGGGCGCTGTCGTCCTTGACGACCTCTTCATGGGCGCGGCGTCGTCGGCCGCTCGTAGCCGGTCGATCACCGCGTCGATCAGCTCGTTGGGGAAGACGCCGTCCGCTTCGAACGACTCCCGTTCGCCTCAAGGGCGTCGGCCGACTCCGCGCACGAGGACGGCAGCTGCTCGAAGTCGTCGTGGTCGGCGGTGCTGAGCCGCTCGGCCAGCTCCAGGCTCCCGGGGTCGCTGAGTCCGCGTCGGGCGGCGACCGCCATGCCGGCCAGCAGCAGGTGGACGTCGGCCGAGCCGTCGCCGAGCCGGAGCTCGACCGTCTGGGGGTGGACGGCCGGCTCGGGGATCGCCACGGGGCTGCCGGGGTTGGCATGGCCGACCATGCCGGGCAGCACGTCACCGCCCCAGGCCAGCGGCACCCGCACCAGTCCGGTGCGGTCGGTCTCGCCCCAGCAGATGCCCTCGGGCGACTCGTCGCCCTCGGCGAAGCGCAGGTAGGACGTCGGCACGGTGTTGCCGAACGCCGTGAGCGCCTTGGCCGCCGACAGGTAGCCGGCGATCAACCGCCGGGCGGTGTCGTTGATGCCGTCGTCGCCCACGATCGCGCTGGCGCCGTCGCGCACGAGCCTGGTGTGGACGTGCAGCCCGGTGCCCGCTCCCTCGCCGCTGACCGAGGGCGCGAAAGTCGCCTCCAGGCCGTGGGCGTAGGCGACCTCGCGCACCACCCACCTGGCCATCACGAGGGCGTCCGCGGCCTGCTCCACCGGCACGGGCCAGAACTCGATCTCGTGCTGCACGAGCTGCCGCTCGTCCTCGAGGATGTTCCCGACCTCGCCGTGGGCGTACTTCAGCTGGACGCCCATCGCCGAGAGGTGGCCCAGCACCTGCTCCCGCACCGGCTGGCCCTTGGAGAACGGCGACGACTCCTGGTAGCCGTGCTCCTCCTCCACCGGGTAGATCCGCTCGACCTCGTCCACGAGGTAGTACTCGAGCTCTCCGAACGCCTCGAGCACCATCCCCGTCTCCTGGGTCAGCACCTCGGCGGCCCGGCGGACGACCTGCTCGCTCGCGTACGGCGCGGGTCGCCGTCCTCGCCGTAGAACGAGCACAGCACGTCGAGCGAGGGCCGGTGCCCGAACGGGTTCAGGAAGGCCGTGCGATGGCGCGGCACGATGTAGACGTCACTCGCCTCCGT
Source organism: Ilumatobacteraceae bacterium (assembly GCA_963732335.1). Taxonomy (GTDB): domain Bacteria; phylum Actinomycetota; class Acidimicrobiia; order Acidimicrobiales; family Ilumatobacteraceae; genus Desertimonas. Next base: position 3,223 of record CAVSZO010000064.1, on the reverse strand, counting down.
TTCGGCGCCCGGGAAGACGCTGGACCCGTCGACCCGCTCACCTTTGGTGAGCACCTCGACGAGATGCTCCCGCGAGTTGATCGCGAAGGCGATGTCTTGAGCCGCCCGTCGCCCCCGACGTAGCGCAGGTTCAGCTGACGCAGCTCCAGCTCCTCCACCGCCCTCACCAGGTCGTGGCACGTGAACTCGGCTGCGGACTTCTCGAGCAGACGCACGAGGGGGTGGGGTTCGAACACGTCGCTGGGCATGCCCCGGTTGTACCAGCAACAGCACAAGGCACCGCGGTCTCAGGCGTCGGGGGCCATCAGGTTGAAGGCCGACAGTGGCGGGGCGCCGGCCCGAAGTGCCCGGATGATCAGAATGCCCATGGCTTCGAGAGTAGACGCAGGCCTGGGAGAGGTCACCGACATCCAACGGGTCGACCCCGATCGCGGCGATCAGGTCACGGACCGCGTCCTTGGCTGGTTCTGAGCCGCAGTGAGGGCGCGCCGGAGCTGTGCGCCTCCGTACGTCTGGGCGGATGCCCAGACCTGGTGTTGGCACGTGTTGAACGCCTTGACGACGCGCCCGCCCTGAGAGAGGAACTCCGCCTGCTCAGCCAGCGACCGACCGTCCCATCGGACTTGGGAGTAGTCGCTGAGCTGCACCGCATTGCCGCAGTCGATGATCACGCTGCGGCGAGAGCGTCCCGCGTGCGGACCCTGCCATCTCCATGCACTCAACCAGCCCCTCACTGCGGACGGCCAGTAGGACGACCTCGCCGAAGTCGGCCGCGTCCGCGAGTGAGCCGTGCTGAACACCCAGGCGATCTCCGAGCTCCTGCGCGTGGGCGGTGTTGCGGCCACCGACGACGACCTCGTGGCCCGCGGCGATCCAGTGCGGGACCAGCGCCGCGGTCATGAGGCCTGATCCCAGTGTTCCAATCTTCATGACACGACCCTAGAAACCGCGAAGTCACCTCCTGGTTACCTGCCCGGACGGCACGGATCGCTCGCCTGCCGGCCCGGCTGACGCCAGTAGTCTTGCCGCGTGGCCGAGTTCGACGTGTTCCTCGCTGACTGTCCGGGCTCGAACGACGCTCTCTCTGATCGGCGACACTTGGACTGCGGTCGTCGTGGTCGCTCTTGGCGAGCGGCCGATGCCGTTCAACCAGCTGCAGGCACGCATCGGCGGTGTCAGCAAGAAGAATGCTGTCGAGCACGCTCCGGCGGCTCGAGGAGGCTCGGCTGGTTCGCCATCCCGGACGCGGAGACACATACTCCCTCGACGGAGGTCGGTGCGAGCCTGCTGGCGCCGATCGGCGCCTTGGTCGAGTGGGCCGAGACCCACACCGACGAGGTGCTCAGTGGTGGACATCACGAAGAGTCGACCTAGGTAAACCGGACGCCTGGCCACTCGCTCGCTCGCGCGGCACGGCTCACGATCCTGTCACTCAGAACTGTCCCCGACAGCGGTGATGATTGAGCGATGACGACCTATTCCGGCACGAAGGAGTTCGAGGGCGCGACCTTCGTCAAGGCGAGCCTCAAGGGCGCCACCTTGCGATTCTCCGATGTCAGCGGTGTGACGATGCGCAGCGTCGATGTGGACGGACTCGACATCGACAGCCACGACCTGTTCTTCGGCAGCCTCTTCGTCAATGGGGTCGACGTGGTACCGCTCGTGGATGCGAGCTCAACCGGCAGTTCCCGGGCCGCGAGCTGCAGAAGGCGCAGACGCCCGAAGGTCTGCGCGAGGGTTGGGTCGCTGTGCAGTCCGCGTGGCAGACGACGGTGGCGGACACGCCGCCGGACCTGGTGGACGCCCACGTCGAGGACGAGTGGTCCTTGGCCCAGACCCTGCGGCACCTCATCCTGGCGACCGACGCCTGGCTCCGCGGCGGGATCCTGCGGATGCAGCAGCCGTTCCACGAGATCGGCCAGATCTTCACCGGTGCCGACGAGATGGGCTTCGACATGTCGATCTTCCGCGTGGACCCGCCGGCATACGAGGAGATCCTCGCGGTGCGTGCCGAGCGGCAGCGGCTGGTGACCGACTTCCTGGCCACGGCCACGGCGGAGCTGCTCGCGGAGGAACGCGAGAACCCGTGGGGCGGCGGTGACTGGCGTCCCAGCGTCGGTGACTGCGTTCGCGTGATCCTGGAGGAGGAGTGGGCGCACCTGCGCTACATCCGACGGGATCTCGCTCGTCTGCGCTGAGCCAGCAGAGGCCAGCCAGGACGGCGTCCGCTCAATCTCCCTGGCAAACGCCCCATGGCGGCGGAATGACGCGCGCGTCGGGCGTCGGCTCGCTCACTACCGATGAAACAGGCGAACTCAGGTGGTCTCAGTGTCGTGACTCGAGAACGGCGAACAGCGCCGGGCCCATGCTGACCGAGGTCGCGGACGGGTGTGCTGGTCCACCAGAGCGACCTGCTGCGCAACAACACCGTGGTCGTCGAGGGCCGCAACGGCGTGCTGCTCGTCGACCCCGGCATCACCGAGTGCAGAGATGGCCTGTCTCGCGCGCGACCTGACGCGCGTTGGACCGGCCCGTCGTGGCCGGGTTCGCCACGCACCCGGACTGGGACCACGTGCTCTGGCACCCCGCCCTCGGCGAGGCGCCCCGTTACGGCACGTCACGCTGCGCGGCCTGTCATGCGTGAGCTGCGTCGCAGGCGACGACTGGCGGGCCCGCGCCGCCGAGGGGCTGCCGCCAGGAGATCGCCGACGACACGCCCGCTGGACCTGTTCGGCCTCATCACGGGTCTGCCCGCACGGCGCCACGGAGATCCCCTGGGACGGTCCGCAGGTCCGGGTCGTCGAGCACCCGGCGCACTCGCCCGGGCACGCCGCCCTGGTTGTCGAGGACCGCGGGGTGCTCGTCGCGGGCGACATGCTCTCCGGACGTCTTCGTCCCGATGCTCGACGACTTCGGCGCCACCGACGATCCGCTCGAGGACTACCTCGTCGGGCTGCAGCGTGCTCGAGGACGTCGCCGACGAGGCGTCGACGTCGTCGTGCCCGGCCACGGGTCCGTCGGCCGAGGCGATCAGGTGTCGCGCCCGGATCGAGCTGGACCGCGCCTACCTGCACGCCCTGCGAGACGGTCGTCGCCCCGACGACCCGCGCATCGGCCCCTCGGCCGAGCCCGGCTGGGAGTGGGTCGAGCGACATCCATGAGGGTCAGGTGCGGAGCGTCGCCGGTCGGCGCGGACAGTGACGCCCTAGCCGCCTGCCCAGCC
>CAVSZO010000063.1:0-708235 GCA_963732335.1 Ilumatobacteraceae bacterium | reverse complement strand
GGCGCTGATCGCCTTCCTGATGGCGTCGGAGATCGGGGGCAACCCGTTCGTGGCTGCCTTCATCGGCGGGTTGGTCTTCGGCGCCTCGGCACGCGACGGACGCCGCGGAGTCGGTGGAGCTCACTGAGCTGGCCGGCAGCCTGTTGTCGCTGGTGCTGTGGTTCATCTTCGGCGCCGGGTTCGTGATTACCGCCTTCCAACAGCTCGACGTTCGCACGGCGCTCTATGCGGTCCTCAGTCTCACGCTGGTGCGCATGGTGCCGGTGGCAATCGCACTCTTCGGCTCAGGTCAGGACCGCTCGACCGCAGCCTTCGTCGGCTGGTTTGGTCCACGCGGGTTGGCCTCGGTGGTCTTCGCTCTGCTCGCCGTCGAGGAACTCGGCAATACCGACCCGCGGGTGCTCATCGCGGTGAACACGATCGCCATCACGATCGTGTTCAGCGTCGTCGCCCACGGAATCACCGCCCGCCCGCTGGCGGCCCGCTACCTCGAGGCCCTCGGCAGAGCGCACCGTTCGGCGCCGGGCTCAGTCGGCAAGGTACAACGTCTGCATCCAGAACTGCCCGGAGGCGCCTGATGGGCCGGCGCCGTCGAGGATCACCGTCCCGTCGGGGAGGGTCAGTTCGCCGAACCCGCGTAGCTCCGGCACGCCGAGTGCCGCCCACTGCACCCAGCTGATCGGGATGTAGTAGCACTGCTCAGCGAACACACGGTTGATGTCCTCGGCCGCGGCGATCGCCTCCTCGTCGGTGCCCGACGCCCGCGCCGCGTCGAGGGCGGCGTCGATGTCGGGGTCGCGGAGCCGACCGAAGTTGAGCGACAACTCGCCATCAGGGAAGGCGTTCTCCGAGTGCCACCAGACGTACTGCTGGTCGACCAGGAGCCCGCCGTGGCCCCGCCAGAGGAACACCTCGAACTCGGGGACGCCGAAGATCGCCTGGTTGATGAAGTCGTTCTGGGGGACGGTGAGGTCGTCGACGTCGATGCCGACCTCGTTCCACCAGCCCATCATCACCTCGACACCTTGGACGGCCGCGTTCGATGGGATGTGGCCGATGGTGAACTCGACGTTGGTGCCGGTCTCCTCTTCGTACTCGGCGATCAGCGCCGCCGCACCGTCGAGGTCCTGCTCGATCGACAGGCCGTTGTCCTCGACGTAGCCCTGCTGGCCGGGGGAGAACAAGCCGTTGGCGGGCGGGTCGAGCCCGTCGCTGGTGACGTCGCTGAGCTCCTGGCGGTCGAGGGCCATCGACATCGCGCAACGCACCCGCCTGTCCTGCAGCGGCCCAGGCTTGTCGAGGTCGACGAGCAGGTACGTCGTGTCGACGTGGCGCTCGATCAGGGCGATCGAGTAATCGTCTTGGTCTTGGATGGCGGACCTCGCCCGGCCGTTGGGGGTGATGACGAGGTCGACGTCACCGGCCTGCAGCGCTTCGACCGAGATCTCGGGGTCCTCGATGACCTGGAACGAGATCGAGTCGAGATAGGGGAGCTGCTTCCCGGTGGCATCGGTCATCCAGTAGTCGGGGTTGCGGCTGACCTCGAGGGAGTCCCGCGGCTCATAGCTGTCGACGACGAAGGGGCCGGACCCCACGGGCTGCGTCGCCAGCTCGGGGTTGGCGGCAACTGCCTGCAACCAGGTGGGCGAGGCGATCAGCCCCCACTGCCCGGTGAACAGGTGGGGGAAGTCGCGCCACGGCAGCGGCTGCTCCGGGGTCGCCGTCATCGCCGGTGAAGACGGTGAACGAGCGGTCGTCCAGCTTCTCGATCTTGAGCATCGTGCGCTCTGGATCTTCGGGATCGGGAACCTTGGCGACGTCCTTGAGGAAGGCACTGACGAGGACACCCGTTCCGGTTGCCTGGAGGTTGTAGATCACCGCGTCGGCGTCGACCGGAGTGCCGTCGGTGAAGGAGATGCCGTCGCGCAGTGTGACCGTCCACTGCGTGAAGTCGTCGTTGGGCACGATCGACTCGGCGAGCATCCCGTGCACCTCGCCGTCCGAACCGAACACCGCCACCGAATCGAAGAACGTGCGGGCCCGGGTGAAGCAGTAGGCGTCGCAGCGCATCGCCGCCGGCGTCCACGGGTTGCTCACTTCGGCCTCACCGGAGACGTCGAGATGTCCGCCCACGGCGGGAACCGCCTGCCGGCCCTGCGCCGTGATCGTGGGCGCCGCGGAGCGATCGCCGGCGTCCGCGGTCGAGGCGACACCGCCGAGCGCGGTCAGCGCAACGGCACACGTGCGCCACGTCCGTGCTCGCATCGCCATGTGCGCACACCCTCCCGTAGACGTCGCCAGCTCGTTGGTTGCCGCGATGACGCTAGTGATGGGTGATCTACCAACGATGCGCGAATCGCTCGTTGGCATCGAGCTCGTCGACGAGATCGGCAAGCTGGGTCGCGGTGGGGGCGTGCGAGATGGGTCGCGACTGGAGGAGACTTGCACAGGCTCCATGGCATTCTGTAGTAGGCTATCTGCGTGACTGCGCAGACTCGCAAGTACCTTGCCAAGCCAGACGACGCCGAGTTCGACGCTGCGGTGAAGGTGTTGAAGCTCCTCGCCGATTCGACTCGTCTGCGGATCGTCTGGGCCCTGCTGCACGGCGAGCACTCCGTCAACGAGCTCGCCGAGCACGTCGGCGCCCAGCCACCCGCTGTCTCCCAGCACCTCGCCAAGCTCCGCGCCGCCGACTTGGTCCGCGTGCGTCGCGACGGCAACCGCATCATCTACGCCGCCCGCAACGAGCACATCGAGAACCTCGCCACCGAGGCGTTGCTCCAGGCCGATCACCTCGTCGCCGGGGGCCGCCACCACCGAGCCGATGCGAAGTCAGCATGAGCAGCCACCACCATCATCCACTACGTTCCCCACGTGCTCCGGCCCCACCGCCACGACACCGTCGACTCCATCGACGCGGCGTTGGAAAGCGATCAGCGGGGGATCCGTGCCGTCAAGATTTCGTTCCTCGCCTTGATGGTCACCGGAGTCGTACAGGTCGTCATCGTCGCCGCCACCGGCTCTGTCGCGTTGCTCGCCGACACCGTTCACAACTTTGCCGACGCCCTCACCGCCATCCCCTTGTTCATCGCTTTCCGGCTCGGGCGCCGCCCCGCCAACCAGCGCTACACCTACGGGTATCGGCGCGCCGAGGACCTCGCCGGACTGTTCGTGCTCGCAGTGATCGCGACCTCTGCAGTCGTCGCCGCCTGGCAAGCGATCGACCGGCTCATCAACCCCCGCGACGTCGACAATCTCGGCATGCTGGTCGGCGCCGGCCTGGCCGGGTTCGTGGGCAACGAGCTGGTCGCCGTCTATCGGATCCGCGAGGGCAGGACCATCGGGTCAGCCGCCTTGGTCGCCGACGGCCACCACGCCCGTACCGACGGATTCACCTCGCTTGGCGTCGCACTCGGCGCCGTCGGCGTCTGGGCCGGCTTCGAGCGCGCCGACCCGATCGTCGGGCTCGCCATCTCGATCGCCATCTTCGCCGTGCTGCGCGACGCCGCCATCCGGATCTACCACCGGCTGATGGACGCCATCGATCCCGTCATCGTCGAGCGGATCAACCACGAAGCGGGCCACACACCGGGTGTTCGCGCTAGTCACGGCCACGAAAGTCCGCTGGCTCGGCCACCGTCTCGTCGCCGACCTCACCATCGACGTCGACGCCAAATGCACCGTCGGTCAAGGCCACCAGATCGCTTCTGCGACACGCGAACGCCTGACCAGCCACGTTGCCCACGTCGACGACGTGCATGTCCACGTTCATCCCTACCGACCTGCTCCTCACGTCGCGTCGACCTCGCGGACAGGACGAACGCCACACAACAGATCGCCATCGGACCTGGCCAAGTATTCGTGAGTTCGACTGCGGCAGCTAGATCCGGTCGGGGAGGGGGGATTTGAACCCCCGACCTCCTGCTCCCAAAGCAGGAGCGCTACCAGGCTGCGCTACTCCCCGGAGCTACGGAGTCTACGCCGCGTCCACGTGCCCGCATTGGTGAGTTGTCGATGCAGATTTCTGCTGGTCTGTGCAGATTTCTGGCTCTCCTCACCCTTCCGTGGGTCCGCTGCGGGCGTCGGTCGGGCGTGTTGGCTGTGGAAGCAGGTTGGTTCGGTCGGCGTCGTCATTGCCGGGGTCGGCTCGGTGAACTTGTGATGGCTGAGCACCACAACGGTGCTCAGGTGCGCCAGGTTCGGGTCGTGTGATCGGCGATCGTGAGCCGCACGAGCGTCGACGTCAACCTTTGGAGTTGAACCGGCGGGAGCTGACGGTTCAGCTCCGAAGTCTCGGACTCGACGTGCGTCGACGCGAGTTCCGACGCCGACGCTGACTCTGATGTCGCTGTGCGGCCAGATCTGTCCGCTTTGCGCGGGGAGAGTCCGAAGTGCCGACCGAGAAGGCCGTGTGGCCGATTTGTGTCCGCTGGGTCGGCCTTGGCGGCACCGCTCGCCGGCACGCCTTCGAGAGCACGGCAACCGTGGCGCAGCGAGCGGGCGCACCCACGGATAGGTCAGGAGAGCCAGATTTCTGCTCGCTCAGCTCACCAAAATGCCGGCGAGTTGTCGATGCAGATTTCCGCTCGCTCAGCTCACCAAAAGTGCCGGCGGCGCTGTCAGCTGGCGGCGCGGGCGGCTTGCTTGGCGAGACGCTTGGCGGCGCGGCCGATCGGCTCGATGTTTCGCTGGTCGAGGTCGGCGACCTCGACGCCGCCCGGGAACAGGACGCGGTAGCGCTGCCAGTTGAAGCCGTTGGCGAGGATCACCTTGCCCTCCGTGCCGGCGGCGACAGTGGGCAGGTCGACGATCGTGCGCACCCGATCGCCCATTCGCAGATCGAGTTGATCAGCGTGGGGTTTGGCGAGGGCGTGCGGCTTCCACAACGGCATTGACGAGGAATCTAGTGGTCGCTATTCGGTGTGGTCGGTGCCGACCAGCACTGGGACGGAGGTGACGACCGTGTTCGGGCGGTACAGCAGGCGCGCCTTGAGGGCGAAGGCCGACTGGTTGTGCAGCCACTGGGTCTTCCACTGCGTCACGAACTCCGGGATGATGACCGTGATGACGTCGTCGGGACTGTCGGCGTCGATCTCGTCGAGGTAGCCGAGCACCGGCCCGGTGAGCTCCCGGTACGGCGACAGGATCGTGTGCACGGGGATCGGGATCTCGAACTGCTCCCATGCCCGCGCCAGCTCCTCCTGCTCCTCCGGTCCTTGGACGACGGACACGGCGAAGAGCCGGTCGGGGGCGAGCTCACGGGCGTACTGGATGGCGTCGAGGACGCCCTTGTGCACCGTGCCGACGAGGATCACGACCGTGTGGGTGTGACGGTCCGGCTTGTAGCCCGGCGTCGACCTGCACGGACGACCGCACCGCCCGGTAGTGGCTGGAGATCGCCTTGAAGATCGCCACCATGAACGGGATCAGGACGGCCGGGATCCAGGCTCCCTTGGAGAACTTGGACACGACCACGACGATGGCGACGACGCCCGTCGCCGGCAGCTCCGATCCCGTTGATGACGGCGGATGACTTCCAGTGCGGCTCGCGTTCGCGGAAGTGGTGGACGACCATGCCGGCCTGGCTGAGCGTGAAACCGGTGAACACTCCGAAGGCGTACAGCGGGATCAGCGCCGTCACGTTTGCTTCGAAGGCGATGATCAAGACACCCGCGGCGGCGGCGAGGAAGACGATGCCGTTGGAGAACACGAGCCGGTCGCCGCGGTTCGCCATCTGCCGCGGGGAGGAACCCGTCCCTGGCGATGATCGACGACAGCCGCGGAAAGTCTGCGTACGCGGTGTTGGCGGCGAGCACGAGGATCAGCAAGGTGGCGATCTGGATCACCCAGAACAGGACGTTCTTGCCACCGAAGACGTACTCGGCCATCAGGGCGATGCCAGTCGGATCGTTCTCGCCACGGTAGGGCTTGAGGTGCGACGCCAGAATCGAGATGCCGAGGAACCCAAGCCCAAGCACGAGACCCATGACGGCGATCGTCTTTGCCGCGTTGGTGGCCTCCGGCTTGCGGAACGCCGGCACGCCGTTGGACACAGCCTCCACTCCCGACAGGGCGACTGCGCCCGAGGAGAACGCCCTCAGCAGCATGAACAGGCTCAGCGCCGCTGTTCCTTCGGCGAGCTCGCGGCCTTCCTCGGACAGCGTGTCCAACGGGATTGGCCCCAGGTCGCGGAAGAACACGCGATACAGCCCGACGACGATCAGCACACCCAGCATGACGATGTAGAGGTACGTCGGTGGTGCGAACAAGGCCCCCGACTCCCGAACGCCGCGCAGGTTGGCGACCGTGAGCACGACGATGATGCCGAGGCACAGCGGCACCCGAAGCGAGTTCTCGAAGCCGAACGCCGACTGCATTGCCAGCACTCCGGCGGCCACCGAGACGGCGACGGTCAGGATGTAGTCGGTGAGGAGCGCTGCTCCGGCGATCAGCGACGGCGTGGTACCGAGGTTCGCCTTGGAGACGATGTACGAGCCGCCCCCGGATGGGTAGGCGTGGATCGTCTGGCGGTACGACAGCACGACGATGAACAGCAGGATGGCGACGATGATGGCGAGGGGGACGAGCCAGTCGAACGCCACCGCACCGACGCCGGCCTGGACGAGGAGGACGATCAGGATCTCGTCAGTCGCGTACGCCGTCGACGACATCGCGTCCGACGCGAAGACCGGCAGAGCGACGGTCTTGCGGAGGCGGTGATGCCCCTCGTCAGCGGTGGCGATCGGACTGCCGATCATCACGCGCTTCAGGACTTGCAACATCGCTCGTTCCTCGGTCAGGTCCGCGGCGGCGCCGTCGGCTTGCCGGTGGCCAGGGCGGCGGCAAGGTGGTCGGTCAGGATCACCGCGACAATCCGGTGGTCCATCGGCACGACCACTCCGGGTGTCGGTTCGACGACGAAGCGCCCGACGCGGTGCCTTCCGACGCACACGGGGATCTCCAGCTCAGTAGGCGGCAAGACGAGCTCCGCTCGGCGACCGGACACAGTGCCGTCTCGTTCGATCCGAGGTCTCGAGCCCACGTCGTGACCAAGGTCGAAGCGACAGCTGCGGACCAGCAAGAGACCGGTCAGTTCCGCTTGTACAGCGGCAATGAGGTCGCGGGGATCGGCGCCCTGCTCGATCAGCAGCGCGACGCGTTGAACATGTCGCGACGAGTTCGGTCGCGGCACGGATGGCGACGCCGGGTTGTCCGAGTCATACCTCCACGTGCGCCGAACGACAGAAACGATCCACATTCCGAATGCGATCAGCAGCGCCACCGGCCAGAGCTCCTCCAGCGAGCCGAGCTTGAGCTCCCGATACGGCGCAATGAACAGGAAGTCGAACGACAGCGCGGCGGACAACGTGGCCGCCGCGCCTGCTCGGGGACCGGCGAGCACGGCGGCGGCGGCAATGACCGCGATGAGGACCAGGACGACGACGCCTGTGCTGAGTGGCTGTTCACGGAGCGTTGACAACACGGACATCGCCGCGAGCGGGCCGAGGCCGGCGGTGACGTAGCCGACCGCGAGCGCGAACTCCTTCCTCACTGATTCGGGTCCTAGCAACGCGCTCGAACGCCCGTGTCCGTCTTGACGCCGGATTTACGCGTGACGGGACGTTCTTTACTCGTTCTTTGCGTCCGGGGGCAGACTTCCTTCATGGACTTGGGCACGAGCCCGTCGATGCGGCGCTTGCGCGGCGGTGTGGTGGGAGTCGTGTCTGTGCTCGTGGCGACCGGCGTCGTGCTGCCCTTCCGTGAGGACGTCACCTCGGCCACGCCAGGCCTGGTTCTCGTGCTGCCATGCGTCGTCGCTGCGCTCGTCGGTGGGCGTACCGCTGCCCTTGCGGTCGCGGTGTTCGCCGCCGGCGCGTTCAACCTCGTGTTCCTCGAGCCGTACGGGACCTTCAAGGTCGACTCCGTCGACGACGTCGTCGCGTTCGTCGTGTTCGCGCTCGTCGCGCTGATCGTCGCAACGCTGTTTGCCAGTGAAGGGGAACGCCGGCGCGCCGCCGTTCAGCGCACGGCAGAGGTGGAAGCGCTCTGGCGCGCCAACGAGGAGATGCACGCGGAGCGGACCCGCCTCGCGGCCGAGATGCAGGCACTCGAAGCGGTGGACGTGCAGCGTGCCGCGCTCCTGCGATCGGTGTCGCACGACCTGCGCACGCCCCTGGCGGCGATCCGCGCTGTCGTGTCGGACCTCCGTGACGGGGTCGTCTACGACGCGGCGGAGCGGGAGGACTTGCTCGAACTGGTCTCCGACGAGGCCGAACGACTCGATCGGCTGGTCCAGAACCTGCTCTCGATGAGCCGCATCGAGGCGGGGTCGCTGCAGCCCGTGCGACAGGCTGTCCCCATCGACGAGCTGCTCGACGACCGTGTTCGGCGCCTCGCCCAGCTCCTCCGCGAAGTCAGGGTGGTCGTCGACGCCCCGTTCGAACTGCCGTTGGTCAGCGCCGACTACATGATGGTCGAGCAGGTCGTGACCAATCTGCTGGAGAACGCCAGCCGGCACTCGCCGCCCGGCGCCAAGATCCTGGTGAGCGCCGCAGCCCGCGGCGACTTCGTCGAGGTCTCGGTCACCGATGAGGGTCCCGGCCTCGATCCTGCGGACGTCGAGCGGCTGTTCCGCCCGTTCGAGCGAGGCGCGGACAGTCGATCGGTTGGGTTGGGCTTGGCGATCTGCCGGGCGATCGTCGAAGCCCACGGCGGCACGATCGTCGTCGAGTCGGTCCGCGACATCGGAGCGCCGTCGGGCGCCACCTTCACGTTCACGGTGCCGGTGCACCGTGGCTGAGGGTGGTGTCGTGCTCGTCGTCGACGACGAACAGGCGATCACCCGCGTGCTCGCCGCCGCCCTCGGCGCACGCGGCTATCGCGTCGTGTCGGCCGGCAGCGGCGGCGAGGCGATCGACCTCGTGACCCGTGCGAACCCCGCTGCAGTCATCCTCGATCTGGGGCTCCCGGACATCGACGGAGTCGAGCTGTGCCGGCGGATTCGCACGTGGTCGGACGTGCCGATCATCGTGCTCACCGCCGACGACACCGAGCATCGCAAGGTCGAGGTCCTCGACGACGGCGCTGACGACTACGTCACGAAGCCGTTCTCGACTCCGGAGCTGCTGGCCCGCCTCCGGGTGGCGCTCCGTCACCACCGCAGCGCCGACGCTCGTGGCATCGATGTCGAGACGGAGGTCGGTGACTTGCGAATCGATCGCGCCCAGCACCGTGTGACTCTTGCTGGCAAGCCGATCACGCTCACTCCGAAGGAGTTCGCCTTCCTCGCCCTGCTCGCATCGCACCCCGGCAGGGTCTACACGCACCGGATGATCCTCGAGCGGGTGTGGGGACCCGATTACAAGACCGAGACGCACTACCTGCGGGTGTATGCGAGCCAGATTCGCAAGAAGCTCGGCGACGATCCTGCGTGGGCGCGGCTCGTCACCGAACCCGGCGTCGGCTACCGGCTCGTCGATCCGGACCAGCCGGCGGACTAGAGCGGACCGCCCGGAGCCTCCGGGTTGCGTCGCCGCGCCACGTCACTCTTCGTGGTCAGTGCCGACGAGAACCGGGACGGATGTGACGACGGTGTTCGGGCGGTAGAGCAGGCGGGCCTTGAGGGCGAACGCCGACTGGTTGTGCAGCCACTGGGTCTTCCACTGCGTGACGAACTCGGGGATGATGACCGTGATCACGTCGTCGGGGCTGTCGGCGTCGATCTCGTCGAGGTAGTTCAGCACCGGCCCGGTCAGGTCGCGATAGGGGGACAGGATCGTGTGCACCGGGATCGGGATGTCGAATTGCTCCCATGCCCTGGCGAGCTCCTCCTGCTCGTCCGGTCCCTGGACGACGGACACGGCGAAGAGCCGGTCCGGGGCCAACTCGCGGGCGTACTGGATGGCGTCGAGGACGCCCTTGTGCACGGTACCGACGAGGATGACGACGGTGTGGGTGTGGCGGTCGGGTCGGTAGCCGGGTTGCACTTGCACGGCCGAGCGCACGGCGCGGTAGTGACTGGAGATCGCCTTGAACATCACCACCATCACCGGGATCAGCACGGCCGGGATCCACGCTCCCTTGGAGAACTTCGAGACGACGACGACGATCGCCACGACTCCGGTCAGCGTCGCCCCGAGGCCGTTGATCGCCGCACCGAGCTTCCAACGTGGCTCGCGCAAGCGGAAGTGGTGGACGACCATGCCCGCTTGGCTGAGCGTGAAGCCCGGTGAACACTCCGAAGGCGTACAGCGGGATGAGCGCCGTGACGTTTCCTTCGAAGGCGATGATCAAGACACCCGCGGCGGCGGCGAGGAAGATGATGCCGTTGGAGAACACCAACTTGTCGCCCCGATTGGCCATCTGCCGCGGGAGGTACCCGTCGCGGGCGATGATCGACGAGAGGGCGGGGAACCCGGCATAAGCGGTGTTGGCGGCGAGCACGAGGATGCCGAACGTCGCCAGCTGGATCACCCAGAACAGCACGTTCTTGCCGCCGAAGACGTACTCGGCCATCAGGGCGATCCCGGTGGGATCGTTCTCGCCCCGATAGGGCTGGAGGTGCGAAGCGAGCACCGAGATGCCGAGAAATCCGGCCCCCAGGACGAGACCCATCATCGCCAGGGTCGTCGATGCGTTGCGGCTCTCCGGCTTGCGGAACGTCTGCACACCGTTGGACACGGCCTCGACGCCCGACAGTGCCACGGCACCGGAGGAGAAGGCGCGCAACAGCATGAACAGGCTGAGCGTCGCCGTCCCCGCGGCGAGTTCGCGCGCCTCCTCGGAGAGGTCCTCCAGCGGGATCGGACCGAGGTCGCGGAAGAACACGCGGTACAGGCCGACGACGATCAGCACGCCCAGCATGACGATGTACAGGTAGGTCGGCGGGGCGAAGAGGGCGCCCGACTCGCGCAACCCGCGCAGGTTGGCGATCGTGATCAAGACGATGATGCCGAGGCACAGTGGGACGCGTAGCGAGCTGTCGAAGTCGAAGGCGGACTGCATGGCGAGTACGCCGGCGGCGACGGAGACGGCGACGGTGAGGATGTAGTCGGTCAGCAGCGACGCCCCGGCGACGAGAGACGGCAGCTCGCCGAGGTTGTCCTTGGACACGATGTAGGCGCCGCCGCCGGACGGATAGGCGTAGACGGTCTGGCGGTACGACAGGATGACGATGAGCAGCAGCACGGCGACGACGATGGCGAGAGGAACGAGCCGATCGAAGGCGAGCGAGCCGACGCCGGCCTGGATCAGCAGGACGATGAGGATCTCGTCCGTGGCGTACGCCGTCGAGGACATCGCGTCCGAGGCGAAGATCGGTAGGGCCACGCGCTTGCGCAGTCGCTGGTGCCCCTCCTCGGACGTCGCGATCGGACGACCGATCAGCAGCCGTTTGGCGAGCGACACCATACGGCAGCGAACTCTAGGGTCCGATCGCTGGCCGCACGTTGTCTACTGCGAGCGGGAGGTGCCTAGAGTCGCTGCGTGCACGTCGTCGTCGTCGGATGCGGCCGGGTGGGGTCGTCGCTCGCCCTCAACCTGTTGTCCGGCGGGCACACCGTGGCGATCATCGACCGCCGTACCGAGGCCTTCCGTCGCCTCCCCGAGGACTTCGCCGGGACGACGGTCCAGGGCATCGGCTTCGACCGCGACCGATTGATCGAGGCGGGGATCGAGAAGGCAGGCGCCGTCGCAGCGGTGACGAACGGGGACAACTCCAACGTGCTGGTCGCTCGCGTCGCCAGAGAGACGTTCGGCGTGGATCGCGTCGTGGCGCGCATCTACGACCCCCGGCGGGCCGTCATCTACCAACGGCTCGGCTTCGCCACCGTGGCGACCGTCGCCTGGACCACCGATCAGGTGATGCGCCGGCTGCTGCCCGATCCCACCGACGCCGAGTGGACGGACCCGACGGCGAAGGTGTGCATCGTCGAGCGGCAGGTCACCAAGCCGTGGATCGGCAAGCCGCTGGGCGAGCTCGAAGAGGCGACCAAGACTCGCGTCGTCGCTCTTGGTCGGCTCGGCGCCGCCCTCGTGCCGACGGCGAACACAGTCGCCCAGGAGGGCGACCTGTTGTATGTCTCGGTGAGCGTCGACGCCGTCTCCGACTTCCACGCGGCCCTCGATGCCACCGCGCCAACGATGGGAGCGCATTGATGGTCGAACCCGTCCGACGGTGCGAGCGACGAGGCGCCAGCCGCGGAGCGGCTAGCAGCGGAGGGGGGGGGAGGGGCCTGCGTGGCCGGGGAACGCAATGAGGGTGATCATCGCCGGGGGTGGCAGCGTCGGCCGGTTCATCGCCGAGCAGCTCCACGAGCTGGAGCACGAAGTCACGATCATCGACAACGACCGCGACGTTGTCGCCCGGGCCCGGCGCGGCGGGGAGCCGGCAGGGGTGCGCTGGTACGAGGGTGACGCCTGTGAGATCCCCGCCCTCGCCAACGTCGGTCTCGCCGATGCCGACGTCGTCGCCGCGGTCACCGGCGACGACGAGGACAACCTGGTGATCTCGCTGTTGTCGAAGCAGGAGTTCGGCGTGCCTCGGGTCGTCGCCCGCGTCAACAACCCGAAGAACGAATGGATGTTCAACGAGCTGTGGGGCGTCGACGTCAGCGTGTCGACGCCGCACCTGCTCACCGCCCTCGTCGAGGAAGCGGTCACCGTCGGGTCGTTCATCCGCCTGCTGTCGTTCGAAGGCGGCCGCGCCCGGCTCGCCGAGGTGCGGCTCGCCGAGGGAACGCCTGTCGACGGCAGGACGATCGAGAGCCTCGGGGTCCCGCGCGACGCCACGGTCGTCGCCGTGTTGCGCAAGGACCGGCTGATCGTGCCGCGCGGCGACACCATGCTGCGGGCGGGGGACGAGGTGGTCGTGCTCGTCACCTCGGAGTCGGAGGACGAGGTCAAGCGCCTGCTGACCGGCGTGTCGCAGCCTCAGACATGAAGCTGCTGTTCGTCGGCGGCACGTCGTCGAGACCGGCGTGGGCTGCCCTTTGAGCCGGTAGTCACCACCCCCCTGATCGCGGGGAGGTCGCCGTCAGTGCGGTACTGGTGGGGCGACCAGGGTGTATGCCGGGTTGAAGATCACCAGGCCATCCTGTTCCGGCACGGCGACGCCCTCGAGGATCACGGTTCGTCCGTGCTCGATGCCGATGATCTTGCGGCGTCCGGTGAACACGGCGGTGATCGAACCCCGGCCGTCGGATACGACGACCTCCAGGGTCGGGACGCCGTGGCGTGGGGCGATGACGACGCGATGGATCTCGCCGCCGACACGGATCGGCTGGCGCGGCACGACCTCGTCGAGGTTGGTGATTCCGAGACCCTCGCACCGCTCCATCAGGCGGGCCCGTTCGAGCTCGTCGACGGAGGCCCGCAGGCGCTGGCGCAAGGACTTCACTCCCACGCAGTCCACGGTACCGGTCGACTCGGCGCTCTGACGCTCGGTATCCCTCGTCGAGCGCCGACATCTCCTCGGTAGCCTCAGGCTTCTGTGAACTCTTCGCTGCAGGAAGTCGAAGGCAACAAGGTCAAGCTCTCGATCACGATCGATGAGGCCGAGTTCGACCGCGACATCGACCGGGCCTTTCGCAAGATCGCCAAGGAGGTTCGCCTTCCAGGGTTCCGCGCTGGCAAGGTGCCCCGCCGAGTCCTCGAAGCGAGGATTGGCCTCGCCCCGGCTCGCGAGCAGGCGCTCAACGACGCCATCCCGCAGTACCTGGCCAAAGCGGTGCGTGAACACGATGTCGACGTCATCGACACGTCGGAGGTCGAGATCACGAGCGGCCGGGAGGAGGGGCCGGTGGTGGTCGACGCCACTCTCGAGGTTCGACCAGAAGTCACGATCCCCGGTTACGGGGGCCTGCGCGTCGAACTGCCCTCCATCACGGTCTCCGACGACGAGATCGCCACCGCAGTCGCTGCGGAGTTGAAGCGCTTCGGGACGCTCGCCGACCTCGACCGCCCGGCAGCAGTCGGCGACTACGTCGTCGTCGACCTTACGGGAACCCGCGAGGGCGAACCGGTCCCCGGCCTCAACGCCGACGACTGGTCCTACGAGATCGGCCAGGGATGGGTGTCCGACGACTTCGACGAGCAGCTCGTCGGCGTCACCACGGGTGACGAGCGCTCGTTCACGACGACACCGAAGGGAACTGCTGAGCCGGTCGACGTGACGATCAAGGTGTCCCGGGTCCAGGAGCTCGTGCCTCCGGAGCTCACCGACGAGTGGGTGGCCGAGAACATCGGCGAGTTCGACACTGTCGCCGAGTGGACCGACAGCATCCGCGCCCGTCTCGCCGACACCAAGCTGCAACGCTCGCGGAGTGAGCTGATCGGCCGAACCACGGCTGAACTCGTCAAGCTCACCGACATCGAGCCTCCGCCTGCCCTGGTGAACTCCGATCTGCGCCGCCGGGTAGAGGGCACGGCCCGCCAACTCGCCGCCCAGGGCATCGACATCGAACAGTTCCTGTCCGCCACCGGCCAGGACCCCAACTCGTTCATCGATCGCCTTCGCCCCGAATCGGAGCAGGCCGTCCGGCTCGACCTGGCGCTCCGCGCCGTCGCCGCCGCCGAGGACCTCGCCGCCGCCGACGATGACGTCGCTGCCGAGTACCAGCGGATCGCCCTGCAGACTGGCCAGAAGGTGGCACGAGTCCGCGATGCCTACGAAGCCGGCGGGGTCGACGTCGAGATCCGTGCCCAGATTCGCAAGTCGAAGGCGCTCGACTGGTTGCTCCACAACGTCGAGCTCGTCGATCCCGACGGCAACCCGGTAGATCGCGACGAGTTGCTCGGTCATCAACACGACGACGATGACGATGACGTCCACGACCACGACCCGCCGATGGCGGCGAAACCCCCAACGATGTCGACGACGCTGCGGAGGCGGCGAGACCATGAACCTGGAAGCGAAGAACTACCTCGTCCCCAACGTCGTCGAGCAGACCAGTCGGGGCGAGCGTGCCTACGACCTGTACAGCCGTCTGCTCAAGGACAACATCATCTTCCTGCAGACACCGATCGACGACCAGATCGCCAGCCTCGTCTGCGCCCAGCTGATCCACCTGGAGTCGGAGAACCCGGACAAGGACATCAACCTCTACATCAACAGCCCGGGCGGTGACATCACGTCGCTGTTCGCCATCTACGACACGATGCAGTTCATCCGCAACGACATCGCCACGATCTGCCTCGGCCAGGCGGCCTCGGCGGCGGCGGTGCTGCTCGCCGCCGGCGCCAAAGGCAAGCGGCTCGCCCTGCCGCACTCCCGAATCCTCCTCCACCAGCCGCACGGCCAGGTCGGCTACGGCCAGGTGACGGATCTCGAGCTGGCGGCCAAGGAGATCCTGCGTATGCGTGACCTGATGGAGCAGATGCTCGCCCACCACACCGGGCAGGCGCTCGAGCGGATCCACACCGACACCGACCGCGATTTCGTGATGGAGGCAGACGAGGCGCGGGAATATGGCATCATCGACAATGTGATCGAGTTCCGGGGGGTCGCCGACCAGTCCGGGGCGATTCGTTAGTCGAACGGCGCAGGGGAGAAGGACTGGAACGTGGCCAAGTTCGGGGACACCGGGGAGCTGCTCAAGTGCTCGTTCTGCGGCAAGTCGCAGAAGCAGGTCCGCAAGCTCATCGCCGGCCCCGGCGTGTACATCTGCGACGAGTGCATCGACCTGTGCAACGAGATCATCGAGGAGGAGCTCGCCGAGCCGGCTGAGCTGACGTTCGACCACCTGCCCAACCCGCGTGAGATCCGCGCCTTCCTCGACGACTACGTCGTCGGCCAGGACCACGCCAAGAAGATCCTCTCCGTCTCGGTCTACAACCACTACCGGCGGATCCAGTACCAGCAGTCCGTCGGCGTCGGCCGCAACGATGTCGAGTTGCAGAAGTCGAACATCCTCCTCCTCGGCCCGACCGGCTGCGGCAAGACACACCTCGCCCAGACGCTCGCCCGGATGCTCAACGTCCCGTTCGCCGTCGCCGACGCCACGGCGCTCACCGAGGCCGGCTACGTCGGCGAGGACGTCGAGAACATCCTCCTCAAGCTGATCCAGGCCGCCGACTTCGACGTCAAGCGGGCGGAGACGGGGATCATCTACATCGACGAGATCGACAAGGTCGCCCGCAAGAGCGAGAACCCGTCGATCACCCGCGACGTGTCCGGCGAGGGCGTGCAGCAGGCACTGCTCAAGATCCTCGAGGGCACGGTGGCCTCGGTGCCGCCGCAGGGCGGGCGCAAGCATCCCCACCAGGAGTTCATCCAGATCGACACGACGAACGTCCTGTTCATCCTCGGTGGGGCGTTCGCCGGCCTGGAGCAGATCATCGAGAGCCGGATCGGCCACAAGGGCGTCGGCTTCCACGGCACGGTGCGCTCGAAGTCGCAGCGCGATCCGGGCGAGCTGTTCGCCCAGGTGCTCCCCGAGGACCTCGTCAAGTTCGGGATGATCCCGGAGTTCATCGGCCGCATGCCGATGATCGGTGCCGTACGCAGCCTCGATGCCGATTCGCTCGTGCGCATCCTCACCGAACCGAAGAACGCCCTGGTCCGGCAGTACCAGAAGGTCTTCGAGTTCGAAGACGTCGAGCTGGAGTTCGAAACCGACGGGCTGCAGGCGATCGCCGACCTCGCCCTGCTACGCGGCACCGGCGCCCGCGGGCTGCGGGCGATCCTCGAGGAGGTGCTCCTCAACACGATGTACGACCTGCCCGGCCGCACCGACGTCGGCAGGGTCGTCATCGACGCCGAGACGGTGCGCGAGAAGACCAACCCGACGCTGGTGCCGCGCGAGTCGACGCGTGCCGCCCGCCCCCGCCGCGCCGCGCAGCTGATCGCGACTCACTCGGCTCGAATTCGCTCGCCTCAGAAGCGGGCGTAGAAGTCCGACGGTGGTTCCCACGTCTCGCAACTTCTCGAAGTAGCGGTCCGACTTCGACCGCATCGTCGCCAGGCGGCGCATCGTCGTCGGCACGTCACGACTGGCGTACTGTCGCCTGAGCCCGACGTCGATGTCGCGATAGCGGCGGTGCGCCGTGACGAACCTCATCACCCTTCGCACGCTCGGCAGCGCACAGTCGTTGAAGGCGACGACGCCGCCAGGAGCGAGCATCTTGTCGAGGTAGAAGAAGTCGAGCAGCGTGTAGTCGAACGTGTGCCAGCCGTCGATGTAGGCGAACTGGATCGTCTGGCGGTCGCTGACGAGCTCGGGAAGCGCCAGGTAGTCGGCACGTTCGATGAGACGGTGGTGAGCCGTCGAATCCGGCCCGGCGGAGGTTGAGCACGCCGATGTTCCGCCAGTGGCGTGACTGATTCGGATCAATCGAGATCAGCTGCCCGCCGCTCCCGGCTTCGCTCGAGCGCCGAGGCGATGGCCAACGAGGCGACGCCGAAGGCCATGCCGATCTCGATGACGGTTTGCGGCGCGAGGTCGCGGACCGTCCGGTACAGCGCGTTGGCGTGGGCGACACTGATGTTGCCATGGAGGTCGAGGCGTGCGCCGGCGTCGTCGGTGACCGATGACGTGGCATAGATCTCGGCCAGCACCGGGTTGGGCACCTCGAGCACTGGTTCGAAGAGGTGTCGAAGACGCACGGTGCCCGGAAGGTATCTGAATTCCGTCGGCGGTCTGGTTGACTCGCATTCTTGAACTACGCCGACGCCCTGGCTTACCTCGACGCCCACGCCACGTACGAGACGACCGGGCGGATCACCTCTCCGACGACGGAGCGCATCGAGCGTTTGGTGGCCGCGATGGGGGACCCGCAGCTGGCCTACCCGGTGATCCACATCACCGGGACCAACGGCAAGGGCTCGACCTCGCAGATGATCACCCGGCTGCTGATGGCCCAGGGGCTGACTGTGGGGACCTACACCAGCCCGCACCTCGACCGCGTCAACGAACGCATTGCCCGCGACTCCGAGCCGATCGACGACGACGACTTCGCCGACCAGATCGCCGCAGTCGCCAATCTCGAAGGACTCACTGGTGTCCGACCGGGTTACTTCGAGGCCGTCACGGCGGCGGCGATGCGCTGGTTCGCCGATGTCGCCGTCGACGTCGCGGTTGTCGAGGTCGGGCTGCTCGGTCGCTGGGACGCCACCAACGTGGTCGAAGCGCAGGTGGCCGTCGTCACCAACATCGGCATGGACCACAACGAGTTCGCCGGACCGACGCTCGCCGACATCGCCCGCGAGAAGGCGGGGATCATCAAGCCGCGGAGCGCGGTGCTGATCGGCACTACCGACCCCGAGCTCGTCGCTGTGCTGGCGGCCGAGGACGCGGCAGCCCGGCTGTACCGCGGCGAGGACTTCGACGTCGCCAACAACCAGCTCGCCCTCGGCGGTCGGCTCGTCGACTTGCGCACGCCGACGACGATCTACCCGGAGACGTACGTGCCCTTGCACGGAGCCCATCAGGGCGACAACGCGGCGATCGCCCTCGCCGCGGTCGAGGCCTTCTTCGCCGCACCGCTGGCGCCTGACGTCGTTACCGAAGGGTTCGCCGCGGTGCAGCTCAACGGCCGTTTCGAGGTGCTCAAGCATCAGCCGTTGGTGGTTGTCGACGGAGCTCACAACCCCCCAGGCGCCGACACCTGCGCGGGCGTGTTCTTCGGCGACTTCGACCCCGACGGACGGCGGATCCTCGTCGTCGGGACCCTGCGCGAACCGCAGGCGATGCTCGAAGCGCTGCGCGCCGACGAGTTCGACGTCGTCATCACGTGCACCGCGCCGTCGCCGCGTGCCGTCGACTCCGGGGCGATCGCCAAGGCAGCACTGGCCCTCGGCTGCGACGAGGTGTTCGCCCACGACTCCGTCGACGTCGCCTGTGCCCACGCCCTGCGTCTCGCTGACGGCGACGACGCCGTGCTCGCCGCCGGCTCGCTGTACGTCGCCGGCGCCGCCCGCAGTGCCTTCCTCCGCCTCGCGCCGTGAGCCCGTGGGCGAGCGGTCAGCGCCAACCGAGTCGCTCGGCGAGCCAGCGACGCGCGATGGCACCCTGGGCTGCCTGGAACGCGCGCACCGTCGGGAGGCCCGGGAGGTGGTGGGAGCAACGCTTGCCGGGTGAAGTACCCGGCGATCGCCGCCAGGACGGTGTCGACCGCGGCCGGATCGGCCGCGGCGCCGACCGGGTGGGTGTCGAAGACCTCGGCGGGAGGGGGACCTCCGTCGAGATGTAGCGAAGGGAGCAGCCCGACGAGATCGATGAACGGGGCACCCACCGCGGCGCTCGGCCAGTCGACGACAACCGTGCCGTCGTCGGTGATCAGCAGGTTGTCGGTCCGGAAGTCGCCGTGGACGAGGCTGTCGCCGCGCACCGCATCGTCCCAGGAGGACTCGAGTTCGGCCAGGCCTTCGAGGTGGCGACGGCTCCACGGGTCGAGCGTCTCGACCGGGTCGCTCAGGAGCCGCGACCAGTGTCCGTGCAGACCGGCGCCGAAGGTTCCTCCAGCGGTGGTGATCAAGTGTTCGCGGATCGTGCTCGCGTCGACGGCGGCCAGGGCCGTCACCGTGCCGAGTGCCGCGGCGACGTCGGCGCGATCGAGCGGTGCGACCGGCATGCGACCGTCGACCCACTCGATGACCAGGGCGACCCAGTCGCCGTCGTCGGCTACGCCGAGAAGCTTCGGCGCCGGAGCCGAAGCCGGAAGAACGCTCAGGACGCGTGCTTCGCGTCGATGCATCGCCGGTGCGATCGGATTGAGTGACGTTCCCGCAGCCTTGACGAACACCCGGCGCCCGTCGGCAAGCTCGCAGCGTGCTGCCGGCCCGGGACTGAATCCACCGCTGAGGTTGGCCACGGCGATGATCGGTGCGCCGGCGAGCTCGTCGATCTCTGCACGCATCGGCTCGGGGATTGCCGACCACCCGGCGCGCACACCTTCCCGACCCATCGCAGCCTGGATAGCACGAGGACGCATCGGTCGTGGACATGGGTTGATGGCCGCGGCCGGACTTGACCGGGCACGATGTGTGCCGCCCGAAGTCGCGCCGGCCAGAGTCGGCCGGGGACGCAATGAACGGACGGTCGGGGCGGACTGCGTCGCCGGTAGCGTGGCGGGCTGTATGTCTGATCGCACCCTTGTGCTGCTCAAGCCCGACGCCGTCGAGCGCGGCCTGGTCGGCGCCATCATCTCCCGCTTCGAGGCCAAGGGCCTCACCATCGCTGCCATGGACCTGCGC
This sequence comes from Ilumatobacteraceae bacterium, assembly GCA_963732335.1. GTDB lineage: Bacteria > Actinomycetota > Acidimicrobiia > Acidimicrobiales > Ilumatobacteraceae > Desertimonas. Next base: position 688,044 of record CAVSZO010000063.1, on the reverse strand, counting down.
AGCCTCGACAAGGAGACCCTCGCCCGGCACTACGAGGAGCACGTCGGCAAGGCGTTCTACGAAGACCTCGTCACGTTCATGAGCCGCGGCCCGGTCGTGGCGATGGTGGTCGAGGGTCCGGAGGACACGTGGGAGGTCGTCCGCAACCTGATGGGCGCGACCAACCCGCGCAAGGCGGAGCCCGGGACGATCCGCGGCGATCTCGGCATCCTGTTCACCGAGAACCTGGTGCACGGCAGCGATTCGGCGGAATCGGCCGAGCGCGAGGTCAACATCTTCTTCCCACAACTGTAATCTTCGGCAAACGAGCAGCCCTGCACCGCTGGAGGCGCAGTTGAAGGAGTGACGGCATGGCTCGCAACAACCCGCTCAGCCTCGGACGCGATCTGGCGATCGATCTCGGCACCGCCAACACGCTGATCTACGTCCGCGGCCAGGGCATCGTCCTCGACGAGCCGTCCGTCGTCGCCGTCAACGTCAATGACGGGCGCCCGGTCGCCGTCGGCCTCGAAGCGAAACGGATGATGGGCCGCACGCCCAACCACATCAAGGCGATCCGCCCGCTGAAGGACGGCGTGATCGCCGACTTCGAAGTGTGCGAGAAGATGCTGCGCTACTTCATCCAGCGCGTCCACGCCAGCAAGTGGAGCAAGCCGCGGATGGTGATCTGCGTGCCGTCGGGGATCACCGGCGTCGAGCAGCGTGCCGTGCAGGACGCCGCCGAGTACGCCGGCGCCCGCAAGCCGGTGCACATCATCGAGGAGCCGATGGCGGCGGCGATCGGCGCCAACCTGCCTGTCCACGAACCGTCGGGCAACATGGTCGTCGACATCGGTGGTGGCACGACGGAAGTGGCCGTCATCTCGCTGGGCGGCATCGTCACCGCGCAGAGTGTGCGGGTCGGCGGTGACGAGCTCGACGAAGCCGTCCTCCAGTACGTCAAGAAGGAGTTCTCGCTCGCCATCGGTGACCGCACCGCCGAGGAGATCAAGATCCAGATGGGCTCGGCATGGCCGATGGAAGAGGAGCTGACCGCCGACATTCGCGGCCGCGACCTCATCAGCGGGCTGCCGCGGACGATCCAGCTGACCACCGAACATGTGCGTGAGGCCCTCGCCGAACCGGTGGCGGCGATCGTCGACGCCGTCAAGACGACGCTCGACAAGACACCGCCGGAGCTCGCCGCCGACATCATGGAGGACGGCATCACCGTCACCGGGGGCGGCGCGCTGCTCGGTGGCGTCGACACCCGCCTCGCCCACGAGACCGGGATGCCGATCCGCATCGCCGACGAGCCGCTCTACAGCGTCGTCATCGGTTCTGGTCGCGCCCTGGAGAACATCGACGCGATGCGCGGCCTGATGTCGCTCGGTGGCGACCTGTGAGTTCGAGCGGAACGCGGAGCGTCCGCCCTCGGTACGTCACGCCCGCACTCCCCGCCTGAACTGCGCGTGATATGGCGGTCTATTCGCCCGGGCGGCGCCGGGCCATCCTGCTGCTCGTCCTGACGTCGCTGCTACTCATCACCATCGATCTCCGCGGCAATGCGCTGCTGGATGCCGCCCGCGATGGTTTCGACCGGGCGATGCGCCCGTTCGAAGACGCAGCTGAGGTGGTTGCCCGCCCGGTCCGCAATGCGTGGCGAGGCATCACCGAGTACGACGACCTGAGAGGCCGAGAACGAGCGCCTCGAAGCGGAGATCGACGCCATGCAGACGAACGACATCGTCGCCCGCAGCGTGATCGACTCATGGCGAAGACTGCTCGGCATGGAGGATCTGGAGTCGCCCGGTGACTTCGATCGGGTCGTCGCCTCGGTCATCGGCCAGAGCCCGAACAACCTCGACCTGATCATCGAGATCAACAAGGGCACCAACGACGGCATCCGCGTCGGCATGCCCGTGGTCAACCCGGCGGGCAGCCTGATCGGCAAGATCACCCAGGCAACCAGCGATCGGGCGCAGGTGATGCTGCTCACCGACACGAACTACGCCGTGCTCGTCAAGATCGTTCGACCCGAGCCGCTTCCGAGCGCTGCTACGACGACGACGACCACTGCGCCGGCGGCGCCGCCGGCTGCGCCGAACGCCGGGCCGGGTGTCACGACGACGTCAACCACGACGACGACAGCCACGACCGACCACGACGCTGCCGCCTACGACGACGACGCTGCCCGACCCGCAACGCGAGACCGGGCAGATGGTTGGTCGCGGTGTCGACGAACTGCCGCGGGTGAACCTCATCGACGACTCGCCGGCGTTCGGTACGCCCGAGATCGGGGACACCGTGTTGACGGCGGGTGGCGACCGCAGCCTCGCCCCGGCGGACATCCCGATCGGCGAAGTGTCGGACGTCCGCCACGGCTCGCCGTCGGAAGGTTGGATCCTCGAGGTCGAGCCGCTCGCCGAGCTGGAGGGGCTCGAGTTCGTGCAGGTGATCCTCTACACCTCGGAGACCGATTCGGCCGACACCGACGGCTGATGACTGAACTCGGCTGATGTTCGTCTCGCTCGTCCAGGGGCCGCTGCCCCGTCTCGTGCTCGTCGGGATGTTGCTGCTCGCCCTGCAGCAGACGTTGTTCGTCGACCTCCGCCCATGGGGTGTGACGATCCAGGTGATGCTCGCCCTCGCTGCCGCGGCGGGCGTTGCCGGCGGCCCGCAGAAGGGGGCGCTGGCCGGCTTCGTGTTCGGCCTGATGTACGACCTCCGCGTCGGTACACCGCTCGGATCCTCCTCGTTCTCGATGGGGTTGGGTGGCTTCACGGCCGGCTACGTGCAGTCGATCACGATCGATCCGCAGTGGTGGCTCTCGGCGCGTGTTCGTCGGCATCGGCACCGCCGTCGGCGAGACGCTCGTGCCGGTGGTCCGCACGTTCGTCGGCGAGGAGCATCCATGGTCGGAGCGCTGGTACACGGTGGTCGCCGTCGTCACCGCGGCGGCGATGCTGGCCAGCCCGGTGCTGGTCCCCCTCGGCCGCTGGTGCGTCAAGGTGAAGAAGACCGACTGGACGAAAGTAAAGGCCCCGGAGTGACGCTCGGACAGGCCTCGCAGCCCCGCTCGACTACCGTCACTAAGCTGTAATAATGGCGTCTGACAAGCGAGCGGCCCGGCTCGGCGTGCTCGCTGCGGTTGCCGTGATGCTGTTCTCCGGGCTCGGCGCCCGGCTGTGGTTCCTGCAGACTGTCGAGGCGCAGTCGCTGCAGGAGGTCGTCGACCAACGCAACACGCGGACCGTGCTGATCGCCCCCGAGCGGGGGCAGATCTTCGACCACGACGGCCGGCTCCTCGCCGGCAACGAGCCGGTCTACAACATCGCCGTCGACTGGGTGGCGATGAGCCGCGCCGCCGACCGCGCCGCCCTGTTCAGCCGCCTGTCCGGCTGGGTCGGCGTCCCCGTCGAGGAGATGGAGGCGCGGTTCGACTCCGGCGACTTCTCGACACTGCGTCCGCTGCCGATCGCCGAGGACGTCCCCGAGAACGTCGTCATCGCCCTCAGCGAACGCAGCGAGGACTTCCCCGGCGTCACGATGGTCAAGTCGTACCGACGGGTGTACCCGTATGCGCCGCTCGCCGCCCACGTCGTCGGCTACATGGGGGCGATCACGGAAGAGGACGCCGCCCACTACATCGCCCTCGGCTACGACACGTCGAACCGCGGCGAGGATGTCGGCCGCGCCGGTGTCGAGCTCGAGTACGAGACCACGCTGCACGGCCAGTGGGGCGAGATCGTCTACGAGGTCGACTCGCACGGCAGCATCGTCCGCGAGATCAGCCGCCGGGACGCCGTCAACGGGATGGACGTCCAGCTGTCCATCGACCTCGACCTGCAGCAGTACGCCGAGCGTCTGCTGCAGACCCAACTGCGGCTGAAGCGGGCATTCACGGCGCCCAACCCGATCGTCCAGAAGCCCGACGGCACCCGCCAGCAGATGTCGCTGAACCACGGGTCGCGCGTGTTCTACGAAGCACCTGCTGGCTCGGTGATCGCGATGAACCATCAGACCGGGCAGATCATGGCGATGGCCAGCTATCCGACGTTCGACAACCGCTGGTTCAGCCAGGACATCAGCGGGGCCAAGTTCCGGGAGCTGTTCGAGATCCGCAGCGACAGCCCCGACTGCGGCGACGAGGGACAGCCGGAGTGCCCCCTCGACCCTGACCGCGCGTCGTTGACGAACCGGGCGATCCAGGGCCAGTACAACATGGGTTCGGCGTTCAAGGTGTTCGTCGCCTGGTCGGCCCTGCACACCGGGCGTGATCGGCGCCGACGACTACATCACCGACAGCGGTACGTACAAGGCCGAGACGATCGACGAGGATGTGTGCGCGCAGGGCATCAAGTGCGTGTGGCGCAACTCGTTCTGCACGGGGATCAACGGCCCGTGCCGCTACGGCCCGCTCAACATGCAGCTGTCGCTCGCCGTCTCCAGCGACGTGTACTACTACCGCCTCGGCGAGCACTTCTTCGTCACGCCGGGGACCGACCACCTGCTGCTGCAGAACGAGCTGCGCAACTTCGGGTTCGCCTCCGAGACCGGCATCGACTTGCCCTACGAGTTCGACGGCCGCTTGCCCGACCACGAGACCAAGGCGGCGCTCGTCGAGAGCGGAGCGCTGGCGAAGGGTGAGGAACCCCGTGTCCTCCTCGGCGACGTCATCAACCTGGCGATCGGCCAGGGTCTGCTGGCGGCGACGCCGATCCAGCTGGCGGTCGGCTATGGCGCCTTCGCCAACGGCGGCTACGTCATGCAACCCCGTGTCGTCGAGGCGATCTACAAGCCGAACACGCCCACATCGCCGACCCAGCCGGGCTTCGTCGACCTGTCCCGAGCGGTGATCCACGAGCGCTTCGCTCCCGCCGGCAGGCAGATCCCGATGGAGTTCGCCGACCCGATCATCAACGGCATCCGCCAGAACATCACCGGCCCTGGAACAGCGGCGAACTCGACGACTGCCGAGGAGCTGTTCGACGTCAACTGGAGCGAGCCGGCAGCGCCGCCGGTCGCCGGCAAGACCGGTACGGCACAAGGCCGCTTCTCGTTTCCGTGGAACGACTCCTCCGTCTTCGCCGCCTTCAGCCTGGACGGTGAACGGCCGTGGACGGTGGTGTCGTACCTGGAGAAGGCCGGTTTCGGCTCGCTCGGCTCGGCGCCAGTCGTCAAGTGCATGTTCCAGGCCTTGTCCGGGGTCACGGCGCTCGATCCCGTCGCCATCTCGGAGCCGCTCGATATCGACAATGACATGGCCGCCCAGCCGCAGCCGCCCCTGAGCGACTTGTCCTGCATGGAAAGCAGGAACGCGCACACGATCTATCCCGGCCCCGTGCAGACCGGCCGCCCGCCCGACTGACCCTTGCCCACGCTTCTCGTCCGACGCAAGCCCGACTCCGGGCTCGGCAACATCCGTTCCAGCCCTGCGGCGCCGAGCCGCAACGTCGACTGGGCGCTGCTGTTCAGTCAGGCTGCCCTGACCGTGATCGGCTGCTTCGTCGTCTACTCGGCCAGCCGGACACGTCGTGACGACCCCTTCTACTACACAACCCGCCAGGTGGTCTTCGCCATCTCAGCGACGATCGTCCTCGCCGTCGTCATGTTCGTCGACTACGACTGGTTCCGGCACCGCTCGCGACAGCTTTACGTCGCAACCCTCGCCGCGCTGGTCGCCCTGCTCGCCGTCAGCTGGCTGTCCGACCGCGATCAGATCTCCTTCGACGTCGGGCCGATCCGCTTCCAGCCTGCCGAGTTCGCCAAGCTGACGGTGCTCGTCGCCCTTGCGGCGTACCTCGCCGACGAGCGCTCCGACGAGGTCAGCTATCCCCGATTCCTCGGCGGCCTGCTCATCGTCGGTGTCGTGGGTGTCGCGGTGATCGCCCAACCCGACATCGGCACCGCCTCGGTACTCGTGGCGATGGCGATGGGCGTGCTGCTCGTCGCCGGCGCCAAAGCGCGCTACATCGCCGCCTACACGTTCCTCGCCCTGGCGACCGTGGCCGCCGCCCTGATCGGCCGGCTCGTCAACGACTACCAGCTCACCCGCGTCCGCGTCCTGCTCGACGAGAACAATCCGGACCCGGCGATCCGGGCGGCCTCGTACCAAGTGAACCTCGCCCTGCAGGCGCTCGGCACCGGCGGCCTGTTTGGCAAGGGGTGGCTCAACGGGCCGCTCACCAACAACGCCGACATCCCGGTGCTGTGGGCCGACTTCCCGTTCGCCGCCATGGGCGAGCAGTTCGGCCTCGTCGGCTGCGCAGTCTTGCTCGGCCTGTACGGAATCGCCCTGATGCGAATCTGGCGTATCGCCCACCTGTCGCGTGACCGCTTCGGCACGTACGTCTGCGCCGGGGTCTTCACGATGCTCGTCTGGCAGATCGTCCAGAACGTCGGGATGACGATGAAACTGCTCCCCGTCACCGGCCTACCCCTGCCGTTCATCTCCTACGGGGGATCTGGTCTGATCGTGTGGTTCGCCATGTTCGGCCTTGTGCAGAGCGTCCACATGAGGAGAATGCGCTGATCGCCCGCAGCGACCGATGGGTGTTGAGGGGACCGAACCGTCCCCCAAACACCCATCGGTTGAGTCGGTACACTGGGCCGATCATGAGACGGCATGGCCTGACCCCTCAGTTCGGCGTTGCTGTCCGTGGTTGTGGCTCGAGCACGGAGGGTGCTGGCGCGACCGCAGATCTCGGTACGGGTCGCTGCGTTCCTCCGTCGCCACGGCGGCGTCGTGCCGCCGACTTGGAAGGAAACCCCATGGACGACGTAGAGGCCGGGACGTCACCGTCGCCGGCGAAGGACCCCGGATCGGCCGGCGATGCCGAACATCAACCTGAACTAGACGGTGACGGCGCCGAGGGCGCCGACGCTCCCGGCGGCCGCAAGCGACGACGCGGCTCGCGTGGCGGCCAGCGCCGCCGGAAGAGTGCGACTGCCGCCCCGGCGCAGCAAGGCGACGGCGATCACGCCCCGGGCATGGCGCCGGCCCCGCCGGCCGATCAGCCCGAGCTTCCCGAGAACCCACGTGAGGGCCGGCTGGCCCCAGAGGTCGCCGAGCGCACCCTCGTGCGCAAGCCGCAGATCGGCGACACCCGTCCGGCCCCGCCTGCTCCCACGCCAGTGGTAGCGAAGACGGTCACGCCGAAGCAGCCGCGCCGCAAGCAGACCTCCCGCGGGCGTGGGCGTGGCGCTGCCGACCGGACCCCAGCGGCGGTGGTGACGCCGGCCGATCGTCGCGGCCGCGAGCGCAACGGCCGCCCGGTCGGGCGCTACACGATGTGCGTGCAAGTCCGCGACGGCCTGTCCCAGGTCGCCGTGCTGGAGGGCCGCAACCTCATCGAGCACTACGTCTCACGGCCTTCCGACGACGTCAGCCAGATCCACGGCAACATCTACGTCGGTCGGGTCCAGAACGTCCTTCCCGGCATGGAGGCGGCGTTCGTCGACATCGCCACCCCGAAGAACGCTGTCCTGTACCGCGGCGACGTGCAGTACGACGCCGAGGACATCGAGCAGGCGGACCCGCGCATCGAGCAGATCCTCCGTGCCCGCCAGCTCATCGTCTGCCAGGTGACGAAGAACCCGATCGGGGCCAAGGGAGCGCGGCTCACCCAGGAGGTGTCACTGCCGGGGCGCTACGTGGTGCTGATTCCCAACTCGAAGACGTACGGGATCTCCAAGCGCCTGCCCGACGACGTGCGCAAGCGGCTGCGTTCGATCCTCGACCGGGTGAAGCCGTCGGAGCACGGCCTGATCGTGCGCACCGCCGCCGAGCACGCCACCGAGGACGAGTTGCGTGCGGACATGCGTCTGCTCCTCGAGCAGTGGGAGGGGATCGCCGCCAAGGCCGCCAAGGCCAAGGCTCCAAACCTGCTGTACCGAGAGCCGGAGCTCGCCGTGCGGGTCATCCGCGAGGAGTTCAACGCCGACTACCGGCACGTCGTGATCGACGATCCCCGGCTGTACGACGACATCAAGTCATACGTGTCGGCGTTCAACCCCGAGCTCGCCGACCGCATCGAGTACTACGACTCGGAGGCCGAGGGGCTCAGCCTGTACGAGCAGTTCCACGTCCACGAGCAGGTGCACAAGGCCCTCGATCGCAAGGTGTGGCTGCCTTCGGGGGGCTCGTTGATCATCGAGCACACCGAGGCGTTGACCGTGATCGACGTGAACACCGGAAAGAACGTCGGCACGTCGAGCCTCGAAGAGACCGTGTTCCACAACAACCTCGAGGCCGCCGAGGAGATCGCCAAGCAGCTCCGGCTGCGCGACATCGGCGGGATCATCGTCATCGACTTCATCGACATGGAGATCAGGGAGAACCGCGACAAGGTCGTCGAGGTGTTCCGCAACGCGCTGGCTCGAGACAAGACCCGCTCCCAGGTGTTCGCCATCTCCGACCTCGGCCTCGTCGAGATGACACGCAAGCGCATCGGCGAAGGCCTCCTCACCGAGTTCTCGACGGTGTGCGAAGTCTGCGAAGGCCGCGGCGTCGTCGTCGACCACGCCCTCCTGGACTGACGCCTCGGGCAGCGACCAAAGGGTGCCAGTATGACCGTTCCGTCATGTGAACACCCTCCGGTTGATCGACGGCGGCGGTCGCGACGGGTGGCAGTGCCGATAGGCTCGTACGTCGCTATGTACGCAGTGATCTCCGCAGGCGCGAACCAGCAGAAGGTCGCCGAGGGCGAGCAGGTCGAGGTCGACCTCCTCGACGCCACCGAGGGCGACGAGGTGACCCTGACTGCCACGCTGCTGGTCGATGGCGACACCGTGCTCGCCACCCCAGATGAACTGTCCGGCGTCACCGTCACCGGCCGGGTCGTCGGCGAGGCCAAGGGACCGAAGATCAACGGGTTCACCTACAAGCGGCGCACCAACCAGCGCCGTCGCTACGGCCACCGCCAGCGCTATACGGTCGTCGAGATCACCAGAATCGCCAAGTAACGAGCAGGGGTACGGGAGATGTCCAAGACGAAAGGTGGCGGGTCCACCCGCAACGGTCGTGACTCCAACGCCCAGCGCCTGGGCGTGAAGGTCTTTGACGGCACCAAGATCACCGCCGGCACGATCATCGTCCGCCAGCGCGGCACCAAGGTCCACCCCGGCCGCAACGTCGGCATCGGTGGCGACGACACGCTGTTCTCGCTCGTCGATGGCTCGGTCAAGTTCGGCGAGCGCAAGAACCGCAAGGTCGTCGACGTCATTCCCGTCGCCTGACGCGGCGCGTCATTCCATCTCGCCGGATTCGTCCGGCTCCGGGACCTCGGGCGTCCCAGCACGGGCATCACGCTCGGCCCACTCGAGCAGTTCGTCGATGGCGAACACGGCGTCGTCGATGCCCTCGTGGAGGTCGCCGAGCGCGGCGAAGCGCTGCGGCACCGTGGCGATCGTGAAGTCCTGGGGTTCGGCGTCGTCCACCTCGTCCCAGCGGATTGGTGTCGAGACCACCGCCTCGGGGACCCCGCGCACCGAGTACGCGCTACGGATCGTGTGATCGCGTGCATTCTGGTTGTAGTCGACGAACACCGTCGCCGGGTCACGATCCTTGCGCCACCAGGTGAGGTCGACCAACCCGCCGGCCCGGCGCTCGACCTCGCGGGCGAAGGCCAACGCCGCCCGCCTGACGTCGGTGAACCCGTGGACCGGCGGGATGCGGACGTACACGTGGATGCCCTTGCCGCCCGACGTCTTCGGCCAACCGATCGCGCCGAGCTCGTCGAGCACCTCGTGGGCGATGTTGGCGACGCGGCGGACGTCGCCGTAGGTGGCTCTCGGCATCGGATCGAGGTCGATGCGCCACTCGTCCGGCCGTTCGACGTCGAGACGTCGCGAGTTCCACGGATGGAACTCGACCGTGGACATCTGCACGGCCCAGACGACGTCGGCGGGATGCTGGACGCAGAGCTCGTCGGCCGTGCGGTTCCAACGCGGAAAGTGCACCCGTACTGTCTGCACCCAGTCCGGTGCTCCCTTTGGCAGACGCTTCTGGTGGACCTTCTCACCGGTGACGCCGGTCGGGAAGCGGTGCAGCATGCACGGTCGGTCGCGGAGCGCTCGGACGATGCCGTCGGAGACAGCCAGGTAGTAGTGGGCCAGGTCGAGCTTGGTCTCGCCGCGGGCCGGGAAGTACACCCGCTGCGGACTGGTCAGCCGCACCGATCGATCGCCGATTTCGAGCACGACCGGCGCGCCCGCATCCGACGTCGTCACCCGACCAGCGTCGCACGTTCACTGCGTTCCCCGGCCACGCAGGCCGTTGATAACCGCTCCCTCGCTGGCGCTCGGTCGCTCGCATCGGTGGCGGTCGCCTCACCGAAGGTTTGTAGGTTGATGCAGATGTCCCAGTTCGTCGACGAGGCGCAGCTCAACGTGCGCGGCGGGGACGGGGGAGCGGGCTGCGTCTCGTTCCGTCGGGAAGGGCCCGTCGCCAAGGGCGGGCCGAACGGTGGCGACGGCGGCCGGGGAGGCGACGTGTGGCTCGTCGCCGATCACAACGTCGCGTCGTTGCTGGCCTTTCGCGACCACCCGCACCGCCGCGCCGGTAGCGGCGTCCACGGCAAGGGCAAGGACATGCACGGTCGCGGTGGGGACGACGAGGTCGTCACCGTCCCTGAGGGGACGGTGGTGCGCGACCTGTACACCGGCGAAGTGCTCGCCGAGCTGTGGAACCACGGCGATCGCTGGCGTGCCGCCGCCGGCGGCAGGGGCGGGCGGGGCAACGCCCGCTTCCTCACCAACCAGCGTCGCGCTCCGACGTTCGCCGAACAGGGTGAGCACGGAGAGGAGCGCTGGCTCAAACTCGAGCTGCAGCTGATGGCCGACGTTGCTCTCGTCGGGTTCCCCAACGTGGGTAAGAGCACGCTGATCAGTGTCATCTCGGCAGCCAAGCCGAAGATCGCCGACTACCCATTCACGACGCTCGAACCCAACCTCGGGGTGGTGCGCGTCGACGAAGACACCGAGTTCGTCGTCGCCGACATCCCCGGGCTGATCGAAGGGGCGAGCGAAGGCAAGGGCCTCGGCCACCGGTTCCTCCGCCACGTCGAGCGGGCGCGGGTCGTGTGTCTGCTCGTCGATGTCGCTGCGCTCGACGGTGTGCCTGCAGCCGAGCAGGAACGGGTCCTGCTCGATGAGCTGTCCAACTATCGTCCCGAGCTCCTCGCCCGGCCGAGACTCGTCGTCGGGACGAAGGCCGACCTCGTTGCCGACCTCGGCGAGCTTCCGCGCCGACGACGAAACTCGCTTGGTCATTTCGGCGGTCACCGGGGACGGCGTGCGCCGGCTGGTCGGAGCGATGGCGGCGGCGGTGCACGAAGCGCGGCAGCGGGAGACCCGGCGCGAGGGTGTCGTCCTGCTCCGGCCCGTCGCCCAGCGGCTCGCTCGTCGAACGCATCGGCGAGCACGAGTTCCGGGTCTCCGGGCCGCGACGTCGAGCGGGCAGTCGCCCTCAACGACGTCACGACGCACGAGGCGACGGCGTACATCAGCCATCGCCTCGACCGCATGGGCGTGCACAAGCAGCTCGCCCGGGCAGGCGCCGAGGATGGCGATGTGATCTGGATCGGCGACTTCAGCTTCGAATACAGGGAGTGAAGGAGCCTCTTCCGATGCGAGCGACGAGGCGCCAGCCGAGGAGCGGCCAGTTGCGGCCTGCGTGGCCGGGGAACGCAAGAGAGTGACATGACTGCGCCTGTCGTTGTCAAAGTTGGTACATCGTCGGTGACCGACGAGGGTGGTGTGATCGATCACTCGGCGGTCAAGAAGCTGGCCTCCGAGGTCGCCGCCCTGCGCGCCATCGGCCACGACGTGATCGTCGTGTCGTCGGGAGCCGTCGCCGCCGGTGTCGCAGCCCTCGGCCTCGAACGACGGCCAACCGACATTGCCACGCTGCAGGCGATCGCCGCCGCCGGGCAGGCCCGGCTGATGCGCAGCTGGGACGACGCCCTGGCGGACCACGGTCTCGTCCCCGCCCAGGCGTTGCTCGTCCCTCACGACTTCGTCGACCGCCGCCAGTACCTCCACGCCAGACGAACGCTGCACGCGCCTGCTGGCGCTTGGCGCCGTGCCGATCGTCAACGAGAACGACGCGATCGCGTCCGACGACATCCGTTACGGCGACAACGACCGTCTCGCTGCGTTGGTGTCGCACAACATGGGTGCCGCCCTCCTCGTCCTGCTCACGGACCTCGACGGTCTGTACACCGCCGACCCCAGGCACGACGCCGGGGCCGAGCTGATCCGTGAGGTCGGCGTCGACGACCCGCTGCTGTCGATCGCCGCCGGACGGGGCGGCAGTGGTCGGGGGAGTGGCGGGATGGCGAGCAAGTTGGAGGCGGCGCGGATCGCCTCGTGGTCTGGCGTTCCGACGGTGATCGCCAATGCCGCCCGCACCGGCGTGCTGGCCGCGGCAGCCGCCGGCGAGCCCGTGGGCACTCGGTTCGAGGCACGCCGGCGCAGCCTCACGGCGCGCAAGCTGTGGATCGCCTTCGCCGCCCACTCCGCCGGAGCGATCATCGTCGACGATGGCGCCCGCAGGGCGCTCGTCGAGCGCAAGAAGTCGCTCCTTCCCGCCGGCGTCGTGTCCGTCGAGGGTAGGTTCGTCGACGGTGACACGGTCGAGGTGCGGGGCACCGACGGGATCGCGTTCGCCCGCGGCATGGTGTTCGTCGACGCCGGCCAGCTGCGCAAGGTCAAGGGAATGCAGACCCGCGACCTTCCCGAGGGTGTCGTTCACGAGGTGATCCACCGTGACGACCTCGTCGTGCTGCCCGACTGAGGCTGGCCTCGCACGTTTCGATTCTGGGGCCACGAAGCGGACAGGGATGGCCGGTTGGGGTGGAAGAATCGGCCGCAATGAGTCCACGCCTACCAATGACGAAGGGGGAAGTCATCATGAGGGCAACACAAGTGGGACCTCGGCGCAGGTGCCGGAGTGCGGTCGGCCTGATCGCGATCGCCGGGATCGTCGTCACCGTCACCGCACCGGCGAACGCCAGCAGTGAGCAGAGCGGCTCGATCCGTGTCTGGACGCACCAGAACCAGTCGTTCAACGACAGCTTGCAGGCGCTCGCCGACGAGTACATCGAGGCCAATCCGGACGTCGAGATCGAGTTCGAGACGTTCGACTACGACACCTACATCCAGACGTTGCAGACCGCGCTGCCGGCGGGAACCGAGGCCGACATCCTGCAGATGTTCGGTGACTGGACGTGTGGCTACTCGTCCAACCTGGCGACAGTCCCCGAGGAGGTCGCCACGATCGACTCGGCGACCCCGATGTTCTTCGAGGCCCCGCTCGACGGATACACGTGCGACGACCAGCTGTACGGGTTCCCGATGGAGTTCAACATCGAGTACGGCGCCGCCCTCGTCAACACCCGCATCGCCGAGGAAGCAGGAGTCGACCTCGACGCCGGATTCGAGTCGTGGGACGAGTTCACCGAGGCCGCCGTGGCGATGTCCGAAGGCGAGCCCGGCAACCTGATTCGCTCGGGGTTCCACTTCACGACGAACGACGGGATGTCGCACATGTTCCTCGCCGGCATCGTCCAGCAGGGTGGCTCGTACCTCAACGAGGACGGCACGGCGTTCACGTTCGACACACCCGAAGCGCGGGCGACGCTCGAAGTGATGAAGGCGATCATCGATGCCGGCGCCAACGACCCGGTCCTGTTCGGCGACACGACGAACTGGGTCGGCGACTGCTTCTTCGTCGAGGACTGCGCCATGGGGCTGATCGGGCCCTGGGTCATCGGCGAGTACCGCGCCGACTACCCCGACATCGTCGAGATCTCCCGCTACGTGCCGCTGCCCCTCTTCGAGGGAGCCACCGAGCCGAGCTTCGTCGCCGACTCTGGCTGGGGGATGACCGTGTCGAGCAACAGCGAGAACCAGGAGCTGGCGTGGGACTTCATCCGCTTCGTCGCCCTCGACGAGGCGAACGCCGTGCGGTGGAACACCGACACTGGAACGATCCCAGCCCTGCGGGCCAACGTCGAAGGTGACGCCGCGACGGCGCTCGTCGAGCAGTTCCCACAGTTCGGCCCATTCGTGGAGCTGCTCCCGTACGGGCAATACGTCGGCGACATCCCGGATCGTGACCTCCTCTACTACGAGATCATCGTCCCGCACGTGCTCGCCGTCCTCGACGGCTCCGAGTCGATCGACGACGCGGTCGTCGCCATGGAGCGCGAGGCGACCGAGACGCTGAGCTGATGACATGACGGCAGCGGCGGTCCCGGCGGTCGTCGTCCCGGCGAGCGCTCCTCCGACGAGGAGGCAGCGCGCGCCGAACGACGCCGCCCAGCGCCGGTTCATCTTCGGCACCCTCTCGCCGCTCGTCGTCTACCTCGCGGTGTTCTCGGTGCTGCCGATCGTGTGGGCGGTGACACTGTCGTTCTTCGACTACAGCGCCAGGCGCGACGGCTCGTCGATCGGCGGCCTCGGTGGCGACAACCCGTACGTCGGACTCGCCAACTACCGCCAGATGATCGACTTCTCCGACACGGCGCCGAAGGAAGTGGGCGACTTCCGCAACGGGTTCAAGGTGACCGCGCTGTTCACCTTGCTCGTCGTGCCGCTCAACCTGCTGATCACGTTGCCACTGGCGGCGCTGATCGAGTCCGTGCACCGGCGAGTGCGCCCGGTGTTCCGCACCGTCTTCTTCCTGCCCGTGCTGACCTCAGCCGTGGCCGTGGCGATCATGTGGCAGTACATCCTCGATCCGCAGCGCGGACTGCTCAGCGGAACCCTGTCGAAGATCACCGGTGAGCCGGTCGTCAAGGGCTGGATCTCGGACCCCAACCTCGAGTTCCTCGGCCTGCCGGTCCCGTTGCTGTTCGTCGTCGTCGCCTACCTGTGGCAGGACATCGGCTACAACCTCGTGATCTTCATCGCCGCCCTGCAGGCGATCCCACCGTCGCTGAAGAACGCCGCCGTCGTCGACGGTGGCAGCTCGTTGCAGATCTTCCGCAAGGTCACGCTGCCATTGCTCAAGCCGACGATCATGCTCTGCGCGGTACTCACGACGATCGGGGCCTTCCAGGTGTTCGAGCTGTTCCAGGTGATGACCCTCGGCGGGCCGGCCAACCAGACGCGGGCGCTGTCGCTCGACATCTACGAGAGCGCCTTCCGCTTCCAGCGGATGGGCTGGTCGGCCGCCGTGTCGGTCGTGCTGTTCGTCGTCGTGCTGGTCATCTCGGCAGTCCAGTCGCGCGTGCTGCGCTCGAACTGGGAGTACTGAGTCATGAACGCGTCGCCGTCCCGCGTCACGCTGACGCTCGACGACGCTCGACGCTCGCGCGACGTGGTCGGCTGGTCGCGCCGGCGGGTGGCTCTCGGCAGGGTCCCAACCTACTCTGCTCCTCTGTGCGGCGTCGCTGATCGCTGCCGCGCCGTTCCTCTGGATGATCCTCGCCTCGTTCAAGTCGGGCCGCGAGATCCGCAGCATCCCGCCGACGTTCTGGCCGCGTGAAGCCACACTCGACAACTACCGGGCGATCCTCGACGAGCCCGACTTGCCGCTGCTGCGCTTCTACCGCAACAGTGCGTTCGTCGCCTTCGCCAACGTCGCCAGCACGCTGTTCACCAGCTCACTGCTCGGCTACCTGCTCGCCAAGTTCGAGTTCCGCCTCAACAAGCCGTTGTTCTGGTTCCTCCTGGCGACGTTGATGGTCCCGGCGCAGGTGACGATGATCCCCAGCTACCTCCTGCTGTCGCGGCTGCACCTGCTGAACAGCCTGTGGGGACTCGTCCTCCCGGCCGCGATCAGCGCCTTCGGCGTGTTCCTGATGCGCCAGTTCTGCCTGTCGATCCCGAACAGCCTGATCAAGGCGGCACGTGTCGACGGCGCGTCGGAATGGCGGATCTTCTGGTCTGTCATCCTCCCGCAACTCAAGCCGGCGCTGGCGACGCTCGGCCTGCTGACGTTCATGGCCAACTGGAACGCCTACCTCTGGCCGCTGATCGTGCTCACCGAGCAGGACAACCGCACGCTGCCGATCATCCTCACGTGGTTCTCCAACCAGAACGCGTCGCGTACGAACATCACGATGGCGGCCGCCGTGCTGATCGTCCTCCCGGTCGTGGTCGCGTTCGCCCTCGTCCAACGCTGGATCGTGCGCGGCATCACGTTCACGGGCCTCAAGTGAAAGCAGGAATGCGATGAATGGATCGATAAGAGTCGCCATCATCGGCGCCGGCAGCGCCGAGTTCGCGGCCGAGTTGATGACCGACCTGCTGTGCACGCCGACGTTGCCGACCGGGACGTTCGCCCTCGTCGACATCGATGCCGAGCGCCTCGATCTGGCCAGGCAGATGGGTGAGTTGCTGATCGAGCGCACCGGGCGGGACTGGACGGTCGAGGCTTCGGCAAACCGGGCTGACGTGCTGCCGGGTTGTGACTACGTCATCAACACGATCGAGGTCGCCGGCCTCGACAACGTGAGGCACGACTACGACATCCCGATGAAGTACGGCGTCGACCAGTGCATCGGCGACACGATCGGTCCCGGCGGGCTGTTCAAGGCATTGCGAACATTGCCGTCCTGGATCGACATCGTCCGCGACGTCGAGCGCCTGGCGCCGGAGGCGGAGATCCTCAACTACACCAACCCGATGTCGCTGACCGTGCTGACCGGGCTGCGCGCCGCCCACAGGCCGATCGTTGGGTTGTGCCACTCCGTCACGCACACGGTGGAGCAACTCGCCGAGTACCTCGACGTGCCGAAAGCGGAGCTGCGCTGGCGTGCTGGTGGGGTCAACCATCTGTCGTTCATCACCGAGCTGACCCGCGATGGCGAGGACCTCTACCCGGCGTTGCGCGCCGCGGGACGGCGCCCGGAGATCTACGAGCAGGATCCGGTGCGCTTCGAGCAGATGTACGAGCTGGGCGCGTTCGTGTCCGAGTCGAGCGGGCACAACAGCGAGTACACGCAATGGTTCCGCAAGCGCCCTGACCTCATCGATCGCTACACCCGGGCCGGGTACAACGGCGAGAGCGGCTTCTACGCCAACAACTGGCCGGAGTGGCGGCGGAAGGCGGACGCTCGGCTGCGCCGTGTCATCGCCGGGACCGAGGAGCACGAGCTCACCCGCGGCGACGAGTACGCGTCGCATCTCATCGAGGCGCGCGAGACCGGCAACCCGGTCGAGATCTACGTCAACGTCGCCAACGACGGGTTGATCGACAACCTGCCGTCCGATGGCGTCGTCGAAGTCGTCGCGACTGTCGACGCTGACGGTGTCCAGCCCCAGCGGTTCGGCCGGCTGCCATCGCAGTTCGCCGCTCCCGTTGCGGTGCACATGGCATTCCACGACCTCGTGGCCACGTCGGTGCTCGATCAGGATCGCGAGGCGGCGATCCACGCCCTGATGATCGATCCGCTCACGTCGGCGGTGTGCTCACTCGCCGAGATCCGTGAGCTGTTCGAGGAGATGGTCGCCGCCGAACATGATTCCCTGCCGGAGTACGTGGTCGGGTGAGCCACGTCGACCTCGTCGTCATCGGGGACGTCAACCCCGATCTCGTCGTCTCGGCGCCGGACCTGCGTGTCGAGTTCGGCCAGCGGGAAGTCCTCGCCGACAGCGCCGAACTGCGGCTCGGCGGCTCGGCGGCGATCACCGCCTGCGCCGCATCCCGGCTCGGGTTGAGCGTCGCCTTCTGTGGCCTTGTCGGCCAGGACCAGTACGGCAGGTTCTGTCTCGAGGAGATGCAGGCGCACGGGGTGGACACGGCAGCGGTGCGGTCCGAACGCGACGTGTCGACAGGATTGACTGTGATCCTGCAACGCGACGGCGACCGGGCGATCGTCACCCATCTCGGTTCGATTGGTGCGCTTCGATCACGAGCACCTCGACCGCGACGTCGTCGGCCGCGCCCGACACGTCCACGTCGGGTCGTATTTCCTGCTCGACGGTCTACGCGGCGAGCTGCCTGGTCTGTTCGACGAACTGCGGGCAGCCGGTGTCACGACGTCGCTCGACCCCAACGACGATCCGCACGGGACCTTCGACGTCGGAGCGATGCTCGATCGCTGCGACGTGTTGCTGCCCAACGAGGCCGAGGCGCGGCGGATCACCGGCGCCGAAACGGTCGACGACGCGGTAGCACGATTGGCGCAGCGCGTCGGAACGGTCGTCGTCACTACTGCCTCCGGGGCGCTGGCCCGCCGCCGGACCGAGGTTGTGAACGTCGACGCGGCGCCCGTCGAGCCGGCGACGATCGTCGACGCCATCGGTGCCGGCGACAACTTCGACGCCGGATTCCTGTACGGCTTCCTGCACGGCTGGGATCTCGCCCGCTCGGTGCAGTCGGGCCTCGACGCCGCGGCGCGGTCGCTGCTCGGACGCGGTGGCACCGGCGCACTAACGGCTCAACCGGTCCACGCCAATGGCTGAGGTCGAGCTGCGTGGTGTCAGCAAGACGTTCCCGAACGGGTTCGAGGCGCTCCACGACCTGTCGTTGACGGTGGCCGACGGCGAGTTCCTCGTTCTCGTCGGCCCCTCGGGCTGCGGCAAGTCGACCGCGTTGAACATCGTCGCCGGGCTCGAGGCGTGCACGACCGGCGACGTGCGCGTCGGCGACCGTGTCGTCACTCATGAGCCGCCAAAGCGACGCGACGTGGCGATGGTGTTCCAGGACTACGCCCTGTACCCGCACATGACGGTGGCCCGCAACATCGGCTTCCCGCTCGAGCTGGCGAAGGTGGGCAAGTCCGAGATCAGGACGCGGGTCGCCGAGGCGGCGCGCATCCTCGACCTCCAAGCGCAGCTCGGCAAGAAGCCCGGGCAGCTCTCCGGCGGGCAGAAGCAGCGCGTGGCGATGGGCAGGGCGATCGTTCGCCGGCCGTCGGTGTTCCTGATGGACGAGCCGTTGTCGAACCTCGACGCCAAGCTGCGCGTGCAGATGCGCACCGAGATCGCCCGGCTGCAAGCGGAGCTGGAGGTGACGACGATCTACGTCACCCACGACCAGGTCGAGGCGATGACGATGGGGGACCGCGTCGCCGTGATGCTCGACGGTCGGCTGCAGCAGCTCGACACCCCGAAGTCGCTCTATTCCAATCCGCGGAATCTCTTCGTCGCCGGCTTCATCGGGTCACCGGCGATGAACCTGCTGCGCGCCAGAGTCGAGCGGGCCGACGATGGGGACGGGATCCTGCTCGCAGTCGGGTCGCAGTCGCTCCCGGTGGGCGCTTCTGCGCTGGAACGGTTCGGCGGCGCCGAACCCGTGCTCGCACGCGGTGAGGTTGCGCTCGGCATCAGACCGGAGCACCTCACGCTCGCCGACGGACGAGTCGCCTCGCCCCTGAAGGGCACCGTCGCCCTCATCGAGGAGCTCGGCGCCGATCTCCTCGCCCACGTCCGCGTCGACGCCGTTCCTGTTCAGATCGTCGACACGGTCGCCGGCGAAGCTGCTCGTGAGGAGCTGGCACCGAGCGCCATCGACCGTGATACCGCGGTGATCGTCGCCCGGCTCGGCGCCGACGCCGACGTTGCGAAGGGGCAGACCGTGGACCTCGACGTCGATGTCGGCCGCATCCACCTGTTCGACCTGGCGACGACCGATTCGCTCGCGGCACGGCCGGACGAGACCGGGGCTCGAAGGGGGAATCGTGTACCTGATGATGGTGGGGGTGATCGCCTGGGTGTCGTTGGCACCGCCGCCGGTCGACGGGCAGTTCGACTACCAGATCGGCGGCGACTACGAGCCGGCCGCGGATGTCACGGTCGTGTCCCGCGACTGGTTCAACGGCAGGCCACTCGGCGCCGACGGCTACTCGATCTGCTACGTCAACGCCTTCCAGACCCAAGACGACGAGGAAGGCGTCGACCGTCCGGACGAGCGCTCCAGATGGCCAGCCGAGCTGGTTCTGTTCGAGCTCGGTGACGATCCCAACTGGGGAGGCGAGTACCTCGTCGACATCAGCACGGCGGAGAACCGTGCGGCTGCCCTGGCCCACGTGCAGCAGATGGTCGACACCTGCGCCGAAAAGGGGTTCGCGGCCGTCGAGTTCGACAACCTCGACTCGTGGACGCGGTTCGACGACACCGATCTCGAGGGGCGGGTGCCGTTCGGCCTGGACGAGGCGGTGGCGTACGCCGAGCTGCTGACCGACTACGCCCACTCCGTCGGGCTCGCCGTCGGTCAGAAGAACACACCGCAGCTCGGCGCCGCGACCTCGCGCGACGTGATCGGGTTCGACTTCGCCATCGCCGAGGAGTGCGGGTTCTACGAGGAGTGCCCCGACTACACCGCCGTGTTCGGCGCCAACGTCATCGTCATCGAGTACACCGAGGAAGGCTTCGCCGCCGCCTGTGACGTCGTAGGAGACGAAGTATCAGTCGTCCTGCGCGACGTCGACGTCACCGCACCGGACTCGGAGACCTACGTCTACGACAGCTGCTGACCCTCCTCTTCCGAGTGTTTCGCGCCATCCGAGTGCCACGCGCGCGACAGGGGCGCGCCAAACACTCGAATGACCGGCGGCGGTCAGGATTCGGAGGTCGATGGCTGCTCGGCCGGCGCCGGCTGTTCCGCCGCTGCCGGTTCGGCGGCCGGGGCGGCCGGCGCGGCGGCTTGGCCAGTGTCGAGGCCGAGCTCGGAGCGCAGTTGGCTGAGCCGGCTCTGGGCCTCGACGTTGGCGGTCGCCTGCTCGACCTCGAGGACCCGTGACTCCACCGATGCCTCGCTGAGCTCGGACCGCGCCTTGGCCCGCGTGTAGCGCGCCTCGATCTTCTCGCGGACCTCCTCGAACGACGGGACGTCGGCGCCGATGTGCTCGTTGAGCTGAGCCATCGCCGAGTTCATCTCTTCCTGCATCTTCGCCTGGTCGAGTTGCGAGAGCAGCTTGGACTTCTCGGCGATCTTCTCCTGGAGCAGCCGCGAGTTCTGCTCGACCGCCGCCTTCGCCTGATCGGAAGCCTTGGCCGACTCGAGGACCATCGACTTCAGGCTCTCGACGTCCCTCTCCACCTGGATCAGCTGATTGGCGATGGTCTCGGCAGCGGAGTTGTACTGCTGCGCCTTCGCCGTGTCGCCGGTCTTCTCGGCATCGGCGGCCATGATCAACGCTTGGCGAGCGTTGGCGTTGAGCTTCTCCAGTTCGGTCAGCTTGGAGTTGAGCCGCAACTCGCTCTGCTTCTGGTTGGCGATGACGTTGGCGGCCTGCTCCCTGAGCCGGATGTGCGCGCCGCGGGCCTCGGTGATCGCCTGTTCGAGTTGCACCTTGGGGTCGGCGCGCTCGTTGAACGAGCCAGTCAGCTTCGCCGTCAGGTACTTCCACCACTTCTTGACGAGGTTGAACATGCGGTCGATCCTAGGACGTTTGCGCCTCGCTGCTCACACGGCGGCGACGGAGACGGCCCAGCGAGGCAAGCTCCGGTGCTGCGAGTACGAACAAGCACCACGACGTAGACCACGAGAATCGTCGCGCTGCCGGCGATGATCCTGAGGAGCGCATCGGCACCTGAGTTGCCACCGACCCGCCTGGCGACCCACCAGGCCGCCTCCCCGGCGAGCGCCCCGGCGAGCAGCACACGGCCGATCGACTCGAGGATCCTGCGCACTGGGTAGCCACGCACCTTGGTGGCCAGCACGTTCAGTGCCCACAGTCCTGCCAGGGTGTGCGAGAGGGCGTACGCCGCGCCCAGCCCGAGCACGCCCCACCGGCTGTACAGCAGGAGAGCGAACACCACGTTGAGGATGCCCTGCCCGGCGTTGATGACGAACGGCGTGCGAGTGTCCTGGTGGGCGTAGAAGCCGCGGAGGGCGAACAGGTACACCGAGAACGCGGGCAACCCGAGGGCGAAGCCGGCGAGGGCGCGAGATGTGACGAGAGCGTCGAGGGCGGTGTACTCCCCGTGCTGGAGGAGCAGCCCGATCAGCGGCCGGCGCAGCACGAACAGAGCGATCGCCGCCGGCACGGTGAGCATGGCGATCATCCGCACGCCGAGTGACGACGTCGAGCTGAAGGCGCGACGGTCGCGGCGCCCGACCGCCCTGGCCATCTCGGGCACGAACGTCGTGGCGATCGACATCGCCAGCAGGCCGTGCGGTAGGACGAAGAACGTGAAGGCCTGGAAGTACGCCGCTGAGCCACCAGACCCGGGCTCCGACAGGTTGCGCACGACGATGAGGACGGCTTGGTTGCACAGCACGTACCCGAACGTCCACAGCGACATCGTCAGCAACCGCCGGATCGCCGGATGGCGGGGCTGGAATGCCGGCCGGAAGTGCAGCCCGGCCGAGCGCAGGGCCGGGATGAGGACCAGCGCCATCACGGCGATGCCGACCGTCGTGCCGGCGGCGAGCGTCCAGCGCAGCCGCTCGTCGGTCTCGACGTCGGCGAGCTGCCAGGTCTGGTCGGGGAGTGACAGCAACGTGAGAATGACGACGAGGTTGGCGAGCACCGGGCTCCACGCCGCGGCGAGGAACCGCCGGCGAGCGTTGAGCGCGGCGTTGGCGAGGCCGGCGGCGCCGTAGAAGAAGATCTGAATCAGGAAGACCCGCGTGAGCAGCGTGCCCACCCGTTGGATCAGCTCCGGGTCGACGCCCTCTTGGGTGTTGACGGTGTACAGACCGAAGATCAACGGAGCGGCGAGGACGGCGATGGCGGTCAGCACGGCCATCGCCGTCAACGACACGGTGATCACGACGTTGGTTGCCTTCTCGTCGTCCTTGTCCAGGAACTCCGTGAACAGCGGCACCAGGGTCGCCGAGAGCACCCCGCCGATCAGCAACTCGTAGACGATGTTCGGCGTCTCGTTGCCGATCAGGTAGACGTCGGCAAGCGCGCCCTTGCCGATGACGTAGCCGAACACCATGACCCGCAGCAGCCCGGTGATGCGCGAGAGCGCGGTGCCCGAGGCGACGATGAGGTTCGAGCGCAACAGTGCTGCCCCCTCACCACTGCGCTCGATCCCGGTCGTCGTCGACTCCGGCACGGCGATGACCTCACGGTGGTGGTCGAGGTAGTCGCTGAGGTCCTCGAGGCGGGACAGGGCGGAACGCTCGCTGCTCGGGACAAGGTCGGTGGAGCCGGTGCTCACGTTCCCTCGGACGGCGGCCAGGTCTGCGCCTGCAGGCCGGACAGCTTGTCGGTCTCCTCCATTGCGACGCGCAGCGATTCCAGCTCGGACACCAGTTGGTCGACGTCGTGGCCGAGTACCTCCGAGTCACCGGTGCCGACGGACACCTCGACGGCGCGGGCGATCAGCTCGTCGAAGCGAGCGTCGAGCAGCCTCAGCCGATCACGGCTCTGTCGGGCGAGCGACGAAAGCCGCTCGGCGGCGGCCAGCTGCGCCCGCAGCGACTCGATCGTCGCCGCCTGTGGCCCGGTGACGAGGTTCCCGGCCGCTTCCAGCTCGGCGACCTCGGCAGCAGCTCCCGCGGTGTCGATCTGCTCGAGCGCACCAACGATCTCGTGGCCACGCTTGGCGATCCGCCACGACTCGTCGACGCCTTCGTCGAGGCGATTCGAAAGGGCCGCCAGCCGCTGCCGTAGAGGCCCGTCGGGCACGGACGCGACGATCTGGTCGAAGCGGCGCTTGGCATCCTGGGCGCTCTGGGCGTAGCCGCGCCACGGCTCGCTGAGGGCGTGCGGTTGGGGGGCGGCTGGATTCGTTCCGACGGCAGCAAGAACCCTCCCGCCCCATGCCAACGCCCCGACTCCGGCGGCCAGGAGGATCGGCGCCCCGGCGAGGATCGCCACGGCGGCGCCGGCGCCCGCCAGCACGATCCCGCCCGGCGACATGATCGCGTTGGCCACCTTCGGGGTGAAGAAGCGATCGCGGAAACTACGTCTGGCCACAACGCCCGCTAGAAGTTCGAGATCACGGCGGTGAACACTTGCTCGATCGTTGCGGGATTGCTGGCGTCGTAGGTGGCCGCGCTGGTCGCCTGGCTGATCGCCCGCAGGGCGATCACGTCGGCAGTGTCACCGTAGGAGATGGTGAACACGCGAACTGGCCGGGAGCTCGCCCCTTCGCTGCCTGCCTGCAACGTGGTGATGAGGTCGGTGAACTGTTCGTCGTCGTCGGAGTCGACGCCGTCGTCGTTGATGCCGTCGGTGAGCAACACGACGGCATTGATCATCGCCGGGTCGTACTGCTCGAGCATCGTCTCGTAGGCCTCGCCGGTCACCTCGTAGAGGGGTGTGCCGGCAACCGGGATCTGGCGTTCGATGGCCGCGGCGAGATCGGCGCGGTTCTCGCCGATCTCCCCGATCGGCACCACTTCACGCCAGTTGGGGTGTTCGCCACCGAGGTCCGTGCTGAACACCCACAGACCGACGTCATCGCTGTCCTTGAACTCGTCGAGGGCGCTCAGCGCCGCGGCCTTGGCGAGATCGAGCTTGGTCTCGTTGTCGGAGCCGGCGAACTCGCCCATCGACCCCGAGACATCGAGGACGAGCAGAACCCGAGCCTCCTTGCGCAACTCCGCCCAGGACTCGAGGATGGCGACGAGGACATCGGGTTGAGGGACCTCCAACTCGGCCTGCGGCTGCGTCGGATCGACGCCGTTGGCCTCCGTGATCGGGTCGGCGAGGGCGACATCGGGGCTGTTCGGTCGGAACCCGAAGGCGAGCACTTGCTCCTGGTTCGCGGGGAGTTGGACGAACGTCTCGAACTGCTCGGCGGCCGCCCGCTCGTTGGCGTCGACCCACTCGGTGGCGAGGATGATGAACGGGTTGTCCGAGTACAGCGTCCCTTCTTCTGGATAGATCGCCACGAGTGGGACACGCGGCGGGCGGAGCTCCTCGCCGGGGGCGAGGACACCGTCGGGATCGCCGCGGTTGTAATCGATGACGCTCTTCTCTTCGACGGCGACGGCACTCGCGTACGTCAGCGATGTGCCACGCGCGTCGGCGGCGAACCAGTTGTTGAGGAATGTCATCGTGATGTCGCCGTAGTGGACCACCGACGACTCGATGTCGGTGGCGAACTCGACAGCGGCGGGCCGGGAGAGATCCTCGATCGTGAGATCGGCGGACTTGCCAGTCGCCGCGTAGTACTCGGCGATCGTGAAGTTGAGACCACTCGTGGAGAAGTTCGGGTTCGTCTTGCCGATGCGGAACGGTCCCCACTCCGGGGCGCCCACGGATGCCCACCCCTCCGGGTCGTTGGCCAGCCGTCGCAGGTCGGCAAAGCCGATCGACTCCTCCGGCCAGCCGAGCGCCTCGGCCATCGGCTCGGGCATGGCGATGACCAGCGGTGTGAGCATGAAGGGCGTGCCGGCTGGCGCCAACGTCGCCCCGGCACGCTCGTTGACGATGCCGGCCCAGCCCGACGCGGCGGGCGACCAGATCACCGGTGGCTCGCCGTTGACGTCCGGGCTCGGCCACCCTTCCGGGATCAGCTCGGCCGCCCGCCCCGACGAGACGCTGCGCGGGCGAACGAAGACGCAGGTTCCGTCGACCTCGGCGTCGCTCTCGTTGAACTCCTCGGCGAGGGTTGTCAGGAGGGCGATCTTCTCGCTGCTCACGGCCATGTCGACGACGATGCAGTCACCGGGGTCGGCGTCCTGCAGGTCTGCGGGGCCGGCGTCGTCGTCATCGTCACCGCAGGCCGCGGCGACGTCCGGCGACGAGCAACACCGCCACGAGCAGGCGTCCGTGGCGGTGCAGACGGGGCGTGAACATCATTGCGTTGTTTCTCCAGTCATGCTGCTTCCTGCCAGTAGGAGCGCAGAGCGAGCATCGTCGAGGCGCTGGGCAGGGGGGTCGCCGCCGTCGCTGCGTCGTCCCAGCCGGAGCTGCGCAGCTGTTCGGTGAGATCGCTGGCGAGGTCGCCGGGCGCAGCAGCCCCGCCGGGCGCGGCCAGCACGGCCTGCAACCACATCTCCGGTGCAGGATAGTTGGGCGCGAAGCGCTCAGCGCTGGCATCGAGGGACGCCAGCTCGAAGCCGGCGGTGGCGGCGATGTCGAGGGCGCTCGGCCGCGTCGCCATCGTGCCCAGGGCGCTACCTCCCGACAACGACACGCCACTGGCGGTGTCGGCGAGTCCACGGAGCCAGGGAAGGAAGGCGGCGTCGGCCTCCCATCGGCTCCGCGAGATGTCGGCGTCGCCGAAGTAGCCAGCGACGCTGGCAGCGAACGAGGCGAGGGCCAAGGCCGAATTGGTGACGTCTCCAAACGCAGGGCGGATCGTGCCCCAGCTCTCCTCACCACCGAGGTCGACCCACGGCTCGCCGGCGTTCGCTCCGATGCAGCGCCACAGCGGCTGCGTACCGCACGCGGCAACGAGCACGTCGAGATGTCCGTCAGGTGGAAGCGCCACACCGAGCTGCGACGCGCCGAGGACCGTGGTTGTGAAACCGAGTGGTTCTGCACGGGCACCGGCCCGAATCGAGTCGACCATCGCCGGATAGGGCTCGACCGTCAACCACAGCGGAACTGCTTCGTCGTCGCCGACGGTGGCGAGACGGTCGAGCGTGACGCCAGCGTCCTCGATCGTCACGCGTATGGACGAGTCGCCGGCCGCGTAGGTCGTGCACACATCGGCCAGCTCGGTGGCGCACACCAACTCTCCGACCCGATCGTTGTCGGAGTCGGCGCCGTCGTCACCCTCGATGACGTCGCGACGAACGAGGAAGGCGCCGACCACCAGGGCGATGGCCACGGCAACGGCGAACGCCCGGGCTTTCAACTGAGCTCGTTCGTCTCGGCGACGGCCTGGCGCAGCCCTTCGAGCTCGATCACGAGGTTGTCGACGTCGTGCTCGTAGGTCGCCGAGTCAGTCCGACCGACGCTGACCTCGGCGGCCCGGGCGACGAGCTCGTCGAGCCTCACCTGAGTGAGCCGGAGGCGGTTGGCGGTGCCGGCCGAGAGCGCCTTCAGCCGTTCTGCGCTTGCCAGCTGGCTCTCCACCGACGCGACCGCTGCGGCTCCCTCGTCGCCTCCGCCTGAAGCGCGCAATGTGTCGAGCTGGGAGCGCAACCGCACCGGGTCGATCCGCTTGATCGCGTCGTCGATCTCGTCGCCGCGCTTGGCGATCGCCCAGCTCTCCTCGATGGCGTCGTCGAGGCGGCTGGCGACGTCGGTGAGGCGCTCCTTGAGCGGCCCCTCGCTGGCGCCGCGCACCGTGTCGTGGAGGGCGTTGCGTGATCGTTGGGCGCTCTGCACGAACCGGCGCCAGGGCTCACTGAGGGTGAACGGGTCGATCGTCGATCGCATCGAGCCGGTCGGCATCGCGGCGAGGACGGTCGCTGCATAGACGGCGAGGCCGAGACCGAACGCCGCCGCTGGTTCCATCCCGAGCAACGCCGCGACGACTCCGATCGCCGCTGCCAGCAGGATTCGCCAGGAGAGCAGCGCCTTCGCTGTCTGCGGTGTGAAGAACCGGTCGCTGGAACGACATTGCGGTCGAAGGCTATTCAGCGCGTGACGTCGGCGGCGGTCAACGTGGTGAGCTGCTCGTCGGTCGGGTCGGCGACGGTCGCCAAGCGGTCGGCCTGCCGGCCGACCGCTTCCTCGAAGAGGTTGCGCACGAAGCGGGCGTTGCCGAAGCCACGCGTCCGTCGGCTCGGCCTCGATGGCAGCCACCAGCGCGGCGCGACCGGACTCGTCGAGGTGGTAGCGCAAGTCGCCGCTCATCCGTTGGAAGATCTCGACGAGCTCGTCCGTCGTGTAGTCGGGAAAGTCGATGATCCGCGTGAACCGGCTCTTCAGGCCCGGATTGGCGTCGATGAACTCCTCCATCTCCGTCGGATAGCCGGCGGCGATCAGGGCGAGGTCGTCGCGGTGGTCCTCCATGTACTTGACGACGGTGTCGATCGCTTCGCGGCCGAAGTCCTGCTCGCTGCCCCGAGCGAGGGCGTAGGCCTCATCGATGAGCAGGGTGCCGCCGAGCGCCGACTCGAGCACGGCCCGGGTCTTCGTCGCCGTCTGGCCGACGTAGCCGGCGACGAGGTGGGATCGGTCGGTTTCGACGAGATGGCCCTTGGAGACGAGACCGAGCGTGCGCAGGATCTGGCTGAGCAGACGGGCAACCGTCGTCTTGCCGGTGCCGGGGTTCCCGGTGAACACCAGGTGGTGGCTCGTCTCCAACGTGGGCAACTTGCGCTCCTGGCGGAGTTGCTGGATGCGCAGGAGGCTGGTCAGCCGGCGCACGTCGGCCTTCACGGACTCGAGGCCGACGAGGTCGTCGAGTTCGGCGAGCAACTCTTCGATGGGGCGGGCAGGCGGGAGGTCTGTGGCGGCTGGCGGCGCGGGCACCGTCACAGTTCCAGCGGTGGTCGCGGCGGCAGATGTACCGGTGGCCGACGACCGAGCACCGGGTCGCGCCACGCCGGCGGCGTCGAAGGCGGCGAGGAGAACGCCGCGGTAGCGGTCGATGGCGGCGACCTCATCGGGCGACGGCACGAGGTCGACGGCTGCGGAGGCGTGGGCCAGCCTCATAGCCAGCTCGTAGTAGCGGGTGGCGCGGCGTCCCTGGTCGCGGGCGTCGGCCTTGGCGAGCAGATCGAACAGCGTGCTCGGCCGGTCGAGCCAGGATCGCTTCCCCTGAAGCATTCCGCCTTCGCGCAGACGATCCGGCGTGATGATCACCGGTGGTTCGAGCCGCGGGCCGATGTCATCGACCCAGGCGCGCAGCTCGTCGCCGGACAGGCGGCCGTCACTGTCGAACACGGCAGCGGCGAGCTCGCCGGCGTCGATGGTGACCTCGGCGCGGTGATCGCTGCCCGCCAGTGCGTGAAGCTCTGCGGCGACCCCGTCGACGAAGGCATCGACGTACTTGGCGAGGACCCCTGCCACGCCCGGCATCGTACGGGACCGCCGCCAATCACAACCGATGGGTGTCCAGGGGAGCCGATCCGTCCCCGCAGACACCCATCGGTCGAGGATTCGGTCGGAGATCGCTGGCTACCGGTGGGTAGCGTGCGGCGGGTGGCAGAGCGTTTCGACAGTGTCCAGCAGGTGCGCGACGGCTTGCGCGACGTCAACTATCTCGCCGACGAGGGGATCGCCGGCGTCGCCTTCCTCGCCGACCGGCTCGGCAAGCCGGTGCTCATCGAGGGTCCGGCCGGCACCGGCAAGACGCAGCTCGCCAAGTCCGTCGCCGAGATGACCGGGTCGCGCCTGATCCGCCTGCAGTGCTACGAGGGCCTCGACGAGTCCAAGGCGCTGTACGAGTGGAACTACAAGAAGCAGCTGTTGCGCATCCAGGCCGACCGGCACTCGGATTCGTGGTCGGCGGTTCACGACGACATCTTCACCGAGGAGTTCCTCCTCACCCGCCCGCTGCTCGAAGCGATCCGCGCCGACGAGCCGGTGGTCCTGCTGATCGACGAGGTCGACCGCGTCGAGGTCGAGACGGAAGCGCTGCTGCTGGAGATCCTTTCCGACTACCAGGTGTCGATCCCCGAGCTGGGCACGATCACGGCGAACCAGATCCCGCTCGTGTTCCTCACGTCGAACAACACCCGAGAGCTGTCCGAGGCGCTGAAGCGGCGCTGCCTGTACCTGCACGTCGACTACCCGTCATTGGAGCGCGAGCGGGAGATCGTCCTGGCCAAGGTGCCCGGCGTGACCGCCAACCTCGCCGACCAGATCGCCCGCGTCGTCCGGTCGATCCGCCAGATGGACCTGAAGAAGGCACCGAGCGTGTCCGAGACGCTCGACTGGACGCGCACGCTGCTGCTCCTCAACCTCGACGCCATCGACTCGCAGGTCGCCAAGGACACCCTGCACATCCTGCTCAAGTACCAGAGCGACATCACCAAGGCGGCGAAAGAGCTGTCCGTCGACGAGGCATGATCTAGAGTCGCCCCCTCCGCCTCGTCTGCCTCCAGGGCGTTGCTTCCTCGAGCGTTGAAACAGATTCGCCCCGCCGAGCGTCGTTGAAGGTGTGATGGCCGATCCACACCCGCTGGCTGCGACGCCGCGATGGATGAGCGAAGCGGTAGGTGCAATCGACGCGACGGGGGTTGCCGAACTCTTCCGGGAATGGCGGCTGCCGATGGCTCGTCTCGCCTTCGTCTTGACCGGCGACGCCGGCCGCGCCGACGAGATCGTGCAGGACGCGTTCTTGAAGGTGCACGCCCGCTGGGACCGCATCGACAACCCGATCGCCTACCTGCGCACCGCCGTCGTCAACGGCTGCCGGTCGCACCATCGCCGCGTCGCCGTCGAGCGACGCCGCCCGCCCGAGCCCGCCGGCGTCGCCTGGCTGGGAGCCGACGAGCTGAGCGACGCCCTCGCCGCTCTCCACCACCGCTACCGCGCCGTCCTCGCCCTCAAGTACTTCTGCGACCTCGCCGACGATGAGGTCGCGACCGTGCTGCACATCCGCCCCGCCACCGTCCGCACCCGCCAACGCCGGGCGCTCGCCCTGCTGCGCAAGGAGCTCCGACCGTGAACCAGCCCTCGCCGAAATCCCGTCTCGAGGCGCGTCTGCGCGACCACTACCGGCGCCGAGCCGACGAGCTCACGCTCAGCCACATGTCGTGGGATGACGTGCTGGCCGGACGCGGCGCGCAGCGCTACGGCGACCAACCGCAGCCAGCGCGTTCGCTGGCTTGTTGCCGCCAGTGTGCTCACCCTCGTCGGCGGTGCCACCGTCGGGGCCGTCGCGACGATGTCGGGTGACGGAGGCTCGGCGCATGTGGCGAGCTCCCCGACCAGCGCCGCGGGCGAGGCGCCGGCCTCGACGTCCGAGCCTGCTACGCCGACCGCGGTGCTGTCGCGACCACGGATGCCCCGCTGCCGGAGAACGTGATCACCGCCGAGCCCTCGGATCCAGGCAGTCCGTTCATCCCGTGTCCCGCCGACACGTCGCTGCCGGCCGACGCGGCGACGGTCTACCCCAACGATGTGCGCTTCGACGGCATGCCTTTGCCGGAGGCGACGCCCGACGGCTACTGCGTTGTCGATCACCAAGCCGGGGCAGGATTAGACGGCATCTCGCACTACACGGTGTGGGCGAGCTGCGCCGACTGCGCCGAGCCGACCGCGGCGATCGCCTTGATCCGCTCCCCGATCCCCGTGACCGACGACCCATCGCACGTGTCAAACGACCCATCGCAGGCGCCTGGTGCCATCGCCGTTCCGATGGGTGACGGTAGAGGCGGCTTTCTCGTCCCACCGTCCGACACGTCGGCGATCTCCATGCTGTATACGACCGACGCGGGCGGCGCCGACATCGTGTTCGCCGGCTGGGGGCTGGAAGCAGGACGCCCTTGTTGCGTTCGCAGAGGCGGCGACGACTTCCGGGGCGGAGTTGCCGGAGGGACTCGTACAGGTCTACGACGGACCGCTGGCTGGCTACTTCCAGGGCACGATCCCGACCGAGCAGAACCTCCACGTCGGTTACGCCACCGACGGCGGGACGGGGTGGCTCTCGTACGACGTGGTGTACGACGGCACGACATGGCCGGCCGACACCCGCCTGCCGTTGATGGCGCTCGCCTGGGCCGCCCCCGAATCCGGTGCTCACCGAGGAGGGCGACGATCGATCGATCGCCTTCGGACCGGCACCAGCCGACTACGGGGGTCAGCAAACGATGCTCGTCAGGTCGACGCCCAACTCCATCGTCACGTGGGTGAGCACCGGAGCTGAACCGATGTCCGTCGAGGAGTTGGCAGCGATCCCGCTGACGCCGGCCGCCCACGACGACCCCCGGTGGGTCGAGATCGCCTACGAGTCCGGGAACCACGACGCAGTGGGCTGAAGGCAGCGACTCGTTCTGCGGAGCGAGTTGCACCGATTGTGTGCATCTGACCCCGCAGAAGCGGATCGACACACGCCAGACTGAGCGGTCATGACCGACACGGTGACTCCGCCCAGCTCGAGGATGCTCGACCTGCTCAACGGGTTCGTCGTCGAGCTGCGCAACGCCGGGCTGCCGGTGAGCCTCACCGAGAACCTCGACGCGATGGAGGCCGTGCAGCACATTCCGGTCGATGACCGGGAGGCGTTCAAGTACGCCCTCGGGGCCACGCTGGTCAAGAACAACAGCCACTGGCGGGCGTTCGAAACCGTGTTCGAGGTGTACTTCAGCCTGCGCGGTCCGGAGTACCGCCTGCTCGACGCCGACGAGTCCGACCTCGACGAGATGTGGCGGGAGATGCAGGAGCAGGCTGGTCAGGGCGACGGGCGCGGAGCCGCCGGAGGTGGGCTCGACGCCCTCACGGCGGAGGAGATCGCCCACCTGCTGATGCAGGCCCTGCTCGGCGGCGACCAGGCGATGATGCGGGCGATGGCCCGCCAGTCCGTGCAGCGCTTCGCCGGGATGGAGCCAGGGCGACCCGTCGGCGGCACGTACTACCTGTACCGGACGCTGCGCAACCTCGACCTCGACGCGCTGCTGGAACGCCTGATGGAGGCGTCGCGGGAGACGGCGGAGGGCGGACTCACTCCACTCGAGGAGCGTCTCGAACGCGAGGAATTCGAGACCCGCATCGAGCAGTTCAAGGCGGAGGTGGAGGCGGAGATCCGTCGACGCCTCGTCGCCGACCGTGGTGCCGAGGCGATGGCCAAGACGCTGCGCAAGCCGCTCCCCGAGGACGTCGAGTTCATGCACGCCAGTCGCGACGAGATGCAGTTGCTCCGCAAGGCGTTGTACCCGCTGACGCGCAAGCTCGCTGCCCGTCTCGCCCGCAAACGCCGGCACGGGCGCAAGGGCCCGCTCGACTTCCGCAACACGGTGCGCCACTCACTCTCCTACGGCGGCGTTCCGGCCGAGCCGAAGTTCAAGTACCCGCGCCCGGCGAAGCCGGAGCTGATCGTCGTCGCTGACATCTCCGGCTCGGTCGCTGCCTTCGCTCGCTTCACGCTGATGCTCGTGTACGCCATCCAGCACCAGTTCTCCAAGGTCCGCTCGTTCGTGTTCATCGACGGCATCGACGAGGTGACCGACTACTTCAAGAAGACCGAGGACGTCGGCGAGGCGATTCACCGGATCAACACCGAGGCCGATGTCGTGTGGGTGGACGGGCATTCCGACTACGGCCATGCCTTCGAGGTGTTCTGGCAACGCTGGGGCAAGGACGTCGGGCCGAAGTCGACCGTGTTGCTGCTCGGCGACGCCCGCAACAACTACCACGCCAGCCAGTCGTGGGTGGTGAAG
The DNA here is from genome assembly GCA_963732335.1 of Ilumatobacteraceae bacterium. GTDB lineage: Bacteria > Actinomycetota > Acidimicrobiia > Acidimicrobiales > Ilumatobacteraceae > Desertimonas. The sequence goes on along the minus strand of CAVSZO010000063.1, from coordinate 654,974 downwards.
GAGATGTCGGCGAAGGCCCGCCACGTGTACTGGCTGAATCCGGAGCCGCGGTCGTACTGGAACACCGGCGACTCGATCGTCAACGAGTACGCCACGCACACCGACGGCCTCTACGAGTGCCGCAACCTCCGCCAGCTCGAGCAGTTCGTCGAGAAGCTCACCTGACCCGTTCAGGGCGAACTTCGACTCTCGACCCGCGCCAGACACACTCTGTGCTCTCTGGCGTGCAGTTTTCTCGCCGCTGGAGAGCTTTGTGCTCGCTTTCGTGCGAGCGGAGAGGGAGGGCGCTCAGCCGCGCTGGTAGTTGGGGGCCTCGTTGGTGATCGTCACGTCGTGGGGATGGCTCTCCTCGCGGCCGGCGGTGGTCACGCGCATGAACCTGGCCCGCGTGCGCAACGCGTCGAGCGTCGGTGTGCCGGCGTAGCCCATTCCGCTGCGCAACCCGCCGACGAGCTGGTAGACGACGTCGCCCAGCGGACCGGCGTAGGGCACGCGCCCCTCGATGCCCTCGGGAACGAGCTTGTTGGTACCGGCACCCACAGCCACCTCGGCGGGCGCCTGCCCGCTGGCATAGCGATCGGCACCGAGCCCCTGCATCGCGCCCATCGACCCCATCCCGCGGTAGGTCTTGTAGCGACGGCCCTCGAACAGCTCCAGGTCGCCGGGGCTCTCCTCCGTACCGGCGAGCAGCGAACCGAGCATCACCGTCTCGGCGCCGGCGGCGATTGCCTTGACGAGGTCGCCGGAGTAGGTGACGCCTCCGTCGGCGATGACCGGCACGCCGCGCTTGCGGGCTCGCCGCGATGCTGTCCAGATCGCCGAGAGCTGGGGCATCCCCGCCCCGCTGATCACCCGCGTCGTGCAGATCGAACCGGCGCCGACACCGACCTTGACGGCGTCCGCACCGGCGTCGGCGAGGGCGTCGACGCCCTCTTCGGTGACGATGTTCCCGGCGACGACGGCGAGTTCGGGCCAGCCCCCCTTGATCCGCTCGATCGCCTTGATCACGCCGGCGGAGTGTCCATGGGCGGTGTCGATGGCCACGGCGTCGACACCGCGCCCGACGAGCGCCTCGACGCGTGCCTCGAGATCGTCGCCAACCCCGACGGCGGCGGCGCAGCGCAGCCGCCCGGCATCGTCGCGGCTGGCGTTGGGGAACTCCTGGCGCTTCTGGATGTCCTTGACGGTGATCAGTCCGGCGAGCCGGCCGCTGCCGTCGACGAGCGGCAGCTTCTCGATGCGGTGGCGCTGGAGGATCGCCTTGGCGTCGTCGAGCGACGTCCCCACCGGCGCGGTGACGAGGCCCGTCGACGTCATGAAGTCGGAGATCGGCCGGTCGTAGTCGGCCGCCTCGCAGAAGCGGATGTCGCGGTTGGTGAGGATGCCGACGAGACGCCCGTCGCTGTCGGTGATCGGCACGCCTGAGAACTTGAAGCGGTTCATCAGCCGCTCGGCCTCGTGCAGGGCGGCGTCGGCGTTGAGCGTCACCGGGTCGGTGATCATCCCGCTCTGGCTGCGCTTGACCTTCTGCACCTCAGCGGCCTGGTCGTCGATCGACAGGTTGCGGTGGATGACACCGATGCCACCGTGCCGGGCCATGGCGATCGCCATCCGCGCCTCGGTGACCTTGTCCATCGCCGCCGAGATGATCGGGATCGCCAGGGTGATCCCGGCGGCGAAGGTGGCTGCTGTGTCGACCGCGTCCGGCAGCGTCTCGGAGTAGCCGGGGACGACGACGACGTCGTCGAAGGTGAGCGCCTCGTAGCGATCGAACAGACCGTCGTTGGGGTGGGGAGTCTGCTCACTCATGACACTTGCTCCTTCGTACAGAGCTCGGCGACGACGTCGACGAGCAGACGGTGTTCGGCGGCGTGCACGCGCTCGGTGAGGGCGTCGAGCGTGTCGTCGGGATCGATCGGCACAACGGCGGTGCCGAGGACTGGCCCGTCGTCGACTCCTTCGTCGGGCACGAGGTGGACCATCACCCCGGTGGCGCTGCGCTCGCCACGTCGTGATTGCTCCCACGCCCTCTCGACGGCGTCGGTGCCGGGCAGCTCGCCGGGCAACGCCGGGTGGAGATTGACGACGAGGCCGGGGAACCGAGCGAGGAAGCTCATCGTCAGGATGCGCATCCACCCGGCGAGCACGACCAGGTCGGCGCCGGCGGCCTCGACGACATCGGCGAGCCGGGCGTCGTACGCGGGGCGTGGTTCGCCGTCGTGGCGAGGAAGGTATGTCGATGCGATACCGGCGATGGCGGCTCGCTCGAGAGCGAATGCCCCGGCTCGATCTGAGACGACGTGGACCACCGATCCGGCGATGCGACCGGAACCGCAGGCGTCGATGAGTGCCTGCAGGTTGCTCCCGGAGCCGGACGCGAGGACGACGATGCGGCGTTTCCGCGCAGCCGTGCCTTCCATCCCTCGAAGCTAGGCGCTGAGGCGCCGGCGCGACAACGACCCTGTACGAAAAGTCAAGCGCGCCGATCAGGTCAGGCGAGTTCGCTTGGGGTGCTGGCCACCGGGGCCGGCGTAGACCGCCCGGAAGCGCCGCCCGGACACCTCCTCGGCGACGATGCGGACGAAGTGTGACTTGGGCACGACGTCCCACGGGAAGAGCGGAAGTCCGAGGGCGTTCTCCCAGTCCTCGACCTCGGTGATCTCCTCGGCCCGGCCGCTGACGATCACACTCGTCGCCTGTTGGGAGCGAGGGTCGTAGTCGTCGACCTCGAAGGCGACAGCGTGATCACGCGCCGCGGAGAGCTTCGTGCCGTCCGCCGTGCGGAACACGATCGACTTCCCATCGACGACGTAATTGACCGGAAAGATCAGCGGGCGTCCGTCGGCGCAGACGGCGAGCCGTCCGACTCGGATCGAGCGAAGCAGCTGCCAGCAGGCCTCGGGGTCGAGATGCTCTACCTCGGCAGGGTTCCGCTCCGCTTCTCGAGGTTTGCTCTCTCGCGGGTCAGCGGCGACGTCGATCGACAGGTTGTCGTCGATGCCGTCGGTCGCGACCGCCGGACCAACGAGTAGGACGGGTCGGCTGGCCGTGCGCAGCACCTCCTCGCCGATGTTGCCGAGGACTCGGGTCCGTAGCGGCCGCTTGTCCGCCGCCATCACGAGCAACGCGCCGTCTCGTCGGGCGAGATGGTCGACGATCCCTCGGGCGATGTCGTCATCGTGGACGATCGTGCAGGCGTCGTCTGGCCAGCCATGCGACCGCGCCCTCCGGCGCAGTTCGTAGGCGTCGACGTCGTCGGCGACATTCGGCGACGACACAGTGAGCAATTCGATCGCGAACGTTGCTGTTCTCGGCGAGTCTTCGAACGATCGGCAGCGCACGATCGCCGGCGGGTCCGAGGTCGAGGGCGACGACGATCGACCGGAACCCGGCCGCAGCACCGCCGCGGCCGGGTTCACGGTTACCCCCCACGACTTCCGTCACGCTGCCTGCTGGAGCGGAGCGGAGGCGGTGGACCACGCCGAGGATGACGAGGACGAGCATCAGGCCTGCGGCGATGAACGCGATGGTGGCGGCGATCCCGGCGATCCGTCCGATCGTCGACCAGGCGAACGTCGAGAGCAGCAGGCCACGCAGCGTCTCGCCACGGAACAGCGAGTCACGTTGACCGCTGATCTCGTCGACGGCTCCTTGCAGTTCGGCGATCGTGGCGTCGTCCTCACCGGCCTCCTCAGCGGCGGCGAGGGCGGCCCGGGCCTCGCCCTGGGGTCCGCCGAGCTCGGCGTAGGTGGCGCCGTCGGCGATGCCTTGGAGATGCCCGTCGATGAAGCTGGCGTAGGCCTCGGCCTCGGAGCCGGTGGTGACCTGCTCGTCGGCGTACTGGACGAGGTCGTCGCGGCCTTCCTCTTCCAGCGAGGCGGCGTCGGGGAAGAAGATGCCCTGCGAGGACAGTTCGTCGCCGACGTAGTCCTCGGCGAAGTTGCTGCCCCACGTCAGCAGCAAGCCGGCAGCGAGGAGCACCACAGTGACGACGATGCCGGCGGCGATGAGCAAGGTGTCGATCGTGCGCCGGCGAACAACGATGGCGTCGCTGACCGGTGTTGGCGGGGGGACGGCGGTGGGGGTCAGTCGGTCGGCTGGGGGTGTCGGCGGACATCCCCTGCGCCGGGTCGATGAGCTTCACGGGTACCTCCCTGTCTCGGCGGTCCCAACTACGGAACCTGCGGCTCACCTCGACGGTACGAATTCGCCGGGTCGTGCCGCTCGGGCCAAAGGTCCCTGGCCCGACGCCAGCAGTCCCCTACTCCGACGGGGCCCGAACGATGTCGCCGGCGACACCCCAGACGCCCTTGTCGACGACATGGAATCGCCGACCGCTGATGTCCTCTGGTTCGATCGCACAAAGCGGTGCTTGGGTGACGCGTGCCAGGGGAACAACGGCAGATCGAGAGCATCGAACACGTCCTGCATTCGCTCGATCTCGGTGGCGCGGCCCTTGACGACGACGCTCCAGGCGTCGCCGGCGTCGGCGTCGTAGCCGTCGATCTCGAACGCCACGCCGCGACCGAGCACGGCAGCCGCCAGCTTGGTGCCTTCGGCCGTGCGGAAGACCACGGTGCCGTGGTCGACCACGAAGTTGATGGGGAAGATGTCGGGTTGAGTGCCGACCGCGACGGCCAGGCGCCCGACTTCGCACGAGCGCAAGAGCTCCCAGCACGTGTTGGTCTCGAGGATGGTGATGCCGAGGCGGTCGGTTGTCATGGATCAACGGTGTGCGCTCGGCTGGCGATTGCCAAGGGCCGAAAGTCCCGCTGCCCTCGAACAACGAAAGGGTGCCAGTATGACCCCTCGGTCCTACTGGCACCCTTCGGTTGTTATCGGAGCGTCGTTGCTCCGCCGGGGTCAGCCGGTCGTGGCCGGCGCGGTGCCTGCCGGCTCGGTACCTGCCGGCGCGGTGCCCGTTGGCGCGGCGGCGAACTCGGTGACGGTGATGTCGCCCTCGATGGTCGTGCCGTCGGGAGCGACTGCGTACCAGACTTCGCCGACGCCTTGGCCGTTGACGTCGCCGGGGGCCGCATCGGGGGTGAACGTGTACAGCGGCCAGTCGCCGATCTTCAGCATCGCCCCGGCCTCGGGATTCTCGACGGTGCTCCACAACGCCGGGTCGAGGACGCTCGTGTCGTGCTCACCAATGACCGCAGCCGGCCAGTTGGCGAGGCAGTCGCCTGTGCACGTGCTCTCCCCCTCGGTGTCGTTGAGGAAGGCGTACAGCGTCATGCCCTCGGCGTTGACGAGAATCGGACCGGCAGAGGTTTCGCGCGTGTTGACGAGCGACGCCGGAACGCCAAGCGGTCCGACGACATACCACACCTCGCCGACACCCTGACCGTTGATGTCGCCGGGGGCCGCATCACCAGCGAAGCGGTACAGCGGCCAGTCGCCCATCTTCAACATCGGGCCTGCCTCGGGGTTCTCGACCGTGCTGAACTGCGCCGGATCGAGGTTGCCGACGTTGAGCTCGCCTTCGACGACCACTGCCGGCCAGTTGGCCAGGCAATCGCCGGTACAGGTGCTCTCACCGTCAGTGTCGTTGAGGAAGGCGTAGAGCGTGAAGCCCTCCTGGTCGACGAGGATCGTGCCGAGTGATGTCTCCGCCATGTGGACCAGGGCATTCGGATCGGCTGTTGCCTCCGTCATGGCGGCGGTGTCTTCGGTGGCGGCGGCGGTGGTCTCGGGTCGCCGCGGCGACCCCCGCCGGCTCTGCAGGATCGGTCGGTTCGGGCCCGTACGCCGGGTTGAATGCGGCATTCGACGCACCGGCGGTGGCGACCCCGACGGCGAGCACGCCGATCGCCGCGATCGCCGCCGCGGCGCGGCGACGTGCCTTGCTGGATGAAATTCGTGTGCGGTTCATGCCTAGCTGTACGCCCCAGTTGCCAACGCGGTTCGCGGTCGCCGTGCGACCGTGGGTAGGTTCGAACGCATGGCCGTGTACCTCTGCCACGAGCAACCTGACCTCGTCGAGCACGACGCTCGTGTCGTCGACGCTGTTCCGGGGCGCGTCCGGCTCGACCGCTCGGCGTTCCACCCCGGCGGCGGCGGACAGGTGAGCGACGCCGGGTGGATCGAGTACGGCGGCGGCGTGGTCGCCGTCACCGGGATCGAATCACCGGGGACCGGCGATGAGCCGGTGTGGCACGTTCTCGGCGACGACACGTGTCGAGCTGTCGGGAACCGTCCTCGTACGCGTCGACGCCGAGCGCCGGGCACGGGTGGCGTCGCTGCACACCGACTCGCACGTCCTCAACGCCCTCGTGTTCGATCGGTTCCCCGGAACGCTCGTCACCGGGGCGCAGATCAACGCCGACGGCACCGGCCGGATGGACTTCGACCTGTCGCAGATCGACAACGACGTGCTGCGCGGCCTCGATGCAGGAGTCAACGACGTGATCGCCCGCGGCTTGGACGTCCGCAGCGTGTACGTCGACGCTGCCGAGGCGGACACCACCGCCGGGCTCGTGCGCAGCCTGTCCGTCGCCCCGCCGCCGACACCGGACGGGCAGCTGCGGGTCATCGACATCGACGGGGTCGACCGCCAGGCGTGCGGCGGCACGCACCTCTCCAACACCGCCCAGTCGGCACCGTTCCGCATCACCAAGGTCGAGAACAAGGGCAAGCGCAACCGCCGCATCCGCTTCGAACTGGTTTCGAGCTGACGGCGGAGCCCCCGCACCCGCCGCGGAGTACCGTCGCAGGCGATGGGCGACGGTGCCGGGGAGCCGCTGTACTACCACGACTACCTGCGGCTCGACCAGCTGCTGTCGTGCCAGCAGCCGGAGAGCGATCGGCGCGGCCGATCCGCCCACGACGAGCTGTTGTTCATCGTCGTCCATCAGGCGTACGAGCTGTGGTTCAAGCAGATCCTCCACGAGCTCGATGCCGTCCTCGCCATCTTCGCCGGGGTGGTCGCCGATCGCGACATGCTGCGTGCGGTCGGCCATCTCCACCGCGTTGCGGAGATCGAACGGCTGCTGCTCCACCAGGTCGACGTGTTGGAGACGATGACACCGCTGGACTTCCTCGACTTCCGCGACCTGCTCGTGCCGGCGTCGGGGTTCCAGAGCGTCCAGTTCCGGCTGATCGAGAACCGCCTCGGCGTCGACCCGGCGAGCCGGCCGCGCATCGCCGGCTCGGTGTACACGACCCGCTTCACCGCCGAGCACCGGCAACTGATCGAGCAGACCGAGAGCGAGCCGAGCCTGTTCGCCGAGATCGAGGCGTGGCTCGAACGCACGCCGTTCCTCGTCCTCGCCGACTACGACTTCTGGCGCGAGTACCGCGCCGCCGTCGAGCGCTCCGCGGCGGCTGACCGTCGGGCGATCGAGGACGATCCGCGCCTCGATGCTGACGAGCGGTCGCGTCGCTGGCGACGTTCGACCGCTCGACCGCCCACTTCGCCGCGGCGTTCGACGCCGAGGTCTATGCCCAGCACGATCCTGGCTATCGCCCGCACCTCTCGCACCGGGCGTTCGGGGCCGCCCTGCTGATCAACCTGTACCGCGACGAACCGGTGGTGCAGCTCCCGTTCCGCCTGCTGGCAACGCTGATGGACGTCGACGAAGGGTTGACGAACTGGCGCTACCGCCACGCCTTGATGGTCCGGCGGATGATCGGTAGCCGGATGGGCACCGGAGGTACGTCCGGCTACGACTATCTCGACGACTCGGCCAAGCACGCCCGCGTGTTCACCGATCTGTTCAACCTGTCGACGTTCCTGCTGCCGCACGGGCCGACATCCCGCCGCTTCCCGCCGACGTCGAGCGGGCGATGGGGTTCTACGTGTCGTCTGGCCACCGCCCAGAGGGCACGTCGTGACCGACGAGCAGGATGCCCTGCAGCGCGACGCCGACCGATCGCGGCCACCGTGACCTGTTCCACATCCCGCCGGCCAACGACGGGTCTCGAGGTCGCCTACTTCGCCGGCAACTCGCTCGGCCTGCAGCCGCAGGCGACCGCCGGTGAGCTGCTCGCCGAGCTCGGCGCTTGGGAGCGCCTCGGCGTCGAGGGCCACTTCGAGGCTGAACGGCCGTGGTTCTCGTACCACGAGCTGCTCACCGAGCCGGCGGCCCGCCTGGTCGGCGCCCTGCCGGTCGAGGTGGTGGCGATGAACTCGCTCACCGTCAACCTCCACCTGTTGATGGTGTCGTTCTACCGACCGAGTGGCGTGCGCACGAAGATCGTCGTCGAGGACACGACGTTCCCGTCGGACAGCTACGCCGTACGCAGCCAGGCTGCCTTCCACGGTCTCGATCCCGACGAGACGGTCGTCCGCCTCGAGCACCGACGACGCGTCGTCGACCATCTCGAACGTCACGGCGAGATCAGTCGCCCTCGTGCTGCTCGGCGGCGTCAACTACCTCACCGGCGAACTGCTCGACATCCCGGCGATCACCGCTGCCGGCCAGGCCGCCGGCGCCTTCGTCGGCTGGGACCTCGCCCACGCCGCCGGCAACGTGCCGCTGGCGCTGCACGACTGGGGCGTCGACTTCGCCGCCTGGTGCTCGTACAAGTACCTCAACGCCGGTCCGGGTGCGGTCGCCGGAGCGTTCGTCCACGAGCGCCATCTCGATGTCGCCGGGCTGCCGCGCTTCGAGGGCTGGTGGAGCACCGCTGCTGCGACGCGCTTCGAGATGGCGGACGGTGGCCCGGCCCCCGGCGAGTGCCGACGCGTGGCAGATCTCCAACCCGCCGATCCTGGCGATGAGCCCGCTGCGCACGTCGCTGGAGCTGTTCGACAAGGTCGGGATGACCGCGTTGCGCGAGCGCAGCATCCGGCTCACGGGCTACCTCGAGTCGTTGCTCGACACCGTCACACCAGGGATTGAGATCGTCACGCCGCGGGATCCGTACGGACGAGGGGCGCAGCTGTCGTTACGCGTCGCCGGGGCTGGGAACATCGCCAACCGACTTCGTCATGAGCACGGCGTCATCGTCGACACGCGCCAGCCGGACATCGTCCGCCTCGCCCCGGTGCCGCTCTACTCCACGTACCACGACTGTTGGCGGGCAGCCGAGGGCCTTGGCCCAGATACTCGGGGTCGCCTCGTGAGCGCGCACTATCACGACGAGGTTGCCGTCGTCGGCGCCGGGCTCGCCGGGTGCCTGCTCGCCTGCTTCCTCGCCCGCCGAGGCCACCGAGTGCGGGTGTACGAGCGGCGTCCCGACCCGCGCCGCGGGGCGGCCGAGCGTGGACGTTCGATCAACCTGGCGATCTCCGAGCGTGGTCTCGACGCCCTGCGCCGCATCGATCTCGCCGACGAGATCATGGCCGACGCCCTGCCGATGCGCGGGCGGATGATCCATCCCGTGGACGGTCCGCTCGACTTCCAGCCGTACTCCGTCTCCGCCGATCGGGCGATCAACTCGATCAGCCGAGCAGCGCTCAACCATGCCCTGCTTGACGCCGCCGAAGCTGGACCCGGAGTCAGGGTGCGTGTTCGACCATCAGCTCGTCGGGCTCGACCCGGCGACCGGCTCGTTGACGTTCGAGACGCCGCCCGGCAAGGTTCTCGCCGCTGCCGACGTCGTGATCGGCGCCGACGGAGCAGGCTCGGCGGTGCGCGGGCAGCTGCTGGCTGCCGACGCCCTCGACGAGCGTCTCGACTTCCTCGACTACGGCTACAAGGAGCTGCACATCCCGCCGCAGCACGGCGAGTTCGCCCTCGACCCCGGGGCGCTGCACATCTGGCCACGCCGCTCGTCGATGATGATCGCCCTGCCCAACCCCGACCGCTCGTTCACGTGCACGCTGTTCTGGCCCAACGGCGGGACCGGGTGTTTCGCCGCGTTGAGCAGCCCGGCGGCGATCGAGCGCCACTTCCGCACGCACTACCCGGACTTCGTGCCGCTCGCCCCGACGCTTGTCGAGGACTACCAGCACAACCCCGTCGGGTTACTCGGCACCGTCCATGCCGAGCCATGGCACGCCGATGGTCGAGTTGGCCTGCTCGGCGACGCCGCCCACGCCATCGTCCCGTTCTACGGGCAGGGCGCCAACTGCGCGTTCGAGGACGTCGTCGAGCTCGACCGCTGCCTCGACGAGACCGGCGGCGACTGGGCCGCCGCCCTGCCGCTGTTCGAGCGCCGTCGACGGGAGAACACTGAGGCGATCGCGGCGATGGCCCTCGACAACTTCGTCGAGATGCGCGACCGCGTCGCCTCGCCGGTGTTCCGCCTGGCGAAGCGGATCGAGCACGGATTGGAGCGGGCGCTGCCAGGCATCTACCTGTCGCGGTACGAGTTGGTGTCGTTCACGACGACCCCGTACGCCGAGGTGCGCCGACGCGTTCGGCTCCAGCACGGAGCACTGTTCGGTGGTGCGGCCGCCCTCGGCCTGCGGTGCGGCGGCGACGATCGGGGCAACGTTCGGGAGGTTGCGACGATGAGTGAGGCGAGGATCGTGCCGGGCATGGCGAAGCCGCGTGGTGGCTACCCACACGTCAAGCTCGCCGGGGGTTTGGCGTTTGTGTCAGGCACCAGCAGCCGCCGGCCCGACGACACGATCGCCGGGGCCGAGAGCGGCGACGGAGAACTCCGCCTCGACATCCGCGTGCAGACGCGGGCGGTGATCGAGGGCATCGGCACGATCCTCCAGTCCGTCGGTGCCAGCCTCGCCGACCTCGTGACGGTGACCACCTACCTCGTCGACATGGCCGACTTCGCCGGGTACAACGAGGTCTACGGAGAGTTCTTCGACGAGACGTCCGGGCCGGCGCGCACGACGATCGCCGTGCGCGAGCTGCCGCATCCGCACCTGTTGATCGAGATGCAGGGTGTCGCCGTCCTACCCGAGGAATGAACTCAGGAATGAACGATGACGTCGAATGAGGAACACGATGAGAGCGGTGAATGAGACGGTCGACTTCCAGGCTGGGTTGCCGAGAACCGGCACCTGCTAAGCCGCCGGTCGGCAACAAGCAGCTGTTCCCCGCCGGCGCCGACTTCATCACGATGGTCGTCGGCGGGCCCGAACCAGCGCACCGACTATCACGTCGACCCCTACGAGGAGTTCTTCTATCAGGTCACGGGCAACATGCACGTCAACGTGATGACCGATGACGGCCCCGGCCGGGTCGACATCCACGAAGGGGAGATGTGGGTGCTGCCGCGCAACCTGCCTCATTCGCCGCAACGTCCCGAGGCGGGCTCGATCGGGCTCGTCATCGAACGGGTCCGCGAGGAGGGGACACTGGAGAAGTTCCGCTGGTACTGCGCCGAGTGCAACGCCGTGGTCCACGAGGTCGAGGTGCAGGTCCGCGACATCGTCACCGACCTCCCGCCGCTGTTCAACGCCTTCTACGAGAGCGAGGAGGCCCGCACCTGCGGCACCTGCGGCACGCTCCATCCCGGGAAGGGCTGAAGCCGTGACGTCGTGACCGGCCCCGTCGTCGACGTGCACACGCACGTCGTTCCCAACGGCTGGCCGGATCTCGCGGTCGTCACGGGGAGTGACGGATGGCCGTGGCTGCGCGTCGACTCGGAGCGGGCGGCGATGATCATGGTCGGCGAGGGCGAGTACCGGCCGATCGGCGCCGCCTGCTGGAGCGCCGCCGAGCGGCTCGCCGACATGGACGCCGACGGCATCGACTGCCAGGTGGTGTCGCCGACGCCGCTGTTCTTCGGCTACCAGCGTGACGCCGGCGAGGCGGTCAAGGTGGCCAGGATCTTCAACGACCTGACCCTGGAGTGCGTCGCTGATGGCGGCGATCGGCTGATCCCCTTCTGTCAGGTCCCGCTCCAGGACCCCGACGCGGCGTGCGCCGAGCTCGACCGCTGCCTCGCTGCCGGACACGCCGGAGTCGAGATCGGCAATCACGTCGGCGAGCGTGACCTCGACGACGACGGCGTCGTCGAGTTCCTGCAGCACTGCGCCGACGTCGGTGCCCCCGTGTTCGTCCACCCGTGGGACATGCCCAGCGGTCCACGCCATGACCGCTGGATGGCAAAGTGGCTGTCGGGGATGCCTGCCGAGACGCATCTCTCGGTGCTGGCGATGATCCTCGGCGGGGTGTTCGATCGCGTGCCGCCGTCGCTGCGGGTGTGCTTCGCCCACGGCGGCGGCAGCTTCCCGTTCTGGCTTGGCCGCCTCGACAACGCCTGGCAACGACGGGGTGAGCTCGTGCGCGGCCACTCGGCGCATCCGCCGAGCGAGTACACCGACCGCTTCTTCGTCGACAGCGTGGTGTTCCACAACGCCGCACTGCGCCTGCTCGTCGACACGATGGGGGAGGACCACGTGATGGTCGGCAGCGACTATCCCTACCCGCTCGGGGAGCGCCCAGCGGGCAAGGTCGTACGCGACGCCGACTTCCTCACCGAGGAGCAGCGCGCCAAGTTGCTGTCCGGGAACGCCCTGCGCTTCCTCGGCCTGACGTAGGCCGGACAGTTCATGGCGCGTTGGCGCAGATCTCGTCGAGGGCGAGTTGGAGTTCTTCGGCGATCTCGTCGGCCGTCGTCGGCGGTGGTCGCTTTCGTCGACACGGCGGTTGGGCCGGGTCGGATGGCTGTCGACTACGTTGACGATCGGTGGTGGTGCGGTTGGTGGTGACGCCGTCGTAGGAGACGGGTGCCGTCGGGGCGCAGCAGGGTGATCCGTCGACCGGCGTGCAGTTCGAGGGTCCAGCCGCCTTCGTGGACGAGGTGGTGGTGGAGTTCGCAGAGGGGGATCAGGTTGTCGAGGTCGGTGCGGCCGAAGTGTTCCCAGTAGGTGACGTGGTGGATGCGGCAGTGTTCGAACCCGACGGTGCAGTCGGGGAAGCCGCAGGTGCGGTACATCGCCCGCAGGGCCCGCCGTTGGGCCCGGGTGGCCAGCCGGCATTGGCGGCCGACGGCGAGCACTTCGCCGTCGCCGCCGAGCCAGATCGGCACGAGGTTGCCGTCACAGCCCAACCGGCGGATCACCTCGACGGGGAGTGGTTGGCCGTCGGCGGTCTCGGCCACCCGGGCGTCGCCGCCGTGGAGCAGGGCGGTGTAGTCGATCAGCACCGACACCTCGGCCCCGCGGGCGTCCGCCGCTGCGGCTGCGTCGCCGCGGCTCCTTGGCGGGTGATGTGGTCGACGATGGCGTCGGTCTGGAGTTGATCCCAGGTGCGCTCGTCGTCGTGTTGGTTGGCGGCGCGGGCAGCGGCGACGGCGGCGTTGAATGCCGTCCACACCTTGGCGTCATCGAGCGGATCCAGCTGACAGCAACGTCTTGCACATCCCGCTGTGGCGTGTCGACCCAGCGGCGCACGTTGCGCTGGCGGCGCAGCCGCTCGTGGCGGGACAGCCCACCGTCACCGCTCGAGCGAGCGGGCCAGATCGCCGACCTCGCGATCGAACTGCTCGGGCGTCATCGTCGCCGCGGCGTTGACCAACGCCTGCCGATGCTCGGCCAGCTCGGTCCTTGCCGTCGTCGTCGAGGTGGCGGGCAGCCTTGACGATGCGCATCGACATGCCCGGCGCTGACCGTGCCGTCGGCCAACGCCTCACCGACACGCGGGCATCGACGCACACACGCCGCCGCGCTCGGCGGCCGCCTCGGCGTCACGCCTGGCCCGCCGCCCACCGCCGGCGAGCACCGTCGCCGCCGCCTCCCCGCCGTCCGTCGGCAGCCAGCCGGGCCGCCGCCACGGCGATCCGGGCATCGACGGCGTCGAGCCAGCCACGCACCCGCAACGACCGACGCACCAACCCATCCAGCCCGTCACGGTCCTTCTCGTCCGGCTCGGCGACGACAGCTTGACGAACGCATCCAACACCGTCCCGTCATCGGGCAGATCACCCTCGACGTACCGCCTCGAACTCATGTACCCAATCGTAAACAAGGGGTGTAACAGTCGGTTACGCCCGCAGGAACGCCAGCACGGCCACGCACTCGGCGGTGTGACGCCGGGCCTTCGTCGAGGCGCAGCTTGAGGAAGATCTGAGTGACGTGGGCTTCGACGGTGCGCTCGGCGACGAACGAACCGCTCGGCGATCGCCTTGTTCGAAAGGCCTTCGGCGACGAGGGTCGAGCACCTCGCGCTCGCGCGGGCTGAGCTGCGCCAGCGGGTCCTCACGTCGCCGGCGACCGTCAGCAGCACGCCAGTGGATCGCCGTCGCCACGAATGCGTAAACGCCGGCGGAGAGCAAGAGCGAGGCCGGCGATCAGGTCGGGCACCCAGTCGCCGAGATCGCTCCACTGATACGAGGGCGGCCTCGGCGGCGAGGCCGAAGCCGAACGTGCCCGCAAGCGACGACGAACGGGACGGCGTTACGTCGCCGACGAGAGCGGCGATGCGCCGCACCAGTCAAGTCCCGCTTGGTGAGGAACCCTCGGGCCGGCGCCCGGGCAAGCCGGGTGCCGTACGTGACGGCATCGTGGCTGGAGATCAGCACGACTGCGGTCGCGTCCGTCTCGGCCGCCAGCCGACCGGCCACGGCGAACCCGTCGAGTCCCGGAAGTTGGATGTCGAGCAGCACGATGTCCGGGTGCAGACGTGCCGCCTCGGTCAGCGCGCTTCGCCATCGGCTGCCGTGCCTACCACGTCGTAGCCGTCGGCTTCGAGCAACAATCGGGCGGCGTCACGGAACCCGTCGTGGTCGTCGACGCGGACGTCCACCGTCAGCTTCCAGACGCTGCGACGTCCGCACATCGTGGCCAGCCGCGACCGCCTCACCGATGGGTGTTCTCATGACCGTTCCGGTCATGAATTCACCCATCGGTCGTCAGGAAGTCGGCGGCGAACAACCGGCGGCGCTCGCCGTACAGGCGGCCGGTGACCGTCCAGGCGACCTCCACCAGCACGATCCCGACCGCCCCGCACACGAACGCCGAGGTCGTGGCGGCGACGTTGGACGGGTCGAGGGCGAAGAAGTCACGGGTGAACGGCCAGGCGAACAGGATCACGTAGGCGACCACCGAGCCGCCGAGCAGGAGCAGCTTCCACCACGTGTACGGGCGGGCGACGACGGCGAGCACCCACAGGGCGATCGTGATCAGCGTGATCAGCGCCGACGTGCTGGCCTGCATCGCGCTGCTCTTCGGTCTGCGTCGGCCCGGCGTAGACGAGCAGGTAGGACACGAACGTGGCCACGCCGATGATCACGCCGGACGGGACCGCCAGCCGCATCACCCGCTTGACGAACCCCGGCCGGGCCCGCTCGTTGTTCGGCGCCAGCGACAGGATGAAGGCGGGGATGCCGATCGTGAACCAGGCGGCGATCGTCACGTGGCGCGGCAGGAACGGGTACGGAATGGGGTCGAAGTCGGCGATCTCGGAGATCACCCCGGCCGACGCCGACGAGCAGCGCCAGGAGCACGGAGTACACCGTCTTGGTGAGGAACAGGTTGGAGACGCGCTCGATGTTGCCGATCACCCGCCGGCCCTCGCCGACCACGTGGGGCAGCGTGGCGAAGCGGTTGTCGAGCAGCACGATCTGGGCCACGGCCCGCGTCGCCGGACTGCCCGAGCCCATCGCCACGCCGATGTCGGCGTCCTTGAGGGCGAGCACGTCGTTGACGCCGTCGCCGGTCATCGCCACGGTGTGGCCTCGCGACTGCAGCGCGCCGACCATCGCCCGCTTCTGATCGGGGCGCACCCGACCGAACGTGGTCGACTGCTCGAGCGTCTCGGCGAGGGCGTCCCGATCGTCGGGGAGCGAGCGGGCGTCGACGGCGGAGTCGCCGCCGGGCAGTCCCAACGACGCCGGCGACGGCGCCGACCGAGACGGCGTTGTCGCCGGAGATGACCTTGACGGACACGCCTTGGCTGGCGAAGTAGTCGAGCGTGTCCCTGGCGTCGGGGCGGACCCGCTGCTCGAGCACCACCAGCGCCTGCGGTGTCACGGTGCCGGGCGCATCGGGTCGGTCGACCGGACGGTCGGCGCGACCGAGGAGCAGGACGCGCAGGCCGGTGCTGCCGATCTCCTCGGCCTGCGACCGCGGTCGTCGACTGTCGGCTCGAGCAGCACGTCCGGGGCGCCGAGCAGCCAGTTGCCGTTGTCGCCGAAGGACTGGCCGCTCCACTTCTTCGCCGACGAGAACGGCGCCACGGCCGTCGGCTCGCCCCAGCCCGGCGCCTCGGGCAGGGCGTCCCTGATCGCCTCGACGCTGGCGTTGGGCCGGGGGTCGGCGGCGGCCAGCGCCGCCAACGCCTGCCGGGCGGCCGTCTCGTCGGCGTGCTCGGCGGGACGCACCTCGGCCAGGCGCATCCCGTTCTCGGTGAGCGTGCCGGTCTTGTCGGCGCACACGACGTCGACCCGGGCGAGTCCCTCGATGGCCGGCAGCTCCTGGACGAGGCACTGGCGCCGGCCCAGGCGGATCACCCCGACGGCGAAGGCGACGGACGTCATCAGCACGAGGCCTTCCGGCACCATCGGCACGAGTGCGGCGACCATCCCGGTCAGCGATCGTCCGAGCGACTCCTCGCTCGCGAACAGCTGGTTGTAGATGATCAGCAAGCCCGGCGGGGATCATCAGGTAGGTGATGAACCTGAGGATCTGGTCGATCCCCGAGCGCAGCTCCGACCGCACCAGCGTGAACTTGCTCGCCTCCGTCGGCCAGCTTGGCGGCGTAGGCCTCGCGCCCGACCTTCGTCGCCCGGTAGGCGCCCGTGCCGGAGGCGACGAAGCTGCCCGACAGGACCTCGGCTGCCGACCTGCTTGTCGACGGGATCGGCCTCGCCGGTGAGCAGCGACTCGTCGACCTCGAGACCCTCGGCCTCGACGACGGCGCCGTCGACGACGACCTGATCGCCCGGGCCGAGTTCGATGATGTCGTCGAGGACGACCTCGTGGGGCGAGCAGCGCCGTCACCGACCCGTCGCGCCGGACCATCGGCTTGGCCTGGCTGACGATGGCGAGCTGGTCGAGCGTGCGCTTGGCGCGGACCTCCTGGATGATCCCGACGCCGCTGTTGGCGATGATGAGCAGGCCGAACATCCCGTCGATGACCGAGCCGGTGGCGAGCACGATCGCCAGCAGCACGGCGAGGATCGCGTTGATCCGTGTGAACACGTTCGCCCGGACGATCTCGCCGACGGATCGCGACGCCCGATCGGGAACGTCGTTGGTCGCGCCCCGGGCGACCCGCTCGGCGACCTGGGCGAGCGCTGAGTCCGGATGCGATGTCCGCCGTCGCCGTGCTCCGACCGTGTGTCAACGGACGGGTGAGGCGGAGGCGCTCGCGCAGCGCCGGTCGTGAGGCGACGAGCTCGCCGATCACCCACGTCTCCTCGGCGATCGCTGACTGCACGAGGTCGACGTCGGCGGCGCGCGCACACGACGACCATGCCGATGCCCATGTTCAGCGTGCGGTGCAGCTCGTGATCGTCGAGCGCCGTCGCCAGCTCGCGGACGAGGCGGAACAGCGGCGGCACCGGCCACGAGCCGAGGTCGATGACCGCGTCGACGTCGCTCGGGCAGCACCCGCGGCACGTTCTCGACGAGCCCGCCGCCGGTGATGTGGGCGAGCGCCTTGACGGCGCCGGTGGCGACCGCCGCCTCGAGCACCGGGAGGTAGTTGCGATGCGGCTCGAGCAGGGCGTCGCCGAGTGGACGGTCGAACCCGGCCGGCGTGACGTCCATCGGGATCCAGGCGAACAGCTTGCGGAGCAGTGAGTAGCCGTTGGTGTGCGGTCCGCTCGACGCCACGCCGATCAGCACGTCGCCGGCGGCCACGTCGGGGCGGGGGAGCAGGGCATCTCGCTCGGCGACGCCGACGAGCGTGCCGGCGATGTCGAACGAGCCGTCCGTGTACACGCCGGGCATCTCGGCGGTCTCGCCGCCGAGCAGCGTGCAGCCGGCGGCGGCGCACGCTTCGGCCATCCCGCTGACGATCTCGGCGACGACGTCGGCGTCGAGCTTGCTGGCGGCGATGTAGTCGAGGAAGAACAGCGGGCGGGCCGACTGCACGAACACGTCGCCGACGCAGTGGTTGACGATGTCGTGGCCGAGGCCGCGGTACGCGACCGAGCCTCGCCGCCAGCTCGACCTTCGTGCCGACGCCGTCCGTCGAGGCGACGAGGACCGGGTCGTCCATCGCCGCGATCGCCTTCGCCGAGAAGGCACCGCCGAAGCTGCCGACGCCGCGGACGACCTCGGCGCCGTGGGTGCGCTCGACGGCGTGGCGCATCGTCGGCGACGGCGCGGTTGCCCTCGGCGATGTCGACGCCGGCGGCGGCGTACGACGTCAGGGCGGCGCCCGGTGCTCGCCAGCCGATGTCGCGGCGGTACTGCATGCCGGCGAAGTCGACCTGCTCGATCGCCCGGTACGCCTGGGCCCGTGCCTGCGGCGAGGTCGTCGCCGAGTCCGGTGACGGCGAGCACCCGGCCACCGCTCGTGCGGCCGTCGCGCAGCCCGGCCGGGAACAGCAGCGCACCGTCGAGCTGCTCGTCGGTCGGGATCGTCACGGCGTCGCCGAGGCGCGGTTCGCCTGGGTAGCCGGCGGCGGCGGCGACCACGGTGCAGGCGGCGCCGGCGCGGATCGACACTTCGGCGTCGGCGATGCGGCCCCGTGCGGCGGCGAGGGCGATCGCCGCGAGGTCGCCGTCGAGGAGGGGCAGCAGGGCCTGCGCCTCGGGGTCGCCGAAGCGGACGTTGTACTCGACGAGGCGCGGGCCGTCGGCGGTGAGCATCAGCCCGGCGTAGAGCACGCCGACGTACGGGCGTGCCGGCGGCGGCGAAGTGATCGAGGATCGGCTGGACGAACGTCGCCACCAGGTCGTCGGCGTCGTACGGCACCGGAGCCGGGGCGTAGGCGCCCATGCCGCCGGTGTTCGGGCCGGTGTCGCCCTCGCCGATGCGCTTGTGGTCCTGGGCCAGCGGCAGGGCGACGGCGGTGGTCCCGTCGCACAGGGCGATGAGCGAGCACTCCGGGCCGGACATCCGCTCCTCGAGGAGGAACGGCTCGGTGGTCGCGCCGGATCGCGGCGATGGTGTCGGCTTCGGACGTCGGGGATCGTGACGCCCTTGCCGCCGGCGAGGCCGTCGAGCTTGACCACGACCGGGTCGGCCGAGTTGCTCGTACCACGCGATCGCTGCGTCGTGGTCGTGTGCTCTGGAAGCGGGCGAATGCCGGGCCGGGGATGCCGAGGGAGGTCGCCAGCTCGCGTGCATAGCCCTTCGACGACTCCAGTCGCGCCAGTTCGGCCGTTGGGCCGAAGCACGGGATGCCGCGGCTGGGCGCACTCGTCGGCGACGCCGGCGACCAGCGCCGCCTCGGGGCCGGGGATGACGAGGTCCGGCGCTGGCTCGTTGGGCGTTGGAAGCTCTGGAAGCGAGCGTCGTCTCGTGGCCGACCTCCGACACGCCCAGGCGATCGCGTGCTCACGCCCGCCCGAACCGATGACGACGACCTTCATCGGCGGTCATCCCAACATTGGTGAGCGGTGCGCAGCGGAAAACCGCTGCGTGTGGCTCACCAATCCGTGGTCACGCCAGGACGCCCTCGAAGGAGAGCTTGGCGTGGGCGTCGGCGACGGCGACGGGGTAGTCGCCGGTGTAGCAGGCGTTGCAGTAGCCGGCCGTGGCGACGTCGTCGTAGCCGATCGCCCGCATCATCCCCTCCAGCGACAGGAACGCCAGGCTGTCGGCGCCGATGCGGTCCCGCGTCTCGTCGACCGTCAGGCGCGCCGACATCAGGTCGCCGTCGTGGCCCATGTCGACGCCGAAGTGGCACGGATGGATGATCGGCGGGCAGGTGATGCGCAGGTGGACCTCGGTCGCCCCGGCGTCGCGGACGAGCTTGACGAGCGGCCCGGCGGTGGTGCCGCGCACGAGCGAGTCGTCGATCATCACGACGCGGCGGCCGTGGAGGTTCTCGGGAAGCGAGTTGTACTTGAGGGCGACGCCGCGCTGGCGGATCTCCTGGGTCGGTTCGATGAACGTGCGCCCGATGTAGCGGTTCTTGATCAGCCCGTCGTTGAACGGCACGCCGCTCTCCCGGGCGTAGCCGATCGCCGCCGGGATCGAGGAGTCGGGAACCGGGATCACGACGTCGGCGCGACGGCTGACTCGCGGGCGAGCTCGACGCCGAGCGCCTCGCGGACGTGGTGCACGTTGCGGCCGTCCCACACCGAGTCGGGGCGGGAGAAGTACACGAACTCGAACGTGCAGCGGGCCGAGCTGCGGTCGCCGGCGTCAGCGCCTGGCGGCGGTGCAGCTCGGTGCCCTGCAGCGTGACGATCTCGCCGGGGGCGACCTCGGAGATGTCGGTGCAGCCGAGGGTGGCGAGGGCGCACGTCTCGCTGGCGACGGCGTAGCCGCCGTGCGGCAGGCGGCCGACCGACAGCGGCCGGAATCCCCACGGGTCGCGCACGGCGAGCACCCGGTCGCCGCACAGCAGGACGAGCGAGAACGCCCCCTTCCACGCCGGCAGCGTGCGCTCGATGCGGTCCTCCCACGACTGCCCGCCGGCGGCGGCGAGCATCAGCGTCATCACCTCGGAGTCGCTCGACGCCGTCAGCCCGAAGCCGCGCGACAGCAGCTCCTCGCGCAGGCTCGCCGTGTTGACGATGTTGCCGTTGTGGGCGAGGGCCAGCGGCCCGTGCATCGTCTCGACGACGAACGGCTGGATGTTGCGGTCGCGTGCTGCCGCCGGTCGTCGAGTAGCGGGTGTGGCCGATGGCGTGATAGCCGACGAGCGGCGCCAGCGCCTCGCGGGTGAACACGTTGGAGACGAGGCCCGGCTGCTTGTGCACGCGCACCCGGCGGCCGTCGCTGACCGCCAGCCCGGCCGCCTCCTGGCCGCGGTGCTGGAGGGCGAACAGCCCGAAGAACGCCAGCTGGGCGACGCCGTCGCCGTTCGGTGTCGACAACCCGAGGATCCCGCACTCCTCCTGAGGGACCGTCGTCGCCGAGCGCCGTGACGAAGAGCTCACGACTCACGATCGCACCGCCAGTCCGCGGCGAGGATGCCATCGAGGCCGGCGGCGATCCGCTCGGCCGACCGGGTAGCTCGGCCCGGTCGAACGGTTCGCCGGTGAGGCGTTCGTAGGCGCCGATGTAGCGGTCGGTGGTGGCGGCGACGACCTCGGCGCCGAGCGGGGGAGGATCACCATCGCCACGGTACCCACTGTCGGCCAGCGCCCGGCGCACCGCCTCCTTGTCCAGGCTCTCCGGCTCCTCGCCGGCGGCGAGGCGCTCCTCGTAGGTGTCGGCGACCCAGTACCGCGACGAGTCGGGCGTGTGCACCTCGTCGATCAGCAGGACCTCGTCGTCGTCCGTGACCCCGAACTCGTACTTCGTGTCGGCGAGGATCAGTCCCGCCTCGGCGGCGACGCGCTGGCCCTCGGTGAACAGCTCGACGGCGATCGGCGGTGAGCTGCTCCCAGCGCGGGCCGGGCACCAGGCCCCGCTCGACGACCTCGGCCCAGGTCAGCGGCTCGTCGTGGGCGCCGGACCCGGCGGCCGGCTTCGTCGTCGGGGTGACGATCGGTTCCGGGCAGCAGCGTGTTCTTCCGCAGCCCGTCGGGGAAGTGGTAGCCGTAGATCGTCCGCGACCCGGCGGCGTAGAGCTGCCACAGCGACGTCGACGTCACGCCGGTGATCGCGCCGCGCACGATCACCTCGACCGGCAGCGGCGCCGTTTCGCGGGCGATCAGCACGTTGGGGTCGGGCACGGCGACCACGTGGTTGGCGACGATCGCCGTCGTGCGGGCGAACCACCAGGCGGCCAGCTGGTTGAGCACCTGGCCCTTGTACGGGATGCCGGCGATGTTGCGGTCGAAGGCGGAGAGCCGGTCGGTCGTGACGAACAGGCGCGTCGGCTCGTCGCCGTCGAGGCGGTAGGACACTCGCACCTTGCCCTCGCGCCGGTCGGCGAGGGGCAGGTCGATGTCGACGAACGGCTCGGGGAGCTCGTCAGGCGACATATCGTCACGGCCGATCGGAACAGGCTGAGGCCGAGCGTGTCGACGGCCCGTCGGATCGCGGCGGTGGCGGGGGTGCTGGCGGGCGACGCTGTGGTTCTCCGGGTGCGGCATCAGCCCGAGGACGAGCCCGGTCTCGTCGCACACCCCGGCGATGTCGGCGACGGACCCGTTCGGGTTGGGGCCGGCGTAGCGCAGGGCGACCTGCCCGGCCGCGGCGAGCGCATCCGGATCGGGGTGCACGTAACGGCCTTCGCCGTGGGCGATCGGGCAGTCGATGAGGTCGGGAGCGTGCTCGGTCCAGATGCAACGCGAGCTCGGCTCCTTGGCCAGGGTGACCCACCGGCACACGAAGTGGCCACCGGCGTTGTGGCCGAGGGCGCCGGGCAGCAGCCCGGCCCGGGTGAGCACCTGGAACCCGTTGCAGATGCCGATGACCGGGCGGCCCGAGGCGACGAAGTTGCGCAGCGCCTCGCCGAGGTGCCCACCGTGTCCATTGCTGATGTCGAGAGCGAGCATCCGTCCGGCTCCGAGGGCGTCGCCGTAGCTGAACCCGCCGGCGATGACGACGAGGTCGGCGCGGTCGACGCGAGCCGGGTGGGCCGTCAACTCGTCGACGAGCACGATCGCCGCGTCGGCGCCGGCCAGCTCGAGGGCCAGGACGACATCGCGGTCACGGTTGGTGCCCGGCCCCGACACGACGATCGCCGAGCGGCGTGTTCACCAGACCTCCCCGGCGAACGCAGTCGTCAGCTCGCTCGACGTCGAGCTCGAACACCCCGTCGATCGACAGCACAGGCCGCGGCGTCACCGTGCCGAGCACCAGTGCCGGTCCGACGATTGCCGAGAACGCTTCGACGTCCGATGCCGCGACCTCGACGACGAAGCGGCCGGCGGACTCGGAGAACAGCGCTGTGGCGACGTCGGCGTGGGGCAGCGAGTCGATCGACACTCCGAGCTGGGACGCGATGCACATCTCGGCGAGGGCGACGGCGAGGCCGCCCTCGCTGACGTCGTGACAGGCCGCGACGAGCCCGGCGCGGATCGCCTGGTGCAGCGCTCGGTACCTGGCGGGCGACGCTGGATCGAGCTGGGGGGTGATTCCGGAATCGACGGCTGGCGTGCGGTGGGCGCCCGTCAGCAGATCGAGGTGGCTGCCGGCGAAGTGCTCGCCGGTGTCGCCGAGCAGCAGCAGCACGTTGCCTGGGGCGACGAGCTCCGGCGTGACGCAACGGCTGACGTCGGGGACGTGGGCGACGGCGGTGACGACCAGCGTCGGCGGTACGGCATGGCGCTGGCCGTCGGTGCCGGTGTAGGTGTTGTTGAGCGAGTCCTTGCCCGACACGAACGGGGCGCTGAAGATGTCGGCGGCGGCACAGCAGCCGGCGACGGCCGCGACGAGGGCGCCGAGTGTTGCCGGTTCACGGGGGTCGCCCCACGAGAAGTTGTCGAGCAGGGCGACACGATCGGGATCGGCGCCGACGGCGACGACGTTGCGGATCGCCTCGTCGACGACGACTTCGGCCATCGCCCGTGGGTCGTGGAGGCCGTACCACGGGTTGACGCCGATGCCGACGGCGATGCCGTGGTCCTCCTCCGGGTGGGCGAGGACGACACCGTCGGCATGGCCCTGGTCGCGCCGGCCGGCCAGCGGTCGCACGAGTGTCGCCCCGCCGATCTCGTGGTCGTAGCGATGGACGACGGCCGCCTTGGAGGCGATGTTCGGGTGGGCGAGCAGGGCGAGCAGAGTCGCTCGCGGGTCGTCGACCCGGCGACCGACTGACGTTGTCGGCGGAGCAGTGGCAACAGCAGCCATTCGCCGTTGCGGCCGGCCGTCGTGGAGGAAGCTCGTCGGCAGGTGCAGCACCGGCCGGCCGCTCGAGCGCACGACGAGGTGACCGGTCCCGGTGAACTCGCCGAGGTCGGACACGTCGACGCGGTGGCGCGCGCACCGCTGCCGCAGCTCGTCGACATCGTCAGGGGGGACGGCGAGGACCATCCGCTCCTGGGCCTCGGACAGCCAGATCTCCCACGGCTGGAGACCCGGGTACTTGAGCGGCACGGCGTCGAGGTCGACGTCTGCCCCGGTCTGCTCGGCCATCTCGCCGATCGCCGACGAGAGCCCGCCGGCACCGCAGTCGGTGATCGCCGTCCACAGATGCTCGGCGCCGTCGAGGACGTCGATCAGCAGCTTCTCGGTGACCGGGTCGCCGATCTGCACGCTCGCCCCGGCGACCTCCCCGGTGGTGGCGTCCATCGCCGCACTGGAGAACGTCGCCCCGCGGATCCCGTCCCGACCAGTGGCTCCACCGACCAGGATGATCCGATCACCGGGGTGCGGGCCGGTCGGTGGCTCGCGCTCGGCAGCGCTGCCGATGCAGCCGCAGAAGACCAGCGGGTTGGTGGTGAACTCGTGGTCGTAGAGCACGGCGCCGGCGATCGTCGGCAGGCCGATCTTGTTGCCGTAGTCGGCGACGCCGGCGACGACGCCCTGGCGGATGCGCCGCGGGTGCAGGGTGCCGTCGGGCAGCGTCTCCGGGGCGAGATCGGCGGGGCCGAAGCACAGCACGTCGGTGACGGCGATCGGTCGATGACCGGCCCCGAGCACATCGCGGATGACCCCCCCGACCCCGGTGTTGGCACCCCCGAACGGCTCGACGGCGGACGGGTGGTTGTGCGTTTCCGCCTTCAGCGCCAGCGTCTCGCCCTCGGTGAACGACACGATCCCGGCATTGCCGACGAACGCCGAGCGGACGTACTTGGCACCGATTCGCTCGGTGGTGTCGCGCGAGCTGGCGCAGTAGCGGCGTGATATCAGTGCCGTCGACGGTGATCGCCGCCCGGAACGTCTTGTGCGCGCAATGTTCGCTCCAGGTCTGGGCCAGCGTCTCCAGTTCGACATCGAATGGATCGCGACCGCGGGCGGTGAAGTGGTCGCGGATGGCGACCAACTCCTGCGGGTCGAGGGCGAGCGATCGAGCGGCGTTGAGGTCGTCCAAGCCGGCATCATCAAGATCGCGGATTGGAATGGTCGCGGCCGTCGGCACGTCGTGAGTGCCTGGGTGGAAGACGGGCTCGATGCGGTGCGGTGCCCAGCGCTCGATCACGGCGTTGGCGATGACCCGGCGCACCAGGGCATCGGCGGTCGAACCGTCGCAACCCGGCGGGAACTCGATGCGCCGCCCGGTCGCCGCAGCCCTGACGGGAACGCCGAGTTGCCTCGCGGCGTGGACGATGGCGTCGGCGGCCGAATCGGTGACACCCGGGTGAAAGGCGATCTCGACAGCGAGGGCGTCGCCGTCTGCGGCGGGGAGGTCCCACGTTGCCGTCTGCAACAGCGGGTCGGCCAAGAAGGCGGCGAGGCGACGACGATCATCGGCGTCGAGATCGCCCTCGACGAAGGCGATGTCGCTGACCGTGACCGGGCCGGGCAGGTCGAGGTGGTTGGCCGCCGCGGCAGCGACGATGGCCGCTTCTCGCGGGTCGTCACCGATTGTCTGGATGGTCAGTCGCGACCCGGCTGGCACTGCTCCGACCCTACAACGCCAATAGCGTGACGGGGTGGCCATCGACGAAGAGCAACCCGCCAGGACCAGCCTCGTGCTGATCCGCCACGGCGAATCCGTGGGCAACGCGACGCGGACGATCTCCCACTTCCGCACGTGCGGTGGGCTCTCCGACGCCGGCCGGGCGCAGTGTGAGCTGCTCGCCAAGCGCCTCGATCGCACGGGCGAGCTCACCGGCGCCGTGCTCTATGCCAGCCACGTCCGCCGGGCGATCGAAACGGCCGAGTTCGTCGCTCCCGTGATCGGCGCCGAGATCCGCATCGACGAGCGCTTCGCCGAGCTCGACCCGGGCGACGAGTGCGACGGGATGACGTACGACGACCTGATCGCCCGTTTCGCCCCGGACTGGACGCTGGAGGACCCCGACGGGGTCATCTATCCCGGTGGCGAGACGGTCGCCGGCCTGCACTCCCGTGTCGCCGCCGCCCTCGACAGCGTCGTCGCCGCCCATCCCGGCGAGCTGGTGGCGATCTGCACCCACGGTGGGGTCGTCGACGTGGCGATGCGCATCGCCCTGCAACCTCCCGGTGCGCGGCTGGTTCGACCTGTTCACCCTCAACACGTCGCTCACCGGGCTCACCGACACCGGCCGGGGCAGGTGGCGGATCGATCGCTACAACGACGCCGCCCACCTCCTCGACGGGTTCTGGCCGTAGTTGCCGCACTGGGTGATCGTCGGCGGCGGCACGGCGGGCTGCGTGCTCGCCGCCCGCTTGACCGAGGACTCCGCACAACCACGTCACGCTCGTCGAAGCGGGTCCAGAGCGAGGGCCGCGTTCGGTGAGCTATCTCGACGACCTCGCCGAGCCGGGCGCGCTCTGGGATGGCCTGGTCGCGACTGACGGCGAGTCAGCCTCGACGGCCGTACCCGCAGGGTCGCGGTCTCGGCGGATCGAGTGCGGTCAGTGGCGGCGTCGTGTCGGGTACCTGCGACGTGGAGCTGGATCGTCTGCCCATCCCTCGTCGGGTCGTTGCCGACGACGAGTTGGGGGTCGTCGATCGCGCTCTGCTCGCCGCCTGCGGAGACGCCGCGCCGGTGACGCTCAGCCCGTCGAGCACCGCCGAGACGTACCTCGCCACGGTGCGGGACCGACCGAACCTCGATGTGATCACCAACCGATCCGTGGCCGCACTGCGCATCAACGGGCGTCGCGCGACTGGAGTGATCACTGCCGATGGCGACGCGCTTGCTGCTGATCGAGTCGTCTGTGCGGCGGGGGCGATTCACTCTCCGGCGTTGCTGCTGCGGTCCGGTGTCGAGGCCGCCGGTGTCGGTGAGGGGCTGCGCGATCACGTCGGCCGCGTCGTCGAGTTGACGATGCGCGACGCCGGCGAGGAGGTCGCCCACGGCCTCGTCACGGGTGCTGTCCTGCGCCGGGGAGCGATCGAAGTGGTGGCGATGAACCACCTCGGTCCCACTCGACCGGGCCACGCCGCGCTGCTCGTCGGACTGCTCGTCAACCAACGCCGCGGTGCCGTTCGCCTTGACGCCCAGCGTCCCGACGACCCGGCGGCGCCGCCGATCGTCGACTTCGGCCCGCTTGGTGACGCCGACACCGTCCGTCTCGCCACAGGTGTCGAGATGGTCGAGGAACTGCTCGCCACGGCGCCGTTCACCGATGTCATCGCCGACGCACGGGTCGTCGACGGGTTCGGCGGCTACGCCCACGCGACCTCGACGTGCGCGATGGGAACCGTCGTCGACGAGCACGGTGCACTGGTCGGCTATGAGGACCTCTTCGTCGCCGACGCCTCCGTGCTCCCGAGCCTGCCGGCGTCCGGCACCTACCTGCCAGTCGTCCTCCTCGCCGAACGCCTCGCCCAGGCCTGGCGCTCGATCTGACCCGATCTGGGCGGGATTCGTGCTCGCCTCCCGGGACTCTGGTGTCGCCACGCGGCCAGAACTGGGCTCTCCTCACCTTTCCGTGGGTCGCGGGCGAGCGCGGGTCGGGCGGGTTGGCTCCGGAAACAGCACGATGCCCGGCCGCGCTGACAGTTACAGCCCCATCTGGGAAGCACCGCATCTGAAGACCCGCTCGGTCGTCAGATGCGGTGGATTGCGCTGCCAGCCTGGAACTTGGTGCGGCTGAGCACGAATACGGTGCTCAACTGCGACAAGTTCGACGCGTGCCAGGCGATCCTGGCGAACTGTGGAGCCACATGTACCGCATCGGTGGGCAACCGGCTCCACGGTTCCCGACCGCATGCCATCAACCTCTGTGCACGGCGCGATGCCGGCGGTGCTCGCGTTTCCAGAGCACTCAACCGGGCCGCAGCGAGCGACCAGACCCACGGATCAATGAGAAGAGCCCGGAACTGGCCGCCTTGCGCGGGAAGAGTCCGCGGGGCGACGGCTCAGGTGAGGGTGAGCAGTTCGGCCATGCTCTCTTGGAGCAGGTCGGTCATCAGCCACACGTCGGGGACGAGGTCACGGTCGCACACGAACCCGAAGTCGAGGTTGCCGTTGTAGCTCTGCACGGTGATGTTGAGGCCGACTCCGTCGGCGATGGCGGAGACGGGGTAGAAGTGCTTCGAGCTCGGCCCCGGCGCCGTACAGCGGGAAGCTCGGTCCCGGCACGTTGGAGATGACCAGGTTGAACGGCGGCGCCGTGCGATCGGCGATGCGCAGCCGGCTGTACATGCGCATCGCCCGGGCGGCGATCGCCGGTGGGGCGAACTGGGTGAAGTCCTGCAGGGTTTCCGCCGGAATGGCACGGAATTCGGTCTTCGCCCGGTCCATCGTCGCCTTCACCCGGGCGATGCGGCGGCGCGGGTCGGGCTCGTTGGTGGCGAGGTCGACGAACATCGCCGAGACCCGGTTCTGGTAGGTGTCCTCCTCGGCGCCGGTGCGCACGCTGACCGGCACCATCGCGACCAACGGTTCGGCGGGCAGACAGTCGTGCTTCGCCAGGTAGCGGCGCAACGTGCCCGAACACAGCGCCATGACGACGTCGTTGAACGTGCAACCGACGGCGTGACGCACGCTCTTGGCGTCGGCCAGCGGCACGGTGGTGTAGGCGAAGCGGCGGTGCGCACCGATCGTTGCGTTCCACGGCGTGCGCGGCGCCGCCGTCGCTGGAAGTGCGGGCGGATTGTCGACCTCGTTGTCGGTTCCGCGGAGCCGCTGGCGCATGAAGTTGCCGACCGGTCCGGGGATCGGTTGGGCGATCAGGTCGGCCATCACCCGCAAGCCTCCGTTGCGCGTCGCCGTGGACAGCTCCCGCAACGTGCGCACGGACAGGCGGACGAACTTCTCCGGGCGCCGGAGGTATTCGAGCATCGTTCGTTCGATCAGCTGACGGTCGGTCGGGACAGCCTCGGGATGCCACGGAACCGGTTCGGGGTGCTGAGCCCTCCTTGTCGAGGTCGAGGAGGGCGGCGAGCATCATCGCTCCCGACGCCCCGTCGATCGTGGCGTGGTGGACCTTGGTGAACGTCGCCGCCATCCGCCCTCCGTCGACACCGTCGATGACGTACAGCTCCCACAGCGGTCGGGAACGGTCGAGCGGACGGGCGTGGATCCGGCTGATCACGTCGCTGAGCTGTTGCGGCGTGCCGGGCGCCGGTACGGCGTGGTGCCGCACGTGGAAGTCGAGATCGAAGTCGGGGTCCTCGATCCAGTACGGCAGGTCGAGGCCGAGCGGCACCTCGACGAGCCGGCGCCGGAACGGAGCCAGCAGCCCGAGCCGTTCCTCGACGAGGGTGCGGGTCCCTTCGAAGAACCCGTCGGCGCCCAGGCCGGTGACGTCGAAGAGGTTGAGCGACGACACGTGCCCGAACGTGCTGCGCGTCTCCATGTTGAGGAACGCTGCGTCCATCCCGGAGAGCTGCTTCATGGGCGAACTCTACGACTGCGTCGTCGGCGGACGGCCAGGAACCAGCCGACCGCCACGAGGGCCGAGAACAGGAACCACTGCACGGCGTAGGACAGGTGCGGCCCCTCGCCGAGCGACGGTTCGGCGATCGGCTCCGGGAAGATCGCCGGACTCAGGTGGATCGGAGCCGGTGAGCTCGACGTACATCGGCACGACGTCGCCGGGCAGCTGGCCGGCGAGACGGGGGATGTCGACGCGTTGGGCGACGTCGAGGTCGCCCTCGGCGGGGTCGGACAGCGCGGCCGTGCGACGCACCTCCGAGCGGCGCAGGCGCCCTTCGATGGTGACCTCGCCGCTCGGTGCCGGCGCCGATTCGGTGTCGAGCGGCACGAACCCGCGGGCAACCAGGAGGACACGACCGTCGTCGAGGAGCAACGGCGTCACGACGTTGTCGCCGGCTCGTCCACCCTGCGAGCGATTGACGATGCGCAGCTCCTCATCGGGCAGGTAGCGGCCGGACGCCTCGACCGGGCGCCACTCGACGGCAGCGAGCCGGTCGTCGCCCACCGATGCGTCCGCCGGGACCAGCTCGTCGAGGTCGACCGCCGGTTGGTCGATGCGTGCCGCCACGGCGTCGTTGAACGCTCGGCGCTCGTCGAGGCGGCGCAGTTGCCAGAACCCGAGATTGACCATCACCACGATCGCCGTGACGACCACGACGGTGAAGGCGATCCAGCGCGGGCGCAGCAGGAACCGGTACATCTCGGCCGGGGACCGTATCGGCGGTCCCCGACCGAGATGTTGAGAGGGTCAGCCGACCTGGAAGACGTCGAACATCTGGTGGGCGATGGCGTGGGGGGCGCCACCGTCACGGTCCTGGATGAAGCACATCGCGGCGTAGGTGTGGCCCGCCTCGAACGGGGCTTCGAACGTGCCGCTCGAACCCGGCCCGAAGACCGGCGAGAAGGCGAACTCGAAGTTGACCTGTTCCATGTCGATGCCCTCGGGCGGCGGGGCGTCCTCTTCGCTCTCCAGGAACTCGGGCAGGATCGCCTCGACGACGGCAGGGTCGTTGGTGCCGAAGTCCATGATGATCACGTGGTGGAACTGGTTGTCACTCGAGTTGGTGAACGTGACGGTGGTTCCGCCTGCCAACACGTCGGCGTCGAAGAGGTAGTCGCCGGCACGAATGCTGCCACCATCCTGCTCGGTGGGATCACGGCGGTGTCATCGCCGGGCCCGACGGTCAGCGGCACGGCGATGATGTCGTCGACCGTGGATGGGCGGTCGAGGTTGGAAGCCAGGTCGATCCACGCCATGTACTCGCCGGCGTCGAGGGTGGTGATGGTGTGACCAGTTGCGCCGGTGTTGTTGAGGAAGAAGTCGGGGAACGGCCCGCCTTCGAAGAGCGAGGCAAGGCCGGTCTGTGAACGTCTCGACGTCCGTTCCTGGCTCGACCATCGTGAAGCTGATCTCCCCGCCAGCGGCTTCGGTCTCGTCGGTCACCGTGATGTCGACGAGGCCGGCGACCAGGTCGGTGGGCAGCCCGTCGATCGACGTCTCCGTCAGGGTCACGGCGATCGGTGTCGCCTCGGCGGGAGCCGCTGTGCCGGCCGGCACCGACTCCGCAGTGGAGTCGTCCGGTGGTGTGGTCGCCATCGCTGTTCCAGCGCCGCTGGCCGCCGCCAGGACACCGACCCCGACGACGATCGCGACACGCCGCCGAGCGCGCGCGATTCGAGACGTGTTGTGACTGATCATGTGATTTCCTCCCGCCCGGCATTCCGCCGCCGATGCTTGTGCAGTGATCCGCGGGCAGATGAACCCGCGGAGCGCCGCACGATACCGGCTGGGCGATCAGTGTCGAGCAATTAACCCGAGAAATCTGACGAGGCGTAGGGTCGCATGCGGTGCGGTCATGGCCAGCGAGCTGCCCGACTTCCACTTGCCCCACGCCGAGAAGATCGAGTGGATGATCGAGACGGACGGCTATGCCCTCGAGGTCGTCGCTCCTGACCCGGACATCGACCCGCCGCGAGCTGGCTACTCCTACACGATCAACTTCCCCGCCCACGTCAACTTTCCCGACGTCACGGTGTTCGGGTTGACACCCGTCGCGGCACGCGGCCTCCTCGGTCTCGTGCGCGACACCCTCGCCGCCGGCACCGAGATCCCGGTGGGTGCCGAGGTCGTGGGGTTGTTGGACAACGAGCTGCGCTGCTGCTTCTCTCCCGTCGACCTCGACGAGTGGGGCCCGCTGTTCGCCACGGCCCGAGCGTGGTACCGCGGCGATGAGTTCGAGGTGGTGCAGCTCGTCTATCCGGACCGCAACGGCTTCCTGCCGTACGAGGCCGGCTTCGACCAACGCCTCCGCTTTGCCCAGCCGGTCAT
The DNA here is from genome assembly GCA_963732335.1 of Ilumatobacteraceae bacterium. Taxonomy (GTDB): domain Bacteria; phylum Actinomycetota; class Acidimicrobiia; order Acidimicrobiales; family Ilumatobacteraceae; genus Desertimonas. Next base: position 623,349 of record CAVSZO010000063.1, on the reverse strand, counting down.
CGGTCAGGTTCCGTGAGTCAGTAGCTCGCCTGCGCCGGGAACGGGTGCCGGCCAGTCGTCCCACTCCCACTCGACGCCCTGCTCGTCGAGCAGTTCGAGGAAGGGGTCGGCGTTGAACGCCTCCGGTCCGAGGACGCCGGCGCCGGTCCACGCACCGGTGGCGAGCATCTCGATCGCGACGGCGGGCATCACCGCCGTCTGCCACACCACCGCCTGATGACCGAACTCGCGCATCGACCAGGCGTTGTCGACGACGTGGTACAGGTAGATCGAGCGGTCCTCGCCGTCGGGCCCGGCGCCCCGTACCCACGACCCGGCGCACGTCCTCCCACGCATGTCCTTGCCGAGCGACGCCGGGTCGGGCAGCACGGCGGCGACCAGGTCGCGGGGCGACACCGTCGCGCCCTTGACCTGGACTGGATCGGTGCCGTCGAGGCCAAGCTTGTGCAGGGTCTGGAGGACGTCGATGAACTCCTGGCCGAGGCCGTACTTGAACGTGACCCGTCCGACGTCGAGCCACCGGGGCATCAACACGACCTCCTCGTGCTCGACGTTGACGCACGAGAGCGGGCCGATGCCTTCCGGGAACGGGAACACCTCCGGCTCGCTGAACGGGGCGGTCGTGAACCAGCCGCGCTCGCGCTCGTACACGATCGGCGGATTGAGACACTCCTCGATGGTCGTCCAGATCGAGAACGTCGGCGCGAAGTCGTAGCCGTCGACGACGAGGTCGGCGCCGTCGCGCACCCCGATCTCGTCGATGCGCGAGAAGAGGTGATCACTCGCATAGCGGGCCACGACGTCGGAGAATCCGGGCTCGACTCCCATCCCGACGATGGCGAGCTGGCCACGCTCCTCCCAATTCGCCGAGGCAGCGAGTTGCTGCTCGCCGAGGAGCACGCCGACGTCGCTGAAGGGTCGCTCGGGATGGGGGACGGAAACGTGCATCGCCATGTCGAGGTAGTTCACGCCGGCGGCGAAGGCGCCCTCGAAGATCCCCGGGTTGAAACGTGGCGCGCACGCGTTGAGGACGACGTCGGCGCGGCTCGCCTGGGCGAGCTCGGCGACCGACTCCGCCGAGCCGGCATCGACCGTGGTTGCGGAGACCCGTCTGCCGCTGCTGGTTGCGTCCCGCCGTGCTCGCCGCACGTTCGGCGCGCCGGATGTCGATGTCGGCGACGACGATGTGCTCGATGGCGTCTCGCCGCGAGGCGATTGTCACGAACGCTGAGCCGACGCCGCCTGCGCCCACCACCACCACTCGCACCACTCGCAAGGTAGCCGGGCGATGAACACGAGTTGACCGTCCCCTGCTAGCCGCGCATCCGGTCGCGACAGAACGAGCAGCGCTTGCTATCGTTCGCCCGAGCATTTCGAGCGGTCCGATCCGTCGGGCCCGGCAACCTGGTCAACGCCCCAAGGTGCCTCCGCCCAGCGTGGCGGGATGTGGCCGGCAGCACGCCGGCAACCGGCGTCGGCCCGCTCGTGGTGCAGCTGTTGGGCAACGACGAGGAAGGAGCGAGGGTGGTGGTGGACATGTCCACCGATGCGAGCGACGAGGCGCCGAGTCCACCGTTGCGAGCGAGCGAGCGCCAGCGAGCGAGCGGTCAAGCGCGGCCTGCGTGGCCGGGGAACGCAATGACGGCCTGGTGGCGGGGGCAATGGGCGGTGATCTGATCCGAGCGTCCGGGGCGTGGCGTCCCGGCGATGACCCTGGGCACCGCCAGTTCTTCACGTTCGCCATCGATCGCGGCTTCGCCCTCGACTGCGGGGAAACCCTGCGCAACGTCACGCTGGCGTACGAGACCTGGGGGGAGCTGGCGGGCGACGCCTCGAATGCGGTGCTGCTGTGCCACGCCTGGACCGGCGACAGCCACGCCGCCGGTCCCGCCGGTCGGGGCCATCCGACACCCGGATGGTGGGATGGCTTCGTCGGGCCGGGCAGGGCCATCGACACCGACCGCTGGTTCGTCGTATGCGCCAACGTCCTCGGCGGCTGTCAGGGATCGACCGGTCCGGCGTCGGCCTCGCCCGTCGACGGCAAGCCGTTCGGGTCGCGGTTCCCCGTCATCACGATCAGAGACATGGTGCGCGCCCAGGCCCGTCTCGCCGACCACCTCGGCGTCGGCGCCTGGCACACCGTCATCGGCGGCTCGATGGGTGGGATGCAGGTCCTCGAATGGGGAGTGATGTATCCCGACCGAGTCCGGGGCTTGGTGCCGATCGCCGCGTGCATGCAGGCGACGGCGCAGCAGATCGCGTGGGGCAGCATCGGCAGACGGGTGATCGCCCTCGACCCGCGGTGGCGGGGCGGCGACTACTACGACGCGGCGCCGGGTGATGGCCCGGCGGACGGGATGGCGATCGCCCGCATGGTCGCTCAAGTCACGTTCCGCAGCGACAACGTGTTCACCGAGCGGTTCGGTCGGGCCATCGCCCACCGGGCGGAGCTCGGCGACCATCTCGCCCTCTGGCAGCAGTTCGAGGTCGAGCGCTACCTCGATCACCACGGCATCAAGCTCGGGCACCGCTTCGATGCGAACAGCTACCTCGTCATCGGCAAGTCGATGGACCTCCACGACCTCGCCCGCGGCCGCGGCAACCTCGAGGCGGCGATGACGCGGATCAACGCCCCGGTGCTCTCAGTCGGGATCTCCTCCGACATGCTGTACCCGACCTATCAGCAGCGTCAGCTCGTCGAGCTGCTGGCATCGATCGGCAGTGCCGCCGGCTACGCCGAGATCGACTCACCGCACGGCCACGACGCCTTCCTCATCAATCTCGATCGGTTGGCGGATCCGGTGGCGGACTTCCTGGACTGCCGGAAGCTCCCGTAGCGTCCGGCGGCATTCCCAAGTCGGAACGGTACTGAGCGAGCTGCCGTCGCGCCGTCGCTTCGTCGCCGGTGAGCTCGAGGAGGGCGTCGAGATGGGGGACGACCTTGCTGCGCTGCGGAACGCGTAACGCTAGGAACGCGGCGTCGGCCGTCGGCGAATCTGGCCGCAGTACGTAAACGTTGCGACCCCGGCCCGCCACGGATCTCGACTTGACGGTCCACACGCCGGAGTTCGGGCGCAGCAGCGACCGTCGACTGACGAGCAGGGCATCGCTGTCCTCGTCGATGTGCACGCGCACGTCGCGCCTTCGACCGATCGGGAGACCACGCTCGTCGAGCTCCTGGGCGACCGTCAGGAAGCGAGACTGATCCTTCGACACCCAATGCGGCTCGATGCGCGACGAGAGGTAGTACAGGCCGCCACAGGCTGCGATGATCCCGATCAGACCGGCCACGTCGTACCACACGAGTGCGAACACGACGACGATTGTGCCCTGACCGCGCCCGATCAGGAACCTCCTCGAGCCTCCTACGTGTCGGTAGTTCGTCGGCGGAACGTGCGAAGATCGGGCTTGTGCCAGCGTCGATCCCCGCGTTCGCACCGTGTTGGCGTCGACGATGGTCACCGTCGTCGTGCTCGTCGCTGTCCTCGTGGCGCTCGGGGTCACCCTGACGGTGATGGGGATCCACCTCGTCCGGGCGACGCGGACCGACCCCGCCGCCCTCGGGCCGCTCGAGGTGATGAGCGAGCGTCGCTGGGAGCGCGGCGATCCGGAACGCCGGGCCGAGGCGCTCGCCGGCGCCAGAGCTGCCATCACCGGATCCGCAGTCGCCGGATCCGCTGTCGCCGAGGCCGACGCCGCCGAAACCGACGCCGCGAAACCGACGCCGCCGAGCCCGAGGACCTGGTGGCGACGGCGGCCGTCGTCGAGGACGAGTCGGTCGGGGACGAGACAGCGGCAGACGAGACCGCCGAGGTCGAGCCGGCCGGGGTCGAGACGGCTGAGATCGCAGGTGCTTCGGCTGCTCGTTCGGTCGAGTCGTCGCCGGAGCCGCCGGAGCCACAACCTGAACCTCCCACGCCACCAGAGCCGCCCGAGCCGCAACCGCCGGTGCCACCAGAGCCGCCGAGTCCACCGGAACCGGTCCCGCCGGTACCCGTTCCGCAACCCCCACCGAAGCCTCCCGAACCGTTGCCTCCCGTGCCCGGCCCACCGCCGGAACCGATTCCCCAGCCGATTCCGCATCCCCCGGTACCCGATCCGATCCCGCCGCCGGTGCCGCCACAGCCAACTCCACCACCGCCACCGATCCCGCAGGTCGAGTCGTCGACCGAAGCGGGCGACGACGACGAACCGTCACCCTGACTCTCGTACAGCATCTGCGCCGATAGAAGGCTGTCGCGTCAGCGGTTGGGCTTCGCATGACAATGCAGTTCGATTCTGCGGAGCGTGCGGTACCTGACCGGTGCTTGACGCTCCACGGAAGCACCGGAGGTCGCGGACTGTCATGGTCATGCCCCGCCACGGATCACCCGGCACTTCGTGAGTGCTGCCGCGACAGCTCCTCGGGGCTCGTTTCGCGTACGGAACCGTCGGCACACCGTGGCCACGTTCCCGGCAACGGAGTCATGGGTACAGTCGGGGCATGTTGCGTCCTGAAAGCTGGACGAAGCCAGCGGGTGTGAGTCCCGTCCGGGTAATCGCCGGAGAGCCCGGTAGCAGGCCCCGGTTCGTCGTTGAGAGGCGGCGGGCTGAGCGGGGTGTCGAAAGCCTCTTTGGAGGGAGCAAGCATGCGGGCCGTAGCGTCACTCGACGCGAGTCCTGCAGCCTCGTCAGACTTACAACGGGGGAGCCGAGCCGCTCATGTCACGGTGAAGGCCATGTCCGACGGTATTGGTGGTCCGGAGTTGTCCGCCGTCGGTCCCTCCGGGGTACGGGGAGCGGCACGTGTGCACGGTTTCGTTCGGAACAGGAGAGGCCCGTCTGCGCAGCCTCGTCAGCAAAGACCGTGGGGATAAGCCGGTGGTGAAACCGCACGGAGCGCAGCGGGAGTCCGACGGGGTCGTAGTACCGCTGATCGCCGTGAGCAACGCGGCGGGAGGGAAGGGCCCCGACTTCGGTCATGCCGGTGAGGCAGGTACGTGCAAGGGCATGGCCGGGACCGCCCGGCCCAATCACCCTCGGGGCCGTCAGGTTCCGGTCAACGTGCGACGCCTGCAGAATCGGCTGTGGGCTGCTGCCAAGCAGTCTTCGGGTCGCCGTTTCCACGCCCTGTATGACCGCATCCACAGAGATGACGTGCTGTGGGAGGCGTGGGAGCGTGTGCGAGCCAATCGTGGAGCCGCCGGGGTTGATGCAGTGACTCTGGCGGCGGTGGAGGACTACGGCATTCATCGCATGCTCGGTGAGTTGGCTGCGGACCTTCGTGCAGGTATCTACCGTCCGGCGCCTGTGCGTCGGGTGGAGATCCCCAAGCCTGACGGCAAGAAGCGGCCGTTGGGCATCCCGACGGTGCGTGATCGGGTGTGCCAGCAGGCAGCCAAGCTCGTCCTCGAACCGATCTTCGAGGCGGACTTCTTGCCTTGCAGTTTCGGGTTCCGCCCGAAGCGGTCGGCCACCGACGCGTTGGAGACGATTCGGGTGGCGTTCCCGAAAGGGCGAGTGTTGCTCTTTGAGGCCGACATCCGGGACTTCTTTGGCTCGCATCGACCATGACCGCTTGTTGGCCATGGTCGAGCGTCGCGTGTCGGATCGGCGGGTGCTCAAGCTGCTACGCCAATGGCTGCGTGCCGGGGTGTTGGTCGATGGGGTGCGGACCGAGACGGTCACGGGAACACCTCAAGGCGGGGTGATCTCGCCGTTGTTGGCCAACATCTTTCTGCACGCCTTCGACCGAGCCTGGGCCGAGTCCGGCACTGGGGAGTTGGTCCGCTACGCGGATGACTTCGTGGTGCTGTGCTCGTCCCGCAGTCAAGCCGAGCAGGCCCAGCGGCGGGCCACCGCCATCTTGGGCGACCTCGGGTTGGAACTGCATCCGGACAAGACCCGTGTGGTCGACCTCCGGGAAGGCCGCGAGGGCTTCGACTTTCTCGGCTGCCATCTTCATGCCCGCATGTCGGGTCGCTTGTGGGAGCAGAAGCGCAGCGTGCGTTACTACCTGCATCGGTGGCCGTCGCAGCGGTCGATGAAACGGGCACGACAGCGAGTCAAAGCGCTCACCAGTCGAAGCCGGGTGGGGATGGAATTGAAAGAGGTGATCGGTGCCTTGAACCTGTTCCTGCGGGGATGGGGCAACTACTTCCGCACCGGCAATGCGTCCTACAAGTTCGCCTCGCTGGACGATCACGTCGTGTGGCGGCTCAAACGCCTCTTGATCAAGAAGCGCGGCCGCAACCTGCGTGCCGGTCAGGTTGACCGTTCGACCCCGGCCTGGTTCCACGACCAGGGCCTGCACCGTCTCGTCGGAACTATCCGCTACCCGAAAGCTGCGTAACGATGTCCAGACGACCGTCGGTAAGCCGTGTGCGGGAAAACCGCACGCACGGATTGAAAGGGGGAGGGAAAGGGGAAGCGCGCCTGACTAAATGCCTCTCTCGACGTCGATGCGATGCTGGAGCGCTTCAGGGAGCGAGCGAAGGCGGTGAAGCAGCGGCCGCTGCCGCCGGTGGCCGGCGAGGAGCGCCAGCAGTTCATCGCTCAGGCGCAACTCGACTTCCAGGACTTCGCCATCATCGGCGACGCCACCGGATCGATCGAGGACGGTGTGCTCGTGCTACGGGTCAACCTCACCGGCGGTTCGTCGACGGCGTAACCCGCGCCGTCGAGCCTGTCCGGTCGCAACTGCCCGGCTGATATTCTTGGGTTCCCACGCGGACGTGGCTCAGCTGGTAGAGCATCACCTTGCCAAGGTGAGGGTCGCGGGTTCGAATCCCGTCGTCCGCTCCAGCTCTAGCGACCCTTTTCCCAGGCCGTTGAGACGCCTACTGGCCATGGGTTGACCATGACTTGTCCATGACGTCCATAGCGTCCGGTCATGACTGGATCACTTCGTCAACGCGGACCGGATAGCTGGCAGTTGCGCATCTACCTCGGCATTGACGCCGACAGCGGCAGGGAGCGGTGGGCGACCAAGACGGTGCATGGCACTCGTCGTCATGCCACCGCTCGGCTCGGCGAGTTCGTCGAGGAGGCCGGCTATGCCCGTTTGCGCGCCGGCACGATGGCCGATCTGCTCGACCGGTGGATCACTAATGCATCGCCGGCGTGGTCCAGCACGACGCTGCGCCAAACCCGCAGCGTCGTCGAGCGTCACCTCAAGCCGCTGCTCGGTCATCTCGCGGTGAGCAAGTTGACGACGGTCGACATTGACGATGTCTACCGCCATTTGCTGCGTGCCGGGGGCTGTGAAGGCCGACCGCTCGCGCCTGCCACCGTGCATCGTGTGCACGTCGTGTTGCATCGGGCGTTGACCCAGGCGGTGCGCTGGGAATGGGTGTGGCTGAACCCGGCTGCCGCCTCGTCGCCGCCACGCGTGCCGCCGAGCGAGGTGCGTCCTCCGTCACCGGATCAGGTCCAGCGGCTTCTCTCCCATGTCGAGCAGTGCGATCCTGACTTCGCCACCTACCTGTGGTTGGCCGCTTCGACCGGGGCCCGACGAAGCCAACTGCTCGGTTTGCGCTGGGCGGAGATCGACGCCCGCCACGCCGCCATCGGCTTCGCCCGGGCGTACGTGGAAGGTCCGACGGGACCGGTGCTGCGGGCCACGAAGACACATCGCACCTATCGGGTCGCGATCGACGACGCCACCATCCAACGGCTGATCGAACACCGGCGACGGGCCGAGGTTCGCGCCGAAGCGAACGAGGTCGCGCTCGCCGACAACGCCTTCGTGTTCTCCGCCGCACACGACGGTTCGACGCCGTGGCTGCCGAACCGGGTCACCAAAGCGTTCATCGGGCACTTGCGCCGTGCCGGTGTGGGCCGCTTCCGGCTGCACGACCTGCGGCACTTCATGGCCACCCAGATGCTCGCCCATGGCGTCGCCGTCGTCACCGTCTCGCAGCGCCTTGGCCACGCCCGCGCCTCGACCACGCTCAACGTGTACGGACACTGCATCCCCGGCGCCGACCGCGACGCCGCCCGCTTCATCGCAAACCTCATCAGCGTTCCGTGAACCGCGATCGAGGACGGCGGTCTCCGCTTGCAGACGCGAGCATGGGCCAGCGGCACTTCCGGGACCCGGTCGCTGAGTCTTCTGGCGCGGTTCGAGGGCGCGCGTTCCGGACCTCGCGCCCGAACGGCGAAGGCATCCTGAATCGGCACTTATACGGGTGATCCACCACCTGGGCTGACCGTCCGGGGAGTCTTTCCTCGGACGGAGCTCGGACAAGGAGGATCGTCATGGTCTGGTTCCCGCAGGTTCGCGGAGTCGCCGCTGGCGGTGATGGTGGTGTCGTCTATGTCGTTGGTCATCCGCTCGTCGATGACTTCTTGCGCTTCGCTGGGGGTCGGGCGCGGCCGAACACGGTGCGCGCCTATGCGCACGACCTGAAAACGTTCTTCGGCGTCGTCGCCAAGGACCCCGTCGAGGTGCGGGCGAACGATGTGCTCGGCTTCATCACCGCGCAGCAGCACGCTCGTGTCGGCGCGGAGAACGTGACGCGGATTTCTGACGGCGGGTCGGGGCTGTCGGTGGCGACGGTGCGTCGGCGGCTGGCGGCGGTGTCGGCGTTCTACGGCTATCTGATTGCCCGCGGCGATGTCGGTGTGGAGACCAACCCGGTGCCTCGAGGTCTGCCGACGCGTCGCCGTCGCCGTGACGGCCGGGGGCAGCCGCTGGTGCGCGCCGTGCGGCGTCTGCCACGCATCTTGGAGCCCGAGGAGGTGGCGGCGCTGACTGGGGCGCTGCGGAGCGAGCGGGACCGGGCGATGGTGCAGGCGATGGTGCTGGGCGGTCTGCGTCGCTGCGAGGTCCTCGGGCTGCGGCTGGAGGATCTGCGGTTGGGTGAGTGGCGGGTGTTCATCGCCGACGGCAAGGGCGGCCATCAACGGCTGGTGCCGCTGTCGACGACGTTCTTCACCACTGTCGCCGCGTACATGGATGCGGAGCGTCCAGCCGGCGGGACGGATCGGGTGTTCGTCGTGTTGAAGGGTCCCAACCGGGGCCGGCCGCTGTCGGCCGACGGGCTGGATGAGATCATCAGCGCCGCCCGGGGCCGGGCCGGGCTGGCCCATGGCACGTGTCACGAGCTGCGCCACACCTGTCTCACCCGGCTGCGCGAGCACGGCATGTCGCTGGAGGCGTTGCAGGCCCAGGCCGGTCATCGTTCGATCGCTTCGACCCAGCTCTATCTGCATCTCGGCGCCGACTGGCTGGCCGACGAGTATCGGCGGGCGGCCGAGGCGATCGAGGCTCAGGCGTTGGTGGGGGTGCCCCGATGAGCGCTACCACCGCACCCATTGTCGTGGACGACGAACGGTCGCCGGTCGGTGACTGGGAGCAGATCGTCGCCCGCGCTCCCCAGCTGGCTGCCACGGTCGACGCCTACCTGGTCGAGCTGGGCAAGACCTTGACACCGTCGAGCGTCAAGGCGACCGGTGTGACGCTGCGCCAGTTCGCCGGTTACGTCACCGCCGTCGACCCGCACTGCACCGCAGCCGCCTCGATCACCGGGCACCACGTCGGTGACTACTGCTTGTGGCTCGCGCTTCACCCTGACGGGCGGACACGACGATCGGTGTCGGCCCGCACCATCAATCAGCGGTTCGGTCAGCTGCGCCGGTTCTTCGAACGCCTCGTCGAATGGGGACACGCCGACGCACCGGCCACCGTTCCGGTGCCGGCGAGACGACGCCGGCAGCGAACACCCACCGCACCCGAGCCGCACCCGTCGCCCCGGCGGCAAAGCGACGACGTCATTGGCAGCTCCGTTCAGCCCACGCCTCGACAGCCCGCCGACTACAGCTGGGAGGAGATCGCCCAGCGGGCGCCGCAGGTGGCGGCGACGATGACCGCCTATCTGGAACAGATCACGGTGTCGTCTCGACCCGGAACGGTCGAGGCCGCGGCGCTCGCTCTGCGCCAGTTCGCCACCCACCTCACCCGCACCGACCCGGCCTGCGTGTCGGTGGCCATGGTCGAGCGTCGTCACGTCGAGTCGTTCAAGGTGGCGTTCGCCGCCCGCTCGGGCCGCCGCGGCGCCGTGTCGACCCAGACCATCCGCCACCGCCTCGGCATGTTGCGCACCTTCTTCGAACGGATCATCGACTGGGACTACCCCGACGCACCTCGACGGGTGCCGGTGTTCGCCGGCGACATCCCCAAGGCCGACGAGCCGCTGCCCAAGTTCCTCGACGACCCCGCCGCCGCCAAGTTCATGGCCGCCCTGGCCATCGAACCGAACCGGCGCCGCCGCCTGATCGTCGAACTGCTCGCCCGCACCGGGATGCGCGTCGGTGAGCTCGGCGGACTCCGCGACGACGCCATGTATCGCCTCGGTGACACATACTGGCTGCGCATCCCCATCGGCAAGCTGCACAACGACCGCACCGTCCCACTGCACCCGATGCTCGTCGGGCTGATCAACGACTACCGGGCCTGGCGCGGGCCCACCGACAGCGGGCTGCTCGTCGAGCGTGACGACCACCAGCCGATGGACCCGCGCACCATCTACCGTCACGTCACCGCCGTCGGCCGCCGGGCCGGCGTCGGCCACGTCCACCCTCACGCCCTGCGGCACACGCTGGCCACTCAATGCATCAACCGAGGGATGTCGCTGGAGGCGATCGCCGCCTTGCTCGGGCATCGCTCACCGCGGATGACCCTCGTCTACGCCCGCATCTCCGACACCACCGTCGCCGAGCAGTACTTCACCGCCACCCGCGCTCTCGAAGCCGGCATCGCCACAGCCCGAGGGCGAACAGATGACGCTGTGCGCCATGCCGCCGAACTCCATCGGCGGCTCCTCGGCAACGGCCACTGCACCCGACCGCTCGAGCTCGACTGCCGCTTCCACACGATCTGCGAAGGCTGCGGATTCTTCCAGACCGGACCCGAGTTCGTTCCCATCCTGCGCCGCCAACGCGACGACGCCACCGCCCACAACGACCGTGTCCGCAACGACCTCTACGACGACCTCATCCGCGTCATCGACGAAACCGAAACGAGCAACTGAGGACGACCAGGCCGCGAAACCGGGCTCCACGATCGCCTGAGAGCCGCGAAACGAGCAGCGGAGGTATCTCTGGTGCGGGCAATCAAGACTCGACCGCTGCCATCAGCCCGCCCGGACCCCTCGACATTCCCCACCCGACATGCTTCGATGGACACAGCCCAGCCCCCGGTGGATCACCCGTATAACGGCACTTCGATGACGCGCCGTCATCCCCTGTGGCCGCGGATTATCCGCGCGCACTATCGGACACGCACCCTGGGCAGGCGCGGCCTTCCTCGCCACTGAACGCCGCGGGACGCCGTTCGGTGCGCGCTCAAGGCGGTTGCTGGCAGCCACCCGCAAGCCGCTCGTGCTCGAGACGACGCCCACGCCGATCGCCGATTCGGTGGCGCTAACAGTCGCCCTGGTGCACTTGCTCACACAGCACAGGAGTGACCCGCCACCGATGAGAAGTGGTCGAGGCGGCCGTCCAAGTACGGTCCGGCCGGCGCGGCCGCATCAAGGGGGACATCGCGATGAGACCACTTCGATACTCGATCAACGTCACGCTCGACGGCTGCTGCCATCACGAGGCAGGGCTCCCCCCGGACGAGGAGTCGATGCGCTACTGGACCGCACAGTTGGGACGAGCCGATGCCCTGCTGTTCGGCCGGGTGACCTACGAGATGATGGAGTCGGCGTGGCGGCAGCCGGCGACGGGCACGTGGCCTGACTGGATGGATGAGTGGGAGATCCCGTTCGCCGAGACCATCGACCGGGCGAAGAAGTACGTCGTGTCGAGCACGCTGAGCGGGGTCGATTGGAATGCCGAACTGGTGCGAGGCGACTTGGGGCAGACGGTTCAGCGGCTCAAGCAGGAGCCAGGCGAGGGCCTGTTGGTGGGTGGCGTGGCCCTCCCCCTGGCCTTGGCGGATCTGGGACTGATCGACGAGTACGAGTTCGTTGTGCAGCCGGTTCTGGCGGGCCATGGGCCGACGCTGCTCGCCGGTCTGCGCGAGCGGATCCAGCTCGAGCTCGTGCATCGCCATGAGTTCCGATCGGGGGCGGTCGCCCTGCGATACCGGCCCACTCGAGCTACGGCTTGAAGTGATTGTCCCTGGCACGTTGGCCGGCCGCTGCGTGGCGACCCGATGGAGGGAACTGGTGCAGCGGGTTGGGGAACAGAATGTGCGCTCCGACGGTGTCGTTGTCCCCCTGGAAACACGGTTGATCCCGGTGGCGTATGCCGGTGACTACCCGGGTCACCCGACGATGGGAACGACGTGGCTCACACGCCGGCAGCGGCAGCTTCTCCGGACTCGAACTCCTTGCGGTGCCACCGCAGCACACGGGCGTCAATGTCGACGATGAGCCACCAGCTCGCCGCGTCGCGGGGTTGCCGCAGACCGCCCCCGGGTTGGCCATGCAGGCGCCGGTCGCGAGCCAGTCGTAAGACTCGCCCGGAACGGGCCGCACCGCGCGCGTAGCGGCGCCGTCGTAGGCGAAGAGCGCCGGTTCATGCGTATGGCCGACGAGCCCGAGCGAGCCCACGGGGCGGTCGGGCAGGACTTTTGCGGCAGACGCCTCGGTGAGGAACCCGAGCAGGGGGTGGCGCGGCGAGCCGTGCCAGCAGTCGATGCCGTGACGGCTGGCCTTTGCGCGGCTCGACAACCTGAACACGTCGCGTCCGCGGGCGACGACCCGGTCTGGTCCGAGCACCCAGGCGTCGTGATTTCCGGCGATCAGTAGGTCGAGTTGACAAGCCGCACCTACTAGCTCAGCCGTGACCGGCTCGCCCCCGACCAGATCACCGAGACACCAGCGTTCGTCGACCCCGGCTGCCGCCATGGCGCCGAGCACAGCCAGGAGCCGGTCATGGCGACCGTGCACGTCGGAGCAAACGCCGATCCTCACACCGAGCATCATTGTGGCTTGCTCCAGCCGAAGGTTGGCTTGTTCCGGCAGAACGCCGTCGGGCATCCACGACGCCCCTACGTGCTCACTCATCGCGCGGGATGACTACGCGTGGCGGTCACTCCCATCCGCGACAGAACGACGGCTCGGCGCTCGTGACGTGGACGCCGTCAATCGTCGGCGAGTCTGCGACGGCAGCGAACCGTCCATTCGCCTTCGCGACCGAATGCGCAGGCGCAATGTTCGGTGGCTCGTTCTGTCGGCGCCGCGGATGTCCGCGCAGCTGTCGGTCGCCCCGATGTCGCCATCAATACCATGCCGGAGGCCGTGCCGATCGCCGAATCGGTCGTGGTGCTTCGGGCCGCCGATCGTTGCGGAAATCGCATTAGAATCTGTGCCCGTACCGGGATCGCGGCAGTTCATGGCGCAGCCCGGTCCCGAACTGTTGAGTTGCGGTGAATGCGTTCTAGGGCGGCCGGGCACCATGTCGGTGTGATGTGGGCGACGGTGGTGATCCTCGTGGGCGTGCTCGCCGTGGCCACCGCCGCGGGCTGGGCGGCGGGACGCCACGAGGAGAAGATCCTCGACGAGATCCTGGCGGAACGCTCCCAGCGACTGGACGGCCCGGCGTCGGAGCCACACTCGTCGAGTCGCTGTCCGCCAACATGCTCGACCAAAGTTGACCGTGGACGCACCAGATTCGCTCGGGAGCACCAGCGCAGGATCTCAGCGGTTCTCGACGCCACGGTCACGACACGTCACGTGCGTTCATTTGCGCTTCTTCTTCTTCTTCTTCTTCTTCGGCCTGGCATCGTCGTCGAGTGTCGATCCACACGTACTTCTCGTTTAGCTGCTTTGGCCGTGCGCTTGTTCCCGGCCTTGTTCAGCCATCCGTCGGCGACTTTCACGGCCTGGATCAACGCCTTCCCGTCTGCTGCGCCGTCGCCATAGTTGGCCGACCTTGATTCTCCTCGGCCATGACCACTCCCCCCGTCAAGCCGAACCCGTGCGGACGGACACTGTCGCGCGTACGCTCCCGAACGTGTGCAAAGTCCGGCTCGTTGCTCGTATCTCGTTGCTGGTGACCATCGCGCATGCTCAACGACGACGCTCACCGGCGGCCACTCGTCCGACGCGGCACAGCCCCCGAACTGCCAGTCCGAGGGCAGGCATCGTCTGGGATTGGCCGTTGATCGAGACAGACGCCTACTCAACGCTCAACAGCGCCCCGAACCAGCGCACCAATGCAGAACTGCCGTTATCGCGGGCGCCGCCTCGGTGCCGTCGGCCGCGCCGAGCCGCCCGATCGACGGATCGGCGCTCGGCGCCGACACCCACCCGGAAGCTCCATGGCGGCACCGAGTCGATCGTTGCGCGCCAGGCCTCGACGGCGGTTACGCGACAGAACGCGCAGGGAGCCCGTCGTCGAATAGTCGCGGACCGCTGCCGACCTGGGGCATCTGGCCTGTACTGAACTCCCACCGCGATGCTGATTAGCCGGCCACGGGCTCGAACTGCGGCAACATCGTTGGTAAGGAATGCGCCCACGGTTCGGACGTACTCCTTACGCACCACGCGTCCGCAGGAAAGCCCTGCCCGCCTGCCGGCCACCGATGGCCGCGACATGGGCTGCTGGGTCTCCGCGTCTCCGGCGGTCCGGCGCTAGCGAACGTGGAACGAAGCCGTTCGGTCGCCGAGGCGTCTCGGCAAGCCTGCGAAGATCGAAGGCAGATATGGACGCCGACCTCGGCTCGGCAGGCCGGATTCGTGTGGCAAGGTGGCCAGATGCACATCGGCGCCGTGTACCCCCAGATCGAGCTTCGAGGCGATCCAATCGCAGTTCGACGGATTGGGCGGGCAGTCGAGGATCTGGGTTTCGATTACCTCCTTGCCTACGACCACGTACTGGGTGCGGTCCACGCCGACCGAACGCCTCCGCTGCCGGGCCCCTACACGGAGCAGGATCCGTTTCACGACCCTTTCGTGATGTTCGCTTATCTGGCTGGCATCACCGAGCGCATCGGGTTCGCTACGGGAATCTTGATCCTGCCGCAGCGCCAGACGGCGCTCGTGGCACGTCAGGCCACCGATGTCGACCTCTTGTCGGGAGGTCGGCTTCGACTGGGCGTTGGCGTCGGCTGGAGCCAAGTCGAGTACGAAGCCCTGGGACAGGACTTTGGTACCCGAGGCGCACGCCAGGAGGAGCAGATCGAGTTGCTTCGCCGGTTGTTCACCGAACCTGTTGTCGACTTCTCGGGCCGCTTCGATCGGGTCGACCGCGCCGCACTCGTGCCGAAGCCGACGCGGCCCGTCCCGATCTGGATCGGTGGCGGCGAAGCGGCGTTCGAGCGGGCTGCACGGCTCGCGGATGGCTTCATCTTCATTGGTGGCGGAACGGACCACGCCATCGACGCGTGGAACCGACAGCGTGATCGAGTGACCGAACTCGGACGGTCAGCAGACGAGTTCGGTGGGGAGTTTGTGGCATTGAGCGGATCGAACCTCGACGACCTCGCGGCCGAGACCAACTCTTGGCGCGAGGCAGGAGGTACGCACGTCTCGGTAGTCACGATGGGCCTCGGCTTGGACTCCATCGACGCCCACATCGACTACCTCGCCTCCGTCGCAGACGCTCTCAGCATCTTGTGATCCGGCGCCCGACCGGCGCCTTGCTCGCGCGCTCCGATTGCCCTGATCAGGAGCTGCCCGACCGCACGCCGATCAGGCAGTTCTGCGCTCCTGCTGATCTCAAACGATTGATTGAGTGCAGGTCGATACCCACCGCTGTCTGACGTGCCGGGGTCGACGGGACGCGGTCGGCGAACATCGCCGGACACGCGGTGTGGTCAATTTGGTGACGCGAGTCGGTGGGCCCGACCGCTGGCGGCGAGGACCATGGCGGTCACCGCCATTGCGATCCCACCGAGCAGAGCCACTGCGGCGACTGTCCACCAGAACTCGTTCAGCTCACCGCCATCGACCGCTGGAATCGCCACTGCGACGACGATCGCGACGGCGCCTCCGAGCATCCAGCGCATCCAGTGACGCGATGACGCTGCCGACGCGATCGGACGTACCCGTCGGCCCCACATCAACCAGGCCGCTATTGCCAGCAACGCGAGTGGGAGCAGCATCACTTTGGCGACGATCGCGGCGGCGATCGCCAGCGTCGCGGCGACGACGATGATGACGGTTCGGTTCATTGGAGACTCCCATCTCATGCGAGGCGCGGTTCGCACCGCGTCGACTGTCTCGTGAAGCAGTGCCAGTGACGTTGTTCGCTGCTCATGGAGCTGCCGATCGATCAACAGTTGGATCATCTCGTCGCCATAGCGCCGCCTGAACTCGGCGGGATACAGCAACAGCAGTAACCGGTACAGGCGTATCGCGGCGGCGCTCACCAGGCACCGCCCGGCCGCAGGCCAAGCTGACGCAGTCTCGCCGCGTCGACAAGCGCCGTCAGTCGCCGTTGCTCGGCCGCACCTACCCGCTGACCGAGTTCGGTCAGTCGGTAGTAGCGGCGACGCTGATCGTCCAAGGCTGGATCGGGGCGCTCCTCGGTCTCTTCGATCAAGCCCTGGTCGAGCATTCGCTTGATCGATCCGTAGAGGGTGCCCGATCCCATCCGCACCGCTCCGCCGCTCAGCTCCGCCACGTCGCGCAAGATCGCATACCCGTGCTTCTCGCCGTCAGCGAGCGCCACCGCGATGTGCATCACCGACGCCGGTAGCGGCAAGAACTCCTCGACCTGTTGACGGCCACTCATGCCAGCACTATGTCACATGTCGACGCACTATGTCAACTGTCGGCATAGTGTCGACTCCGCCCCGGCGAGCGTACGGGCGCGCCCGATTGCCCTTGTTGAGCATCGGCGAGTAGTCGTTGGCCACGCCGGACCCGCGCCAGAACGGCTCGGCGCTCGGCGCCGACACCCGCCCGGGAGCTCAATGGCGGCACCGAGCGGACCGTTGCGTGCCACGCCTCGGAGGCGGTTACGCGACAGAACGCGCTGGCAGCCCGCCGTCGAATAGTCGCGGACCGCGTCCGTCCTGCGTATCTGACCTGTACTCAGCGTCCGCCCCGATCATGACCAGCCGGTCACGGGTTCGAACTACGGCCAAGTCGTTGGTAAGGAATGCGCCCATGGCCCGGACGAACCCCTTACCCACCACGCGTCCTGCAGGGAGCCTGCTCGCCTGCCGGAGACGGCCGCGACGTGGGCTCCGGGGTCTCGTCGCCGGCAGTCCGGCGCTACCGAACGTCACACGACGCCATTCGTTCGCGGCGCCCGCCCGCCTGTGGGCGACCGATCGGCAGATCGGGCGCGAGCGGCCGCCGCGGGTCGAGGTCAGCGTGCAATGGAGGACCGGCGCCCGAACGCCCAGTAGGTGCGTCGCGGGAGTACGCAGCGCGTCCGGACGTTGACGTGCGAGGCGTCATCAATGGGGCGGTCGAAGGCGGCGGCACCGCGATGCTGGTTGTCGCTATCCGGCTACCGAGCGTTGACAGCGTGGGTTCAGCAGGGTTGTCGGTACTTCACTTGTGGCGCATAGTTCTGTGATGCCGCACCGTCGCTGGCCTGAGCGTGTCGGCGTTCGGCCGTGGGTGTTGATGGTCGTCGGGTTCATCGTGGTCGCGGCCAGCGGAGGTGGAATCACGGCCGAGCGCGACGGGGTGGAGGCGAGCGGTGCGGTGACGTTGGAGCGGGTGTCCAGTGCCACGGTCGCGGCGTCGGTCGGGCCGGGCGGGATTGCGTCGGTGACGACGCAGCTCCCGGCCGTGACGACGTTGGCGACGGTGACAACGACGAGTGCCAGCACGACCGCGCCGGTGGACTCGTGGCGGGTGATGGCGCCGTCGCCACTCGGTCCTCGTAGCGCCCCTGTGTCGGCGTGGACAGGGAGCGAACTGCTCGTGTGGTCGGGCATCCCGTCAACGAGCGATGGGTGCGAGATGGGCGAGGGCGGGGGTATGTGCGGTGAGCCGGCGGTGTTCGATGGTGCCGCCTACAGCCCGGCCACTGATACGTGGCGCACGATGGCCGATGGACCGGTGCCCGCTGCTGGCGCGCCTACCCAGGTCATCCCCGTAGGGGTGTGGACCGGTTCGGAGCTTGTTGTGTGGGGCGGGTGGGGCAGCCCGATCGCGGCGGCTTATGACCCGGTGACGGATCGTTGGCGGGACTTGCCGCCTGGACCGCTCGCGGACCGGCAGGGACAGGCAATGGTCGTGTGGGACGGCCGGGTTGGTGTGCTTGGTGGCCAGCAACCGTTCGGGGACTACGAGTCGGAGCAGCGCCTCGATGGCGCGCTCCTCGACCCGACCACGGGGGAATGGTCCCCGCTGCCTGACCTTCCTGCCGGTGATCCGATGATGGCGCCCGGCCTCGTCAGCGCGACGGTGGCCGATGGCCGCCTGTTCGTCGTCGCCCGGGCCACGTGTGCTGAGTGCGGCTACACCTCGACTGCCGACGCGTACGTCTTGGATCCGGGCGCGACGGAGTGGCGCAGCCTCGGGGCGGCGGAGATCGACGGCTTTCTCGACCCGGTCGGTGTCGCCGCCGGGCGTTGGCTGTTCGCCACCACCAAGTGGGATCGTCCGACCACGTCCGCTGCGGTGCTCGATCTGACAAGCGGACAGTGGACCGGCACCGCTGACCCGCCCGTTGTCTCGGCTGGGTACCTCAGTGCTGGTGCCGACGACCGGGTGCTCGCGATGGCCGGCTATGTGGCACACGACACCAGCCCGCCCTCGGCGATGTCGTGGGATCCGGCCACCGACACGTGGGCCGAGCTGCCTCCGCCACCGCTGGCCCATCGACTGGACGCCGCCGTCGCCTGGACAGGCACCGAGCTTCTTGTGTGGGGTGGGGCGAGCGCCAGCGGCCTCGGCGGACCAAGCCACGCCGATGGCGCCGTCTTCCACCCGTGACCGACAGATCGGCCGTTCGTGCCCCTACTCCGGGCCTTCTCGGACACCGTTGGAGGTGAGTCCGGGCCGCGCGACGGCCGACGCGGAGCCGGCGTCCGATGAGCTGCCGGCGCGCGTTGCTTCGCGCTGGTGTCGACCACGAGCCAAGGCGCGACCGCAGCCCGTCGAGCGCGTTCTCAGGGTGCCGCTCGCGTCAAACCAGCATTCCGATCGTCACGGGTCGAGGATCCGCACCGAACGGCCAATCGGTCCGTCGGGCTTCCCAACATCTCGCAGTTCGATGCCGAGCGCATACTGCCCGATCGGGAGCGGCGACGGCGACCCGATGCGACATACCGAACGCGCAGAGCGCGACTGTCCGGTGTCCGCGGGGAGTAAGCCGGGCCCCGCCCTATCCGGTAACGCCGGCTTTTGGCGGGGCGGTTGGATCAGCCTTGGGTGGTTGGCCATCGCCGTTTGGCAGGCTGTTCATCGTGAACGACGAGGTCGTCGGCGATTCTGCGACGGAGTTGCTGGACATGCGGGCGAACCGTCGAGTTGTGCCCGACCTGCCGCTGCCTCTGCGGCCCCAGACGCTGATCGACGCGTACGCGATCCAACACCGCGTGGTCGCTGCCCTTTTGGCGCAGGCTGGTGGGCGGTGTATCGGCTACAAGGTCGCGTGCACCAGCGAGATCGCCCAGGCTGCTCTGCAGATCGATCGCCCGGTGTTCGGCCGGTTGATGTCGCAGACCACCTCGCCAAGTGGCACGACGCTCGCAACCAGTACTCGCGCGGAGGTGATGCGCCGATAGGGGGCGGGTCCTGCGGCGGCTGGGGTCGGATCTGATCCCTGCCAGCGCAGAACGCATGTGCCAGGCCGGTCCGACCTCAGGCCGTTTTCTTGTCGAGTGCTTCGTATGGTTCGTCGGTGGCCAGCGGGTCAATGGCCCGCTTGAGCATGACCCGCACGTCCTCGCCCAGGTTGTGGATGTCGACGGCCCGGTCGATGAAGCGGACGACGCCGTAGTCGACGTTGCCTACCTGGAGATCGGTGCTCCAGCCGTCGGACGGGCTGGCCCGGAAGACGCGCAGGATGTCCCACAGCGACAGGTTGTCGGCGCCAACCGGCAGCTCACGCCCGTCGAGCCGGTACTTGATCCCGACCTCGTCGGGGTAGTCCGCGAGACCGTTGCCGTCGTCGTCGGGCTGGTTGTCCGGGTATGACTCGGAGGCGCCGAACAGGTGGCTCCACCAGCCCGTCCGTCCGTCGTACCTCAGGAGCCGAAGCGCGCTCTCCACTCCGAGATCGGACTTCTCGACCATTTCCAGCGTGGTCAGACCGAGGCTGTTGGCGACGTAACGGCGGTTCCACGGCTTCTCGAGGCGCACACCCCACAGCTCGTGCAGGAGGGCGTTCGACGCCCATTCCGAAAACCCTTCGGCGAAGGCGACGTTGGGGTTCTCCTGGAAGGCGTGCGTGTCGAGGTCGATCGGGTTCGGGCCCCGCAGCGAGCACACCGCGCCCAGCCAGTTGATGGTGCCGGTGTTGTGGTCGTAGTTCCAGAGGTGCATGAACTCGTGCAGCACCACGTCGGGCCACCAATCGTTGTCCGGCTGACCCTGGTGCAGGTAGATCATGCGGGTCAGCCCGTTGGCGTAGGACGTACCGGTGACGACGTGGGCCGGGTAGATGGCGGCGATCTTGCCGTTCATGGCGAACCAGTCGTCCTCGGATTCGAGCCGGTCGATCGCCGTGCGCAGCACGTACCAGATGAGCGCCTGGCGGCGGTAGGTCGCGTTGCCCAGGTCGAGGGCGTTGCCGGCCTTGAACACGCGGGTCCCCACGGTCACGGTCGGGCCTGCGAGCTGGACGCCTGACTTCCAAACCGTGCGCCAGTTCAGGTCGAGCAGGTCCAGCGAGGCCAGGTCGTCGAGATCCGAGTCGTTGACCTCCAGGTCGGGACCGACCAGCCGGGCCTGCACTCGGAAGAAGCGCGTGTTGCCGTTGTTGGCCTCGGTCAGCGTGAAGTCGCCGTCGGCGTCGGTGCGCACCGTGCCCCACTCGGTCCACGGGCCGTCGGCGCCGAGGTCGGAGGCCGATACCTTGACCTCGATGCCCTTCAGCGGCCGGTCGTGCTCGTCGCCGTCGATCTCGGTCTCGTATACGCACAGCCGGCCGGTGATGGTCCACACCTTGCCGGTCGAACCGCCACCGCCGCCGCCGCTCGGGAGGGTGTCCGAGTCGTGCTCCACCGGCACATCGGGAATACTTTTCACTTGCGTTCTCCTTGTTGGGTTCGGGTCGACGCAGGGTCCCATGAGGGCGTTACCCGAGCGTTACCGGCCTCAGTGGAACCCCAGTCGGCCGTCGAGCCGGCCGATTCCTGCGCCGGGGACGCCGACGTCGCCCCAGGGACGCGAACGCGTCCGGCTCGGACCCTCGCCGAGACGATCGCCTGGCACTCGACCGCGACTACACCACCCACGTCGAGTGGCCCGACGCTGCCCGATTGAGCCTTGACACCGGCATGTCCCGCTGGTCGCACACCCTCGACGGTGCCAAGTCCCGCGTCGTCGACTGTCCGCCAGCCCGGAGTTGTTGCGCCGATAGCCGGCGTGCCAAGAGAGGCTGCCGGTGGACCGGTGGTTCCTACGAGCGGGCGCACAACCCGGGCCGCTGTGGTGCGGTGGTGTCCTCAGGCGGGACCGGTCAGGCCCACGGCAGTGCGTGCGAGCCGGCCCTCGGTGATGAGACGCTCGATCATGGCGGTAGACACCGGCCAGGGCAGCTATCGCCGGACCTGCGCCTCGGGGCCAGGCTTCGCGTGCTCCCTTTAACGAGCGCACCGATTCGACAGACCTGCAGCCGAAGGGTTTCACCGCCTATCGCGCCTACCCTCGGTTGTCGACGAAAGACGTGGACGAGGAGGACCGATGACCGACGTGCTGCAGCAGGACGGACCCGCGCAACGCCTGACCGGCGACGGCGTCGGCTGGCTGACGACCGCCGGTGCCGACGGTCAACCCCAGTCGTCACCGGTGTGGTTCATCTGGGACGGAGCATCGCTGTGGCTGCGTAGCCAAGCTCGGGCCGGCAAGGTGCGGAACATCATGGCCAACCCCCGAGTGGCCTTCCACCTCGCCGACGACGGTCACGGCGGCAACATCATCACGATCGAAGGCACGGCGTCGCTCGAAGGCGAGCTACCCGCGCAACTGCTCGAGGCGTACTTCACGAAGTATGGCGAAGCGATCCGATCCGCCCTGCAGACGACGCCTGAGCAGCTCGCCGCGGACTACCCGATCACGATCCGGATCGCGCCCACCCGCACCAGGGCCTGGTGAGCTGACGCCACAGCCTGCTCTCCCGGGCTGGCACAAGTCGTTGACCGGATAGCGGCGCAGCCGGACCGCCGCGACGCCATGTGCGAACTGGCGTCTATGCCGCGCGGAGTTCTTGATGCCAACGCCCTCGTCAACGGTGTGCGTCCGGCATGCGGTCGGCGCGGATGGTTCTCCTCCAGCCGAGTTCCGTGAGAGCGCGCTTCTGCGGGCCGTGTGGTGGGTAAGGAGTTCGTCCGGACCGTGGGCGCATTCCCTACCAACGACTTGGCCGCGGTTCGAGCTCGTCACCGGCTGTGATCACCAGTCGGAGGCTGGGTACGGCGTCGTCGATGAGACGCGTTACTGGCCGGTCGTGGTGGCTTGTTTGACTCGACGCTGGGGGAAAGGTTGATGATCGGCGACGTGACGCTCGAAGGCTCGCCCGGACTGTTGCTGACGATTGGCGAGTTCTCTAGGCTGACCCGACTCACGGCCAAGGCGCTGCCCGGCACGTCGAAGTGGAACCGCATCGAGCACCGCACGTTCAGCTTCATCACGATGAACTGGCGCGGCCGACCGCTCACCAGCCTGCGCACCATCATCGAACTCATCTCCGCCACCGCGACCAGCACTGGACTCACGATCCAAGCCGCCCACGACCCGAACTGGTATCCCAAAGGCGTCAAGATCACCGATACCGAACTCGCCGCCGTGCCGATCGAACCCCGCGACTGGCACGGCGAATGGAACTACACCTTCAACGCTCAATCAGACCTGGCGTGAGCCCTAAGTGAGGCTTGTGAAGTAGAGCGCCGTCATGATGCTGGCGATCGAAGCCGAGGACGCTTGATGGCCGCCCACCTTGATTCCCGAGCGGTTCGATCTCATATCGTTGGCAGGTTGGATCATGCTGATCGCCAACCACAACGCTCGACGCTCGACCGACTAAGTCTCTGTCAATCACCAGTTGACAGACCACCTGTCGATCACCCAGAGCCACGTTCCATCGTCTTGGCGCCGCGCAACCTCAGAGGTTATGTCATCATCAAGGCTGCGCGTCGAAGTGAGGGCCAGATCACCGCAAATGAGTGCTGGGCGCTGCTCCCCGAGCCTGAACCTTCGTCCTTCCGGTCCCAACCCAGTAACTTGGAGTTTGGTGAAAAACTCATGAATAGCTTCCTTGCCTCGCACTAGCCGTCCGTCGTTGAGCCCGCCGTTAAGCTCAATCACCGCGTCCGGCTCAAACAAGGCGGTCATGCCACTGACGTCACCTGCGTTCTCTCT
This sequence comes from Ilumatobacteraceae bacterium, assembly GCA_963732335.1. GTDB lineage: Bacteria > Actinomycetota > Acidimicrobiia > Acidimicrobiales > Ilumatobacteraceae > Desertimonas. Next base: position 599,923 of record CAVSZO010000063.1, on the reverse strand, counting down.
AACCACCAACTGCCGCTCCAATTCCTGGGGATCGTGGATCGGTTCTCTTCTGGTTAGATCACTCATAATGACACGCTGCCAAATGTTGTGGACTTAAGAGTCCACAACAGGTTAGTCACGCGTAGTAGTGCGATGGTGTGGAGATCACGCCGGAGGGGCTCGAGCGATTCTTCACGGTGGTGTTGCCGCATATGAACGAGCTGCAGCGGCGCGTGGTGGCCGGCGCGACGGCTGAGATGTTGGGCCGGGGCGGCAAGACCGCGGTCGCGGCGGCGTCGGGGATGAGCCGGAACACGGTGATCAAAGCCAAAGACGAGGTCGTTGTCGGTATCGAGCCGTCGGCCCGTCTGCGGGCCGTGGGTGGTGGCGACAAGCCGATGATCGACAAGCAGCCCGGTCTGCTCGAGGGTGCTCGACGGCCTAGCCCATCCCGAGACCCGCGGCAACCCGATGTCGTTGCTGCGCTGGACGTCGAAGTTGTCGACGAAGCTGGCCGACGAGCTTGTCCGGCGAGGCTTCGACGTGTCCTCACGCACAGTGCTGCGCATGTTGCATCGTCTTGGCTACTCGATGCAGGCCAACGCCAAGGTGACCGAGGGTGCTCAGCACCCGGATCGTGACGGGTTGCTCTCGACGAGCACACCGATTCGGCAGACGGATGTGGCCGTCGTCTCGAGGACGAGCGGCTTGTTGCTGGCTGGAACCGTCCGCCTTGCTTCCGCAAACAGAGCAGGGGAGCAGAGAGCAGAGGAGGGCAGGCGTGTCGCATCCGTGTGCGATTCACTTCACTCGTTGGGTTCGGTCATCCCTGCTCTGGACTGAGGGTGTGCCGCTGGGCCGAGTCGCCCCGGTCGTCTTCCGGCGAGGTGACGATGCGGAACGGGGTGCCGCGTCCGATGTTGGTGTCTGGGTCGATAGTGCGGGGAGGGTGCCTGTGACTTCGATGTCGGCGAGGTAGTCTCGTAGGCGTGGCAGGTGGGGCATTTGAGTGCTTGCATGCGTTGGTCGGGTGGGCGGACCTTGACCTTGGGTTAGTACGCGGGGGTCTGGCAGCCAACCGTTGCCGGCGCAGGTCGGGCAGGTGTGCCAGCCGGTGATGTGCACACGGGCGTCGAGTAGCTCGACGATTCGATGGCGCAGCACCTGGTCGCCTCGCGCCACGGCGTCGCGGACACCGGTGGCGATCCGCCACATCCGTTCGGCACGGTCGACGGTGGTGGCGGTGCCGGTTGCCGCGGCGACGGCGTGGTGTGCGGAGTTCGCCGAGTCGGCGAGTTCGGCCCGGCTCGTGTCGTCGGCTTCGTACACGATGTCGTCGAGCAACCGGTTGGTGATCGACTGCCACACCAGGTTGTCGAGTGCGGTGACTTCAATGTTGTGGCAGTCGCATCGGGGCCAGCCGCTGGACTGCTGGGTGTGGCCACAGGTGTAGTGGGCGGTGGCACGTTGTTCGCCAGTTGCCGTACATCGGTCGTTCCGTGCGGCGAAGTGATGCGCCGCGACAATAGGTCAGGGGTCACGGGTGCCGGAGCCGAACCTCGGCGTGGTCGGAGTAACTGAGTTGTGGAACAGCCCGGCGTCATACGACCCGGCGAAACACGAGCAGCGTGGTGTCGTCGAAAACCGTTGAGGAGCCGATGAGTTCTGTCATGACGGTGCTGCACACTTCCTCGGGTTCACCGGCAGAGAACGCGGCGCACAAACGGGCGAGCCCGACGTCGATCGACTCTCCACGTCGCTCGACCAAGCCATCGGTGAAACAGCCGACAGTGGTCGCCGGGAGCAACTCTGCGCTTGTGTCGACGTGGTGTCCGGGAACTTTCAAACCGATCGGTGGATTAGGAGAACATCCAGCATGCTTGCATCGTGACCGGGCCTGGCGACGACCGGCGGCAGGTGCCCGCTCGATGACCACGTGAAGCTGGCCAGATCAGGCGCGATCATGATGTACAGCACCGTTGCCATCTCGTCGGATTCGAAATGGGCAAACTTGCGGTCGAGACGTCTGAGCGCTTCACTCGGGGTCGACGATTCGATGGCGTAGGCGCGCAAGGCGCTGCGCAGCCGACCCATCACGATCGCCGCACGCAATCCGAATCCAGCGACATCACCCACGACGATGCCGACGTGACCGTCCGGAAGCCTGAACACGTCGAACCAGTCTCCGCCAACGCCAAGGTCCTCTTCGGCGACGAACCGAGCAGCGAACTCGAGGCCACCAATGTCTGGCAGGCGGCCCGGGAGCAGGCTGTCTTGCAGTGTGCGTGCCGTCAACCGCTCGGCCAACGCTTGATGATCGCTGACCACTTTGGCGACCCGAGTCGCCTCTCGCTCGAGCACAGCGCTGTCATCGCCGCTGAATCGGCGGGGTTGCAGCGTGCCGACGTGCATCACCCCGAGCAGACGCCCGTCGGCGATCAAGGGCACGCCGAGCATCGAACGGACACCGCGTCGCCACAAGATCGGATTGACCACCGCGTGTGGACCGACGTCGTCGAGTATGACCGGTGTCCTGGTTGCCGCGATCCGTCCAGCGAAACCCCTACCGACCTGCACCCGAACACCCTGGCGCACCTCATCCTCGAGACCCCGCGCCGAGCGCGCAACAAGCTGCGAACCGTCACGGTCCAACAACAAGATCGCCGCCGTATCGACCTCGAGCAGCTTCTCGACACGTTCCAACAACAACTCCAGCAGATCCGACACGTGCAGATTTGCGGCCTCAAGATCGGCGACAGGATCGCCAGCGTCGAATGGATCCAGTGGACACCCCACAACGATCGTCACCATGGACAAGGTCCCGCGCCTGATCAAACGGCTACCAACGACGCGGCACCCTCGCTGTTGAAGGCAGCTAGACCGTACCACCGCTGCAGGGTTCAAGATCCGCCCCGGCGTCGTTCATCAAGCAACTTCTCCGCTGGGTTCGGACGCAGTGACCGACAATGCCGCAGCCTAGGCAGCGCTACGTGGGCGTACGAGCCAGTCGCCGAGCATCGCGTCGCGCCACACCATATACACTTACACACTCCTTTTACCACTTCTTTATCTCAATTTCTTTTACTTTTCTTCCTCTATTTTATTCTTTTTTCTATTTTCAATTTTCTTAACTACTTATCCTCACTTTTTTACTCTCAACTTGATCCTTTCCAGCCGCATTACCTGATGCTTGTCTTCTATCTACATATCTTCTTCTTCTCGTTTCTGTGCGTCTACTCTTGAACTATCTCCTCGTGTGCAGCTCTTCCTTCGACATCTTCGCCTCTCTTCATTATTTCTCTCTGGAAACTTGGCTACAATGGCGCCCGGCTTGCCGTACACGCTGGCGGCGCAGTTGGCTTTCCGGCCGGCAGTTCATCGCGTTCGTCGGTGACGGCTGATTTCGCATGTTGATGGCCGAAATGCTAACGCTACCCGCTACGAGATGCCGATCAAGGTCGTTGTATGTAACAACGGCGTGATCGGCCAGATCATGTGGGAACAGATGGCAATCGGCTAAGCAGCGCTTGACCCATCCGATTGACAACCCACACCCGCCGTGGTTTGGTATGTGGCAAGCGCTTGCCATTCGGGTCCCGGGTAGATGCCCCTCGATCCCTGGCTCGGCTTCCGAAAATCTCGTTTCCCGGTCCCTTCCAATCGACTGGAGCTCCCATGACGGCGAATCGCACCCTCGATCTCAGCGGACTCATCCCGGCCACCGTGCTGCCGATGCATGCCGACGGGAGCGTCGACGAGCCCGGATTGCGGACGTACATCCGCTGGGTCGTCGATCAGGGCCCGGTCGCACTGGCGATCAACGTCGACACCGGCGAGGGGCCGCACCTGACCCACGAGGAGAAGGTGCGCACCCTCGAGGTCGTCCGGGAGACGACAGACATCCCCATCGTTGCCGGCGTGGCCGGACCGTCGACGGCCGCAGCTGTCCGCCAGGCGGCCGAGTTCAAGGTCGCCGGCGCCGATGCCTTCTTGGTGTTCCCGATCCCCGCCTACTTGAGCGAGCCACTCGACCCGCGCATCCCTGTCGCCTACCACGAGGCGATCGCTGAAGTCGGGCTGCCGCTGATCCTCTTCCAGCTGCAGCCGGCGCTCGCCGGGCTCAACTTCCAGCCCGACACCCTGCGGGCAATGGCGTCGGTCGAGGGTGTCGTGGCGATCAAGGAGGCTTCCTTCGACGCTCGCCGTTTCGTCGACACGGCACGTCTCATTGAAGACCTGCCCCGGCCGATCACGCTTCTGACCGGGAACGACAATTTTATCCTCGAGTCGTTCTTCCTCGGCGCGACGGGAGCGTTGATCGGATTCGGCGCGGTGATGACCAAGGAGCAGGTGGCCATGATCGACGCCTGGAACGCCGGACGTATCGACGAGGCAACGGCGCTCGGGCGCCGTGTGCAGCGGCTCGCCGACGCCGTGTTCGCCCGGCCGGTCGGCGACTACCGAGTCAGGCTCAAGGAATGCCTCCGCATCCTCGGCGTGCTCGACGCCGCCCATGTCCGCCTCCCGTTGTTCGGCATCGACGACGCGGAGCGGGCTTTCCTGACCAGCGTTCTGGCCGACGTCGGCCTGCTCGCTGAGGTACCGGGGTGAAGTTCGGCGTCTTCTTGCCGTCGTTCATCATTCGGGGAAGGGAGCGCAGCCATCCCGCCGACGTGCGCCGGTTCGCGCGGCGTGCCGAGGAGCTCGGCTTCGACTCGTTGTGGATCACCGACCACATCGTCACCGCTCATCGGTTCTACTGCGTCAGCTGGCTCGACTCGCTGATGACGCTGTCGCACGTCGCCGCCGTGACCGATCGGGTAAAGCTCGGGACATCGATCCTCATCTTGCCGACGCGCCAGCCGGTCGTGCTGGCCAAGGAGGTTGCCACGCTGCACTACCTCTCGGGCCACCGCTACGTCTACGGCATAGGCACCGGCTGGTACGGTCCCGAGTTCACCGCTTGTGGCGTCGACAAATCCGAGCGGGGTGGGCGGACCGACGAGGTGCTCGCGGCCACGATGGCACTGTTCGGCGGCGAGCCCGTGGACTTCCAAGGCGATTACTACGACCTCGACGATGTGATCGTCGAGCCGCGCCTCGACCCGCCGCCGCCGGTGTGGGCGGCGGGCGGCAGTCAGCTCGCCCACGAGGCATCGCCGGAGCTCCCGACGATGAACCCCAACGTGTTGCGCCGGATCGCCGCCGCTGACGGCTGGATCGCCCGGCCGACATGCCCGCCCGACCTGATCGCCGCCGATCGGGAGCTGATCACCGCGGCGCGGGCCGAGGCCGGCCGCTCCGCACAGTTCACCGTCGCCCACGAGAACTTCACGTGGATCGAGGAGCAGGGGACCGCCGACCAGATCCAAGCCATACAGCAGGCCCGGTTCGGCGACATCGTGAGCGACGAGCGTCCGTGGGAATACATCGACGAGGTGTACATGCCTGGGACCATCGACGACATCCAGCGCAAGGTGCAGGCCAGGGTGGAGGCGGGGGTGGAATACTTGATGCTGCACACGCTGTCGGCCGACGTCGTGCAGCTCGACCTGATCGCCAAGCACATCGTCGAGCCGTTCGGTGAGGGCGGGTGAGCAACAAACCTTTTACCGTCGACGCCTCGGCTGCGGCGCTGCTCGTCGTCGACCTGCAGAACGACTTCGTCCGTGAGGGCGCCCCGCAGGAGGTGCCTGACGCTCGCGCCACGTTGCCGGCAGTGACGGCGCTACTCGATGCCTGTCGCGGCGCAGCAGTGCCCGTCGTGTTCACGCGGTACACCGCCGGTCCAGGCACCACTCACCTCGCTTGGTTCTCGCCCGAGTGCCATCCCCCGGCGCGGTCGTGCTGGCCGGGGATCACTCGGCTATACCGCGACCGGCCCGACCGGCTCGAGGGGCACCAGATCGTCGACGAGGTCGCGCCGCGGCCCGGCGACGTGATCGTCGACAAGTATGGCTACGGCTCGTTCCACAACACGGTGCTCGAAGATGCGCTGCGCGCCGCAGGCGTCTCCCAGGTCTGGGTGGTCGGCACGGTGACGCAGATCTGCGTCGAGGAGACCGTGCGCGAGGGCTTCCGCCGCGGCTTCGAGATGATCGTCGCGGCCGACGGCGTGTCGTCGTTCGATGACGAGCTCCATCGGGCAACCCTGCGCAACCTGGACCACAAGTTCGCCCTCGTCAGCGACACCGTTGCGCTGACGAAGGCAGCGGTCGACGCACCGCGGCGCGACCCCCTCGGCACCTGGCAAAACGGGGCGAGTCAGTGAACGGCCAGGCGAACGAGGACAGCGAACCGGTCGACGTGCTCGTCGTCGGTGCCGGCGCGGCGGGCGGTGTGGTCGCCCGACGCCTAGCCGAAGCGGGCATCGGCGTGCTGTGCCTGGAGCAGGGCGACTGGCACGATCGGACGGACTACCGCGGCGCCGAGCTCGACTGGGAGCTCACGGCGCGCAAGCAGTGGTCGGGCAGCCCGAACATTCGCGGGCTGCCCGACGACTACCCTGTCGACGACGCCGACTCGGACATCTCCCCGCTCATGTTCGCCGGCGTCGGCGGCTCGATGCTCCTGTTCGCCGGTGCCTGGCCGCGATTACTGCCGTCGGACTTTCGTGTTCGCACGCTCGACGGCGTCGCGGACGACTGGCCAATCAGCTACGCCGAGCTCCGGCCGTACTACGAGCGCAGCGACCGGCAGATCGGCGTCTCCGGTCTCGGCGGTGACCCGGCCTACCCGCCCGGCGAGGACCCTCCGCTGCCACCTCTACCAATCGGTGCCGGTGGGCTGAAGGTCGCCAGAGCGCACAGCCGGCTCGGCTGGCACTGGTGGCCGGAACCGAACGCGATCCTGTCGGCGCCCTACGAGGGACGCAACCCGTGCGTCCAGCGGGGCACGTGCATGCAGGGCTGCAACGAGGGGGCTAAGGCTTCGACCGACCTCACCCATTGGCCGAGGGCGATCGCCAACGGCGCTCGGCTGCTGACCGGCGCCCGGGTACGCCGGCTCGAGACGAACGACCGCGGCCTCGTCACCGGCGCGACATGGCTCGACCGCGAAGGTCGCGAGTACTTCCAAGCGGCGAGCACGGTGGTCCTCGCCGCCAACGGCATCGGCACCTCGCGGCTGTTGCTCCTGTCGTCCTCGATGCGCCACCCCGACGGGCTCGCGAACTCGTCCGGCCTCGTCGGGCGGCGACTGATGATGCATCCCTTTGCCAGCGTCACCGGGCTGTTCGACGAGAACCTCGAGAGCTGGCAGGGCCACTTCGGGTGCTCGATCGAGTCGTTCGAGTTCTACGAGACAGACGAGCGCCGCGGTTTCGTTCGCGGCGCCAAGTGGGGCCTGGCGCCGACAGGGGGTCCGGTCAACGCCGCGCTGCCGAGCCGGGCGGGCGAGCAGGTCTGGGGCGAGGCGCATCACATCCACATGCGCAACCGCCTCGGGCGTGGCGCGAGCTGGGGTCTGTTCGGTGAGGATCTCCCCGACGAGTCGAACCAGGTCAGCCTGTCGGCATCGGCCACCGATTCCTCGGGTCTGCCCGTCCCCGAGCTGCACTACCGGGTGTCGGACAACTCCCGGCGCCTGCTCGACTTCCACATCGAGCGGGCGTCCGAGTCACTCGTCGAGGCCGGCGCCCACACGATCGAGGTCGATCGGCTGATGCGCTATTCGGGTTGGCATCTCTTGGGAACGGCACGCATGGGCCGCGACCCGGCGACGTCGGTGGTTGACGAATGGAATCGCGCCCACGACGTCGCCAACCTCTACGTGGTCGACGGCAGCTGCTTTGTCACGTCGGGCGGGGTAAATCCGACGTCGACGATCTGCGCGCTGGCGCTGCGCGCTGCCGACCGCATGGTGGCGACTCGACACGAGCAGGTGGTGCCGTGATGACCGGTGGCGCGCAGTCCAACCCCGACATCGAACTCGCCACCGCCCTCGACCCGGCACGGCGCAGGATCTTCACCGACGTGGCATCGCACCTGATCCCGGCGGCGCACGGGATGCCCGCGGCGGGCGACGTTGTCGACGAACGCCGCCTCGCGTTTGTGCTGCGGGCGCGACCCGACGTCGTCGACGCGCTGCGCGCCGCGCTCCGCCCGGAGCTGGGAGGCGACCCGGGCGGTCGTCTCACCGCCTTGGCCGCGGGTGAGACGGACCGCGTGGCCGCGCTACAGCTCGCCGTCGTCGCTGGGTACTACACCGACGCGAACGTGCGCGCCGCCATCGGCTATCCCGGCCAGCTGGCGAAGCCAGTGACCGCCTTCGACTATCCGGCGTACATCGCAGAGGGTCTGATCGATCAGGTGCTCGAGCGCGGCCCGATCTGGCGCGACCCTGACCGTGCCGCGAACCCAGTGAGCAGCGAGGGCGGCTGACAGTGTCGTCGCTCCAGGACGTCGCCGCACTGGCCTCGGTCTCGACGGCCACCGTGTCGCGGGTGCTGAGCGGCTCGTCGCACCCCGTCGCGGCAAGCACCCGCCAGCGCGTCCTCGCGGCCGTCGAGGAGCTCGACTTCGAGCCGAACATGCTGGCAAGTGGCCTCGCCCGCAGCCGGACGCAGGTGGCGGCCGTCATTGTGCACGACGTGATGGACGAGTACTTCAGCGAGATCGCGAGGGGTATCGAGGACGAGGCGTACGCCAGCGGCTACGTCACCATGCTCTGCAACACCGACCGTGATCCCGACAAGGAGGTCCACTATCTCCGCAAGCTGCGAGCGTTGCGGGTCGACGCGATCCTGTTCACCGCCGGCGGCGTGCGCGACCTCCGGCATCGAGCCGATCTTGAACGCCAGCTCGCCAAGGTCGAGGCGGCCGGCGGGGTGATCGTCCGTCTAGCGCCATTCCCCGGCGGGCGTCCCGATATCGGCTACTCGAACCGGATCGGCTTGTCGCTCGCCGTCGACCACCTCGTCGAGCTCGGTCACCGCACGATCGGGTACCTCGCCGGTCCGGCCGGGATCGCCACGTCCACCGAGCGCCTGGCTGCGATGCGCCAGGCGATGAAGCGTCACGGCCTCGCCCTGGACCCCGACCTGATCTTCGACGGCGGCTTCAGCCGTCTCGGCGGTGAGCGCGCCGCCGCCTGTTTCGTCGCCGGGGGATTGCCCGCCACCGCAGTCGTCGCGGCGAATGATCAGGCCGCCATCGGCTTTGTCCGCGGGCTCCGCGAACGGGAGGTCAACGTCCCCGACGCCGTCTCCGTAGTCGGGTATGACGACATCGCGCCAAGCGGGTTCGTCGAACCCCCGCTGACGACCGTGCACGTGCCGCTCTACGACCTCGGCGTCCGCGGGATGCGCTGGGCTCTCCAGCTCCTCGCAGGCGGACCGCGCGAGGAGCCGATCGAGCTGCCGCTCGAGCTCACCGTACGGGCTAGCACAGCCCGACCACGCCGCCTTACAGCATGATCAACAGGATGGACAAACGACTGATGCTCGCGGCAAGCGCATACGTTCGAGGTTCCCGAAAGTGACGCTCACCCCAACCGTCGACCACGTGCGGGCGGTCTCGTCCGCCCCGCGCGTGACCGAGCGAGTGCGGATGGTCGCCAGCAACGGCGGCTTCGTGCTGCTAGCCGTGCTCTTGATTGTCGCCGCGCTCACGTCTCCTCGCTTCTTCAGCGAAGCGGCGCTGCGCAGCACGACCCGCCAGGCCGCGGTGCTCGGCGTCGTGGTCATCGGCCAAGTCCTCGTGATGTTCGTACGGTGCATCGACCTCTCTGTTTCGGCCGTGATCGGCTTCACCGTCGTGCTCGTCGCCGAGGGCGGCCCCGGCCTCGCGCCGGGAATCGCGTGGGCGGCGGCCATCGCCGTCGCCGTCGGCATAGTGAACGGCTGGCTCGTCACCTACCGGCAGGTCCCGCCGTTCATCGCCACGTTCGGGATGCTCGTTCTGCTCGACGGCGCCCGGTTCGCCTACACCCGCGGCAGCACGTCTGGCCGAGTCCACGATGGGCTGATCGACGTCGCCCGGCACCAATTCGGTCCCTTCACTGTCCCGGTGATCATCTGGATCGGCTTGACCTTCGTCGCTTCCGCCTTCATCCTCAAGACGGCCGCCGGGCGGCGGATGACGATGGCCGGCGCCAACGAGGAGATGGGCCGGCTGTCAGGCCTTCCCGTCGACCGCTACAAGTTCGCCGCCTTCGTCACGTGCAGCCTGCTCGCCATGCTCGCCGGCGTGCTGCTCGCCGGCTCGACCGGCTACGTCGACCGCTCCGTCGGACGCAACACCGAGCTTGACTCGATCACCGCGGCACTTCTCGGAGGCGCGACGTTCAATGGCGGCGAAGGGTCCTTCGTGGGCGGCGCGATCGGCTCGCTCCTACTCGCGTCGCTTTTCACGCTCTTCGTGTTGCACGGCTGGAGCACCGAGCTGCAGCTCGTGGCCAAGGGCATCGTCCTCGTCGGAGCGCTCGCCGTCGGCGGCCTGCTCCAACGACGCGGCCGCACCTGAACGATACGCACACCGGATCGAACCACAACCGACCGCCAAAGAACCCAACCAACACAGAAACAGGGGGATCCATGAACGGACCACTGCACAGCCACCGCACCCACCGGCGCCTAGGACTGATCGCAATCGCCGGCATCGCTCCGTTGGTCTTCGGCGCGGCGACGACCGTGCCAGGAGACTCGGCGCCACCGCTCGACGACCCGTACTCCCAGCAGATCGCCGCCAATAGTGAGATCACCGTTGACACCTCCGAGTTCGCGACCGAGGCTCCGTACCGCATCGCGACGATCGTCCAGGGGCCGATCAACGGGTGGGGGACGATCTTCGACGCCACGATGAACCAGGCGATGACCGAGAGCGGAGTCTTCGACATGGAGAACCGGCTCTACGTGCCGTGGGACTTCGACGTCGCCAACCAGTCGCAAGGCATCGAGGACGCCATCGCCCAGGACGTCGACGCGATCATGCTGACGTCGCTGTCGCGTGCCGGCCTTGCCGCGTCGGTCGAGCGGGCCACAGCGGCGGGGGTCCCGGTGATTCTCTGCATGGCTGGGGCCGAGACCGACGAGTTCGTCGCCGAACTCAGTTCGAACATGCCCCGCATGGGCTACGACAGCGCCCAGGCCGTTGCCGAGCAGATCGGCGGGGAGGGCCGCATTGTGATGATCCACGGCATCGCCGGCGTCGACGCCGCCGAGTTCTGGAAGCTGGGCGCCCACACCGCCTTCGCCGAGTATCCCGACATCGAGATTGTCGCCGAGCAGAACGCCAACTGGTCGACCGCCGACGCGCTCGAAGTGATGCGAACGATCCTCGTCGAGGAACCGGAGATCGACGCGATCTGGACCGGCGGCTTCGAGATGGGTGTCGGCATCGTCGACGCGTATCGGGAGGCTGGGATGGACGTGCCGTTCATCGGTGGCACCGGCATCACCAACGGCTTCCTCCGCACGGCTATCGAGGACGACATCGACTTCTTCGCCGTCCAGTTCCCGCCCGCCGGCTCGTCCGAGTGCGTCAACACGGTGATCGACGTGCTCGAGGGCACACCGGTACAGAAGTACACCGACGTGGCCACGGTGCTGCCGGAGATGGAGCCGATCACGCTAGAAAACGCCGAAGAGCACTTCCTGCCTCAGTTCAACGATGACTTCATCGGCCCAGCGCTGTATGACGACGAGGTCTACGTCGAGGCCGGGTTCTGAACACATCGCCATTCGCCCTCGAGGTCAGCGGCATCACCAAACGCTTCGGCCCGACGACCGCGCTCGACGACGTCTCGTTGGCGGTCGAGAGGGGTCGCGTCGAGGCGATCGTCGGGGAGAACGGCGCCGGCAAATCGACGCTGCTCAAGATCCTCGCCGGAGCGGTGGCGCCGACAAGCGGCGAGATGCGTTTGCGGGGCGAGGCGGTCGATCTAGATCGCCTCGACCCGCAACGATCCCAGCGCCTTGGCGTGGCGGTCGTCCACCAGGAGTTCTCGCTGCTGCCCGCGCTCACGGTGGCCGAGAACGTCTTCATCGGCCACGAACTCAAGCGGCGCGGGTTCCTCGACCGCCGGCGGATGCTCGACGAAACCGCCGACCTGCTTGCCCGGCTCGGCGGCACCATCGCGCCGGATGCACCGGTCGAGTCGCTCAGCGTCGCGTCGATGCAGATCGTCGAGATCGTCAAGGCGCTGTCGATCGAGGCCGACGTCGTTGCAATGGACGAGCCGTCGGCGGTCCTGTCGGGCCCCGAGCTCGAGCAGTTGTTCGCGGTGGTGCGGGCCCTGCAGCGCGAAGGCGTCTCCGTGCTCTACGTCAGCCACCGGCTCGATGAGGTGTTCCGGCTGTGCGATCACTACACCGTGCTCAAGGACGGCCGCGTATCGGGAAGCGGCGCGATCGATGGCGTCGACCACGATCAGCTGGTCAACTTGATGGTCGGCCGCGACGTTTCCCAGGTATTTCCGCGCGCTGGCGAGCCGCCGGGTCGCCCGCGGCTTGCGACGCGCAACCTCAGCATCCGCGGACTTCCCGCACCGATCACGATCGAGGCGAGGGCGGGCGAGATCGTTGGACTCGTCGGGCTCAACGGTGCCGGCCGCACACGTCTGGCCAAGGGGCTGTTCGGGGCGACCCCGGCCCGCGGTGAGATCATCATCGACGGCGTCGTCCACTCGGCGTTCCGCCGCCCAGCGGACGCGATGCGGGCCGGCGTTGCGTTCATTCCCGAGGACCGCAAGATCGAAGGTCTCGCGCTCGCCAAGAGTGTCCGGTCGAACGTCTCGCTGAACGTGATTCAGCGGGTCGCCGGACGCATGCTGTCGTCACCGGCCGAGAAACGCTTCGCCGCCCGGTCGATCAGCGAGCTCGGCATCCGCACCCGTTCCGATGGCGGCGATCCAGTGACGTCGCTGTCGGGCGGTAACCAGCAGAAGGTAGTGCTCGCCAAGTGGCTCGCCCTCGAACCTAAGGTGCTGATCCTCGACGAGCCGACGCGCGGGATCGACGTGGGGTCGAAGGAACAGATTTACACGCTGGTGCGGACACTCGCCGACAACGGCACGGCGGTGATCGTGATCTCGTCCGAGCTTGTCGAGGTGCTCGGCCTTTCAGACCGAATTGTCGTGATGGCTGACGGCCGGATCGTCGGCGAGTTCGCTCACGACGACGCGTCGGAGGAGTCCGTGCTGCACACGATCACGCGGGCGACGCGGCACGAGGTAGCCGTCGGAGCTGGGCAGTGAGGTCGAAGCAGCTCGCCCGCTTCGCCGCCAGTGGCGGCGCCGTGTGGGTAGTCGTCGCCTGCCTCGCCCTGTACGCCGCGATCGCGTCGGACGACTTCCGCAGCGTGGACAACCTGACGAACCTGTCGCGCCAGATGGTGGTCCTTGGGCTGGCGTCGCTGGCGCAGTTCCTCGTCGTGCTGGTGAGGGGCGTCGACCTCTCGCTGGGCGCCAGCGTCCGTTTCGCTGCGATCGTGGCCGCGATCGCGATGGACGGCTCCGACGACCGCTTCCTGCTCGGTGTCCTCGCCGCGTTGGCGTTGTCGATGGTCATCGGTGCGGTCAACGGCTTCGTCGTCGTGTGGCTGCGCGTCGAGCCCTTCATCACCACGCTCGGTACCGGTGCCGTCGTGAGCGGGTTGGCGCTCTACGTGGCGAGCACCCCTCAGGGCCGCGCGTCGTCGTGGTGGACCGACTTCTACACCCGCAGGATCGGACCCGTGCCGCTGCTCGTGCTAATCGCCGTGGCCATCGGCGCGACGTTGTCGATCATGCTGACCCGCGCCGCGTGGGGCCGGCACGTGTACGCCGTCGGCGGCGACCCGGAAGTGGCTCGCGTGAGCGGTGTCCACGCCGACCGGGTGGCGCTTTCGGCCTACGTCCTGGCTGGTCTGCTCGCCGGGATTACCGGCATCGTCGTGATCGGCTCTACGGGCGTCGGTGACTCCAGCGCGGCGGCGTCGCTCGAGTTCGAGTCGCTCGCCGTCGTCGTGATTGGCGGCACCAGCCTGGCAGGCGGGCGTGGTCGAATCATCGGCGTGCTCGGCGGGGTCGCGCTGTTCGGCATGCTCGGAAACGTTTTCAACCTGCTCAACGTCGAGGTCTGGTACCAGCAGCTGGTGCGAGGCGCGGTCATCTTGGTCGCCGCCGGCCTGTACGTGCAGCGCCGTCCTATACGCGGACTCGCGATGGCGACGCCACCGGACACCGCGATGCAAACGAGAGGAGCATGACATGGCCATGACATCGGATGCCGGCAAGGGGCTAACTGTCACCGACCGCGACGAGTTCCTGAACTCCGGGCGCCTTTTCGCCAAGATCGCAACGACCATGGCGGACGGCTGGCCGGTCGTCAGCCCGGTCTGGTACCTGTGGGACGGATCGTCGTTCCTGGTCGTGAGCAAGGGCAACACGAGCCTCGTGCAGAACCTGCGTCGCGACAAACGGTGCGGGCTCCTCGTCGACAACGTCGAGCTGCCGTACAAGCGAGTGTCGGTCCTGGGCGAGGCCGAGTTCCTCGCCGACGACTTCGACTGGCAGACCCCGGCTCGCGACATGGTCCTGCGCTACCTCGGACCTGAAGGCATGGAGTACGCCGAGTCGACGTTCGGGTTCGCTCGGGTGCCGTTCAAGGTGTGGCCGCGCCGGATCGCCACGTGGGACGGCGGCGGCTTCGACCGCACGTTCCGCGCGCCGACCGTGTGGCACGAAGCCGACTGACTTTCCACGGAGGCTGCAGGGTGACGATCATCGACTTCCACACCCACATCGACGAGGCGCCGGCGTTCGGCTGGATGCACCCGCCTGACAAGATCGTAGGGCTGCTCGACGAGGCCGGGATCGACGTGGCCGTGGCGATGACGTACACCGACCTGCCCGGCCTCAATCCGGACGCGCTCGACTACATCCTCGACGCCGTGGCGACGTTTCCCGACCGGCTCGTCGCTTTCGTGCGGCTCAACCCGAACTACCGCACCGAGGCCGCGGCGGCTCTCGAGGAAGGAATCGAGCGTGGGGCGAAGGGCCTGAAATTGCACCCCACCACGACGCTCGCTCACCCAGCCGACGAGCCGACCGTGTCGCTGCTGCGAAGGTGCGGCGACCTGGGGGTGCCGGCCCTGTTCCACTGCGGCGACGACCCCTACACCACACCGCAGACGATGGCACTCGCCGCCGCGGCCGCGCCAGACACGGTGATCGTACTCGGCCACATGGGCGGCTACCTCCACGTCGAGGACGCGATCGACGCCGCAGTGGAGCACTCGAACCTTTACCTCGAGACGTCGGCAATGCCGTACCCCGAGCACATCCGCTCCGCGATCGACCGAGTGGGTCCCGAGCGGGTGCTGTTCGGGTCGGACGGACCGGGCTGCAACCCGCGGCTCGAGCTCGACAAGGTGCGCTTCCTCGGCCTTGACCCGGCCGACGAAGCACTCGTCCTCGGTGCCAATGCAGCCCGGCTGCTCCGGATCGACCGATGATCGTCGACGCCCTCGTGGTCGCAGGCGAGAACCGGTTCCGGGCTGGCGGTCTCATGCTCGCCGAACTGGCCGCTGCGGCCACCGCCGCTGGCATCGACGCTCTCGTCGCCGCGCCCGGTCGGCCGTTCGACTACCACCTCGGCCCGGCCAACGACGCGCTGGTCGATGCCGCCAGCTCTGTAGACATGCCGGTAGCCCGCCTGGGGCGGGTCGATCCGCTCGACGGCGAGCGAGCAAGCGCCGAGGCCGCGAGATGCCTCGACGAGCTCGGCTGCGTCGGGCTGTTCCTGCACCCTGGCGAGGAGGCGTTCCCGGTCCGCGTGGCGTCGCCAGTCGTTAGCATCGCCGCCATCTCGCGGCGTCCCCGTGGTCGTCGCCGCTGGTGCTTACTCGCTGTCCGAGCCGCTGCAGCTGCTCGACTTCGCTCGCGCCCATCCCGACGTGAACATCGTGATGACGTCCGGCGGGCAGCTGAACATCTCCGGCCTCGGGATGATCGATGCCTGGTTCGCTCTGCAGCGAGCGCCCAACCTGCACGTGATGACCGATGGCGTCTATCGCCAGGACTTCATCGAACGGCTCGCCGGGGATCTCGATCCCCACCGACTCATCGCCGGCTCGTTCGCCCCGTACTTCGAACTCGGCTACGAGCGCCGACGAGTAATCAACGCCGGCCTCGTCCCCGCCGCCCGCGCCCTTGTCGAAGGAGGCAACGCGCAGCGACTCTTCGCCCTGCCGGACTGAGGAAGCCGGCCGAATCACGGGAGCACCACAACATGGCACTCGACAACGACCTGGCGTACACCTCAGCCACAGAACTCGCCTGCCGCGTCCGAGAGGGCGAGATCTCGTCGGCCGAGCTGGTCGAAGCCACAATCGAGCGCATCGAGGCGCGGAATCCCGACCTCAACGCTGTGGTGTACAAGGGCTACGACGACGCGCGCCGCGCCGCCTCCGCCGCCGACGAGGCGGTGCGCGCCGGGAGCCCACTCGGTCCACTACATGGGGTGCCGACGCTCATGAAGGATCTGTTCGACTTCAAGCCCGGATGGAAGTCGACGTTTGGCGGCATCCCCGCCCTCGCCGACCAGGTGATCGACGCCTATTGCCCCTATGCCGAGCGTGTCGAGGCGGCGGGGGCGATCATCGTCGGCAAGACGAACAGCCCCGTGATGGGCATGCGCGGCACGTGCGACAACCCGCTCTTCGGTCCGTCCCGGAACCCGTTCGACACCACCAAGAACACCGGCGGGTCGTCGGGTGGCAGTGCCGCTGCCGTCGCCGACGGGTTCGTGCCGTTTGCCGAGGGCACCGACGCCGGCGGCTCGATCCGGATCCCTGCGGCGTGGTGTGGCGTCTACGGGTTCAAGCCGTCGTGGGGCCGGGTTCCCGTGGTGCTGCGCCCGAATGCCTTCGCCGGCACTGATTGCTTCGTCGCCGAGGGACCAATCACCCGCACCGTCGAAGACGCCGCGCTCGTGTTGTCGGCACTCGTCGGCTACGACTCGCTCGATCCGTACGCACTGCCCGACACGCCCGATCTCATGGCGGCGCTGCGGGGCGATCTCGAGGGCAGGCGCATCGCATACAGCCCAAATTTCGGCGTGTACCCGGTCGACCCGCGCGTCGCGACGTCGGTGGCGTCGGCGGTCGCGGCGTTCCAGGAGGCCGGGGCAGTGGTCGAAGAGGTCGAGATCTTGCTGCCGTACGACCAGATCGAGCTCGCCGACCTGTGGTGTCGCACGATCGCGCCGCTCAACATCGGCGGGATCGAAGGGCTCAGAGCGGCCGGGATCGATCTACTGGGCGAGCACCGCCACGCAATGCCACCCGAATACGTCCGGCGCATCGAGCACGGTTACCGGCTGAGTGTGACCGACCGTATTCGCGACCAGACGATGCGAACGCAGGTCAGCGATGCCGTTCAGCAAGTCGTTGACGATTACGACCTCCTGGTGACGCCTACCCTGTCGGCGGTCCAGGTCGACAACGCCGACGACGGCGACACGGTCGGGCCCCGGGAGGTCGCCGGCGTCGAGGTGGAACCGCTCATCGGCTGGTGCATGACGTACTTCTTGAACTTCTCCGGCCACCCAGCCGCGTCGATCCCCGCGGGATTCATCGACGACAGGCTGCCAGTCGGCATGCAGATCATCGGTAACCGTTACGACGACGCCGGCGTCCTCACGGCGAGCCACGTCTTCGAGCAACTCCGCCCCTGGACCGACACCTATGAGCTCTGCCGGCGACGCTGAGCAGAGTTCAGCATCGACGGATCTTCGTGAGGGCGTACTCACTGCACCAGCACGTTTCACAGGTGGCGATCGAGCGGCTGCCCGCGTTCCGCGCCCGCCTCAAACGGAGCGGGCTGGTGAATGGGATCGCGCACGTGCCATCGACACGATCGTCGAGTATCGAGCACGGCCATGGGAACTGTCTGATGTCCGCGAGATACAAATACCGACGCCCGCGACCGCCATCGCCGTTCCGCCCGGATTGACCACCGCCATAACTGTGGCAGCGACGGCTACCGCGACCTCTGCGCCGGCGGAGTTGGTGCATTGGGGGAGGGACGTGAGCGGGCGGTACGTCGCAATTGTCCCGGCCGAATAAGAGAGTTCTCACGGCTCGCTTAGGCCGAGTTCATCGGGAGGTCGCAGGGTGATGCTCAACTCCGGACCATCGGGGTGCGGAGCCTTACTGACAGGAGCAGATATTGAAGAAGCGCCTTGGAATCATCGGACTTGGTGTCGTCGCTGCGTGCACGATGATGACCGCCCCGTCGGCCCATGCCGAGGAGCGGGTGTGCCGCGGCAGTCTCGGCGCCATCACGGTCGACAACCTGCGTGTCCCGACCGGCGCGACGTGTCGCCTCACCGGCACGACCGTCAAGGGCACGATCAAGGTGGGGTCCGGCGCCACGTTGGCCGCTGCGCAGGTCCGCGTCGTTGGCAACGTTCAGGCCCAGGGCCATCGGGCCGTGGCCGTGTCGTCGTCGACGGTCGGCGGCAGTATTCAGCTGGGGCAGGGTGGTTCGGCTTCGGTCACGTCGAACCGGGTGACCGGGGACGTGCAGTCGTTCGCCAACCGGGGCCCTCAAACGTTCTCTTCGAACCGGATCAACGGCAACCTGCAGTGCAAGTCGAACGTGCCGGCACCCACGGGCGGCGGCAACATCGTCCAGGGCAACAAGCAGGACCAGTGCCGGAACCTGTGATCAGCCGTCAGTAAGCACGGTCGGCGGCCCATTCCCTGTGCCGCTGGATGGGAGATGTGTGGCAGCCCGCCACACATCTCCCATCACCGCTTCGAGTCCCTGTCCGCGAGCCGCTGCTGTCGGCACCGTCGCCGCGGCGCGACGTTCGTGACTGCAGGCCGGGCCGTCGCCGATTGCAGTCGACCGATCCCATTCTCGGCTGATTCGGTTGTTTCGATACGACGATCAAGCCAACAGGGTGTCGCATTCGTTGCCTTTGCCAGCCGACGGTTTCGTTCAAGTCTTGAGGCGGTATCCCATGCTTCTGACCGTCTCGATGACGTCGTCGCCGAGTTTCTTGCGGAGGTAGCCGATGTACACGTCGACAATGTTGGAGCCCGGGTCGAAGTCGTACCCCCAGACGTGGCTGAGGAGTTGCTCACGGCTGAGCACCTGGCCGGGGTGACGCATCAGCGTCTCGGCGAGGGTGAACTCGCGAGCCGTCAACTCGACACAACGGTGACCGACGGTGGCGCGCCGAGCCCGCAGATCGAGGACGACGTCGCCGGCCTGCAAGATGGTTGGTTCGGCTTCACCGCTGTCGCGCAGCCGGACCCGGATCCGAGCGAGGAGCTCCTCGAAGCGGAACGGTTTGGTGACGTAGTCGTCGGCGCCACCTTGGAGGCCGTTGACGGTGTCGGTGACGTCGGTGCGGGCGGTGAGGATGATGATCGGGAGTCGTTCACCCCGACGGCGGATCTCACGGAGGACGCGTTGGCCGTCCAGTTCGGGCAGGCCGAGGTCGAGGATCACGAGGTCGAAGTCGGCATCGCGGGCGATCGCCGCGGCGTCCGGACCGGTCTCGGCGATCAAGGTGGTGAAGCCGTTGGCCCGCAGTCCCTTCTCGATGAAGGCGGCGATGCGGGGTTCGTCCTCGGCGACCAGTATCCGGGTCATGTGATGATCTCCTGTCTCGGCTCCGGTGCGGCGAGTGGCGGCGATGGTGCGGGCCAGGCGGTGCTGCCGGGACGGCGGCCCGGAAGCACGATCGTGAACGTGGCACCCTCGCCGGGTCGGCTGTCGAGCAGGATCCGGCCGCCGTGGGCTTCGACCACCGAGCGAACGATTGCCAGCCCCAGTCCGGCGCCGTCGGATCGGCGGCGACCGCTGCCACCGCGGGCGAACCGTTCGAAGATCCGTTCCCGATCGGCGGCGGCGATACCGGGGCCGGTGTCGCGCACCCAGAACCGGATGCCGTCGTTGTCCCATGCGCTGCCGATCGCCACCTCGGCGTCGGGCGGTGTGTGGTCGATGGCGTTGCGGGCGAGGTTCAGCATCGCCTGGGTGAGGCGTTGTCGGTCGGCGCTGACCTCGCCGGTGGCGCAGGCGTCTAGCCGCCAGTCGCGATCGCCGAGCGCTCTCGCCTTGATCGTGACGTCGGTAGTGAACTCGGCGATCTCCACCGGGGCGGTTTGGATGAAGTCGGGCTGCTCGGCGTTGGCCAGCAACAGCAGGTCCTCGACGACCCTGCTCATCCGGTCGAGCTCCTCGGTCACCAAGGCGGTGGTCTCTTGGCGTTCGACGGGGTCAGCTCCCATCAATTCGAGGTGGCCGCGAATGATCGTGATCGGAGTGCGCAACTCGTGCCCGGCGTCGTCGACGAACGCCCGTTGGGCGGCGAACGCGTGCGCCAGGCGGTCCAGCATCTCGTTGAATTGGCGGGTCAGCCTGGCGATCTCGTCGTTGCCGACTACCGGGATGCGTCGTTCCAGATCGGTGTCGGTGATCGCCTCGGCCGCCTCGGTCAGGTGGCGCACCGGTCGCAGCAGGCGGCCGGCGACGAACCACGCCACGGCCGTCGCCACGACCAGGATTCCTGCGGCAACACCGGCCGCGACGCGGATGTTTGATTCGACCTCCTCGCGTTCACCACGCAGGAAGTTGGCGACGACGAACACGCCACGGGTGTCGCCGTCGAACTGCAACGGCACCGCCAGATATCGCACCGGTCCGGCGTCGGTCGAGAGCCGACCCCACTCTGGGGACGAGATCGTCGCCACTCGTTCCACAAACACCGAGTCCTCGTGTAAGGGCAGCGGGCTCGGCGTCGAACGGTAGTAGGCACCGTCGGCGAAGGCCACGAACACTTCACCCTCGACGGGGACGTTGCGCACGAGGAACGTCTCGAAGATGGCCCGCACATCGGTGCCGAACGGCTCGCCTGTCTGCGGATTGACCCCCGACGGGCCGGCCAACGATTCCAGTTCCTCGCGCTCTTGTCTCAGCGCGTCGTCGACCTCGCCGCCGAGTCGGTCGAGCAGCACGGCCCGTTGCACGATCAGGCCGGCGAACGTTGCGCCGGCCACGAGGGCCACGAACGAGCCCAGCACGCGGGCCCGGAAACCGAGATGGAGCCGGTGTTCACCCATCGTCGTCTCCGGCGTCGCCGACCTCGCTGGCGTCGTCGACCTCGCTGGCGTCGTCGACCTCGCTGGCGTCGTCGGCGTCGTCGTCGTCGGCCGGTGGGGGCACGGGCGGTCGGGCGGTTGGCGGCGGCGCAGGTACGAGCGCGGCCGTCGTCGGCGGGCTCGGGTTGTGGTGTGACCACGGGCGGCAGCGGCATCGTGGTGGGCGGGACGGCTGTCGTCGGTGCCGCGGTGGTGGACGGCGCGACGGTCGGCGGTGGCACCACGCCCGTACTCGGCGACGTCGATGTCGTCGCCGACGAAGGCGCCGGGCCATCCAACTCGATCGGGTCGACCGGACGGTCCGGGGACCTGTCGAGGGCAACGACAACGCCGCACGTGACGACCCCCGCCGCGGCCACGATCACCGCCGCCGCCAGCGCAGTCCGCGACCTCCTCACCCGAAAAGTCTGACCGACGCAGCGCCTTCGAACGTGAGAGTTTGATGAGAACCCTCTTAACTTTGGCGCAGGGCGTCCGCGCCGGGGCTCAGCGTGCCGCTCGGGCGTTGTTGCGGTACCAGCTGGCACCGGCGGCGATCGCCCGATGGATGCGCCGGCGCGCCGCCTTCTCGCCATCGGATTCCGGGCGGATCGACACTGATCCGATCGACGACGAGACGGCCGCATCGGCACGCCGGAACGGGATGACCTGCACAACCGGTGTGCCCTTGGGCAGCACATGGACGCCATCACCGGCCGTGGCGATGAACGGAAAGTTCACCGGCGTGGCGAACACGTCGGTGTCGACCACGCCGCTCATCACCTCGAACACCGGGTTCGGACGGTTGAGCGGGGGAATGAACAGGCAGCTCCACCCCGGCGCCGTCTTGATTGTCCAGTAGTTGTGGAACTTCAACGGCGGGCGGGGCTCATACGGATTGCCGGCGACCTGGAACGCCGATGGTTGCTCACCATCGTGCGGTCGAACTCCCAACCGGCCTCGACGTGCTTGCCGTCATCGCTGACATCGAGCCTCACCGTGGCGGCAAGGGGCATGATCCACCCCGTCGACATCGCGTCCAGGAACGGCAGGCAGCGCTTCACCGTCACGCCGTCGTTGGTCGCCGACAGCTCGTCGTGGTCGATGCCCTTGAGGCTTCGGAACCACGCCGGTAGAACCGACCGGGCCGGGACCGGCTCGGCAATCACGCCCCGGTCCTCCGCCCGGCAGAGGAACTCGATCCGTGCTGGCGTGCGCCTCCACGGCCGACCGACGGAGCTTCTCAGTCGTCGTCATCATCGTCGGACGAGTTCGCTCGAGCTGTTGGAGCTCGAGTTGCTCGACGAGTTGTTCGACGAGCTGTTGCGAGCTCGAGTTGTTCGACGAGTTCGACGAGCTGTTGCTGCTCGAGTTGTTCGACGAGTTCGACGAGCTGTTGCTGCTCGAGTTGTTCGACGAGTTCGACGAGCTGTTGCTGCTCGAGTTGTTCGACGAGTTCGACGAGCTGTTGCTGCTCGAGTTGTTCGACGAGTTCGACGAGCTGTTGCTGCTCGAGTTGTTCGACGAGTTCGACGAAGAGTTGGAGCTCGAGTTGTCCGCCGAGATGGGCGCGGCGGCGTCGGGCGCGCGGCGGGCGCCGCGGGAGCGGGAGCGGCGCGGCGCTGTGGCTGCCGGATCGGTGGTGGCCAGCACCACGGTCCACCACACCTTGCCGTTCCCGGACGCGATACCGACGCCCATCAACGGGTACTGCGGGTGGAGCAGACTGGCGCGGTGGTCGGGTGAGTTGAGCCACGCCGCCACGACATCAGCGGGTGATGCGTAACCCATCGCGAGGTTCTCGCTCCAGGCCGTCGAGGCGAACCCGGATCGGGTGAGTCGCTGGTCGCCAGTCGTGCCATCCGAGCCGACGTGCGTGAGCATGTCGATGCGGGCCATGTCATCGGCGTGAGCCTGGGCGGCGGCCATCAGGCCCGGGTCGTACCCCACCGGCGGAATCCCGGCACGTTGCCGCTGGGCGTTGATGAGGTCGTAGATGCTCTGCTGCGGCGTCACGTCTGACGGCGCATCGGCTGCGCCGACGACGGCGGCCGAATGAGCCGCCGGGGCGGCGTGCAGAACTCCGCTGGTCACCACACCGCCCGTCGACACCGCCAGAGCGGCGGCAACGCTGGTGCGTCTCCACTTGGGTAGGCGGGCTCGTCGCATCGGGTCGTCTCCTTTTCGTTCCCGGCACATCGCCGGTGTCGTTTCCTGAGACGACGATGCGAGTGTCGCATGAACGTCACGTGGGCGGAGCGTGAGAGTTTTCTCACGCTCTCCCGCGCTCAGCCGGCTGCTGCCTCCAGCTGGAACAGGTGGACCACGGCAACCACCACGCTCACTGTCGCGAGCGCTCTGAATCGGCATCGATCGTGCGCTTCGCATCGTAGCTTGCGTCTACAAATATCTGTGGGGCGGACGAGGGATCTCGCCTCCGCGCGGCAGTTGTGGACGTTGCCGGTTCGCTGACAGTGCTGTCTGGCCCGCGCGAGCTGTGGCCGACGATGATGCGATCCTCGTTGCGGAGCGTTGCGATGACGTCGGTGAACCGCGCCAACGGAAAAGTTCACCACCTCGACTCCGTCGACAGCTCCGCTCGCTGGAACAGCGCCGTCGAAGAATCGAATCGTGGCAATGCGCGGGCCGTCTGTGTCACCACTCGGCTGGTCGAGCAGTTGATGTCGGTAATCCACGGCTCACTCGATTCGCTCATGTAGTGGACGCTGTAGTGAGTGACATTGGCCATCGCTCGCGGCCTCGCCCTGGTGGCTCCCGTTCAACGGCGGCGTCGCCGGCTGATCGCTGCCTGCGGGTCGGTGGGTTCAGCTGGTTTGGCTGGCGGCGGTGAGTGCTTCGATGGCGATGAGACCCTGTGGTCCGCCTACGGCGGTGTTGGTCTGCACGGCGACGGCGGTGCCGTGGTCTGGGTCGTAGCCGACGAACGCGGAGTGTGCTTCGCCGGTTCCGAGGTGGCCGATGACGGTGATGTCGGCGTTGGCGTACTGCTCCAGTCCGAGCCCGTAGCCGTGGAGGATGCCGAACTGTGAGAGGTCTTCGCCAGGTATGAAGGCGTGCATCGCCGCCTGCGAGTCGGGCGTCAAAAGGGTCCCGTCGGCGAGGGCGGTGGCGAACACCAGCAGGTCGCGGCCGGTGGACTGCAGCGAGCCGGCGGCACCTCCCACCGACGGGTGAGCAATGAATGTCGCATCGACGAAGGATCCGTCGACGATGACGTAGCCGGGGGGCCGTTCGTCGGTGATGTTGCTGGTGTGGGTCATCCCCAACGGCTCGGCGATCCGTGTGGCCACTTCGGTGTCCCACGTGTTGCCAGTCACCTGCTCGATGATCTCGCCGAGCACCACGTAGTTGGTGTTCGAGTAGCGATACGGGCCGCCCGGTTCGCCCACCCGCCCGGCCGCCTCGGCGACGGCAATCAATTCCGCCGGGGTCCACTGCCGCTGCAGGTCGTTGCGCACCGCCGGTTGATCGAGGTACTCACCGAGCCCGCTGGTGTGCTGCAGCAGTTGGCGAGGGGTGATCCGCTCGGCATCCGGCAAGTCGGGCAGGAACCCGTCGATGCCGGCGTCGAGGTCGAGGTGACCTTCATCGGCGAGCTGCAGCACTACGACCGCGACGAAGGTCTTGGTGACGCTGCCGATGTTCCACGGCACATCGGGATCGACGGGCCCGCTGCCCGGATCGAGGCTCGTCGTACCAGCGGTGACCTCGATGACCGGGCCGTTGCCATCGCACAGGGCAACGCGGGCACCGACGAAGTCACCGGCGGCGTGGTGCAACTCAAGAATGTTGCTGACCTGCTCGCGCGTGCTATCGGCGTCCGAGCTCGACGTTGACACAGTGCTCGCAGATGCGGAGCAGCTCGACTCGACAGGCCGAGCCGACACGCCGACGCCGACCGCATCGACGCCGACATCGGCCGGCTCAGCCGACGCCCCCGTCGGCGCACCCGATGCGGCAGCCACGCCGGCCACGATCGAAGCGACGATCACGTTGCGTCGACTCATGTGGTCCCCGTACTCGCCGATCAGTTGGTCTCCAACGTGGGACCCTACCGATCCCGATCGCCAGTGTTGGCGTGAGGTTGATGGTCCTGGCAAGTGATTTTCGAGGAGGGCCAGCGATCCGCGAAGCGAACCCGGATGATCAAGTCTCGACGATTACCTGGCTGTCGACTCGCAACGAGAGCTCGACGGAGGTACTGGCAACAGCGAGCGTGCGTGAGTCACCGGCATCACCTCGATGATCCCCTCCAGGCGTCGGCACGATCCACTGCGACGCCGACGGGCGAAGCACCAGTGACCACGGTGCGGTTCGGCCGGTCGCGAGCCGGCTCGAGGCACGCGTGGGCGGCGCCTTGCACTGCCTCGGTCAGGAGGCCTGGATGAATGCGAGCAGATCTTGGTTGATGACGTCGGCGTGGGTCGTGCACATCCCGTGTGGATAGCCCGGATACACCTTGAGGGTGCCGTTCGTGAGCAGCTTGATCGAAAGCTCAGCGGAGTCGGCGATCGGCACTATCTGGTCGTCGTCCCCGTGCATCACCAGCGTTGGGACCTCGATCGCTTTGAGGTCCTCGGTGAAGTCGGTCTCTGAGAACGCCTTGATGCCTTCGTAATGCGCCTTGGCCCCGCCCATCATGCCCTGACGCCACCAGTTCCGGATGACCCCCTCGGAGACCTGCGCTCCGGGCCGGTTGAACCCGTAGAACGGCCCCGAGGCGACGTCGAGGAAGAACTGGGCCCGGTTGAACGCGGTGCCCTCCCGGAAGGTGTCGAAGACCTCGATCGGCAGCCCGCCCGGGTTGGCATCGGTCTTCAGCATCAGCGGCGGGACGGCACCGATCAGCACCGCTTTGGCGACACGGCCGGCCCCGTGGCGGGCGACGTAGCGAGTCACTTCACCGCCTCCGGTCGAGTGCCCGACGTGCACCGCGTCTCGCAGATCGAGGTGCTCCACGACTGCCGCGGCATCGGTCGCATAGGTGTCCATGTCGTGGCCGTTCGACGTCTGCGTCGACCGACCGTGACCACGACGGTCGTGGGCGACGACGCGATACCCACGCAGGACGAAGAACATCATCTGTGCGTCCCAGTCATCCGAGCTCAACGGCCACCCATGGTGGAACACGATCGGCCGACCATTACCCCAGTCCTTGTAGAAGATCTCCGTCCCATCCCCAGTCGTCACGAAAGGCATCGCGCTCACCCTTTCCGGTCTCCCAACGGCTCGGCGCCACGATGCTCCCACATCAGCGTCCTACTCGCTGACGGAGCCCAACCGACCGGCGCGCACCACGTCGCGCTTGCAGAAGTGCGCTGACAGCGAAGAACCATGGACGTCACGAGACGACGCAGACGAGGACGCTCCTAGTGTTCCCCGTCCCGACCGAGGCACCGGGTCCCAACGTGACGAACCCCGCGACCGCGACGGCGAGTCGCTCAGCGGGCCTCTCATCGTCTCCATCGATGGAGGCGAGATCACCTTCACGTGCGCAGCACACAGCTCAACTGGATTGAACACCGCTGCCCGAGGGAGGGTCGCAGAACCACCGTTGAAGACACGATTCCGTCACCGACGGAACGTGGCGTCGTTGACCGGATCGCTCGGGGTCCGGAATGCGTCGGTGTCGACCCGCCGCGGCTGTGACACTGGTGGGCGCCGCTCGGTGGCGCTGATCGAGGGAGGTTCGGGTGAGACGTCCGGTGATCTACACACGACGCGAGTTCTTGGCGCAGGCGACAGTGGCTGCGACCGCCCTCGTGGCCGGGCGCGGCGTGCTCGACGGCCGGACCGGCGACGCGGCCGCACAGCCCTCGTCGGGCACGCAGTCGTCATCGTCGAGCGATCCGCTGGTGGGCGTCGCGTCGGTCGCCGTGCACCCGGCCGTCGGCATCGCCCGCGTCGGCAACAGCGCCGACAGCTTCTTCTTCGGTCCCGAGCTACCGGGATCGCTCCCGGTGGCGCCCGGTGGCTTCAAGGACGCCACGGGGGCGATCGCCCGCCAGGCGGCCGGCTTCCGCATCTTCGGCTACGACG
The DNA here is from genome assembly GCA_963732335.1 of Ilumatobacteraceae bacterium. Classification (GTDB taxonomy): domain Bacteria; phylum Actinomycetota; class Acidimicrobiia; order Acidimicrobiales; family Ilumatobacteraceae; genus Desertimonas. Next base: position 572,807 of record CAVSZO010000063.1, on the reverse strand, counting down.
CGACAGGCGCCGTCCTGCAGGAGATAACGGCGGCCGACGCCGAGATCACGTGGACGGTGAGCGTCGCCAACAAGAAGGCGGCCTGGTACGACTTCAACCGGGCGATGGACCTGCCTGTGGCAGTCGCCGTGAAGCGGCGCAACGCCGACGTGACCGGCGCCGATCGTGAGCGATTGGTGGTCGCCGCCGGCGAACGATCGGTGAGCGGGCCGGCGGCGGCACCCGTCGCCCTCGACGCCGGGCGGTTCCTCGACGAACGTGTGCCGCTCGGCGAACTGTTCACTGACGAGCTCGGGCGCCTCGTGTTCCTGCCGGCGGAGGGTCGTGGCTACTCGCCGGGGCAGGCACCGCTGACGTCATTCGCCAACAACGACGGATGGTCCGACGACACCTGTGATGGCCCGGTGCTGGCGACCGTGTCGATCGGCGGGCGCACGCTGCACGCCGAGCCGGGGTGGGTTGTCGTGTCCCCGCCGAACTACGGCCCCGGGGTCCGTGCCGGTCTGATCACCGCGTACGACTCGTCGCGTCTCGGCTGGGACAACTTCGATGGCGCCGGCCTGACCGCGGCTGACGTGAGCTTCCGTGACGACATCTTGCCGATCCTCGGCCGCATTGTCGACATGCAGTGGGTCAATGCCGGCTACCTCGGCTCGCACGGGTGGGGTAGTGGCGCCGATTACCTGGCGCCGGACTTGCTCACTCGACTCGCCGATCCGACCCCTGCGAGTGCCGCGCTGCGCCAGCAGACCTTCGCCCAGTTCCGCAGCCCGGATTACGCCCTCGAGCAGCCGGCCGCCCAGCCGCAAATGTACGGCGACGGGGTCGCCTTCCCGGCGCGGTCGCCGTACCAATGGCTGACGGTGACACCGATCCAGTACACCCTGCTCCAGGCGTGGGCTGCCGGCACGTTCACCGACGACCGGGACCCACCGCCCCCGAACGACCTCGCCACCCTCAGCCCGCGCGAGCAGGTGCTGGCCCTCGACCGCGCCGGCCTCGACGCCTGCCTCGGTGGCGCGTACCACCCTGGCGTCGAGGTGCCGTGGACACTGCGGGTGCCGTCGATGTGGTCGGGCGCCTGCCGGCTGCGGCTGCGGTCGACGACGGTCGAGCACGTCGACGACGGCGACGAGCTGACGCCCGAGCGGACGATGGCGGCCGACGGGCCGCTGGCCGGCAGCGGTCCCGGGGACCTGACGCGCTGGCTGAGCACGCCCTGGCATAGCGACGCGGCGAGTTGCCGTTCCGGGTACGAGCCGGAGATCTCGACCGTGCTGCCAACGTTCTGGCCGGCGCGTGTCCCGAACCACGTGCTTCGCGAGGTCGACTACCTCGTAGTCGTCGACACCACGGCGGCGATGACCGACCGCCAGGCGGCGTTCGGGCGCCGGTACGACTGGGAGCGCTTCGTCGCCGCCGCCAACCGCAGTGACACGCTGCGCAACATGGTCGACCACTGGGCCGACCTCGGCCTCGTGACCGAGCAGCCGGGGCCTACCGACGGGGCGTTCCCAGCGGTCATGCTGGTCGAGACGAACGTCGGATTCGGCAGCGAGCCGATGAGGAGTTGGAGCGCCACGTGGCAGGAGATCGACCCGATGGTGTGGGACGGCGGGCCGGTCACGACGCTGTCGTGATCGGCGGTGGCCCGGCCGGGTGTGCCGCCGCCGCCACACTCGCTCGCAGCGGCCGCTCCGTCGTCCTCGTCGTCGATCGTCGATCCCACCGCCCGTTCGGCGTCGGCGAGGGTGCACCACCCGGACTCGATCGAGCGGTCGACGACGTCTTCGGGCACGGCACGTTCGTACCCGCCGACCACCACCGCAGCCTGGGCAACCGCGCCGCGTGGGGCACCGGCGAGCTCCTGGCAACGGACTTCATGTTCAACCCCTTCGGCACTGGGTGGCACCTCGACCGCTTGGCGTTCGACGCCAGCCTGCTCGCGGCCGCCGAGGCCGCCGGGGCAACCCTGCGGACATCCCTCGATGGCGGCACAGTCTTAGCGGCGTCGGTGGTCATCGACGCCTCCGGGCGGCGCGCCGATAACGCTCGGCAACGCGGGGCCCGAAGGATCGCCGGCGACCGGCTGGTCGCGGTGCTCGCGACCTACACGCGAGCGGGCACCGACAACGACGCCACGACAACGGTGGAGGCCGTCGAGACCGGGTGGTGGTACACGTGCCCCATCCCACACCACCGGCGGGTGGTCGCCTTCCTCACCGACGGCGACCTGCTCGCCGCCGAGCTGCGCACGAGCGGCGGCTTCGACCTCGGCGCCCGCCGGACGACCCACATCGCCGCACTCCTCGGACGCGCTGCGCCCACGGTCCCACTGGTGGTCGCGGCCGGCACGGCCCACCTCGAGCCACTGTGCGGCGTCGGTTGGCTGGCCGCCGGAGACGCCGCCGCGAGCTTCGATCCGCTGTCGTCGCAGGGGATCCTCACGGCGGTGCTGATGGGCCGGGAAGCGGCGCGGTGCGTCGACGATCCCTGTGCGTTCGCGGCACGCTACCGGGCGATCGTCGCCGACTACGAGGCCCAGCGCCGGGCGATCTACCAGCGTGAGGAGCGCTGGCCGAACGCTCCATTCTGGACCCGCCGTCATCATGACCGCATGCCCTGATCGTGCCCATCGCAGCCACCGCCATCGCGCAACTACGCGTCGACCTGGTCAGACGGGATCGAGGAGGACGCGGGTGACCGAGCTGCTCGCTGAGGTTCCCGCCGGACCCGTCGCGCGTGGCCGACACGACGGCTTGCGTCCGGGACGTGCACGGCGAGCACTGCCATGGTGACCGCGAAGCGCCTCAGGCCTGAGACGGTCGCTAGTCGTCGCTGCGAGCGCAGGTTGGCGCGGCAAGAGCAGTCCAGTCACCTGCCGTAGCCACCGGGCGCCAGCCGTTCGCTGGGTCCAACAATTCGGCAGCGTCGCCGGGCCGACTGAACCCGTAGCCGTCGGCGACCTCATTCGTGATCGGAACGACGACCAAGTGCTCGTCGCCTGGCTCGGCGGCCCGCTGCACAAGGTAGGCGCGTGCGGTGTCGTCAGTGACCCAAGAGCTTAGCCGCGACCAGAGCAGCATGGTCGGCACTGTTCGCTCGCTCGGCGTGCCCACGACCAGCTGACAGTCGCCCCGCTCCGCCTCAGGTGTGTCCGCGTTCAGGGCCTCAGAGGCCAGAACCCGAAGGTCGTGCGCGGCTTCACTCTCACTTGTCAGCCGCCCGTGAAGGTCGCGCAAACGGCTGACATGCCAAGGTATGAGCGCGACTGTGATCGCCGCAACAGCGAGGCCCGTCCACTTCCACCACAAGCGAAGTCTCGGATCTCCGACGGTAGATCGCCAGCCAGCCACTGACAACGCCCAAGCGAGGGCCGCAATCGAACCTTGCGGGAGCAGGTACCGCGTGTTGATCGGTAGCCCAGCAACACCGGTGACAACTAGAGCGAAGGACAGTAACGCTCCGCCCGCGGCGAGGCCGACGAGCGCTACGGGTTTCGTTGTGTCGTCTCTTGTCGGCCCGGCTGGCGAGGCCATTCGCTCTCGGCGCAAGCGCCAGATCCGCGCGGCGACGGTCAGGCCGACGATCCCCCCGATGAGCCCGTCGACGCGGACAATCTCGCCGAGTCGTCGCGGGGTCCATACCAAGCCGTTCAGCAGTCCAGTCCTGCGTTGAAGAATCTCGGCGTTCTCCGTCGTGTGACCAAGAGCAAGGAGCGCATCCCCTGCGATCAACCAGCCTCCCGCGAGCCACGCCAGCGGAGCAACGACGCACACACCCGCCAGGACGCCGAGCCTGCAGTCAATACGACGATTGGTCCAGACGAGCCACAGCCAGTAGCCGCCAGCGACGACCCAGGCCTCAGGACGCAGCAGCCCTGCCAAGGTCAGTAGCACCACTGTCCGAGTCGCGGCCGCCCGGCCAGACAGAGCCGACAGGCCTGCACCCAGGAGCAACACCGTGTACGGAATATCAAGGTAGGCACGCAGCCCATAACCGAGTACCGGTTCGCGGGTGAGGAGCATCGCCGCTGCCAGGATGCCAACGAGCCGTCCACCGACACGAGCGCCGAGGACGTAGGTCACAACCCCCAGTGCACCGAACGCACCGAGCGCAAGGATGAGCAGGATCTGTTCACTCACGGTCGGTGCGTGTAGCGAAACGGGCGCAAGCAACCCAGAGACAACATCAGTCAAGGGGTGCGGTGTCGGCACAAGCGGCCGCGAGAACGTTTCGCTCAACGGTCGCATCGGACCAACTGCCGAACCCTCGGCGTCGTGCGCCCCGACCAACAGATCACGCGTCCACACGAGCGACCAGGCGGCGTCATAGTTGAGGACTACCGGCCCGAAGAGCAGCGTCGCCGCCAGTCCGATCGCCGCGGTAGCTACAAGAGCGGACACGACCCGACGGCGACCGCCCAACATCTGGCGGGACGGTATCAGTCGGCTTCAAGTCGGCTGAGCGTGAGGAGCATCTCCGCGGCCCGGAGATGTGCCGGGCTGCCGGGCGGCGGACCCGAGTGACCCTTCGTCGGACTCGGTTCCTGCTCATGAGCCGACTGAACCGCCGCAGCACGGGATCGCCCAGATCGAGTGATCAACCAGATGCGGCAAGCCCGCGCGCCGGCATGCGGTGGCGACAATCGAGGTGGGTGTGGCGCCGACCGTCCACACGCGCCACGGTTCCGCACACGCGACGAACACATCGCTGCCGTCGTTCAGCATCGATGCGAGCCTCCGTTTCGTGGGCCAACCCGCTCCGTAGTCGGCAGAGAGATGACCTGGGGGGTGCTCCGGGCGTACTGGCATCCACCATCTCGAGGGGTGGGTGTGTCTACGGTCGGCATCGGTCCGCGCCGTTTCGCCCAGGCTCCGGACGCTTCGCGTGCGTGGGGGTGTTGGTGCAGAACTGTGGCTCCGTTGCGGCGCACCTCATGCCCGCTGCCGGGGTGGCGTGCAGCACGGACCGAAAATTCTTCGGTGGTGTCGTGGGAGAATAGGACTCGCTGGTTCGAAGCGCTTGGCCGCGCTGACGAGCAGGCGCCGCGGCTTCGCCGACACGGCGCTGATCGAACGCAACCTGTCCCCGCAGGTGCTCGACCTCTGCGGCCTGCACGGCGGACATCGGACCGGCCTCGGCCGCAGTCAACAGCTGCAAGGCTGCTTCCAGCGCGCCGGCTTCGCGCTTTGCCTGAGCCGCCGCGAGCAGGCGGCCGACGCGACGGGCGGGCTCGGGCGTGAGTGTCACAGCGCTTTCGAGAAAGGCAGCCGCCGCAGCGAGGCCTCCGCGTGCCTCCGCCCGGGCGGCGGAATGTTCCAGTTCCTCGGCGAACTCCTCGTCGGGTCCGACTCGAGTTCCTACGAGCCACCTACGACGCGGCAGCCGATACCGCCGACTGGGACCGTGTCGCCCTGACCGACCCGCCACAGGTCACGATGACTGAACGCGCACCCGCACCGTGCGGTGGCGATGGAGCGAGGCCACCTCGCCGCCTGGAAGGAGCCGCAGCTCTTCTCCTCTGAAGTACGGGCTACATTCGGCTCACTGCAGTAACGACGCATTGTCTTCGGCTCGCGTCTGAAGGAGATTCCATGCCAGCACAGACGAGTGATCTCCTCGTCCTCGGGGATGTCGAGGGCGCCCGAAGGACGGGGGAGCTTGCGGAAAGCGATCGAGATGCGCTTGATGCCATCGCGCAGGACGAGCAACGCGAGCTCCAGTAGCTCCCCATTCCCGTCCTGGCCATCATCGGCGAGGCGAGCTTCGGCGAGCCCGCCGCCGACGCCGTGCGAGCCGTCGCGGACGACGTGCACGGCGTGGTCATCGCACTTCTTAACAGAGCGAGATCTTCTGAGATGATCGGATCGCCATCAACATGAAGGTTTGGACCGGACTCAACGTGGCCGAGGGCGGCACTTCGGGGCTGGCCGCGCAGGCGATGTCGTGAAGCCGCTCACCTGCCGAAGCCGCGGTGAAGGCCGCGAGCGACCAGCTCGCAGGGCTGCTGTCCGACGCCGAGCGAGGAGCGCTCGAGGACCACCTGGCCGGCTGCGACAGCTGCTCGTGCCTCATGGACCAGCTACGCAGCACCGTCGCCATCCTCTCGTCACGCCCTGAGGTGCTGGTCCCCGAGTCGCTCCGGGCCATGGTCGCCGGCGCAGAGGGTGGCCGCGCCGAGGCACTCGCCGCGCAGCTGCCACATCTCTACGCGCTCGCCAACGCGCTCGACGCCAACGCTGCCGACGACCTGGTCCAAGAGACGCTCACCTCCGCGCTCGTGGACCCCGACGCCGACACGACCGGACCGGGTCTCGTCGCGGCCTTGTTACGCCTCGCCGACGAACGTCGGCCCGATGTCGAGTCCCCGGCCGTCCCGACCGCAGGAAGTGATCCCGACGCCGACGAGGCCGAGCTGTTCTACCCCGACTTCTACACCGACGGCCCTGATGCCGGAGCATGGGTCGAGTCACCGGTGGCTTGGGGTGAGGCGCGGGTGCTTCGTCCTGAGGACGATCTCGTCACGACCGAGGCATACGGCGTCGTTGACGCAGCGCTCGCCGAACTGGATCCGATCGACGCCGGTCTCGTCACCCTCATCGACATCGAGAGGACGCCATTCAGCCGGGCCGTGCTCGAGCTCGACCTGCCCTCCGGCGAAGCGCGCAAACGCCTCGCCCTGGCCAGGTTCAAGGTCCGCACCGCGCTCGACCGGTACTTCAGAAGCTGATACCTTCGCCGCTGCCCAAGCGCGGCGGCAAGCGCTGAGGAGTCAATCCCGGTAGCGACCGTCGAACCGCGACCCTCGGCCGAGCTCGGTGAACCTGAGCCCGACGATGGACGCCGTCCTCGACGATCCAATGAAGGTCGTAACTGGAGCGGTAGCTGGGCGGCCAGAACGAACCAAAGTGTCCGTCTCCGTCGACGTACCACTCGCCCCGGGTCGGACGACCGCCCTCGACGTACGTGGTCCCGCCGTCGGCCCCGAAGACCTGGGTCGCACCGTCGGAGAACACGAGCTCTCCCGCCGTCAGCGCACGCGGGATGAGCGCCGGGGCGACCACGTCGCCGTCGGACACCTCGACATCATCAAGCCCGTCCACGAGCCCGACTGTAACCATGCTGGCGCCCAACGGCTTTCTCCCATGCCCGGAAGGCGAGGCGTGCAGATCGCCGACAGTGGACGGGCTGGAGTCGTCTCACTCGGACGATGGTGGCCGCCAGCGCCAGGTAGATGACGATCGAGAGCAGGACCTGGACGACCGTCGCCAGCCGCCCTGAACAGAAGGCGGGATCGCAGTGCAGTCGCTCCAAGTGTCCACCGCAACACGAGGGCGACGGCAGCGGCGACTATGCAGCTGGCACACAGCGAGAGCGACACCGCAACGGCCAACGACGGATCGTTGAACGTCGAGCATGTCCTCTTGTGTTCCTGCAGGAGAATCCTCAACATGCGCTTCGGCGGAATGACCCCGAGGAGTGCACCATCATCGTCGACGACGGCCAAGGCCACTTCCCCGTGGCCGAGCATCGTCCAGGCAGCGATCTCCTGATCGGCGTGAGGTGAGATGCGCGCCGGCTCCGGATCCATCAGCGTCGACACAGCGACCTCGTGGTCGGCAGCAAGCAGGGCCTCAATCGCACCATGCCGACCAAGCGGCGGTCGACACAGACAGGGATGTCGGCCACCGTGTCGTAGCGACGACCGATCAGGCGCTCGCGCACCGCTTCTACCGTCTCGTGCGGCCCAGCGATCGGGACACTCGTTGTCGCATGACTGCTCGCTCTGCCGAGCGCCGCCGGCAAGGTGTCCAGTTCGGGCGGCTCGATCAGCTCAATCACGGACGTAGTTCTCATTCCCGAGGAGTCGCTTCGGTGGGCAGTGGGATTTCGAGCATGTCGATGCCGCGCAGTTCGAGCCATGCTCGGGCGGGCGAGCGCACGAAGCGGACTTGGACGGCGTCGCAGGAGGCGCAGCGCAGCACCATGCCGGGTGCCCGCAGGTAGGCGCGCAGCGTGGCGACCGGGTGAGTGTGGTGGCAGGTGGCGCAGGTGGTGATGGCCGTCGTGGTGTCGAAGGCGAAGATGTCTGCGAGGTCGCCGGCGATGGCGTTGCCGTCGAGGGGGTCTGGGCTCATCTCATTCTCCTGTCGGTCCGAAGCGTTCGGTCTTGACCTGTGCGGCCTCGTGGCCGAGGCCGACGAGCGCGACGCTGACGGCTTCGACGAACGGCGTCGGTCCACAGACGTAGCAGCGGGGTCGAACCGGTGGTGGCCAACCGACCTCACCGAGCAGGTCGATGTCGACGCGACCGCGATATCCGGTCCAATCTGGTGACGTTTCGCGGGTGAGGGCGAGTGTGACGGCTCGGTGACCGCTGTCGGCCAACGTGGTCAACTCGTCGCGGTAGATGACGTCGTCGAGGGTGCGCGCCGAGTAGACGAGCTGCATCGCCGCGGTGCTGCCCGTGCGGGCGTGGTGGCGCATCATCGCCATCAGCGGCACCACTCCTGAACCACCGCCGACCAGCAACACCGGGGTGGTGTCGTCGCCGTCCCACACGAACCACCCGCCGATCGGGCCGCGCACCTCGAACTGGTCGCCCACTTCGGCGACCGTGGTCAGGTACGGCGAGACCTCACCGTCGTCAAAGCGGACCACGGTCAACTCGAGGCGGTCGGTTCCCGGTGGCGACGCGATCGAGATAGCTCCGCTGCGCCTGATACCCATCCTCGGCGGTGAGGCGGACATCGACGTGCTGCCCGGCCCGATGCCCCGGCCAGACCGGGACGTCGAGGCGCAGCGTCGTGGTGCGGGCCGTCTCCGGAATCGTCTCGGCGACGGTCGCGACGAGCCACTGCACGACGCTCAGTCACCCCAGTAGCGCTGCTCACGCCACGGGTCGCCGTAGTTGTGGTAGCCGACGCTCTCCCAAAAACCCGGCTCGTCTTCGTCACTCAACTGCAGTCCACGAACCCACTTGGCGCTCTTCCAGAAATACAGGTGGGGCACCAACAGCCGGGCCGGCCCGCCATGCTCGGGCTCCAGCTCCTCGCCCTCGAAGCCGTACACCACCCACGCCTGCCCGTTGCTCACGTCCGCCAGCGGCAGGTTCGTGGTGTAGCCGCCGTCGGCGACGGCGATCACGAACTCGGCGCTGGAGTCGATCCCATCGAGCAGCGTGTCAACCGACACCCCTTCCCAGCGGGTGCCGAGCTTGGACCACTTCGTCACACAGTGGATGTCAACCGTCGGTGTCTCCGCCGGCAGGTCGCGGAACTCGTCCCACGTCCAGCGCGCCGCCACCGACCCCGTCTCATCGACGATCGTGAAGTCCCAATCCTCCAGCGGTGTGAACGGTGTCGGCCCCGCCGACAACACCGGAAAGTCCTCGACAACGTACTGACCCGGCGGGATCAGCCCGGCACCGGGCTGCCGCCGTCGACCCGCGAAACCTCGACTAACGATCCTCATCCTCCCTCGGGCGGACAGCGATCTCATCTGCCACGGTTGGGGTGTCAGCCAGCGGCGGTTCCGTGGTCGGCTCGAAAGCTTGTCGAGGGCGATCCGTGCTTGGTCGGGGGTGTCGTATTCAGCCATGAGGACTTCGCCGTCAACTGCGATTGAGCCGTGGATCGCCCAGGTGTCAGTGCCGACTTCGATGATGTCGCCGGCGATGGTGGCGTGCTCTTCGATCAGCTCTTGGAGAAACACGAGTTGGCGGTCTGGTTGCTCGCCGAGTTGGTCGTCCATCGCCGTCAGCTCCGTTCGCCTGTGAGTGTTCAGGCTCGTCATGGCTACTGAGCGTTGGAGGGCTGGTTGAGCCAGTCTTCGAAGCGGGTGGCGCCGAGCTCGGCGTCGTCGCCGGGGACGAGGGTTCGCTCGCCGAGTTGGCCGCCGAAGTAGAGGGCGTGGGGGTCGGCGACGACTTGGCGCGGGTCGTGGCGTTTGTTGAGGCCGCGTCGGATGAGTTCGTCGAGACGGAACTGTTCGGGCCCGGCGATCTCGACGATGCCGTTCAGTGGCGCGCCCACCGAGACCCGGGCCAACGCGGTGGCGACCTCATCGGCGGCGATCGGCTGAACGAGCACCGGCGCGACGCGGACGGTGTCGCCGTCGGTGGCGGCGTCAGCGATGCGCAGGATGAACTCGAAGAACTGGGTTGCGTGGACGATCGAGTACGGGATCGAGGAGCTGGCGATGAGCTTCTCTTGAGCCAGCTTGGCGCGGTAGTAGTAGCTGTCCGGTAGGCGGTCGGTCCCGACGATGGACAGTGCGACGTGATGTCCTGTGCCGGCGGCGGCTTCGGCGTCGAGGAGGTTGCGGGTCGATGTCTCGAAGAACTCGAGCACAGTGGCCTCCTCGTAGGTCGGCGAGTTGGAGACGTCGACGACCACCGAGGCACCCTGTAGGGCCTCGGTCAGGCCTTCTCCGGTGAGCGTGTTCACGCCGGAGTCGAGGGCAGCTGACACTGCTTCTTGGCCGTGCTCTTGGAGCTGGGCGACGAGCTTAGAGCCGATGAGCCCGCTCCCGCCGATGACAACGATCTTCATGGTGAACCTTCCTTCAAGTTGAGTGAGGTCCGCGGCCAGTTGGTCCTGGAGCAGTGACCGGCCCGCGTGAAGCGGCGGATGAGTTGATGAGGATCTACTCGCACACCACCCGTGAGTGTGATCGTCTCGTCGAGCCCGTCGCACCCGTGGAGCGCCCCGAGCTCGCCCTTCAGCGCGATCAGATCGCCGCCTTGGGTGCCGGTGTCGTGCTCGTTGGCGGCGCTTATCGGGCAGCCCCATGCCGCGCTGGTCGCCGGCGATGACCTCGCGCCTGCCGGGGGGGTTTACCGCACCCGAGACGGAACCGGGACCTTGCGGGTTGGGCGGTGTGGCGGACGATGAGCTCATGAGGACCTCCTTGTACCCGTCCTGACGGGCCTGTTTGGTGACGTCATCGAGCGTGATCCGCTCGCCAGCACCTCGCACCCGTGGAATCCACTGGTTGTCTCGCTTCTTGGGTCTTGTTCCTGAAACCGTGGTCGGTGAGCTTGCGACCGAGCGCGAACACGGCGAGTACACCTGCGACGCGCGGCTCGAGCTAACGGGTGCCGCGTCCAGCTCTCGATATCCCACAGCGAGACCGTGGGCGATCGAAACTAGAACACCCACTGGACCGTCTTCTGGGCGGAAACGTCTCGGCTTCGGAGTCCACTCACGGGCCCGCCGCAGCGTGGGCGCTGCCCGAAACTGAAGGAGGAACGGATGCGCGTGCTTGTCGCCGGCGCGAGCGGAGCCATTGGACGGCCCCTGGTCGCCGCTCTGCACGCCCACGGTCACGCGGTTGCGGGACTGACCCGCGATCCCAAGAACGCCGACCTGCTGTCCAGGCTCGGCGCTCAGCCGCTCCTCGCCGACGTTCTCGACCGCGAGCGACCGCCGCCGCGGTCCGCGACGCCCGACCGGATGTCGTGGTCGACCAGCTCACTGCGTTGCCGCGCAGCTACACACCCGGCTGCAATGCGCGCGACTCTGGCGGCGACCGGGGCCGTGCGCACGGTCGGTGGCGACAACGTCTATGCAGCCGGGGTCACCGCCGGCGCCCGCCGATACGTCGCCCAGTCCGGCTGCTACTACTACCGACCCGGCGATGGGCTGGCCACCGAGAGTGAACCATGGGTTAAACATGGCCCGCCGCTGGTTGCCGGAGGAGTCGACGCGCTGACCGCCGTCGAGCAGCGCACGTTCCGCCCGAACGGGCCGCTGGCCGGCATCGCGCTCCGCTACGGGTTCTTCTACGGACCAGGCACGTGGTTCCACCCCGACGGCGACGTCGCCGGGCAACTGCGCGCCGGGCAGTATCCCGTGCTCGGCACAGGCGCCGGTCGCTGGTCATTCGTACACATCGACGACGCCGTCGCGGCGACAGTCGCTGCCGTCGAGTCCGACATCACCGGCGCGTTCAACATCTGCGATGACGCCCCGGTCCCGCTCGGCGAGTGGCTGCCCGCCTTCGCTCGCCACCTGGGCGCGCCGTCGCCGCGCCACGTGCCGACCGGGCCGGACACGGACCCGGACGGCCGCTTCTACGCCGAGTTGCTTCGAGGGGCCGCCAACCAGCTTGCCCGCAAGGAACTCGGGTTCGATCCCCGACCGTTGCCATGGCAGTGAGATACGTGCAGACGACCTGAGCGCTCGCGAGCGTCGGGCGGTTGGGACGAGGTCGGCGCCACGAGCCTCCACGCCACGACGCACGTTCAGAACAGCGGGCCTCGTCAACGCTCGGGCTGCGCTCGGCGTGACGCAGGTCCGAGGGCTGGTACTGGGGCGAGAATCGCGTTTGCGACTCGCATCGCCACGTCGGTGCGGCGACGCTGCGGAGAGTCCTCGGGCAGAGCGGGATCGTGAGCACCACCGCAGCTGCCGGTGCACAGCCGACTCGAGCAACCCGTGTTTTCGCCGCGCGTTCGGTCGCCCGCCCCGCGGCCACGGCTTCAGGAAGCAATCCCAACGAAGGGGACAACCAGTGGGTTCCACGGGTGCGAGTTGCCAGGAGAGCGGATCAGGCTCGGTGGTGTCACCAAATTGGCCCGTCAGGTCCGTGCTGCCTGCAGGTCGCTGCGCTTAAGGAGGCGTCATGAGTCACCACCGTCGACACCACGACCGAGATTTCGTCGTTCCAGGTCGAGATTCCACAGGAGCAGATCGACGACTTGCGCCGGCGTGTCGCGGCGACGCGCTGGCCCAGCCAAGGAGCTCGTCGGAGATCGATCGCAGGGCGTGCAGCTGGCGACGATGCAGGAGCTGGCCCGCTACTGGACGAGCGAGTACGACTGGCGCAGGGGCGAGGCGAGGCTGAACGCGCTGCCGCAGTTCACGACCGAGATCGACGGGGTCGTGATCCACTTCATCCACGTCAGGTCGCCGCATGAGAACGCGTTGCCGCTGATCATGACGCATGGCTGGCCCGGCTCGGTCGTCGAGCTGCTCGACACCGTCGGCCCGCTGACCGACCCGACCGCTCACGGCGGCACTCCCGAGGACGCATTCCACCTGGTGCTGCCGTCCCTGCCTGGTTACGGCTTCTCCGGCCGAGCCGGCCGAGCTCGGCTGGGAGTCCGGCCGCGCCGCCCGCGCCTGGGCGGAGCTGATGGGCCGCCTCGGCTACACCCGCTACGTCGCCCAGGGCGGCGACGTGGGCGCCCTCGTCACCGACCTGATGGGCCGCCAGGCGGTCGAGGGTTTGGTCGGCTACCACCTGAACCTGCTCACGGCAGTGCTCGCAATCGGCGATCATCTGCCCAAGGAATCCGAACAGGAACGCGCGGCGGCCGACGCGGTCGCGGCGTTCAGGGACGGACGGCTTCGGCTACTTCCTCGAGATGGCAACGCGGCCACAGACGATCGGCTACTCGCTGGTCGATTCACCCGTCGGGCTGGCGGCGTGGATGCTCGACCACGACACGGACAGCTACTACAAGATGTCCCGGGCGTTCGTCGACGGCGAGCCGGTGGGCAATTTCACCCGGGACAACCTCCTCGACAACATCACGCTGTACTGGCTGACCGGCACCGCAGCGTCGGCGGCCCGGTCGTACTGGGAGGACGCACGAGCGCTGGCCGCAGCGCTTGCCAGCGGCCAGCCTCCTCCGCCGGTCACCGTGCCGGTCGGCTTCACGACGTTCCCCGGCGAGATCTGGGCTTCCCCGCGCAGCTGGGTCGAGGCGGTCTACCCCGACCTCGCCTACTTCAACGAGGCCGACAGGGGCGGCCACTTCGCCGCCTGGGAGGAGCCGCAGCTCTTCTCCACTGAACTGCGGGCTGCATTCAGCTCACTCCGCTAGGTGTCGCGCACGGCTGGCCGCGGACCTGGTACGCCTGGCGGATGCTGATACAGGCGCTGGCCCGGGACTTCGAGGTCATCGCTGTCGACCCGCGGGGATCGCGCCGTCCGACAAGCCCCGCGACGGGGGAAGATCATGGAGTTGGCGAAGGCGCAGCAGACCCATCGACGGCATCCGCGACGGTCATCGAGGACACGAGCGTCCGCCCCGGAGGAGACCCCGATGTCTGACACCACAGGGTCCGCCGACCTCGAATCCACCGGCGCGACGTCGTCGGTCCCGCCCGGCAGACGGGGCCTGCTCCGCTCTATCGTCCATCGCCTCGCGGGCGAGCAGGTTGCGCTGCCGGTCGAAGGTCGCCTCCAGTCGTTCGAGGGCGCGACGGGATGGCTCAACTCCGATCCGTTGACGCCGGAACTTCTTCGCGGACGGGTCGTGCTCGTCGACTTCTGGACGTACACCTGCGTCAATTGGCTGCGCACGCTCCCGTACCTGCGGGCCTGGGCAGCCAAGTACCGAGGCGACGACCTGACGGTGATCGGCGTCCACACACCCGAGTTCGACTTCGAGGCGAACATCGACAACGTCATCGCGCAGTCGCGCCGCCTCGTTGTGGAGTACCCGATCGCGGTCGACAGCGGATACGGCGTTTGGCGCGCTTTCGCGAACCATTTCTGGCCGGCGCTGTACATCGCCGACGCGGACGGCCGAATCCGATTCCATCACTTCGGCGAGGGCGAGTACCCGATGACCGAGATGGTCATCCAACAGTTGCTGGTCGACGGCGGCGCAGACGAGGTCGATCAGGACCTGGTGATGGTCGAACCTCATGGTCTGGAAGTGGCCGCTGACTGGCGGACGCTGCAGTCGCCGGAGATGTATGTCGGCTACCGCCAGAGCACCGGCTTCGCCCAGGAAGGTGTCGTGAGCTTCGACGAGCCTCGCGTCTACACGCTGCCGGGACGGCTGCGCCTCAATGAGTGGGGACTTTCGGGGAACTGGGCGGTGGCCGGGCACGCCGCGGTTTTGAACGAGCGTGGCGGACGAATCGCCTTCCAATTCCACGCCCGCGATCTGAACCTCGTGATGGGTCCGTCATCCCAGGGAGCGTCGATTCCGTTCCGGGTCTTCCTCGACCGCCGACTCGCCAACGACGCCCACGGCAGCGACGTGAACCCGGACGGCAGCGGGATCGTGAGCGACCAGCGCACCTATCAGCTGATCCGCCAACCCGGACCTATTGCCGACCGCCTCTTCGAGGTCGAGTTCCAGGACGCGGGCGTCGAGGCGTATTGCTTCACGTTCGGCTGATCCTGGATCGGTGAGCGGCCCGGTCGGGTTGCAGGTGGTCGCGGGCGCGGGCTTCGCGGCGCCGGCTGCCTCGCACCAGTGGGACGCCCTGGTCAATCCCCTGGCTTCGTGTTTCTGAAAGCGTTGGATTCCGTCTGGATCCGACACGACCCGGGCCTGATCAAACGGCGTACGATCAAGCGCTTATCGCTTCTACGGGGGGCCGCCGATGAGGCCGGGTCGTCGACAACGATGCTGCTTCCGCAGTTGCGGAGCCGACCAGTGGGCGAGCCCACGCTCCAGTTCGACACGTCCGCGGGTCGGCGTTGGCCGCTGAGACTGGCATGCGTCCGCCGAGGCTGCTCGGGCGTGGTGTCGAGTGCGAGACGCTCAACCGGCTCTTAGCCGACGCGCTAGCAGGCCGGAGTGGAGTCAAAGTCCTGCGGGGCGAGGCGGGCGTGGGCAAGAGCGCGTTGCTGGACTACCTCTCCGATCGTGTCGCGGGCTGGCACGTCGCGAGGGCCGTCGGCGTCGAGTCGGAGATGGAGTTCGCCTTCAGCGGCCTCCATCAGCTCTGCGCTTCGATGCTGGATCACCTGGAGCGGCTACCGGCCCCGCAGCGCGACGCCCTCGCCACGGTGTTCGGGCTCGCCGTCGGTGCCGTCCCCGACCGGTTCCTCGTCGGCCTTGCCACACTGACGCTGTTCGCCGAGGTGGCCGAGAAGCAACCGCTTGTTTGCGTGGTCGACGACGCGCAGTGGCTCGACCAGGCTTCCGCCCAAGTCCTCGCTTTCGTCGGCCGTCGCCTGCTCGCTGAGCGAGTCGCGCTCGTGTGCGCCGCCCGCGGAGGGATCGGCGACGACGTCCTCGCCGGCCTACCTCAGTTGCTTGTCCGAGGGCTGGGTGACAGCGATGCACGGGCATTGCTACTCGGCCACATGCACGGGCCGCTGGATGCCGCCGTCTGCGAGCAGATCATCACTGAGAGTCACGGCAACCCGCTGGCCCTGCTCGAGCTGCCGCGCACCTGGAACTCCGGAGAACTCGCCGGCGGGTTCGGCCTTCCGGGCAGCCAGCCCGTAGCGGGCAAGATCGAACAGGCTTACGCGCGGCGCCTTCTACGGCTCCCGTCCGATACGCGTCTGCTCGTCCTCGCCGCTGCCGCGGAGCCCCTCGGCGACCCGGTACTGCTTCACCGTGCTGTCGCGAGCCTCGGCATCGACATGGCGGCGGCCGACCTTGCGACGGACGCCGGGCTGCTCAAGGTGGGAGGCCGCGTCGAGTTCGCTCACCCACTCGTCCGATCCGCCGCCTACCGCTCCGCTGATGCCGGCGACCGCCACCGCGTGCACCGCGCCCTGGCAGAAGCCACGGACGGCGAGACCGACCCGGACCGCCGCGCCTGGCACTTCGCCGCGGCCGCGGTTGGGCCCGACGACCAGGCCGCACTTGGGCTGGAACGTTCGGCGGCGCGGGCCCAGGCGCGCGGCGGACTCGCGGCTGCGGCCGCGTTCTTGCAGCGTGCGGTCGCGCTGACTGCCGATCCCGCGCTCCGAGCTGACCGAGCGCTCGCGGCGGCCCAGGCCAGCCTCAGGGCCGGGGCGTTCGATGTCGCTCGCAGATTGCTCGGGACCGCGGAGGCCGGCCCGCTTGACGAGCTCGGCGAAGCTCGCACGGATCTGCTCCGGGCCGAGGTCGCGTTCGCCCAGCGCCGCGGCGGCGATACACCACTACTGCTGCTCACGGCGGCGAGGAAGCTCCAAACGCTCGACGTACGCCTCTCCCGCAGCACCTATCTCGATGCGTTGGGGGCAGGGCTGTTTGCCGGCCGGCTGGCGGGTACGGGCGGCAGCCTGCTCGACGTCTCCCGCGCCGTAGCGACGGCACCCGTTCCGGCGGACCCTCCGCTTCCGTGCGATCTGCTGCTGGACGGCTTGGCGCTGGTCTTCACCGAAGGGCGCGCCGCCTCAGCGCCCGTTCTACGGCGCGCGGTTGCTGCGTTCGCGAGTACCGAGGTCTCCGTGGAGGAGATGCTCCGGTGGGGTTGGCTGGCGACGCGGGCCGCGAACATGGTGTGGGACTTCGACCGCTGTCTCGAGATCGGCAAACGCGCGATTCAGACCGCCCGCAACCTTGGGGCCCTCGAGGTCCTCGCCGCGGCAGACAACGCGTACGGTCAGGCCGTCGTGTTCGGGGGCGACTTCGCCGGTGCCGATGCATTGATCGCCGAGGTCGATGCGGTCAAGGAGGCAACCGGAACCCGAATCGGTCCGTACGCTGCGATCGCCCTCGCGGGACTTCGCGGCCAGAAGTCGGCCGCCTCCGAGCTCATCGGCAGCGTCATCACGGAAGCGACCGCCGGCAACCAGGGAACCGCCGTGCAGTATGCACACTGGGCGAACGCGGTTCTCATGAACGCGCTCGGGGCCTATGAGGAGGCGGTCGCAGCGGCCGTGCAAGCAAGCGAGCACACGCCCGAGCTGTTCATCGCGTCGTGGGCGCTGATCGAGCTGATCGAGGCTGCCACCAGGACCGAGAACGCTGAGCTCGCACAGGGTGCGCTGACTCGACTCACCGAGCACGCGGAGGCCAGCGACTCCGATTGGGCGCTCGGAGTCCATGCTCGATCGCGCGCACTGTTGAGCGAGGGTGACGGCGCTGAGCGTTCGTACCGCGAAGCCATCGACCGCTTGGGGCGCACGCGACTCCGGCCCGAGCACGCACGCGCCCATCTCCTGTACGGGGAGTGGCTGCGTCGCGAGAATCGCCGCATCGATGCGCGCACCCAACTGCGACGGGCACACGAACTGTTTGTCGCGATCGGCATGGAGGCGTTCGCCGAGCGTGCCCGGGGAGAGCTGCTGGCCACAGGCGAAAGGGTGCGCAAGCGGACCGTCGAGACGCGCGATGAGCTGACTCCGCAGGAGCGGCAGATCGCGCGGCTCGCCCGCGACGGACTGTCGAACCTGGAGATCGGTGCGCAGCTATTCCTCAGCCCGCGCACCGTGGAGTGGCACCTGCGCAAGGTGTATCCCAAGCTCGGTATCAGCTCCCGCCGGCACCTTCGAACAGCGCTTCCCGAGACCAGCGCGCTCTTCGTGAGCGCCTAGCGCCAACCCGGACACGGCGTGCTGAGGCGCGCCAAGCAGGGATCACGATATACAACCGGAAAGCCGCGGGCGCTGGCGCGCTCCGTCGCCGTGCTACACCTCACACTCCCGTCGGAGGACCGGTTGATGGTCGTCACGGCCGGTCGCCGCGGACGAGGGCGAGGGCGGCCCGCGCGTTGAGCTCGGCACCTGCGGCGAACGCGGCCTCGTACTCCGTTGGGTCGCTGCCTTCCGCCACCTGCGCGATGAGCTGACGTTCCCGGCGCCGGGTCAGCGGCCACGTGGTCAACCCGGCTCGCCTCCTCAACCCGTGGGCGGCGCCGAGCGCGGTGGCGGCTCGTCGAGGGTCGCCGTCGGTCCACGCCAGCTGGGCCGCGGTGGCGAGCGCGAACGGCAACGTGAGGGCGCTCAGGTGGGTCGCGTCGATGGCGTCCACGGATCGGTCGAGCAGCGTGCGGGCCTTCTCGAGCTCGCCGTCGCTCACGGCGAGCGACGCGAGTTGAGTCCGGGCACTGGCTTGGAGCCAGTTGTTGCCGTACCGCGAGCCGAGCTCGTCGACCTGCTCGAGGTGGGTACGGGCGCTGTCGGTGGGCCCGAGGGTCATCTCGAGCATGCCGACAGTCAGCTCGGCGAAGGCGACGAACGGTTCGTCGCGCCGGCGGAAGCCGTCCAGAGCATCAGATGCGGCCTCCAATGCCTTGTCGAAGTCGTCACGGATCGGCAGCGTCCAGGCGACGGCCAGCTGCAGCGCGCTCTGCAGGTGCGGGTCGTCGACCGATCCGTCGAACCGCTCAATGGCGTCGATCGCGGCGAGGGCGGCGTCGTCGTCACCGACCTCGACCGCCGTCACCGCCAACGTGAACAGCACCTCCGCCCGCGCGTTGTCGTCCAGCGAGTCGGCCCGCTGTCGCAGCTCGTCCATCCATGCCCGACCCTCGGTCATCCGGTCGCGCATCTGCCAGAACAGCCAGAGCACGCGAAACATGTGGGGGAGCGGCGTGATGTCATGGGCGAAGAACCAACGGATCGCGACTCGCAGGTTCTCCTCCTCGACGCCCAGTCGATCCGCCCACTCGACCTGACGTTCCGCCGGCCAGCTAGCGTCCACCACGAGCTCCGCGAAGTACTCTGCATGTCGCCGGGCGACGTCGTCAGATGCGTCGCCGGCGGCAAGCCGTTCGGCGGCGAGCTCCCGCACAGTGACCAGCATGCGGAAGCGCGGCCCACCGTCGTCGGCGACGACGCTGACGAGGCTGTGGCCGGCGAGCGCGTCGAGGAGGTCCAGCGTCTCGTCCTCGGTGTGCGCGACGACGTGGGTGGCCGCGTCGAGCGTCCACCCGTCGGCGAACACCGACAGCGCCTCCAGGAGCTCGCGTTCCATGGCGTCGAGTAGCCCGAAGCTCCATTCGACGGTCGCCCGCAGGGTGCGTTGGCGCTCCGGGAGGTCGGCGGGTCCCGTGCCCAGCGAGTCGAGAACGTGTTCGAGTCGGGCCAGCAACGCCACCGGTGCGAGCACCCGCGTGCGGGCGGCGGCGAGCTCGATCGCCAGCGGCAGACCATCCAGGCGCCGGCAGATCTCCATCACGGCGGCGGCGTTCGTGTCATCCAGGGTGAAGTCGCGGCGCACGGCCCGCGCCCGGTCGACGAACAGGCTCACGGCAGGGAGCGCGGCGAGCTCCTCGAGCGGCGGCGACTCGGCGAACGCCGGTACCATCAGCGCCCGGACCGGGTACTCGCGCTCGGCGCGCAGGCGCAGCACGGTGCGGCTCGTGGCCAGGATCGCGACGTCGGGACACGCCGCGAGGAGCTGATCCAGATCGGTTGCCGCTCCGGTCACCTGCTCGAGGTTGTCGAGGACGAGCAGCGTCGGGTTCTGCGCGAAGTGTTCGATCAGGGCGTCGAGCGCCGGGCGCGTGCCCTCGATCGGCGCACCGACGGCAGCGGCGACGCGCGTCAGCACCAGCGCCGGATCGGTGATCGACGCGAGCGGCACGAACTCGGTACCTCGCAGGGCCCCGTCGAGCGCCGCGCCGACCGCGATCGCCAGCCGGGTCTTGCCGATGCCACCGGGGCCTGTCAGCGTGACCAACCGCACGTCTGGTGACTCGAGCAGCGACGACAGCTCGGCGATGTCGTTGTCGCGACCGAGCAAGGTGGTCGACGGCGTTGGCAGCGAACGGCGCGGCGGCCGGATCTCGGCGGCCGCCGCCGCGGCGGGCGCGGCGGTCGCGACTGGCGCCGCGAACCGCTCGCTGAGCAGCAGCGCCAAGTCGTCGCGCACGAGGCGGCCGAGCTCGCGGGTACTGCGGAAGGATCGGTAGGAGTCGGCGCCCGCGGACTGCACGTCGGCGATCATCGCCGCCAACCGAGGCTCCTGCTCCGGAGCCGGCGACTTCAGGTACAGCAACCGCGGCATCCCGTCGGACAGCAACAACTCGTCCTCCAGCCCCGAAATGTCCATCCCGGGTCCGATCCACCCGTAGCGCTGCCAGTACAGGCCGACAAACACGTCCGACTGCGCCAGGTAGGCCCGATAGAGCTCGCGCGGCGGATGCGGTCGGGCTCCGAGTTCGAACATCACCGGCGTCAACCGGAGCGCCGAGATCGCCCGCGACACCGCAGCCCGCTCCGGAGCGAGCTCGGCCAGCGTCGAGCTGACGAAGACTCGCAGCCGTTGATCGGGTGTCCGGATCGGCGCAGCTCCCTCGTCGTCAGTCGTCATCATTCGTCCTCGTACGTCGGTCACCCGGAGTCCGGACACGGCGGTGTTGGGATCGGCGTTACACCGCGTCGACAGCGGAAAGGATGAGTGCCGTCACCTCGTCGGGGTGCGAGATCATCACGACGTGGCTGGAGTCCACCTCGACGGTGGTGGCGCCCATCCGCTGGGCGAACTGCCGCTCGGCATCAGGCGGGATGACTTCGTCATGCTGGGCGACGGCGAACCATGTTGGCAGGGTCTTCCACGCCGGCGTCCCCATGACGTCACCCAGTGTTGAATAGGCCAGCGGCTGTTGGACCGCGCACATCACGCGGGCCTCGACCGGGTCGACGTCAGGAGCGAAATGCTTGAGGAAGGCGTCCTCGGGCAGCCAGGCGAAGCCCTGCTCGTCGAGCTGCAGGCTGGCGATGGCAGGTGTCGGAGGGCCCTGGCCGAGCAACGCGCCGATGGACTCGCCCTCGTCGAGGCCGAATCCGGCCACGTACACCACGCCGACGACGTTTGGCGCGTCCGATCCGAGCGCGGTGATGACCTGACAGCCGTAGGAGTGCCCGGCGACCACCGTCGGCTCAGCCTGCAAGGTCAGGACGTGGCGCAACTTGGCGACGTTGTCGGCCAACGACGTGTGAGGGAGCTGGGGAGCGACCACGTCATGACCAGCCGCCTGCAGACGACGTATCACCGCCGCCCAGGACGAACCATCCGCCCAGGCTCCATGCACCAATGCAATTCTCATGACCTGTCCTCCTTCGCCACCGGACGGCGGTGGCCATCCAGACTCTGTCACGATCGTGGATCGCCTGCACCATGACCGTCCACGGTCTCAAACGAGAATCTGGGTGTCGACGGTCTCGAATTCGAGGGCGAGACTGCGGACACCCAGATCGTCGGGGCGGCGATCGCCTGAGCCTCGGCGCGTCCAGGGTCGTCCCGTCCCGGTAGCCGATAATGACATCGATGACTGAGGCAGCGAGCGGCGTGGTCACGAGGATCGACCGGATGCAACGTTGTCGACCGATCATTGGATTCCCGTACGCAGTGTTCAAGCGCTACGGGGAGGACCATGGCGGCTGGCTCGGTTCGCTCATCTCGTATTACGGGTTCTTCTCGCTGTACCCGTTGCTCGTTGTCTTCGCCACCGTTGCGACGTGGGTCTTGAAGGATCGTCCCGAGACGTTGCAGCGAGTTCTCGAGGCATTGTGGTCGAAGGTCCCATTCGTGAGCCCCACGTTGTCGGCCGAAGTTGAGGACCGGGTCGAGTCCCTCACGGGTCAAGGCCCGGCCTTGGTGCTGTCGTTGATCGTCACCCTGTGGGGAGGTGTCGGGGTCGTGCGGGTGCTCCAGGACACCGTCAACTCCATTTGGGGAGTGCCCCGTTACCGTCGCCCCGGATTGTTCTCGAAGCTGGCGCGCGGTCTGGTGATCATCGGCATGCTCGGGTTCGGCGTCATCGGCACAGCGATCGTTGCCGGCGTCACGCTGGCCCTCGATCTGCCCGTCCTGGCGGCCATCGCCGCCGCAGTGGCGAACATTGCGCTCAGTGCCGGAATCGCGATCGCGCTCTACCACATCGTCATCGGCACGTCGGTCCGGACTGCCGAGGTCGTGCCCGGCGCACTGATCACCGCCGTCGGAAGCTATGTGGTCACGCTGGTCGGCGGTCTGTACGTCAAGCTCGTCATCGCCCGTATGACGGGTGTCTACGGGCCGTTCGCGACCACCATCGGGTTGCTCGCTTACGTGAGCCTCGTCGTGCAGATCTTCGTGTTCGGGACCGAGGTGAACGTGGTCCGGGCCCGATCGCTTTGGCCGCGGGCCATGACGTCGGAACTCGGCCCCGCTGACCTTCGGGCAGTCCAACTGACGATGCGACGCGAGGCCCTGTCATCGACAGAGCCCGTTCCCGGATCACCGACCACCGGCTGACGACGCGACGATTCGTCTGTGATCTGTGATGATCGCCGTCGACCAACGCGCCGGCACCTGTCGGAGTCAGTGCGACAGGTGGACCGGTTGGCCCTCCCACGACTCGATGCGGTGCGCTGCCTGCTCGAGCAGGTGATGGGCGAGGTCGCTGAGCGCTCGGGCCGCGGCAACCTCCTCGCCGACGGCGGGCACGTCGGGATCCTCGGGATTTCGCCGGGCCCGACCCCAGCCCTGGAGAGGCTCGGTGCCTCCGGTCAGGCGAGCATCGGCCCGGGTCTTGTCCTCGTCCTCGCTGAACACGATCTCGACCGTCCACGTCATTGGGTTCATTGGTGATCTCCCGTTCTGTGATCGGAGCGTCCTAGCGGTGGTCCGCTGATCACAAGCATGCACCCGTAAGGCTCCCTTCGACCAGGCGCGAGGAGCCGGCGCACCCTCGTAGTGTGCGGCCGATGACAGTGGCGTCGCACCCCGAGGCCGTGCTCGAGCACCTCGCGCCGGGGGCAGACGTCATCGTCCCCCTGGCCAATGGCGAGCCCGTCAGCCTGCTCGATGCCATCGAAGCTCATGCCGACCGCCTCGACGGCGTCAGGGTCCACCAGATGCACGCCGTGCACGACCGGCCGTACCTACACGGCGCCTTCGGGGATCGGTTGCGGCACCTGTCGTACTTCCTGTCACACGTCACCCGCCCGTGCTTCCTCGCCGGGACGATCGACCTCGTGCCCAACAACTTCAGCGAGATGCGCAACCTGCTCCGTGAGCAGACACGTGACCCGCTCGTCCTCGCCGCCGCGTCACCGCCCTGATCGGCACGGCTATTTCAGTCTCGGGGTCAACGCCGACTACGCCGCGTCGTTCATCGGGCGCGCCCGATTCTTCCTCGAAGCCAACGTCCAGCAACCACGCACGTTCGGTCGCAACCAGATCCATGTCAGCCAGGTACTCGGCTGGGTCGACGTCGACCGACCGCTGGTTGAGGTCCCACCGCCACCCCGCACGGAGATCGACGATCGGATCGCTGCCTTCGTCGCCGAGCGAATCCCGGATCAGGCGACGATCCAGACCGGCATTGGCGCGATCCCCAACGCCATCCTTGCCGCCTTGACCAATCATCGCGACCTCGGGGTGCACACCGAGCTGATTTCCGACGGGCTGATGGACCTCGTCGATCGCGGCGTCGTCAACGGTGTCGCCAAGCAACTCAACCGAACGAAGACCGTCGGCACGTTCGCCCTCGGCACCCGTCGCCTGTACGAGTTCCTCGATGAGAACGCGGCATTCGAGATGTGGCCGGTGAGCTACGTCAACGACCCTCGGGTCATCGCCCAGGAGGCCAACTTCGTCTCGATCAACTCGACGATCTCCGTCGATCTCCTCGGCCAGTGCGCGTCGGAGACGGTGGGCGGCACGTACTACTCCTCGAGTGGCGGCCAGGCGGACTTCGCCCGCGGTGCGATGTACTCGAAGGGCGGCCAAGGATTCGTCGTGCTGCGCTCCACGGCGAAGGACGGAGCGATCTCCAAGATCGTTCCCCAGCTCGCCTCCGGCGACGTGGTCACAACGCTCAAGAACACGGTCGACAAGGTCGTCACCGAATGGGGCGTCGCCGAGTTACGCGGCCGGTCGCTGCGGCAACGGGCCGCGGCGTTGATCGCCATCGCCCACCCCCACCATCGCGATCGCTTGACGTTCGAGGCCAAGCGACTGGCGAAGCTGTGACCCGCTCAGCTCGGCGCGCACGTCCTGTTCTCCGGAGCTGAACGCACCGATTCGGTGCGCGTCGCTCCGCAGAAGCCTCGGTCACTGGCCGCCTGGTGACACCAGAGTCACGGGACACGCTCAGTGGACGTGAGGGGTCACGACCACGGGGCAACGGGAGTGGTTGGCGACGTAGTGGCTGATCGATCCCAGCAGGAGTCCCTTGAATCCACCGACTCCACGGGAGCCGACGACCAGCAGATCGGCGCCCTCGGCGGCGCCGAGCAGGCCGCTGGCGGGGGCACCGCTCACGACGAGGCGTTCCACGGGAAAGTCCAACCCGCCGGTGTCGACGGCCTCGATCGCCGAGTCGAGCGTGGTGTGGCCGAGGCGTTCGTACTCGGCGGTCTCGTACGCGGCCGCCGGAACCAACTCGGCCCCGACGTACGGCGGCATCCATGCGTGTACCGCGGTCACCCGAGCGTGCCTCCGGCGTGCCTCGTCGACGCACCAGGCGAGCGCCCGTTTCGAGGTCTCCGATCCGTCGGCACCGACGACGATGCGATTGTCGCTGCCGGGTCGAATGGGGTCGGCCGGCGGCTCGCCATCGGGATCGTGATGGACAACGGCCACCGGTATCGAGGCGTGGTGGAGGCACTGCCGGGTCACCGATCCGAGGACCATCGCGCGTAGTCCGCCGAGGCCGCGTGCCCCCAGCACGAGCAGGTCGGCGTCCGCCGAGGCCTCGAGCAGGCCGCGAGACGTGCGGTCGTTGACGGTGCGGCGGGCGACCGCCTGGGCGCCGTCTCCGAGGATTCGCTCGACGATGGCGTCGAGGGCTTGGCGGGCTTCCTCGTCGCCGTAGCTCGGATCAAAGGGCTGGTTCGGTTCGTGGCGGTGTTGCTCGAGGTAGGTCCAGCACAGCACCGCGGTCAGCGCGCAGTCGTGCACGGCCCGCTCGCCAGCGGCCCAGCGCAGCGCTGCAGCCGCACCGGGCGATTCATCGACACCGACGACGATCGAACGCATGGCCTCAGCATCGCACGATGCACGCCCGCCCCAGCGGGACAACGGTCCCGAGATCCGGCCCGAACGGCCCGCGACTGCTACCCGTTGTCGTTCTTCATGTGACGCGCCGCATAGACCGCCGCTTCGGTGCGCCGGCTCATCCCCATCTTGGCGAGGACGGACGTGACGTAGTTCTTGATCGTCTTCTCGGCGAGATACAGGCGCTCGGCGATCTGGCGGTTGGTGAGGCCCTCGGCGAGGAGTCCCAGCACCTGGTGCTCCTGGTGGCTGAGCCGGGCAATCCGTTCGTCCTCCTCAGGCCCCCGTCGCAGGCGTTCGAGCACGCGGGCGGTGACGGCGGGGTCGAGGAGGTTCTGGCCCGCCGCCACCCGCCGCACGGCGTCGACGAGATCGGTCGTCCTGATCTGCTTGAGCACGTAGCCGGACGCCCCGGCCATGATCGCTTCGAACAGCGCCTCGTCGTCGGAGAACGACGTCAGGATCAAGCAAGCCGTCCGTGGATGACGCGAGCGAATCTCCCGGCACGCCGAAACGCCGTCACCTTCTTGCAGACGGACGTCGAGGACGGCGACATCGGGATCGAGGGCGGGAACGCGGCGGACTGCCTCTTCTTCGGTGCTCGCCTCGCCGACGACGGCGATGTCGTCCTCGGCCTCGAGTAGGTCGCGCAGCCCGCGGCGCACGATCTCGTGGTCGTCGAGGAGGAATACCGTGATTCGCTCGGGCACGCCCCGATTCTCGCAGTTCAAACGTCGAACGCCGCGCCTGATCGAGACTGGCTGGCACGGCACTGCACGAGGGGCCAATCGGAATGGGACCATCGGCCCGTGCCAGCGCCTGCGGATCCGGGCAAGCTGGTGGGCGGGGAGGTGTGAGATGCGAGCCGCCGACCGGCACGGCGCGAACACGCAGGATGTGACGACGCGGCTGCTCGCGCCCTTCGCCCGCGATGTGCTGCTGGCAACCGGTCGCCCAGTGCGCGTGCGCCCGGCCCGGGCCGACGACTACGGGGCGTTGGAGCGCTTCTACCGGCAGCTCAGTGATGCGTCGAGCTACTTCAGATTCTTCGGTGCGCGTCCGTTCATTCCTGAGGCGGAGCTGCGGCGGGCGACCGAGCAGGACGCCAGCGATCACGTGACGCTGGTCGTCGATGCCAACGGCGAGCTGATCGCGGTCGGCGAGTACTACGCCCGGCCCGGCGGCGAGGAGGCCGAGGTTGCATTCGCCGTCGCCGACGCCCACCACAACGAGGGCATCGCCACCGTCTTGGTCGAGGATCTCGCCGGCATTGCCCGCGAAGCCGGATTCCGACGATTGGTGGCGCAGACGCTCCCTGACAACATCGGCATGCAGCGCGTCTTCCGCGACGTCGGGTTGGTCCATCGCAGCTGGTTCGAGGACGGTGCCGTGCACGTTCACCTCGACCTGACCGCCGACGATCTCCTGCAGGACCACGCCGACTTGCGTGACTGGGCGGGTGCCGTGCGTTCGCTGCAGCCGATCCTCCATCCCCGTCACGTCGTCGTCATCGGGGGTGGCGAGGATGCAGCGTCGCCCGGCGGACGCATCATCAGCCACATCCGCGCCTCGTTCGACGGCAAGCTGAGTGTCATCGATCCCAGCGCCGGGGCGATCGGCGATCTTCGTGCCGATGATCGTCTGGCGCAGCTCGGCGGCGTCCCCGACCTCGCCGTTGTCGCCGTGCCGGCGACGGCGGTGGCGGGAGTCGTCGAGCAGTGCGGCGCCGCCGGTGTGCCGAGCGCGGTCGTCGTCACGGCGGGATTCGCCGAGTCCGGGGAGGCCGGCGCCGCCCTGCAGGCGGAGGTGCTGGCCGCGGCACGGCGGCACGGCATGCGCCTCGTCGGCCCCGACTCCCTCGGGATCGTCTCCACCGCCTGCGGGCTCAACGCCACCTACACCAGCCAGCGGTTCCGTCCCGGTGGGATCGCCATCGCCTCCCAGTCGGGAGGTGTCGGAATCGCCATCGCGGCCGAGGTGGAACGGCGCGACGCCGGCGTCGTCCTCGTTCGTCTCGATGGGGAACAAGGCCGACGTCAGCGGCAACGACCTGCTGCGCCTCTGGGCCGAGGACAACGCCACCAGGGTGATCCTGCTGTACCTCGAGTCGTTCGGCGACCCGGTGCGGTTCGGCCGCATCGCCAGAGCGGTGTCGCACCGCAAACCGGTCGTCGCCCTCAAGGGTGGCAAGTCATCGTCCGGGCTTCGCGCCGGGCGATCACACGCTGCCGGCGCCGGTGGGTGATGTCAGCGCCGTCGATGCACTGTTCGCCCACACGGGGGTGATCAGGGCGCGGACGATGGAGGAGCTGATCGACGTCGGTCTGCTACTCGACCGTCAGCCAGCACCGTGTGGTCGACGCCTCGCCCTCGTGGGCAACGCGGGCGGCCCGCTGTTGCTTGGAGCCGACGCCGCCGGCGAGGCCGGCGCCGATGTCCCCGTGTTGAGCGCCGAGCTGCAGCGCCAACTCGCCGACGTCGCCCCGGGGGCGGTGTCGTGGGCCAACCCGGTCGATGCCGGTCCCTCGGCAGCGCCCGAAAGCCTCGCCGGATTGGTGCGGGACGATTGTCGACGTCGGGTGAGGTCGACGCGTGCATCGTCGTCTGCGTCGAGCTCGATGAGCGCCACGTCGATGAGACGCTCGCCCTCCTCGACGAGGTCGACGTCGACGTGCCGATCGCCGTCACGGCGATCGGCGGAAGGTCGCGTCTCGTCGGACGGCTGCCGAGGTTCCCGACTCCGGAGCGGGCGGCGACGGCGATGGCCCTGGCGTGCGGTTGGGCGGAGTGGCTCACGCAGGACGCCGCTGCCGGGGGCGACGGGCATCGGGATCGACGCCGCACCATTGATCGCGACGCGGCGGCTTGCCCGGCGGCTTGCCGGTGATGAGGCCACGACGACCTGGTTGGGACAGGACTCGGCATTCGAGTTGCTGGAGACGACCGGGGTGGGCATCGCGTCGTGGTGCTACGCCCGTTCGGCCGAGGAGTGCGCCCGTGGTGTCCGCCGGCTGGCCGGCCGGTGCGTCCTCAAGGCGGACGTCGCCGGTGTCCTGCACAAGACCGAGGAGGGAGCGGTGCGGCTCGGGGTCGCCGACGTCGACTCGGCCGCCGACGTGTATCGGGAGTTCGAGCGATTGTTCGGAGAACGCCTCAACGGAGTGGTGGTCCAGTCGCAGGTGCCCGCCGGACTCGAACTGTCGGTCGGAGCGACCCGCGATCCGGCGTTCGGTCCGTTCGTCGCGGTCGGCGCCGGGGGAGTCGAAGCCGAGGTTCGCGCAGATCGCGCCGTGCTCGTCGCTCCGGTCACGGCGGCCGAAGCCCGCGACGCTGTCGAGGGGCTCCACCTCGCCCCACTGTTCCACGGCTTCCGCGGCCGGCCCGAGCTGCCTGTCGAGGCGGTGGTCGAGCTCGTCACCACGGATCGCCGCGTTGATCGCCGCAGTACCCGAGATCGAGCAGCTCGACCTCAACCCTGTAATCGTTGGACCCTCCGGATGCGTGGCCGTCGACGCCACGGGTCGCGCTGTCGACACCACCCTCTCCGATCACCCCGACCCGGTCCCTCCGCGGTCCGGTCGGAGCGCCCGCCTATCCGCGCTCGCGCTGAGACTCCTACAGGGCGTTGGCGCAGGGCCGGCCGGCGTCGAGGTCGTCGAGATTCGACAGCGTCGTCGCGGCGATGGCCCGCAGGGCCGGGCGGGTGAAGAACGCCTGGTGGGCGGTGAGCAGCACGTTCGGGAACGTCAGCAGGCGGGCGAACACGTCGTCGGTGATCACCTCCGTCGAGCGATCCTCGAAGAACAACGGGGCCTCCTCCTCGTAGACGTCGAGCCCCAGCGCGCCGATGCGTCCAGTCTTCAGCCCGGCGATCACTGCCGTCGTGTCGACGAGGGCACCGCGGCCGGTGTTGACGATCATCACGCCGTCCTTCATCTCGGCGACTGCG
The DNA here is from genome assembly GCA_963732335.1 of Ilumatobacteraceae bacterium. Lineage (GTDB taxonomy): Bacteria > Actinomycetota > Acidimicrobiia > Acidimicrobiales > Ilumatobacteraceae > Desertimonas. The sequence goes on along the minus strand of CAVSZO010000063.1, from coordinate 543,225 downwards.
GCGCGATCGACGAGGTGGAACGTGTCACTGGTCAGCGGGCACGTGAGGGCGATGATGTCGCAGCGCCCGAGCAACTCGGCGCGGGAGACGTAGTCGACGCCGGCTGCGACGAGTTGTTCGTCGACGAACGGGTCGTGGGCGAGGACCTCGCATCCGAAGGCGATCAGCAGACGGGCGACGAGCTGACCGATGCGCCCCGTTCCGACGACGCCCGCCGTCGCTCCGTGCAGACCGTTGCCCAGCAGACCGTCGAGGGCGAAGTTCCCGTCGCGGACGCGTTGGTAGGCACGGTGGATGTGGCGATCGAGGGCGAGGACGAGCGCCAAGGTGTGCTCGGCGACGGCTTCGGGGGAGTAGGCGGGAACGCGAACCACGGCGATGCCGGCCGATGTCGCCGCGCCGAGGTCGACGTTGTTGTAGCCGGCGCACCGCAGCGCGATCGCCTTGACGCCGAGCTCGGCGAGACGGTCGATCGTCTCGGGGCCGGCGTCGTCATTGACGAAGATGCACACAGCGGCGAACCCCGCAGCGAGGTCGGCGGTGCGCGGATCGAGGCGGGCCTCGAGGTACTCGAGATCGTGGCCGTGCTGACGGTTGCACTCGTCGAAGGACAGCCGGTCGTACCGCTTGGTGTTGAACATCAACGTGCGCATCGCCTCATTGTCTCCCATGGGCTCGAGAGTCAATCTCGTGGGACGCGCCACTCCAGGATGGTGCCGCTGGGGTCCCGTCGTCGCAGTTCGAACCTGCCGTCGAGCTTGGCGGCTCGGGCCGCCATGTTGGTGAGACCCCTCCCGGTCGGCGCGTCACGTGCTGGTGGACCGACCCCGTCGTCGACGACACGGAGGCAGACATCTCGTCCGACGACGACCTCGACCGTGACATGGCTGGCGTTGGCGTGTCGCCACACGTTGCTCAGCGCCTCGCGCAGCGTCGCCAGGATCTCGGTGCCGATCGAGCGGTCGATTCCGGAGTCGACGGGACCGTCGAGGATCACGCGTGGTTCGAAACCGAGCGAGTCGGCTGCCTCGCGGACCGTGGCGAGGATCTGGCCACGCAGGCCTTCATCACCATCGCTGCCCTGTTCGAGGTCGAAGATCACAGTGCGGATCTCCTTGATCGTCAGGTCGAGGTCGTCGACGGCCTCGCCGATCCGCTCGATCGCCCCAGCAGGGTCGTTGGCGACGACCCGCACCGTGCTCTGCAGCAGCATGCCGGTCGCGAACAGGCGCTGGATCACGGTGTCGTGGAGATCTCGGGCGATCCGCTCGCGGTCCTCGACGAGGGCGAGCTGGTGGACCCTGGCGCTCAACCGGGCGTTCTCGATCGCTACTCCGGCTGCGGCGGCGAGGCCGACAACGAGTTCCTCGTCTTCTGCACTGAATGCTTCGGCGGTCGACTTGTCGGTCAGGTAGAGGTTGCCGAAGACCTCGTCACGAACGCGGATTGGCACGCCGAGGAACGAGCGCATCGGGGGATGGTGCTCCGGGAATCCGAAGCTGTCCGGATGCTTGGTCAGGTCGGGCAGTCGCAGCGGCTTGGCGTCGGCGATGAGCAGGCCGAGGATCCCGTGACCCTCGGGGAGGGGGCCGATCGCCCGATACGTCTCGTCGTCGATTCCGACGGTGATGAACTCGGCGAGGCGGCGACGCGACTCGTCGAGCACGCCGAGCGCCCCGTACGTGGCGTCCACCAAGTCGACGGCACTGCTGACGATGCGACGGAGCATCGCCGGCAGATCGAGGTCCGAGCCCACGGTGAGCACGGCGTCGAGCAGCTGGCGCCAGCTTCGTTCTCCAGCACCGTCGTTCATGCGGTGCCGTTCTACCGCACCGGCACGTCACGCCTGGCCGAAGTGCGGCGAAGGTCGCCGTGTCCGGCTGGCTCCGATCTGGGCTCAGACTGGGCCTCCTCGACCACGACCGCCGTGACCATGCCGAACATGCCCTCGGCCGACTCCACGTGGTTGATGATGTGGCAGTGCCAGACCCAGCTACCCGGTGAGCTGGCGTTGAAGATCACCGTGTACCGCTCGCCCGGAGCGACGAGGACCGTGTCGGCGGCATAGGGATGGTCGAGCGGTTCGCCGTCCTTGGCGATGACGATCTGCTCGAAGCCATGAAGGTGCATCGGGTGGACCTGCAGGCCCTCGTTGTAGTAGCTGACCTGGATCCAGTCGCCTTCCGTGGCGACGATCGGCGGCGTCGCCGGGAAGCTCTTGCCGTCGAGTGACAAGCCGATCACCCCGGCGTCGTTGAGCACCATCGGGAAGTCCTGGGCGATCTCGAGGTCGGCGGGGATCTCGATGCCCGAGATCGTCTCGCCCGCTGGCAGCGGCATCTCGCCGACGAAGATCGTTCCGAACAGGCCGTTGGGGATCGCCTCCTGACCGTGGGCGTGGGCGTGGTACATGCTGACCGCCGGTTCCTCGCACCGTGAATCGGTACGTGAACGTCTCCCCGGAGCTGATCAGCTCCTGGGTGAGCGGGGCGACGCCGTCCTGGCCGTTGGGGACGTCGACGCCATGCCAGTGCACGTCGGTTCCGATCGGCAGCTCGTTGGTGACCTCGAACTCGACCGTGTCGCCGACGTCGAGGTCGATCCGTGGTCCGGGGACCATTCCGTTGTAGGCCCAGGCCTGGACGACCTCACCGGGGCGCACCTCCCAGTCGACGATGGCGGCGGTCAGCTCGAAGTGCTTCGTGCCGTCGGGCAGCACCTCCGGCTCGAGCGGTTGGTTGCCGCGGCCCTCGGTCTCGGCGGGGAACGCCAGGATCGAGTCCATCATCACCTGGTCGAGGGCGGCCGCCCTGCTCGGGGGTCATCGCCGCGTGGTCCGCATGGCCGCCTGCCGCTGCGGCCTCCCCGTCGGCAGCTGCGCCGATCACCAGCGGGGTCGTCATGCCGGAGTCGGCGTGTCCGGGAATGTCGCAGTACAGCGTGTAGGTGCCGGCCTCCAGGCTGCTCAGGTCGAGGGTTGCCGACTCGCCGGGCTCGATGTCGGGCGTGATCAGATCGGTGCCCTCGACCCCGAGGTTGTGCGCCTGCGAGCCGGCGTTGGTCACCTCGATGCTGCCGCCGACGTCGATCGAGGCGGCGGACAACGAGATGGCGAACTCGCTGAGCTCGGCTTGGATGGGCGCCGCCGCCGGGCCTGCTTCGGCGCCGTCGTCATCGTCGTCGCGGAGCGCGAGACCGATGCCGACGATGCTGGCGATCGCCGTGAGGAGGGCGATCCCGAAGATCACGAACGTCCACGCGTCGCGGCTGACCCGGTAACCCTGGAGGTCCCTTTCGAGGGCATCGAGGCGTTCGGCGGTGGTGTCGCCCGCCCCGGCCTCCGGTTCGTTCAACGTGCTGGTCATCGCGCCGACGCTACGAGTCGCGCCGACCCGCCGCCAGGTCAAAGGTCCCGATTTGAGGGGAGCCTCCGGTGTCGCAAGAAGCGGCCAGAACTGGCCGCCTGGCGCGGGAAGAGTCGGAAGTGCCGGTGGCCGACGTGAGGCGGACGGCGCAAGTGCGATGCGGCGGTCAAAGCCCGTTGCTGAGCCGACTCCGGACGTGCCGGCGGATAGCTCTCGGCGGCCAACTGGAGGACGGCGATTCCGGGGCGGCGCCAGACGTCGGCGGTGGCCGAACGCCGTGAGCCGTTGAGCCACACGGCAGTCTCGGGTTCCGCTTCGAGGTTCCTCATCCAGTCCGAGTTGCGGCGCACGGTCGACACGAAGACGCGGTCACCCCAACGCGCCGCAGCGAGCGGAACTTCGCGATCGACGCCCGATCGACGTCCGGTCGTGCTGACGACGACAGCGCCGACTCCGAACGGCAGAGGTGAGCCGAGAGCCGCCCTTGACGAACGGACGGACGAGCGAGTTGAGGGCGCGAAACGACTTGACGCGCGAACGGACCGGTGGGGGATCACTCGATCAGTCAACGTCGGCAGCGCTCGTATTCATTCCGCGCCGACCCAGCAGCTGTGCGTGCCGGTGCAAATCCGTTCCGGCAGCTGCACCCGGGCGAGTGGCCCGGCGGCGAGGTCGGCGGCGTCGAAGACGAGGCACTCGGACCGGTCATCGTTCATGTCCGTCGTGAACGTGACGAGATAGCCGTCGTCCTCGGCGGCAGCGCCAGGCCGCGGCGCCATCGGCGCCTCGCTGACGAACACACCGTCGTCGACGAGATACTCGTCGGTTGCCCCGGTCTCGACGTCAGTGCGCCGTAACCCGCTGAACAGGAACCAGCCGGGCGTGGGAACGAGCGAGTAGCAGTAGCGGTACGGCCGGCCGAGATGGTCGCCGTTGATCTTGCCGAACTCGCTCCCGGAGTCGGACAGCACCTCCTCCTTCACCGCGCCGGTGCGGAGATCGAGGCGCCAGCGGTACGGGACCGGATCGAGGGCAGTGGCGTCGAGGAAACGGAACATCCGCCGCTCGGCGGCGTCCCGACCGGGCATCGTCGCCGGCGCATCCGGTCCGATCGTCGCTTCCGGGTTGCGCTCGTAGAAGCCGTCGACGACGACCTCGTCGCCGTCCTCGAAGGCGTTGATCCAGTGCAGCACGTACGTTGGCGAGGCCTCGAACCAGCGGATGTCGTTGGTCGTTCCGCGGCGCGGGACCACGCCGAGGCGGGTCGGCAGGTCGGGGTAGAAGCGCACGGCGTGGACGCCGCGGGCGAGCAGATCGGGGTCCCAGAACAGTGGGCAGTCGTTGAGGATGGCGTAGTTCTCGGTGAACGCCATGTCGTGGGGTAGGCGTGGTCCCGGCAGGTCGATCGGCGTGTAGTGCACGACGTCGTTGGCGGCATCGACGACGCCGAAGTGGAGGTACGGCTCGGTCGTCGAGTAGTTGAAGAAGAACAGCTCGCCGGTGGCGGGGTCGACCTTCGGATGCGCAGACACGCCCTCGGCGGGAAACCATCCGCCCCAGCGCACGGCGCCGTACTGCTCGAGCGTCGCCGGGTCGTGGGCGTACAGGTCGCCGCATTGGTAGAAGCTCGTCAGGGCGCGACCGGCGTGCACGACGACATCGGTCGAGGAGGCGTCCTTCATCCGTGTGCGCGCTCCCCAACCGTCGCGCAGCGACCGGCTCGGCGGCTCGGCGAGGCCGGCCCACAGCGGGCCGCCGGCCGCCAGCTCGGCCTCGAAGCCGGCCGTGCGGATGAAGCGGTTGCGGTACGTCGCCGAGCCGTTGCCGAACTCGACGGCGTGGAGCATGCCGTCTCCGTCGAACGGGTGATACCGGCCGAGCGCCGGGTGCAACGGGTTCTCCGTGTTGCGCAAGTAGACGCCGTTGAGGTCAGCGGGCAGCTCGCCGACGACGTCGCAGTCGCTGACGTGCCACTCGGTGACGTTCGGTCGCCACGGCCCGGTGCGATACGGATGATCGTCGTCGGCGGGCAACGTCGACTCGAACCTGGCCAGCACTCGGGCGTCCACCGCCGATCACCCTAGATTCGCGCGATGGACGTGCTGCCGCGCCCGTGACCGAGAACCCTGGCTACGACCTGGACGGCAGCCGCACGGTGATGACGTCAACGCCCGCATCGCGGAGGTCGGCGATCAGCTGTGCCGTCTCCGAGTGCCCCAGTGACGAGGATGTCGACGCGGTCGATCGGGCAGATCCTGGCGAACGCCCGCCGGCCGAGCTTGCTGGAGTCGGCGACGACGACGACCGTGCGCGCTTGTCGGGCCATCAGCTCGTTGACGGCCGCTTCGGACTCGTTGTTGGTGCACGCCCCGCCGGCCACGCTGATGCCGTCGACGCCGAGGATCGCGAAATCGAGGGTCAGTCGGTCGAGGGCCGGCGTCGCCAGCGGGCCGACGAGTTCGTACGACTGGGAGCGCACGACTCCGCCGGTGACGACGAGCTTGACCTGCGGCCGCACGGCGAGCTCGTGGGCGATGTTGAGGGCGTTGGTGACGATCGTGACGCGAGGGCTGCCATCGACGATGTCGTCGCTGAGGTCGGTGCGCAGCACGAGGGCGCGGGCGACTTCGGTCGTCGTCGTCCCGCCGTTGATGCCGACGACGCTGCCTGGGACCACCAGCTCGGCGGCCGCCTCGGCGATGCTGCGCTTCTCGTCCGGTCGTCGGGTGAGCTTGTAGCGCAGCGGAAGGTCGTAGGAGACGCTGTGCGGCACTGCTCCGCCGCGCGTCCTCACCAGCAGCTGCTGGCTGGCCAGCTCGTCGAGGTCGCGGCGCACCGTGGCGGCGGACACCCCGAGGCTGCTCGGCGGCGCGTGTCGATCTCGACGCGACCGTCGCCGGCCAGCATGTCGAGCAAGGCCGTCCAGCGCATCGGTCGCTGCATTGCCGCTGAACGTAGCACGGATCGGCGTGTTGTTGCGACAACTTGCAAGATAAGCGTATAAATAGTGCAGCTTCTTACATCCTGGAGCGCCGACGGACCGGAGGGTCACCCGTGACCGAGACGACCACCCCACGTACGCACGTCGAGCACGAGGTTGCCTCGCAGCCCGCCTGCTGGGCCCAAGCCGTCGCCGCCGCTACCCGATCATCTGGCCGTGCTCCCGGCCCGCGGCGAGCGCGTCGCGGTGATCGGTTGTGGCACGTCCCTGTACGTCGCCCGCGCCTACGCCGCCCTGCGCGAGGCCGCCGGTGCACGGCGAGACGGACGCCTTCCCGGCGAGCGAGTACCGCTTCGGCCGGCGGTACGACCGAGTCGTGGCGATCTCGCGCTCGGGGACGACGACAGAGGTGCTCGACACGATCGCCAGCATCCGCGCCCGCGGTCGACGGCGCCGCGGTCACGTCGATCACCGTCGACGGGTCGACACCCATCGCCGCGGCGCACCGACGTCATCGCCCTGCCGTTCGCCGCCGAGCAATCCGTGGTGCAGACACGCTTCCCGACGTCGGTCCTGGCCCTGCTGCGCTGCCTCGCTCGGCGAAGACCTCGCCGGACGTCATCGCCGCCGCGTCGGTGGCCGTCTCGTCCGAGCTGCCGGTCGCCGCCGGCGCCGTCCGCCAGATCACGTTCCTCGGTCGCGGTTGGGCCGCGGCGATCGCCGAGGAGGCGGCGCTGAAGTGCCGCGAGGCGGCCGGCTTCTGGACCGAGTCGTACCCGGCGATGGAGTACCGCCACGGACCGATCAGCGTCAGTGGCCCAGGGACCGCCGTGTGGGTGTTCGGCGATCCGCCGAACGGGCTGGCTGACGATGTTGCCGCGACCGGGCGCGCAGTTGGTGAGCGAGAATCTCGACCCGATGGTCGATCTCATCCGCGCCCAGCGACTCGCCGTCGAGCTCGCTCGCCACGCCGGCCGCGACCCCGACCACCCGCAATCGCTGTCGTTCAGCGTCATCCTCGACCCGAGCACGTGAGGTGAGCGACGTCGATCGCCTTGCCGTCGTCGCCGTCGACGTCGGCGGCACGTCGCTGAAGGCCGGGATCCTCGGGCCCGCCGGGTTGCGCGTGCTGCGTCGTGTGCCGAGTGGTCGCCAACACGGCCCCGATGCGGTGCTCGACAACATCGCGGCCGTCGTCGCCGGGCTCGTCGACGAGTGCTCGGGACTCGGCCCTGGAGGTCGCCGGGGTCGGTGTCGCGGTGCCCGGGAATCGTCGACGAGACGGGAGTCGGCGAGTTCTCGGTGACGATGGGGTGGCGCGATCTCCCGGTGCGCCGAGCGCCTGGCCGAGCGACTCGGTCGGCCTGTCTCGGTCGGCCACGACGTGCGCACGGCCTGCGTCGCCGAAGCGACGTTCGGCGCTGCCGCCGGCGCCGGCAGTGCGCTGTTCGTCCCGATCGGCACGGGGCTCGCCGCGGCCGTGGTGATCGACGGCGTGATCCATCGGGGCGCCACGTACCGCGCCGGCGAGATCGGCCAGATCCTCGTCGCCCCGGGGACGACGCTCGAAGCGGTCGCCTCGGCGCGGGCGATCGCCGAGCGGTATGCCGCCAGCCACAGGCCAGGAAGCCGGCACCGTCGACGCCAGCGACGTCGCCGCCCTCGTCACCGACGGCGACGCGGCGGCGACGGCTGTGTGGCACGTCGGCGGTCGACGCCCTGGCGCAGGTTCTCGCTGGCGCGGTCGCCACCCTTGACGTCGAGGTGCTCGTCATCGGCGGCGGTCTCGGTCGCTCCGGTGACGACGCTGACCGCGCCGTTGCGTGCCGCGATGGCGGCGCAGCTGCCGTGGCGCGACGTGCCGCGTATCGTCACTGCTCGATTCGCCGCTGACGCCGGCTTCGTCGGCGCCGCCCTCGAGGCGTGGCGCACCGCCGCGGGGCGCGACGTCGACGAACTCGCCGCGGCGATCGCCGCGGCATCGTGGGACGCCGCCGAAACGGTCGTTCAATGATCGTTGCCGGGCGCGTGGTCACGCCGGCTGGCGTCGTGAGTGGCTGGATCGAGACCGCGGGTGAACGCATCGCCCAGGTCGGCGGTGGTCTCGTACCGTCGGGCGCCGCCGGGAGCGGGCAGTGGACCATCGTCCCCGGGTTCGTCGACCTCCACGTCCACGGCGGAGGCGGCCACAGCTTCACGGCCGGGCGACCCGGACGCTGTCGTCCACGGCGTCGAGTTCCATCTCCGCCACGGGACGACGACGACGCTGCTCAGCCTGGTGACCGCCCCGGCGGACGAGCTCGAAGCGGCGGCGCGGCGGATCAGCGGGTTGCTCGGCGACGCCGACCCGGCGAGTGCGCCGCCAGATCGCCGGGATCCACTCCGAGGGTCCGTTCCTCTCGGCGGCCCGCTGTGGGGCTCAGGATCCGGAGTTCATGTCAGACCCCGATCCCGAGATCATCGACGGCTTCGTCGCCGCCGCCGGCGGGCACCTGCGGATGATGACGATCGCCCCGGAGCGGCCCGGGGCGATCGACGCCGTCGGCCAGCTCACCGGGGCCGGGGTGATCGCCGCCATCGGCCACACCGATGCCACGTACGACCAGGCCGGCGCGGCGATCGCCGCCGGCGCAACGGTGGCGACCCACCTCGGCAACGCGATGAGCCCGCTGCACCACCGTGACCCCGGCGTCGTCGGTGCCTGTCTCACGGCTCCCGAGATCTGCTGCGAGCTGATCGTCGACGGTCATCACCTGCACCCGGCATTCGTCCGCCTCGCCGCCGCCAGCAAGGGTCGTGACGGAGTCGTGCTGATCACCGACGCGATGGCGGCGTCCGGAGCCGGCGACGGGCGCTATCGCCTCGGCCGCCTCGACGTCGAGGTCCGCGACGGCGTGGCGACGCTGGTCGACGGTGGCTCGCTCGCCGGCAGCACGCTGACGATGGACGCGGCCTATCGCAACGCCGTGGCGGCGGGGCTCGACGAGGTAGTCGCCAGCCGAGCCGCGTCGCTCAACCCGGCACGGCTGCTGGGCATCGACGGCGACGTCGGCACGATCGAGGCGGGCAAGCGCGCCGACCTCGTCGTCCTCGACGAGGCCCGCGAGGTGGTCGCCGTGATCGCCGCAGGCGACGTCGTCGCCGGTTCGCTCGACGGCTGACACGACTGCCCGCGCCGTTCTGGGGAAGATCCGTCGCACGCCCTGACATCTGGAGATCTTCCCCAGATCGGTCGTCTGACACGAATCTTCCCCAGATGCGTGCCCGCCCGTCGAGCGTCAGCGCCACCGCGGCCGATCAGGGTAGGGACAGACCCCCGCGCGTCGGGACAGACCCCCGGCCAGATGCCGGGTGGCTCCACTGCGTGCTGAGCAGGTAGTTCGGCAGTGCTGGAACCCATGACCGACCACCTACGCCCCCCGGCCGAGCCGGTGCCCCAGTGGGCCGCGCCGACCCCCCTCGCCGCCCGTGCCGAAGCTGCCGTCAAGGTGTACGGCCGCGGCGGCACCGAAGTCCGCGCCCTCGACGGCGTCACCGTCGGCCTTCCGGCTCGCCGCTTCACCGCGATCATGGGCCCGTCGGGATCCGGCAAGAGCACGCTGATGCATGCCCTCGCCGGGCTCGACACGCTGACGTCCGGCGCCGTGTTCCTCGGCGACATCGACCTCGGCAAGCTCAACGACCGCCAGCTCACCAAGGTGCGGCGCGAGCGGATCGGGTTCGTGTTCCAGGCGTTCAACCTGCTGCCGACGCTGAGCGCCGCCGAGAACATCGTCCTGCCGATGACCCTCGCCGGCACCAAGCCGGACAAGGCGTGGGTCGACGCCGTCGTCGCCACCGTCGGCCTCGGCGACCGGCTCCGCCACCGCCCGAGCGAGCTCTCCGGCGGGCAGCAGCAGCGCGTCGCCGTCGCCCGGGCGCTGGCATCGAAGCCGCAGCTGATCTTTGCCGACGAGCCGACCGGCAACCTCGACAGCCGCGCCGGCAACGAGATCCTGACGTTCATGCGCCACGCCGTCGACGCCTACGGGCAGACGATCGTGATGGTCACCCACGATCCCGTCGCCGCCAGCTACGCCGACACCGTCATCTTCCTCGCCGACGGTCGCATCGTCGACTCGATGGCCACGCCCTCAGCCGCAGCGCATCCTCGACCGGATGAAGGATCTTCGGCTGACAATGTTTCGCACCATCCTCAAGACCCTGTGGAGCCGCAAGCGGCGGCTGGCCGGCACGAGCATCGCCGTCGTCCTCGGCGTTGCCTTCCTCGCCGCCACGATGATCCTCGGCGCCACCACCAAGGCCGGCTTCCGTGACACGTTCACGGCGGCCAACGACGGCACCGACGTCGTCGTTCGCAACGAAACACGCATCGGCAGCGAAGAGAGCCGCATGCGTGGTCTGATCGACGAGTCGATCGTCGCCGACGTGGCCGGCCGTCGACGGCGTCGCGTCGGCGGTCGCCGAGGTCCGCGGCACGGCCCAGCTGATCGGCGCCGACGGCGACCCGGTTGGCGGCAACGGACCCCCCACCATCGCCGCCAACTGGATCGCCGACCCCGAGCTCAGCTGGCTGACGCTCACCGACGGACGCGCCCCGGCAGGCGAGCGGCGAGGTCGTGATCGACCAGGCAACCGCCGAGCGGGCGGACCTGTCCATCGGCGACGAGACCACCGTGCTCACGCCGGAGCCGGTCTCCGTGACCGTCGTCGGTCTGGCGACCTACGGCGAGACCGAACAGGTCGGCGGCGTCACCTACATCGCCTTCGACACCGACACTGCGCAGCAACTGCTCGCCGGCGAGTGCCGACTCGATCACCGGTGTGCTCGTGCGGCGGTGCGATGGCGTCAGCGCCGAGGAGCTCGACTCGCGGATCGCCGCCACGCTGCCCGATGGCATCGAGGCGATCACCGGCGCCGAGCTCACGCGCCGAGCAGCAGCGCGACGTCGAGAGCGACTTCCTCGGCTTCTTCCAGACGCTGCTGCTGGCGTTCGCCGGCATCGCCATCGTCGTCGCCGCCTTCAGCATCCACAACACGTTCTCGATCCTCGTCGCCCAACGCACCCGAGAGTCCGCACTGATGCGGGCCGTCGGCGCGTCGCGCCGCCAGGTCGTCCTGACCGTTGCCGCCGAGGCGCTGGCCATCGGCGTGCTGGCGACGGCCATCGGCTTCGCCGCCGGCATCGGCATCGCCAGCGTCCTCCAGTCGGTCATGGAGTCCGGCCTCGAGATGCCCGACGCCGACCTCGTGATCAGCGCCGGCGCGATCGTCGCCAGCGCGATCATCGGCATCGGCACGACGCTCGTCGCCAGCGTCGGGCCCGCCATCAAGGCGTCCCGCGTCGCCCCGCTGGCGGCCCTGCGTGACGTCGCCGTCGACCGCTCCGGCGACCTCCGTGTGGCGCGCCGTGGTCGGCGTGCTCGTTGCCGGCGCCGGCGCCGCCGCCCTGGTCACCGCCACGTCGACCCCGGAGTCCGCCCTCGCCCGCGCCGGGCTCGGGTCGCTCGGCCTGCTCGTCGGGGCGGTGGTGCTCGGTCCGGTCGTCGCCCGCCCTGCTGCTGCCGTGATCGGTGCTGGTCCGGCGGCCCTCCGCGGCGTCACCGGCCGCCTCGCCCGCCGCAACGCCATGCGCAATCCGCGCCGCACCGCCGCCAGCGCCTCGGCGCTGATGGTCGGCACCGCCGTCGTCGGCCTGTTCACGACGTTCGGCGCGTCGATCAAGGCGTCGATCGACGAGACCGTCGACGACGACTTCGCCGGCGACCTGATCGTCCTGCCGGAAGGCTTCAGCGGATCGCTGCTCAGCCCCGAGCTGGCCCCGGCCATCGCCGAGCTGCCTGGTGTCGACTCGGCGGTCGGAACCGCCTACGGTCCGGCCGTCATCGACGGGGACACCGTCGAGGTCGCCGCGACCGACGTCACCGGCTCTGTCCGCAGTGTTCGACGTCGGCGTGTCGTCGGGATCGCTCGACGGCTTCGCCGACAACGACGTGGCGATCAGCGAGGAGTTCGCCGACGACATCGGCCTCGCCGTCGGCTCGACCGTGCCGATGACATGGGTCGACGGCGCGACGACGGACCATCGTGTCACGCGCGGTGTACCACGATCGGATGACGTTCGGTGACGTGATCGTCTCCACCGAGGCGCTGGCGGCCCACGTCGCCCAGGACAACGTCACCGTCGTCCTCGTCGACGCCGCCGACGGCGTCGACGTCGACGCCGCCAAGGCCGACGTCGCCGCCGTCACCGCGCAGTTCGGCGCCCCCGACGCCGATGGACCGCGACGAGTACCTCGACACCGTCGGCGAGGAGATCGACACGGTGCTGTACTTCGTCTACGGCATGCTCGGCGTCGCCGTGATCATCGCCCTGATGGGCATCGCCAACACGCTGTCGCTGTCGATCCACGAGCGCCGCCGTGAGCTCGGCCTGGCCGCGGGCCGTCGGCCAGGATCGGGCACAGTTGCGCTCGACCGTGCGTTGGGAGTCGGTGATCATCGCCGTGTTCGGCACGATCGGCGGCATCGGCCTCGGTGCGTTCCTCGGGTGGGGGATCGTCCGGGCGCTCGAGGCCCAGGAAGGCTTCGGCGTGTTCGCCCTTCCCGTCGTCCCGCTGGCCGTCATCCTCGGCCTCGCCGCCGCCGCCGGCGTCGTCGCCGCCCTGCGGCCCGCCCGCCGCGCCGCCAAGACCGACATCCTCACCGCCATCGCCGCCGACTAGCGAGAATGACACCGTAGATGAACGACTCCTCCCTCAACCCGCTGCGCCCGTGGCGGCATCCGCTGCGGCTGTGGCTGGCGGCGTGCTTCAACGTGACGGCTCTGCCGGTCGCCGCGGTGACCTTCAGCCTGATCATCGCCATGCTGTCCATCAGTCGTCGGTCTGTTGATCACGTTCGTCATCGCCCTTCCGTTCGCCTGGCTGACGTTCGTCCTCTCCCGCGGCTTCGGCCGCTTCGAGCGTGGCCGCACCGCCGCCCTTGCCGGGGTGCGGATCAACGACCCGGTGCCGCCGCTCACGGCGTCGCGGGTGGTGGGGGCGGCTCAAGGAGCGGGTGAGGTCGAAGCCGCGCTGGCGGGAGATCGCCTACCACCTCGCCCACCTGCCGGTCGCCGCGCTGGGCTACGCCTTCACGATGGCGGCGTGGTGTGGTTCGCTGGCGATGCTGCTGCTCCCGCTGTACGTCGACTCGCTGCCCGGGGACTCGGCGAAGTTCTACTTCTTCGAGATCACCCAGGGTGCCGGCGCCCTGCGCTGCGAGTCTGGTCGGACTTGCCGGCCTCGTCCTCGTCGCCCCGTGGGTGACGATCGGCGTGGCGCGGGTGAGCGTCGGCCCTCGCCCGCGCCCTGCTCGGGCCGACCGCCGACGCCGCCCACGCCGCCCAGGTGCAGCGCCTGGAGACGAGCCGCACCGCCGCCGTCGACAGCGCCGAGGCCGAACGGCGGCGCATCGAGCGCGACCTTCACGACGGCGCCCAGCAACGCCTCGTCGCCCTCGCCGCCGGCCTCGGCGCGGCGCAGGGAGAAGATCGACGCCGATCCCGAGGAGGGCAGGAGGATGCTCGCCGACGCCCACGAGGAGGCGAAGTCGGCGCTCAAGGAGATCCGCGATCTCGTCCGCGGCATCCACCCGGTGATCCTCGAGGACCGCGGCCTCGACGCTGCCCTGTCGGCGGTCGTGGCCCGCTCGCCGGTGCCCGTGACGCTCGACGTGCAGATCGCCGAACGGCCGCCGGCAGCGGTCGAGAGCGCCGCCTACTTCGTGGTCAACGAGGCGCTGACCAACGTCGCCAAGCACGCCAACGCCACTCGCGCCCACGTCTCGATCGCCCGCGCCGGCGAACGGCTTGTCGTCGAGGTTCGTGACAACGGGCAGGGCGGCGCCGATCCCGCCGCCGGATCCGGCCTGCAGGGTCTGCGCGACCGCGTCGCCGGGCTCGGCGGCTCGATGTACGTGATCAGCCCGGCCGGCGGGCCGACGACGATCTCGGTGGAACTGCCATGCGCATCGTGATCGCCGAGGACTCCGTGCTCCTGCGGGCCGGGTTGACGCGCATCCTCGCCGACGCCGGCGAAGACGTCGTGGCCACCGTCGGCGACGCCGACGAGCTGCTCGTCGCCGTCGAGCGACATCAGCCGGACCTGTGCATCGTCGACGTGCGGATGCCGCCGACGCACACCGACGACGGGCTGCGGGCGGCGATCGCCATCCGCAAGCGCTGGCCGGCGATCGGCATCCTCGTGCTGTCGCAGTACGTCGAGGAGCGCTACGCCACCGAACTGCTCGCCGAGGCGACGGAGGGAATTGGCTACCTGCTCAAGGACCGCGTCGCCGACGTCGCCGAGTTCCTCGACGCGGCCCGCCGAGTCGGTGCCGGCGGGACCGCTCTCGACCCCGAAGTGGTGTCGCAACTGCTCGCCCGGTCGCGCCGTCGCGATCCGCTCGAGCGGCTGACGCCGCGTGAGCGCGAGGTCTTGGCGCTGATGGCCGAGGGGCGCAGCAACCCGGCGATCGCCACGGGCCCTCGTGGTGACCGACAAGGCGGTCGAGAAGCACGTCGAGCAGCATCCTCACGAAGCTCGACCTGCCGCCGGACGAAGACGACCACCGCCGAGTGCTGGCGGTCCTGCAATGGGTGAGGAGTTGACGCATGAACACGGCGACCGACGAGCGGCCGCCGGCCCCGATCGAACCGGGCGTCGACCGCAGCGATCTTCCGCGACCGGTTCGCGGCCGAGCCCTGTGGGTGATCTTCGGATCGTTGCTGCTGATCGGCGGGTTCTGGTGGGGCACGTTCAACGTCGTCGAGCTGATCGCCCACGAAGAGCGCACCGAGCGATTCACCGTGCCGGCGGAGCAGCTCACCCGCCTGCTCGTCGACAACGACACCGGGTCGATCACCATCGTCGGGACCGCCACCGACGAGATCAGCGTCGAAGCGGAGGTCTCGGAGGGACTGCGCGATACCGGGTTCAGTCACGAGGTCGTCGGCTCGACGCTCGAACTGCACGGGTCGTGCCCGCTGATCGGCTCGATGTGGTGCCGCGTGACGTACCGCATCGAGGTGCCGCGTGGCCTCGACGTCGAGGTCAACGCTGACAACGACCGCGTCGAGGTGCAGCAACATCGACGGCGACGTCGTGATCGACTCCGACAACGGCGCGGTCGAACTCGCCGACGTGTCCGGCGCGATCGACGTCGACGGCGACAACGGCCGCGTCGTCGGCACCGGCCTGTCGAGCCGCCGTCGTCGACGTCGACACCGACAACGGCCGTATCGAGCTGGCGTTCACCGAGCCGCCCGATCGCGGTCAACGCCAATGGCGACAACGGCAGCATCGAGATCGTCGTTGCCCGAGATCGAGGGCGGCTACGACGTCGACGGCTGACACGTCCAACGGCTCTGCCGATGACATCGACGTGTTCGACAATCCCGAGTCGCCGCACAAGCTCCGCCTGGAGACCGACAACGGGTCGATCACCGTGCACACCGTCGGGTAGCGGGCGCTCGCGCGATCGCGACGTCCTGACCAGGATGTTCGACGACGGGTCGCGTAGGCTCGTGATCCCGGGATGAATGTATCTGTCGATGCGGCGCGTGAACGGACGGACGGCCACGGCGGTAACTTGGCGCCGTTCTCGCCATCACGGTCGCGGCGTGTGGTGGCGAGCGCAGCTACGACAATCCGCCAGAGGTGCCGATCGGGACGGCGAGCAGCACCACCGACGTCGACAGCGCCGACCACCACGGTGTTCGTGCCGAGCACGGCGCCGACGACCGTGGCCGCCACCGACGAACCCGCCGCCGCCGACCCAGGCCCAGACGGCGCCGCCGACGCAGGCCCAGACGGCGCCGCCGACGCAGCCGACGCATTCCGACGTCACCGGTTCCGACCACCGGCGAGCGGTACACGGTCGTCCAGGGCGACACGCTCTTCGGGATCTCGCGCAAGCTCGGCGTCGCGGCTGCCGGATCTGCTGTCGGCGAACGGGCTCAACGAGAACTCGCTGATCGTCCCCGGCCAACAACTCAACGTGCCCCAGGGCGGTTCGCGTGCCGACCCCGCAGACGACGCCGGCACCGCAGCCGTCCGCGCCGCCGGCCGCCACGGCCGCACCGCCGGCCACGACGCGCCGGCGCCAACGGCCGCACGCCGGCACCGACGCCACCGGCGCCGACGCAGCCGGCGCAGCCGACGACGACGTTCGCCGCGCCCGCCGGAGGCCGTCGTCCCCCGCGAGACCGTCGGCGTCCTGCCAGGCGCCGGACTCCGAGGAGGCCGACGGGACGCCGATCGTGTTCGCGCCCGGCAACGTCCTCGACCACAACCCGGCGACGGCGTGGCGGTGTGAGGCGCCGGCGACGCGGTCAGCGGCTGACGTTCACGTTCGACGCGACGACCCACCTCACGTCGGTCGGATTGATCGGCGGCTACGTCAAGGTCGACCCGTTGACCGGCGTCGACCGCTTCCCCCAGAACCACCGCGTGCGGCAGGTCCGCTGGACGTTCTCCGACGGGTCGACGGTGACCCAGGACCTCGCCGACTCGCGCGACCTGCAGTCGATTCCGGTGGACGTCACGACGACGATCGGCGACGCTGGAGATCCTCGCCACCTATCCACCGGGCGGTGAAGCGCCACGCGACATGGTGCCCGTCGCCGAGGTGCAGTTCATCGGCGGGTAGCCGCGTAGGTTCTCCGCCGTGCTGGCGGTCGTCGGGGACTTGCTCGAGGACATCGTCGTGCGCATCGCCACGGCGCCCCGGCCGGGCACGGACACGCCGGCACGGATCGAGCGACGCCGCGGCGGCAGCGCCGCAAACGTCGCTGGGTGTGCCGCGATGACCGGCGCAGCGGTCCGCTTCATCGGCTGCGTCGGTGGCGACGAGCTCGGGGACCGCCTCGTGAGTGACCTCAACGCCGGCGGGGTCGACGTACGGGTGCAGCGCCGCGGACGCACCGGTTCCGTCGTGGTGCTCGTCGGCCCAGACGGCGAGCGGACGATGCTGCCCGACCGGGCCGCTGCGACCGAGCTGATCGATGTCGATCCGGCGTGGCTCGACGGGGTGACGTGGTTGCACGTGCCGTCGTACTCGCTGCTGAGCGAGCCGATCGGAGCTGCGACCCGGCAGTTGATCGTCGAGTTGCGTCGCAGCGGTGGCCGTCTGAGCGTTGACGTCTCATCGGTGTCGGTCGTCGACCAGTACGGCGTTCAGCGCTACCACGAACTGCTCGACGACCTGGCGCCCGACGTGGTGTTCGCCAATGCGCCCGAGTCCCGCCTGCTGCCGGAGCGCGGACTCCCGGTGGTGATCGTCAAGGACGGCCCGCGTCCCGTCCGGGTTCGTGGTTCGCGTGGGGACTGGGAGGTTGACGTTCCGCCATTGGCGGGCGTCGCCGACTCGACCGGGGCCGGGGACGCGTTCGCCGCGGGGTACCTGGCGGCGACGATCCGTGGGGAGGGCACCCGCGGGGCGGTGACGGCCGGGATCGACCTCGCGGCAACGCTGCTCCGTCGCTAGCGCCGCAGCACGGCGGGTGTCGAGAGCCCGCTGACGGCGTTGTCGAAGGATCCGGTCAAGGTGTCGCCGTCGAGCTGGAGTGACCCTGTCCCGAAGCTGCCGTCGATGGCCTGGAAGTCGAACGTGAAGAGCGATCCGTCGACGACGCCTCCGCCGACCGATGTGGTCATCCCGCCGAAGCCGATCTCGCTGATCACGGCCTCGTCTCCGAACTGCTCGATGACGTAGGTGAACCCGTTGTCACCGCTGCCACGTGCCGCTGAGGTCGGCGGTCCCGGGAGCTGTCTCGAAGGTGGCCTGCTCTTGTGCTTGGCTCTGCAGTTCGCTGGCCTGCTCCTCGATTGCCGGCTGCCCCTGCTCGATCTCCTGCCTGGATTCGTCGTCCGAGGCGCAGAACTTGATCCCGGTGGCGCTCACCTCGCACACGTCCTGCCCGCGCTTGACGGCGATGACCACGCCACTCACGCCCAAGGCGAAGGCGCCGATGGCCGCCCAACCGATCACCCGGCGCTTGCGCCTGGGTGGCCGTTCGGGCTTCGGTGTGGCGCTCCGCTGGTTTGGGGCGACAGGCGACCGCACGCTGGAGGACCAGGCCTGACCGTCCCACCAGCGCAGTTGGCCGGGCGGTCCGAGCGGGTCGGGGTACCACCCTGCGGCTGCGCGCTCCGCTGTTCCAGGCTGTGTCGGCATGTCAGCCCCTCCCGTTTGCCCTGCAAACGAGATTCAGTTGCGGTGCCGCTGATACGTGCCACACGTCGGTATGCGATTCCTCGGACTCCGCGGCACTTCATCAGACTCCCCGCCGCTATCGTGCCCAAGGTCCGGCGGCACCAGCCGCCGCCTGGCGACGTGGCCGAGTGGTTCAGGCAAGGGCCTGCAAAGCCCTCTACCCGGGTTCGATTCCCGGCGTCGCCTCCACACGTCTCGTTGGTCGATCACCGGCCACCAACGTCATCACCGCGACCAAAGAGTTCGGGACCAGCGCTGGACTGGGACAGTCACTGTGCAGTCCGCACCGACGACGGCCATCATCCGTCGTCCTACTTCAGGACCGATTTCGCGATCTCCATGAACTCGGCCATGGCCTCGATGTGCTCGTCGAGGTTCTTCAATCCGCACTGGCGCGTCTTGAACTCCACGTACTCCGCACCGAACTCCTGCCAACCGCGGATGTCCGCGCCGAGCTCGTCGTCGGTCTTGCGAGGCGCATGGGCCGGGCCCTCGCCACTGCCCGTGCGAAGGTTGATCCTCGGCTCGAAGCCGAGGCTGGACGGGTCGCGTCCCGCCTCCCGGGCCGCCTCGTAGATCCGCTCGCGCACCTCGTACGCCTTCTCACCCGGCACCCAGGGCGGCAGTACGCCGTCGGCGTAGCGCCCGATCCGCTCGAAGACCTGCGGCGGCGGGTCCCAGTTCATGCCCATCCAGATCGGGATCGGCCGCTTCGGCAGCGGGTTGAGCCCGCACCCCTTGAAGCTGTGCCACTCGCCCTCGAAGGATGCCTCCGGATCGGTCCACAGCAGCCGGAGCACCTCGATCTGCTCGATCACGCGGGCGCCGCGTTCCTTGTAGACGTGACCGACTCCCATCAAGTCGTACTCGGGCGGGATCGCTCCGATGCCCAGTCCGAGGCGCATACCGCTACCTCCGTCTCATTGGTCGATCACCGGCCACCAACGTCATCACCGCAACCAAAGAGTTCGGGACCCGAATATATGACCTCGCTCAGTCGGTCGTGACGAGCGATTCGGCGAATCGTGGGTCGTTCGGTTGCACCGGCGGGAGCCGGCGTGCTGCGATGAACGCGAGGATCGAGAACAAGCCGAGCACGGCCAACGCCGCGCGCAGACCGTTGATGCGGGCATCGGCGTTCTCGTCGACGATGGCATCGGCGACGGCGGGGCGGACAGGCGCCTCGTCGAGCGCGGCCTCGAGGTCCTGGTCGGAGACGAACGGCACGCCGCTGGTCAACTTCACCTCGGCTTCCGACACGATCCGATCAGGGACGTCGGGGTTGTCTGCGATGTGGGTGAAGAACGACGACGTGAGCGCCGAGATCAGCACCGCGCCGGCCAGCGCGGTGCCGATCGACGCGCCGAGGTTCGTTACCGTGTTCTGCAGGCCGCCGACTTCGCCGCTGCGCTCGTCGGGCACTGACGACACGGTGACCGCGCCGAGCTGCGAGGCGAGCGCACCGACACCCAAACCGGCGAGCAACATCGGCCAGGTGACGATCTCGGGCCCAGCGCTGATGTCGAGCAGTGCGACCATCACGGCGATGCCGGCGAACAGGGCGAGGAAGCCGACGCGAACGACGAACCGGGGAGAGGCGTTTGGGAACAGCCGTGGCACACCGACTGCGGCGAGCAGCAGGGTGAGCGACAAGGGCAAGAGCCGCACGCCGGTGGCGATGGCGGACAGACCTAGGGCCACCGATAGGTACAGGGGGACGACGAAGAACAGGCCGGCCTGCAGCATGTACTGGAACATGAAGGCGATGAGCCCACCGCGCAGGACGGGGTTGCGCAGGCGGGGGAGATTGATGAGCGGTTCTTCGCCCCGCGCGATGAGGTGGTCCTCCCAGCTCAAGAACAGCAGCAACACGAGCGCGCCGGCGGACATCAGCCAGATCACCGGCGACAGCCCAAGCCATTCCGGCGCGTTGGGCTTCGGCTGGACGAACCCCCACGAACCCGAGCGCAACACGCCGTAAACGAAGAGACCGAGGCCGGCCGCCGACAGGGCGGTGCCGACGAGATCGAGCTTCACGTCGCGGTCGGCTGGTGTGTCGGCAACTCGCCGCGTCAGCATCAGTATGACGATGACGATCAGGACCTCACCTGCGAACACCCAGCGCCACGACGCGTAGGTCGTGAACAGCCCGCCAATGAGCGGGCCGGCGGCCACCGCGATGGCACCGGCCGACGCCACCAACCCATAGGCGCGCGGCCGCGCATCGCGCGCGAAGTTGGTTGCGACGAGCGCGACGATGGCAGGAAGGATGAGTACCGCGCCGAGCCCTTCGAGCACGGACCAGCCCAGCAACAGCACCGGCAGACTCGGGGAGAGCGCGGTCGTGAGCGACCCGCAGCCGTAGATCACCGAGCCGATCGCGAACACGCGTTTGCGGCCGATGATCTGGCCGATCTTGCCACCCGTGATCATGAACGCAGCCATGACCAGCGTGTACATGGTGATTGCCGTCTGGATACCAGTCACGGTCGTTCCGACGTCCTTGGCGACGGTCGCGATCGACACGTTCATCACGGACGTGTCGAGGGTCATCAAGAACTGCGCGGAGGCCAGCGTGAGCAGAACCACGGACGCCCCGCTCGCCGCAGCGGCCGGGCCCACCCGACCTGAGTCCAGCGGACATCACCGGAGCGTAGACGTACACCCCGCTCACCGACTTGCCGCGCTCCGATGGCAGCAACCGAACTCCTGGCATTGCGGCTTGCTACGGCGTAGAGCGCAGGTACGTCAGCACAGCGAGTACGCGGCGGTGGTCGTCGGGCGACTCGACGAGGCCGAGCTTGAGGAGGATCTGGCGCACGTGTGCCTCGACCGTCTTGTGGTTGACGAACAGCTGCTGGGCGATTGCCTGATTCGATCGACCTTCGGCGATCAGTCCGAGCACTTCGCGCTCGCGATCCGTCAGCTCATCAAGGGGGGACGGGTCGCGTGGTCGATGAACGAGCCGTGACACGATCGTCGGGTCGACGACGCATTCGCCTTCGACGATGCGTCGCAAAGCGTCAACGAGGACGGCGACGTCGACGAGACGCTCCTTGAGGAGGTAGCCGGCGCGCTCGGGTACCTCGGCGAGCAGGCGCATGGCGTACTCGGACTCGAGGTGCTGGGACAGCACGAGCACGCCGACGTGGGGATGGCGGCGCCGGATCTCGCCTGCGGCGGCGATGCCTTCGTCGGTGAACGTCGGTGGCATCTTGATATCGACGATGGCGACGTCCGGACTGGCGTCCCCGACCTGGCGGAGTAACTCTGCTGCGTCGCCGGCGGTGCCGACGATCTCGCAGCCAGCCTCGGCCAATAGCCGGGCCAGCCCCTCGCGCACGAGCATCGAGTCGTCGGCGACGACTACGCGCACGGGATCACCGCCCGGACTCGGCTCCCTGATTCGGTCGACTCGAAGGTCAACGTCCCGTCGAGGACGCCGACGCGATCCTCGAGATCGACGAGCCGCGGTGGCTGTCCGGCGGCGTCAATCTCGACGACGAGGCGGTCGTCGTGGCGGAC
The DNA here is from genome assembly GCA_963732335.1 of Ilumatobacteraceae bacterium. Lineage (GTDB taxonomy): Bacteria > Actinomycetota > Acidimicrobiia > Acidimicrobiales > Ilumatobacteraceae > Desertimonas. The sequence goes on along the minus strand of CAVSZO010000063.1, from coordinate 521,135 downwards.
GATCGTGACCGACACAGGGCCCATCTTGGCGGCCTCGGCGACGAGGAGAAAGGCGGTCGTCTCGGTCGCTGGCGAGAACCGCTCGTCGGGGGCAGTCACCAGCCGCACCGGAACCGTTGCCGTCTCGGCCAGCGCCCTGACGGCGGCGGCGAGCCCGTAGTCCGTCAGAACGGCGGGGTGCAGCCCCGATGCCAGTCGTCGCACGTCGTCGACTGCCAGACGCAGCTCCGCCTCCGCGGCGGCGATCCGTCTCGGCGAGCGCCGTGCTCCCCTCCTGTGTGAGGTGGGTGCGCATCAGGCGGGTCGCCATCGTGAGCCCGACGAGCCGTTGCTGGGCGCCGTCGTGGAGGTCGCGCTCGAGTCGTCGGCGCTCGGAGTCCGATGTGGCGACGAGCCGCTCTCGCGAGTTGCGGAGCTCGGCCAGCTGGGCACTTGCCTCAGCGCGCAGTCGCTCGTTCTCGAACGCCAGCCGGGCAGCCGACACAGCCTCCTCGACGAGGCGGCGGTCGCCGAGCAGGTCGCTGCGGTGGATGACCACCGCGATCGTGTCGTCGTCGCTCACGAGGGCCGTCGTGGCACGGCCGGAGGCTGCCTCGACCGAGATCGGCAATCCGCGAGAATCGACGTAGCGGCCGCCGAGGATCGGATAGGCGACCTCCAGCGCAGGATCTCCCAGGCCGCGGGCGAGGGAGTCGCGGAGCCCCCCGGGCGGCGGCGCTTCGGCCAGCTCGACGACCATTCCGGCGATGGCGGAGCGGGCGCGGCGAGTCCTGATCCACTCGACCACCAGCCCGAGGGCGACGGCGATCAACCCGACCGCCTGCACGAACCACAGCTGTCGGTCGAGCTCGTCATTGGACAGGAAGCCGCGGTCGATGGCATTGACATAGGTGACCGCGACGGCACCAAGGTAGGCCACCGCCGGCACGAGGACCGGCATCCGAATCCGTCGCGCAGCGGGTGTGGACGTGACGGCCCGCCAGCCTGCGAGCAGGGTGAGGGCGATCGCCCACGCCACGCCGAGCCACACCCCGGCGCGGGTCAACGCCTCGACGAGCTCGGCGTTGCTGGCGATCGCGACGAGGTTGGTGGCGCATTGCGCGCAGCCCTGATCGGCCGGTTCGAACACAAGGGCTGGGCCGAATCCGAGCACCGCGAGCGAACCGGCGTAGGCCGCCACTACGGCCACGGCCTCGAAACGCGAGCTGAGGTGTCCACCCGGGTAGGACAGGACGGCGTGGGCGACGAGCGGCGGGCACGCCGCGTATCCCAGCAGGCCGATGGTGAACACGAGTGACGAGCCGGTGCCTGGGTTGTTCCACTCGGTTACGAACCAAGCGAAGCCGGCGGCGATCAGCAGAACTCCGACACGGTTGCCGGGTCTCCGCCGGCGCATGACGAGGCCGACCGCGATCGCCAACCAGCCGGCCGCGAGCAGCGCCGCCGCGCCGGCGGTCGACGACCCGGCGAGCGAGCCGCCAGGATTGTGACGGACGAGCGCCAGCGTGCCGAGCCCGACGGATATTCCGCCCGCCGACACCGCCACTGCCGCGATCATCTGCCGATCATCGTTCCACGTCCGGCGGGTCATCAGGAACGGCGCCGATCTGTCGCGATCGCCGCCGGATGCGTCGTGACGCTGGCGATCGTGCTCGGCGCCTGCGGAGGCAGCGTCGAGAAGGCGGCCGGCAGCGAGGAGGCGGACCTGTCGTGCTCACGTTCGCCAGCAACAACGGCGGCTTGCCGTCGCAGATCAGGGTCTACCTCGACGAGGTCGAGCGGCGGGCCGGTGGGACGTTGCGGCTCGACTACGTGGGCGATTGGCGGGAAGGTGAGCCAGACCAGGAGATCGGCCTCATCGCCGACGTGCAGGACGGCCAGGTCGACATGGCTTGGGTCGGGGCGCGGGCCTTCGACTCCGTCGGCGTGACGAGCCTTCGGGCCTTGGTTGCCCCGTTCCTCGTCGACAGCTACGAGCTGCAGGATGAGGTGTTCGCCGCGGGGATCCCGGCGCGGATGCTCGAGGGATTGGACGTGTTGGACCTGACAGGCATCGGGGTGCTTCCCGGGCCCGTTGCGCCAGATGATGGGCGTCGGCCATCGCGTTCACCGGCCCCTCCGACTTCGAGGGCACCGTGGTCGGTGACTCTGGTGGCGACCTCGCCGAGCGAACCCTTCGCACCCTTGGCGCGACGCCGCAGATGGTGCCGGCGGAGACATCGCTCGACGGGTTGGACGGGCTCGAGTACCAGCTCTCCGCGATCTACGGCAACCGCTACTACGAACGTGCCACCCACGTGACCGCCAACCTCAACCTCTGGCCGCGGCCGCTCGTGATCTTCATCGACTCCGATCGCTATCGGCGACCTGACGGATGAACAGCAGGCGATCCTCCGCGGCGCCGCTGAGGCGTCGATCGCTCCGGCGTCCGAGGCGACCCGCGTCGATGAGGCCGAAGGCGGTGCCGGTCTGTGCTCAGTCGACATCGCCGTCGTGGAGGCCACCGACTGCCGATCGCGCGGCGCTGCTCGAGGTCGTCGCCCCCGTCTACGACGAACTCGAGGAGGACAGCGTCACCCGCGCGTTCCTCGAGCAGATCCGCGCGGTCGAGGAGGAGGCGAACGCTCCACCCGAATCGCTCATCTGCCCGGCAGGACGCGAGCGAGTTGGTGGCGACGCCGACGCCGATCGACGGCGTGTGGCGCGTCACCACCACGGCCGAGGAGCTGGTCGCCGCCGGTGATCCCGAACCCATTGCCGAGAACTATGGGGCCTGGGTCTACGTCTTCGACCGTGGTCGTTCGCCTTCGCCCAGGAAGCTGACGACGCGTGCACCTGGGGCCTACGGGACGTACTCCGTCGACGGTGACCGAGTCGAGTGGTCGGTGCTCGACGGTGGCGGGATCGCCCCGAACAATGCGGCCAACAAGCCTGGTGAGTTCTTCGTGTTCGAGTGGAGCCGCTATCGCGACACGCTCACGCTTGACGGCAGTCCCGGGGAAGATCTCGCCGACCAACTTCATGGTCAAGCCGTGGCGACTCACCGACGAGGCATCCGTCTGCTGCCGTGTTCGGAACGCGCTGCCCGCCTCCCGCCGAGGCGATCGAGGGCTTCACCGGCGAAGCGGTCCGGCCACGTCGATCGACGGGACGTGGGAGATCTCGCTGACCCGCGACGAGCTCGCCGCCGCAGGTGCCAGCGACGACGAGATTGCTGACCCGATCAGCTGGGGGAATTGGCAGCTCGTTCTCGACGGCGGTGAGTTCTCATTTGTCGAATCGAGCAGCGGGCGAACGACCGACACCGGCACCTATGTCGTCGATGGCGATGAGTTGACGCTGACGCACGACGCCGACCAAGGCGGCGTCGTCTTCCGGGTCCGGTGGAGCCTCTACCGCGACACGTTGACGCTGGAGCGGATCCCGGCGGTGCCGTTGGCGTGGACCGGCCTGGTCGCCGACGTCTGGCAGCGCATCGAGTAGGTGCACGCACCAAGTCGGCTGCGGCGCCTGTGGTGCGCGCACCAAGCTCGGCGTTCGCCGATTCGGGTATCCGCCCCGATGTCCGGAGTCTCGACCCTTGGCGCAGCATCGCGTGCACCTAGCAAGAGGAGGTGCGCCCCATGCGCAACGTGAAGAGACATCGCGGTTTCGGCGGCGGCTGTGGCCTCGCCCTTCCGGTGGCGGCCGGCTTCGGCGCCGGTGGCATCGCCGGCCGCCGAGACGACGGTGCCTGACGGATCCGACCCAGGACTTCCCGAGGGCGTCTACCGGACGCCCGAGTTGACCCGCGATCAGCTGGTCGACGACAGCGATCGAGGCCGGCTTCGCCGAGGAGGACGTCAACGCCTTCCTCGATGGCGACGGTCTCGAGCAGACCGCCGTGCTCGGGTTGAGGCTCGCCGACGGCGGCTGGACGCAGCTGTACGCGTATCGATGGCGGCGCTGAGGACGTCGGGTGGCGCGGCACGTACGAGGTCGTCGACGGCGACACGGTGGTCGCCACCGACCCATGCGGAGCGATCACCTACACCTACCGCTTCGACGGCGACCAGCTCACAATCGACATGGTCGACGACCAGTGCGTCGAGCGGGGCGGGGTCGGCGAGCTGATCGCCCAGACGCTTCTCTTCGAGACCGCGCCGTTCACGTTGGAGTCGCCGGCGGAGTCGGAAGCCACCGACGAATCCCCGGCGACCTATGTCAGCACGTCATTCGTTGCCCCGTTCGAGGTCACGCCGCCAGAGTGGGTGACACCCGAGCCCGCTGCCGAGCTGCCCAACTTCGTGACCTGGGAGGGCTCGGAAGTCGACCGTGGCATCCGGTTCCTCGTTCCCCTCAACGTGTACCTACCCGGTGCCACGTCCCCGACCGCTCCGCCCGACGACTACCTCGCCTACCTGCTCGGCCAGAGCGAACACGGTGCAACGTTCGAGGACGTCGTCGAGACGACGGTCGACGGCCGGCCGGCGACGGTCATGACGGCGACGACACCAAGCAGCCTCGACGGCTCGCTCGGCTGCCAGGAGGAGGACGATGTTCGCCGCCGACTGCTTCGGCCTGCAGCCTGACTTCATCCTGCGCATCGCTGTGATCGACACCGATGCCGGCCCGCTGCTGGTCTGGGTGCGCGACATCCGCGGCGCCGACGACCGCGAACATCGAGTACGAGTCGTTCGATGAGATGCTGGCGAGCCTGCGCTTCCGGCCGACGCCGAGCCGACCACCGTGAGAGCACGACGGCGAGCGCGGTGGCTTCGCCGATCGACGGCGTCTGGACGATGAGCCTGACCCGCGACGAGCTGGCGAGCTCGCCGCTGCTCTACGACGATGGCGAGCTGAGCAACCAGAACTGGGGGGAATTCACGTTCACATTCGACAACGGGCGATTCGTCGAAACGCAGCACAACTCCGAAGCGGTCTGGTCGGGAACAGGCACCTACGGCATCGAGGACGACGTACTGATCCTCGATCGCGACAACGGTGAGCACTTCGTGATGCGCTGGCATCTCGACGGCGACACGCTCGTGTTCGAGCGAGACGACTCGCTCGGCGAGGCGCCGACCCCGTTCGTCATCAAGCCGTGGACGCGGCAGTCATGACGGCATGATCACGTAACTGCTTCGTCGCTGGGGATCTCGGCGGTCACGGTCGTGCCGCCGGCCGCCGAGTCCCCGACGACGAACCTCCCGCCGAGCGCCTCGACGCGGTCGGCGAGTCCGCGCAGGCCCGTGCCGCGCGACGGGTCGACGCCGCCGACGCCGTCATCGAGGACGTTGGCTACGACCACGTCGTCGCGGCGAGTGACCGTCACGGTCGCCCGCCGCGCACCGGAGTGCTTGGCGATGTTGGCCAACGCCTCGGCGCACACGAAGTACACGGCGGACTCGACGGCAGGGCGCAGCCGTCCGACGTCGACGGCGACGTCCACCGGCACCGGTGCTCGCTGGGCGAGCATCGGCAGCGCGGCTGCGAGCCCGCCTCCCCCGAGCGCCGGGGGTCGGATGCCCTGGGCGATTTCGTGGAGTTCGGCTCGTGCGCCGCGAAGCTCGCGGCTGAGCGCAGCGAGGGCGTCAGCGTGAGCGTCGTCGGGGTCGTGGCGAGCGTCGTCGAGCAGCTGCAGCACGCCCTCTAGCCGACGGTCGGCTCCGCCGGCCAACTCCTGTTCGAGCAAGCTCCGCTGCTCGTCGGCTGATTCGACGATGCGGCGTCGTGAGGCAGCGAGCTCGTCGACGCGGGCTCGCGCCTGCGGCCTGCATACGGGCGTTCGCCACAGCCAGGCGGGTGGCAGCAGCGACCGACGCAACGAGTTGTGGATCGTCGACGGTGGTCGCGTCGTGCAGCAGGACGGCGACGCGGTCGGCGCCGTCGTCGATCGTGGTGACGACCCGGTTCGCTTCGAGACCGGAAAGCTCGACCGGCCGACCACGATCGTCCACGTAGCCGCTCTGGTCGCTCATCCAGTAGCCGACCACCACAGACGGATCGCCGAGCGCTCGGGCGAGCTGGTCGCGCAGCGTTCCGAGACCACCGCGCTGGCCGAGGCCGATGACCAGATCTGCCACCGTCGCCGCCGCCCACCGTCCCGACAGCAGATCGAGGAGCAACACGATCACGACCGTCGCCACCACGGCGTCGTAGGCGAGCACGACCGCCGCCTCGTCGACGTCCCAGCCGGCGAGCCGCAGCAGCGCCACGGCCGCCAGCGCCATCGAGTAGGCGAGCGCCGTGGCCAGTGCCGGAACGCCGGCCCGGCGCGCCGGTCCTGACGTCCTGGCGAACACATCGACCGCCGTCAACGCCACCAGCAAGGCGAGGATGACAGTGATCACGTCCATACGAGCGATCGGTGCAACCACTGCGTCGATGTAGACGAGGACGACGGTGGCGATCGGCAGCCGTCGATGCAGTCGACCAGTCGGATACGAGAGTTGGAGATGGACGAGCGGACCCCGATGCCAGAACAACGCGAACGACGCGACGGTGCCGGCAAACCACGCCATTCCGGCCACGACCATTAGCTGCCCGGTACGGCTCGACCCACGGCGTTCCCACGCGATGACGCCGCACACGATCAGCACGATCCCGACGACGCCGTCGGCAACGACGAGCTCGATGTCGCCGGCTTCGTAGGCGGTCCACTCGGCACCGACAGCGAGCACCAATCCGCCAGCAATGATCGCCCAGCGGAATGGGTGCATTGCTAGCCGGACAGCTCGGCGAGCGCCGGCCCCGACAGGTCATCCTTGGCAATGAAGCCCCTCGCCCGGCTGCGCTCGAGCGCACCGCGAAACGACACGACGCTCCGGCTCGAAGTCATCACGATCGCCGGTCCCTTGCCATCGCGGGTGAGCCGGTCGCACACGGTGAAACCGTCCAGGTCGGGAAGAGTGACATCCAGGAGTACCACGTCAGGGTTCAGCACGCGGCTTGCCACGAGCGCCGATTTCCCATCCGCAGCCTCGCCGACGACGTCGAATCCTTCCGCTTCCAACACGGCTCGGGCGAGCTCGCGGAAGCCAGCATGATCGTCGACGATCAACAGCGTGCGTCGCACCACACCATGCTCGCACTCGACTAGAGCCAGCGCATCGGTGCCTGCCCTAACTGGCGTGGCGGGCGGGTGGTGGTCCGTCTCGGACCACCTCCGGCTACGATTGGGCCGATGGTCCGCGTCGAGTTCGAACGAGTCGAAGCCCTTGAGCTGCTGGGAATGACGCTGGCCCATCTCAACGACGCTGAGGCCAGAGGTGAGGTGTCCCCGCGAGTGCCGCTCCTGATGACCATCCGGGACAAGCTCGCCACCGCTCTTCGGGAGGAGCCATGAACTACACCGACGCACAGGTCGCATCGGCGGTTGCGGCGATGGAGAAGTACCGAGGGGGCGACACGGGCGAGGTCGGCGCCGCGTTGGCGGTCGTCGGTCTGAGCGCCGAACGGGCTGCCAAGGAGGTGCAGGTACGCGACGACATGATCCGTGTCGCGCACCGCGCCGGAGCCTCACTGCGCCAGCTCGCGGAGGTCAGCGGCCTGGACCGCAAGACCGTCACCGCGATCGTCGGTGCCGGTTCAGCGCGCTCGCGGGCCTGACTGTCTTCAAGCTTCTGGGCGTCCACAGTCTCGGATTCGAGACTGTCGACGCCCAGATCGCGGTGTAGGGCCCAGGGTTCCGCCGCGTCAGTCAGGTCGGCGTCTCTCTGAGCATTCGGGCAATGGTGCCGGCAGGCACCAGTGACACGTCGAGCTCCAGATCGACGTCGTCCGCCAAGACGACGCCGCCCCCGAGCACAGGGGCGTTCCAGGTGATGTTCCACCGCGCCCGCTGCAGCTTGGCCTCCACCTTGAACCCGAGCCTCGGGTAGCCGAGCATGTCCGGCGCTCGACCGAACAGCTCGGCGACGAGGCGCACGGGTTGGGTGATGCCGCGGATCGTCAACTGCCCCGACACCGAGTAACGCCCCGCTCCGAGCAACGTGGCCCCGCGGGATCGAAACGCGATGTTCGGATGACGCTCAGCGTCGAGAAACTCTTCGCCCCGCACGTGTGCGTCCCGCACCGGCATCGCACTGTCGACGGAGGCGGCGTCGATGTCGACCGTGATCTGGGTCGCCTCAGGATGCATGGGATCGATGACGACGGCACCCGAGAACGACGTGAAGCGGCCGCGCACCAGCGTGAACATTGCGTAACGGGCGACGAACTCGAGGGCCGAATGTGTCGGGTCGAGCTCCCAAGCTCCGGCGAGGGCCGAGATGTCGTCGCCCGCTCGGGCGTCGATGACCACTGAATCGTCTGACATACCAGTCGTCTCTATCACTCCGGCGGCGCCGCCGTCACCAGACCCCGGGCCGGGCTGTTCAAGCGGCGAGTTGGTTCTAACCTCCTTCGATCGCCGAGAACGTCGTCGACGAGTTGCTGCAGTCGGACGAGCCGTCCGTGCGCTGGATGGTGCGGACCCGGGTGCTCGGAGAGCCGAATGATTCACCCGCCATCAGACGACTGCGCGACGAGATACGTCGATCGCCGCGCGTGCAGACCATGCTGTCGAGATTGCGGAAGGCGCGGCCGCCCACCTACGCCAAGTGGCAGGGCGCGCACTGGGTGCTGGCGGCGCTCGCCGAGCTCGGCTACCCGGAGGGCGACGAGTCGTTGGAACCAGAGTGCAACGAGGTTCTCGACACTTGGTTGTCGGCGTCGTTCTACGAAGCCTTCGTCACACACACGAAGGCCGGCGCATACGGAAGGAGCGGCGTGCCGGTGATCGACGGGCGCTCTCGCAGATGCGCGTCCCAGCAAGGCAGTGCCCTGCTCAGCGTCACCCGGCTCGGGCTGGTCGACCACGACCGTGCCGAAGCGCTCGTCGAGCGGCTCCTCCATTGGCAGTGGCCCGACGGCGGCTGGAACTGTGACAAGCGACCCGAGGCGTCGATGTCCTCGATCTTCGAGACCGTGCTGCCGATGCGTGGATTGGCTGCCCATGCCAGCGCCACGAACGACGAACGTGCTCGTCAGGCGGCGGGCCGAGCGGCCGAGGTACTCCTCGAGCGTCGTCTGGTCTTCCGCAGATCGACGGGGGAGTTGATCCATCCGGAATTCGTCCGGCTGCACTACCCGCTGTACTGGCATTACGACGTCGTCGGAGGTCTCAAGGCGATGGCCGACGTCGGCCTGATCGCCGACCCGAGGTGCGCTGACGCCCTCGATCTGTTGGAGTCCAAGCGGTTGCCGGACCGCGGGTGGCCCGCCGAGCGGAGGTACTGGCGCCGTGCGTCGGGTGACGTCGCCCTCTACAACGAGTACGTCGAGTGGGGCAACGTGGCCAAGTCGCACCGAAACCCATGGGTCACCGCCGACGCTCTGTACGTTCTTCGCGGTGCCGGCCGCCTTTGAGTGAATCACCTTGGCGTTCGGGGCCGTCGTCGAGCCGATCGGCCACGTGCGCGCTCGGGAGATGATCGGCATCTCGTGGCATCCCCAATGTCCGGTCCCGATCTCGGATCTGCGACTGATCACGATGGAATACTGGGGCTTCGACGGCGCACGCCGCGGAGACCACCGTGACCGTGACGCTCGAGCACCTGGGCGACGATTCCGTGGGAGCCGTGCGTCACGTCCTTCGATTCGAGCGTCAGGGGGACGGCATGATTCAGCTGACGTCCGGCGCGTGGTCGCAACGGTGCCAGCCGGGCCGAGGTCACGACGACTTCTCAACCGAACTGTGCGTATAGCGGGCCTGACGTGTCCGGCGCGTAGGATGCCGACGGCGTCATCCCGGGAGGCCAGCCATGGCAGATGAAGCGCGGGTCGCTGCCGACGAGACGTCGGTCTACAACCTCAGGATCGTGGTCGAGTCGATCGAGGGACGGTCGGTCTGCGGCTTGGAGGTCGGCGACTTCTTCGAGGTCCGGAATTCGTCGGAGATTCACATGCCGCCCGGTCGCCACTTCTGCCTCTATGCGCTGCAGGCAGTCATCCCGCTGCTGCCTGCGAAGCAGCGTCAGCTTCCTCGGGGAGACTGGCTCGAGCGTGACAGCAAGGTGATGTGCCCGGACCCTGATGAGCGACTCGTCATGCGCATCGAGCGCATCGGTCAAGTCACGCTGCAGACCGATGATCTGACCTGATGGTCGAATTCGGTCTCGGGATCCAGGGCGACCGGAGCTTCGACGACTACGTTGCCATCGCCCGAGCTGCCGAGGACGCCGGGTTCGACGTCATCAGCGTGTACAGCGACTTGATGTACCAACCGGCGATCGTCCCGCTCACCGTGATGGCCGGTGCAACGCAGCGAATCCGGCTCGGGCCGGCGTGTCTCAACCCGTTCAGCCTGGCGCCCTTCGAGATCGCCGGGCAGATCGCCGCCCTCGATCTCGTCTCCTCGGGACGTGCGTATCTCGGGTTGTCACGGGGCGCCTGGCTCGACCAGGTCGGCGTCGCCCAGCGGGCACCCGTCGCCGCCCTGGGCGAAGCGATCGAGGTTGTTCGTCGGCTGCTGGCCGGGGACACGTCGGGCTTCGAGGGCGAAGTGTTCCGCCTCGCCTCAGGCACGGGTCTGCACTACGCGCCGTTCCGCGCCGATCCGCCGGTGTTGATCGGCACCTGGGGACCCCGAACAGCCGGGCTCGCCCGACGCGTCGCCGACGAGGTCAAAGTCGGTGGGAGCGCCAATCCGGACCTGGTTCCGGTGATGGGCAAGTGGCTCAGCGAGGGTGCGGAGCTCGGCGGCGGCAAGCCGCACGACACCAGCATCGTGATGGGAGCGGTCACCGTGGTCGACGATGACGGCGGGGCCGCCCACGATCGCGCCCGCACCGAGGTCGCCAAGTACGTGGCCGTTGTCGCCGAGTTCGATCCGACCATCGACCTTTCTCCCGACCTCCTACCGGCCCTGCGCAGACGGTTGACCGCGGGCGACGCTCGGGGAGCCGGCCTGTTGATTCCCGACAGCGTTCTCGATGCGTTTGCCATCTCGGGAACGCCCGCCCAGGTGACAGAGCACGCCGCGATGCTCATCGCCGCCGGCGCCGAACGTGTCGAGTTCGGCACGCCCCACGGACTGACCTGGCAACGCGGTGTGGACCTGCTGTGCACCCGAGTACTCCCCGAACTACGCGGTGCGAGCAGGCTCCAGTGAGACAAGCCGGCACCGGATGCACCCGCGGTAGACCGGCGGACCGGTCAGTCAGCGTGGCTCGAGGATGACGACGGGGATCTGACGATCGGTTCGGCGCTGGTAATCGGCGTACCCGCGATAGGTCTTGACAATCTGCGGCCAGAGCTCAGCGCGCTCGTTTCCAGTGGCCGTCCGCGCCCGCATCGGGCGGGTCGCTCCTCGCACCCTCAGCTCGACGTCGGGATTGGCGACGAGGTTGCGGTACCACTCCGGATTACGGTCGTCGCCGCCCTTGGAGGCGACCAACACGACCCGATCGCGCTCGTACACCGGAGCGGTCAACATCACCGATCGGCGCTGTCCGCTCTTGCGCCCGGTCGTATGGAGCTCGACCACCGGCATCCCGCCCGTCGTCCCCATCAATCGACCGCCTGACAACGCCAACACGATCTTGTGGAGCTCGTTCGCGCCTCGGAGAAAGGCGTCGAACAGCGCCTGTTGGGCGCCCATTTGGGCGAGCGTAGAACGTCGCCTCGGGTCGAGTGGCAATTCCGGTACGCGTTGGTGCCGCCCGTGGCACGAAATGCGTACCGGAGTTCCCGAGCGACGCTTCCACCGGAGCGCGTGTCGGCGGATTTCGGTGGTGGGTCTACTTGTAGAACCCGTCGCGCAGATTGATGCCGTGTTCGAGCCAGGTCTTCATCGCGCACAGCATGCCCGTCCAGCCCTCGCAGTTGCCGTATGACGCCTGCTGTGCGGCTTCGGTCTCGCGCCAGCCCTCCTCGGCGATCGTGACGAGGGTGCGCCCGTCGTCGAGCGGCTCGAACTCCATCGTCACGGTCGTCTCGTAGGGATCGTTGGCGTCGTCGGCAGCCTGCCAGCGAAGCACGATCCGGCGATCCTGCTCGACGTCGACGACGTGGACGGGGAACGCGCCAGGGAAGTCAGCGAAGTCCCAGACCACGGTTGCGCCGGACTCGAGCCGGCCCTTGGCGCCGTTCGTCGTGAAGTAGCTGGACAGTTGGTCGGGGTCGACGACGGCCTCGAACACGTCGTGCACCGGGCGGGCGATGCGTCCGGAAACTTTGAACGCCAATGCCATGACATCTCCTTTCGTCAACCATTTATGTTATAGACTTATAACATGACTGGCAAGATCCCGGTGGACGACGACACGTTCGATCGGGTGTTCAAGGCGCTTTCGAGCGGCACTCGCCGACAGATCGTCGACCTGCTCCGGGACCACCCACGGACGACCGGCGAGCTGTGCGCCAACTTCCCTGCTCTCGATCGGTGCACGACGATGCAGCATCTGGCCGTTCTCGAGCGCGCCGGTCTGGTCGTCGCCCAGCGCAAGGGCCGCGAGCGCTGGAACCACCTCGACGTGCTACCGATCAAGCTGATCCACGACCGTTGGATCGGCGACTACGCACGATCCGCCGTCGAACTGCTCACCAGTCTGAAGTCCGATCTGGAGGCCGAGTCGATGCGCGGTCAGTAGATTGCCGACTCGGAACGTGTGTTGCTACACGGCGGACTCGGCGCGACGGGCGATCTGATACACGTTGCCGAATCGATCCCGCACCATCGCCCGCCGATCCCCGTACGGGGTGTCGAGCGGCGCTTCCAAGCTCCTCGCTCCCGCATCGAGAGCACGCCGATACCGGCGCTCGACGTCGTCGACGTAGACGTAGAGGAACGCCGGGAAGGCCTGGCGTTCGGCCGCCGAGCTCACCATGATCAGCGAGTCACCGATGCGGATCTCGGCAGGCCGACCGGGATGGACATCGCCGGAAGCGTCGAAGACGGCCCGCAGGAACTCGGCCTGTGCCTCGACGTCGTCAACGACGATGCGTGGAGTCACCGAGCGAAAGCCGCCCGGCGCGCCATTCACCACAGCGACACTTTGTCACCTCCACGCCGGCGGGTTGTTGCGCGTGTCACTGGCCTACTTGGACGATCACTACTGTCGCGCAGAACGCCCGATCCAGGTCTGGATCGAGCGGAGGAGGCGACACGGTGAGTTTTGAAGTCATCGCGGTGATGGCCCTCTTCTTCATCGGCCTCGTCCTCGCATTCCAGGGTTTCGTCGGCAAGGAAATCAACCCGGACGGCCAGCCATTCGCGATGACCATGGATCTCGAGAATCCGGGCATCGAGCACCCTCGCGAACGCCACCCACTGCGGCTGTTTCTCATCGGCGTGGCGTTGATGGTGCTCGCCGTGGTGCTCGGGATTGTCCTCTTGTAGCGCCGTGTTCAGGCGCGCTGCGCCAGCTCACGAAGCGTGGCGAGATCGGCAGCGACCGCGTCGGCATCGGCAGCAAACTCGGAGGCACTCATCCCGGGACGTCGGCGGACGGTGAATACGACGTCGCACCCATCAGCGTTGGGCATGACCCGCATCGGATTGTTGACGATCTCGCCCGACGGAAGGGTCACCGTGTGATCGAGCACGCCGAACGGGTTCGACGGAGCCATCTCGATGGTCACCCGACCCATCGGCGACTCGGTGACCCACACCCCATCGATCAGTTGCACGTCCTGGCGCGCCAATCCGGCTGCCCAATTGGGCAGATTTCCTGGATCCGACGCGTAGGCGTAGACCTCGTCGGCAGGCCTGTCGATCGTGGTACTGACATGGACGCTCTCCAAGACCATGTGCACCTCCTGGCGCTAGCTCGCTGATCAGTTCTACTCGTCGCGCTGTGGCAGGTGGACCTTGGCGTCGTCGTAGGTGGCGTCGCCTGTCGACTCGGCGGGCCCGTAGACGAGGTTCACCACACCCGTCGTGAACGTCTCGGAGGACAGCAGTGTGAGCGGAATCGGGGTCTCGTCCTGGTCGAACAGGCGCATGCCGCGGCGTACGGCGATCGGGTGCACCAGCAGGTGCAGCTCATCGAGCAGCCCGGCCGCCAGCAGTTGGCGGACGACCGAGACCGAGCCGCTCAGGCCGATGCTCGAGTCGCCTGGCTCGTCCTTCAAGGCGGTGACTGCCTCGACGAGGTCACCCTGGAGTTGTTCGGAGTTGCGCCAGGTGAACTCCAGCTGCTGGTTCGACACGACGATCTTGCGTGCGTCGCCGAGTTTCTTGGCGAAGGCGGCGTCCTCGCCGCCGGCCGCTTCCCGGTCAGGCCACGCACCGGCGAAGCTGTCGTAGGTCTTGCGACCGAAGAGCACGGTGTCAGCGGCGCCGAGGGTTGCGTCGACGGCCCCACCCATCTCGTCGTTGAAGTACGGGAAGTGCCAATCCTGCGGGTCCTCGACGACGCCGTCGAGCGAAATGAACAGGCCTGCGGTGATCTTCTTCATCGTGTTCTCCCTCGTCATCAAGCGGCCGGCACCGTGCCGGCCTGACACCTCTTCTACGAATGGCGACGACGAAATCGACAACTCGTCAGGGCAATCTGGGCGTGATTCGTTTCATTGGTTGATTTCCGGACGCCAACGTCATCACATCGACCACGGAATCGGGAGGGAGCCTGCCGGGCACGGACCATCCCCGACCGACCGGTTGTAGCGTTCGCAACCGATGATCGATGCAGCGGACCAGCGGTTCAGCAGTGACCGATGTCAGCTCGATGATCTCATCGCCATCGTCGACGCACCGGTCGACGTCGACGAATATCCGAGGGCGGGCAGATTCGAGTTCGGCATACCGGTGTACGACTCGCAAACATTTCGGGTAGCGACGGAGGACCCCGACGAGTCGATCGGCGTCCGAGCGGAGCTGGCTACAGCTCTGCTGCGAGGTCCGGGCATTGTCGTCATCTCCGGCGCGGTCGCGCCCGACGTCGTCGACCGGGCGACCACTGCGTTCCTGGCGATGATCGCCGAGCAACGCGCCACTGACGCGATCGCCGGCGACCACTTCGCCGCGCCCGGCGCCAACGACCGGGTCTGGAACGCGATGCAGAAGCTCGCCCTCGCCGACCCTGCGACGTTCGTCGACTACTACGCCAGCGACGCCATCGGCGTCGTCGCCACGGCGTGGCTCGGTCCCGGCTACCAGATCACCTCGCAGATCAACGTCGTCAATCCGGGTGGACAGGCACAGGCGCCGCACCGCGATTACCACCTCGGCTTCATGTCCGACGCCGTCGCCGCGCAGTACCCGGCACACGTCCACCGTCTGTCACCGATGTTGACGCTGCAGGGCGCCGTCGCCCATTGCTGCATGCCCGTCGAGTCCGGCCCGACGATGTACCTGCCCCACTCCCAGAGGTACGAGCTCGGCTATCTCGCCTGGCGACGCGACGACTTCATCAAGTACTTCCACGATCATCACGTGCAGCTTCCGCTCGAACCTGGCGACGGCGTGTTCTTCAACCCCGCCGTCTTCCACGCAGCGGGCACCAACCGCACCGCTGACGTGGCGCGGATGGCCAATCTTCTGCAGATCTCCTCGGCGTTCGGGCGGGCGATGGAGACCGTCGACCGCCGAGCGATGACCACCGCTGTCTACCCGATCCTGCTCGAGCGGATCGCCGGCGGATTGCGACCGGGTGCCGTCGACAACGTCATCGCCGCGACCGCCGAGGGCTATCCGTTCCCGACAAATCTCGATCGTGACCAACCGGTCGACGGTTTGACCCCTCGTTCCCAGGCCGACGTCGTGCGGGCAGCCCTCGCCGAGGCCTGGACCCCGGACCAGCTGAGCTTCGAACTCGTCGCCCACGAACACCGCCGCACTGCCGACGAACGCTGAGCGGACGACGTCGACGAGACGCCGTCAGTGCGTGGTTCTCAGGCTCAGGGTTGCCTGGGCCGCTGCACGCTCGGTGTGATGGCCACCTCGACCGCTTCACCGCGAAGGACCCGCACCGCCAGCTGGCCATTGTTGAAGGTCGCTTCCACGGCGCTGCCGAAGCCGGCGGGCAAGTCGAGCTCTCGCTCGTAACCGCCGTACTCCCACTCGTGGACGAGAAAGTCGCGCGGCGGTGCGCTGCGCACGTGCGCCCAGAAGCGCAGGGTGGCCGGATCGCCCCGACGGAGCTCGACTCTGACGTCGTCGGCTGTCACTGCGGGCAGTGGCGCCACGACGACGAGCGCTTCGGCTGTCTCGTACATGTTCACCGGGACGGCCTGGGGGTACATCCTCGCTTCCGTGTCCGCGGTCGACGCAGCAACGTCGGAGTGCGGCGGGGTCATGTCGACGATGCTAGTTCCCGGCGAGCAGGTGTGGTGGCCGGGTGAGTAACGTCGCCTGAATGGTCCCGATCACCGACCGGGTGGTGGCCGGCGGTGACCGTGCTGCCGTCGTCGATCCGAGTGGGATGTCGACGTTCAGCCAGCTCGATGCCGCGGCGAGCAGTCTTTCCGCGACGTTGCGTGATGGTCGTCGCGACCTCGGCGATGCCCGAGTCGCGGTTCTCGCCGAGGCCGGCCGAGAGTTCGTCGTCTCGATGTTGGGTTGCTGGCACGCGGGTGCCGTGGTCGTTCCGTTGCATCCGCCACATCCGCAGGCCGAACTCGACTACGTCGTCGGCGACGCAGACGCCAGTGCGATCGTGACCTCGCCGCGGCACCGTCCGATCGCGGAGCAGCTCGCTGGGCGTGCCGGGCTGCGCGTCGTCGATCTCGGCGATGTAGGATGAATCGCTTGCAGCTGCGATCGAGGTTGTGCGCCCGGCGGTGGCACGGCCGGCGCTGATGATCCACACCAGCGGTACGACGGGACGACCCAAAGGTGTCGTTCACACACACGGCAGCATCGCTGCCCAGGTCGACGCTCTGTTGGAGGCCTGGGCGTGGAGTGACCGCGACCGCGTCTTGCTGGTGCTGCCGTTGAACCACGTGCACGGACTCGTCAACGTCACGCTCTGCGCATTGGCCGCGGGTGCGTGTTGTGAGGCGCCTGGCGGCTTCGACGCCGAGGGCACCTGGTCTCGCCTCGCGTCGGAAGAGCTGACCCTGTTCATGGCAGTGCCGACGATCTACGCCCGGCTGATCGCCACCTGGGAGGCGGCCGACGAGGCGACCCGCGAACGATGGTCCGCAGGCGCCCGCCAGCTCCGACTGATGGTGTCCGGCTCTGCAGCGTTGCCAGTGTCAACGCTGCAGCGTTGGCGGGACATCACCGGACACGTGCTGCTCGAACGATACGGAATGACCGAATTGGGGATGGCCCTGTCGAACTCGTTGAGCCGTCGGGTGCCGGGTCACGTCGGCGAGCCGTTGCCGGGCGTCGAAGTGCGCCTCATCGATGATGCCGGCACCGACGTGGCCGGCGGCACGCCCGGCGAACTTCTCGTCCGTGGCCCGAGCGTGTTCCACGAGTACTGGCGCCGACCGGACGCGACCGCAGACGCGTTCACCGATGGATGGTTCCGTACCGGTGATGTCGCTGTCCGTGAGCCCGACGGCTACCGGATGCTCGGACGGTTGTCGGTTGACATCATCAAGACCGGCGGCGAGAAGGTCTCGGCGCTCGAGGTCGAGGAGGTGTACCGCACCCATCCCGGTGTCGCCGACTGCGCCGTCGTCGGCATCGAGGACCCGCAGTGGGGTGAGCGGGTGTGCGTCGCCGTCGTGCGCGCTCCTGGCGCTACCGACGAGGACGAGTCGTTGCGGGCGTGGGGCAAGCAACGCCTCGCCCCGGCCAAGGTGCCGTCCCGATACGTGTTCGTCGACGCGCTGCCGCGCAACACCATGGGCAAGACGATCAAACCCGAGGTCAAGAACCTCTTCTGAGCCACTCACGCCGCGATGAGATCGCGGAGGTCCGACGGTCTGAAGCGCTGGTTCCGACCAGACGCTGACCGGGATACGGTCGTCGCGATGGAATGGGTTGACGGTGGCGATGCCATCAGCGACGACGAACTGACGGCACTCGCCTTGGCTGCAGATCCCGATCTGCAAGTCGATCCCGATGCCGTTCCGATGTCACTCGGTGGCATGGCCGCGGGATTGCTGCCCGAGTGGTACATGCCGGCTCCGATGTCGCACGGAGGCGGGCGGGCACGGCGATTGCTGGTGGGTGGGATCGTTGCCCTTCTCGTTGCCATCAACGGGGCCGGGCTGTGTGTCACCTACGGGTTCCCCGAGATCGCCTGGTAGCCCTGTTCGCCCACCGAGCGTTGACTACGTGCGCTTCGTCCAGATCACAACGGTGTTCAGCAGAAGGTGCTGATGCTGTGCCACTTCGTCGCCGTCTCCTGGTCTGACGGGAAGAACGCCTCCAGGCGAAGCTCCTGGGCGGTGACGTCAACGGGTGTTCCGATCGTCGAGACGATCGAGAACCAGCGCAGCGTGCTGTTGCCGTAGGAGAACTGCACATCGATGACGGGGACGAGCGGGGCGATCGAGCGCGGCGCCGCGGCAAACACCCCGACATCCGGGCCGGTTCGCAGGCGCTGCACGAGTTCGGCGGTCGTCAGGTCCATCACTCCGCCGACTGCTTCGCGGCGGGCCCGCTCGAGCAATGACGGGGCCAACTCGTCCCAGTTCTCGACAGCGGAGCGCACCGGACCCGGTTCGAGCATCAACCGCAGCACGTTGGCCGGGTCGGGCACGGGCTCGGGCGCGCACAGTTCGGCGAACAGGCGGGCGGCGCCGGTGTTCACTCGCACGACATCCCAACGTCGGTCCATGACGACCGCTGGGTACGGCTCGTGCTGCTCGAGCACGCGGTCCAACGCCGCCATGACGCGCTCGATTGCCGGATGATCGAGGTCGTGTTCCGGGTAGATCGGTGCGAACCCGGCCGCCATCAGCAAACCGTTGCGGTCACGCAGCGGGACGTCCAGGGCGACGGCGAGTCGCAGGACCATCTCACGGCTGGGTTGCGACCGGCCCGTTTCGACGAAACTCATGTACCGGGGCGTTGTCGCTGCAGCGGCTGCCAGGTCGAGCTGACTCATCGCCCGCACGCGTCGCCAGTACCGGACCAGATCACCAAACGCTGTGTTCTCCGCCACCCGGGATCTCGACATGTCGGCGACGCTAGGCCGGCACCGGCATGCCGTCGCTTCCCTCGTGGGGAATCGCCACCAGGCCGTCGAGTCCGGATGATCGGGGCATGAACCTCAATGTCCTTGCTCCGGACGACGCACCGGCGGCGTCACGGCCCATTCTCGACGGGATCGCTGCCGAACTCGGCTTTGTGCCGAACCTGGCGGCAGTCACCGCCGCGAGCCCGACGCTCCTCGCCGCCTTTGACGGGTTGCGCCGAACTGTGTCGGACCCGGCGTTCGATCCAGTGCACCGGGAGATCGCCGGAGTCGCGGTCGGTGTCGCCGTCGACAACGCCTATGGCGTGGCGTTCCACTCCACCATGCTCGACACGCTCGGCGTGGACGACTCCGACATCGACGCCATGCGAGCCGGCTCCGCGCCGAAAGACCCCGTCCACGCCGCGATCCACGCCTTCGCACGCGATGTCACGGTGCATCGAGGGAAGGTCGCCGACGACGTCGTCCAGCGTGCCCATGACGCCGGGCTAACCGACGCCGATCTGCTCCAGCTCCTGGCCGAGTGTGTGTTCGCCGGCCTCGTCGGCGCGGTCGACAACTTGGCCGGCCGGGTGCCGCTGGACGAGTTCCTCCGTCCACAGCAGTGGAAATCGGGGGCATGACCGGGTGGAACGCCGACCGAACCAGCCTCATCGTCTCACCATGACCGCACCCCTAGATCTGATTTTTCAGCCGTCGGTGAGGTTGTGTTGGTCGTCGACGAGTTCGACCCAGGTGCGGCCGGGGGTGAGCAGGATCGGTTGGCCGTTGGATTCCAACGTGAATGGATCGGTCGGGTTGTCGCGGCTCCACGTGCCTTCGAACTTGTGTCCGTCGCTGTACACGACTGCTGCTCCGGTTCCGAGCGTGTTGGCCTCGGGGCCGCCGCCGGCAGGACTCGTGCCGTAGTCGAGGACGAGCATGACGACGCTGTCGGCGCTGGCCTGCCCGTCGGTCAGCTCGTGTGGGGAACCGAGCTGGGAGCGCAGGAACAGACCTTGGACTGCATCCCAGTCCCACCGCACGTTGTAGCTGCCGACCAACATCTCGGCGAACGTCACCGGTGTGCCGGCGACCTCCTCGCCGGGTGCGACGTAGTCGAAGGCAGCGACGGCGTTGCCCGAGCTGGCCAGCTGCGGCCACAGTGCGGCGAGGTTGGCGTAGAGGTTGTGGGGCGCCGGCCGGTCGTCGCGGCGGAAGAATCCCGGTGTTCCTTCGCCGAGCAGCTCGAACCCAGCGCCCTGCAAAGCGTCGTTGACGGCTTCGTTGGCGCCGCTGTAGACGATCGCCGGATCGTTGAGGCTCAACAGCAAGTTGACGTCTTGTGTGCGGCCCGAGCGGATCGGGCCGACCGGATTGGCCTCCATCGAGTTGAACACGGCGGCGAAGCGGGTCGCCTGACCCTCGACGATCTCCTCGAACACGATGTCGGCCTGGTTGAGGCCCGACTGCGGTTCGGCGTCGACGTTGTCGATCTTGACGACGAGCGCGGGCCGCGGAGCATCCAGCACCTCGCCGGTGAGCGGTTCGCGGGCGACGATCGTGGTCGTCGTCGTCGACGTGACGCCGACGGTCGTCGGGGTCGTTCCACCACTGGACGGTTGGTTGTTGTTCGGTGGATTCGTGCTGCCGCCGGCCGGGCCCGTCTGGTTCGCCAGTGAGGTCGTCGTCGCCGGCGACGTCGTTGTCGTCGGCGACGTCGTTGTCGTCGACGTTGTCGTCGACGTGGTCGTGCTCGTCGACGTCGTCGTCGTGGCATTCGGGTCGAATCCGACGCCGGCAAGGCTGACGCTGAAGTCCTCGCCGTCGGATTGGCTGTTGGTCTCGCTGATCGTGAAGCTCGACGTGTCGCTGAACGTCCCCGCCGAGCCAGGCGAGAACGAGTAGTTGACCATGCACGAGCCGCCAGCTGCGAGCGTGGTGGCCTGGCAGTTCTGCGAGGCGTTGAACTCGGCTGTCGGCGGCGCACCGCCGAAGATGTTGATCGGCCCGAATGGGTCCCCACCCGTGTTCGTCAGCGTGACCGAAGCCTGCGCGGTACTGCCGACGTTGACCTGCCCGAAGTCGATTGCCGTCGTGCTGATCGTCATGTCCGTGTCGACTGCGTTCACCGCCCCCGACACGATGACGACCGTCGCCGCAACAGCAACGACAACTACGGCTCCGAATCCAAACCTTGCAACGTGCCCCATGCGCACAGAGCGTCCCAGCCGCAGACAGAGCGAGCAAGCGAATAGGGACACGGAGGATTCACGGCGATGTCTTGCGGCGACCACGCGATGGTCGGGTGTCACCTTCCCGCCTTCGCTGGCAGCGATCGGGCGTAGGCCGTGCCGAGTCCCACCCACTTGGCGAGCTGACGCTTGGTTCTGAGGTTGTCGGAATCGACACGCAACCAACCTTGCATTGGCCGGCCCCGCATCTCCATTGGCCGGGCGTTCGACTTCGCGACGATCGCGTCGGTCTCCGCTGCATCGATGTGGACCAGCAAGCCTCCCTGGCCACTCGCCGCCACCGCCATGTTGCCGCCGATGAGAAAGGCCAGACCCCCGAACATCTTCTGCTCGGTCAGATTCGACTCGCCGGCAACCAGTGCCCGCACCCGATCGGCTAGGACTTCGTCGTAGGCCATTTCAAGGATCGTAAGCGTCAGCGCCCGATCGCTCGCCGCTGCCTTTTGGTTCCGTGGTCGCTGTGATGCCGTTGGCGTCCTGGAATCGACCAATGAAAGCAATCCGGCACGTTCAGCTCACCGGGTAGCGCTCGGGTAACACCGGTCGTGGACGATGGTGCACCATGCTCGACGACATCGTGGCTGCGAACAAGGTGCAGGCTGGCGGATGAGGTTTGTAGCTCGGCTGTGCCGGTTTCTGGACGACCACCGGTGGGCGATCTCGGCTTCCAACATTCTCGCGGCAGCCCTGTTCGTCGCGGGTTGCATCGGATTCTTCTGGCCCGACCTCCACGTCATGTCGGTCACCTTGTTCCTCGCCGGGAGTCTGCTCTTTCTGTTCAGCGCGCTCGCCGGTGCGCTCCTCGATCACGGACCAACGCCACGTCTCCGTCATTCGGTCGACGGCACGACAGATTCCTCTGTGTCAGCGTGCGCGCCCGTGGAGGTCACACACGCTCGACACAGACGGACGGGCCCCGGCAACGACGTTCTGAAATCGAGCCTTCAGGAGCCGTAGCCCGGGCGCCACGACCGGACCTCGTCCATCGCGATCCGATAGACCGCGCCCTCGGGCGGGCGCGTGCGGTATTGGCGATACTTGGCCGCGAGGGCGGCGAGCATCGCCGCGGCCTCGCTCTCACGGTGGCGGTGAACCTCGGCCCGACCACGGATGCGGATCCACCACAACTGCGACCAATCGTCGTCGTAGTAGTGTCGACCAGCACCGTCGCCAGTTTTGCCGTCTCCATGTCGTCGAGCCGGCGCAGTTCGCCGGTGCGTTTCGGCTTGTGGTCCACCGCGTCTGACTATCCAGCCATCGACGATTGCGAAACAGATCGGGACCAGGCGCACCACCCCGTCGACGCCCATGGTGCCCAGGCGGGCCACCCGCGCCTGTTGGAGGGCGTCAGCAACCCAGGAGTCGTCCACGCTCCCTCTCAGCGCGCCGCTGAGAGGCTGATCGCACGGCCGTTGCGGAAGATCGTGACAGGGCCGTTTTCGCTGACGACGGCGATTGTCGTCGACGGGTGGTCGTAGCTGAAGCGCTGTGCCGAGCGGTGACGCATGCCGCGGTCACTGTCGACGTTGCGCTCGGCCTCGGCGCTCGAGCGCAACCCGACACCGAGATACTCCACGCTGCCCTCTGCGGTCACCAATGTCGCCAGGTCGTGCTGCTGCAACGAGGCGAACACTGCCGGGAAGTGCCGGCGGTTCTTGATCGACAGCTTGGGGGCGCGGAACTTGGTGGCGACGTCCATCGAGGTCCAGTCGAAGCTCTGCTCGTGAACGACGATCGTGGCGCCGACGCGAGCCGGCGAGAGCCAGTGCACGGCGAGATCGAGCAGGCCGTGGGCAACGGCGGGGTCGAGATCCGGGGCGCATTGCTGCAACGCGTTCATCAGTGCCGCTGCGGTCGGGCGGTCACTCCAAGACTGCCCGTCCCACGAGATCACCCGGCGCTCGGCGAACAGCCGGACCTGGCCGAAGATCAAGGTGCGCTGCACGATACGGGCGCCCGTGACCTCCTGCAGTGGCACGAGCTCGGCTTCGTACTGCACCGGCCGGTCGAAGCAGACGAGCACCGGGCTCTCGTCCTGGCGGTTGACGACGAAGGCCGAGCGCCCATCGGCGAACGTGCGTGCCATCTCGCGAGGCAGCCCGTCGAGGGGAACCAGGTCGGCGATGCCGTCCGCGGTCGTGATGCTCATACCGGCAGGCATTGAGAACGAGCCGTACAGCGGACGCCGTCCCTCGAACATCGGGATCCGCCGGGCGTAATCGAGCTCGTCGAGCAGCAATCCGCGCAGGCTGTCGGGCTCATCGAGCTTGACCCCGTCCTCCTCGAGCTCCTCAGCAAGGCGCCGGGCCGATCCCGAGAGCAGCTCGTCGGTCATGGCATCCACGCTACGCGCCGATGGCGAGAACCTGCTCGACGGCGGCGCAACTGGACGGAGACTCAGCGTGGGAGGAGTGGGCCGAGCGGCCCGAGCTCGAGGTTGAGGTCTGCAGAGGAGAGCCCGAATTGCTCGCAGAGTCGTGTCATGCGGTCGTCGAGCAGCATCAGCGTGGTGCCGATGCGCTCCTCCTCGTCGGCGGTCAGATCGCCTTGGTCGACACGATGGAGGGCTTGACGTTCCATCAGTTGACGCAACAGCTCGACGACGGTGAGCACGATTCTCATCAGGTCACGTTCGACGCTGTCGGGGTCGGTTGCAATGCGTTCGCGTACCGTCACCGGGCTACGAGTCACGACCAGTTGCCCTTTCGCTCGTCGGAGTTCGGAGGACCTTCCGCGGTCACCGACGTGATGAGGGCGCGAAGCGAGACGTGGACCAGGTCGATGTCGGCGATCGTCAGGGTGACCTCTCCGCTCAAGACAGCGCCGTTGACGAGTAGGCGGTCGAGCAGGTCCACCAAGGCGACCTCGCGGTCGGCGACTGCACTCATCGGCCGTCATCGCCGACGAAGGAGTACGGGGCCCATGGTCCGGTGACTTCGACACGCGCGCCGAGGAGTACACGATCGAGGTCCCTGACCTTGGCCGTGAACGTCTCGACGAGTCCGACGTCGACGAGGTAGGCGGCGTTGAGCACGTTGTCGCCGCGATCTGGGCAGAGTTGGCCCTGATGTGGTCGGTGATGGCGCGATGCGACGGCGAGCTCGCTCAACTCGGTGTCGGCGTGGGCGGCGGCTGCGGCCGACATCTGCCAGGCCTTGTCGCGCGAGCGCTGTTGCTCCCTGCGGCGCTGCAGATAGTGGCGGCCGGATGTATTGGCGTCCGTCGCCCCGCCTTGCCCCTTCTCGATCTCGCGTGACGGGCACGAAGGTGATGCCGAGTCGACGTAGACCTTGACGCCCAGCTCGACGTGACCGGACAGCCGGTCGAGCTTGGCGACCAGCTCGCCGTACTCGCGGCGGAGCATGTCGACCACGCCAGCCGCACCGCGGTGAATGGTGGCCAATCGGAACGGCAACGTGACGGCGTGGGCGCAAACGGCGGCGACGACGGCGTCGTGGGAGCGAGCGATCAGCTCGAGTTCGTCGAGTCGCTCGAGTCGAGCACGCAGCGAGGCCTCGTCGAGTTCCCCCGGCTCCGCGGCGCTGACCACGGCGACGACGTTGCGGTAGCCGATGAGGCGAACGGGCGCACCATCGACCCCGTGCAGGCCGGCGATCCGGGCGGCGTCGAACGGACGCGCAACCGCGTAGGTGTAGGTCGCACCACGGTCCAACGCGCTCATCGACTGAACTCCCTGCTTGTCGCCGTTGCGCTGTCCTCCAACTCGATGATCCGCTGACGCAGCCGCTCGTTCTCGCCGGCGAGCTCGCGCCGGGCGTGTGACGAAAGTGCCGGGTCGTGCTCCCACCAGTCGATGCCCATCTCCTTGGCCTTGTCGACCGAGGCCACGAGGAGCCGCAGCTTGATCGTCAGCAGTTCGATGTCGAGGAGGTTGATCTTGATGTCCCCGGCAATGACCATGCCCTTGTCGAGCACTCGCTCGAGCACATCGGCCAGGTTTGCCCCGGCGCCGGATGACCGCGACATCGAGTCGGTCGCCATCTGCCATGTGTTCAGGTCGCTCATCGTCCACTCCTTCGTCGTCCCGGGCTCAGCCGGCGATGCCCAGTCGGCGTCCCTCGTCCAAGCGGTCCAGCAGCTCGTCCTCCTGGAGATCGAACTCCCCAGCGGAGATCAATCCCTCGTCCAGACGGCGAGACAGCTCGGCGAGCTCACGACGAATCGTCGCCGGGCTGTAGTACTCGCGTGCCGCGTGGTCGACCACCTGTCCGACGGTCCACCACGCGGCCCGCGCTGGGGCAAGGGGTAACAGCATCAGCTGTGACAGCACGCCCATCGAGTTCAGCTCACGCAGCAGCGGCGCCGGCGCCGACAAAGCTGTACGGCGGCAACGGTCCGTAGCAGTGCACGTCGGCGATCCCGGACAGCTCTCGCCCGAGCTCGGACACTGAGGCGTCGAACCGTGTGCGGTCGACGTCGGCGACGAGGAATGAGACGTTGACGAACGAACCGTCGACGGCTGGACCGACGCTGACCTTTGACGCGTAGGGCCGAAGGGCGGCAACGACGACAGCGGCGTCCTGAGTGCGTCGCTCCGCCAGCGCCGCAGCGACCGCCTCTCCGAACTCCACCTTGTCCTCGTAGGTGCCGCCACCACGCGCCCGCAACGCCTGGTTGCGCTCGCCCAGCACGCGGTCCCGCTGCAGCAATTCACTGAGGACGGCATCCTCGCGGTGAACGGCCTTGACGTTCAGCTCGACGCAGCGGGCGAGCTGGGACAGCAGTTGGCGATATCGAGGCGCATTGGCTTCGAGTTCGGTGACGACAGCGACGTCGCGTGGCGCGACCGTGCCGAAACGCATCGGCAGCACGGTCCCGGCCGCGCCCAGCGCCTCGAGCACAGCTCCGTGTGCTTCGAGGTCTCGGCGCTTGGCCCGTAGGCCCTCCGGCGCGTCGCTCACGACGGCGGCGAGCCCGCTGCTGCTCAGTACCCGCAGCCGCTGCGACCCCACGCCCGCCAGATCATCGACCACCAATGGGTGGGCGGCATGTGTGAATCCGTAGACATACGTGCTCATGACGATCACTCCTCTCCGCTACTTCGAGCCGACCCGGTCGCCGTTGACCAAGTCCCCGATGGTGTCGACAATCGTGCTGCCCACACCGTCGAGCACGCCCTTGACCTTGCCCTCGGCAGTCTCTTCGACGACCTCGCCGATGAGCTCGGGCAGGCCGACCGGGTTCCCGGCGGCGTTCAGGTCGAGACGGTTGCACGCCTCGGCGAATCGCAGATAGGTGTCGACGCTGGCGACGACGACGCGGGCGTCGATGGTGAGCACCTCGATGCCAACGAGCGACACGCGCACGAAGACGTCGATGACCAGCCCACGATCCAAGATCAGTTCGAGGACGTTGTAGAGGAGGTTGCCCGACGCTCGCGCTGGGGCTCCTCCCGATGGTTGCGTTACTACTGACATGGTTCTCTCCTTCAATGGTTGAATTGGTTGCACGCGGCGACGGTGTCAGTCCGTCTCGCCGCGGTTGAAGCGACGCACGCGCTCGTAGCCCGCTACGTCGCCGAAGTCATCGGTCGTGACCCGATAGGTCGCCAGCAAGCTCGCCGTGTCCGGCACACGCCGGACCTCGACGACGTCGACAGCGAGCTCCCAGCCACCGTCGACTCGGGCCAGGCCAGAGATCGACACTGGCTCGCATCCGGTCAGTTCGTGGAGTTGCTCACGAACCTTCCTGACCCGCGCCAATGCGGAAACGTTGTTCGGTTCACTCAAGGGGGTTCCTTCCGATGTCAATGGCACCCCCGGCAGCGGGGGCGGGTCGGACCCGTGTCTCGACCCTCCACGAACATTCGCCGCCAGCGCGGGAATGGATTGGCGGTCGATCAGCGCGCACCGCCGCCGCAGTGGCTCTAACGACGTCGACGACGCCCGAGAGCCTCGGCCACAACCCGAATGACCAGGGCCGCAACCTCGACCTCAGCCCCTGGGCGCTGCGACCGTGCGTCGACTTCTACCGCACGACATTCCTTCCGGAGTTGCCGGCGCGGCTCTCCAACGCTGTTGGCTAGCTTGCGAGGATGGCGGCTGACCGAGCAGGCGCGGCGACGAGCGCTGTGGCGTTCGCGGCGGCGGTTGGCGCCGTCGCCGGTGCGAGCTTGTCGGACCGCGGTGCAGGGAGAGTCGTCGGCGGCGCAATGACCGGAGCTGCCGTGCTGGCCGGCTCGGAGGCCGTGGCTCGGGCACGTCAGCGTCCCGGCGAGATCCCTGCTCTACCGCATCGAATCCTCATGAGCGGAGCTCTCGCCGCGCCGTTGGGTTGGGTTGCTGGCAGAGTAGGTGGCGCCGGAGAGGTCGTCGTGGGCGCAGCCGCCGGCACGGTTGCTGGCGTCATGGGGCTGCGGCCGCCAAAAGTGGCGATGGGTCCGGCGGTCGGCGTCGTCGTTGGCACCATCGCGGCCCGCCGGCGCGACAGCGCGCCAGCCTCGTTGGTGGCGGCCGCGACCGTGGTGGTGTATCGCACGCTGTCGGCGTTGCTGTTCCGAGACGCCCAGGTGAGCTTGCTCGCCGAACGGGTGCCGGCCGGCGATCTGCCCTTCGTGGTCCCACTGGCGGCGCACAGCCGCTACGTCGGCACCGATTACGTACGCGATCTCGCCGACACGATCGGCGGCCGCTACACGGCCGATACTCCTGACATCGGCATCGTCGCGTCATTGGACGAGCTGGCCGGCCCCGACTTCGATCCGAGCGACGTCGATCACCGGGTGCGCGAGTTCTACGAGCACACGACGCGCTTCACCCTCGACATCGTGCCCGAGTGGCGGGCGTGGGTCCGTCCTGGCTACCTCCTCTACCGGACGCTCGTTGCCCGCCCGTTGGGGCAGGCCAACGTGCCGATGAACCAGCGTGAGGCGTTGCGTGGTGTGCGCAGCCGGATCGACACGATCACGGCCCGCCCGGACGGAGCGGCCGATGAAACCATCGCTGTACGCGGCTGGATTCGCTCGTTCGCCGACACCGACGAGCCGATCTACGTCGGCATCTACACGACATACCGCCACGGGGGGCGCGGCTATGTCAGCGTCGGCTTCCCTGTCCCGTACGGAAGCTTCACGGCCACCCTCGTGCCGAGCCGCCGCGACGGCGGCGGCCTCACTCTGAGCAGCCAGACGCCGACCAGGCCGGCCACTACCTGACCTACATCGACCCGGACAACGGCGAGCTCACTGCCGTCGCCGTCCACGGATTCGGCGAACAGCTCGAGGTATACGTCGACTCTGGCGACCTGCGCGCCGAGCACTCGTTCACCGTTTTCGGGCTGCCGTTCCTCGTCCTCCACTACCTCATCCGACCGAAGCCCAAACACTGACTGCCGAGGAAATGGGCGGCGGAGACGGGGTGACCGTCACCGAGGGTGGATCCGGATGGTGTGGATGGCGTTGGCGCCGTAGCCGAGGCGATTCGGCTGTGGTTCGTTTGGCTGCGTGCGGCCGGTGAGGTCGGTGGCTCGGGCGCGGATCGTCGTCGGTCCGTCCCCGTCGACCTGGGTGTGCAGTTCCCACCACTGCCAACTGTGCAGCCGTCGTTCCCCGATCAACGTGGCCGCCCGCCATGGCCCGCCGTTGACCGCGACGTCGACGCCTGCGATCGGCGCGGCGCCCGACCAGGCGAGGCCACGGACGACAACATCTCCGGTCTGGACCTCCTGTCCGTCGGAAGGGGTGACGATCACCGAGCGAACGCGTTGCTGGCGCACTGCCTCGCGGATCACCTGACCGTCGTGCTCGTGCTCATAGACGTAGCGGTCGGTCTGGAAGTATCCCTCGAACGGCGCGCCGATGACGTCGATCTCGGTCAGCCACTTGACCGACGCGACTCCATACCAGGAGGGCACGACGAGGCGTACCGGGTAGCCGTGCTCGACGGGCAGCGGGTCACCATTCATCGCGTAGGCGAGAAGCACTTCGCCGTGCGCGTGCGTCGGCGAGTGAGAGGCTGCGCTCGAACCTGACAGCACCCGTCGACCCTTCGACGACGCCGCGGTCCGCGCCGCGAAACACGACATCCACGGCGTCATCAGACGGGGAGGCCCGGTCGATGACTTCATCCAGCGGCACTCCGGTCCACTCGGCAGTGCTCACCGCACCGAGGCGCCATTGTTCGCCGTCGACCGGCGGATCGAACATCGATCGGCCGTTGCCGGCGCATTCCAGGGTTGCGACCAGCGACCGCGCTGTCATCCGCATCAGGTCGTCCAAGGTCAGCCGCAGTGGCCGCTCGACCAGACCATCGACATTGAGCCGCCACGTCGCCGGGTCGAGCCGCGGAGTGTCGAAGTGATTGCGAACGTAGAAGCGGGCGTTGGGCATCACCACACCACCGATCAGCGCGGGCAGCGACGTCTCGCAGTTGAGCGGATGGGTGCGGTGCACGACCAGGCCACTGGTGTCGACATCCGGCATGACCACCGGCAGGCCGGCGACCGCCCAGGCGCACATCCCCCCGGCGAGATTGACGGCGTCGAACCCCAGGGCGCGCAGCGACTGGGTGACCGCTGCCGAGCGCCCGCCGGAGCGACAGACGACGACGATTTCGCTGTCGCGGGGGAGCTCGGCGATCCGGGCCTGAACGCGACCCATCGGGCAGAGCACAGCTCCGGGGGCGTGACCGCCCTGCCATTCGTCGGGCTCGCGGACGTCGAGGAGCACCGCTCCGCCGTCGATCATCGTCTTGGCGGCGCGCGGTCCGACCTCGGGCACGTCCGCTGGGCTCGGCGTGCCCTCGAGCGCCACGGGCAGCCCGGCGCGTTCCCAGGCGGTGTATCCCCCGAGAACGTCGGAGACATCGGTGAACCCGGCTGCAGCCATCACGCTCGCCGCCACGTGGGAGCGGTAGCCACTGGCGCAGTACACGACGACGGCGGCGGCCGGATCGAGCCCGTTGAGCGATTGCGTGAGCGCCGCCAGCGGGATCTCGCGGGCTCCAGCGAGCGTTCCCTGCTCCGTTTCGCCCGGGTTGCGCACATCGATGAGCTGAAGGTGGGGTTGGAGGCCGCGCAGCTCGGCGAGTTGCTCGATCGTCAGCCGCGAGCTCGTCTCGTGGAGCTCGGGACGCGAGGCGAGCAACGCTGCTGGATCGTCGAGCTGTCCGACCACCCGGTCATACCCGACGCGGCCGAGGCGGACCCTGGCTTCGACGGCGCTGCGCGGATCGCCGACGAGCACCACGTCACTGATCCGGCGACAGGACGTCAGCCGCCCGTTCGGCGAAGCGGCCCTGGAGGCCGATGTTGACGGCACCGCGCAGGTGCCCGGCCGCGAAGTCGGCGGGCTCACGAACGTCGAGCAGCGCCGCGCCACCGGCAGCACGGGCAAGAACGTCGTCGATGCCGAGCAACGGCGGCGCGGAGTCATCGAGCAGCGGGTGGAACTCGCGGTTGCGGCGCGCATCGAACTCGAAGTACGGCGGCCGCGCTGGCTGACCTTCGGTGACAACGGCGACAAAGGTGTCCTCGTCCATCGGCTGCAGCGCGTAGTTGGCCCGGCGTTGCTCGCCGATTGTCGAACTGGTGTCGCTCGACAGCTGCTTGCCGCACGACGAACCCGCACCATGGGCCGGATAGATCCGGGTCTCGTCGGGCAGGACGAGCAACTTGTCGTGCAGCGAGCGGAAGAGCTGCCGCGCCATCGCGTCGACCGACAGCTCGCCGCTGGAAGCCACCAGGTCCGGTCGGCCGACGTCGCCGACGAACAGCGTGTCACCGGTCAGCACCCCGTACGGGACGTCGTCGTCCGGATGTTCGTACACAACGAGGCAGATCGACTCCGGTGTGTGTCCCGGGGTCGCGAGGACTTCGATCGTGACCTCGCCCAGCGACAATCTGTGCCCGTCGCCGAGGAATTCCACCGGAAACCCGACGTCTGCGCCGACGCCATACGAGATCGCCGCGCCGGTGTGGGCAGCGAGCTCGAGGTGGCCACCAACGAAGTCGGCATGCACATGGGTCTCGACTACTCGCTCGATCGTCAACCCTTTGGCCGCCGCCTCCTCGAGATATACACCGACGTCGCGCCGCGGATCGACGACAACGGCGCGACCGGTTGTCTCGTCACCGATCAGGTACGACGCTTGCGACAAACAGCCGAGGTAGTGCTGGGTGAAGATCATCGTCATGCCTCGTGGTCAGCGGTCGGTGCCTCTAGCGGGTTGGGGCACGATTCGAATGTACGGCTTCGGCTCGCAATTCACCGTCCGATTTGGGTCAGCCGAGCGAGCCGACTCTCGGGTGAAGAGTCCGAAGTGCCGACAGAAACGACGACCGTTTCGTGACTGCTGCGTCGGCACTTGTCGCCAGCCTCGTCGGCGGCGGCAGGCTCCGCTAGCCGCTGACCTGCCGGGTCAGGCAGCATGGGCTCGAGTGAGGACCCTGTTCCTGTTGCGCCACGCCAAATCGAGCTGGGACGATTCCACCCTTGCCGATCATGATCGCCCGCTCGCGCCCCGCGGCCGTCGCGCCGCGAGGCGAATCGCCGACTATTTCAGGTCTGAGGCCGTCCGCCCGGCTCTCGTGCTGTGCTCGTCGGCGCGGCGGGCGCGGGAGACCCTCGCCGAGGTGAGGCCGGCCCTGGGCGAGCAGGCCGAAGTGCGAGTCACCGACGAGCTGTACGGCGCTGACGCAGACGAGATGCTGCACCGGCTCCGGGCGCTTGGTCAGGACATCGCTTCGGTGATGATCGTTGGCCACAATCCAGGACTGCACGACCTGGCTCTGGAACTCGCAGGGGATGGCGACGAGGCGGCGATCGCACAGCTCCACACGAAGTTCCCGACCGGGGCGCTGGCAACCTTGCAACTCGGTCGGACCAGGTGGGATGAGCTAGCTCCCGGACAGGCGTACCTTGCCAGCCTTGTCTTACCGAGACCGCCGCGGTGAGAGCACCCGCTGGCGGTGCGCAGGTGATCCACGACGGGTCATGATGAGCGGATGACGACTTCCGACGCGCTGGTTGCCGTGGTGACCGGCGCCAACAGCGGCATTGGGCGAGCGGTCGCGATACACCTCGCTACTCGCGGCCTCACTGTCTATGGCACCGTGCGCAGCGTTGACAAGGCCACCAAGCTCGTGGCGATGGCAGCGGACGTCGGCGCTGAGGTCCACCTCGTCGAGCTCGACGTCGCCGATGACGCGTCGGTGCACGCCGGCTTCGCCACGGTGCACGACGAGGCCGGGCGGGTCGACGTGCTCGTCAACAACGCCGGTGTCGGCGGCAACGGCGTCGTCGAGGAGGCGCCGGTCGAGCGATACGCCGAGGTGATGAACGTCAACCTGTTCGGCGCCCTGCGCTGCCTCAAGGCGGTGTTGCCCGGAATGCGTCAGCGGCGCACCGGCAACATCGTCAACATCACGTCGGTGGCCGGACGCTTCGCCTCCCCTGCTCAGGCGCCCTACGTGGCGTCGAAGTGGGCGTTCGAGGGAGTCAGCGAGGAACTCGCCCACGAACTGGCACCGTTCGGAATCCGTGTCGCGATCATCGAGCCCGGTGTCACGAAGAGTGCGATCTTCGCCAAGAACACCGACTCCGGCGTCCACTCCGACTACGAGCCGCACTGGCGTCGGATGTTCCAGTTCTACGCCGCCGGTCTCACCAACGCCACCGATCCGTTCGATGTCGCTGAGATCGTGTACCACGCGATCACCACCGACTCGCCGGTGCTTCGCTACCCGGTGTCGTGGGCAGGACCGGAGATCATCGGCAACAGGCAGCGACTCACGGACGAACAGTGGGTGGCCCTCGGCGACATCGCCGACGACGACGCGTATTACCGAGCGTTCCGGGACACGTTCGGCTTCGACATCGCCCCGCGACCGGCGTAGCGGGCCTGAGCGAGTCCCAACGTCGGCGCAATCTTGCGTCGAAGCTCTGGTCGCCGTGATGGGACTAGCTGGAGGCGGCGCCCCATGTAGCGGACGTCGCCGATGCGATCGTCACTACCAGCACGGTGGTGTTGATCCTGCTGTTCGCCGGGCTGGACGATCACCGACGTCGTGCTCCATCTCGCACAGACGGAAGAGGGCGTGTTGCTCACCGTCTCAGCGAGCGATGACCTCGAGCGCGCAGGGAGTTGGAGGGTCGAAGGCGAGACACTCGACGCCGCCGTCGAGCGTCTCGTGCACGCCGAACGGCCATCACCGCAGGTGGTCTTCGACCGCTGGCGGTCCGCCCGGCGGGCTGCCGTCGTCGCGCTGCGCGCCGCCGACCCGGACCGGCGATTGCAGTGGGCGGAGGCGCCGCCCAAGCCGGCGACGCTCGCCACGACCCGGCTGGCCGAGCACTGGGCACACGGCCTTGACATCACCGAACCGCTCGGCATCGCCTTCCCGGACACCACACGCTTGCATCACGTCGCCTGGCTCGGCCATGCCACGCTGCCCTACAGGTTCGCTCTCGCTGGTGCATCGTTCGGGGACGTGTTCTGCGAGTTGGTCGCTCCGGACGGCTCGACGTGGCGGTTCGGAGATTCCGCAGCACCGTCGTCGATCCGCGGTTTGGCAGGCGAGTTCTGTCGGGTCGGTGCCCAACGACGGCATCCCGAGGACACGACGTTGGTGGCCGAAGGACCGCACGGGGCGACAGCCCTGAGGGTGCTGCGCAACTACGCCGCTTGACTAGAGCGGGCGCTCACTTGCGTCGCCATGTGTCGCGACCAGCCATTCCGTACCGCTTGAGCGCCAAGACCCGCTCCGGTCGAACGGCGATGAAACAGTTGTCAGCCGACTCGAGGCCCTCGGGTGCGAAGTCGTCGAGGTTGTAGGTGAACACTCCTGTCCACAGCCGGCGCTTCGTATCGAGGTCGGCGTGTACGGTGGCCGTTCCCCACAGTTCGACACCGTCGCCGCTCTCGTCAACCTGCCAGTGCAGGGCGACGTTCGGGTTCGCTGCGAGGTTGCGCACCTTGACGCTCCCGGCGCTGGCGAAGATCCACAGGAGGTCGTCCTGCCATGCCGGCCACACCGGCACGACGTCGGGGTTGCCATCAGCACCGACGGTGGCCAGGTGCGCCCAGTTCGAGAGACGAACCGTCTCCGCTTGGACATCGTCAAGTTCCACATTCCCTCCTCAACACACGACGCGACGGGACGATTGTGTCTGGCAGGAAACTCGCCGTCCACCGCGGCAAGCTCACCGTGGTCAGGCCTAGGTTGCCAACCATGCAATCACTTGCGACCGTCGCCCCGGCCTTCGTGGAGACGGCCCATCGCATCGTCTGGTGCGTTGTCGCCACGACCGGTGCCGCGGGTCAACCGCACACTCGCGTCCTGCACCCAATCTGGGAGTGGGACGGCACTGCGCTCACTGGCTGGATTGCCACCTCACCGAACTCGCCGAAGGCACGCGACCTCGCAGACGTGCCGTTGGTCTCGCTCACGTACTGGCATCCCAGCCATGACACTTGCACCGCTGAGTGCCAGGCCCGCTACGAGACCTCTGCAGCTGATCGCCGCGCCGGTTGGACTCGATTTGCTGAAGGCCCCGAGCCCGTCGGGTACGACCCGTCGATCATTCCGCAGTGGACCAGCCCTGACGCCGACGAGTTCGGCGTGCTGCGGCTTACCCCTCGTGTCCTGCGAGTGATGCCCGGCACCGTCATGCTGCAGGGTGTTGGCAACGTACTCCACGTGGCGAGCATGATGCGACAGCCCGCGTTGTCGATCGGACGAGAACTCGACAGCCGGTTGTCGATCTGAAGGCCGAGCGGTAGCGACTCAAGTCGGGCGAGCGACCCGTCCCTAGGTGGGGATGGCATTTGCCCCCATCGTCGGCGAGGTCGAGGCGTACGCCGCCACGAAGCCCTGTCGCCAGCTGGGGTGGCGCAGTGTCCAACCGAACTGGCCTTTGGCCTTCGCGTTTGAGGCTCCGCGGGACTCGGTTCCCATCACGACCGCGGCTTCGCCTGCGACGAGCCGGGCGAGCCATCGCGGGACGTGACGGGGAGGCTTGGCGTCGAGTGCGTCGGCGAGCACAGGTAGCCAATCGCGCACCGGGGCCGGCTCGTCGTCGACGATGTTGAAGATGCCTGCTCGGTCGTGTTCGAGGGCGAGCACGGTCGCTGCCGCGGCGTCGTCGAGATGGATGAACGAAGAGACACCGTCGCCGCTGCCAACGATCGGGAACTGTCGCTTGCGGACTGGTTCGAGCAACCCATCGTTGGCTGCGCCGTAGAAGCCGCCGTAGCGAAGCACGATCCCGCCAGCGTCGGCGACCACCTCGTCGAGATACCGCATTGCCGCACTGGTCTCGCTCATCGCGGACACGGGGGTGGGGTCGAGTGGATCGTCCTCTGTCTTGACCAGCGTGCCACTGCGCTCGTAGCGGAAGCTGGCGAAGCTCTGGGCGACGAACCGTCGCACGCCGGCGGCGCGGGCGGCGGCCAGCAGCGCGTCAGTGCCCTCGGTGCGGAGTCGGTTGGTCTCGGCGAACGTGCGGTCCATGTTCCTGGCGAAGCGCACGTTCGCCAGCGCCGTGGCCTGGTGGACAATCGCCTCCGGTCGCGCCTCGAGAACAGCCCTCCGCACAGCGCCGGGGTCGAGCAGATCGAGCGTGACCGTCTCCGCTCCGAACGCCCGTAGATGCTCGGCGCTGCCGGGCGATCGGTGGCTGCCGATCACCTCGTGTCCTCGATCGATCAACTGGGGAACGAGCCTGGTGCCGATTGCACCGCTCGCGCCTACAACGAACACACGCATTGTCTTGTTCCCTTCGGTTCCGGTCAGCGCTTGGGGTTCGTCGCTGACAGGTCGTGTCCCCAAGGGTGGATTGCTCGCCATATCGGCGACATCTCGGGGGTCTTGGTTGTATGACCCCACTCGACAATCGAATGTGACTGGTTGTCGACATCGCCCGGGTCAAGTGGCCTGGTTTGGTTGCGAAGCTCGCGGAGGTTCCGGCACTGCAGGTCCGCTGATCACGTGCCGGGACGCTGCTTGATGCCGTCGCCGAGTAGGCCGACGACCTCAGCGATGCGTGCCGCCCGTTCCTCGGGACGACGCTTCGTCGCGTCGATGTAGCGCAGATATGCGCGTCGATAGAACTGCGCGATCGAGTCGAAGAAGTCACTGGCGCGGGCGTTGGCAGCCAGCGCCGAGGCGATGTCGTCAGCGAGCTCGTCGCGCTGTGGCCCTTCCGGCCGGAGGACGACGTCGACCGAGTCACCCGCCGCCAACCCGCAGTCGCGGCGCCATGCTGGACCGAGCACGACGCCGCGGCCATCGGCGAGTTGCTCGATGACCCCGCGGACGCCCATGCCGTTGACGGTGCCGTGGATGTGGTGTTCGAGTCTGCGGCCCCACACCTGATCGGGATCGAAGGGCACGGGGATGAGCACACGCTTCCGGCCATCACTGACGAGCGTCGACGTGAATCGCTGCGAACTAGCCATCACCCGATGATCGCACCGACTCGCTGGTTACCGGGCTCGGATGCGGTTGTTGCGGGGATTGTGCTCGAGTTCGACGGTGCCGAGGTGTTCGAGCAGTGGCGGCACGTACATGGCGAAGCGCCCTCTGTAACCCTTGCGGGTGCCGTACCATCCGCCGACCGGGTTGGAGGCGTCGCGTGCCCACGCCTCGAGCGAGCCGTCCGTGGCGGTCTTGCCCTCGTCGGCGCTGCCTAGCTCCATCCAGTCGTTGTGCTGGCGGAGCATGGCCGGGACGTCGTCCAGACAGCGGGCGAGGTAACGCAGCTTGGTCGATCCCACGGTACAGACGAGCTCGGGCGGGTCGGCCTCATCGTCGCGGTGCATCCGGTACTCCGAGGTTCCTGGCGGGGTCCGCAAGACCCACGGGTCCTCGGCGGTTCCTTGGCCGGTCACGGTGTTGGTCATCTCACGCTCCGTTTCGTTGGTTCTCAGCGAGAGGGTTGCAGGCGGCCACGAAGTGCAGCAAGAGGCCGCTTCAGTTGAGTTCGAATCGTTCTGGTCGCGCGGATCGACCCACTGTCTGCACGTTTACACGACCAGGAGGAAGCCAGGCTCGAGTGCCGACTGCCGTCGCCGGCGGGGATGACCGTCCGTCACACTGTTGCGGTGTATTCCGTCCGTCGCGTCGCCGCGACCGTAGTCGACCGGTTGATCGCCGCCGGATGCATTGCTGCTGACCAAGAGGCCGTGCAGCTCATCACCGCAGCCCCCGACGACAACACGCTCGACGTGTGGATCCGTCGTCGTGAACGAGGTGAACCCCTGGCCTGGATCACCGGCACGGTGGAGTTCTGCGGCCACAGGCTGGGCGTCGACCGGGGCGTCTACGTATCGAGGCACCAGAGCGAAGAGCTGGCCCGCCGCGCGTCAAGGCTTCTGTCGGTCAACGGCGGCCGAGCAGTCGACCTGTGCACTGGCGCCGGCGCGGTCGCCGTGCATCTGATGGCAGAAGCTCCGGCAGCAATCGTGATCGGTGTCGACATCGACGAACGAGCGGCGCGGTGCGCCCGACGCAACGGCGTGGACGGGCTGGTTGGAGACCTTGCTCAGGCGTTACGCCTCGACGCGTTCGACATCGTCACGGCGGTGGCGCCCTATGTCCCGACCGGGAATCTCGGCGTTCTGCCAGCCGACGTGCAGCGTTACGAACCACTCATCGCCCTCGACGGCGGCCAGGACGGCCTCGACGTGGTTCGCCGGATCGTGACGACGGCCGCCCACCTCCTACGATTCCGGTCCCCGCCGCACCAACGGCCGAACCAGCCGGTCGGGAACCGTGGAGCCGGTTGCCCACCGATCTGGTGCATTTGGCTCCGCAGTTCGCCAGTCAGTCTGGGTCCTTGGGATCGGCCGTCGTCCTCCACCGCGCGACGGTGCAGAGCGTGTCGTGGGCGAACAGCCACGCCATGTACTCGTTGGATCGGGAGAGGTGGAGGGTTGCCGGCGAGTCCATTGTGTCGACTGGCGACAGGTACTCGATCTCGGCGATTCCGTGCCGATCGGGCCCGAGGCCGCCGAACGCCTCCTCGAGGATCGCCCACTGGGCGGCGTTGTTGACGTGTCCGAGGACGTCGAGATCGACGACGCGGATCGGCCACGGTTGGCTCACGGCGTCGGTGGCAAGACCGGGCAGCGACAGCCTGGCCGACACCCGACGCCCGCCGGCGGCGTCGCCGTAGATCTGATGGAACTCGTCGTCGAGAGCACGGATCCTGTCGGTCATCGCATCGACCTGCACCCACAGGCTGACCGTCTCGACGGACCCTCCGCGGTCGCCGCAGATCGACGTCCGCCGTTCCGCCCAGCTCCGCCCCGTGCCCGAGCAGAAGGTCGTCAGTGTGAGGTTCTCGCCAAGTACCGGAACCCGACTGGTAGCGACGAGGGTGCGACGCACGACCCAAGCGACCGCGTTGGTGAGCCCGCTGTCGACGGCGTCGTCGTTGGCGACGTCTTGGAGGTGACGCGCCAGGCCATCGAGCCGGAATCGGCCGCGCTGGTCGACATCGCCCAGCCGCACCGTGCTGCTAGCGGTGAATCGCCGGCCCTTGTGCGGGATTGGCACGAGCTCGGTGGCGGCAGATGCACTCATCGCGCCGTGACTCTGCCACAAGCCGGCGAGACACAGCGGTCGGGCGGTGAGGCCCTGGGATTGCTGGTATCACCGTCCCCGGTCCCGGCTCTGGTGAGTATGTCCAATCCATCCGTGAGTCCCGTTGCCGCCCCAGTTCAGACACGCGTCCGCGCCCGCATCGCCGCCCTCGCCGTCGCCGCAGTCGTCGCAGGAGGCGTCACCGTCCACCATGTGAGTCAGCGGTCGGAGCCCACGTACGAGGCCATGGGGAGGGCCGTCCCAACGCCCTGCGACGGCTTTGCCGACTGCATTTACACTGCCTACTGGTACGCATTTCTCCGGTGAGATCGAGTTGAGCGCTGGATGGATTGCCGGTCGTAGCGGTGGCGAGGCTGCAGCACTGGCCTCGCCGCTCGCCCGTGTCATCGTCGCGAGGCGTCCGGGAGAGAGCCATTCGGTCACCGCGGCGACCGTTCGTTGGCCCACCACGATCGTGTAGGTGCGGCGGGCCAGCGTTGCGCTGGGTCGGACGCCGAGATGATCACAGGCTTCTCCCGCGCGCACCGCGACGATGTGGAGGACCACGCGGCGCGTCTCCAGCTGGCGGGCTGCGAGCAGCCGCCCGAGCGAGGCACCCGCACGCAGGAGGCGGTTGCCGATCACGGTCGGCAGACGGTCGGGCACGACGAGTGATTCAGCCAACACGTACGCGACACCGCTGCAAGCACCGCGCAGAGTGACCCGCCGAGCAATCAGCCGGTCCGCCGGTGCGAGCTCGAGGAGCTGAGCGTCAGGGTGCCACCAGCGACCGGTGGCAGCCAGCATTCGGTCGAGCGTGGCCGGGCCTGCCTGGCGTGTCGTCCTGGTGACGATCGGCTCACCGGTGCAGGCCTCCAGCAAGGTGGTGACCGTGCCGTCGGCGGTCAACAACATCCGATCGAACGGGTCGATGTCCATCGACTCCGTCGGAACCGGGGGAGCCCAGCCGACCGCTGCCGTCGACAGCCGCGGTCATCGAATCTGCCATCAGTGATCTCTTGTCCTTCGCAACTTGGGCGACGTCCGCGACTCGCCCAACGGGGGGGACCCACCACCATCGACGATCGACGGCCGCGAGTCACGGAGAACTCGTCACCATCTCGTGGAGATCAGCCTCGACCTACGACGCCGATGACGTTGCCCGTTACGGACTCTTCCCGCGCAAGGCGGCCAGTGCTGGCCGCGTGGCGGCACGGGAGTCCCGCGACGGCTACGCCTCGGCTTGAGGGTTGCCGAACTCGGCCTCCTCGGTGAGGATGCGCCGGGCGTCGTCCGCGTCAGCCGCCGGTACCTCCACGATCACACCCGGCTCGCCCTCGACCGCAATCGTGCCGCCCTCGATCTGGTCGTCGATGGCCGCCTCGATGCCATACCCACGCAACTTGGCCTGGGCCACCTCGGCCTCACCATAGGTAGCGAAGGACGCGACGGCGACCGGTTCGGAGTGGTCATCACGATCGGCGGTATTCATCGGCGCAGTGTAGAGACCCGCCATGCCTTCACTCGCGGAGATGCCGATCGGCGCGCGTCTTGTGGCGGGGTCAGGCGTCCTCGCGGGATTCCTCGACGGCGGCCATGAAGCGTCGGCCTTGGACCGTGAGTTCCAAATCGGTGAAGCGGGGCGCCGGCGTGCCACCCGAGCGTGAACCCCAGATCAGCATTCGGTCCTTCGCCGACGACAGGCGGAAGGCCACGTCGTCGGCGCTCCAGCCGAGGCGCGTGCTCAGCATGTCGTTGTCCATCGGGTCGTCGGCGGCGTCGCCGTCGCGAATTCGCGCGCA
This sequence comes from Ilumatobacteraceae bacterium, assembly GCA_963732335.1. Lineage (GTDB taxonomy): Bacteria > Actinomycetota > Acidimicrobiia > Acidimicrobiales > Ilumatobacteraceae > Desertimonas. The sequence goes on along the minus strand of CAVSZO010000063.1, from coordinate 480,491 downwards.
ACAGAGTCACGAGGTCGGCGTCATCGGACATCGAGTTGCTCCGTCAACCGCTGCTTGGCCGCCTCGAACTCGTCGAAGTCGACGTGTCCCGTCTCGAATCGTTCGTGCAGCTCGGCGAGCTCAGCGAGAACTGCTCCTTGGTCGCTCGGTAGTGCGAGCGGCTCGGCCGGCTCAGCCGTGCCGCGCTCGGCGCGCTTGGCCGCCTTGGCGGCAGCTCGCTCGCGGCGGGCCTTCTCACGCTGTTGCTTCTGGAATCTTGCTTGGCTCACAGCATCCACCTAGTGGACGGGCCACCGACCAGCCAGATCAACGACGGCTGTCGTTCAGATGGCGCGGACGTTGCGCGCTTCTTCGCTCTTGCGGCCTGGACCGATCTCGAACTCGACCGCCTGACCCTCAGCGAGCGCTTGTGCGCCGTCACCTTGGACGTTCGACACATGCACGAACACGTCCTCGCCGCCGTCGCGAGAGATGAAACCGAAACCTCTGTCCCGATCGAAGAACTTCACTTTGCCTTGCACTACTACCAACTTGCTTGAATCGATCGGACCTGATTGGCCGACCGTACGCAGAGAGTACGCCGCCGGCGCGCCGGATCCTCAGGACCGCGCCAACAACCGTGCCGCAACGACGTCATCCATCGCCGCTTTCCGGAGCCGAAGGGTCGCTCTCCGTGGCCGTCGCCTGGTCTCCGGAGAATCACGCGATCAGTGCGTTCGGGGCGCTTCAGCTGGCTCGACGGCGGCAGGTTCCTCCAGCTCATGATCGTAGATCCAGCCCGCGGGACCCGTTTCCGCGGTCGTCGGGCGCTCGCCGGCACGTCGCATATCGGCGACACTCCGGCGGGGCGACGTCGCCGGGTGGACGCGCGCCCAGCGCCGGGCGGCGCGCTGGGCGACGACATACCGCCGGCGGCCCGCCACGGCGGCGGCGAGCGCGACGACTGCCGACGCGCCGACGAGCGGCCAGCGGGGCAGTCCGCCGTCGGTGTCGGGCGGTTCTCGGGTCTCGCCGACAGCGGCGGATCGCGCCGGCAGGGGGAGGGTCGTGGCGGCGACGGTCGTCGTCGGCAGCGCAGAGGCCTCGTTGACGGCTCCGGGTTCGTCGTACACGCCGAGTGACCGGGCCGTCGCCAAGTCGACGGCGCCGGTCACCTGGAGGCCATCGTGACGCCGCTGGTACGCGGCCACGGCCGTCATCGTGTCGTTTCCATAGACGCCGTCGGCACCCCCGGGGACGTCGACGCCCGCGGCGATGAGCGCCTCCTGCACCGTCTCGACGATCTCGCCCTCGGCGCCCGGCACCAGCACGGTCCACGGCGCCGCGGCGGGGCTGACGTTCTCCCCGGCGAGCACCCGCTCCACCGTCCCAGTGATGAACGTCGTGATGGCGTCGACGCCGCGCCCGGTGAGGTGCACGCCGTCCGCCTCGAACCACGCCGAGGCGCCGTTCGAGTACGTCGCCCAGTCGGCGACCTGTAGGTACCCCTCGGACGCCGCGGCGGCCTCGAAGAGCTGCTCGTTGTACTCGCGGAACGTGTTCATGCTCGACTGCTCCTGGGGGTCGGAGTAGTCGACGTCGTCGCTAGTCCGCAGACTCAGCCAGACCACGTGACCGACGTCCTTGCTGCGGGCCTCGTCGACGACTCGGGCGATCGCCTCGTCGATCGTCCAGCCCGGGTCGTTGTACCCCGACATCACTACGAGCACCTCGCCGAGCTCGCCATCGAGCGTGCGCATCGCCATGATCACGTTGGCCGGCCGGTAGCCCTCGCGACTGATGCACGATTGCTCGATCGTGCGTCGGCACGACTCGGCGCTGAGCACGAAGTTGAACCGCACCAGAGCGCCGTAATCCGCGTACCAGCGCACGCCGGTGAGGGTCGAGTCGCCGATGAGACTGATGTGCGGCGCGTTCCCCGCTTCGTCGAAGAACACCGTCTGGTCGGCTCGAACGGCCGACCCGCCCGTGAGCAGCGATCCGGCGGCGGTGGCCAACGCGATGACGGCAGCCCAGTGCCGTCGCGTCGGCTCGGCCACGGGTCGGGAGCTGCCGGTGGCTGTCATCAATTCGTCACAAGCTAGCCGCGCTCACAACGGCCCAGCGTCCGAGGCTCTGAACCGGCTGCGGCGGAGATACATCAATCTGACTTGATGGGATTGCTTGATGTTGGGTATTCTTGGATCAGTGCAGCAGAGCGTTGCAGCCCGTTCCGTGGTCGGTGACCCGCCGGCGTTCGTGCGTCTGGGGTCGCACGGGTTGCGGTGGCAGCTGTTGCGAGAGCTGGTGCAGAGCGATCGGGCCGTCTGGGAGTTGATGATGCTGGTTGACGAGCCGCAGAGCTTGGTGTCGTACCACTTGCGTCAGCTTCGCGATGGTGGGCTCGTGTCGGCGCGTCGTAGTTCGGCGGATCGCCGCGACAGCTACTACGCCATCGACCTCACCGCCTGCCAGGAGGCGCTGCAGACCGCCGGCGGTGCTCTGCATCCCGCGCTGCGGCTCGCACCTGTGCCCCCGGCCCTTCCCCGAACCGGGCGATCGGGGCGCCGGCGTCGGGTGTTGTTCTTGTGCACCGGGAACAGCGCGCGGTCCCAGATGGCGGAGGCGCTGCTCGAGCGCATGTCGGCCGGGACGATCGAAGCCGCGAGCGCGGGGAGCCATCCGAAACCATTGCATCCCAACGCCGTGCGCGTCCTTCAGAAGCGTGGCATCGACATCAGCGCCAATCGCAGCAAGCACGTCGACGAATTCGTCTCCCAGCGGTTCGACACGGTGATCACGCTGTGCGACCGCGTTCGAGAGGTGTGCCCCGAGTTTCCGTCCGGCCCCGAGCTCGTGCATTGGAGTGTTCCCGACCCCACGCTCGAGGGTCCGACCGACGATGCCTCGTACCCGGCGTTCGAGCGCACCGCGGCCGAACTCCAGACGCGCATCGCTTTCCGGCTTCATCTCTTGGCTGACCCAGCAACGACGAGGAGGTCCACTAATGCCCAACGATGAAATCATCAACGTTCGCTACATGGTCGATGACGTGGAGGAGTCGATCGCCTTCTATACGAAGCTGCTCGGCTTCGAGCTCTTGACCAGCGCGTCGCCCGCGTTCGCCGATGTCAAACGGGGCAACCTCAGGCTGCTGATCTCCGGGCCGAAGAGCTCGGCGGGTCGTCCGATGGCCGACGGTGTCAAGCCCGGACCGGGGGGTTGGAACCGCATCCACTTCATCGTCGACGACCTCGACACCGAGGTTGGGCGGCTCCGCGACGCCGGCGCGAGCTTCCGCAACGACGTCGTTGAAGGACCCGGCGGCAAGCAGATCCTGCTCCAAGACCCGTCCGGCAATGTGGTCGAGCTCTTTCAACCAGCCGGTGGCTGAACGGCGAGACGGCGTCAACCGTTCGAGGTGACGCGGGCCGGATCGACCAAGACCGCAGCACGACGCTCAGAGCTCATCACCCGGTCGAATTCGGCCCAGTCCTCGTGCGTGCCACCGGCGGCCGTGAACACGTCGCGCAACAGTTGCTGTATTCGCTCGGCGGTGAAACCGCCCGGCAGGTCGTCGGGACCCACCAATCGGATCTTGCCCTCGACCGCCACCCACTCCCAACCGGTTCGGAACACGACCGTGGCTCGGCCACTCCGACGCAGCAAGCGGAGTTTGGCCGTCGATCCGCTGACCACGAAGCCGACAGCAGGCAGGTTGGTGATCGGGTCGTCGAGCACACCGGCGTTGACCACCGAGGCATGAACCGAGCCGTCAAGGCGAGTCGTGGCGACGACCGCCAGGCCATGATCAGCAACGGAGAGACGACGAACGAGATCGAGATCGGCGGGCACGCTCCCACCTATACCCGAACCAGGGGTGTCGCGCAGTCATCGAAGGCACAGCCGTCGAGGTCGACCGCCGAGCACACGCCTCTATTCCCGCTCCCGGCGTTCCTAGGCTGCCGCGATGGACCTTGAGTTCAGCGGCGAGATCATTCATTGGCGAGGCCCCGCACCGTTCCACTTTGTAACCGTGCCAGACGAGCAGAGCGCGGAGATCGAGGCGGTGTCGTCAATGGTCACCTACGGCTGGGGCGCGATCCCCGTCAAGGCCCGTATCGGGCGGACCGCCTTCACGACGTCGCTGTTCCCGAAGGGCGAGCTGTACCTCGTGCCGATCAAGGACGCGGTGCGGCGGGCCGAGGGGCTGGTGCTCGGCGACGAGGTGATCGTCCAGCTCCGCCTCGACGCCTGAGGCCGGCGACGCAGCTGGGTGTCCTCGTTCCCGGTTTCCGGCGGCAATCACGACACCCGGATCCAGGATGCACGCCAGCTCCCGCCGCTACGAGCTGTCTTCCGATGGTCCGCTGGGCTCGGCGGTGGCGATCGGCCGGCCGAAGGTGACGGCGTCGCGGACTGCCTCGGGGGCGTCGACGCCCAGTTGCCGGTCGGGTTCGGCGCCGAGGGCGTCGTTGACGGTGGAGAAGGCGATGCGCAAGGCCACGTACACGGAGATGGCGAAGATCTGGGCGTCGTCGAAGCCGGCGGCGCGCAGCGACTGCACATCGGCGGCGGTCGTCGAGTTCGGATCGCGGGCGAGCTGGCGGGCCCAACGGGCAAGTGCCCGCTCGCTGCTGTCGAGCGCAGCGTCGTCGCCACGCAGCACGCCCTCGGCGACGGTTGCGCCGGCGTCGCCGGCCAGCTTCTTGCCCCACGCCAGCGAGCAGTACGAGTCGCCGAGGGCGGAGGCGCAGGCGGTGACGAGGATGCCGCGTTGACGGAACGTGAGTGATCCGGCATCAGTGACGTGGGCGAGCAGCTCGGACAAGCGGTCGAGGGCGGCTGGATCGTGAGCCCAGAGCCTGGACGTGTTCATGACGTAGCCAAGCCCCTGCAGGTCGTCGTCGAAGAGCCGCTGAGCGCCCGGTGAAGGCGGTGCCTCGTCGAGGAACGAGGTAGCCGAACGCGGCGCTGCGTCACTGAGTCGGACCGCCGACGGCTTGCGGGCGATGTAGCCCACGGCGGCAATCGGGGCGCGCAGCGGGAGCCCCTCGCGCACTCGTTGCCGGGCGAGTGCGATCGCTGACCCGATGAACTCCTCCTCGCCGATGTTCTCGATGGCCTCATACGCCGGACCCACCGACGAGAGGGCGCGGGCGTATGTCTCGGGATCGGCGAATTCGGCGACGAAGGGAATCTCGCGTCGCTCGATGTCGACAAACCCGCACCGGGTCAGCAACTCTTCACCCGCCCCTGGCCGGCCGAGCGCGACCATCGCCGCCTGGTGCTCGACCTTCGGCTCGCTCGCCATCGCCAATGGCTCCATCATCCAGGCACCTGACGAACGCTTGATATGACCCCAGACGGTGATTCCCAACCGCCCCCCGGGAACCAGGACCCGGTATGCCTCGGCAACGGCGTCGGGGGTCGTCCCCCAGATCCCGCGAAAGCTGGTGACGACGTCGAACGAGGCGTCGGGCCAGGGAAGGTCCTGCATGTCGCCGACGCGAAGGTCGGCGTGTGGGCTGCGATCGCTCGCCACGGCGATCAGCCGTGGCGAGGCGTCGATTCCGGAACAGGTCGCGCCCACCGCCGTCGCCAGCTCGACGGCGAGTCCGGCCCCGCACGCCATGTCGAGCAGACGGTCACCCGGCCCGACCCCGAGGTGATGGTGGAGGGCCACGTACTCCCTGCAGTTCGACGGCTCCAAGAGGGTGGCGAAATCGGCGGCGCGCCGGCCCCATCCCTCGTCGACCTGATGCCAGGGCAGCGACGGATCGCCGGTGGCGTCAGGCGAGAGCTGCGACATGGTCGTCAAGGTAGGAGGCGAGGTGGGCACTGAGATCCTCGGCGTCGTCACCGGCACCGTCGATGAAGCTCGACTTGCGGCGGCGGAGGAACGGCATGCCCAGCAGGTACATGCCCGGGGCGTCGACGACGACACCGCCGTCGTGGCGGATCAGGCCCTTGCGGTCGAGCACCGGCACGTCCAGCCAGGAGTAGTCGGGGCGGAAGCCGGTGGCCCAGAGGATCGTGCGGATCCCGCCGCGGGTGAGGTCGATGGCCAGCGGCGGTGAGTCCTCGACGATCGTCGGGGCGGGTCGCCACGCGGGCTCCAGTTCACCGTCGAGCCCATGCTCGGTCGCCCAGTCGTCGATCGCGTCGAGCAACCGGCCGAGCTTGAGATCGGCCAGCGCACACACGTTGCGCAACGACCCGGAGAACTGGGCCCGCCCGTCACTGATCCCGGCAAAGCGGCCAACGAGGTGGACTCCGATGCTCGTCAGAGCGTTGAGATCGAGCGTCGTCCGCGTCGGTGTCCCGACGATCTGCAACGACGGGAGACGGCGCAGTCTGACGATGTCGTCGACCTCGTCGTAGCGCTCGTTCATCATGCCAGTGTCGTCCATCCACCGTTGGATGTCGCGGCCGCGGTAGACGCGCGGGGCGCGTACGTGACCGCCGACGGCCAGCGTGACCGGCCGGCCCGATCGGTGGATCTCGTCGGCGAGCTGGATGCCTGTCGCCGACGCCCCGACGACCAGCACGCCGCCGTCGGCGAGTTGTGCCGGACTGCGGTACGCGTTGGCCGTGATCGTGTCGATGCCCGCCGGAACGTCGGCGGCGAATGGCGGGAGGTGGGCGACGTTGCAGGCCCCGGTCGCCACGACGACGGACGGCGCGCTCCAGCGGCCCTCGCTGGTGGTGACGACGAATCCGTTCGACCCAGGCCGCACCTGGGTGACCGTGGTACCGGTCAGCACCGGGGCGTCGACGACATCGGCGTAACGCTCGATGAACGACGTGACTTCGGCCATCGTCATGTAGCCGTCGGGATCGGCACCGTCGTAGCGGAAGCCGGGCAGCCGGCTCTGCCAGTTGGGCGTGAGCAGCCGCAGGGAGTCCCACCGCTCCGTCTTCCACGTGTTGGCGACCTGACCGCGCTCGAGCACGACGTGGTCGATGGAACGGGCGGACAGCCGATGGCTCATCGCCAGGCCGGCATGGCCGGCGCCGATGACGACCGTCGTGATGTTGTGTGCCACGGTGGGCCCTCCCTGCGGGGAGGGCTAGCGAACCTCGACCGTGACGTTCGTCGGGTTGGTGATGAGGTCGTACACCGCCGAACGCTTCTGAGACTGGGCAACGACGGCCTTGATCTCGTCGGCGGTGGCGTCGGCGTCGATGTCGTAGGTCACCTTGATGCTGCTGAACCCGTTGCGCACGTCGCTGTCGATGCCGAGGATGCCCGAGACGTCCATTGCGCCTTCGAGTGTTGCCGACACGGAGCGAAGCTGGATCTCCCGGTTCTGGGCGACGGCGGCGACGCCCGCGGTGAGGCAACTCGCCAAGCCGACGAGCACGTACTCGACTGGCGTCGCGCCATTGTCCTCGGAGGCAAAGATCTCCGGGTGATCAGCGTCGAAGCTGTACTCCGTCTTGTGGTGCTGCTCTTCGCCGAGGCCGAAGAAGCCTTCGACGGTCGACTGGCTGTGGGTGCCGTTCTTCCAAGTGCAATTGGCCCGCCACGTGAACTGAGCCGCCTCGGGTGCGGCCGTCAGGGCTTCCCGGGCCTCCAGCAGTGCGGCGACGTTGACGCCGTTGTCGACGGGGGTATCGGTCATTGACATTCGTTCTCGTCCTTCCTTGTCTTGCGGCCGCGCCGAAAGGCATCGCCTTCCTCCCGCGGCCGGGCAGAGGAAGGTAACACGACCCGCGAAACCGGTCAGGGGTTTTCCGGAGGGGCCGACTGTCTCGGCAACGCGGGGCCCGGAATCACCGGCAGTTCGGACAGACCGCGGAGTACCAGTCCGTCGCCATGACCCCACCGCAACTCGTCGTCGGCGACCGCCAACCGCAGATGTGGAAAGCGCCGTAACAGCGTGCCGAGGGCGAGGTGGCCCTCGAGGCGGGCGAGCGGGGCGCCGAGGCAGAAATGGATGCCGTGCCCGAAGGCGAGGTGACGGACGCCCGACCGGTCGACGTCGAACACCTCAGGATCGTCGTAGACCCGCTCGTCGCGGTTCGCCGCAGCCAAGCTGATGATGACCTGGGCCCCGGCCGGAATCGTTACGCCGCCCAGTTCGACCGGTTCGACGGCGTATCGAAATGTGGAGTGGGGGACTGGTGCGTCGAAGCGCAAGAACTCCTCCAACGCCGTCGCCAACCGTTCGGGATCGTCACGCAGCGACGCCAGTTGACTCGGGTTGCGGAACAGGGCGACGACGCTGTTGCCGATGAAGCTGGCGGTCGTGTCGTGACCGGCGACGATCAACTGGAAGATCGTCGAGAGCAATTCCCGGTTGTCGAGGCGCTCGTCCCCGTCGCGGGCGGCGATCAAGGCGCTGACGAGATCGTCTCCCGGTGAGCCGGCCTTCAGTTCGACGAGCTGCTCCAGCAGGGCAACGACCTCGTCGGATGCCAACTTGGCCTTGGCGTACTGCTCCGGCGTCTCGGTCGGGACGAGCAGCCTGGTCAGGCCTCGACCGAGCGCATCGCGATCCGACTCGGGCACACCGAGCAGCTCGCAGATGACGGTGAACGGCAGGGGGAACGCGAAGCGGGAGACGAGATCGACCCGACTGTCGGCGCCGTCAGCGGCGATGCCGTCGAGCAGGTCGTCAACGATCGTCTGGATGCGTGGCCGCAGGCTCTCGATGCGCCGCGGCGAGAAAGCCCTCGAGACCAGCCCGCGTAGCCGGGTGTGGTCCGGGGGATCGACGGTGAGCATGTGTCGGGCGAATGCCGGCCCGGGCAGGCCCTCGGACACGACGGCGGCGTTGGCGACCAGGGCGGCGTGCATGTCCTTCGACAGTCGGCGGTCGTTGAGTGCCGCTCTGGCTTGGTCGTGGTGGACGACGAGCCATGCCTCGTGGCCGTCGACGAGCGTCACCCGGTGGACCGGGCCGCGCCGGCGCACATCGGCGTACAGGGCAAACGGGTCGTCGCGGTCGATGCGCGCCCCAGGCCGTCAGCGCCGCAATCACCTCGCTCTCAACCATCCCGAGACCATCTCACACGTTGCGGGGCAGCCGCTACGTGATAACCGCCCGGCATTGCACGTCGTCAGCCGAGGTCGACCCACACGAGTCGGTGGTCGGAGCTCGCCGTGGGGTCGATCGTGACGAGGCGGGAGAGTTCATCACGATTGGGCGGCCAGAACACGCCGGCGTCGACGACGGCGAACCCGTCTGAGGGCAGGACGTAGTCGACCCGCAGGTTGCCGGGTTGGTCGTCGGTGAAGTCAGCGGTGTCGAGCGCCGGGTCGCCGACGTGGGTCTCGTTGATCAGCCCTTGGGCGACGGCGGCCTCGAGCGCCCCCTCGCTCGTCGGCGCCGGATCCTGGACGCGGCCCAAAGCGAGCACTTGGTCGGTCGCCCCTGCCAGCGAGTCGCCGTCGAGCGGGTCGCTGTTCAAGTCACCGACGACGACGAAGTCGGCTTCGGCGGCGAGACCGCCGCTGCCTCCGGCGTCGTCGACGATCCAGTTCGTGTCGACACCGGCGACGTAGTCCGCCCAGAACCCGATCTCGTCGGCGTTGCGCATCCCGTTGCGGTCCTCGGGCCCGTCGAACACCGGCGGTGTCGGATGGGCGGCGAGGACGTGGACGATGCGGCCATCGACGTCGATCGGGACGTCCCAATGCGACTTCGACGACAACGGCAACACCGCTAGCTCGTCGGGCGAGTACCAGTCCGCGGGTTCTGGCGTCGCCGAGTCGTCGGGCAGCCGGGCACCGGGAACCGACGCCCACAGCAGGTTCTGGAACGTTCTCACCTGGTCCTCGACGATCGGGTAGCGGGACAGCACGACCATCCCGTACTGGCCGGGGAAGTCGCCGAACCCGAAGGCGTCGTTGGCGCCTCCGACGGTGCCGTCGTTGTCGAGGTCGAATCCCGACGGGACGCCGGTGTTCGACGGGGCGTTGAAGAAGTAGGGGTAGTCGATCGGCTGGGCACCGTTGTGCGACAAGAGCAGGTAGTTGGTGCGGAACAAGTCGACGGCCGCCCCGCCTTCGACGTAGTCGAACTCGTTAGCAGCACGACGTCCGGGCGAGTGTGTTGGAGGATCGCGGCGACGTTGGCGGCCTGCTGATCGTCCGGAGTGGACAGGTCGTCAACCAGCTCGCCATCGGCGGCGCGGTTCAACGAGGCGTTGAAGGTGGCGATACGGAAACCGCCCTCGGGCACCGACGGCGGTGGCGTCTCCGGGCCAGGACCGGGGACCGCGGTCGTCGGAGCGCCGGCGTCGCTGGTCGTCGTGGTGTCGTCGGAAGGCGGCGGCGTCGTGGTCTCGCCCGACGGATCGTCGTCGTGGTGGTGTCGCCCAGCGGGATCGTCGTGGTGGTGTCCGGTGGGGTCGTCGTGGTGGTGTCCGGTGGGGTCGTCGTGGTGGTCGTGACCGGTGTCTCCGTCACGTCGATCACCACCTCAGCCGTGGCGAGGACCACGTAATCGAAGACACTTGAGTCGAATTTCTGGTGGTCGTAGGTGAATTTGTCCTGACCGACGAATCCCTGACCAGGGACGTAGTCGAACGATCCATCGGGCTGCAACGTGACCGTGCCAAAGATCGGTGGGACACCGACCGCGAAGGAACTCGCATCCGGGCACACGAAGTCGTTGCCGAGCACGCCCGGAGCCGCGACGGTCAGCGTCGTGTCGACCGTTGTCGCGTAGGCGTCGTCGACGGCGATGCACGGCGGCTTGTCGACCACGACCGTGACGACGCTCGTGGCCATCACCGCCTGGTTGACATCGCGGATCTCATAGGAGAACTCGTCGGTGAAGTAGAACCCGGGATTCGGGGCGTACACGAAAGCGCCGTCAGGACCGGCGGTGACGACGCCGTTGGTGGGGTTGATCGAGACGCTCGCCGAGGCGGGCTGGCACGCCACGGTGTCGTTGGTGAGGAAACCAGGTGCCGGTTCGGAGACCGGCGTCTCGTACGCCGTGTAGTAGACGTCGCTGAAGGCGATCACCGAGCATGACTCGGTGACGGTGATGTGGGCGGTGGCCTGGTCGGCCACCTCCGATCCCCTGGAAGAGGGTGTAGGTGAACGAGTCGGAGCCGGTGAACCCTGGATCGGGCGTGTACTCGAAGGCGCCGAAGTCGTTGGGAGTCTTGACGACCGTGCCGTTCGGAGGATCACTGAGGTTGTCGATCGTGTAGCCGGGCCCACCACACGTGAGCACGTCGTTGATGCCCAGCCCAGCCGCGTACGGGACGACGAGAACCTCATCCTTGGTGGCCGTGTAGTAGTCGTCGATGGCGTCGCGCTGGCACGGCGGCTCGGGCTCGGGCTCGTCCTCGGGCGGTGGGGGAGGCGCGGGCTGGGCCGGCGGCAGAGGTGGGCTGCTCGGCGGCGCCGGGGCCTGCGTAGTGGTCGGCGGCTGCGACGTCGCGGTCGTCCTGCGTCGGCTCCGTGCTGCTGGTCGGCGGCGCCGTTGTGCGCTGCGGCGCAGTGGCGGTCGTCGGTGCGGTACTTGGCGGCGGAACGATCGCAGTCGGACGGTGGCGGCGGCGGAGAGTGCGGCCCCGACCACGACGGCAAACGTCGCCACGAAGGCGACGATCACTCGACCGTGCGGCGTCGCCGAGGTTCGTGTCACGTCCGTCATCTGCGCCACCAGTCTGAGCAATTGCAGACGTACTCGCCAGAGAATTAGCGGCCCCGGCACCTCCGGCCAGCTCGCCACCGAACCCGATCAATCGCGGGGTCGTGAACGTGGGCGCCGGTCGACGGGACGGCTGATCTCGAGGACGGCACCCCAGTGACGTCGGAGACGGCCATCTGGTCGCCGTGCGAGTCGACGGCGGATCTCACCGTAGAGCTTGTCGCGTTGCCACGGCTGCATCGCGATGTGGCCCGAGAAGGTGTCGAGGAGATCGATGTACGACGTGGCGTCATAGCTGAGCTCCCAGTCGAAGCGCTCGATCGCCGTGGTCACGAATAGGCCGTTGCTGGCCGCCTCGACCCCCGGCGGTGCCAGCTCGACGGGTGACGGCCGGGTCCAGTCAGACGGCAGTCCTTCGCCGATCTCGTCGTACACCTCCTGCAGCTCGACGAAGAAGTCGTCGCCGCCGGAGGGAAAGACATGGCTCGCCGTCCACACGGCGAGGTGGCCATCCGGGCGGAGCAGGGCGGCGAGCTTCGGGTAGCCGACCGCAGGGTCGATCCAATGCCACGCGGTCGCTGCGATCGCGGCGTCGAAGTCTGCAGCGTCGGCCGGATGCCAGGTCTCGAAGTCGGCGTGAACGATGTGTACGTGGGAATCTCCCTCGAAGCGGGCTCGGGCCACGGCGACGAGCGCTTCACCAAGTTCGACGCAGGTCACCACCAACCCGCGATTGACCAGCGGCCGGGTCGCGATACCGGTCCCCGAGCCGACCTCTAACACGTGATCGCCGGGATGTAGCTCGCAGTGGTCGACCACTGCGTCAAACAGCGCCTCGGGATAGCGCGGCCGGGCACGGTCGTACAGCTCGGCGGCGCTGTCGAAGGTCGACCTCAACTCGACTCGCCGAGCCTCTCCATCCATGTCTCAAACACTTCCAGACCACACGGCGGACATCCGATGTCGGCGACGACGTGGTGGATTGGCGCTGCCGCGCTGTTACCAGGCGTAGGCCTCGGGGCCGGCGCCACCTGGGCCGGGGAAGATGCGGTCGAGCTCGGCGACTACCTCGTCGTCGAGCCGCACGTCGAGCGCGGCCATCACCCCGTCGAGCTGCTCGACGGTACGAGGGCCGATGATCGGCGCCGTCACCGCCGGGTTTCCCAACAGCCACGCCAGCGCCACGTTGGCGGGGGCGCGCCGAGGTCGGCGCACAGTTTCTCCCAAGTTTCCAACGTCGGTCGCATGCGCTCGACCTGCTGCTGTATCCGATCGGCGCCGCGGCGACCCTCGGTGAGCTTCTGCAGGGCACCGCCGAGGATGCCGCCGCCGAGCGGGCTCCACGGGATCACGCCGACTCCGTAGTCGATGCACGCAGGCAGCACCTCCAGTTCGACCATGCGGGCGTTGAGGTTGTACAGGCTCTGCTCCGACACCAGCCCGAGGAAATTCCGACGAGCGGCTCGCTCGTTGGCCTTGACGATGTGCCATCCGGCGAAGTTGCTGCTGCCGACGTAGAGGATCTTGCCCTGCTGCACCAGCAGCTCCATCGCCTGCCAGATCTCCTCCCACGGAGTGTCGCGGTCGACGTGGTGCATCTGGTAGAGGTCGATGTAGTCGGTCTGCATCCGCCGCAGGCTTCTCTCGCATGACTCCCGGATGTGGCGGGCCGACAGCCTGCTGGTGTTGGGCCACGAATCGCGACCCCCGTAGACCTTCGTGGCGATGATCGTCCGCTCCCGACGGCGCTCGCCCTTGACCAGCCAGCGGCCGATGATCTCTTCGGTCGGCAGCCCCGGCGCGCCGTAGACGTTGGCCGTATCGAAGAAGTTGATACCGAGTTCGAGCGCCCGGTCCATGATGCGGTGACCCTCGGCCTCCTCGGCCTGGTCGCCAAAGTTCATGGTGCCGAGGCACAACGGGCTCACACGGAGGCCAGTCCGGCCCAGCAATCGATATTCCACGCTGACAACGTACGCCCTGCACCCGCAGAGTTCCCGGTCGACATGGACCTCCGCTGGAAAGGGAGGCCGATGGTCGTGGTTGGGTCGTGGCTACGAGGTGGTCGGCCACCAGTCGAGCACCCGGAGGGCTCGGAGGGTGTTCCACCTGCTCGGCGCTCCGACGCCATCTTCGAGGTCGAAGTGGACGCGACCCGGATGGATGCGGTCGAGCAGCCACCGGCCGTCGGGTTGCCGCTTGGATCGCACGACCTCGACGGCCTCCGCCATCTGGGGGTCCGGGTCCGCGCCCGCGCCGCGGAAGTAGTCGAGTACGCGCAGCACGTCGTAGTGCCAGTAGTACGGGAAGGCGAAGTCGAGATACGCCGGATCGACGACCTCGCCCGTGCTCTTGCGACGGAACAGGCCGCGCTCGAGTAGGTACTGCTCCCCACCGCGGCGGGCCTCGCGCACCGCAGCCGAACTGCCGGTCGCCCGCTCGAATTCGATCAGCCCGTCGAGCACGTTGATCGTTGTGTCGAACGACGAGCGCACCGACCCGTTCTCGGCCTCGCAGTTCCAGCCGCCGTCGTCGAGCCGCTCGTCGAGGATCCGCTCGACGATCGCGGCGACGTCCACCCCGAAGTAGGCGCCGGTCTCGATCGTCCGACCGTTGATGCACGGCTCGACCTCGCCGTCGAAGTACCGCTGACCGGCGTGCTCCCAGCGCCCGTGCTCGGCGACGCGCGGGATCACGCGGTGGGCCGTCTCGGACTCCGGGTCCAGCCCGAAGATCTGCAGGGTCTGCAGGGTGTGCATCGTTGCCGTCCAAGGCTGCCCGGATTCGCCGCCGGTGTAGGCCGCCGGGAAGCAGGCGCCGCCCTCCCACAACCCGTCGGCATCCTCGAGCGCCAGGAGGCGGGCGCCCCAGCCCTCGTGCTCCACGCGGCTTCGCTCGGTGGCGACATGGTCGGGCGATTCATCCGTGAGATCGCGAAACACCTGCCAGCGGATGGCGGGGTCGCCGTCGAGTAGCCAATCGATCACGTCCATCGCCGCAAGCTAGCCCGGGCCGCCGACGGCAGCTTCTCAGGTCGGTGACAGCGCTACGGGGTGCGGATCATGTCCGAAGGGTGACGCCTGGAGGACGGTCGGCCCCGGGTGGAGGCCCCCGTCACCCCGATACTTGGCGAGCAGATGGTGCTCGGCATCGAGGTCACCGGCGTCGGCGGCGAGCAATAGGGCGGCCACGTCGTCCAGCCATCGTGCATCCTCGTCGCTCACCGGGCTTCCGGGTTCCCCGATCCGGCCCCAGGCATCCCACAGCAGGAGTTCGTCGCCGAAGCGGTGAGCGACCTCATAGATCACCTCGTCGAAGACGAACCGCGGTCCACGAAAAACCGGCACGTTCGGGTCGACTCCGTACACCTCGGGGTCGATGTCCCCGCGCCGGTGGGCCGTCCACGCCTGCGCCGCGGTGACGAATCCGGACCCGCCGGGGGACTCCGGCGCCATGTCCGTTGGTGCGGGCAGGCTCGAAGTTGGTTCTTCGATCTCCGAGTCGAAGCGACGCCATCGTCCCTCCAGCCACGCCTCGACGATGACGTGGTCGTGGTGCCATCCCTCGACGAAGTACCCGGCGAAGCCCACCCGTGAGCGCGCCGGGACGCCGTGCGCCCGAAGCGTGGCCACACAGAACAGGGTGTGGTCACGGCAGCAACCCTGCACCCGGCTGGTCACGTCCCGCGGTCGGTCCAGCGGCCATGGGTGGCGCCCCTGGTCGGCGGCCAAGATCCGCTCGACCCAGCGAGAATTCACCTCCTCCCGAGTGTCCTCGGGCAGTTCGTGACCAGAGGCTCGATAGTGGACAATTACGTTCCGCGCCACGGCGGAGAGCTCACCCGGATCGATCGGCAGAGCCATCACCAATGAGGCGAAGTCTCCCGGGTCCGAGTACGGCGTGTGCATGGCGTGGTCCACCACCGCTGTCGCACCTGCATCCCCCGACCGCTTCCCGCTCTCGGACAACATCGACACAACCTAGGGTCCTTCATCGACTCCACGACCATGTTCACGACGCCATTGATCAGGCGTGGGCCCGGCGGGTGAGCGCGGCCAGCTCTCGGTTGAAGCGCTCGGGCTCCTCGAGGTGCGGCACGCCCATGCATTGCCGGCCGGCAACCGATGGGTGTACAGGGGACGGAACAGTCAGGTAAACACCCATCGGTTGTCGATTCCGGAAGACGACCGGCTTGTGGCCGCATGTTCATGCACCGGCCCTGTCAAACTCGCAACAGCCTTTGTGTGGCGCAAATGCTGTATTCAACCGAGCACCCTCGAGGTGCTGGGTAACACGTGGGTAACGGTGGGCCTGTACGAGTAGCCGCATGAAGTCGATCCCAGACGTTCAGGTGGAGACACGGCCGGGCACTGGCAGCAGTGGTGGCGGCGGCAGCGCAAAGGTGTGGACCATCACCGGCAGGTTGCGCGTGCGCGAGAGCGAGATTGACGGCAGCTCGCACGACAGGCCGCTGAAGGGCATCGAGGTCAAGGTGTCGGCGTCCGATATCGGCGCCGATGGGCCGTGGACCGAATGGGGCACGGTGCGCACCGACGCCGATGGCGACTTCACCCTGTCCGAGAGCAACAACGGTCGAACCCGGTTCTTCCGCGTGCAGGCCCGCCTGGTCAGCGCGGACCTCAAGGTCGAGGACGGCACGGTTCTCGACATCGAGTCGCTCGACCTGCTCGACAGGAACTGGCGGACGATCTGGAAGTCCGAGACGCAGCGGGAAGGCCCTGCTGTCTCGGTCGGCACCCCTGTGTTCGCGTCGGGTCAACCGCTCGACCTCGGCAATGCGACCTTCCGCCGGCAGGCGCTGATCTGGTACCTGGTGCGCTCGGCCATCGATCGCCTCGAAGCCGAGGACCCCTGGTTCGCCATCGAGACCACGGTCGTACCCATCTATCCATCGCGCAGCTTCACCAGCACGTCCTTCAACGGCTCGGACGGCAGAATCCACTTGCACCTGGGGCCGCCCGACGACGAATGGCATCCCGACGTCGTGATGTACCGGTTCATGCTCCTGTGGCACGACTGGCACTCCGAAGGTGGGCGCTACATCACGAACGTTCCGAGTGCCGCCTTCGCCCAGGGCTTCTCGCTCTTCGCCGCCAATGCGCTGATGCATGAGTTGTGGGGGCTGCGGCTCGACAGACCGCTCAACCGCCGAGCGGTCGCCGCCGACCTCGAGTTGAGCACCCTCGACGAGATCGAGAACTCCGAAGAGGGTTCACAGAACGCGCTGCGCGTGCTCCGATTCGGCGAACGCAAGGGCTGGTGGACCCACCTCTTCGGCACCGCCCAGGCGTACCCGGACAATCGACCGGACGACGACGGCGACGGTGACGTGGATTACCCCGACGAGGTCGGCGTGAAATACCGGCTCGACGGACGCAAATTGCCGGCCAGTCCTTACCACCTCTCGCTGTGGGACATCCTCCGCGCGTTCCGGTCGAACCCGGCCAAGGGCTGGAACACCGACCTGGAGTCTGGAGACTCGAACAACAGCGTCGTCCGGTTCATCGATCGAGCCGTCGACATCCACGACCTCGGCGAGGACGTGCGCCTCATGCTCAGGCGGAGCATCGACCCGTTGGCCACCGACGAACCCTTCGAGAGCCTGCCCAAGCTCTAGAACGAGATTCTCGGCCCCGGAGTGTGCCTCAGGGCGTCGGTACCCTGATGGATCGGTGCGACGTCGAGAAACCTGCACATCGACGGGCCGCCGGAGACGCGACAGTGTCGTGATCGCCGCGGCGTTCTCGCTGACCGTGGCGGGCGTGGTGTCGATCACCCGCACGCCCGCTTCCGCCGCCACGACGACCAGCGCTGCCACCACGACGACCAGCACTGCCACCACGACGACCAGCACTGCCACCACGACGACCAGCACTGCCACCACCACGACAGCGCCGCTGGTGCCGAGTTTTGAGCTTCCGGGGGGCGGTCACGTGCTCTTCCCCGGTCGCCGTCTTGTCGCCATCTACGGCCACCCGGGTGACGACAATCTCGGCGTACTCGGCGAGCAACCCGTCGATGCCGCTCTCCAGCGGGCACGCGAGGTTGCCGCTGACTACCACGGGATCAGCCACGAGATGGTGATCCCGACCTTTGAGATCATCACGACGGTTGCCTCCTCCGACGCCGGCGCGGACGGCGACTTCTCGATGGAGAGTACGCTCGACCATGTCCGACCGTGGGTCGATGCGGCTGCCGCAGCAGGGTTCTACGTCGTGCTCGATCTGCAGCCCGGATACACCGACTTCCTCACCCAGGCGATGCGCTACGAGGAACTGCTGGCCCAGCCCCACGTCGGCCTGGCCCTCGATCCGGAGTGGCGCCTGGCGCCGGGGGAGCGCCATCTGCGCGATATCGGCCAGGTCTCCGCCGACGAAGTGAACAAGGTCGCGTCCTGGCTCGCCGAGCTGACCCGCCGTCACCACCTGCCGCAGAAGCTTCTCCTCCTCCACCAGTTCCGCCTCGACATGCTTCCAGACCGTGTCAACATCCACGTCGACCCCGAACTCGCGCTGGTCGTGCAGATGGACGGCCTGGGCACCCAAGGCACCAAGCTCGAGACGTGGCAGGCCATCACCGCAGGCGGCCAAGCGGGGATGCTCTTCGGCTGGAAGAACTTCTATGACGAGGACTCACCGCTGCGCTCCCCGGCGGAAACCGTGGCACTCGTGCCGTCCCCGGTCTACATCTCGTACCAGTGACAGCGACCTGGGGATCGGTACCGAAGTGGATTCACGGCTGTCGGTGTGAGGTCAGGAGGGCAACGACGCAGACGGGTAGCTGACTGATGGCCTCGTCATCGGACAGATCGTTCGCAGCTTGCGTCACGTCGTCGGGCACCCACGACGGGAATGGTTGCTCGTGGACTCGGTGCGCTCCAGAGGACTCATGCTCCTCATGGATCGCTGCCAACCGCTCGGCAGGTAGTCGATCGGCCACACGGACCAGTGCCG
This sequence comes from Ilumatobacteraceae bacterium, assembly GCA_963732335.1. Lineage (GTDB taxonomy): Bacteria > Actinomycetota > Acidimicrobiia > Acidimicrobiales > Ilumatobacteraceae > Desertimonas. The sequence goes on along the minus strand of CAVSZO010000063.1, from coordinate 461,917 downwards.
GCCACAAGCGTCGGTGGATGAGAGTCACCTTCCCGTTCACGAGCCTCGTGCGGACGACGTCGGGCGACTCGGCGAGACGGTTGATGGCGGCGAAGATGGCGTGGCTCGCATGGTGACTCCACCAACTTCCACGGATCTGTTCCCCGGCGATCAGTTCGGCGACGTTGGGGATTGGCCCGCGCGCGAGACTCGAGAAGCATTCCGTGCTCACGCAGCGCAGCCATCGGCGCCATCGACGACATCCTGCCCCGCTCGACTCACCGTCGCCGACCTGCGCGCCCAGTTCGGCGTCATCAGACGGCTGACCCTCGAGAATCGTCGTCCGAACGACGGCTCGCAGGAACACCGGTGGGCGCGTCGGCTTGATCCACGGTCGGACTCACTGCTGGCGGTCAGCCTCCGCCTCGGCAGCATCCAGTTCGGCCTCGACGGCCAGGTCGATCCCCAATGCGATCAGGTCCTCGGGAGTGAGTGAGCGGTGCCCGAGCACCACGCCGCCGGCATCGCGCACGGCGTCACGCAGCGGTATAGCCCAAAGATGCTCGATGGCGAGCACCAGCGCCGAGCTCCCCTCGGGTAGTTCCTCGAGCAGCCCTTCAGCGACCGTCTCGGCGGCGCTCGGTGCGTCCGCATCGATGGCGCTCCCGAGTAAGGCGCCGGCCACGGCACCTTCGCCGCCGGCGACACCCAACCCGACCAGGGCGCCGACAGCCGAGCGCAGTTCGGCTCGTTGGTCGTCGTCGAGGTCGGACACGCTGAGCACCGCGGCCCCGTCGTCGTCACGGATGACGAACACTGCGTCGATGATCCTGATCTGGCCGACATCACTCAGGCGTCCGAGTTCCTCGGCGATGCGACCTTCGAACAAGTCGTTGTCCGGGAAGCCGATCACGAACCCCTGGATCGGTCCGATGCTCATGGCGCGTTCCTCCTCCTCGAGAGTGCGCCGCCGAAACACGGCGCACTCCCATCATCGGCGAACCGACCGGTGCTCGCATCACCCAGATCGGACGATGGCCCGTCCACACCCACCCGACCCGCCGACGCGACAAGTTCGACACGTGCCAAGCGGACCTGCCGAACTGCGGAGCCACATGCACCACATCGGTGGCAACCGGCTCCACGGTTCCCGACCGCACGCCATCAACCTCTGTGCACGGCGCGACGCCGGCCGTGCCGCCCGCCACTCAGGCGGAAGGTCGACCGACTGCACCAGCAGCGTCCTTCGCGTCTTCGGGAGGTGGCTTCCGGCGCGTCGGGATCGCCAACAGGATCAAGGCCACGAACACGGCGATCGCCGCCCCCCAGATCACCGGGTCGTTGTCGATCTCGTCGAAGCCGAACACGGCCACCGCGGCGCCGAGGGCGATCACGGCGATCCCGAGGAGGGCGCTGAGCGCGTTGAAGCGATGGGCCGGCATTGTCAGTCCTCCGGTACTGTCCGGTACTCTCCGGTACCTCCGGTACTTCCGGACTCCGGTAGAAGTCTTCGCCCAACGACTTCGTGGCGGTCGATCCGCAGCTCGCCGAAGCTGACGGTTGCGTTGATGATCACGTCGGGTGGCTCGTTGGGACCGAAGCGCAGCGTCAGGGGGTCGCCGTCGTTGGGCCGCTCGTCGCCGTCGACAACGATGTCGCCGTCGTGGACGTGGGCGCGGACCTCGAGCGCGACGTCCTCGTCGACGATGATCTCGATCAGGCCGAGGCCGACGCGCAGGTCGGAGCGCGTGGCCGGCGGCGGGGCGTCGTCGATGGTGACGGTGATCTCGCCGGCGACGAGGTCCTCGCGGGCGGGGAGGGCATCGGTGCGTGAGTCGGTCCTGAAGTCGCGGCTACCGACCTCGAAGTCGTCGAGCTCGGCGCGGGCGGCGTGGCCTGCGACGAAGCCCGAACCGGCGAACAGCAGCCCCGGCAGGACGAGCCAGAGCGCTCGGCCCCGCCACGCGCCCAAGACCATGCCGGCGCCGCACACCGCGGCGGCGGCGCCGAGCCAGCGCTCAGGGTGCAGCCCGTCGCCGGCGATCTGGTAGCCGATCGCCCCCGCTGCGGCGACCAGCAGGGCGAGCGCCAGCGTCACGCGCCCGAGGTAGGAAGGCTGCCGTGGCTCGCGCCGCACCGCGGCCGGCGTCGGCGCCGATGCAACGACGTCCGCCGCTGCTGCCCGCTCGCCGACCTGGCCGGTGGCCGCTCGCGGCTGCCACAGCGCGACCGTCGCGCCGGCGAGGAGGAGCACGATCGTCCACGGGCTGTCCACGTAATTCGTCCCGGCCTCGCCGAGCAGCACGATGCACCCACCGACGATCACGACCACGCCGAGAACAGACAGCCAGGAGACCCGCGACCGGCGTTGCCCGCGGAGGAACAGCCAGGACCCGATGTAGAGCACCACACCGAGACCGCTGAACGCGCTCAGTCCGACGAACGCGAGGCGGAACCACAGCGGGTCGATGCCGGTCCGCACGCCCAGGTCGCGAGCGACGCCGCCGAAGACCGCTCCGTCGTCCACCGGCGTCGTGGTGACACTGCGCGGCACGGCGCTGCCTGGCGCGGGAGGTGGCCAGGATTCGGAATCCATGGATCACACGCAATCACGACGGTGCGCCGCTGACCATCGGTGATGCCCCTGATTGCTGCGGACCTGACCAGGGAGGCACCCGATACCGATCGTCCGGTCGTTGCGCGACGATTGCACGGTGACCTCGACCGCCGCGCCCGGAACGCAGACGCCGACGTCGCCTCCGCTGCTGGAGGTGCCGCGTACCCGGCGCAGCGCGGATCGCATTCTCCTCGGCGTTGCCGGAGGATTCGCCCAACGCTGGCGCGTCGACCCCACGCTGTTGCGCGCTGCTATCGGCCTGCTGTCGCTCGCCGGCGGTGTCGGAGTCGCCCTCTACGGCGTCGGCGTGCTGCTGTCGGAGCCGCGCCCGACTGTCACCAGCGAGCCTGCTCCTCCCGTCGCCGCGCCAGAGCGCCGGCGAAACATCGCCGTCGTCGTGGCAACGTGTGCTGTCCTGCTCGCCGCCCGCGAGCTGAATCTGTGGCCGGGCGACGACGTGATCATCGCGGCCGGCATCGTGGCCATCGCCGTCACCGTGCTGTGGTCGCCGGCGCGGTCGGACGCCCGCGGTGCGAGGGTCCGCGGGCTGGCGATGGTTCCCGCGGTCAGGCTGCTGCTCGGCTCCATCCTCGCCATCGCCGGAATTGCTGCCCTCACGGGCCGCACCGATGGACTCAACGAGGTCGGCCGCTCCGTGAGCGCGATCGCAATCGCCCTGGGTGGCATCGCGGTGATCGCTGCTCCGGCGCTCGGCAGGCTGCTCGAGCGCCTCGACACGGAACGGACGTTGCGCATCCGTGAGGAGGAGCGTGCCGCCCTCGCCGAACATCTCCACGACTCGGTGCTGCAGTCGCTGGTGCTGATCCAGCGCTCCGACGATCCGCGGCGGATGGTTTCGTTGGCCCGCCGCCAGGAGCGCGAGCTGCGATCTTGGCTCTACGGCGGACAGCCGGTGGGACAGCCGGCGAGCCTCACCGCCGCGGTCGAGATGATGGCGACGGCTATCGAGGTCGACCACGAGGTTCGCGTCGAGGTGGTCACCGTCGGCGACGCTCCGCTCGACGGCGCCGAGACGACGTTTCTCGCGGCGCTACGCGAGGCCACGATGAACGCTGTCCGCCACTCGAACGCCGACAAGGTCGACGTCTACGTCGAGGTCGGCGACGACGTTCTGACCGGGTTCGTCCGTGACACTGGAAGTGGATTCGACCCGGCCGGTGTGCCGGCCGACCGCCACGGAATCGCCGACTCGATCATCGCCCGCATCGAGCGCGCCGGCGGACGAGCGACGGTCACGAGCCGACCCGGCGAGGGCACCGAGGTCGAGATCGAGCTGCCTTGGCGACGTACTCTGCGGAACGGACCGACGAGATGAGTGAGCAACCGATCAGGCTGGTCCTCATCGACGACCACGAGCTGATCCGGGCCGGCGTGCGGGCCGAACTCACCGGTCCGGATGCCGCGACCGAACCGGCGATCGACGTCGTCGGCGAGGCGGGGTCCGTCGAGGACGCCGTGGACGTCATCCGGCGAACTCGCCCAGACGTCGTTCTCCTCGATGTCCACCTCCCGGGTGGCGGCGGACGGGCCGTCATCGAAGGCGTCGCCGCCGACAAGCTGCCTTCCCGGTTCCTCGCCCTCTCTGTATCCGACGCTGCTGACGATGTGATCGGTGTGGTTCGTGCCGGTGCCCGGGGGTACGTCACCAAGTCGATCTCGGCTGCCGACCTCCAGGCGGCGATCGGCCGCGTCCACGGCGGCGACGCCGTGTTCTCGCCGCGGCTGGCCGGCTTCGTGCTCGACGCCTTCGCCGGCGACGAGACGGTGAAGGGCCCCGCCACCGCGAGCGATCCCGACCTCGATCGCCTGACGCACCGGGAGCGCGAGGTGATGCGACTGATCGCCCGCGGCTACTCCTACAAGGAGATCGCCAGCCGCCTGTTCTTGTCGGTGAAGACGGTGGAGACGCACGTGTCGGCGGTGCTGCGGAAGCTCCAATTGTCCAACCGCCACCAACTGACCGCCTGGGCCAACGAACGCCGCCTCGTCTAGCGCCGTTCAGACTTGGCGAACTGTGGGGTCATCCCCCGGGTTGCTTCAGGGGCATCCCCGATTGTTCGCGTCTGATCGATCACTGACGATTGAGTCGTGTCGTGGTGGCTGCTGGTCCTCGTGGTGTTCGGCGCTCCGCTCGTCGACAGCATGGTTCCGGTGCTGCCCGGTGAGGTCGTCGTTGCTGCGGCAGCGACGTCACTGGGCGGCGGTTCGCTGCCGGTCCCTGTGGTCGTTGCGGTGGCGGCGGCAGGTTCGCTGATCGGTGAGTGTGTCGTGTTTGCCCTCGCCAGGCGGCTGGCGAGAACGCGCCATGGCGAGCGAATCGCCCGTGGCGACAAGACCGCATTGATCCGACGGTTCATTGGACGGTGGGGCCTCGGTGGTGTCGTGCTCGCGCGTTTCATGCCCGGTGGCCGCACCGCCGCGGCAGCCACGTTTGCCCTGCGATCTGGCCCGGTCACTGGGTTCGTAGTTGCCGCTGGTGCCGGTTCGCTGGTTTGGGCCGGCTATCTCGTTGCTATCGGCAGCGGAGCCGCCGCCATCTTGTGATCCGATGGGTGAGCATCGCGCCCGGGCTGACGGCGGCGGTCGGTGGCGATGTTTGGAGCTGCGTCCCCGCGTCGTCGGTGCTACTGGTCTTCGTAGACGGGTTCACCGCGCAGGAGCCTGCGGGTGATGGTCACGATCTGATCGGTCGCCCGCACCGTCGGCGTGTGGGCCGCCAGCCAGCGCGATGCGCCGATGAGAACGAGTCCGGCTTCTGTTGAGCCAGCCGGCCAGGCACGGTATTGGGCGGCAGCTGCGTCGATGGACTGGAACCAGTGGAAGCCGGCATCCTCTCGGAAAAGCGCTCGGCATAGTTCGGCGAGGACCGCTTCGCCGCTGCCGTCTGCGGCGAGGTGTCCGGCGACGATGTGGCCGGCCTGATCGACGCCGCCGCGGCTTTCCCAGCATTGCTCCAGCTCCTCGAGCTGGCGTGGCTCGTCGGCCGGTAGTCGTGCGGCCGGTACGTTGAGGAAGCGGTCGAGGTACACGCGCAGCGCTCCGTGCACGATGCCACGTGCCAGTTCCGGGGTGGGGTGGCGTCGGATCGCTTGGTGCACGGCGTTCGCGGTGGTGAAGGTGTGGTGCACGGTGTCCCAGTCGCCGACGTCGTTCTGGACGTGGAAGCGGACGAGGCGGAGAGCAGCGGCGAAGGCCACGGCGCGGGCGAGTTGTTCCATCGAGGCGCCACGCTTCGCCGCATCCACGAGCGCGTCGGCGACGTCGTGGGGGTCGTCGACGAGCAGCGCCCAGCCGACAGCTCCAAGCTCGCCGTCGGGCATCCCGGGGCCTCGTGTCTCGGTGATGCGGGAGGCGGTCTCGTCAAGGATCGGGATGAGGTCGACCGGTTCCCGCCACTCGCTGACCTCCTCGTGGCGGGTGGCCGAGGCTGTGGCTCGCACGACGGTGGGGAGGAGCAAGGCCCAGCCATCGTCGCCGATTGCGGCGGCGGCCTCGCACGCCTTGTTGAGGTAGTCGATGACGTGCCCTTCGTCGATGAAGACGTGGTCGGTGCACGCCGCGAACATGAACTGCTCTGTCGCCGTCGGATCGATGCGACTGCCGGTCGCCGCCACGCGCTCCGCCGATTGGCCGAGACGGTTGTCGATGAAGCGGCGATACCACCGGGCCAGTTGCGCCGGTTCGGCTTCCCCTTCGAGCGGCGCCACCGGGAAACGAGGACGATGACCTTGCGTGTCGCGGCCAAGGAACGCCAGGCCCTGCGTCAGGGCGCGGCCGTGCTCGGTCGACGGCAGATGCGACAGCAAGTTGAGCACGATCTGCGCGACGGTCATGCCCGGGCCCCACCCCTCGACGCGGTTGGCGGCGGAGAAGCGCAGCCCGATCTCCACGATCCGAGCCGGCGGCACATCGCCTGCGAGCAACGCATGCACTGCCTTGGCGACGACCAACGTGAGCCCCTCCTCGAGACCTTCGACGAGCCGGCGTTCGAGCCTCTCGAGGTCGCCACCGGCTGGCCGATGCGAGACCTGCACGTCGTCGCCGTCGATCGCCACATCGAAGGCCACGGCATCGTCGGCCCACAGATCGAGCGTGGATCCCGATGACAGATCAAACCGGGCATGGTGCCAGTGGCACGTGAGCAGGCCGTCGTGCACGGTGCCGCGATGGAGCGGGAACCCCATGTGCGGGCAGCGATCCTCGATCGCCCAGGCGCGCCCGCCGTCCCAGAAGACCACGACCGGCAACTCGCCGGCCTTCCCAACGAGGCAGCCAGCCCGACGCAACTCGGCAGCCGACCCGATCGACACCCCCGTCACAACGTCCACGGCCGAACCATACGACCTCAAGTCCACTTGAGATCAAGTGTGCTCCGCGCCCTGATGTGGATGTGTGAGCTACGACAGCGGATATCCGCTGTTTCCGCTCACAGTTCGCACAACCACCGGCTTGAAGGGCCGGCTATGAACGGCGAAGCGTCGCCCACGCAAATGGCTGGACGATGCCCGCAGGGGTGACGTGCTCTTCTCGTTGGTGGGTGATCAGCGTGAAGAATGGTCTGAACGTTGCGGCGAGATCGTCGGCGGAGTGGCGAGACACCGGGAGGCCCGAGCACTGCGTCGGTCCATCCTCGGCGAACCCGGCGATGATCACGGCACCGCCGCGGCGCACGGTTCGGCCGGCGAGTTGCACGTAGCGATCCCGATCGGTGACGTCGACGAGAAAGTGGAACACGGCGCGGTCGTGCCACAGATCGAAGCGTCGGTCGGGTTCCCACGACAACAGGTCGTGGGCGACGAAGGTCACCCGGCCAGCCCATTCGCCCAGTCGTTCCCTCACCTCGTCGAGCACGTGTGGAGAGATGTCGAGCACGGTCAGATCGCTGAATCCCCGAGCGAGCAGTCGATCGACGAGCAACGAGGCACCCGCCCCGACATCAACGATCGCTGCCGACAATCTGAGACCGAGCGCGTTGATCATCCTCAGTGACGTCGCCGGCTCGAGCTCGAACCAGCTCACCTCGGTGGTCGGCCTCGTCGCGTAGACGCCCTCCCAATGTTCGCCAGCCGACACTCGCACAGGTTGCCCGATCGGGACTGCACGGTCCAGATTGAGTGTGAAGTGCCGACAGAAACGGACCGTTTCGTGAGCTGTCCGGACCGTTTCGTGAGCGCTGCGTCGGCACTTGTCGCCGTCCGCCCGGTCGACGCCAGCCCGATCCTCTTGTGTTCGCTCTTGCTCACGGTCTATCATTGACTTAGACCGTGACAGGAGGAGGCATGCCGATCTACGCGATCTGGGAATCCCGGTTCCCCGCCCCACAGGCCGAGGAGGGGCGCGCCGTGACCGAAGCGATCTGGCGAGATATGCCGTGCTTCGAGGGCTACCTGAGCCACGACCTGCTGGTCGACGTCGACGACCCGGGGCACGTCCTGGTCGTGAGCCAGTGGGCGAGCCGGGAGCAAGCCGACGAGTCGCTTCGGCTCTACGCCGAGCACCCCAATGCCCGCGCCGCCAACAACCTGGTCGCCGAGCCTCGACGTCGCATCCTCGCCAGCCGCGCTGAAGGCTGAGGCGACCGCGAATCCGCAGGTGCTGCTTCTGCTGGCCAACCTGGGCCGGCCACGCCGGCCGTCGGGGGCCGCCGTCGCCCGCGCCGAGCCGATCCTGCCGAACCCGGCAAGCGCATCCGCGCAGTTGGTGGACGTCGTCGAGCAGCCTGTCGCCGCGGCTGACCTGGCCGACTTGCGCCGACTTCAACGCGAGGCGGGCCACGCGGTCGAGGCGCTCCTCGCCGGCGAGGATCTGGACGGTGCTGAGATCAATGCGCTCGCCGCCGACAGCACCGCACACGTCGAGCTGGTTGTGACTGACGGGGTACCTCGGCGACAGCTGGTCTGGACCGACATGTCGTTGGCTGCGGCGCTGGCCCGCCGCCTCATCGAGGAGCTCAACACGCTCGAACCCGACCGGTTGCGGCGCTGCGCTCGCCCGGAATGCGACCTGCTCTTCTACGACACCACACGGTCCCGCACGCGCCGATGGCACGCCGAAGATCCCTGCGGCTGGCGTGAGCGTCAGCGCGTCCACCGGCTGAGAACGTCAAGCTGAATTCGACCAGACCATCGCGATAGGGAGAGCACCTCCGCAAGTGGCCGGCGGCATGGGCGTTCCGGGTCGGATGCGGCACAGCCCTTGCGAGTGTTGGTGTTGCCAAATCGATTGCGGACTGCTTAGATGCGCCGCACGAACTGCCGACGAGGTGGTTGGAATCGGCGGAGGAGTGTGATGGGGTTCCTGTCGAGGCGCGAAGTTGGGCTCGTCCGCGGTGTGGCACGGCCCGGGCCGCCCGATCGAGATCTCACTGCGAGAACCCTGGCCCGAAAGGAACCGAACTTGAATCGATCAACCAGACGGATCGCTACGGCGATCCTCGCCATGACCGCCACGTCACTAGTGGCGGCCAGCAACGTCGGTGCTCGTGATCCGCAAGTCGCACCAACGACCACGGTTCCGATCCCGACGACGCTTGACACAGCGACCGCAGCGGTGCCGACGACGGTGCTCGCCGACGACGCCCTACCGGTGTTCGCAACCTGCGAGGAGGCGATCAACTCGCCGTCGAACACGGAGCCCTGCGATGCCGACGAGCTCGAGGCATTCGCCCGGTGGGGCGGCAAGATCGCGCTGCTGTATGCCGACGATCTCCCGGTCGACCTCGGCGTCTGGGACCCGATCGGCGACGACGATTGGGAGTTCAACGAGAGCGTCCTGTACGCCTGCATCGGAGTGATGAACGGCCAGGACGAGTACATATGGCTCGACGAACAGCTATTGCGCTGGACCGACTACTCCGCTTCGGCCAACGAGAAACTGTTCGACGCAGCGATGCAGTTTGTCTGTTCGGACCTGAACTACCAGCGCCACAACGAGTGGGACTTCCACGTACCCGCCTCTTTCAGCGCTGCCCCAACGACGACCGCCCCGACGACGGTCGCCGCCCCGACGACGGTCGCCGCCCCGACGACGACAGTCCCCACTCCGACGACTACGGCCCCCGCCTAATCACGGCGGTCGCCGGTACCGCGACCGATCGCGATTCGGGGCTTGGATCCGTCAGGTCCGGTGGCGTAGCACGACGAACTCTTCTTCAGGGTTGTGGGCGAGCGAAGGCTCGCCATCGACGACTACATCGGCACGATCGAGGACTCCGTCCCGAGCGAAGTGGTGTGCTTCTGCAGCCATCCACGAGCGCCACTGATCGAGCATGTGCTTGCCGTCGCGCTCGAGCCCCCGGCGCAGCCTGCTCTGCTCGGGAGTTGCGACGAAGACCGTGTAGGCGAGATGCCGACTCCACTCTCTGCGCCCGGAGGAGACGCCCTCGATGATGACGATGGGCCGGCGCGGGACCGTCACCCAATCGGCGAGCCGACGTTGCGTCCAGTCGTACCGCTGGAAACAACCATCGTCGCCGGCGACCAGTGGCTCGATCACCTGTGCGAGAAGTCGCGGCCACCACTCGAGTGGTTCGTCCCACGAGGCGAACTCGTCGGTAGGCACCACAGGTGCGTCCGCTGCACGTCGTGAAAGCCGCGCTGCGAACGCGCTCTTTCCAGCACCTCCCGGACCATCGACCGCCACCAAACGCACTGACCCGGGACGCGACAACACCTCGGCGACGAGAGTGTCAAAGCTCATCGCCATCGCCGACGTTCCCCTGCGCTGGCCATCGTCGCTCGACACCAACGCAGACTGCCAGCTTCAAGCGTTGGGATCGACTCATCGGCACCGGTGCCAGGCTCACGCCGCTTGATGGGGTGGTGTCGACGGCGACGCCATTCTCCACGGTTTCTGCGGGAGGTCTTCATGACCCACCCGAGGCGGTGGGCTCTAATGGGAGTGATGCGTTCGAAGTTGTGTGATCTGCTCGGCATCGACGTGCCGATCGTGCTGGCGCCGTTCGGTCCGTGGGACGAAGTCGCCCTGGCCGCAGCGGTGTGCGACGCCGGCGCGCTGGGCAGCCTCGGTACGGCGGTGCGGCCGGTGGCGGAACTGCGTGAGCAATGGCAGCGGTTGGGCGACCTCACCGATCGGCCCTTTGCGATCAATCACACCGGCCGGCCGTTCAATCCCGAGGCATTCGAGGCGACCCTTGAGTTCGCTCCGGCCGCCATCTCGTTCCATATGGGTGTCCCGGCCGACCTGATCACCAACGCCCACGACCGGGGGATCCTTTGGTTGCAGACCGTTGGCGATGTCGCGGCGGCCGGCGCGGCCATCGAAGCTGGCGCCGACATCCTCATCGCCCAGGGCACCGAAGCTGGCGGGAACGCCGGCTGGGTGTCGACGATGGTGTTGGTTCCTGCCGTGGTCGACGTTGCCGGTGGCGTGCCGGTTGTCGCCGCCGGCGGGATCGCCGACGGACGCGGCATCGCTGGCGCGTTGGCGCTCGGCGCCCAGGGCGTGAGTCTCGGGACCCGCTTCCTGGCGTCGAGCGAGATGATGATCGACGCCGCGTGGAAGGATCGGATCGTGGCAGCGGGCGCGCTCGATGCCGTCAAGGTGCCTCACGCCGAGCGGGTGATGCCCCCATTCACGCTGCCCCAAACGGGCGTACCGTTCGCGCCGCGGGCGCTGCGAACGAGCTTGATCGACCGGCTGGAGGCGGATCCCCAAAGCGTCGATCCGGCCGAAGTCGCACCGCAGCTGTTGGCGGCAGTGCGCTCCGGGGGAGGCCACGAACTCCTGCCCTTTGCCGGGCAGTCCACCGAGCTCGTCCATGACATCGCCCCCGCCGCAGAACTCATCGCCCGCCTCGTCACCGAGACCGTCGAAGCACTTCGCCGCGCCAGCGACTTGGCGAATCCGTCCCTAGGTTGCGTTACTCGGTAGCGGTCACGACGTCGCGCATGCTGGCTTGGTAGGCGGCGACCAGTTCTTGCTGTTCCTTTTCCGGTACTCCATAGAAGTCGAGAGCGCGGACGATCTCCGCCCCGACTTCGGCGAACTCGTCGGCTGTGAGGTTGAGCTCGGCGTGGGCCTCGCTCAGCGGCAGGCCGGTGTATTCAAAGGGACCGCCGGCTACTGAGGCGATCCACAGGGTCCGCCCGAACTTGAGACCTGGCAGTCTTGATTCCGCCTGCGTGTCGTTCCACGCCTTGAGGGCGGGGTTTTCGTTGAGTTTCGGGTTGGTGATGATCGCGTCGCTGAAGCGGTTGACGACCGCGGCGATCGCGAAGTAGCCGCCCAACCGGTCGTACAGACTCGGCTCCGCAGGAGTCGTTTGCGCCCCTTCTGCTGCTTCAGCGACCGCTGGCAACAGACCCATCGCGGCGACACCGGCGAGAGCGCCGGCGCCCTTGGCCACCGTCCGTCGATCCATCCGTCTGTCCATCTCGTCCTCCCGATCGATGCGGCGTCGCCCTCGCACATCGCCGCGTAGATGTTCCATCTGACTCGCCGAACGACAGCGGCATCGACTGCGCCCTCGCTGCCGGGCCGTTCGTCTTGATCTGTGGCACCCCCGGGGGCTTACCAATAACGACAGTACCCGTTGGCGTTATCCCGGCGCAAGGTTCATCGCCACGCTGTGCCCAGAACAATGGCCCGCCGGAGTGCAACGTGGTTGGTCAACACGTGAGTCGTTGTCGACGCTCGACGCTACGGGGCGACCACCACGCAGCACCGCTCTGTTGATGGCGACAGAACCGCGTGGAGCGACCGCGAGTGCGTCCCGGCCACCACACCGGCGACGAATGCCAGGTTCATCTGGCAGATGACTTCCGGTCGTGCTTTGGCGACGTGGCGGAACGGACAGTTGCGAAGCACTACCTCGGCGCCCGCCGTGGTGGGCTCATAACCGATGACGCGAAGTGCCGTCAGCAGCCGGCTGTCGCCGTTACGTGCCCTCGCCCGCTTTCCGACCTGACGGCCGTACTCGGCGGCGACCTCGGCGAGCCGCTCCTGCGGCAGACCCGAGGAGTCATCGTCCAACGCCTCGGCCAGGATCTCGGCCGCGAGGTCATACCTGCGGGGCGGAATCGACACCTCGAGTTCGACGCCGGTCGGGCGGTAGCACTTCGGCGGGTGTCCGACCACGGCCGACCGTTCGTCGCGCTCGTACGTCGCCTCGAGAAAGCCCTCGGACAGGAGCTTCTCCAAGTGGAAGGCGGCCAGCTTCACCGAGATCCCGACCTCACCGGCAACCTCGGCCCGGGTGAGTGGCCCCCCAGCGTCCCGCACGGCGAGGTAGGCCGCCCACCGCGCCGGATCATCGAGCACGCACAGCCGGGTAACCATCGCATTGAGGTCGCGGCGCATGCCCTAGCAATACCACCTCGATGCTCGTCCGCTCCGCCACAGCACCATCAGGCACCGCGGCGCCGGCCTCGGCCAGCATCGTCGGTTACGGTCTTCAAGTGCGGTGGGGCCTGTCGATTTCGTTGTCCGAGGAGTTGTCGGACCCGGGTCTTGTCGCCGAGGTGGCGGTGACCGCGGAGGAAGCTGGGTGGCACGGCGTGTTCGTGTGGGACCACTTGTGGAACCGGACGCTGGCTCCGTTCGCTGACCCGTTCATCACGTTGGCGGCGGTGGCGGTGGCGACCGAGCGGGTGCTGATCGGGACGATGGTGGTGGCGCTGCCGCGGCGGCGGCCACAGCTCGTTGCTCAGGCAGCGACGTCGCTCGACCGTCTGTCGGGCGGCCGTATGGTGCTCGCCGTCGGCCTCGGGGTCGACAGCTATGGCGAGTACACGGTGTTCCACGAGCCGGCGACGGACGATCGTGCTCGCGGTGCGGCGTTGGACGTCGGGATCGAGCTGCTCGTGCCAATGCTTGCCGGCGTCGCCGTGCCGGGTGCCGGCGGTCGGGTGACGACGCAACCCGGTGTGCAGCGGCCGCGGGTGCCGATCTGGATCGCTGGGCGGGCTGGGCTCGTTGCCGGGCCGCGGCGGGTTGGCCGACACGGGCTGGAGGGGTTGGCGTTGGTGGGTGCCGACGCGTGGACACCCGAGCACGTCACTTCTGCCCTGCACGCCGGGACGCTGACCGCCGGCACCGTTGACGTGGCGCTTGTCGGCGGTTCGCATTCCGATCCGATGGCGCTCGCCACCAGCGGCGCGACCTGGTGCATTCCGGAGATTCTGCCCGGCGCGACGGCGGCCGACGCGTTGACCGCCGCGGCAACTCCGCCGGGCTAACCCCTGGCCGCGCCCAACAAGCCGACAGCCATCAAATGCGGTCTCCGCGCCGTCGCGAATGGCATGCTCGGGCTGGAGCGAGAGGGGCGTTGGGTGGTCGGGCTGCGGACGGAATTGTGTGATCTGCTGGGGATCGACGTTCCGCTGATCCAAGCGGGGATGAGCGTTCACACGTCGCCGGAGTTGGTGGCGGCGGTGTCGGAGGCGGGCGGGCTGGGAAGTATCGGTGCATGGGGCCGGTCGGTTGAAGCGTTGGGGGAAGGCATTCGCCAGATTCGTGAGGCCACCGATCGGCCGTTCGCGGTGAACTACTTGCCACCGGATCTGGACGCCGAGTCGTTCGCTGAGACCTTGGCGGCGGAGGTACCAGTGATTTCCTTCGCCACCGGTGATCCCGGCGATCTGGTGGCCCGTGCCCATGACGTCGGGAGTCTGGTGACAGCTCAGGTGACGACGGTCGAGCACGCCGAACAAGCCGCCGAGCTTGGTGTTGATGTGATCATCGCCCAGGGTGGGGAGGCCGGTGGCTACGGCGGTGAGATCGCCACGACGGTGCTCGTTCCGCAGGTGGTGCGCCGCGTTCATCCGGTCCCGGTGGTCGCCGCCGGTGGATTCGTCGACGGCAGTGGGTTGGTCGCCGCGTTGGCCTTCGGGGCCTGCGGGATAAGTGTCGGGACGAGGTTCTTGGCGACGATCGAGTCTCCGATTCATGCGGACTATCAGCGGCGGATCCTCAGCGCCGGGGCGGCTGACGCGGTGAAATCACCGCGGTTCAACCTGTTGTCGCCGAATCCGGGTGCGGTTGGATACGGCACGGTTGTTCGCGTTCTGAGGTCCTCGTTCGTCGAGCGCGTGGCGAGTGTCGAGCGAACCGAGGAGGCTGCTGGCCTCGTCGAAGAACTGGTATCGGCTCAGCGCCTCGGAACGGGGCACGAGCTGGTCGCCGCCGCTGGACAGAGCGCCGGCCGAGTCGAGCGGATCGAGTCAGCCAGCGAGGTTGTGCGTCAGATCGTTGCGGAGGCCCACGACGTCCTGACCAAGCTCGCCGCGCTCACTCAACCCTGATCGACAGCGCCGAGTCCGTGCGCGTGGTGGATGCGCCAGGCGCGCAGGCGGCCGGCAACGGATGACGCTGGAGCGCTGATCATCCGGCGAGTCCGGATGCGCGATCGGCACCTTCTACGGTGTGGCCGATGTCGGTGGCCAAGACGATCCTGCTGTTCGTGTTGGCTGCGGTCGCCGAGATCGGTGGGGCGTGGCTGATTTGGCAGGGGGTGCGGGAGCATCGCGGGCTGGTGTGGGTGGGTGCTGGTATTGCCGCGCTGGCTGCCTACGGGTTCGTCGCGACGTTGCAGGATGATCCTCATTTCGGACGGATCCTCGCTGCGTACGGTGGGGTCTTCGTGGCGGGCTCATTGGCGTGGGGTGTGATCGCCGATGGGTTCCAGCCTGACCGCTGGGACCTGATCGGCGCTGCGGTGTGTCTCGTCGGAGTGGGCGTGATCATGTTCGCCCCGCGCTGACGACCAGTCGCACCTCTTGACCTTCATGTCGGGTCGAACCTTTAGGGTGAATGGGTGACTACATACACCATCGGGGAAACGGCCAGACGCAGCGGGTTCAGCGCGTCGGCCCTGCGTTTCTATGAAGACATCGGGCTGGTGGAGCCGTCGGGTCGCACCGAGAGCGGGTACCGCCTCTATGACGACGGCGCCCTCGCCCGGCTGGCGTTCATCGCCCGGGCCAAGCAGCTCGGCTGCTCGCTGGACGAGATCAGCGACCTGGCCGACATCTGGGACGGTCAGCGTTGCGGCCCGGTGCAACGTCGCTTCCACGATCTGCTCACCGCCAAGATCCGCGACGCTGCGATCCAACTGGCCGAACTCTCGGCGTTCACCGCCCAGCTCCGCGTCGCCGCCGACCAGCTCAGCGGCGAACCTGTCGACGGCCCGTGCGGCCCCGACTGCGCCTGTCTCCCCGGCGACACCGATCTCGCGCTGGTCGGCAAGTCGGTGGTCGATAAGGCGATGGTGTCGCTCGGACGGGGTTCTAACACCATCGAGGTGGACGTCCCAATCGCCTGCACGCTCGAGTCTGGGGCGATCTCGGACCGCGTGACGGAGTGGGCCAATGTGTTGTCATCGGCGACTCGACGTGTCGGAATCGACGGCGGGTTGCGTATCGAGTTTGACTCCTCTATCGACCTCGGCGAACTCGGGACGCTGATCGGTGCCGAACAACAGTGCTGCGCCTTCTTCAACTTCTCTCTCACGGTTGACACCACCGGCATCGCCTTGGAGGTCCGCGCTCCCGAACTGGCCGCTGAGATGATCACCGAACTGTTCGGCGCGGCGGCGTGAGCGATACCACCGGCAACACCGAAACTGGTGCGGGCACCAAGTCGATCCTCGGAATCGCCGCCGTCGCCTGCGTCGCCTGCTGCATCGGACCGATCCTCGGTGTGCTCGGTGCTATCGCTGCACTCGGGCTGTTGTCGACGATCCTCATCGGGGTCGCAGGACTATTGGTCAGCGCAGCCGCCGTTGCCGTCCTGGTCATCGTGCGCCGACGGCGTATCAACGCCTCGTGCACAGCGGCGCCGGACCAGGTACCCGTCGAGCTCACCCGGCTCAGCCGCTAGGCCAGCTGTGACCCGGCTTGCGGTTGGGTCGCATCGGCCGGAGTTGGCGACGCCTCGAGCGGTGCTGGGCGGCGGAGGCGATAGGCGGTCAGCCCGAACCACACGAGGAACAAGGTGATCGCCGGCCGTAGCAATCCCATCTCGGACAATGTCGTCCATTGTCCTTCCACCAACGTGACCGAGACCGACGCCAGGCTCACCGTGGCGATCGCCAGCGGCAACCAGAACCGCCAACTCCAGTCACGATCGCCGGCGGACGCCACCGCCGCGGCGATCGGCATGGCGACGAACATTGACATGACCCACGCCATCAACGTGGCCGCATGCAGACGCAACAGGACATCGGCGCCGACCACGGCACCATCGACCCCGCTCGCCAAGGTGTCCTCGTAGGCGAGAAACGTCATGGTGTCGGTGCCCACCAGATGGAGCATGGCGAGCGCAACAGCGACCACCGAAACGTAGACGGTGAGTCTGCCGAATACCTGGCCCACTGCCGTGCCGAGCGTTTCAGCCCAGACCCCGATGACCACCGGTACGGCGAGCAACAGCATGGCTCCGGCGAAGTGGATCACCACCCACAACGCGCCGACATGCTCAACGAAGCGCGGCCCGTCGTCGTACAGGCCGGAACTGCCGAACGGGTGGACGCCAAGAATCACCGCCACCGCGACCGTGATCACGACTCCCAACGTGCCAGTCACATGTTGACGCTGCACCACTGCGTCCTGAACGCCGAGCGTGCCACTCATCGCCATCACCGTCCTCTCGGTCGTCGATCAACCCGATCTCGAACCTGACACCGCGGACTCGCACCTGTCCAGTGCTTTGACCATGGCGAACGAACTATTCGACGAGGTCGTGATCGTAGGCGTAGGCGGTGGCAGCACTTCGCGAAGCGACGCCAAGCTTGGTGAAGATGTGGCTCACGTGGCTCGCCACTGTCTTCTCGCTGATGACGAGCTCGTGGGCGATTCCCCGGTTGGTTTTGCCTCGGGCGAGGTGGCGAAGGATCTCCAGCTCGCGTTGGGTGAGACCGTGTGGTGACGACGATGTTCCTGGCTCGACGGCCGCGTTCAGGGCTGCCGCGGTCGGTGTGAGCGCTGCGAGCACGGTGCGTGCCGCGCTCGACTCCATCGCGGCTGTGTCGTGGTCGCCGAGCGCTGCGCAGGCGTCGGCGATGAGGAGACGGGTGCGGGCGGCGTCGTAGCGCACGCCGAGGGCGTGGAACTCGTTGAACGCTCTGCGTAGCTCGACGATCGCTGCCTTGGGGTTGTCCTCGGCGACCGAGCGCGGCGCCGGCGGCGCGCGCCGCATTCGCTCGGAGAAGCGGTGTTCCAAGGGTGGTCGCCACGTCATGGAGTTCCTCTGCGGCAGCGCTCGCCGCGCCGATGTCGCCTGTGCACAACACGATTTCGACGAAGGCACCTAGCAGCCGAGCCCGCGAGATCGGGTCGTGGGCTTCGTCGAGGGCCCTGCGGATCATCGCGTCGGCGGTTTCGAGCCGTCCCTGGGCGAGCCGCAACAGCGCCAGGCCGGGCTGGGGGTCGCGGCCGTACTCGCTGGCGCGCTGGTAGGCGGTGTCGGCGCCGGCGAAGTCGCTGACGAGGCGGAGGAGGTCGCCCTCGATGGCGTAGGCGGCGGCGAGGGCGGCGGGATGGACGGGTGCGGCGAGCCGATCGCAGGCGTGTCGGGCCTCGACGAGAGCTTCCGGCCAGGCTCCGAGCAGCTCGAGGACCTCGGCGCGGTGCAAGAAGCAGTGGCCACGGTAGAGCACGAGCTCTTGTTGGGTGTCGCACCAGCGCGCCATCGATTCCGTCCACGCCGTGCAGCGACCGAGGTCGAATAGCTCGGCGCAGGCGTCGATCACCGTGCAGTAGGCGTCGCCGGCCGCCAACGGTGATAGCTCGCCGGCTTCGATCGCAACCATCGCCTCGTCGAGCAGCGCCAAACCTTCGGCGATGTCGCCGAGGTAGATCAGCATGCGGCCGTCATAGATTCGGGCGACAGTGATGAGCTCGCGGTGAGCGAAGCGGGCAGCGATCTTGCCGGCGTGGACGAAATGAGCGTGCGCGCCCGCCAGATCACCGGCCTCGAAGATGCGGAGCATCCCCAGCCCGTATTGGAGGTAGCCCTGCTCGACGCAGTCGATGTTCGCCTCTTCGAGAAGCCGGGCGCAGCGATCGACCCAGCCCCGGCAGCGGCCCCAGTCTCCTTTGAACCCGAAACCCTGGGCCAGCTTCCCTCCGAAGATCGCCGCCCGGTGCACGGCGCCATCGGCCAAACAGACCTGGTGGGCTCGCACCCAACGGGCGAAGCCGTCCTCGTCGTGACCAGTCAGGTAGGCCGCCGTGGCCGCCCGATCGAGATCGTCGACGTCGAGACTCTCGGGATCGAGCGTTGACCACAGTCGCCATGCATCGCCCCACCGGCGGTCGTCGCTCGCCTCCCGAGCGTCCTCGATGGCTTGCACCATGCCCGCCAGTTTCGCCTACCTGCGGTCAGGCGAAGAACGCCTCCGCCTCGTCGCGCGGTGCGCCGAGGAACATCCACATCTCGGCGATGCGATCGCCTTCGAACCGGTACACGAACGCGTTGCGGGACTCGAGGGCTGTTGCCGTTGCGACGCAGCGTGGCGTGTTCCCACTCGGCGGCCCACCCGTCGGCGCCGAGGCAGAACTGCTGGTCGAGCTCGATCTGGCCGTTGGTGGCTTCGAACCACGTTCCGATGACGCCGAGCAGCCCTCCGACACCTGCGTGGTCGCCCGCCATCGGATCCGGGCCGCGGAGATGGAACACGAGGTCGTCGGTGAAGATCTTGGCCAAGGTGTCGTGGTCCTGGTTGAAGATCGCTTCCGTCATGCTGTTGACGGTCTTGACGTTGGGATGGTCGCTCATTGGTCCTCCAGAACGCTGTCCGCTGCTGATCTGGCGACCGTACGAAACGCGAGCGTGCGCGCACATCGGGCGAACCGATGATCTTCGGGAGGACCCGACTCAGAAGTTCTACCGAGGTCGGCGTCGAAGTATCTCCATGCTTCTCCCGATGCGCGGACCGCTGGTCGCTTCGTACTGTCAGACGAGAGTGATCAACCACGAGGAGAGCCGACATGAGCCAAATCGCATCGACCGTCCTCGACGACGCCCTCGCACAAGAGCTCAGCGAACGCCTCGCCGACGTGTTCCGCACCGCCGACGCCAGCGACGTCCTCGCCGACGACGTCTTCCTCGACGGCAACCCGCCTCTTTGGCGCTTCCAGCTCCAAGGCCGTGACACCTTCGATGCCTGGATCAAGGGCTTCATGCCCGATGGCGCCGACACAGCGGTGGTCCGCACGATTCCCACCGTGACCGGCTTCGTCACCGAGTTCACCGGCCGCCACCACGAGAACGGCGAAGAGATGACCGACCGCAAGATCCTCCTCGCCGAGGTACGCAACGGTCACATCGCCGAGCTCACCATCTACTGCAGCGGCGACTGGAACGCAGAACTCCGAGCCCGACACGCCGCCGAAACCAAACTCATCCGACGCTGAACTGGCGATCGAGAACGCGCGACAGGGAACCCGGCACGAGCAGTCCTCGACCGCGACGCGGCGCGGTCCCTCCCGTTGTTGGTCGATGTGATGACGTTGGCGGCCGGTAATCGACCAATGAATCGGTGGCACGCCGGGCCTGCCCCCAGGGGACCACTCAGGGGTGTCAGGGATCGTCGAGGGACTTCCCCGATAGGCCTCCTTCGCCGTCGCGCTTACCGTCGTCGATAGGACCCAAACCGCTATCGAGAAGGGACGGGCGATGAGGAGTTCACGGTTCGTTGCGACGTTCGCCGCGGCGACTGCAGCGTTGGTCGCGGTCGGTGCAGGATTGGCGACGGTTGGTGCAGCGACCGCGACTGCGCCACCGACGACTGAGCCGGCTGCGTCGGCGCCGGCCGCGTCTGAGCCAACGGCGCAGAGCGGATCGGCCAGCGCCAACGCGGACCACGATCTGTCTGCCGAGGAGGAAGCCGCGTTCAACGTTGAAATCGAGTTCGCCCAGTGCATGCGGGACCACGGCATCGAGGGTCTCCCCGAACCGCAGGTCACCGAGGACGGCTTCGTGTTGGTCGGCTTCCCCTTGGTGCTCCCCGAGGACTGGGATGCAGCCCAAGAGGCCTGTCAGCACATCTTCGACGATGCCGCCTCGCCGGATGAGACCGGCGCCACCGCCGGTTGGCAGAAGGTTGTGCCTGGCGGCGACTGCGAGTGTGCCGACGGCAGCGAGTTCGCCTTCTGGGAGCGCCGGGCCGACCCGACCAAGGTCGTGCTCTTCCTCGACGGTGGCGGCGGCTGTTACGACGCCACGACCTGCGCATTCACCGGCCTCGGCACCGGTGGCGAGGCGGCGTACGACTGGAGCATCTATGGCGACGATCCGGCAACGGAGGACGGCATCTTCAACTTCGCCCGGCCCGACAATCCGTTCGGCGACTACAGCTTCATCTACGTACCGTCCTGCACCGGAGACATGCATCTCGGTGACGTCACCCGGGAGTACTCGCCTGAGCTGACCGTCGAGCACAACGGCTTCGTCAACGGCACGGCGGCGCTGTCCTACCTCGCCGAGCACTATCCCGATGCCGCCCAGGTCGTCGTCGTCGGCAAGACCAACGGCTCGGTCGCCGCCCCCGTCTACGGCGGCCTCGTCGCCGACCTGCTCCCCGACGCCCAGGTCACCGTGGTCGGCGGCCAGTCCGGCCACATTCCAGACGACCCCGACCTCAACGCCGAGATTCTCGGTGAGCTGTGGGGCGCCTATGACAACATGCCCGACTGGGAGGTCAACGAAGGACTCACCGCCCACGACTGGGGTCCCCCGCGGTTCTGGATCCAAGCGGGCCTCCACGACCCGGACATCGTGCTCGCCCGCTTCGACTTCGCCTACGACCAGGAAGCGGCGCAGAGCGCAGAGTCGCTGGGTCTGGACCCGTCGGAACTCCTTGCGGTGATCGACGCCAACGAGGCGGCGATCGAAGATGCTGGCGTGGTCCTGCACAGCTACACCGCACCCGGTGACGAACACGGGCTCTGGGAGTGGGAAGCGTTCTACACGCTGGAGGTCAACGGTGTCAGGCTGGTCGATTGGGTCGAGGCACTGCTCGCCGGTCAACCACTCGACGACGTCCACTGCGACCAGTGCGAACCAACGTGATCGTCGGCGGACACGTCCTCATGTCGAGGAACTGACAACTGCGGGACGCCAAATTTGACGACCGGTAGCTCGGCCGTGTGTCAGGTCGGCCTGTCCACCAGTCTGGCCAGCCGCGCCGGCGCTTGGAGGCAATAGGAGTCGGTCAACAGCTCGGCCAACTCCGACCAGTCGGTGTCGTCGTCGAGGACGATCCCGACGACATTGACGCCCCAACTGGCCTTGAAGTACGGCCGACCGAGATGCTGGAACGCCATCACCTCGTCGGGCTCAGCACGGAAGGTGATCCGGAACAGCCCGTCCTCGCCGCCGAAGACGTGGGCGATCGTGGCCTGACCCACCCGCCACCGAACGCCGACCCAGGCGTTCTCCTCGACGCACTCGGGAAGGTCGTCGACGAGCAGAGCCCTCAGCCGTCGCACCCACATTTCAGGCACCTCGGGTCGCTCCGCCACAGCCGAAGTCTTCCATGGCCACCGCCGCTCCGCCGTGTCTGTCGGCCTTCGCCTCTTCCCGCGGAAAGCGGTCAGTTCTGGCCGCGCGGCGACATCAGAGTCGGCGGCGGCGAGCCGCGGCCAGCGATCACCTGTTCCAGAGCCAACACGCCTGACCGGCATGAGACCAGATCCACGGAAGCAACCGGAGAGCCCGGAACTGGCCGCTTCCCGGGACAGAGCCAGTGCCGGAGCAGTTAGGACACGGTGACGAGGATCGTGTGGGGGTCCTGTGTCGGGTCTCCTTCGAAGGGCTGCTCCGGATCTGGTGTCTGCAGCACCCATTGACCCTCGGTGAGGTTGACGGTGATCGTGCGGTCGACTGTCCCATCGAACACGAAGGCGAGGAAGTCGATCGGACCGCTGGTGAAGTCGGGCGGGGCCTCGTCGGCGGCCTCGAAGAAGGCGCCGACGTCGTCCAGGGTGCTGCCTTCCTTGATCTTGAACAGGGTGATCTCCCGGTTCGTCGCCGAATCGTTGACGATCTCGATGGCGGTGTCGCCGGCGGCGAGTTCGGTTGGCCCATCGAGGCGGTCGTCGCTGATGGTGTAGGTCACGTCGGGCTGTGGCGCTTGGTCGGCGGCGCCTTCGGCGATGGTGAAGCCACTGACCATGCCGAGTTGGGCATGGAGGACACCTTCGTTGTTGGGGATGAAGCAGATCAACACGTATTCGCCGGCCTCGATGCCGTCGCCGCTGATCGTGTACGCCGTGCCCGGGGCCTGGATCCCGCCCAGTTCGTCGATCACGCTGTCGTCCTCGACGAGGCCCTCCAACGGGTCTTCATTCTCGCCGGCTCCTTCCAGGGCGGCGCGCACCTCCTCGACGGTGTGACCATCAACGAGCTTTGCCATACCGATCTCGTGGATCTCGGCACCGAGGTTCTCGACGGCGATCGACACCGACCCCGCCGTCAAATTCCCTTCGACGTTGAACTCGTAGTCGCGCTCGGTGATGTGCAGCGTGTTACCCGTCGCATCGCCGCCAGAAGTGGCGACCATTGTGTGTTCGGCCTCGGTGTGCGCTGGCTCCGAGCTCGCCGGTTCGGTCGTGTCGCTCGACGCTGCCGCGGTGCCTCCGGCACCGATTGACAGCGCCGCCGCGGCGACGCCGACGACGAGCGTTCGAGGAAGGTTTGCGATGTCCGCCTTATGCATGGCGCGCATGCTACGGAGCCAACTCGCGGCCGCAAGCGAATTTGTGATTCGCTTCACGACGTCGTTCGTGGTGTAGTCGTCGAGCGACCGCGCCGGAGGAGATCGTCCACTACGTCGGTGATCTCTCGGGCCGCTTCGTCGATTTCGGCGCCGGGGTCGGCGTACTCGGCGTGATCGTCGTGCATGGCCCAGTCGGCGAGGTTGCCGTTGCAGGTTCCGTCGTTCCGATCGCACCATGAACCGGTGCGACCCTCGATGTCCTCCGGGAGGTACGGCTTGCGGGCTTCAAGGATCCCGCTGTCCGTCCAGCAACTGACCGTTCCCCGGCGCCACGTCGAGCTTTCACCGCGACACGCTCGCGGGAATGGCCCGCCACCTTCGGGAAGGTGCAGCTTTGGGTCGCTGAACAATGCGACGAACGCGATGTGGTCGCGTGTTGCAGAACCCAGCTCAACGAGAGCTTCCCCGACCACGTGAGCTCCCTGGGAGTATCCGCCCACCACGAACAGCTCGCGTGGACAGGAACGGGCGCGTTGGGTCAGATAGTTCGTCAGCTCAGCGACACCGGCGGCGACACTGGCTCGGTACTGCCCGCCAAGGATTCCAGTCCAGGAGGCTTCACCCTCGAGCATGTCCCGCCATCCGCCAACGGGTCGGTATCGAGCACCGCCGTGTGAGTCGGTACCGAGTTCGTAGCGTGTGACCCTGACGTCGGAGCCCAAGTGGTCGTCAATACTGTTGAAGAACACCGGCGCTTCTCGTTCGCCCAGTTCCTGGCCAGACCCTCGTGCAAACACCAACGTGACATCGCTGCAACGCATCGTGTGATCCGCCAACGCAGGGACGATGACGGTGAAGGTGCACACACTGAGCGTGCTGACAATGGCACAAATGATCCCAGTCGCCCGCACAGGTCGCCTCTCAACTCGTAGAGCTCGACGATGTACGGTAGCCCTCACCAGGCGGGCTTCTCTGTAGCGTCGAGGGCGGTGGCGACCTCACGGAGCCGACCGAACTCGATCCCCGATCGTGCACCGCTCTCGCGGGCGAGGTGCGGGCTTGGACGGCTGAAGCCGCGCCAGGTCAACCTGTTCATCGAAGTGGCCGTCGTGGCGGCGCTCGGCACCGGGCTCGCGTCGTGGGTGCTCGGCGACGGGTGGAGCGGCTGGATCGTCGTTGCCCACAGTGTCATCGGACTGTCGCTGCTCGTCGTCGTGCCGGCAAAGGTGCGCGGCTCGGTGGCCACCGGCTTCCGTCGGCGCCGACGAAACCGGTGGATCTCAGCCGGGTTCGGGATGCTCGTTCTCGCCACCGTCGCGCTCGGCGTGGCGCACGCCACCGGTCTGTGGTTCGGCGTCGGCTACTTGTCTGCACTGTGGACCCACACGCTGTTCGCGTTCCTGCTGATCCCGTTGTTCGTGTGGCACGTCGTGACGCGGCCGGTGCAGCCCCGCGCCGCCGATCTCAACCGGCGTGCGCTGCTGCGCGGCGGGGTGGTGCTCGGCGCTGCCGCCGCCGTCTACGCCGCTCAGGAGTCGGTGACGGGTCTGACCAAGCTGGCCGGCGCTAGCCGGCGTTTCACCGGCTCGCACGAGGTTGCGTCGCATCATCCCGCCGAGATGCCAACGGTGATCTGGTTCAACGACCGGCGTCCTGGCCAACTCGATGCCGAGACATGGCCGCTCCTGATCGCCGGCCAGCCGATGACGATTGACTCGCTGCGCGCTCGTGCCCAACCCGTCGTCGCCACGCTGGACTGCACCGGCGGGTGGTGGAGCGAGCAGTCATGGGACGCCGTTCCGCTCAGCGACCTGCTCCCGCAACCGACCGGCAGCAGCGTCAGGGTGCAGTCGAAGACCGGCTACGACCGGCTGTTCGCCCACGACGCCCTCAATGACCTGTACCTCGCAATCGGCTACGGCGGCGAGCCCCTGCGCGCCGGCCACGGCGCACCAGTCCGGCTGATCGCCCCCGGCCGCCGGGGACCGTGGTGGGTCAAGTGGGTCACGAGCGTCGAGCCCGACGACCGTCCATCGTGGCTGCAGCTACCACTCCCGCTCACCTGAATCATCAAGACGGCGAACACCGTCGCGCCCGATCGGCATCCCCGTCCGCGGTCGGTCAGAAGTCCTGGTCGTCAACATCGACGTGGCCGTTCGCCGCAAGCCAGCGAAGTGACTCGTGGAGAGCGTCAAGTGAGCTGTACCGCGGCCGGTACCCGAGCAGGTCGCGGGCTCGATCGATGCTCGCGGCGATGCTGCGGCCCACGTGGTCGCGACTCGTCTCGGCGTGCTCGGCGCCGACGCGTCGCTCGAACTCCGACCAGTCGACGAACTCGAGGACCGGCTCGCGGCCGAACCATCCGGCCACGCCGGCGGCGAGTCCGCGCAGCGTCATCGCCTGCTCGGACACAACGTGGAAGCTCGATCCAATGGCAGCCGGCCGGGTGAGCGCCCGTTCAAAGGCCTGGGCGACGTCGTCGGCGTGAACGTGGTGCAGTACGCCGAGCCCGAGGTCCGGCAGGGGGAGCGGTTCGCCGATGGCCAACCGCCGCCAGACGCCGAGATCCAGGTTGCCCGCCGGCGTGATGACTGGCCACGGACCGCTGATGTGCCCGGGATGCAGCACGACGCTCGGCACTCCGCCAGCGAGCGTCTCGCGGTGCAGCAGCGCCTCGATCGCCGCCTTACCGGTTCCATACGTCGCCGTAGGCGGTACGCGGCTCGTCCTCGGTGACCGGCACCCGTGCGACCGGACCGTGAACCCAGATGGTGCCGCAGTGCACCAGCAACGGCCGAGTCGGTCGCAGCGCGTCCACGAGCTGCTGGGCGGACTCAGGCGTAAAGCAGATCATGTCAACGATGGCGTCGGCAGCCAATGCGGCGATCCGTCTGCCGAATACCCCAGCTGCGTCCTCGGCCTCGCGGTCGACTGCGACTCGCTCGACCACGCGCCACTCCGGTGCCGACAGGTATGGGTCGCGTGCGCCGCGGCTGATCGCCACGACCTCATGGCCGGCCCGCACCAGACGCGGGACCAAGTAGCTCCCGACATGGCCGGTGGCGCCGATCACGACAATGCGGCTGATCGCCCGAGCGTAGCGAGCGATGTTCGGAGGCGACCGTCCTTCCGTCGCAGGCATTTCTGGGGTACGGGCTGCTGGCGTACGGTGCTGATGTCCCGAATGCTCCGAGGGGGCGAACATGGGTGAACAACCCGAGTCCAACATTGCCGAGGCCTGGGTCGTGATCGCCGAGGCCGAGAAACAGCTGGGATCGGACATCCCGTATCGCGCAGAGCTCGGCGCCGCCGTGGCCGAGTTGCGCGCCGACATCACAAATGGAGAACAGTGCCAGGAAGCGCTACACGCCCTGCGCGTTCTGGTCGCCCGTGCGTCGCGCCAGTAACTGCATCTCGGCGCTGAACGCGCTTCGATGGAAGGCTTATGGGCGTCACGAGGTCTACATGAGGCACGATGGACGACGACACCGAGCTCAATACCCGCTTCTGTCTCGGCGACGAGACCGCGGTGCGCGCCATCTACCAGCGCTACGGCGGTGCGATGTTTGCCGTCGCGATGTCGATGCTCCCCAACCGCGAGCTCGCCGCCGAGTGCGTGCAGGAGGCGTTCGTGAAGGCGTGGCGCGGGTCGAGGTCGTTCGACCCCCAGCGGGAGCTGCGCCCATGGCTCGCCACGATCACGCGCCGGGCTGCGGTTGACATCTACCGCCGCGAGGCGCGCACCCGCTCCGAGCCACGCGCGGACGTCGACGACACCGTCGTGCCGATTGCGTTCGAGCGCACCTGGGAGGCGTTCGAGGTGCGCGCCGCGCTCGATCAGCTCCCTGGCGACGAGCGCGAGGTCGTGCGTCTCGCGCACTTCGACGGCCTCACGCACAGCGAGATCGCCGACAAGCTTCGGGTGCCCGTCGGGACCGTGAAGTCGCGGTCGTTCCGCGCCCACCGGCGGCTGGCCGGCCTGTTGGCGCACCTCGTGGAAGCTGCGCGGTGATGGTCGTGGTCGCGCAAACCGGTTCGCCCCTGAGCTTCGTACCATTCGAGAACCAGGCACCGAGACCGCGATGAACGACGAAGAGCGCTATGCCGACTACCTCGAGGGCGGGACCCTCGACGACACGCTCGACGACGCCGCGCGTGCCGAGCTCGACGAGCTGCGCCGCCTGCTCACCAGCCCCAGCACGTGGGACGATCCACCGCCCGAGCTCGCCGACGACATCGTCGCCGAGATCCGGGCGGAGGTTCCCGAGGTGCGCGCGACGGCGATGCGGCGCCGCAGGACGTGGATGCGCCCCGTGCTCACGGTTGCGGCCGCTGCCGTAGCCGTGCTCGCCGTGGCGCTCGGCGCTGTTCTCGTAACACGCGACGGTGACGACGGCGAGTCGTTCACGCTCGCCGCCACGGACGTCATACCCGCCGCGAGCGGCAACGCGACGGTGGAGTCAACCGGCTCGGGGCTCTCGATCTCCCTCACCATCGATGGTCTCCCGCCCGCCGAGCCGGGCACCTTCTACCAGGCCTGGATGCGGAGCGACACCGGCTCCGTTCCGATCGGCACGTTCCACGCCCGCGAAGGCGACGGACCGATCGAGCTCTGGTCGGGCGTCGACGTCGCCGACTACCCGACGATGACGGTCACCCTCCAGCAGGAAGGGGCCGGCCCCGAGTCGTCCGGAGATCGTCGTGCTTCGCGGCGAGATCCCAGAGCCCTGAGCCCGCGGACTGACCGCCGCGGCCGCGTGACACACGCCATACGCGTCCTGTCTCGCCGCCGCGAACCGATCCGCTGCTGGCGAGCGAACTGAGCGCCGACACACCCTCAGTGGAAGGACTCAATGATGGATGCAGCTAATCATCCATGGCCTGCGGCGCGCTGCTCGCTGGCTGCTCATCGGCACAGCGGGGGCGGCCGGCGCCGTACTCGCGGCGAGCTCACCGGCGAGCGCGGCCACCACCGCGACGTTCACCAACGGCGTGCTCACCGTCTTCGGCGACAGCGGCGCGAACACGATCACCATCAGCCGCGACGCCGCCGGCACGCATCTTGGTGAACAACGGCGCGGTCCCTGTTGTCGGAGGCACGCCGACGGTCGCCAACACCGCATTGATCCAGGTGTTCGGCCAGGCCGGCAACGACGTGATCACCCTCGACGAGGCGAACGGCGCGCTGCCCCGGGCCAACCTCTTCGGCGGCGCCGGCCGCGACACGCTCCGCGGCGGCGCGGGCGGCGACCTGCTCTTCGGCCTCGCCGGCGACGACACCATCGAGGGCCGCGGCGGCCGCGACCTGCTGTTCGGCGGCGGCAGCAACGACAAGCTCACCGGGGGCGACGCCGACGATCAGGCCTTCGGCGGGAGCGGCGACGACACGATGATCTGGAACCCCGGCGACGACACCGACCTCAACGAAGGCGGTGGCGGGACCGACACCGTGCAGGTCAACGGCGGTACCGGCGCCGAGGTCTTCACCACGACGGCCAACGGGACCCGGGTGCGGTTCGACCGGATCGATCCGGCGCCCTTCGCGATCGACATCGGCACGTCCGAGAACCTCGTGCTCAACGCCAACGGCGGCGACGACAGCTTCTCCGCCACCGGCGACCTCGCCGCGCTCATCAGCATCACCGTCGACGGTGGGGCGGGCAACGACACGCTCCTCGGCAGCAACGGCGACGACGTGCTGCTCGGCGGCGACAACAACGACTTCGTCGACGGCCAGCAGGGCGACGACGTCGCGTTCCTCGGCGGCGGTGACGACAGCTTCCAGTGGGATCCCGGCGACGGCAGCGACGTCGTCGAGGGCCAGGCGGACACCGACACGATGGTGTTCAACGGCAGCGGCGGCGACGAGATCTTCGAGGCGTCCGCCAACGGTCAGCGGCTGCGCTTCACCCGCAACCTCGGCAACATCGTGATGGACGTCGACGACGTCGAGGTCGTCGACCTCAACGCTCTCGGCGGGGCCGACACGATCACCGTCAACGACCTGACGGGCACCGACGTCGTCGGGTTCGACGGCGACCTCGCCGGCGTCCTCGGCGGCACCGCCGGAGACGCCCAGCCCGACACCGTCATCGTCAACGGCACCAACGGCCCCGACAACATCGACGTGACGGGCGCCGGCACCTCGGCGTCGGTGGCCGGGCTGGCGACTCAGGTGAACCTCACCAACTCCGAAGGCGCCAACGACAGCCTCGTCGTCAACGCCCTTGGCGGCGACGACGTCGTCGAGGCGACCACGCTGCCTGCCGGCGTGATCAAGCTGACGATCGACGGCGGCGCCGGCGACGACGACCTCTTCGGTTCGCAGGGCGCCGACTCGTTCCTCGGTGGCGACAACGACGACGACATCTTCGGCGACAACGGCAACGACGTCGCCCTGATGGGTGGCGGTGACGACGCGTTCCGATGGGACCCGGGCGACGGCAACGACACCCTCGAGGGCCAGGAGGGCACCGACACGATGCTGTTCGTCGGCGCCAACGCCTCCGAGAACATCGACATCGCCGCCAACGGCGGGCGGGTGCGGTTCTTCCGTGACGTCGCCAACGTGACGATGGACCTCGATGACGTCGAGACGATCGACTTCCGGGCCCTGGGTGGCGCCGACAACGTCGTCGTCGGCGACCTCTCCGGCACCGATCTGACGCTGAGCAGCCTCGACCTCGGCGGGGCCAGCAGGTGGCGGTGACGGCCAAGCCGACACGGTCACGGTCAACGGCACCAACGGTGCCGACGTCTTCGGCGCCGCCGGCGACGCCGGCGGGGTCAACGTGGTCGGGCTCAACGCCACGGTCACGATCCTCAACCAGGAGCAGGCCAACGACCGGCTGACGCTCAACGCCCTTGGCGGCGATGACACCGTTGACGCCGCGCTCGCTCGGAGCCGACGGCATCCAGCTGACGATGAACGGCGGCGTCGGCAACGACGATTTCTTCGGCAGCGAGGGCAACGACCTGATCAACGGCGGCGACGGGAACGACGTGGCGCTGATGGGCGCCGGCGACGACACGTTCGTCTGGAACCCGGGCGACGACAACGACACGCTCGAGGGCGAGGCCGGCACCGACACGATGCTGTTCGTCGGCGCCAACGCCACCGAGAACATCGACATCGCGGCCAACGGCGGGCGGGTGCGGTTCTTCCGCGACGTCGCCAACGTGACGATGGACCTCAACGACGTCGAGGCCATCGACTTCAACGCCCTCGGCGGCGCCGACACGATCGTCGTCAACGACCTGTCCGGCACCGACGTGAACCAGGTCGACGCCAACCTGGCGGGAGCTGGTGGTGGGGGTGATGGCCAGCCCGACAATGTCATCGTCAACGCCACCAACGGTGACGACGTCGTCCTGGTGACCGGCGACGCCGCCGGCACGTCGGTCCTCGGGCTGTCCGCCCGGGTGAACATGACCGGCGCCGAGGCCGCCAACGACCGGCTGACGGTCAACGCCCTCGGCGGCGACGACGTGGTCGAGGCCTCGGGCCTGCAGGCAGGGGCGATCCAGCTCACCGCCGACGGCGGCCAGGACGACGACGTCCTCATCGGCGGCGCCGGCAACGACGTGCTGTTGGGCGGTCCCGGCGACGACGTGCTCCTGGGCGGTGACGGCACCGACGTCATCGACGGTGGCGAGGGCGACGACATCGAGATCCAGCTCGTCGCTCCCAGCGGTCAGAATCAGCTGACCGCGGCGAGCGGGGACCGGGTGTCCTCGGCCACGCCTGCCGATGCCGAGTGGCTGCTCAGCCACGTGCGCATCGTCAATGGGCAGACCGTGATCATCATCGACGGGAAGGAGTACGGGCTGAGCAACATCGACCTGTCCCAGCTCCTCGATGCCGCAGCCGCCGTGGCCAGCTCCGAACCGCCGACGTCCTCCGAGCCGGAGACGTCCGAGGCACCCGGCCTCCCGATCGGCGACTTCGTCTGGTTGGATGCCGATGGCAACGGCCTGCAGGACGCTGGCGAGGCGGGTCTTCCCGGAGTCGTCGTTCGACTCCTCGATGCCGGCGGTGCTGTCGTCGGCGAGTACGTCACCGACGAAGGTGGCCGCTACGCGCTCACGCCGACGTCTCCGGGACCGTTCACGCTCGAGGTCGTGCTCCCGGCCGGCTACCAGCCGACGCTCGTCGACGCCGGGCAGGACGATGCCATCGACTCCGATGCCGACCCGGCCAAGGTCGTGGTCGGTCCGGCCGAGACGACGGTCCGCGTCGACGTCGGCGATGCTGCCGGCGTCGAAGATGACCTCGACATCGGCCTGATCGCCCTCCCCGAGGAGCTCGCCGGCACCAGACACCACTGCCGGGCCGACGACGACCGCGGCGGCCGCCGTCGAGACCCCGACGACGACGACTGCGGTCCCGACGACGGAGCCGACGACGACGACGGTGGTCCCGACGACGGAGCCGCCGACGACGACGGTGGTCCCGACGACGACGACCGCCGCGATACCCGAACCGACCGAGCCCGTCACCGCCACACCGACCGACGTGTCACCGACGACGGAGGCGACAACCACGACGACAGTCCCAGCCGGGTGACACCGCAGGTAGTCGGAGAAGCACCGCACCCGGCCACCGCGGCCGACGGTTTACCAATCCGACGCCTTGGGTAACCCTGAAGATTGGGGCAATGCCCTGTCAGAAGCATGTACGACGAAGCTGATGGCGATCGAACGTCGCGAACCGGGCTCTCGCTGGCTCCCAACCGGGGCCAACGAGAAGGACATCACGGCGAACGACAAGGACGGCGTGCTCGAGGTCCGGTTGCCAGTCGACCAGACCAAGGCCGCGGCGAGTCGCGTCCCGATCACCCGCGGCTGAACCAACCAGCGGGCACGCTGTCGAAAGCGTTACCGATGCGGAGAGGAGCGCAAGTTTGCGATGTCCAAGATCACGCCCCACCTCTGGTTCGACACCCAGGCCAAAGAGGCAGCCGAGCTCTACAGCGAGGTGTTTCCTGACTCGAAGGTGACCGACGTGACCACGCTTCGCGACACGCCGAGTGGTGACTGCGACGTGGTCTCGTTCACGGTCTGGGGACACGACTTCATGGCGATCAGCGCCGGGCCGCTGTTCGAGATCAACCCCTCGATCTCGTTCATCGTCAACTTCGACCCCGGCTCGGTCCCCGATGCGGCTCAGGCCGTGGACCGGGTCTGGGCGCAGCTCGCCGACGGAGGCAGCGAGCTGATGCCGCTCGGCGAGTACCCGTTCAGCAAGCGCTACGGCTGGATCTCCGACCGCTACGGCGTCTCCTGGCAGCTGATCCTGTCCGATCCGGAGGGCGATCGGCGGCCGACGATCGTGCCCTCGCTGATGTTCACGGGCCAGGTCTGCGGCAAGGCCGCCGAGGCGGGGGAGTTCTACATCTCGGTCTTCGGCGATTCCGAGCGCGGCCAGTCAGTGCCCTACCCCGAGGGCTCCGAGCCCGACGAGCCCGGCACGACGATGTTCTCGGACTTTCGCCTCGCCGACGGCTGGTTCGCGGCGATGGACAGCGCCCGCGACCACGGCTTCGGCTTCAACGAGGCCGTCTCGCTGATGATCAGTTGCTCAGACCAGGCGGAGATCGACCACTACTGGGAGCGTCTCTCCGCCGTCCCCGAGGCCGAGCAGTGCGGCTGGCTCAAGGACCGCTTCGGTGTGTCCTGGCAGGTCGTCCCGGCTGCCATGGGGGAGATGATGGCCCAGGGCACGCGCGAGCAGATCGACCGGGTCACCCAGGCCTTCCTGCCGATGAAGAAGTTCGACCTCGCGGCCCTGCGCGCCGCCTACGAAGGCGACGGCTGAGGCCGCTCAAAGGGAGGCCAGCGGGCCCGCCCGCGAGATCACACCCGACAAGTGCTCGACACATCGGTAGCACGGAAGGGCAACAGGCGGTCGCGAAATGGCCGGTTCGCATCTTCATGAATCGTCTCGCATGTCCATGCACTGCCGGCCGCAACCGATGGGTGTACAGGGGACGGAACAGTCAGGTAAACACCCATCGGCTGTCGATTCCCGGAAGACGACCGGCTTGTCGGCCGCATGTTCATGCACCGACCCTGTCCAATTCGCAACAGCCTGGAAAATGGTCCGTTTCTGTCGGGACTTCGCACTGTTCCCGCGCAAGGCGGTCACTTCTGGCCGCGAGGCGACACCAGAGTCCGGGACCTTGCGGTCTCGATTCGCAACTAATGGTTGCGCATTGCGCGAGGGTCCGTTATGGTGATGCGCAACCAATCGTTGCGCATAGGGAGCACCGCCATGGAATACGGAACCATCGAACGGGAACTGCACATCGAGGCCTCGCCCGAGGTCGTGTTCGACGTCATCAGCCGCCCGGAGCACATCCGCGAGTGGTGGAGCGCCGAGACCGGGATCGAGCCGGTGGCCGGCTCGACCAGCGAGCTGACGTGGCGCGACGAGGCATCGGGCCGGGTCGACGTGGTGCCGATCACCGTGATCGACGTCCAGCCGCCTCGCCTGTTCTCGTTCCGCTGGACGCAGGAGCCCGGCGAGGTCCCCACACCGTCGAACTCGCTGCTCGTGACGTTCGAGCTCTCGCCGTCCGGTGCCGGCACCGTCCTCCGCCTCACCGAGACCGGCTTCCGCGAGCGGGGCTGGGACATCGCGGTGCTCGAGGAGGCCTACCGGGAGCACGTCACGGGCTGGGACTTCTTCCTCCCTCGTATTGCCGAGCGCGCCGCACGGGAGATGTCGGCGCCGTGATGATCGTCATCGACGACGACCTGTGGTCGGCCGTCGGCGACCCGACCCGGCGTCGCATGCTCGACCAATTGCTCCTCGACGGCGGAGGTACCGCCACGAGCCTGAGCGAACACCTTCCGGTGACCCGCCAGGCCGTCTCCAAGCACCTCGATGTGCTCGATCGCGCCGGGCTCGTCCACGCGACCGCGATGGGTCGCGAGAAGCGCTACCAGGTCGACGACGCCCAACTCTCCCGCGCTGTTGCCCAACTCTCCTCGGTCGGCGCGACCTGGGACGCCCGGCTGCGGCGCATCAAGAAGATCGCCGAGGCGATCCAACGATCACAATCCCCCAACAACAAAGGAAACGACAATGGTTGACATCCTGCATCGCATCGGGGCCACCACGACCCCGGACAAGGCATACGACGCACTCACCACGCTCGATGGTCTCGCCGCCTGGTGGACCACCGACACGCAGGGCGACACCACGCCCGGTGGCACGATCCAGTTCCGCTTCGGCGACACCGGCGGGTTCGACATGAAGGTGCTCGACCAGCGCCGGAACGAGCGGGTCGAGTGGGAGGTGACCGACGGCCCGGAGGAATGGATCGGCACCCACGTCAGCTTCGACCTCAAGCAGGAGGACGATTACACGATCGTGCTGTTCAAGCACGAGGGCTGGCGGGAGCCGGTCGAGTTCATGTCCCACTGCAGCACGAAGTGGGCGACGTTCCTGATGAGCCTGAAGCAACTCGTCGAGACCGGCACCGGCGCCCCGCACCCCCACGACGTCCGCATCAGCAACTGGCACTGACGCTGTTCATGGTTCCACAGGCCAGATCCGCCAAGGCTGGCGGATCTGGCCCGTGGAGATCCGTCACCAGCGGTCCGCTGGGTCGACGGCGAAGGTTGTCAACCGACCTTGGTGGCCTCGTCTTGTTGGAGTTCGGCGAGTTCGGCGTCGAGGTCGGGGGGTGCTTCGATGTGGACTCGGGGCAGGATCCGGTTGAGCCAGCGGGGGATCCACCAGTTGCGGTCGCCGAGCAGTTCCATCGTGGCGGGCACGAGCAGCATCCGTACGATCGTGGCGTCGATCAGCACGGCGATCGACAGGCCGAGGCCGAACAGCTTGACGACCCGGTCGGATTCGCCGATGAAGCTGCCGAAGACGACGACCATGATCGCCGCCGCGGCGGTGATCACCCGGGCGGTGGAGGCCAGCCCGTCGGCGACGGAGGCGCGGCTGTCGCCGCTGCGGTCCCACTCCTCACGTATCCGGGACAGGAGGAACACCTCGTAGTCCATCGACAGGCCGAAGACGATGGCGAACAGCATCATCGGCACGAACGGTTCGATCGGTGCTCCTTCGATGTCGAGCAGGGCGCCGCCCCAGCCCCACTGGAACACGGCGACCACGACGCCATAGGCGGCGCCGATCGACAGCAGGTTCATCACCACCGCCTTGAGCGGGACGAGCAGCGACCGGAACACCACCATCAGCAGCAGGAACGACAGTCCGAGCACGGCGGCGAAGAAGTACGGCAGCCGTTCGGCGAGGTAGTCGGTGAAGTCGACTCCGATGGCGACTCCGCCGGCGACGGCGACGTCGAGGCCGGACCCGGCGGTGGCGGCGGGGAGGACGTCGTCGCGCAACCGGTTGACGAGATCGGTGGTGGCTTCGTCCTGCGGTGCCGTGGTGGGAACGACCCGCCACAGGGCCGCGGTCGGTGCTGCGTCGTCGTTGGTCCTCGGGTCACTGACGAAGGCAACGCCCGGGTCGGCGGCGATCGCGTCGGAGACCGCCTGCAGGGCCGCCGGGTCGGTGCCCGCAGGCACCTCGGTGGCCAGGCTGAGCGGGCCGTTGAAGCCGGGCCCGAAGCCCTCGGCGAGCAGGTCGTAGGCCTGGCGGGTGGTCGTGTCCTCGGGATAGTTGCCCTCGTCGGAGAACCCGAGGCGCAACCCGAAGATCGGCAGTGCCATGGCCACCAGCAGCGCGGCGCCGACCACCACCGCCGTCCATGGACGATGCTGAATCACCCTGCTCCACCGGTACGAGAGGGTCTCCCGCAGCGGTCGACGCTCTCGTTCCAACACCGGCTTGCGCAATGGAGCGACGGCGAAGCTGGCCAACAGCACGACGACCGCCACCGGCAAGGTGACCACGATCAGCGCTGGGATCCCCAGCCCGACCCCGATCAAGGCGACGGCAACCAGCACGGCGGCGATCAGCCCACGCCTCCTGGTCAGCTCGATCCGTTCACCGGCGAAGCCCAACAGAGCGGGCAGCAGGGTGAGCGAGGCGACCAGAGTCATCGCCACCACGACAGCCATACCGATCGCCATGCCCGAAATGAAGCTCAACTGCATGATCAGCATGCCCAGCAGTGAGATGACGACGGTCGAGCCGGCGAACACCACGGCCCGTCCAGCCGTGTTCATCGCCACCAGTGTCGATTGCTCGATCGTGTGACCGGTGTGCAAGTTCTCCCGGAACCGGGTGACGATGAACAAGGCGTAGTCGATGCCCACGCCGAGACCGATCATGATCCCGATCGTCGACGTGAAGTCCGGCATGTTGACGACATTGGAGAGCAGGCCGGTGATGATCGAGCCCGAGACGATGCCGGCGAGGGCGACACCGATCGGCAGCCCCATCGCCAACACTGAACCGAAAGCGATGATCAAGATGATGATCGCGAAGCCGATTCCGAGCGCCTCCGAGGACGGCACCTCGAACTCGGCGAAGGCCTGCCCACCGAGCTCGATCCGCACCCCGTCGGCCTCCGGCATCACCGCGCGGATGTCGTCGCCGATCGCCACCGTCTCCTCGAACGAGGCGTCCGACGGGGCCTCGAACGAGGCGTAGGCGATCCGCCCGGCGTCGTCGCCGCGATCGGAGGTCTGGGCCTCGTTGCCCTCGTCGTACGGGCTGGCCAGCGACTGAACGCCCTCGATCTCGGCCACCTCGGAGAGGAACGGCTCGATCACCCGGCGAACCTCCGGATCGTCGATCCCGCTGTCCGCCTCGAACACGATGTTCCCGACCTGGCCGGCACCCTGCCCGCCGAACTGGTCATCGAGGAGGTCGATGCCCCGCTTGCTCTCGACGTCGGGCAGCGTGAAGTCGGAGCTGTAGCCGGATCCGGCCGCCCCCATCAGCGCCCCCAGGACGACGATTCCAAGGATCCACACCAGCAGGACCCGACGACGGCGTCGGAAACACACCTCGGCGAGGCGCTTCAACACGGCTTGTCCTTTCGGGGGGTTCGGGGGGTGAACGGACGGGCCCGACCAAACGCATCGCAGTCGTGGCCGGTCAATTCTTCACCCCGCGCGTCGTCACCTGCCAGTGGCGGGTGTCACTTGTGTCATCACTCACAAGACGCACGAAGACGAGCAAATGTGACATCCGACCGCAGAAAATTCGTCGAACAGCTCCAAGTCGCTGGCCTGCCGATCTGCTGGGTCAGGATCGGACCTGGATCTCCTGGAGGGTCCAGGTGTTGCCGTCGGGGTCGGCGAAGCCGGCGTACAGCATCCCGCCGAGGTCGGTGACGTCGCCGATGTCGACTCCCTGATCGGCGAGTCGCCGGCGGGCCTCGGCGACATCCTCGACCACGAGGTGTAGGCCGCGGATCGAGCCCGGCTCACTGGCGAGGGCGGGTAGGCCTGTGCTCAGGCAGATCGAACAGGCCGACCCTGGAGGGGTGAGCTGAACGACACGTACCGAGCTCGCCGGTTGGACGTCGTGGTCGACGTTGAAACCGAGTTGGCCAACGTAGAACGCTTTGGCCTTGTCGATGTTGCTGACGGGGACGGGGACGAGTTCGAGTCTCAGGTTCATCGCTGGGCTCTGTGGGATCGACGGCTTCTCAGTCACTTGATGACCCTGTAGGTGAGGTGGGTGACGCCGTCGCTCTCGACGACCTCGGGTTCCTGCAGGCGCACGGGCGCCGTGGCGAGTTCGGCGAAGAACGGCACGCCGGCTCCGAGCAGGACGGGCACGACGTTGAGGTGCAGTTGATCGAGCTCGCCGCGATCGAGCAACTGCTGGGCGATGCTCGGCGTTGCCACGGCGACGTTCTTGTCCCCGGCCGCCACCTTCGCTTGGGCGACCGCGCTGTCGAGGCCGTCGGTGACGAAGCGGATGCTGGACTCCTCGCGGGGCCAGCCGTCGGGCACCTGGTGGGTGACGATGAACGTCGGGACTCCCATTGGGTGGTTGCCTCCCCAGCCGTCGGCGAGGTCGAAGTAGCGGCGGCCGCCGATAACGGCGCCGATGGTGGCGATGCCGTCACGGAGGACACGAGCGCTGGCTTCGGGCGCCATGAACGAGAAGCCAGGTTGCGGCGTTGGCACCTCGACGTCTCCGGCGAAGTACCAGCCGAAAAGTTCCGATGCATCGTCCTTGGTGTTGGCAACGAAACCGTCGAGCGACATGGCGATGTCGGCGATCAGGATGGTCATTGGATGCTCCTCGGTGCATGTCGGGGTGTGGTCGATGACGGTCCTCACGTTCATGGAGCGTGGGTCCCGAGACATCGGCCAAGTGGCTGATCTCCGGGCAGACTGGGCCGATCGTGGTGTCGCAGGTTGACAGGGGGACTCCGACCCTCGTTATCGCCGACGGCGAAGCGGCGGTGTTCACCGACGTCGCCGTCGCCTTGGTGGCGGCGATCCAGCTCGAGCAGCGCGGCGTCGCCGTCCACTCCGGCGTTGGCGGCGCGGGGGAGCGTCGTTGCCGGGCGTTTCGTGATGTAGCCGGCACGGGCCGAGTGCTGGTGTCGTCAGCAACCGCCGCACGCGCCGAGTCGTGCCTGCCGCCCGGCTACGAGCTGCGTGACCTTGGCATCCACCGGCTCCTCGATCTCTCGCCCCCGGAGCGGGTCTTCGAGCTCTGTCGTACGGGTGCCAGAGGTGCGCCGCCGTTGCGCTCGCTCGACGCCGTGCCCAACAACCTGCCGATGCACCTGACTACGTTCGTCGGGCGGACTGACGAACTCGACGAGCTGCGTTCGCTGCAATCGGATGCCCGCCTTGTGACGATCGCCGGCGCTGGCGGCTGCGGAAAGACGAGGCTCGCCGCGCAGGCGGCCGCGGCGCAGACCGAGCGCTGGCAGGACGGGGTGTGGTGGGTCGACCTCCAGGGGGCGACCGACCCGTCGACGGTGGCCGCGGCTGTGTGCGTCGCGTCGGGGGTGCTTGTCGATCCTGCGGGTGGCTCGCTGCGCTCGCTCGCCACCCAGCTGCGTGACCGGCGAGCGCTGATCTGCCTCGACAACTGCGAGCACCTGCTGGAAGCCGTCTCCGAACTCGCCGAGACGGTGATCCGCTCGTGCCCGGAGATATCGATCCTGGCGACGAGCCGGGAACCGTTGGGCGTCCCTGGAGAGCGCGTGTGGCGACTGCCGACGCTCGCCCCCGCCGAGGCGGTCGAGTTGTTCGCAGAGCGCGCCGGCCAGGCGCGTCCCGGATTCACCGTCGACGCGACAAACTCTGAGGCCGTCGAGCGATTGTGCCTCGGGCTCGACGGCATCCCGTTGGGCATCGAGCTCGCTGCCGCGTGGGTACGGACGCTGACACCGCACCAGATAGAGGCCGGGCTGGATGATCGGTTCGCGCTGCTGGTACGCAATTCGCGCGGTGCTGCCGCCCGTCACCAGACGCTCGCCGCGTCGATCGACTGGAGCCACGAGCTGCTCGACGAGCGTGATCGGGCGGTGTTCCGCAGCCTCGGCATCTTCGTCGGCGGATTCACGCTCGACGCTGCCCGAGCCGTGTGCACTCGGGAGGCGGTGACGTCGGGCGACGTGTTGTCGTCGCTGACCCGCCTCGTCGACAAGTCACTCGTCATCGCCGACCAACGCGACGACGCCACACGATTCCGCCTACTCGAGACGATCCGGCAGTACGCGTTGGACCGGCTCGCCCAAGGCGGCGAGGTGAGCGCGATGCGGGACCGTCACCTCGATCATCTCCTCGCCATCGCCGAAGCCGCCGAACCGGCGCTCGACCGGGACAGGGACGCGTGGTGCGCCGCCATCGAGCCGGAGCATGACAACCTCCGCGCCGCCCTCGACTGGGGTCTCGCCGCCGAAGACCCCGACCGAGGACGCCGCCTAGCGGCGGCGACGGCGTGGTTGTGGAACCTGCGCGGTCGCGCCAGGGAGGGCGTCGAGATCCTGCGGCGGGCGATCGATCGGGCGCCCGACCAGCGCACCCTGCTCCAGGCGCGATTGCTCACCGGGTTCGGGATGCTCGGAGACACCGTCGCCCCCGACGACATCGGCCCTGTGCGCCTCGGTCATGAGATCGCGGCCGAACTTGGTGACGACCGCTTGCGCGGCCGCTGCCTGACATTGATCGCCGTCGGAACGTTCTACAACGACTTCGACGGAGGATGGCAGCTCGTCGAGGAGGCGGGACGCGCCGCCGAGCGGACCGGCGATGAGTTCGGCGTCGATTCGGCACGGGCGCTGCAGGGCATCATCGTCCATCTCCGTGATCGCCACGACGAGGCCCAGGAGCTCCTCGGCGCGGCCGCCCGTGGCCTGATCCGTCGCGGCGACCGCGGCATTGCCGCGACCGTGCTCACGTTTCAGTCCAGCAGTGCCCTGTACACCGGCGATTTGGTCCTGGCGCGTCAGCTGGCGGCCCAGGCGGCGCACGTGGCCGAGCCGCTCGGCGACTACCACCGCGTCGGGACGGCGAGTAGCCAGCTGGCGCTGCTCCAGGGCGTAGGTGGTGACATCGACGGCGGGCTCCAGCTGCTCGAGGGCTTCTTCCACGTCGTCGAAGGTGCTGGCCCAGATGTGTTTGTGCCAGGGATGGCGCGCACGCTTGGACAGCTGCTGCTCTGGCGCGGCGAGTTCGAACGGGCGCTGCGGTGGCTGCGGCCCGACGCCCCGGCCTCGGGGCCGATCAGCGACACTCATCTCGACGCGATGGGGATGCCCGCGCTGGCCGAGGCGCTCCGCCGGCTTGGTCGCACCGCGGACGCAGCCGCCGTGCTCGAACAAGCCGCAGCGATCGCCGGCCGCCTCGGCATGCCGCGAGTGCTCGCCGATGTGTTCGAGCAGCAGGCCCACCTCGCTGGTTCCGACGACCCGGATCGCGCCGCCGCCCTGCATCACGAGGCCCTGAGCCTGCGCGTCGAGCACGATCTTCGGACCTTCTGGGTCGACAGCCTCGACGCCCTCGCAGCACTGATGGCGACGACGGGCCGAGGCGCAGACGCCGTGCGCTGCCTGGCTGCAGCCGATCAGGCTCGCCGGGCACTTGGGTACGCACGCCGGCCGGTCGACCTCCCCGCGTTCGACGCGACCCTGGAACTGCTGAGTTCGGAACTTGGCAGGACAGCGTTCGATGCGGCATGGGCAGAAGGGTCGGCGCTCTCGCTCGATGACGTTGTCGCGTTCGTCCGACGCACACGCGGCCAGCGTGGCCGGCCCTCGACTGGATGGGCAAGCCTGACGCCGACCGAGTTGGAGGTCGTCCGCCTAGTCGCCCAGGGGCTGAACAACCCAGTCATCGGCGCCAAGCTGTTGATGAGCCGGGCGACCGTCAAAACCCACGTGTCGCACGTGTTCACAAAGCTCGGCGTCACCAACCGCACCGAGCTCGCGACGATTGCCGCGCCCAGACTCGCACAGCACTGAGGTTCGTCGACCTGGGCAGACCGACGCTTTGACCGAAGTGTGCGGGAGCCGCTGCGCTAGCCGCGCGGCGACCGGTCAGAGGGTTTGGAAGTAGAAGCGGTAGTCGACGCCGTCGTGAAGCATGGCGGAGCGGCCGACGTCGCTGTTGGACGGAAAGCCGACGAGATCGAGCTGCGGAATCGAGTTGTATCCGTACTGATACTCCAGGGCATTCGCGTTCCACGACCCCTGGGACAACCGGTCGTTGCTCCCGTAGTGAAAGGCGTAGATGCGGTATGCCGAACCGTCGTGGAGCATCTCCCACCGTGACCAGTCGGTGTCGGCGGGGAAGCCGGTCACCTGCAAGGTCGGTAGGTAGTTCTTGTAGCCCCACTGGTACGTCGTCGTGCCGGGGACCCAGATGAACTGGTACAGCGTGGACGGGTCACCGAGCCTGCGCAGGTAGGCGTGGTAGGCGTTGCCGCTGTGCAACATGGCGATGCTGCTGGCGTCAACGTCTGGGGGTGCACCGGCGAGTGTCAGCACCGGAATCGAATTGAAGCCGTACGCGTAAGAGTTGCCGTCCCACGAGAACTGATACAGCGTGTCGGTCGAGCTGCCTTTGAAGCAGTAGAGGCGGTACGCGGATCCGTCGTGGAGCATTGCCCATCGGGAGAAGTTGGTGTCAGGCGGAGCTCCAGTGATCGGGATGTTCGGAATTGACCGGTATCCGTATTCGTAGCGCGTGGTCAGCGGTACCCACGCCCCTTGATTGACTGAGCTCATCGAGCACCTCCTCGGTGTTGCTCATCAGGAGCGCGCTCGGAGCCCGCAGATACCACCATCTACTCGAGGGTCGTCACGGAACGGTACGTTTCTGCGGCACTTCGGACTCTTCCCGCGCAAAGCGGTCAGCTCTGGCCGCCTAGCGACACCTGAGTCCTCGGTCAGGAGCCGTGGGCGTGGTCGCACCAGCGTTCTTCGCCGTCGAGGATGGAGCCGGCGCCGACGCCTTCGAGGGAGGCGAACGGCCCGCATTCGTGGGGGACGATCCAGACGTGGATCATCGCCCATTCCCCGATCTTGACGAGCGGCGGGCGGCACGTGCCGTCGGGGCTGGTTTCGCCTTCGAGTTGAGGGGCGACTGGATCGGCTGTCAAGCAGAGGTCGTCGTGGATGTGCCATTGCATCAGTGCGCCGCCGTAGTCGGGGACGTCCTCGAGGGCGATGTCTTGCGGCAGCATGTACATCGCCGACACGAGCTTCTTGCTACCGTCCGGCTGGGGTGCGTAGACGAGGCTCTCGGGGGCGTCGGGGTCGAGCCACACGTCGTCCTCGATCCAGTCCCACTGCACGTAGTGCTCGACGCCTCCGTCGGGGTCGACGTCGCCGATCGAGTGGAATCCGGCGGCCTCGGCGACGGCCGGGTCTTCCCACTGAGGCAGGCGAACGACGTTGACGGCGACGAGGTTCTCGGCAAACGCCTGCTGTTCGGGCGTCACCCCCTCGACGCCGGACAGGTCGATCGGCCTGGTGGGGTCGTAGGCGACGGTTGCCGGATCGTGCACACCTGCTGCATCGTGGGTGTCGGCGATCGTCGTCGCGGGAGCGTCGCCGTGCGAATGGGCGGTGGTCGTTGCACCGTGGTCGTCGGTGGCCTCGGCGTGGCTGTGGTCGTGGCCGGCGTCACTGCTGTGCGCGTGGGTGGCGCCCGACATCATGGCGGCAACGGTGACGGCGCAGAGGCCGATCGCCGGCACCCCCAGCCGCGCCGGGGTGGCCCGCCGCGTCCAGCCCGCCCCACCGCGCAGCGTCACGACCGCGGCGCCCACAGCCATCGCGCCGAGGGCGGCGCAGACGGTGTCGGCGAACTGCGGCGCTTCGGACTGCTCGAGGCCCTCGATCCACGAGATGCCCGACACCCTGGTGACGATCCAGGCGACGACCGCACCGCCGTTGACCAGGGCGGCGGCGACGGCTACGGCGCGGCCACCACGCAGGAGCGTGACCAGCCCGACGAGGATCTGGGCGGCGGCGACGGCGACGAACAGTCGCGATAGCGTCGCATGTTCGGCGTGAACCCCGGCGGCGGC
Source organism: Ilumatobacteraceae bacterium (assembly GCA_963732335.1). GTDB lineage: Bacteria > Actinomycetota > Acidimicrobiia > Acidimicrobiales > Ilumatobacteraceae > Desertimonas. Next base: position 418,171 of record CAVSZO010000063.1, on the reverse strand, counting down.
GGCGTGGATGGCCCCGGCCGCCATCGAGGCCAGCCCCTGCAGCGGTGTGATCCAGCCCGCGGCGGAGGCCGTTGCGCCCGTCCTCAGATCGCCCTGCTCCGTCATTGGTCTCGCCGCCGGATGGTCAAGGTCTGCGTCGCCCATACTGACGACGGTAAGACCGGCGACGAGCCAGTGATATCGGGGAAGTCCCCCAACGATCCCTGAGACCCTGAGGGGTGCTACCAGCCCGGCCCCAGCCTGTTCCTGTGGATTCGAGCGGTGGACGGACGCTCGGACGCTCCGGATCGGGACCTGGGTGTGGGCCGGTGACCGACAGCGTCAACGACGCTGGTGTGCAACGATCAGCGGCAATGGATCGGGTTCTTCGTCGCAGGAACCCACGACGTCTGGAGAGGACGGGCAGTGGCGCGAGCCGGGATCGCGAAGCTGTGGAAGCCGGTCATCAACGTCACTGATCTCGACGCGGGAGAGGCATTTTGGTCGGCCGTGTCGGGACTGTCGCCTCGGAGGAGACACGGTCAGTTCTCCGTCTTGGACGCCGAGGAAGCGAGGACCCGGGATGGCTGGATCTTGCTCCAGCTCGTGCCCGCCGGTCAGGTCAGCGTGAACGCAGGCACGCACCTCGACTTTCGTGTGGACGACGTGGCTGGCGCAGCCCAGCAAATCGAGGAGATCGGAGGAGTGATGATCAGGCCGCCGGGGATGTATGCGCCTGATGGTCAGGCTGTCCTCGAGTGGGCCGTGATGCAGGACCCGTTTGGCAACGAGTTCTGCATCATCCGCTGGCCCCTCGAGTAGAACCGAGCGCGCCGAGCTGCGCCTTGAGAAGCTCGCAACGCTGACCGGCGTTCGCGACGCGTCAGTTCGGCGCAGAACTAATTGCGGCGCGGTCTTGGACTTTTCAGGTTCCTGGGTCTGTCACTTCGGTCACGTAGTAACGGTTCCCGTCGGGGTCGAGGAACGAGAACATCAGTGGTGCTGTTTCCCAGTCGAGCAACTCTCCCACCTCGAGACCCAGCTCACCGAGCGTGGCATGCGCAGCCCGCGCGTCAGGAGTCGCCAGTCTGATCCCGGTGTCGACTCCAGCGGGCAACTCGTTGCCAGCCCGGACGAGCGAGATCGTCGTAGCAGCGCCGGCGACACCCAGCTCGACCCACCGGAACCCCTCCTGAAGTTCGGCATCCATGCGTGTCTCGAAGCCGAGCCGCTCAAGGAGCGCCTTGGTGCGATCTTGGTCGGTCACCGGGACAGCCACGGTGATCACGTCGGTGAACGTTGTTGTGCTCATGCAAACAAGACGTACAACACACTCCGCACTCATCGGCCGTGATCGTCACTGGGCGTTTGGGTGGTTCAGTCAGCCGACTCGAGCAGCGACTGGTAGACGAGGCGGGAACACTCAGCCAGACGCATCGCCAGCTCGGCGAGATCTTGTCGTCGTTCGAAGCCGGTGACGAATACGACGCCTCGGCGGTTGACGTTCATCCCGAGCGTGGCGACGGTGTCGGAGGCAGTCGCCAGCCAGCCATCTGGTCGACCCGCGAGGTTGACCGCAGTGGCGGCGTCGGTCAGGTCGTAGCGGCCGCCACGCTTTCGGACGTGGACGCGTACCGGACGACCCGGCCGATACGACAGCGCGGTGTCGAGCACTATCTCGTCGTGGTCGTGTGCCGATTGACGCCAGGCATCAGGGTCAGGGTGAATCGCCGAAACGTCCTGGCTTGTCGGGGGCATCGACGACCAACGTACCGTGGCCGGCCAATCGAGTTCATGGGCGGTAACCACAACCGCCGTTCGGGAGTTCGAAACGGCCGGCCGCGGGGCGCTGTACGTCAGTCGCGTGGTTCGCTACAACCCGATCCGTTGCAAGTTGTCGGACTCCTAGTGTCACTGACCTTCGATCGGGTCTCGTACTATGCACGCGCAATGTCCGAGCCGTTCGACGTGAAGCCGATGGCGATTTCCCCGGGTTCGATCCCACGGGCGCTCGAGCGGGCGACTCGCTATCGGCTGTTGAACGACCCGGAGCAGGCGGAAAGCATCTGCCTGGATGTCCTGGAAGTCGATCCTGACAACCAGGACGCCCTCGTGACGCTGATCCTCGCCTTGACAGACCAGCTCCGGGACTCCGAGTCGCCGCCGAGCGTGGCGCGGGTGCATGAGTACGTATCGCGGCTCACGACCGAGTATCAGCGTCACTACTACACCGGGATCATTTGCGAGCGGCGGGCCAGGGGCTTCCTTCGTCAACCGATGGGGCGTTCGTTTGCGTTCGAGGCATTCCGTGACGCGATGATGTGGTTCGAACGGGCCGCAGCCAACCGCCCTCCTGATGACGATGAGGCGTTGCTGAGGTGGAATGCCTGTGTGCGGACCATCCGCCGCCAAGCGCTCCACCCACGGTCGGTGGAACCCGAGACACTGTTGGAGTGATCGATGACAGCTGTGAGGGTGACGGTCAGAAGCACTGCGACAGGCAGAACGGACGCCTGGTGGCTCCCACCGCTCGTTACCGCCGTCGTGTTGAGCAGCTTTGTCGCGTACGCGACATGGGCAGCGTTGGTCAATGCCGACTACTACGCCGACCCATATCTGTCGCCGTTCTACTCGCCGTGCCTGGCGGCCAACTGCGAGCACACGACGTGGAGTGTCGTGGGCGACTGGTGGACGCTCTCACCGGCGCTGCTGATCCTGCCGATTCCGCTCGGCTTCCGGCTCACCTGCTACTACTACCGCAAGGCGTACTACCGAGCCTTCTTCTGGTCGCCGCCAGCGTGCGCCGTACGGGACGCACGCCGCACGTACCGAGGGGAGTCCCGGTTCCCGCTGATCCTGCAGAACATCCATCGATACTTCTTCTACCTGACCATTCCGTTCCCCTTGATCCTGTTGTGGGACGGAATCCGTGCCTTCGATTTCCCCGACGGGTTCGGCATCGGCCTCGGCACCGTGATCCTGTTGGTCAACGCCGTGCTCCTCGGCGCGTACACGCTGTCGTGTCATTCCTGCCGACACCTCTGCGGGGGCCACATCGACGTGTTGTCGCGTTCTCCGCGTCGCTACCGACTGTGGCGACTGGTGTCCGTGCTCAACGCACGGCACATGCCGATTGCCTGGACGAGCCTTGTGGCCGTGGCATTGACCGATCTGTACGTTCGTCTCGTGGCCACCGGCACGATTGACGATCCGCGGTTCTTCTGATGTCCGATTTCGAGACGCATTCGTTCGACGTCGTCGTTGTCGGAGCGGGTGGCGCCGGTCTGCGGGCGGCGATCGAGGCGGCGCGCCAGGGGGCCCGCACGGCGGTCGTCTGCAAGTCGTTGCTCGGCAAGGCTCACACGGTGATGGCCGAAGGCGGGATCGCCGCCGCCCTCGGCAACGTGTACCCCGACGACAATTGGCAGGTTCACTTCCGCGACACGATCCGCGGCGGGAAGCTCCTGTCCAACTGGCGGATGGCCCAGATCCACGCCCAGGAGTCCCCGGAGAGGGTGCTCGAGCTGGAGGAGTGGGGCGCGCTGTTCGACCGCACACCCGATGGCCGCATTCTGCAGCGCGACTTCGGGGGACATCGGTTTGCCCGGTTGGCGCACGTCGGCGACCGGACCGGACTCGAGATGATCCGCATGCTTCAGCATCGGACGATCGAGGCCGAGATCGCCGTGTTCATGGAGTGCACGGTCACGCGCCTCCTCAAGGACGGAGATCGCATCGCCGGCGCGTTCGCTTACCGGCGGGAGTCGGGCCGCTTTGTCGTCTTCGAGGCCCCAGCCATGGTGGTCGCGACCGGCGGAATCGGCAAGGCCTACAAGGTGACGTCGAACTCGTGGGAGTACACCGGAGACGGGCACGCCCTCGCGCTGTGGGCGGGGGCGGACATGATCGACATGGAGTTTGTCCAGTTCCACCCGACGGGCATGGTCTGGCCGCCATCGGTGCGAGGCATCCTCGTGACAGAGGGCGTGCGCGGGGATGGTGGGGTGCTGCGCAACTCCGCCGGTGAGCGGTTCATGTTCAGATACGTCCCGGAGATGTTCCGCGCCGAGACGGCAGACACCGAAGAGGAAGCCGACCGTTGGTACGACGACAAGTCCGTGCGACGCACCCCGGATCTCCTCCCACGGGATGAGGTGGCGCGGGCGATCAACGCCGAGATCAAGGAAGGCCGCGGCAGCCCGCACGGTGGCGTGTACCTCGACATCGCAACCCGCCGCAACGCGGACTACATCATGCGGCGACTGCCCGGCATGTACCACCAGTTTCGTGAGCTGGCCGACGTCGACATCACCAAGGAGTCGATGGAAGTCGGTCCCACGTGCCACTACATGATGGGAGGTGTGCGGGTCGATGCCGAGACCCAAGCCTCTACGGTGCCCGGCCTCTACGCCGCCGGTGAGGTCGCCGCAGGTCTGCACGGAGCGAACCGTCTGGGCGGCAACTCACTGTCGGACCTTCTCGTGTTCGGTCGCCGAGCCGGATTGCACGCCGCACAGTACGCATCCAGCGTCTCGACTCCGAGAAGCAACTCACAAGAAATCGAGGAGCTCGCCTCCAGGGCGCTGCGCCCATTCGACTCCACCGGCAGCGAGAATCCCTACACGCTCCAGCAAGATCTCCAGGACTGCATGCAGAACCTGGTGGGCATCATCCGCACTGACGACGAGCTCGCCAAGGCGCTCGAAGAGCTGGGAGCTCTGCGCGAGCGAGCGGCTCGAGTCGGCGTCGAGGGACATCGGCAGTACAACCCCGGCTGGCACCTGGCGCTCGACCTCGACCCGCTCCTGACCGTGTCGGAGTGCATCACCAAGGCGGCACGCGAGCGGACCGAGAGCCGCGGCGCGCAGACCCGCGAGGACTTTCCCGGCACGGATCCCGAATTGGCGAAGGTCAACATCGTTGTACGCCAGCGGGACGGCGAGCTGTCGCTGACCCGCGAGACCCTCCCACCGATCCCAGCCGATCTTGACGCGCTGTTGAAGGAGAGCTGATGCCGGCCAACGTGACCATGCGCATCTGGCGGGGCGACGCTGGTGGCGGGGCATTCCGTGATTACGAAGTCGTCGCCGAAGAGGGTGAAGTCGTACTCGACGTGCTCCACCGCGTCCAGGCCAAGCAAGCGGGCGACCTGGCCCTGCGCTGGAACTGCAAGGCAGGCCGGTGCGGGTCGTGCAGCGCCGAGATCAACGGCCACCCCCGGCTGATGTGCATGACCAGGATGAACCAGCTCCCGCCAGGAGAGCCGGTCACGGTTGCGCCGCTGGGAGGGTTCCCGGGCATCCGTGATCTCGTCACCGACGTGTCGTTCAACTACGAGATGGCTAAGCAGGTGCCCGCCTTCGCGCCACGGCCTAGGGGACCCGACGGCACCTACCGGATGCAGCAAGCCGACATCGACCGCGTTCAGGAATTCCACAACTGCATCGAGTGCTTCCTCTGCCAGAACGTCTGTCACGTGATCCGCGACCACGACGAGAACAAGCGCATCTTCGCAGGGCCGCGGATGTTCATCCGCTACGCCGAGCTGGAAATGCATCCGCTCGACACGAACGATCGCCGCGACCTGCTGCAGACCCGCATGGGTCTCGGGATGTGCAACATCACCAAGTGTTGCACGGAGGTGTGCCCAGAGCGGATCCACATCACCGACAACGCGATCATCCCGCTCAAAGAACGCGTCGTCGACGACCGATACGACCCGATCGTTTGGCTTGGGCGCAAGTTCCGCCGCCACAAGCGTGCGACCGAATCCTCGACGTAGCAACGTCGCTAGTGGGTTTGCCGCCGGCCAGTCCATGCGGCCGAGAAGGAGGTGATGACGACATGAGGGTCGTCGAGTTGTGGCGGTACCCGGTCAAGTCGCTGCAAGGTGAGCGTCTCGATGAGGTTGCGTTGACCGCGGCTGGTGTCGAGGGAGATCGACGATTCGCGCTCTTCGACGTCGAGTCCGGTCTCGGGCTGACCGGGAGGCGGGTTCCCGAGCTGCTGTTCGCCTCGGCCACTGTGGCCGACGACGGTGGTGTGGACATTACGTTGCCTGACGGTTCGGTTACTCGAGACGACGGCGCGCTGTCGGCCTGGCTTGGGCGTGAAGTGCGGTTGCGCTCGGCCGACGAGGAAGTCGCCCGCCGCTACGAAAACCCGGTCGACTTCGAGCACGAGGCAACCTCTGTGTGGGCGCCGTTCGACGGGGCGGCAGGCGCCTTCCACGACTCAGCGGGCGCCCGGGTCTCGTTGGTCTCCACCACAACGATCGGGGGCTGGGATCGACGCCGGTTCCGCGCAAACGTGTACGTCGACAGCGAAAATGAGGATGCGCTGGTCGGATCGACGGTGGCGGTCGGTGGCGCCGTGCTCGATGTCGACATGCGGATCGAGCGATGCGTGATGACGACCCGTCCCCAAGCTGGCGGCATCGAGCGGAACCTCGACGTGCTGCGAACGGTCAACCGTGAGCGCAACGGCTGTCTGGCAGTGGGGGCGCTCGTGGCACAGACCGGTGTTGTTCGCGTCGGAGACACCGTCACCGCGACGTGACGCCGCGATCACGGCGACCAGGTCGCCGCGTGAGCGCCGGGTGATGCTCAGCTGGGATCAGAGATCGGTGAAGTGAGTTCGAGGGCGATGCCGTCGGGATCGAAGAACGCCAGGAACGACAGGCCGAGTGGCGCCAACTCTCTGATTGGCCCATGTTCGACGCCGCGCTCATCGAGGAGTCGCGTCGCCGCCTCCAGGTCGGCTCGCGACGGAACGCTGAAGCTGAGGTGGTCGAGTCCGACCCGGAAGGGATCGAAGCGATCCGCGGCAGTGGCTCGCTCCTCGTCGACAGGACGGAGACCGACAAACATCCCTTGATGCATCAAGATGACTCCGCCTTGCAGCGAATCCACTATGGCCTCGTAGTTCTCGTCGTCGGGTGGCGGCGGGGCATCCACCGCGACCTGAAACCCGAGTATCTCGGTGTAGAAGGCAACCGACCGCTGAACATTGGAGACTGCCAGGCGCAAGTGATGTACCGGACCCGCGGGAAGGTGCGACACGGAACCTCCTTGGACGGTGAGTCACAGCACGGTACCGGCTGAGGGTTGCCGGCAGGAACAGGCGCGCACATGCTGGGATAGGGGATAGGTGGCCCCGGGATCGGGGCGCATTGACGTACCCGCGGTTGGGACGTCGGGAGCCAGACACGGCGACCGCGCCGTGCATCGGAAACGGCTCGACGAGCACGCCACGATTGGCCTCCGGCGCGCCGTCGGCTCTCGTACCATCACCCCCTATGCGATCGCTGGAGCGCATCGACCTGGTCACCTCCGTCGACATGGCACGGTTCGTCGCGACCGGGATCGTTCGGCTCGACGGTGTCGTGCCGGCTGAGCTGAACCGCCGGGCACTGGCCCAGCTCGATGCCGGGCTGTCGCCGTTCCCGTACGGGACACCTCTCGCCGACGTGCACCCCACTCGGTCACCGCTGGGTGCCGTGCTCGGCCTGCCCACCGTGGCCGGGGCGATCCAGAGCTTGGTCGGTCCGGATCCGACGGCTGATCACCAGTACGTCCATGTGCGCGCCCCCAATGAGGGCGAGGCGCAGCCACTCCATGCCGATGCAGTCATCGACGAGCGGACGGACGCGTTCGATGTGCAGATGATGTACTACCCCGAGGCGGTCACGGCCGACGCCGGTGGAACCCTGCTGGTGCCGGGCTCGCACTTCCGCCGGGTGAGCCACATGGACGTTGCCCGCTACCAGAACGTGGTCGGGCAGGAGCGCGTGGTGTGCTTGGCCGGCACCGTGCTTTTCGTGCATCACGCGATCTGGCACGCCGGCCGCCGCAACGACTCTGATCGGCGCCGCGTGATGTACAAGCTTCGGCTCAATCCAACTGTGCGCCAGCTGCGGCTCTGGAACACCGATGACATCGATAAACCGGAGGTAACCGCAACACTGCTGCGTGAGCCGGCGTGGGCGGGCAACGACGGCCGACTCGAGCAGGTGAACCGGGCCCGCTTGTGGCGCTACCTCACGGGCGACGACGAGTTCGATCTCGACTACTACCTCACCCGCAACATCCTGCGACCACAAGCGGTGTCCGCCACAGCGACGGACAGACGGGTTGCGAAGAGCGCCCGGGGAGCCGGATTCGGCATCGTTGTGGAGGCAGCGACGTGAGCAGCTCCGAGCGCACGCGCCAGCAAGTGCTGATCCTCTACCTCGCGACACCGGCGCTCGACTCCGAGGTGTGCGCGTGGACGCTGTATGACGGCACGGGTCGATCGCGGCCGACGACCGGTGACAACGACGTGCCGCCGTACATGACTGGCCTCGCCGCACTCACGGATGGGTGGCGCCTCGTGCAGATGTCGCCCGTCCTGCCTCCGGTGCCCGGCCACGAATACGACGTTTCCACACTTCGTCACGAGTTCATGTTCGAGCGCCTTGTCGAGATGTAGGGCCGTTCTCGGCACTTCCGTACCCGGTCACTTTGCGGCTCGTCTGACCGATCCGTGGTTTGCCCGCGGGAAGAGTCCGAAGTGCCGACTGAAACGGACCGTTTCGTGACTTGGACCGTTTCGTGACTGCTGCGTCGGCACTTGTCGCCAGCCTTGTCGGCGGCGACCGATGCCAGCGCACGAGAGTGACGATCGGCAGAGAGAGCTTCATCGCGCGCACCGTCGACCGCCTCGCCGACGGAACTCGTCAGGGTGTCGGCGTCGATCGCTGGGCAATGCGGATGTGGTTGCCGAAGGGGTCGCGGAAGCCGAAGTCGATGCCGTAGCTCTGCTCCGTGGGCTCCTCGCCGAGCTCGACGCCCTTCGCCGCCAGTTCAGCGTGCGCTTGGTGGGCGTCATCGGTGTTGAAGAACAGCGTCCCGCCCGAGCAGCCCTTGCTGACCATTTCGCGCACGGTGTTCGTCGTGTCTGGGTCGTAGACCGGCGGCTTCGGCGACTCGAGCAGGATCTCACGCCGGGGATCGCCAGGCACGCGGACGGTGAGCCAGCGCATGAAGCCGAGGTCAACGTCGTTGGCGACCTCGAGTCCGAGCTTGCCGACGTAGAAGTCGAGGGCTTCGTCCTGGTCGAGGACGAAGATTTGGGAGATGGCCAGTGAGGTGATCATGACGTTGACGGTACGGCGGGCGCCGTGTCGCGTGCTTCTCCGAAACTGCCCGGCTGGCGTGGTCGGAGAGCGGGGTCGTGGGTGAACGTGCTCGGTCGGGTCCACGCCATGGCGAAGCAGGACGGTACCGGCTGGACCACGCCGCGACTGCGGTAGACGCTGGGCGACTCCCCGACGATCGCCGTGAAGGTGCGGCTGAACGTGCCGAGGCTGGTGAACCCACAGTCGAAGCACACGTCCGTGACGCGGCGGTCGGTCGTGCGCAGCAGGAACATCGCCCGCTCGATCCGGCGTCGCTGGAGGTAGCGGTGTGGCGTCTCACCGAACACGGCGCGGAACGTCCTGATGAAGTGGGCCTCCGAGACGACGGCGATCTTGGCCAGCCTGACGATGTCGAGGGGCTCGGCATACGACCGGTCCATGGCGTCCCGAGCCCGCAGCATCCGCCTGTTGGTGTCCTCCGTCGCCCGGCTCATCGGTATGCATCCTGTCAACTCCGGCAGCACCGGCGTCCGCGGAGGGCGAACGGAGTGCGGCAATCGCCGTCTTGCGCGTCACGGCGATTAGGTCGGCGAGTCGACCGAACGACTCACCAATCTCGAGCCGCCAGCTGCCCGACCGGGCACCCGTGCATGACCACGCAGCGAGTTCAAATGTGCACTCGTCGAGCAAGGATGTCGAGAATTGGGGGTCGGCTCCGCTCTAAGGGTGAGGGCCGCGACCGACGTGGCCGATGACGAAGGAGGCAGTCGATGCCGAAGTATCTGTTGCTCAAGCACTACCGCGGTGGCCCTGATCCGCATCGTGCGGTTGCGCCGATGGACCAGTGGGCGCCCGAGGATGTCGATGCGCACATGACGTTTCTCCACGAGGTGAGCAGGATGCTCGAGGAGAGCGGCGAGTACGTGGACGCCCAGGCGCTGACCCCTTCGCAGACGTGGGTGCGGTACGGCGGTCCCGGAGCGGCTCCGGTGATCACCGACGGCCCGCACCCCGAGTCGAGCGATCTCGTCGCCGGCTGGTACATGGTCGACGTCGACAACTACGAACGTGCAGTCGAGTTGGCGGCGTACGTGTCGTCCGAGCCCGGCCCGGGCGGTGAACCGCTCTACGAGTGGATCGACGTGCGCGAGGTGATGGCCTGATCGTGAGCGCCGAGCGGGTGCCGGACGACGTCGACCAGCTCGTCCGGTCCTTGGTACCGCAGGTGTTGGCCGGGTTGGTCCGGCGTCGAGAGGATTTCGCCGCGGCTGAGGATGCCGTGCAGGACGCGACAGTCGAGGCCCTTCGCGTCTGGCCCGACCATCCACCGCGCGACCCGCAGGCGTGGCTCACCGCCGTTGCCATGCGTCGCCTCATCGATGCCCGGCGCAGCGAGTCAGCTCGGCGGCGACGCGAGGAGTCCACCGTCCTTGCGCCGGGCCAGGGACCAACCGAGCAGGGCGATGACACGCTGGTGTTGCTGTTCTGCTGCTGCCATCCCGACGCTCTCGCCGGCGTCGCAGGTCGCGCTCACTCTCCGTGCCGTCGGTGGACTGACCACTCGCGAGATCGCCGACGCGTTCTTCGTCCCGGAGGCGACGATGGCCCAGCGGATCAGCCGTGCCAAGCGGACCCTGCGCAACCGCACATTGACCGAACCCGGTGACCTGGCCGTCGTGCTACGCGTGCTTTCGCTCATTTACCACACGGGCCACGGCCGGCGACACGACCTCGCCAGTGAGGCGATCCGCCTCACCCGCCAGCTCACGCTCGCCACACCGGAGCCGGAAGCTCGCGGGCTGCTGGCCCTGATGCTGCTCCAGCACGCCCGCCTCCCGGCGCGCACCGACACGGCCGGCCGCTTCGTGACGCTCGACGAGCAAGACCGCTCACTGTGGGACACCGCCGAGATCACCGAGGCGGTCGCAATCCTGCAGGGCGCACTCGCCGAGCAACGCCCCGGGCGCTACCAGATCCTGGCCGCGATCGCCGCCCTCCATGCCGACGCCATGACGTCGCCAGAGACCGACTGGTCTCAGATTCTCGACTGGTACAACGACCTCGTTTCGCTCAGCGACGAACCCAACCGCGAGGACCCCGCCACGGTTCTCAACCGAGCCATCGCCGTCGGCCATGTCGCCGGCGCCACGGCAGGGCTCGCAGAGACCGAACGGGTGGCCGCCGCGCTCGGCGATCGGCAGCAGTGGTTTGCCGTCCGCGCATACCTGTTCGAACTAGGCGGTGACTTCGCAGCAGCCGGCGAGGCTTACGCCGCCGCCGCCGAGCGAGCAAACGAGGTCGCCGAGCGCGATCACCTGGTCCGCCGAGCGGCGCGAGCCCGCGCCCGACTCCTCCACTCCACCCCCGACTAGTAGCGTCGCCCGCCTGGCTCTCGGGCGCCACGGCGTTCGGTCTCGTCGGTCGGTGCGGCAGAAGATCGGTTCCCTGCGGACGGGCCGAGCCGGTCACGAGTACACAGTTTGGGATGGTGTCGATCCTGGCGTGGCACGTTCGTAGTCATCGGGAGAAACCATCCCGGTGGGCCTCGATGCCTGCCGAGGCCACCACATGGAAGGAGCAACAACTATGCGCACATTGATCACCACCGCCTTCGTTTCTCTGGACGGTGTCGTCGATTCCCCCGGCGGCGGTCCTACCGAGCCGCACCGCAGCGGTGGATGGACGTTCAAGGACATCGAGTTCCGGGAGGAGGCGTACGAGCTCAAGGGTCGGGAGCAGCAGGAGGCGACGGCGATGATGATGGGCCGGGTCTCCTATGAGGCGTTCGCGCCCGTGTGGCCGACGATGGAGGAGTTCGCCGAGTACAACGCGATGCCGAAGTTCGTCGTGTCAAGCACTCTCAGCGACGCCGACCTGGTGTCGGACTGGAGTGAGACCACAATCCTGCGCTCATTGGACGACGTGGCCGCCGTCAAGGAAGGAGATGGTGGCCCGATCATCATCCACGGCAGTGCCATGTTGAACCGAAACCTCTCCGACGCCGGGTTGATCGACCGCTACCACATGTTGGTCTTCCCGACGCTGCTGGGTGCCGGGAAGCGGCTGTTCAGCGACACCGACAAGGACAAGCAGATGCTGAGGCTGGTGGAGTCGGAGTCTTACGGCAACGGGATCCAAAAGCTCGTCTACGACGTCGTCTCACGTCGCGGTTAGGAGCAGTCGGTCAGAGCTTGTAGCCGATCGTGCGGAGCAACTGCTTGCGATTGGTGACGTCGGCATCGGTCTCGGTCCCGGCGGGCACGAGCCCGTCGACAACGCCGACGATGCCTCGGCCGAGGTCCGTCTCGGCGACAACGATCTCGACCGGGTTGGCCGTGGCGCAGAAGATGCCGCAGACCTCCGGCACCTGCTTGAGCTGGTTGAGCACGTTTACGGGGTAGCCGTCGAGCAGAAATACGAAGAACGAGTGACCCGCGCCCACGGCGAGGGCGTTCGTGGTGGCCAGGTTGACAAGAGCGTCGTCGTTGCCCGAGCGGCGGACGAGGCACGGGCCCGACGCTTCGCAGAATGCGACACCGAAGCGGAGCGACGGGCTCACCCCGACGAGTGCCTCGTGGAGGTCCTCGACCGTCTTGATGAAATGGGCCTGCCCGACGATCACGTTCATGTCGTCGGGCTTGACGATCGGGACGATGTGAAGTTCCAGGATGATCTCCTCTCAGCACGCCAGCACCGATGGTTGCCTCTAGGTTCGCGCAACCGACTGAGCCGCTCGGCTTTGTCAGCCGCGGCGATGCCAGTGAGTTCGGCGTGTGAATGTGTCGCCGTCGCGTGTTCAGGCGTGTGGCGTCGACTTCGTCGAATCGGTCGCCGGCGGCCCGACCGGCCGGGAGGTTCACAACCGGTGTCTCGTGGCCGGGTCCGGCGCTGCCAGCCCGGATCTTGGTGCGGCTGAGCACGAAAGCGGTGCTCAGCGGCGACAAGTTCGACGAGTGTCAAGCGATCCTGGCGCACTGCGGAGCCAGGTGCACCGCATCGGTGCAACCGGCTCCACGGCTCCGGACCGCGTGCCATCAACCTCTGTGCACGGCGCGATGCCGGTCGTGCTCCCCAGCGTTAGCTGGGCAGGTGCCCTGGCGCCGGCCAACCGCCTAGTCCCGGCGGCCTGGCACTGCGATACCTGCAGGACTCGGCTCCAAGCACGGTCAATCGACGCACGCGCGCGTGCCCCAGCCCACGCCCCCGCCCTTCAGACCCGTACCCACACCAAATGGGCCGACGCCGAAGCAGCGCGTGAAGTCGGGGTCGTCGGCACTGGCGAGCCCGGTCGCGGGCACGATGGCGGCAGCTGCGGCGGCGACAGCTGCTGCGGCGATGACAAGCTTGCGTTTCATGGTTCCTCCTGGTGCTAACTCTCTGCGAGCGTCGTGGCTCGTGGCGGGAGAGCGATCAGTCGCTCTCGTCGAGCTGTTGTTCGGAATGCGACGAAGCCGGGATTGGTGGGCCCGCGGGTCGGGTGTCGCGCTGTTGCAACTGGGGACGCGGTGGTTGAGCATTGAGCAGTCACCTTCTCAGGGGGTCGCGGCCGGTGCCTCGGTGGTCCTGGCGCACGCCGACCCGAGTTGACCAAGTCGTCCAGTCTCCGGCTCTCATACGTCGAGACACACGTCCCATCGCGTCCTACGCTGAACTAGGCGACAAGTCCTCGGAGGTGCGCGTTGGAAACGATGATCGGGATCGGCGTCCTTCTCGTCGGTATCGGTGTGCTGTGGGTCTGCTTCGCCATCGGCGTCTATTTCTTCACTCGCACCGGACGAGAAGGCATGCGAATCCAGCGCATGGAGGACGAGCGGCGACAGCAGGCGTCACAGGAGCCGTAGCGGCCTCCCGGCGACATGACGACCTCGTCGCTGCGAAGGGATAGTTGGCACGGGCGGACCGCAGGACTGCACAATCGAGGTGCCAGTGATCTGGGCGGCTCGCGATGCCGGCAACGCCGGCGTAGGGAGCGAGTTGACGACTGCTGACGAGCCCTGCCATCTGAGCGCTCGTCCGCTCCGAAGTACGACGGCAACCGACCCCCGCTCAAACAAGGAGAATGGCATGAGACAGTTGATCAACGCATCTGGCAGCAGGCTGAGTCGAGTCGGCCGACACGGCGCCAGGGTGGCAGTCGGCGTCGTCATCACAGTCGCGTCGTCATCGGCGATCGGCAATGTTGCCGCGGCCCAGAGCGGTTCGATCGTCGCCGGATCGCCATTGGTTGCCCTGGAGGAGTTCGAAATCGTCGATGACGACCAGAAACCGAAGGAAATCATCATCGGCGTGCCCGAGAAGCCAAAGCCACCACGGCCCGGTCCGCTTCCTCCGTGCACCCCCTATTCCTGTCCAGCGTGACTCGATTCGTCGTGGCCGCGGGGAGTTGGCACCCGCAGCAAACGCGGACACGACCTTCAACCCTGCCCGATCGACGCAGGCACGGCCGGTCCCGTCAGCCGGCGAGCAGTTCGGGATAGCGATCCTGGAGGTTCTGCCAGAGGGCGGCGGGCGCGGCGAACCGGTCGAACCGGTAGAGGTCGCCGATGGCGGCGACCTCGTCGAGCTGCTTGGCGTATGGCTCGATCCAGACCCGGACCTCTTCGCGAGGGTGGGTGGCGAGGGGTAAGTCGTCGGGTCGCAAGATGCCTGCCTTCAGGCTGGCGGTGATCTGCCGACCGCAGCGGCATGGGTTGGCGGGATCGATGAGGCCGCAGCGGTTGTCGATGACGAGCTTGAGGGTGCGCCGCGCCCGGAAGACGCGCTGGCGGAACGCTTCCCGGCTGCAGCCGAGCACCTGAGCGCCCTCGACGTCGGTGAGTCCCGCTACGTCAGCGAGCAGGTAGGCGGCTCGTTGCTCCCGGGGGATGCAGAGCAGCATCCCGTACGTGCAGCTGATGCGCACCTCTTCGCACAGCAGGCGGTACTCGGCCTCGTCGGCGGTGGTGTCGATGTCGGCAATGCCGGCATCGAGGAAGGCGGCGAATTGCTCGGCGTCGGCGATCGCGGCCTCGTTGGCGCCCCGCCTGGCGCGGAACAGGCTCCGGATCGCCACGGTGTAGGCCCAGGTCGTGAACTTCGAGCGTCCCTCGAAGCTGCCGAGGTGGGTGACGAGCCGGATGAGGATCTCCTGGGTGGCGTCCTCGGCGTCCTGCGGGTGGCCGAGGAACCGCAGCGCGAGCCGGTACATCGGGTGCTGCAGCCGCGCACCAGTCCGGCGAGGCGACCCGGTCGCCGTCGGCGGCGAGCCGGGCCAGCTCGTCGAAGTCGAGGTCGGCGTCCGGGTCGCGCTCATGAGCGGCTCACGACCTCGCCGTGGCCGAGCTGCTCGGCGTCGGCCATGTAGCCGTGCATGGTGTGCACCAAGTCGAACTCCTCGGACTTGTCCATCAACCTCTCTACGCTGTCGGGGGCGCTCCATCGCAGCACGTGGAGCCAGGTGCCGTCACCCAGGTTCACCAGGTCGGCGCCCAGCAGCTCGGGGCACAGCCGCTTGGCCTCGGCGATCGCCTGTGGCTCGACATCGATCAGGGGCTTCACGTCGCCCTCGGCGACCTTGGCACGGTATACCGTCACATACTCGGTCATCATTGATCTCCTCTCGTGAGCGTGCGGCGCCAGTCGCCGCTGGGAGGATGAGAGACGCGCTGCCCTGCCAGTGTGACAGCCCTCGTCACACCCGGCAGGCCTGCTGCCTCTCAGAGAGCCCGTTTCTGGTGTGCCCGGCGCGGGTGCTGGGTACCGTGCGCCTATGAAGCGGGGTGGTCGTGTGGGTCTGGCGGCGACGTTGCTCGTGCTGTTGGGGCTGCCTGGTGGGACTGCGTCGGCGAGCGTAGACCTCGACGAGGTCGCCAGCGCGCTTCGTGGCAACCCGGTGTACGTCGAGGCGGATGCCGAGCGTGCCTTGACCGATGACGAGATCGACGAGCTGCGGTCGGCCATCCGCAGTGCCGATACGCCGATCTACATTGCTGTGCTGCCAGCGTCGACGGCCGACCTCGCCGGTGGCGACCCGGCCGAGGTCGCCAGTCAACTGGCCGACGCCGTTGATCGACCCGGCACGTTCGGTGTCGTCATCGGCGACACTTTCCGCGCCGGGAGTAGCGAGCTGGCTGCTGGCGAGGCCGGCGAGTTGGCGGCGGCAGCGCTCGAAGCCAACGGCGATAACACCGCCGCGGTGCTCGACGAATTTGTTGAACGTGTCGGTGACGCCGCGGGTCCAGCCGCTGGGTCCGGTGCCGGGGGCGACGACGACGGCACTGGCGGCGGTTGGGTGCTCCCGGTCGTGCTCGTCGGAGGTGCTGGCGCAGCCGGATTGCTGGTGTGGCGGCGGAGACGACGACGTCAAGCGGACGAGGCCGAACGGGCGCGAGCCGAGGAGGCCGATCGACAGCTGCTGAGGGCTGAGGTCTCAGTGTTGGCCGACGACGTGGTGCGGCTTGAACCGGAGATCCAGTTGCATCCCGACGCTCGCAACGACTTCGACGCTGCGGTCAGCCGGTACCGGGCGGCGCAGGCTGCACTGGACTACACCGACGATCCAGTGGATTTGGTTCGGGTAGCTCGGGTTGTCGCCGAGGCCCGGTACTCGATGGACCGGACACGGGCGATCGTTGAAGGTCGCCAGCCACCGGCGCCACCGGACGATCTGCAGCGACCGGGTTTGCACGGCGAGCCGGCCGTCACGCTGGACGCCGACCGCCAGCCGGCCTATGTCGGCTACCCGGGCGGTTTCGCCGGTGGCTGGTTCGGCGGCTCCAGCGGCTTGTTCACTGGCCTTCTTCTCGGGTCGCTCCTGTCCGGCGGATTCGGCCCGTGGGGCGCCGGCGGGACGACGATCATCAACGAAGCCGACGACAGTGGAGACGGCGACTTTGGCGGAGATTTCGGTGGCGGTGATTTCGGTGGCGGTGATTTCGGTGGCGGTGACTTCGGTGGCGGTGACTTCGGTGGTGGCGACTTCTGACTCTGCCTTGCCGGCGAGCTAGGACGATGGGGTTTGGAGGCGACTACCCAGGATCTTCACGTTGGAGGCCAAACCGTAAACGTCCAGCCGCGACGCCTGTGTGCCATGAGGAGACCAAATCTGGTCTTTTCAGGGCACACCGCCGAGTTCGCGTTCCTGGTGCCTGGTGGCGGCGTTCGCCGAGTTGATGGTGACCACAACCTTGCCGTGGCTGCGACCTTGACCCACGTAGGCGAGGGCTTCGGGTACGGCATCGAGCGCGAACGTGCGGTCGATGTGGATGCTGACCTCACCGGCGATGCATAGGTCGGCGAGCGGCACGAACTGGGCCGGCCCCTGCTTCACGGCAAGCACCCCCATCCGGCGATTGGTCAGCCGGGCGGCGATCCAGCCGATCGTCATGACGCGCAGCAGCGCTGGCACCGACCCGCCGACACAGCGGTAGCGACCGCCGCGGGCGAGCGCCCGGCGATAGGCGAACACCGATCGATGGGCAACGAGATCGACGATGAGGTCGTACGGCTGGTCGCTGCGGGTGAAGTCCTCGCTGCGGTAGTCGACGACCTCGTCGGCGCCGAGCGACCGCATGAAATCAAGCTTGCCGGCGTTGTCGACAGCGGTCACGTGCGCACCGAGACGCTTGGCCAGTTGGATGGCGAATGAGCCCGAGCCGCCACCGCCCCCATTGATCAGCCACCCGACGCCCGACCGCGGCGCCGTCGGTTCCTTGCAGGGCAATCGCCCCGGCCTGGGGAATCGTCGATGCCTCGGCGAACGTCAGTCCTGCAGGCTTGTGGGCGAGCGCCGACTCGGCGGCGATCGCGTACTCGGCGAAGCCACCCTTCAGCGCCAGGTTGTCGCCGTACACCTCATCACCGGGACGGAACCGAGTGACCGCCTCACCGACCAAGTCGACCCACCCGGCGATGTCCGACCCCAGCGTCCGGCGTGCCGGCGAGCGCAGCCCGCCCAGGCGCGGCATACAGCGGCGAGCCGCGCAGAGTCTCCCAATCACTGAGGTTGACCGACGTTGCCGCAACCCTGACGCGCACCTGCCCGGCGGCGGGAGACGGCACGGGAACGTCGTCGAGTCGCAGTACCTCGGGCGACCCATACCGGTCGTAGACGACCGCCCTCACGTACGTGTCCGAGCCTCAACGATGCCCAGACGCACCCGGTGGAACGTATCTGAAGAGCCGAACCACAACAGTCAACGTGGACGACAACATGTCCCTATATGCCTGCCCGCGCCGCCGTGATCCGCCGGACGGTTCGGGACCTTCGGAGCCGGCCGATGGCCGGCTACTTCGAGCCGAGCGGATGGGCTTGGCCTTCCGCTCGAGTAGCTAGTCGACCCAGACGCTGAGCCGGTACGGCCCGCCAGAGCTGGTGGTCGAGATCTCGATGAGGTAGTCGCCGTCGACCGGCAATGCCACCGCCGCTTGCAGCAGGTGCTCGGCCAGTGGTGTGCCGTCAGGGGCGAAGATCGAGAGGAAGACGTTGTCGGTGACCGAGTCGACGTGGGCGACCATCACCTGGCCGGCGGACGCCTGCAGACCGTAGCTGTCGGTGGTCGCCGGCAGGACGTCGCCGGTCACCGAGGCGTTGTTCGTCCCAGGGGCGAACGTGATCCGCTCGATGTCGCCGGGCGCAATCGGCGGTGGTGGGGGCGGCGCCGGCGGCGCGTCGGTGATCCGCAGGTTCAACGTGTAGGTGGCCCAGCCAGCGGTCGGTCCGACCTCGATCATGTAAAGACCGCCGGCCGGCAGCGTGCCGTCGAATGAGGTGGTGTCGAAGGCGAGCGGGTTGCCGTTCGGGGCGTAGAGACGGATCGTGGCGTTGTCGACGACGGCGCCCACGCTGAGTTGCAGGTGCTGTCCCTCGTCGACGCGGAACGACCACTCGTCCCAGTCACCGCGCATCACGACGCCGCTCACCGATCCGTGGTCCGTGCCGGCGGCGAAGCGGATCTGGTCGCGGAAGTGCCCGTCGCGCGGCGGAAGCGGCGCGATCGGTTCGTTGCGGATGGTCACGGTGAGGGTGTAGTCGGCCACGCCGCCGGCGGAACCGATGTCGATGGCATAGTCGCCGGTGGCCGCGAGCTGACCGCTGAACGAACTGACGTCGTTGGCCATCTGCTCACCGGACGGTGTGTACAGCTCAAAGGTGGCGTTGCCGGCCAGCGCCGTCGCGGTGACCTGGATGAACTGGCCCCGCCCGGCGCCAACGGCCCAGTGGTGCCAGTCACCAAGGGCGACTGCGTCGCTGACCGAGGCCGAGTCGGTGCCGGCGGCGAACTGGATGCGACCGCGATCGAAGCCAGCCAGCGGTCGCGGTTGCTCGGCAGTGATCGCGCCGGCGTCCGTCGTGGCGGCGGCCGCAAGCGGAGCACTGCTGGCGGCAGCCGACGCGCTCACCGCTAGGGCCACCACGACCCGGAATACTCGGTTGGTCATCATCACGTCCCCCTGTGAGTGACTTCGCACCCAGTTCTAGAACGCGGCGCGGGGTGGGCGCAGGCAGTTCCGCTTACAGTCGCGTTCCAGTCCTGGGACGCACGTTGCGGTCCCGAGAACGACCACCGACGACCGGGCGGTGGGAGGCGTCGTTGACAGCGGTGTCTTGTCTCCGATGCCTGGTTCGTACTTCGTCGCAAAGATGGGTTTGCTTCCGAAACGCGGAAACCCGGCACCGTGGCTGCCCAGTCGGCGGCGATACTCCGGTCGTGGAGGGAGTGAGCCTGCGACGCTACCGGCGCGCCGATCTGCATGGGATGGTCGACGTTTGGAACCAGCGCGTTAGCGCCGAGGGTGAGGGCGTGTGGGCGACCGTCGAGTGGTTCGCCGAGGGGTACGACCACCTGGTCCGGTGCGACCCCGCTACTGACATCGTCGTCGCCGAGAATGATGCCGGCCGTGTCGTCGGCTATGCCCGGGTCGGCTGGGAGGACGTTGCCGCTGGCTACCGCGCGTATCCGATGGCGTTCGCCGCCGACCCGGAAGTCGACGGCTTGGAGGCGCAACTGCTCGACTGGGCCGAGGCGCGCGCCCGGGCGATCGCGGCCGATCACGACGCACCCGACAGGCGCCTCGACGCTGAATCCACCGACGGCACGGCGCGCCAGCAACTGCTGCTCGACCACGGGTTCGTCCCCGCCAGCAAGTGGGGGTTCATGGTCCGTGACCTGGCCGCGATTCCCGACTGCCAACTCCCCGCAGGCCTCGCGATCGGACCGGTCGCCGAGGACCACCTGCGGGCGATCTGGGAACAGCTCGGATATCGCGACTCGCTCGTGATGACCGGCTACCACCACTCGATCTGACCCCAGACGACGCACCGCGCGGTGATGCTCTTGAAGGGGCAGAGTGCTGGTGTCCGGCTGGGCGAGCGGCGGTGGATCGCCACGAGCTCGTCGACTTGGCGTAGTCGTCGTGACGGGAGGCGTGGCGAACCGCTGTCAGCCGCTCGGGTGCGCGGCGACGTCGAACGGGCGGAACAAGTGGCGGCGGGCAACGTCGGCGTAGCCGCAATAGAGGCCGGCGCCCTCGGCGGCGATGCGGTCGCTGTCGAGTCGCTCGTGCAGCGCCGGCAGCTCGAACCAGGCGACGGCGGGCCGCTCGTGATGGGTGTGGTGGAGGTTGTTGTTGAGGAAGAGTAGGGAGAAGAATCGCCCCGTGCGCACGACGGCGGTGCGCGTGGCACCGTTGGAGTAGCGGTGCTCGGCGAACGAGCGCAGCATCGTCAATGCCCCGCCGCCCCAACCGACACCGATGGCGTACACCCACCACGCCATTCCGCTCGCCCGCACGATGGCCAGCACCGCGGCGACGCCGACGCCGTGGCCGAGGAGACGGGCCGCGCCGCGGCGGCTGCGCGCCGCCGCCACCAGCTCGATGCGCATCCACCGCAGCGCCGCCACGAGCGGGCCGAGCAACAACCGCCCGGCGAGAGTCTGCATCGCCACCAGCGCCGCCCGGCGAACGCGGCCGTACCGCTCCCACGTGCGCGCCGTGACGTAGAAGCTCTCCGGGTCGACGTCGGGATCGGTGAGCTCCGGCGCGCGGTGATGGGCGAGGTGGATCGACCGGTAGGTGGTGAACGACACGACGAGGCTGAGCGGGATCACCGCGAGCGCGGCGTTGAACCCCGGCCACGGCGTCGGGTGGCCGTGGACCACCTCGTGCTGCAGCGAGTTGTACCACGCGCCGAGGATCGCCAGCGCGGCGATCACGAGCCCGAGTGGAAGCCGGCCGTGCCATGCCAGCACAGCGGCGAACCCGGCGGCGATCACGACCGCGACGACGAGCGTCGGCCACTCGACGCGCCGGGATTTCGCTGTCCGCAATTGCGTCCTCATTCTCATTCGCTTGTACCAACATGCGCATCCGGACGCTTGATGGATTGACGCAGCTTCGATGCGTCTACGCTGCAGGTGATGGCTGAACGCATCAAGCCTTCGGCGGTGTTGCGCGAACGCCTCGCCGAAGCGATTCGCCGCTCGGGGCTGAGCAAGGTCGAGTTCGCCGATCGCGCCGGCGTCGATCGCACGACACTGTCACAGCTGATCTCCGCCGCCAACCAACGCATGCCCCGGGCCGACACGCTGCTGTCGATCGCCGCCGCCCACACGCTGTCGCTCGACTGGCTCGTCGGGCTCTCCGACGTCGGCCCGGTCGAGGCGGAGATTCTGCAGCACACGACCTCGTTCGAGCAGCCCGGCCCGACGCCGGCCGACGAGCTGCTGCTCGGGTGGTTCGCCGAGGCGGCCGGCTGGAAAATCCGCTACGTCCCGGCGACGTTGCCCGACCTGATGAAGTCCGACGAGGTGATCCGCTTCGAGCGCTCCGAGGCGGAGGGTCCGCCGGCGGAGCAGACGATTGCGACGACCGCGGCCCGGCTGGCGTGGGCTCGGGATCCGGACACCGAGATGGAGTGCTGCTCGTCGGTGCAGGGTCTCCGATCCTTCGCCCGCGGCGACGGTGTCTGGGGCCGGTTGCGCGCCGCCACTCGCCTCGCCCAGCTGGAGCGGATGATCGAACTCGTCGACGAGCTGTATCCGACGTTCCGCTGGTTCCTCTTCGACGGGTCGCGCCGCTACGCCTCGCCGCTCACCGTGTTCGGCAGCCAGCGGGCGGCGCTGTACCTCGGCAACCTCTACCTCGTGCTCACCTCCCGTGAGCACGTGCGCACACTGAGCCGGCACTTCGACAGCGTCGTGCGCGCCGCGACAGTCGAACCGACATCCGTCCCCAAGCACCTCGCCCAGCTCCGCCGCCAAATCAACCGCTGACGTTTCGAGCGGGCTGAGGACCTAAGCGGACCGGCGGGGGGTTCGGGGGGCAGAGGCTCGAAACCCTTACAGGTTGGCGGCGTACTCCTGGTTGCTGCGTCGCAGCGAAGGGTCGGTGCCGAAGTAGGCGTGCTTGGACATGTCCTCGGTGTACCGGCTCGCCTCCGGGCGGCGGCCGAGCGCCTCGGCAACAGCGCGGATGTGATGTGGTCCGGCGCCGCAGCAAACGCCGATGTAGCGGGCGCCGAGCTCGCTGGCGCTGCGGGCGAAGTCGGCGAGCTCGTAGCGGCTGCAGCTGAACGGGTCGAGGCCGGTGGGGAACGGCTGCCCGGTGGGGTAGCCGTCGTAGGCGGGGTCACGCAACGACTGGAACGTCGGCTGCTCCGGCGTCGTGCGGTAGGGCACCGGCAAGGCGGCGACCGGGACGTCGACGGCTTCGACGATCTCGGCGATCAGCGGCAGCATCGTCGACGGCCCACGGCAGCAGTTGAGCCCGACGACGTCGGCGCCGGCGCCGGCCAACGCCCGGCAGGCCTCCGCCGCCGAGTAGCCGTCGCGTGTCGTGACGTCCTGATGGATGGCCATCGTCACCACCGCCGGCAACCCGGCGGCA
This sequence comes from Ilumatobacteraceae bacterium, assembly GCA_963732335.1. Lineage (GTDB taxonomy): Bacteria > Actinomycetota > Acidimicrobiia > Acidimicrobiales > Ilumatobacteraceae > Desertimonas. The sequence continues at coordinate 395,208 of CAVSZO010000063.1, read as the reverse complement.
CGAATGCTCTCGAGGGCGATCTGTGCCTCGCCAACCCACGAGATCGTCTCGGCGATGACGAGGTCGACGGACGCCTCCGCCGTCCATGCCACCTGCTCGTCGAACATCGCCCGCACCGCCGTCCGCGACTCGGCGCTGTCGGGCTCGTAGAGATTCGTATTGCTGAGGTTGCCGGCGAGTAGCGTGCCGGTGTCGCGGGCGACCGCGGTGGCGAGCTGGAGAGCCGTTCGGTTGAGCGGCTCGAGCAGATCCTCCTTGCCGATGACTCGCAGCTTCTCGCGGTGCCCGTAGTAGGTGAACGCCTCGACGACGTCCGAGCCGGCGTGCACGAACTGTCGGTGCAGGGCAGTCACCTCGTCGGGGTGATCGAGCACGGCCTCGGGAACGAACGCCCCGGCTTGGAGGTAGCCGCGACGCTCCAGCTCGAAGAGGTAGCCCTCAGCGCAGATCACCGGTCCGGCGGCGAGCCGCTCGGAAAGGCTTGGCGACGAAACGGGCGCGGTGCTGTCGGCCATCGCGGCCGATGCTAACCAGGCGTTGGGTCAGCGCAACATGACGGGCACGCTGGCCGGCTTGCGGAACACGAGCCCGGTAGGCGGCGGGGCATCGGCGGCGAGCCGCAACCGAGGAAAGCGGGCCGCCAGCGCCGTCACTGCGGTGACGACCTCCAGCCGGGCGAGGTCCATCCCGACGCACACGTGCGGGCCGGTGGCGAAGGCGAGGTGCTGGCGCCGCTGCGGGCGGTTGATCTCGAAGCGGTCCGGATCAGCGAAGACGGCGGGGTCGCGATTGGCGCCGGCGAGCGACACGGTCACCTGCGACCCGCCGGGGATCGCACTGCCAGCTAGCTCGACATCGCGCGTCGCGTAGCGGTCGACGACGGCCGCGGCCGGCTCGATCCGCAGCGACTCCTCGACGGCCGCCGGCGCGAGTCCCGGGTCGTCGACGACGGAGGCGAACAGGTCGGGCTCGCGCAGCAGGTACCAGACGGCGTTGAGGAGCATCCCCTCCGTCGTCTCGATCCCGCCGAACATGATCACCGCGGCGTTGGACACGACCTCGCCGGGATCGAGCTCGCCGTCGGACATCGCCGCTTGGAGCAGCGAGCCATGGTCGCCAGTCTCCGCCGTCAGATGCTCGAGCAGGGCGGCGCCAAGCTCGTCCATCGCCCGCGCCCCGGCGGCGGTCGTCGGCCGTCCGGCGCCGACCGTGCTGACCGAGTCGACGATCGCCCGGTACCAGCCGAGCAGCCGAGCGACCCCGATGCCGCCGCCGTCGCCGAGGCCGAGGCTGGCGGCGACGACCGCTGCGGCGAGCGGCCCGGCCAGCTGCGCCCGCAGCTCGGCGCCGGGCCCGCCGAAGGCGATCGCGTCGAGCAGCCGGCCGACCTCGCGCTGGACGACGTCGCCGAACCGCTCCGCGACGCGGCGGGCGCGGAACGGAGCGGTGAACGGCGCGCGGTGGCGGGCGTGTGCCGCCCCGTCGAGCGAGAGCATGCTCGGCCCGACCACTCGGGCGGTCGAGAACCGCGGGTCGTCGACGGTGAACGTCGCCGGGTCGCGCAGTACCTCGATCGCCGGCGCCCACCCGGTGACGACGAAGCTGTCCAGCGCCGGCACCCAGGCGACCGGCGCAGCCGCCCGCAGCCGGGCGAGGTGCTGGTGCACGTCGCCAGCGAGGTCGTCGATCGTCGGCAGCTCGCTCAGCGCGGCACCCCTACGCCCGCATCCGCGTCCCGGCCGGGTCGAGGACCGGTTCGGTGAGCAGACGCGCCGGGCGGTGGTGGCCGATGATCTCGACCTCGAACCGCCCCCGCTGCTCGTCGGGCGGCCCCGGCGCGGCGAGTTCGGCCGGCACGTAGCCGAACGCCAGCGAGACCCCGCTGTAATGGGCGTAGGCGCCGGAGGTCACCCAGCCGACGACGTCCCCGTCGTGCCAGATCGGCTCGTCGCCGAGTACGTCGGCCGGCTCGTCGGGGTCGGGGTCGATCTCGAGGTAGACGAGCGAGCGCTGCGGGCCGCGCTGCAGCTCCTCCTCGAGCGCGCTCCGCCCGATGAAGTCGTGGTCGAGCTTGAGGTAGCGGTCCATGCGCGCTTCAAGCGGCGTGTAGATCGGGCGGTACTCGCGTATCCACGTGCCGAACATCTTCTCCATCCGTAGCGACATCAGGGCGCGGAACCCGAAAAGGGCGATCCCGGCATCGTGCCCGGCGTCCCACAGCAGGTCGAACAGCGCCCGCTGGTGCTCGGGAGCGATCCAGAGCTCGTAGCCGAGGTCGCCCGTATAGGTCATCCGCCCGACCCACGCCGGGATCATCCCGACGTCGATGCGGCGGAACGTCATGAACGGGAAGTCGGCGGTCGCCAGCGACTCGGCGGTCACCGACTGCAGGACGTCGCGGGCGCGCGGCCCGGCGATCGAAAGCCCGACGAGCGAGAGCCCGAGCACGTCAAAGCGGATTGCCGAGCGCCCCGGGAGGTGGGCCAGGAACCAGCGCGAGTGGTGAACCTCGGCGGCCTGCGACCCGAACAGGAAGAAGTCGTCGTCCCCGACGCGGGCGACGGAGAACTCGCCGACGATCCGCCCGTTCCGGTTGAGCATCGGCGTGAGGGCGATCCGCCCGAGCTTGGGCAGGCGGTTGGTCAACATGCCCTGCAGCCACTCCGCCGCCCCCGCGCCGGTCACCCGGTACTTGGCGTAGTTCGAGCACTCGGTCAGTCCGACCCGCGTGCGAACCGCACGGCACTCCGCGGCGACGACCGGGAAGGCGTTGGAGCGGCGGAACGTCACCTCCTCGACCGGCTCCTCGCCGGGGCGCTGGAACCACAGGGCGTGCTCGAGCCCGAACCCGGCGCCCCACACCGCGTTGCGGGCGGTGAGCCGGTCGTAGACCGGGGTCGTGTGCAGCGGGCGCCCGGCCGGCAGCTCCTCGTTGGGGAACGTGATACGGAACCGCCGGCTGTAGTTCTCGCGCACCTTGGCGTTCGTGTAGGCGAGCGTCGCCCAGTCGCCGAAGCGGGCGACGTCCATCCCCCATACGTCGAGTTGCGGGTCGCCGGTCGTCATCCAATTGGCGAGGGCGAGGCCGACGCCGCCGCCCTGTGACAGCCCGGCCATCACGGCGCACGCGACCCAGCAGTTGCGCAGCCCGCGGATCGGGCCGACGAGCGGGTTGCCGTCGGGGGCGAACGTGAACGGGCCGTTGACGATCCGCCTGATCGGCGCCGTCGCCATCGCCGGGTAGTGCTTGAAGGCGATCTCCAGTGAGGGGGCGAGGCGGTCGAGGTCGGGCGGCAGCAGCTCCATGTCGAAGCTCCACGGCGCCTCCCGCGGCGACCATGGCACACAGGCCTGCTCGTAGGTGCCGAGCAGCATCCCGCCCTGCTCCTGGCGGATGTAGATCTCGCCGTCGAAGTCGAGCGCCATCGGCATCTCGTGGCCGGTGGCGGCGTTGTACGCAGCGACCTCTGGCATCTCGTCGGTGACGAGGTACATGTGCTCCATCCCGAGCACGGGTAGCTCGAGGCCGATCATTCGCCCGACCTCGCGGGCCCACAGGCCTCCGGCGTTGACGATGTGCTCGGCGTGGATCTCGCCGCTGTCGGTGATCACGTCCCAGGTGCCGTCGGGTCGTTGGCGCAGGTCGCTGACCCACGTGTGGCGGTAGACCTCGGCGCCGCGGTGGCGGGCGCAGACGGTGTAGGCGTTGGTCACGCTGGTCGGGTCGAGGTGACCCTCCACCGGGTCGAACAGGGCGCCGACGAAGTACTGGTCCTCCATCAGCGGGAACATCGACTTCGCCTCGGCGGGGGAGATGATGTCGAGCTCCATCCCGAGGTAGCGGCCGCGGGCTTGGGCCATGCGCAGCCAGTCGAGGCGCTCGCGGTCGCCGGCGAGCATCAGCCCTCCGGGCAGGTGGATCGAGCAGTCCTGCCCGGAACGCTCCTCGATCGTGCGGTACAGCTGGATCGTGTACTGCTGCAGCTTGGCGACGTTGGGGTCGCTATTGAGCGTGTGCATGCCGCCAGCCGAGTGCCATGTCGAGCCGGCGCTGAGCTCCTTGCGCTCGACAAGCACGACGTCGGACCAGCCGGCCTCGGTGAGGTGGTAGAGGACCGAGGCGCCGACGACGCCACCGCCGATGACGACGGCCTGCGCCGAGCTCTTCATCGCCACGAGCCCACGGCGAGGATCGGCTCATACGCGGCTTCGTCGAGGGCCACGAAGCCGTCGACGAGCAGCTCGGCGCGCAATCTGGCGGCGACCGGGTCGTCCAGCGATGCGGCGATCGCGGCGCGGAGGTCGTCGATCCGCTCGGCGGGGTCGCCTCGGCGGACGACGATCGGCAGGCTCGGTACCCACGGACCGCGGCAGACCTCGATGAGCCGGGCGACGTCGGCTGGCTGATCGCGGCGGAGGTAGGCGAGCGTCAGGGCGTCGACGGAGGCGATGTCGGCGGCGCCGTCGCTGACGGCGCGAAGGCTGGCAGCGTGGCTGCCGGTCCAGCGCACGGGCCCGGGCCACGGATTGCCGGCGCCGACGGTGACGGCGAGCAGGCTGATCCAGCCGGACAGGCTGTCGGTCGCGTTGACCGCCGCGGTCAGCTGACCGGCGGCGACATCGGCGAGGTCGATCGGTCGGTTGGCGAGCAGCACGCTGCGGTAGCGGTGGCCGTCGGCGTCGTCGAGGGCGAGCGTGAACGCGCCGGCGATGGTGACGTCGTGGCGCAGCTCGGTCATCGCCGGCCAGCCGCACGCCTGGGCGACGAGGCACCGCGGGTCGCGCCAGTGGTCGTGCGGGTCGCCATCCCAGCGCAGCGTCGGCGGCGTCCACGGCGCCCGCCGGTGGACGAGCGACCACAGCCGCTCCCACGCCGGCTCGAGCCGCTCGAACGGGTACATCGCCAGGGAGGCGTAGGGCGGGTGGGCGTCAATGCCGGCACGCTATTAGCGTCCGCCCCATGTCGCGGGCCGAGATCCGGGGACCGGGTCCCGGGCGCGTTGAAGCGTTCGCGGACGCCCCGGGTGTGGCGAGGTGACTACGGTGGGCCGGACCTGTTCGAGGAGGTGCCCATGCACATTCGACCATTCGCCGCGCTCATCACCGCGGTAACTCTCGCCCTCGCCGGCTACGGCGCAGCCGCCGCCGGCACGACCGAACCGCCGACCGGGACCGAGCCGGCGCCGACGGAGACCACCGCGCCAGCGATGGTCGACACCACCGGGCCGGGCGGCGCAACCGACACGACCGCAGCGACGGTCGACACGACCGCGGCATCCGGCTCGGCGCCGGCGGCGCCGACCGACCTCCCTGCGCTCACCGTCGGTTCGGCCGACTTCAACGAGAGCCAGCTGCTCGCCGAGATCTACGGCCAGGCGCTCCGCCTCGTCGGCTTTGACGTCAGCCTCGAGCACACGATCGGCTCGCGCGAGGTCTACGTCGGCGCCATCGACAACGCCGAGGTCGACCTCGTGCCCGAGTACACCGGCTCGCTGCTCTCGTTCCTGCTCGCTCCCGAGCAGCCCGACGCCACCACGGTCGAGGAACAGGTGGCGGCGATCGGCGAGGCGCTACCCGACGGCCTCGAGGTGCTGACCCCGTCGGCCGCCGAGGACAAGGACGTGATCGTCTGCACCCAAGCGGTCGCCGACGAGTTCGGGCTGTCAAACCTGTCGAGCCTGTTCGAGGCCAGCAGCAACATCACGCTCGGTGGCCCGCCCGAGCTCGAGACGCGTACACCGTTCGGACTGGCCGGGTTCCGCGACCTCTACGGCGCCGAGTTCGAGGGCTTCGTGCCGCTGACAGTGGCCGATGTCTCGGCCGCCCTCAGCGGAGGCGCGATCGACTGCGGCAACCTGTTCTCGACGATGTCGGCGATCGCCGCCGAGGGGTTCGTCGCGCTCGAGGACGACCTCGAAGTCGTGCCCCACGAGGCAGTGCTGCCGCTCGTGCGCAGCGAGGTTGTCGGTCCGGAGCTGACCGGCATCCTCGACGAGGTCAACGCCGCCCTCGACACGGAGACGCTCGCCGGGCTGCTCGCTCAGGTCGAGGTCGACCAGCTCGGCGTCGACGTGGTCGCCGCCGACTGGCTGGCCACGATCTTCCCCGCCGGCCCGGCGACGGCCGCGCCGGCGACGACGATGACGCCGGACACCACGATGGCCCCGGTGACGTCGGGGGCACCCGTCGACACCAGCACCGACACGAGTGTGGCGCCGGCCACCACGGGCTGAACCGGACGTCGGCAAGCGAGCCGACACGATCGAACTGAACGGTAGGTGCCGCCGCCGACGAGATGGCGCGGGTGGGTGCCATACGGCTCGCCTACTCGCGTCACGGGCAGAAAACCGTGGCTGGTCGTGTTGAACGACGGGTGCCGCTCACAATTCTTGTCACCGGCGCCACCGACGGGCTTGGACGCGGCGTCGCCGCCCGGCTGGCCGCCGATGGCGCACGGGTCCTCGTCCACGGCCGTAGCCGGGCACGCATCGACGACACGATCGAGGAGATCCGTCGGACGACCGGCAACGACTCGTCCCGCGGCTATCTCGCCGACCTCGCCTCGCTTGCGGAGGTGCGCCGTCTGGCTGACGACGTGCAGGCCAACGAGGCTGGCCTCGACGTGTTGATCAACAACGCGGGCATCGGCCGCGGTCCGACCGGCGCCCAGCACCGCGAGGAGAGCGCGGACGGCCACGAGCTGCGTTTCGCGGTCAACTACCTCGCGCCCTACCTGCTGACCCGGCTGCTGGTCCCCCTGCTGGAGGTGTCGGCGCCGGCACGGGTGGTCAACGTCGCGTCGATCGGCCAGTCGCCCGTCGACTTCGACGACGTGATGCAGCGAACCCGCTATGACGCTGCGCACGCATACAGCCAGAGCAAGCTGGCGTTGATCATGTTCAGCATCGAGCTCGCTGCCCGGCTCGGGCACGACGGCGCTGTGACGGTCAACAGCCTCCATCCGGGGACCCTGATGCCGACCAAGATCGTGCACGAGGCCTGGTCGCAGACGATCGACACGCTCGACAGCGGCATCGCCGCGGTCACCCGGCTGGCCACCGAGCCGGCCCTGGACGGCGTGACCGGGCGCTACTTCGACGGGCAGACCGAGTCCACGGCGCTCGGCCAGGCCTACGAACCTGACGCCCGCCAGCGCCTCTGGTCTCTCAGCGCCGACCTGGTGGACCTGCCTTCCTGAGATTGGGCGATCGCTGTGCCGATGCGACGATGTCTATTCCGTTCAAGACGCGGTCGACGGGCTGACATACGGTGGCTGTCATGACCGCACAGTTCGCCGCCATCGGCCTTGTCGTCGCCGACATGGGCCGCGCCCTCGCCTTCTATCGCGCCCTCGGGCTCGACGCGCCGACGGACGCCGACGACCAACCGCACGTGGATGTTCCGTTGCCGAACGGCGCCCGACTGATGTTTGACACGATCGACACAATCCATTCGTTCGATCCCAACTGGGCGCCACCGACGGGCGACCATCGTGTCGCGCTGGCCTTCGCCTGCGATGGGCCGAGCGATGTCGACGGCGTGTTCGCCGAGCTGGTCGGCGCCGGCTATCAAGCACATCTGGAACCGTGGGACGCGTTCTGGGGGCAGCGGTACGCCAGCGTGCACGATCCCGACGGCAACAGCGTCGAGCTCTTCGCCCCGCTGCCGACGGCGTCGTGACGAGACTCACACCGCCGACCTGCGCCGCGGTCCGGTCTCGTCCGGCGCTGCGCACCTGAGCGACTGACCATTTTTCGGCCCATCTCACTGCCGCGATTCTGTGGTCTCAACCAGGACACATCTGGCGCGATTTCGGCCACAGAACGCGTCGACGAGGCGGAAGCCGGCAATCACGACGGCGAAGTGCTGTTCCGCCGGCCGACGCTCACCACTCACGCGGCCGCGCTCGGCGGGGAGCCGGCGACGCTGATGGACTGGACGATCAGCACGGACGACACCGGGCCGGGCAGCGACCGGTTCGAGCCCGGCCAGGGCGCTCACGACATCGACATCATCCGCGACTGGTTGGCGCCGTCGGAGACGTTCAACATGAAGGCCGGGATCCCGGCGTTCGTGATGGTAAGCAGCGGCTGGGTCACGACCGCCGACGGCACGCGCATCGATGCCGGCGGATGGGCCACGCTGCAGGGCGACATCGCCCTGACCAACGGCGGCGAGGAGCCGGCCGTGCTGCTCGCCGCGTGGATCAGCCCGGTGCTCGAATTGCCGGCTGCGCCGACCACCACCACGAGCACGCCGAGCACGCCGCCCCGACCACGGCCGCACCGGCGGCCACGGCCGCACCGGCGAGCACGGCCGCACCGGCGAGCACGGCCGCACCGGCTGCGTCGACTACGACGACATGGCCGAGCACCACGATCGCAGTGACGACGACCACGTGGGAGGGCACCACGACGACGTGGCCAAGCACGACCGTCGCCGAGTCGACGACCACGTGGCCGTCGACCACCGCGACAGAGCCGTAGCCGATACTGGCGACCTGATAGCGGATCCCGCGTCGTTCGGGTGCTCGCGACTCGACGGGGAGCACCAGGACGCGGCCTACTCATTGGCGACCGCGAGCAACACGTCGGCGTGGCAGGGTTCATCGAGTGGGCAGTAACACGCGAGGTCGCGCCCGCGAAGCTCCCGTCTGGCGTCCTCGGCCGTGACCGCCAACCGGCCGGCCAGTAGATCCTTGTGATACCGACGAACCGCCTCGTCCCTCCCGAGTTCCAATGGATGTGGGTTTCCCCACTTCGTTGGCCGTGTAACGACGACAACACTCGCCGGAAGGCGAGTTCCCTTGCGACGTGATCGTTGAAACCGCTGCGGCATGTTGGACTCCAGCGTCCCAGATCGCCACCGCGGACTCTGGTGTCGCCACGCGGCCAGAACTGACCGCTTTGCGCGGGAAGAGTCCGAGCGGCGTGCCTAGCGTCGCCGGTCTTGGTCAGCCGCTGACGGGGCCGGCATCAGCACTCCCGCCGCGGCCTCGATCATGCGCTCGTCGGTCAGCGTTCCCTCACCCGCCTCGATCGCAGTCGCGAGCGCCAGGGCCAGGTCGAGAGTCCAGGTGAACCCAAGTCGATGTTGCATCTCGAGCGACTGGCGGGCCGCCTCGAGACCGACCTCGTCGCGGAGGTACAGGACCGTGAGCGCCCTCACAATCGACTCGTCGACAACGTTCTCGCGCGTCAGATAGTGCTGCTGCTCCATCGCCGACGCCGACCCGTCGATCAGCGGGGCCGGACCGTCGAAGACCTCGATGTGCTCCCGCACCACGGGGTTGACGTGGGTGTGGGCGAACTCGTGGACGAGGTACTCCTCAGTCAGCAGCCCGAGTGTCGGGATGCCGTCGGCGTCGGGCGCCTCAAGGCTCATGATCGCGTAGATCTCGTCGGCGCCGGCGTGGACGCCGTAGCTCATCAGACCGGTGAGCAGGCCCGGCACGACGTGATACCCCGTGCGTTGACGTGGGCCGAACACCCCGTCAAACCAGTCGTCCACCGGCCTGGATCCGACGAACGAGCGGAACGCGTCTTCGACCGCGGCGATGTAGCCACGCTGGGAGGCCAGGAAGTCGTCGAAGCGCGCCTCGGCCGCGAAGTCCCTCACCTCCCCGAGGACGCGGTCGAGGTCGACGCCCTCCCAGCGGACGTCCAGCCCTTCGGGCAGGGGTAAGAGCGGGCGGACCGGTGCCAGCTGCTCGTCGAGCTGCGCGGCAAGCGTCATCGCCGCGTCGTAGCCGATGCTGTGGGACGACCGCAGTTCGCGGAACGACACAACCGCTGGTTCGCCGGCGTAGGGCGCGAACCACTCGTCAACCGTTCGGGCGTACGGCGTCGTGGCGACGCCGTATTCAGGCCTGCCGGCGAGTCGTTCGAGCACGGCGAACAGCTCGACCCGGGCATCGACCGCAACCTCAATCTGCTCGGCCGAGGACTGGGCACCGTCCACGGCCGCGGCATCGGCCGAAAGGGACCAGGACACGGGAGCGAGCGTGAGCGCTGCGAGCCCGGCGATGGCGACCCCCAACACGCGTCGAGCGTATGTCTTCGCGCGATCCCGGCGTGGCGAAATGCCGGGCGACTCAGCGGGCCGGACAATCGATCGGGTTGTTGCCGGCTACGCGGAACCGCGGCTGGACGGTTTGCGGCTCGCCTCCTGGGCGGCCAGCCAGATCTCCTCGCGGCCCACCGAGACGGCGATGTCCACCTCGTTGCCCTCGGGGTCGGCGAGTGTCCACCACTCCGGTGCCTCGGCGTCGTACACGACCCGCCCGCCGGTGGCGAGAGCCACGTCGATGCGGGCGCCAGCCTCGTCGTTGGGCACGAAGAGGTCGACGTGGATGCGGTTGCGCTGCTCGCGTCGCGCTGCGTCGTCGGCGGACAGGCGTTGGAAGAACAGCGGCGGGTTCAGCCGCCGTCGGTCATAGATGTCGGTGACGTCAGTGCGCTGGTCGAACTCGTAGCCGAGCACGGCGCGCCAGAAGGAGCGGACTGCCGGGATGTCGACGGCGTCGATCCCGATCTGCACGAAGCGAACGCGTGACGGGTCGGCGGTCAGTCCGATGCGGCGCGCCGCGGCCTGGACCTGCCGGGCGAGATCACCGAAACGTTCGTCCACCCACTGGTCCTTGCCCGTGTCGATCGTGACGCCCCCAGCGCGCAGGTCGATCACCAGTGCCATCCCGGCGTCGTCGGCCAGCTCGGCCACTGCGGCGGCGAATTGGGCCGCTTGCCCGTACGTTGCCGTCCGGTAGTACGTCATCGCGCCGAACAGCACCCGCCAGTCGGCGGTCTCCGGTACGTCGGCGAGGGCGCTTTCCGGCGCCAGCGGGACGACGTCGACCTCGTTACCCTCGGCGTCGGCGAGCGTGACGTAGTAGTCGGTGGCGAACACCTCGCGCCCGCCAGCAGCCTTGACCGCCGCCACCCGCTGGTGAGCTAGGTCGTGGGGCACGCCGACATCGATATGGACCTTGTTGCGCAGCGGCCGGGCCACGTCCATCTGCTGGAACCAGATCGCCGGGTCCCGCCGCATCGCGTCGACGAGGTCGTCGTCGCCGATCGGCTCATACCCGAGCGCGGCACGCCAGAACGGCATCACCGACGGCTTGTCCAGCGCGTCGACCGTGAGTTGCACCGCCTGCACCGCCGACGGATCGGCCGACAACCCGAGGTCCCGCGCCGCCACCGATATCGCCCGGGCCAGCGCGACGTCGCGCTCGGTCAGGCCCGACGCAGCATGGGTGAGCGTACGTACGTGAACGCCGGTGGCGCGCAAGTCGATGTCCGGGCGATGACTTGCGGCGTCGGCCAGCGCGGCGACGCGGTGCACGAGCGCCGCGCCCGCCGAGTGCGACGGGGCGTCGAACCAGGTGCTCGCACCGAAGGCGAGGACTCGCCAGTCCTCGAGGTCACCCGAGTCCTGGAACTGCTGTGCGGTGAGCCGCTCACCTTCGTTCATCTCCCCACAGTGCCACGAGACAGTGAGCCCGACCGGTTTCAGGGGATCCGGCGCGTACGACGGGAGTCCACGTCGTTCGGGCCCGTCTTTCGGCAGGCCCATCATCCACATGGCGACCGTACGTGCGAGCGCGATCGACATGCAGATCGGTGCGGTCGTCGCGGAAGTGAACCCGTCGTTCGGTGTCGACATTCGGTTGTCGCGGCCTGCCCTAGTCGAAGTTCGCGTCAATCACTACTCACGACTTCGCCGCCTGACCATGTCCCCAGCGCCCGTGGCATCGCCGAGCTCGGGATGGAGTTCGTCTCGGCCGATCCGGAAACCTCGATGAGTGAGGCGCCCGTTGCGAGTGCGATGGCTACGACGACGGCGACACGCGCCAGAGTCCCGCGGTGACGACGATCAGTGGGCTCGTTTCTCTCCATGGCAGGTGTTCGTCGCCTGGGCTCCAAGGGGCGTTCCGTCGGAGTTCGGTGGTGTCGTTCGGCGCTTGTCCGCGGTAAATGATGCGCCGAGGCGGCGAGTCAGCGCGAGCGCCGTCGACCGGGCGGAACTACGCTCGCTGGGGTGGCGCTGCGGCTTGGCAGCACGGTGATCAACTGCGCCGACCTAGAGGTGATGACCGCGTTCTGGAGTACAGCGCTTGGACTGAGGTCTGGTCCTGCAACGGAGGGCGGTCAGTTTCGCGTCCTGGGGGGCGAACACGTCAACATCTCGTTGCAGGTAGCCCGCACGCCCGTCACCGCCCGCGATCAAATGCATCTCGACCTCTATACCGCAGACAAGACACAGGAAGTCGAGCGGCTTGTCGCTCTTGGCGCCACTTGGGTCCGCAGCTCCGGCAATCCGGATGACGACTACGACGTTCTGCGCGATCCCGAGGGCAACGAGTTCTGCGTCTGCCACGTCCCCGATCAATCGGCCGGGTGACGGTGGACGGCGCCGCCGCCGAAGCAAGTGCTCGACGCCGATGCGATCGGGACCACGACCGCCCTCAGAGTACGAGCGACGTCGACGCGGTCTAGCTCGCTTCGACGACGCGACTTCGAGTCCGAGCTCGGCGCCCGTAGCTTCGTTCGTGCATGGTGTTGTTCGACGTCGATCGCTACCTCGCCCGCATCAAGTTCGACGGTGGACAGGAGCCATCGCTGGACACACTGGTGCGGCTCCAGGCCGCCCACCTAGTGCGGGTGCCGTTCGAGAACCTCCATGTCTTCCACCGCCTCGGCGTCCAAGTCGATGTCGACTGGTCCTACGACAAGATCGTCGAGCAGCGACGGGGCGGATGGTGTTTCGAGCTGAACGGATGCTTCGCCGAACTGTTGCGCCGCCTCGGATACCCCGTGGAGCTGTTGTCGTGTCGCACTTTTGCACCCGTCACTGGCGAGCTCAGCCCCGATTTCGACCACTTGACACTGCTCGTGCACGTCGACGGCGCGGCGTACCTCGTCGACGTCGGGTGGGGCGACAACCCACTCGCGCCGCTTCCAGCAGAGACCGGCGAGTACTCCAGCCGGCCGCGACCGGCACGCATCGAGACCGATGCCTCGACGGTGCGCCTCTTCGAGTACGTCGAGCGGTCAGACGGCACGGCGGGATGGGAGTTGCAGTATCAGGCGTCACGCCGGCCTCGCCAGCTCGCCCAGTTCGAGGCCCGTAGCCGCTACTTGCAGACTGAGCCAGGGCTGTCGTGGACCGAGAAACCGCTCGTCACCCGGGCCACCTCAGCACACGGGGGTCGCGTGACTCTGCACCGCGATCGGCTACGCGTGCGCGACGACGACCTGTCGTTCGAGGACAAGTTCGTCTCGGCCGACCAGTGGGAGGTGGAACTCCGCACCTGGTTCGAGATGTCCCTCCCGACGGCGAGGTGAGCGTCTCAACCATGTGGTTGTGACTCGTCGCCGCAGCTGTGATGAGTGTCTGTTCCCCCGCAGTGGCGGGGACAACGGGATCCATACCGTCAGGGTCATCGCCTGACGGGTCGCGCCGCCGGGTGGGCCGTCGGGCTCACCCGATCGGCGTGACGACTCGGTCTGTCACAGGGCTCGAAGATTGCCGAGCTGGACTTCCGCCCGGCGTAAGAGCATCGACGTCTCCTCCTCGGGCTCCACTCCCAGGTCGGCGAGCATCTCATGGGTGGTGCGGACGGCGGAGTCCAGCCCGGCGCGGTCACGGCGCTGTAGGTGGCAAGCGATCGCCAGGCGATGCGCTCGTTCGGAGTACGGCGCCGCTCGCCGGCCTTGCTCGGCACAGCGCAGCGCTTCGGCGAATCGGCCGGCGACCAACAGCAGCTCGCCGAGACGGTGGCAAGCCTCGACGAGGGAACGGAGGATGTACTCGATGTCACCGCCGAGCTCCTCGAGGGCAATGAGATCGACGAGCGGATCGCCGCGCCACAGGTCGACAGCACCGGTGAGGTGGGCGATGACTGCGGACGTATCGCCGACCTGTTCGGCCTGATCGGCCGCGGCGAGATGTCCATCGAGCCGTCGGAGATCGGTGTCGACGAGTGGTGGTCCGGCAAGTTCGATCGAGTCGCGAGTGCTCCGGATCCGCCAGGTCGAACGCGGCGCTTGCGTGTCGGACTCGAGAAGGCGTCGGAGGTGGCTGAGCGTCACGCGAAGGTTCCTGGCCGCCGTCGCCGGAGCGAGATCGGGCCAAAGGAGGTCGCAGATCCGCTCGCGACGGAGAGCGCCGCGGAGCACGAGGAGGGCGAGCAATGTACGCACCCGGCCGCGCCGGAGCTCGGGGCTCGTGATCTCGAGATCGCCCTTGCACAGCCGCAACGGGCCGAGAACGTCGATGACGAGCGGAGTTTGAGTCGGGTCCGGGAGGTCTTCGCCGAGCTCCACCGCCGTGGCGCGACAGGTGGCATCGCCGTGAGCGGCGAGCCATTCGAGCTCGCGGCGGGTCGCCTCTGGCAGCCACGTCGCGACTTCTCGGAGGAGGGCGATGCCATCTGAACAGCCGGCAGCGTTAGCGCGCACCGCCAGCTCGACTGTCCAGGCGAGCGGCAAGGTCGTCACGACCGCTGACGGCGAAGCGAGCTCGGCCCGACGGTCGAACCGGCCAGTTCGGGCGTCGACAAGTTGGCGTGCGATCGTCCTCGCTCGAGCGTGCGCTGGGCCGAGATCGGCGTCATCCCAGCGCTGGCGGACACTTTCGTTCGTGACGTAGGCGATCGCCAGATTGTGCCGAAGGTGTGCCTCGCCGCGAGCGTCAGTCAAGGGGTGGCGGGCGAGATGTCCGGCGATCAGCGACTTCGCCGCCTCCTCCTGATGATCGAGGACCTTGCAGCAGGCAAGGACAGCGACGGCGAGGGCACCATCCCGCGAATCCGTCGGGCTGCCAATCGACGCCTCCATCTCCCGGCGCCACGCTTCGGCGAGCGAACGATCGCCGAGTGAAGCCGCGACGACCGCGCCATGTGCAGCGCGGAAGAAGCGGTAGGGGTGGTTGGCGCCGGGCAGCGGCTCCGGGAAACGACGTTCCGCAAGGTACTCCGAGGGGTCGCCCGCAGCCCAGCGAAGCATCGAAGGGATCGACTGCACGAAGGCATTGGATGACTGGAGCAGTGCCCGGCCGATCGGCACGGCCTCCTCGGCCCGACCCGCCAACACCAACATGATCACGTGCAAACGGGTTGCGAGCTCGCGGACCGTCGGTGGAACGCGATCCAACGGCATCGATTCGATCGCGAGGAGCGATCCGTCGATGTCACCGGACAGCGCGGCGCGCGCGGCGTCGAACGTCCCGACGAAGAACTGCAGTAACGGATCTTGCTGTGGCGCCGGAAGCGTTCGGATGCGCTGCGTCAGCGCGAAGAGGCTCATCTGGTCACTGCGTGCGTGCGCTGCGACGGCACCAACGGCGAGGGTGACGGCTTGTCCGTCACCATCACCTTGCTCGACGAAGGTGGCCTCCAAGGCGTCGAGCTCGCGATCGAGTTCGTCGGGCTGCCGATTCTCGGCGTACTGCACCGCCAACTCGAGCAATCGGTGTTCGGGCGTCCCGGCAGCACCAGGCGGAGTGTTCGCCAGCCACCGCGCCGCCGTGTCGATCGGGAGAGCCCCGAGGTTCTGGCGCACCAGCGCGACGCATGCCAGCCTGAACGTGTCGGTTTCCCCCCACCGCACGGCTGCCGACCCCATGCGAACGACCTGGCCGCGTTCGCGGAAGACCGCGAGGGCCCGACCACGGGCCTGGACGACGTCCGCACGCGGGAAGATCCGCTCGACGGCGTCCGTCCACAACTCGTGGGCGCCGAACCTGCCCTGCTCGTCCTGGTACACGAGCGGCACCGTGACGGCGAGCCGGTCGACGTCGACATCGTGGCCGGCCACCTCGATCACTTCGTCAGCCGACCCCGAACCGAGTACGGCGAGTGCCAGCAGCGCGGACTGCTCGGTCAGCGACAACCCGGCAACGATCTCCTCCCACAGGAACTGGCGCGCGGCGCCGGCAGGCGCTGACAGCACGAGCCGCACCAACGACGGCCACCCAGCCAGTCCTTCGCAGCGACCCTGCGCCTGACCGAGCTGCTCAGCAAGTGTCGGCAACCTCGGCGGCGGTGAAGGCGAGCAGATCGCCCCGGACCTCCACGACCTGCCCGGCGGCGCGGCGCCGCGCGAGCGGGATCGGCACGCGATCGCGACTGGACAGCACGAGGTGCGCGTGGGGCGGCAGCCGTGTCGCCAGCTCGCTCACAAACTGCTCACCGGCGGACATCGCCGGAAGCTCGTGCAGGTCGTCAATGAAGATGCAGACATCGACGGGGGCGGCCGCGCCCAATGCCCGCAGGACCCGCATCGAGCGAACCACCACCCTCCGTGGGGACGCCGAGAGCCGCCAGGATCGCACTCGACAGGCGGCCCACGTCCTCGTCGCCGGACTCGCAGGCCACCCACGCATCGATGCCCCGTGGTGCCGCGTGGTTAGCCCGGATCGACTGCGCGAGTGCCGTCGTCTTACCGAATCCGGCACCCGCCACCACGAGCGTGACCGGTTGGTCGAACCTCATGGCCAACAGCTCGAGCACGCGTGGCCGAACGAGCTCACCCCCCAGCGGGGAAGGCGGCAGCGGCGAACGACGCCCGCCCGGCGACGGGACCTCCCTGATCACCGACGCCCACCCTACGCACGGAGTCGCCAGCCCGACCGGGGACACTGAGACGTTGGTGGCGGACAGTCGCCGAATTCCGTGAAACCCGGCCGTGAGCCTGTCCAGCGCCTCGTTCCGCGGCCAGAAACGCGTCGATCGGCGGCCGAGCCGTTCGTAGTACAGGTGTAGGCGTTGTGCCCGTGAACGACTTGGGAGGAAGACATGACCAAGGTGGTGTGCGACATTTCCGTTTCGGCCGATGGCTACTCGGCCGGCCACAACCAGACTGAGGAGCGCCCGTTCGGCGACGGCGATACCTCGATGCTGCACGCGTGGATGTTCGATACGCCTGAGGAGAATCGGGCCGAGCGCGACGCGATCATCAGCGCCAAGGCGTTCATCATGGGTCGCAACATGTTCGGCCCGATCCGCGGCGAGTGGCGCGGGGACTGGAGGGGATGGTGGGGACCCGAGCCGCCCTATCACGCCGCGGTGTTCGTGCTCACCCACCACCAGCGCGAGCCGCTCGTGATGGATGGTGGCACGACGTTCCACTTCGTCACCGAGGGCATCCACGCGGCACTTGAACAGGCCACGTCGGTGGCCGGAGATGGCAACATCGCCATTGCCGGCGGCGCGTCGACGGTCAACCAGTACCTCGCCGCCGGACTGCTCGAGGAGCTCCGCCTGCACATCACCCCGTTCACGCTCGGCGCCGGCACGCGGGTCTTCGACGGCGTCCCGCCACTGAAGCTGGAGCAAGTCTCCTCCCGCGCCGCCAGCCTCGTCACCCACCTGACGTACCAAATCCGGCAGGTCGTCGGTTGGTCGCAGGCGGGTAGGTGGCCTTGAAGTTCGTTCAGTAGCGGCCACGGCTCAGATGGGATCGGCTTTTCGATCGGCGGCCGGCGGGAAATCGGTGGCACGACGCACACGATCTCCGTACGGTCCGGCGATGCAATCCTCGGACAGGAGCCCTTTGTGAGAACGGTACGCCTCGACCGGCCCATGCTGACGCTGGCCGCCGCCGTGTTCGCCGTCGTCGCCGCGTCAGGTAGCGTCCGTGCGGCGACGCCGCCCCCGCCGGCGACTGGCCATGCCGGCGTCATCGCCCAGGCCAGCGTCGAGTTCGCGGACGGTTCGTACCAGTGGTCGGTGAGCGGCGAGGTATTGGACGCCGGCGCTCCGCCAACGCCGGCGGTCGATGGTTCCGACACCTTCTTCGCTGTCACCTCAGGTGCCCTCCTCGCCGCCGACGCGTCGACTCCGATCGCCCTGATCGCCGCCGGCGAGGCGACGTTCGTGCGCAACGACGCGACCACCACGCTGATGCCAACGGATGGCGCGGTCGCCAACTTCTATCGGATCGCCCTGATCACCGGCGGCTCCGGCGGCACCGGCGACCCGTTCACCCCCGGGCCCGGCGTTCGTGACGTCGATCTGGTCCGCGACGTACTCGATCCCGGCGGCACACTGGCGATCGCCGACAGCGACGCTGCGCCGGCGCTGGTCGTAGTGGTGACCGGCAGCGTGACCGTCGCCGGCGACCCCGCCGGCTCGGCGGACGTCACCGCCGCGGCGCCGGACACGTTCGACGGCAACCTGACCCTCGTCAACGGCGGCACCGAACCAGCAGTCGTGCTCGTCGCCGTGGTGGGCACGCTCGTGCCGACGACCGCAGGCGCCACGCCGCCAACCGGTGAGCCCACGAACGGTGGCGGCGGCCAGACGGAGCCCAGCGAGCCAGACGCCGACGCCGACGGACTCAGCGACGCCGACGAGGCCGAGCACGGCACGATGCCGAACGACCCCGATAGTGACGGCGACGCCCTCAGCGACGGCGAGGAGGTGCACCGCTACGGCACTGACCCGCTGTCGAGTCGCACCGACTTCGACCACCTCGAGGACGGATTGGAGATCGAGCGCGGGACCGATCCCCTCGACGAGGACACCGACGATGACGGCTGCCAGGACAGCAGTGACGACAACCCCTTGACCGGAGATGGGGACTGCGACGGTGACACGCTGTCGTTCGACCAGGAGCGGCAGCTCGGTACTGATCCGGCCAACCCCGACACCGACGACGACGGAACCGACGACGACACCGACCCCAACCCCCTGACCCCGGACGAGGGCACGCCGCCCCCGCCGCCGCCGCCATCCGAACCATCGGGCTCGACCCCATGACGCCGGCGCGCCACTTCGAACAGCCTGCCGAACCGCGGAGCAAGGTGCACCACATCGGTGCAACAGGCTCCGAGGTTCCCGACCGCACGCCATCAACCTCGGCCGCTGCGCCGGTTCACGCGTCCAACTCATGGACAATCGATCAGGCGGCGGTGATGATGTGGCCATGGACGCCACGGAGATCCGGGCAGCCTTCGACCGCGACGGCGTGTACATGGCGCGGGGCGTGTTCGACCGCCTGACTGTGCGCGAGCTCGAGTCGGACTTCGACCGCATCGTCGCTCAGTTGGCCTCCTCCGCCGAGGACATCGACGCGACATGGGCGACCGCGGACCGGAGCGCCAATCAGTCCCAGGTCGTGTTGCACACCCACAACGTGCAGAACTACTCGCCGAGGTGGCTGCAGGCGGTCCTCGATCCCCGCTTCCTCGATGTCGCCGAGGCGATCCTTGGACCGGACATCGTCCTCCATCACACCAAGCTGTTCCAGAAGCCGAGAGGCGCCGGGTCGCCGTTCCCGATGCACCAGGACTGGCGCTACTTCCCGACCTCTGACGACCGCATGATCGCGGCGATCATTCACGTGTCGCCGGCGACCGCGGAGATGGGTTGTGTTTCCGCGTACCCCGGCAGCCACCGACTTGGTCGCCTTCCATCGACCTCGGGACAATCGAGGTTCGATGACGCCGAGGAGTACCGCCAGTTTGCAGACCGCTACCAGCTGGCCGGGGCGACCGTCTACGAGGCGGAACCCGGCGACGTGCTGCTGTTCTCGGCGCTGACGATTCACGGATCCGGACCGAACCTGTCGTCGACGACCCGCAAGACCGTGTTGGTGCAGCTCTATTCCGGGAGGGCCGAGCTGGAGGACGCCGATCACCCGGTCGTCGGACTCGTGTTACGAGGGTGGAACCACCATGCGACCCGAGAGTCGGTCGCAGGAGCGGCAACCAAGAACTCGTCACAGAACCACACCGATTCGGCGCCCCAGCGGCTATCGGCGACAACGATGGAGGTCTAGTGTGATCGAACGTGCACGTCGAATCGTGCGCGCAAGTCGGTGGGGAAGGGGGCTACGCCGGTGAACACTCGAAACGGGGCTTCCCTCGCATCTGCCGATCGAGCAGCGACAGCCAGTCGCTCGACGAGTGACAACACGAGGGAGACCATGATGAGACAGCGAACCTGGAGGAGCCGACGTGCGATCGGCATCCTTGCCGTGGCGATGACAGGCCTGGTTGCCAGCGGATCCACCACAGCGTCTGTGGTCAAGGCGGGCGACGGCGGGACGATTCGGATGCTCGAGTTCTACTCGCAGAGCAACAACGTGCTGAACGTCGAGTGGCTCGACATGATGTCAGCCATCTTCGAGGAGGAGAACCCGGGTTGGAGCGTCGAATACGAGTCGTCGACGTTCGACCAGATCGACCAGAAGGCGATCCTCGATTTCGAAGCCGGGGTCTCCCACGACGTGCTCCTGTCGTCACCCCAGCTGATGGCCAAGCATGAAGCCGCCGGCGATCTCATCGACCTCACTCCCTACCTGGAGGAGACCTACACACCGGAGCAGCTCGCCGACCTCAACTGGAGTGCCGGGTGGCAATCGGCCACGTTCGGCGACCAGCAACTGGGGATTGCAACGGGTATTCATGTCCGCGGCAACATGGTTCGCAACGACATCTTCGAGGAGGCCGGCCTCGACCCGTCCGTGCCGTTGACGACGCCAGAGGAAGTGATGGAGGCGGGTATCGCGATCAAGGAGTCGGGGGCCGCCGACTGGGGCCTCGCCGCCTTTCTCGGGAGCAACCGGGCAACCATCGAAGTCACCTACGCACCACTCGTGTGGGGCTACGGCGGTGACTTCTGGGAGAACGACGCCCCGGCCATGACCAGCGAGGCGAGTGTCCAGGCGGTGGAATGGCTCTGGGATGCGGTCAATGAGTCCGAGATCATCCCGCCGTTCGCCGCCGCAGCCGACGCTACCTACGACGCAATCGTGTTAGAGACACACTCATCAACGGGGACGTCGGCCAGTCCACTGGCTTCGGGAGCTACTGGATCGCGCGTCTCGAAGAGGCGGGCCTCACCGAGGGGTGCTTCCCGGCGACCGCGGAATGTGTCGCCACGGGCGTCACGCCGATGGTCTCGCCGAACCCCGGCGGAGCGCAATTCGCCAATGCGTGGGACCTGTCGATTCACGCCCTCAGCGAGAACCCGGACATGGCCTGGGCGCTCATCGAGGTGATGATGCGGCCGGAGAACATCACGCAGTACCCCGACGCCGGACTTCCGCCCTGGCTCTCGATCTACGACTCGGAGGCGTACAGCTCCGACTACTGGCAGGTGTGGCGCGATATGGCCGTCAACGGCCGAGGTGTTCCCCAGACCCCCTTCTACCCGGAGCTCGCCGACGCCGTCCACGTCGCAATCCAAGAGGCCATCAGCGGCGACCGTGCGGACATTCCAAACTGTCCTCGCCGAGGCACAGGCGGAGTTCGTCGCGGCGTATATGAGCTGAGACGACCACCGGGACGTCATGGAGGCCGGGCAGACGCCCGGCCTCCGGAACCGGGCGGTGTCGGAAATCGAGCGTGAGATGACCCGAGAGCACGCCATCGAGCAAGCGGGATGGCCAGCCAGCGGTGCGCGCCAAGAGCGAGTCGTGGTGCGCCAGTGGAGCCCACACTGGTTCCCCTACACGTTGCTGGCACCGTCCTTGCTGTTGTTGCTCGCCTTCCTGGTGCTGCCGTTCCTCTACCTCTTCTACTGGAGCACGTTCGACTACAAGATCGGAGTCACCAACGAGTTCACCGGACTGGAGAACTTCAGGTCGTTGCTCGGCGAGGAGCGGTTCCGCGACAACGTCAAGTACACGCTGATCTACGTGGTCGGCAACCTGCTCATCTCGGTGCCAGTCGCGTACTTCGGAGCGCTGCTCGTGACCGCTGGAATGCGCGGTTCCGGCCTGCTCCGCACGTTTCTGCTGATCCCATGGGTACTCGCGCCGATCGTCACGGCGCTGATGGCCAAGACACTGCTGAACCCGTTCGACGGGCCGGTGATCGACGTCATCGCCTTCTTCAACGGCGGTGAAAAGATCTACCCGACGACGACCGCCAACGGAGCGATGACCGTCCTGATCGCCCACGCCGCATGGCGCAGCTTTCCCCTGATCATGCTCTTGCTCGCTGCCGGGATGTCGTCGATCGATCCGCAGGTGTACGAGGCTGCGCAGGTCGACGGTGCCGGTCGCTGGCAACAGTTTCGGCGGATCACCCTGCCCCTGACCAGGGCCCCACTGTTGGCCGGCGTCGGTGCCATCGCCGTGTTCAGCCTGCACGATGCCGAAGGCGCGTTCGGGCTCACTGGCGGCGGCCCCGGCACTGCCACAGAGGTGATGGGGGTGCGCATCCTCAAGGAGGCGTTCCAGAGTGGCAACATCGGTCGCGGCGCGGCGATCGGTGTCGCCCTCGTGGTCGTATCGGTGGCGTTTCTCGCTGCCCTGGCACTGCTGCTCGGCAGAGATAGGACCAAATGATGAAACGCCCGCACCTGCTGTTCAACGTCCTCGGCGTTGCGTTCGTCACGGTGTTCGTCGTCTTCCCCCTCTACTGGAGTTTCCGCACCGCCGTGTCGCCATCGGGGTTCCGTGGGTTCTGGCCACGACAGTTCACCTGGGACAACTTCGACTTCCTCTTCGAGCACCAATGGTTTCATGCGCAACGTGAAGAACTCGTTGATCGTGTCCTTCTGGTCGACGGCCTTGGTGCTCCCGTTGTCGGTGACTGCTGGATACGCACTGGCGCGCTTTCGAGTTCCCCGGCAAGCGCCTCACGCTGCTGGTCTTCCTGTTGCCGCTGGTTCCTTCGATCGCTGTCCTCGTCCCGCTGATCCTGTTCATGCGTACGTTGCACTTGCTCAACACCCTCACCGCTGTGGTGATCGGCAACACGGTGTTCACGCTGCCGTTCGCGATCTGGATGCTGCGAGGTTTCTTCATGCAGATCCCCAGCGAGCTCGACGATGCGGCCCGCCTCGACGGCGCGACGCGGCTGCAAGCCCTGTACCGCGTCATCCTGCCACTGTCCGCGCCGGGGCTCATCGCCGTGGCCATCTTCGCCTTGATCAACTCGTGGAACAACTATCTCTATTCGTTCGCCTTCACGTCCTCGGCCGAGGTGCAGGTCGTGCCGGCCCGGCTGCTCGGGTTCATCGAAGGCCTTCGGCACCAACTACGGCGGGATGAACGCCGCCGGTCTCGTGGCGATCGTGCCGCCACTGATCTTCTTCCTCATCTTCCAGAAATGGTTCGTCCAGGGGATGCTGCAGGGAAGCGTCAAGTGACGATGTCGGCGACCGTCGTCCGTGAACGCTCGGCAACAGCACCGGTCGGCCGGCACCCAGAACCGATGGGTGCCTACCGGACGGAACGGTCAGGCAAGCACCCATCGGTTGAGCAGGACGTGAACCGCTCTACAGACGACATCAGGAGCGAGTACGCCGAGACCGGATTCGTGGTGTTCCGGGACGTCCTCGACGCCGCGCTGGTCGCCGACGCGAACCGCCATGTCGATTGGCTGCTCGAGCGTCATCCCGAGCTACGCGCCGACGAGCTCGGCCACCAGCTGGCGCGCGACGACCCGTTCTGGTACCGCCTGGTGTCCGACCCGCGCCTCGTCGACATCGCCGAGATCTTCACCGGCCCGGACATCGCCCTGTTCGCCACCCACTACATCTGCAAGGAGCCGGGAGTGGGACGGGCGGTGCCATGGCACCAGGACGGCGGGTACTGGCCACTCGAGCCGATGAACGTTGTGTCCTTGTGGCTGGCCGTGAGTGATTCGACGCGGGCCAACGGGTGCATGAAACTCGTCCCCGGCTCGCATACCGCTCGCCTGATGGACATGGTGCCGACCAATCGTGATGAAGTGCTGCCCCTCGAGGTCCCCGTCGCCGTCGACGAAGCGCGATGCCGTTGCGCTAGAGCTGGCGCCCGGCGACGTGTCGGTGCACCATCCGAACATCGTCCACGGCTCCGATCCGAACACGTCGACCTCGTGGCGTCGCGGTCTGACGATCCGCTACATCCCGACGACGACGCGGATTCTCGATGCCGAGATGTCTACGGCGTTCCTGCTCCGCGGCAACGCGGTCCCCGGGGTCAATGAGTACCTACCGGTTCCGACCTTCGACCCGGAACGCCACATGGGCTTCCAGAACTGAGTGACGCGAATGAACCATCAAGCCCGCCGCACGATCGCCAAGGTGCGCACCCGCCTCAGCCTCATCGAGCAAAAGGTCTACGCCCGCCAAGCGCCGATCGAACCGTTCCAATTCCGCGCCCTCGAGTCCCCGGCCGAGCCGCCGATCGACGAGCCGATCGACGAGCGATTCGTCACGATTCCCGTGGGGAACTACCGTGGGGCCGACCACGACTCGACTTCGTGCTCCGCAGCCGGTTCTCCGTGCCGACCGACTGGATGGCGGATGACCCGATCGCCCTGCATCTGCCGATTGGCATCGCCGGCGACTTCAGCCACCCGGAGGCGCTGGTCTACATCGATGGGGAGCCGTACGCCAGCTGCGACCGTCACCACCACGAGATTCGTTTGCCCGACCGCTGGTGTGACGGGCGCAGCCACGAGCTGACGTTGCACGGTTGGACGGGCGGAACCACGGCCGGTTCGAGCGTCACGATCGAACAGATCACACCGCTCGTGATGGGCACCTGCTCGGTCGTTCAGATCGATCAACCGACCAGGGACCTGCACGCATTGACTCGCGTCGCGCTCGGCGTGGTCGAGGAGCTCGACGACGTCGACCCGATCCGCACGGGTCTGCTGGCCGCCCTCGATGAGGCAGTCCTCGTGCTCGACACGAGAGAGCCCCTCGGACAGGACTTCTACGCCAGCGTGCCGGAAGCGTTGCGCGTCGCTCGGAAGGCGATCGCAGCGTGTGGGCCGGCCGCCAACGTCGACATCACCGCTTCAGGGCACGCCCACATCGACGTGGCGTGGCTGTGGACGGTCGCCCAGACACGTCGCAAGGCAGGCAGGACCTTCCACAACGCGCTACGTCTGATGGACGAGTTCTCCGACTTCTGCTTCACGCAGAGCCAGCCGCAGCTGTACAGCTACGTGCAGGCCGACTACCCCGACCTCTTCGAATCGATCAAGAAGCGAGTCGCCGAAGGTCGCTGGGAGCCGATCGGTGGCATGTGGGTCGAAGCCGACTGCAACATCACCGGCGCCGAGGCGCTCGTCCGCCAATTCATGCTCGGACGCACGTTCTTTCGTGAGCACTTCGGCGTCGACTCTCCGGTCCTGTGGCTCCCCGACGTTTTCGGATACTCCTGGCAGCTTCCCCAACTCATCAAGTCGGCCGGGCTCGAGTTCTTCTTCACCACGAAAATCAGCTGGAACCTCTACAACCGGCTGCCGTACGACTCGTTCTGGTGGCAGGGCCTGGACGGAACCAGGGTGCTCACCCACTTCAGCCCGACGCCGTCCACCGAGGACGTGCACTGGAACACCTACAACGCCTTGGCCTGGCCTGCCGATGTGTTCGGCACGTGGAAGAACTACCTGCACAGCGACGCCGCCGCCGCAGGAGAGACCGCCCCAGTGTTGATGTCGTACGGCTGGGGAGATGGTGGTGGTGGTCCAACTCGCGAGATGGTCGAGAACCTCGCCGTGATGGCCGACTTTCCCGGTACGCCGCGGGTCGGCGCGCGGCCGAGCCGTGGACTTCTTCGAGGAGCTCGATCGACGCTGCGGGACACGCCTTCCGACGTGGAACGGGGAGCTCTACCTCGAATACCACCAGGGCACCTACACGACCCACGGGGACGTGAAACGAGCGAACCGCCGCTGCGAGATCGCCCTGCACGACGCCGAACTGCTCGCCGCCTGGGCAACGGTTGCTACTGCGATCGACTATCCCGCCGAACGGCTCGACGAGGCGTGGAAGCTGCTGTGCCTCAACCAGTTCCACGACATCCTCCCCGGCTCGTCGATCGCCGAGGTCTATGTCGACGCCGCCAAGGATCACGCCAGGATCGCTTCGATCGCCGGCCAGGTCATCGATGATGCAGTGGCCGCGTTGTCGCTCCTGTGGCCGGCTGACACCCGCCACGTGGCGATCAATCCCACCGCATTCGGTGGCCGGCTGCGCGCCACGATCCCCACTACACCAGCGAGCGGGACCTCCTACGTAGACGTCCGCAGCGGCTTCGAACTGGCGCATCAGGAGATCGACGGTGGAACCCTCGTCGAGATCGAGGTAGGTGCGTTCGGTGTCGTCGAGATCGGCGAGCGCCGGACCGCACCGTCGCAGGAGGGGGCCTGGTCGCCTCGGTCCGAGTCGGTGGGCTGGGACGTCGACCCAGGACTCGTCCGGGCGAGCACGGCCGACGACGGCTTCGTGTTGGAGAACGAGATGCTGCGCGTCGAGCTGTCGGACGGTGGAGAGATCACCCGGCTCCTTGACAAGGAGCACGATCGGGAAGTTGTCAGGCCGGATCGCCCGGCCAACGTGTTCCAAGCCTTCGAGGACCGGCCAGTCGAGTTCGACGCCTGGAACATCGACCTGTTCATCAACGACCGGCAGTGGCCGGCCGAGCCGGTTGAGAGCGCCACGATCATCGAGGATGGGCCAGTGCGGGCATCGATCGAATTCCGCCGCCGTCTCGGTGCGAGCACGATCACCCAACGAGTCCGTCTGTGTCGCGGCGATCGCCGCATCGACTTCGTGACGTCTGTCGATTGGCAGGAACGCCACACGATGCTCAAGGTCGCCTTCCCGGTCGGCGTGCTCGCCCAGTTCGCCACGCATGAGATCCAGTGGGGCAACGTGGCGCGCAGCACGCACACGAACTCGTCGTGGGACTGGGCACAGCTCGAGACATGCGCTCACAAGTGGGTCGATCTCAGCGAGGGGGACTACGGCGTGAGCCTGTTGAACGACTGCAAGTACGGCCACGACGTCAAGGCCGACGTGCTTCGTCTCACGTTGCTGCGCTCGACGACGTCACCGGATCCCGACGCCGACCGCGGTCGACACGACTTCACGTACAGCCTGTTCAGCCACGCTGGTGACTGGCGCAACGGCACGGTGGCAGCCGCCTACCACCTCAACGACGAGGTGATCGTCCGTCCGGTGACAGGGCGCGATGCGTGTGCCGACGCTCCGGCGCTTGCCCCCCTTGTTGCCGTCGACCAACCCAACGTCGTGATCGAGACCGTGAAGCAGGCCGAGGACGGGAACGGCATCATCGTCAGGCTGTACGAGCACCACCGCTGCCGAGGTCGGGTGGCGCTGACCGCCGGTTTCCCGATTACTCACGCCGAACGGTGCGACATTCTCGAACAACCGCTCGTAGGCGAGAGCTGCTCGCTTGACGCCAACGTGGTCGGGTTCGAGGTCACGCCGTATCAGATCGTGACACTGCGTCTCATTCCGGCGTGACGTCGCCAGCGGGAGAGCGCTACGGCCCGCGGCTAAGTTCGAACGGCATGGAGTACCGCAACCTGGGTAGCACGGGCACGATCGTGTCCGCGCAGTGCTTGGGCACCATGACGTTCGGCCACGAGAGCGACGAGAAGACAGCGCACGGGCAGCTCGATCTGTTCGTCGAGCGCGGCGGGAACTTCATCGACTCTGCCGACGTGTACTCCGGCGGGCACTCCGAGGAGATCATCGGCCGGTGGCTAGCGACCCGGTCGGGTATGCGGGACCAACTGGTGATTGCCACCAAGGGCCGCTTTCCGATGGGCGACCGACCGAACGATGCCGGCCTGTCCCGCACGCACCTCGGCCGGGCCCTCGACGCGAGCCTGCGCCGCCTCGGCGTCGACGCCGTCGACCTCTACCAGGCTCACGCCTGGGACCCTTTGACGCCGATCGAGGAGACGCTTGGCTTTCTCGACGACGCCGTGCGCGCCGGCAAGATCCGCTACGCCGGTGTGAGCAACTTCGTCGGCTGGCAGCTTCAGAAGGCCGTGCTTCTGGCGGGCGAGGCCGCGCCGATCGTGACGCTGCAGCCGCAGTACAACCTGCTCGTCCGCGACATCGAGTTGGAGATTGTCGACGTGTGCCGCAATGAGGGCATCGGGATCCTGCCCTGGTCTCCGCTCGCCGGTGGTTGGCTGACCGGCAAATACACCCGCGACGAGCCTCCGGTCGGTGCGACCCGCCTCGGCGAGGACCCGGACCGCGGGGTGGAGGCGTACGGCCCCCGTAACGCGCAGGAGCGCACGTGGCGGATCATCGACGCCGTCCGCGAGGTCGCCGAGGCCCGCGGCGTGCCGATGTCGCGGGTCGCGCTCGCCTGGGTCGCCGACCGCCCTTCCGTCACGTCGGTGATCCTCGGCGCCCGCACCGTGGCCCAGCTCGACGACAACCTCGGCGCCGCCGGGATG
Source organism: Ilumatobacteraceae bacterium (assembly GCA_963732335.1). Taxonomy (GTDB): domain Bacteria; phylum Actinomycetota; class Acidimicrobiia; order Acidimicrobiales; family Ilumatobacteraceae; genus Desertimonas. The sequence continues at coordinate 367,026 of CAVSZO010000063.1, read as the reverse complement.
CACCTGTCCGACAACGAGACCGAGCTGCTCACCGACGCGAGCGCCCCGTTCGTCGCCGACTACCCCTACGGCGCACCCGGCATCGAGCAGCGCTCTCGCGATGTTGGGTAGGCAGGACACGGCAAGTGGGCGGAGGGGCCACCGACTGGTCAAGGCGCAGTGTTGGTTCGGGTTGGTGGCTGTCGGGAAACGGGTAGGTCCGCCGTGCGGGGTCGGCGGTCGTCCAAGGCCGGGAATTCACGGTCCTTGGTCGGCGACTCCGGTGACCGTGCCGTCGTTGGCCGTCCGGTAGCGGCCCTTCGACAGGTCCACCAACACGAGCACGTTGTCAAACGGGTCGGTGACGACGGAAACGCGACCAACCGGGATGTCGAGGGCTGGCGAGAGGACGCGTCCGCCCGCAGCCTCGAACAGCGCTGCGGCCTCGGCGACGTCCTCGACAAGCCAGTTCGGCTCGTAACCCTGACGGGTCGTGAGCACGATCTCGGTGTCGCTGTCGCGCAGCGCCACGGCAGCCTGGCCGATGTCGTCGTTGCGCCACAGCAGCCGATGACGGAGCTGAACTGAGTAGAACTCGAGCCCCGAATCGAGATCGGGCACGGCAACGGTCACGGCGTCAACCTTGCACAGCAGCGGTGCATCCATACGGCAACTCCTCGCGACTTCGATGCCGGGGGGACTCGACAAGATTCCACCCGCTCACCCAATCGACAAGCAACTCTGGCACTGAGTGGACACGAACTCCTTCCGCTCAGCGGTCTCGATCGCGTCAGACCACCAAGTGGGCGTACGGGTCCGGCCGCTCGGCGTCGCTACGCAGCACGCAGAACTCGTTACCCTCCGGATCGGCCATCGTCACCCAGCCGCTGCCGTCCGGATCGCGATAGTCGGCGAGCTCGGTGGCACCCAGCTCGCGCAGCCGCTCGAACTCCTCGTCACGTGTGCGGTCGGTCGGGGACACGTCGAAGTGGACCCGGTTCTTCACCGCCTTGTCGTCCGGCACTTCGATGAACAGCACGCGGGTCCGGCCGTCGGGTGAGAAAATCATGCACTCTTCGTCTCCGGGCCGGTTGGGGTCCTGCGGGTCGTCGGCGAAGCCCAGTACCTGGCACCACCACACGGACTGTTGATAGGCGTTGTGGGCGTCGACCGAGGTGTGCGAGATCCGTGAAGTCATCGCCACCAAGCCTGGCGCATACGCAACCCCGTCCGAGACTCGATTGCCGCACAGCGCAACGCCTTGAACCGCGGGCGGCGACGGGCCGGCCGCCACGCTTGCCGCCCAATGTGTCGTCGATCGCCACGACCTCACCGCCTCGCTAACTGAACGGACTGCTCGGCATCGTGTCAACCGTCGTGGCGACATCGGTGCCGTCAATCGCCGCCGACTGGTCTGAGCTCCTGAGAGAAGTAGAAGGCGCGTTCGGTCGCGCCGGGTTCCGTCGCGGAGAACCCGTGACGCTGGTAGAAGCGCTGAGCGTCAACGTCGCCCTCGTCGACGTTGATTTCGATCAGATCGACATGTCGCGCCCGCGAGATCGACAACAACGCGGCGACGATGGCCGAGCCGATGCCGCGCCCGCGCAGGTCGGGCGCGACGTACAGCTCGTCGAGCAGCGCAACCCTGCCGGCGTACCACACGTTCGGTCGCAACGTGATGAGCGCCACTGAAACCGCCGGTGATCCGGCGACGATGGCGAACGTCTCATCGCCAGCCAGTAGCCGACGCAGCCTGGTGGCGAGCACCTCGACCCCCGGCGACGGCGTATCGAACTCGATGTTGAAGTCATCCAGTAGCCGAGCGACCTCGTCGGCGTCATCCACCGACGCCAGCCGTGGCTCCCACCCGTCCTGGCCCACAAGGCTCACGCTACAAACACCCTGCCCACAGACTGGTAAGTGCAAGCTGCCGCCATTGTCGACGTCTCCATGCCGTCGACGTCACACAAGCGGCCTGCCCTCCAGCAGGCCGTTCAGGCAGTTGACCTCGCCGTGCGTGGCCTCGATCCACGGTGGGTCGCGGGCTGCTTCTGACCGAATCGCTCAGGGAGCCGGCTATCTGAGCCGTCCGGCGACGCGTTCGAGGGCGGCGGTGAGCGTCGTGAGCTCGCCGGGCTCGAAGGCGTCGAGGAAGGCGCTGCGCACGATGTCGGTGTGGCCGGCGAGCACGCGCTGCCGGATCCGTTCCCCCTTGGCCGTGATGCGTGCGACGACGCCGCGTTCGTCGTCGGCGGAGCGCTCGCGGGTGATCCAGCCGCGCGACTCGAGCTGGGCGACCTGGTAGCTGAGTCCGCTACGCGAGACGATGAGCGCGTCGGCGAGTTGCGCCATGCGGATGCCGGAATCGCCCGCGTTGGCAAGGTTCATGAGGATCTCGAACTGGACCTGCGTGAGGTCGGCCTGCTCGCGCAGGTTCCTCTCGACGGCGCGCTGCAGCAGCGTCGCGCTGGCGATGAGCGCCGCGTAGGCGCGGAACTCCTGGCGCGAGATCGAGGCCGCCATCCTTCGAATCCTAGAGATTCTGCGACGGATCGTTCGAATTTGAGCTACCCTGGATCTAGTTCCAATTCGAACGATATGGAGAACATCATGAGAATCGCCATCCTAGGAACCGGCCGCGTCGCCCAGACCCTCGCCGCCGGCCTCCTGCGCGCCGGTCACGACGTCGTCTTCGGCTCGCGCGACCCGGCAAACCGCGCCGGGCTCCCCGCGCCTGTCGTCGCCTCGGCGGACGCCGTCGTCAGCGCCGACGTCGTGCTCAACGCAGTGCCTGGCGTCGACACGATCCCCCTGCTCACGTCGATCGGCGCCGACAACCTCGACGGCACCGTGCTGTGGGACATCGCCAACGCAACCAACCCCGACTTCTCGCTCGCGATCCCGAACGACAGCCTCGGCCGCCTCATCCAGGAGACTCTTCCAGGCGTCAAGGTCGTCAAGGCCGGCAACCACGTCGGCGCCGTTGTCGTCGCCGACCCGAGCACACTTCCGGCTCCGACGACGCTGTTCCTCTCCGGCGACGACACCGCTGCCAAGGAGGTTGTCTCCGGCCTACTCATCGACCTCGGCTGGCCGCCCGAGAGCCTGTTCGATCTCGGTGGCATCGCCAACGCGTACGGGCAGGAGCACTACCTGGCGTTGTTCGGAACGATACTGCAGAAGCTCGGCACGCCCTACTTCAACATCGCCATCGTCAAGGCCGCGTAGGGGATCAGGCCGCCCACCGCCGCACGGGGTTACTCGCTTCGCGACCGAGCACATGCCAAACCACCGATGGTTCGCCGCGTCGGGCAGTTCACATCGCCGCACCCCGGACGCGCGACCGCGTCGAGATCTGGACCAGCGTCCAACGCGGACGAGATGCCAGTGATCTGGCGTGCTCGCGACGACGCACGCGGCGGGGTTTCGGTGGTGATGTCTGCACCGCCGGCGATCGCGCGGCACGCGTAGCTCGAGGGCGCGCCCGCCGTGTGAATGGAGACACTCGGTCCGAGGTATTTCGTGGCTGCCCGCACGCTCATGAGTTCTGAGCTCGCGGTCACCCAGCGCTGTTTGAAACGGCCCCCGCAGCTCGACGTTCCGTCGCCTGACGGCGGCCACGAGAAGCAAGGGAGGGCACTGCGGTGACATCAGCGATACCGCAACCCGCGGCCGCAGGGGTTCGTCGATCACACTTGGACGGGCGAATTCTCGAAGGGGCGCTGCTCGCCGGATTGGCCGGGGTGTTCCTCGTCAATGCTCTCGTCGCAGTGCTCCAGCCGTCTGACTTCACCGGGCTTGTCGAGCGAAGCTTGCTCGGCCGCTGGTTCCCGGCAGTAACCGGATCGTGGGTGGTGTGGGCGATCGCCGTCAACGACTTGTCGCTCGGCCTCTGCCTCGTCGCGGTGACCTGGTCACGCCGGGTTCGGCCATACGTCCTCGCCTGGGCGGGCATCTGGTTGTTTGTGGTCACGGTCATCAAGGTGACGTCGCTGCAAGCCTTCGGCGGGTGATCGCCGGGAGGCCCCGCACCCGGCCCACACGCCCTGGTTCAAGCGCGATCGCTCACCAAGACTCGCGTTGCGTTGCTGAGGCCACCGGCCGTCGCCATCCGACACAGCCATGCCAGTTCCGGGCGGGTTGTGACGTCTATGGCGACGTTCGGAATTGCGATTCGGTGCGCGCCATCGGCCCTCGATTGACGGACGACCGGCGGCGCCTCGCGGCATCGCGAATGCACGCGGCTGCCGAGTCTGTTACAGCATTCGCGCCGCCGGTGGCGCAAATGCTGCATCAGACCTGTGCCTCACTGGACAATCTGGGCGTCCTCAGTCTCTTTGGTCGATCACCGGTCACTAGCGTCCTCACAGCAACCAAAGAGTTAGCGCCCGAGCCACATACCTGCCGTTGTCGCGGGTAGCGCCACGTTCGCATCGGCCTCGACAGAACCGCACAGATAAGACGGCGATGGCATGGGAAGCGGCACGGCGGACTCGTCTGCCGTGCAGTCTCCAGCATCGCGCGCACACCCCCACGGCCCACAGCCCGATGCCGTTCGGGCGTGTGGATGATGAGCACATGGGCGACGTTCGGTGGCGGTGTTCGGGCGTGAATACCCTCGTCGTGCCGATGGACCGAACGTCCCGACTGTCACTCCGCCGCTGGGTTCCAGATGTCGACCGCACAGCGCCACTCGCCGTCGGCGTCGCGCCGCCACACCGTCACCGCCCGACCGCGGTCGATCACTCGCTCACCGTCAGGACCATCCATCGAGATCTCGTTCGAACTCAACACGAAGCCCAGCGTCCCATCGGCCGACACCTCGGCATCCGATGACGACCAACCGATCAGGAACCCTGGGATCGCGCGGGTTCCCTCCACGTACTGGCGGAGTGCGGCCTTGCCGATCACATTGGGCATCCCCGCCGGGATGACGATGGCATCATCCGTCCAGTAGGAGACGATGTCGTCGACATCGCCCCCCTCGGCAGCCAGCTTCGCCCACGCGGCGTCCCGTGCCAGGAGCCGATCCCGATCCGAACCCACATCCATCTGGCGACCCCCTCCCGACAGCACCCTGTGCGTCTGACGTCAGTCTGGCCCATGCTCGACCCATGCAGCACCTACCTTGTGCCCCGTCGCTCCATCCGTGATGGTTGCAGACGCAATGAAATGCCGATCTGGCGCGGCCACTCCGGGCTGTCGGCAGCCGTTCGGTGCTGGCATTCGCGGGTCGGTTGTTCGACGTGGCGCGTGGGATTGCGTGTTCGAACCCACGAGTGTGTTCGGGGTTGGATGCCCGCCGACGACTGAGGTGGGCCGCTGTGGGCGGGCGGCCAGGTTCGCTGGCGACGACCGGTGTGTTGAGCCGCAGTCACGCGCAATCTGGAGGTCGGGTCGGGCCGGCACACCTATCGTGGGTTGTGTCGTCGGCGAGCGACAACGGATCGGGCGAGGTTGTCACCTGGCACCATGGCCTGATCGCCCGGTGGTGGGCGAACTTCAACGTTGACGGCCCGAAGATCGAGTTCTTTCGCCCGTTGGTCGAGGCGGGCCAGCCAGCTCTCGACGCGGCGTGCGGGACCGGAAGGCTGTTGGTGCCGTGGGTCGCTGCCGGGTTGGACGTCGACGGGATTGACGCGTCGGCCGACATGGTTGCGCGCTGCAGGGAAGCAGCCAGTCGGGTCGGCCGCAGCCCGGCGTTGCACGTGCAGCCACTGCACCTGCTGGACCTGCCACGCCAGTATGGGACGATCGTGCTGTGTGGCGGGTTCGGGCTCGGGGCGACCCGCGAGTCGGTCCGTCGTGGATTTCAGCTGCGGATCGCGGCGCGACGGCGTGCCGGCTGCGTCTTCTTGTGAATGGCGCCTCCGGGCGCATACCAGCGAGCTTTCTTGCGAACGGCCGGGCTCGGATCAAGTTCTGCGACCGCGACAAGTGCACGCTCGGCGTCACGGTGACTGTGCACGAACCGGCCCACCAGCTCAACCGCCATGGCCCGGACATGCGGACTTGGATCATCACGCAACACGTCGAGTGCTGGGTCGAGCACATCGGAAGCAGCGGGGCGGTCGCCGTCGGTCTTGCAACGGTCGCAAGCGAGGGCGTGCACGGCCTGGAGGCGCACGCCCGCGTCGTCGTCGTGGAGCAGATCGATCAGCATCGGATACGAGGACTCGTCGACGAGATGATCCAATGCTCGAGCGCAGTGCCGGCGCACTGCGGGATCGGGCGACGCCAGGCCGCGCACAACGGCGCGTCGAGCGTGCGAGTCCGCCGCCACGAGATGCCTATACGCCTTGGCCGCTCGGGACGGATCAGCGAGCCTTGCAACCCACGCGTCAAAGTCGCGATCGGCCGGGTCGTGCAGCACGAGCATCAGTGTTCCACCAGCGGCGACTTGCCCGCTGCCCGATATCGATGCACCAAGCGGCCGTGGTAGGGGCGAGCTGACAGCCACACTGTCTGGCCGACCACCCGACCCGTCGCCAAGCGACATTGATGCTTTCGTTCTTCTGTGCTGGCGAATCCCTCGGCGCCTATCTCGAGGCCGTGCTCGGCGGCGCGTTGCGTCGCACCCTCGACAGTGACCACTTGCACGTCCACACACGGCCGCAGTATTGAGGTGCTGGCTCATCGCCGTTGCAACCAGGATCCGATCTGTTTCGGACCTCGACCCCGCGGCGGGGGTCGTCGCGTGTAGAGGTGAAGATCGTCGTTGTAGCCCGTCCAGTGAGGCAGCATGATCGTCTCGATCTTGGTCCACCGTGCAGTGACGCCGCAGATGCATGGCGACGTCATCGAACCGTACGTGCACTGAACGCAGGTGACGTGCTCGCCGAGCAACGCGTGAAACACGTCGTCGCCGGTACGACCGCCAGGCCCCTCGCCAACATAGGCGACACAGATTCCACCCGACTCGAAGTAGCGCTCGACGGCCGCGGCCGCCCAAATCTCATTCTTCGTTGGCCAAACAATCAGAAGGGTGCGCCCGGGGTGGTCGCCGACCACGTTGTGGTCGGCGCGCTGTACCGGATACCACACTGGCGTACCGGCGAACCACGTGTTGGCGGGCGACGGAGCCGGCTCGATATCAAACGCCTCAACATCGACCCCACGCTGATCAAGGGCATGGGCCCAGTAGCCGGCCCCGGCGCCGATCTCGACCACTCCGCCGGGCGAGCACCGCCGGATCCGGTCGAGCGCTTGATCGGTCGGTATGGCAAACGCATACCTGGCGATCGAGTAGTTGCGCATCTCGACGATGTCGGCACCGCTGCCCATCGCTGACTCGAAGAGGTCAAGCAGCGGATTCGCCGCCGCGGGTGGTCCGCTCATGACACCACGGGTTCACTGGGGTGGACCTGACCCAGCCCGACCATGCCGCCAGACTAGATGCGGACCAATGCAGCCAAATCGGCGACTGAGCCGGCCTGTCGCCCTCAGGTCCAACTAACGGTCCGTCCTCACCGCACAGCGCGAAAATCGTTGCGTGGTCTCGATGCCAATCGCTGCTCCCGGGCACCATCAGCGTCAGGTCGAATGATTCGTCCTGCTGCTGGAACTCCGGGTAGCCGAGTTCGTTGAGGGGCTCGGCGATGACTTGGTGCCCGTCCTGGCTGCGATGGGTGGTGGCTCGACGCTGCCCCGTGCGAAACGGCATGCTGGCCGGCGTGACTCCCGTGCTGCCAGCCGGCTACACGTGGCGGCGTCCCGGCGTGGACGACGCCGAGGCGATCTGGGAGTTCGTTGCCGAGCGGAACACGTGCGTCATCGGTTTCCCCGACGTCACCCTGGACGACATCCGCGACGAACTCGAGGAGCCCGGATTCGATCCGGGGATCGACGGCTGGGTCGTTCACGATGCTGCGGGCCGGCTCGCCGGCTACGCCTGGGTGTGTCGCAAGAGCGACAGCAGCGAGGTCGACATCGACACCGTCGCCGAAATCGAGGCGGTGGGCAGTTGGCTGTGGGCTGCAACCGTGGCGCGAGCCAGAGCGATCGGCGCCGAGCTCGGCCATGCCGAGGTCGCCCTCGACGTTGGCATCTACCGGGCCGACGAGGCCCAACGGGTGCGGGCCCAAGCAGGTGGCTTCGCCATCGCAACGACGTTCCACCGTCTGCGCATCGACCATTACAGCGTTCCTGCCGAGCCCGATGCCAGCGGGGTGACGATCCGCACTGGCGACGAGGATGAGCAGGTCCGCCGCGACGCCCTCGCTGTCGCCAACGAGGCCACGGCTGGGCAATTCGGCTTCGTCGAGCGGACCTTCGACGAATGGCATCGTGACGTCGAGGCATCCGCGAGCCACGACTGGGCGCAGTTGCGCGTCGTCTACCTCGACAACCAGCCCGTCGCGATGCTCCACGGCAACGATCAGTTCGCCGAGGATGAGGCCTGTGGCTATATCGCCCGCGTCGCCGTCGTCGAGGCCGCCCGGAACAGGGGCCTGGCCAAGCTGCTCCTCCACCAAGCGTTCGCCCGCGACGCCCGCGCTGGGCGGGTCGCCACGCTCCTCCACGTCGACACCAACAACCCAACTCCGGCACTCGGCCTCTACGAACGCGTCGGAATGCGCCCCGTTCTGGTCATCGACGTCTGGCGGCGCATCATGCCGACCATCAACCAGTGAACAGGCGCGACCCGACGCCAGGCCTGGGATCATCGATGCCTCGGCGAACGTCAGTCCTGCAGGCTCGTGGGTGAGCGCCGACTCGGCGGCGATCGCGTACTCGGCGAAGCCACCCTTCAGCGCCAGGTTGTCGCCGTACACGCCCTCACGTGCGTCTCCGAGCCTCAACGATGATCAGACCCACTACCGGGAACGCCTCAGAAGAGGCGGAAGCGCTCGCGAATCTCGGTGTGGATGTCGTCCTTCGATCGCGTGGCATCGATGTGGGCGACGAACTCCTTGCGCTGAAAGATCTCGATCACCGGCCTCGTCTTTTGGTGGTATTCCGTGAGCCGCACAGCCAGCGCCTCGGGATTGTCGTCCGATCGCACGGTCAGTGGCGACCCGCACACGTCGCACTCGTCGTGGACCTTGGGTCGGTGGGCGATGAGGTTGTAGTCGAGCCCGCAACCTGAGCACAGCCGCCGCGCAAGGACGCGACGCTCGACCTCATTGTCGGGCAGCTCCAGGTTGATCACGCCGTCGATGTCGTAGCTCTCGAGGAAGAACTCGGCCTGGCTGGCGTTGCGGGGGAACCCGTCGATGACGAACCCGTAGTTCCAATCGTGGTTGGCGAGGCGCTCCTGAATCACCCGCTCGACGACGTCGTCCTCCACAAGATGACCCGACGCCACGACACGCCGAACGTGGGCGCCAAGCTTGGTGTGGTTCTGCACGTTCCACCGCAAGATGTCGCCAACGCTCATGTGAACGAGGTCAAAGGCATCGGCCAGCAGCTTCGCCTGGGTCCCCTTGCCGCTGCCCTGGATCCCCATGATCACGAACTTGCGCACCATCTACAGGCTGCCAGACACCGAGCCGGGGCGTGGTCGTCGACCGACACCACCGCTCGCCTCTGCCGACGACCAGGGCGGTCCCAGCGTTCCGGGGGCCGTGGAAGCCGGTCTCGGTGCCCCTGCCGCCGGGTCGTCGGCACACGTCCAAATGCCGAGATGCATGCAACTGGGCGATCGCGACCGCGTCGTTCGGAAGCTTTCGGAGCGCCGGGGACGTCCTGGCAGACATCCCGACTGAGAGCTGGGCCTACGAGTCGCCGCCGGCGGTGGAGATTGCCAGCTTCCTGCGGCCCGGCACTGAGCGACTCATCATGTTTCACATCGTCGTGTCCGGACGGCTGTGGGTCGACGTTGACGGCGGCGACCGGCACTGGGCCAACGCCGGGGACGTGGTCGTGCTGCCGTACGGCGATCAGCACCGGGTCGGCGGATCACAGTCGGCCGAGTTCGTGCCCATCGAGACGATGATCGATCCACCACCGTGGGAATCTCTCCCGGTGCTGCGCTACGGCGGCGGTGGCGACCGCACCATATGGTGTGCGGCTACCTACATTGCGAAGACAGCCTGTTCAACCCGCGGCTGCACGCATTCCCGCCAGTGTTCGTCGCTCACCCAGACGTGCCGCCGGGCGCTGGGTAGCGGCGAGTGTCGACTACGCCCTGGCGAGCGGCACCGGGAACCAGCGAGCCGATCCGATCTCGATCCGACTGCCCGAACTGTTGCTTGTCGAAGTCCTGCGTCTCCACCTCGCCACGTCCCCGGCGGTCGACCACGGCTGGATCAGCGCCCTCCGTGACCCTCTGCTGGCACCGGCCCTGGCCCAGCTACACGCCGATCCGCAGCGGAAGTGGACGGTAGCCGACCTGGCCGCCAACGCAGCGGTCTCGCGGTCGGTTCTCGACGAGCGGCCAAACCCACACGATAGCCCTCCTGCCAACAAGGCTGGTGGACGCGCGAGGCGAGGCGGCAGCCAGCAATCACCTGCTTTCAGAGCCAACGCGCCCGAACGGCGCAAAGGCCAGATCCACCGAACGGGTCAGGAGAGCCCAAACTCGGCCGATCGGCTCGTGCGCCGCCCGTAAGATCACGCGGGCGGTGGGACTGCGAGTTCGCGGTATTGCCCGCCGTTGAGGGAGGTTGGCGTGGCGACCGAGGTCAAGTCGGGTCGATGGACGGCGCAGATCGATGGTGACTTCGTCGTGTTCCTGATCGGCGCCCGGTTCAACTCGAAGTGGCAAGCGTTCCGCGCGATCGTCGACCTCGGTGGACGCCGGGCATGGGGCACATGCTCAAGTACCTGACCGAACGCCCGGACAAGGGTCTGCTCGGCTATGAGACGGCGGGGTTTACGGTGATCCAGTACTGGCGATCGTTCGATCACCTCGAAGCGTTCGCGAGAGACGACACTGATCCCCATCTCGCCGTGTGGCGGAACTATTGGAAGCGCGTTGGACGCAGCGCTCGCAGCGGCATCTGGCACGAGACATACCTCGTCCGCGATGGCGAGTACGAGGCGATCTACGGCAATATGCCAGCTCATGGGCTCGGTAAGGCCACATCACTAATCCCAATGTCGGAATCGAGCAGTGCACGTCAACGACTCCGCAGCGCAGTCCACGCGTAGCATGCTGCGCGCCGGGACCGACTCGGCGCCGTCAGCGACGACCACTCTTCCTCTCCACCTACGAGACTGCCTTGGCGGCGTTCCACAGCAACCTCGATCCTGCCGCCATCACAGGATTCCGCGGCTCGCAGACCAGCCTCGTGCAAGGCGCCCTGTGGGTCTCGTCGCCGCCTCTTGACCGGTGCCAGTCTGGATCTTGGTGCGGCTGAGCACGGAAACGGTGCTCAGCGGCAACAAGTTCGACGCGTTAAAACGGATCCTGCCGAACTGGGGAGCCAAATGCACCACATTGGTGCAACTGGCTCCACGGTTCCCCTAAGGCCCCGAAATCGGCGGGCGTTATTGGCGTGACGGCAGCGAGTGCAGTCGTTACGGTCGGGGCGGGTTCTCGGCGGGAGACCCAGGCATGAAATGAGGGGGGATCATCATGTCTCGAACTACTTCGCGCGCTGCTCGTCGCCGGCCTGTCGTCGTTGCTGACGGGTCTGGCGATCGCCGACACGACGGTCGCCACGACACCGCCGGATGAAGCGAGCGCCGCCGCACGGTCGTCAGAAACATCTTCGAGCGATGACCTCGACGCTCTGCTCGTCGATGTTCTCGGCGAGCAAGACGGTGGGATCGCCGTTCTCTCGATTCGCGACGGCACGACAACCTCGGCGGTCGCCGGTGTAGCCAACTCGGCAGGCGACCCCATCGCTGCGGACACACCGTTCCGCGTCGGCAGCATCTCCAAGCCGTTCGTCGCCACGATAGTCCTGCAACTCGTCGACGAGGGAAGTGTCGACCTCGACGAGGCGCTGTCGACGTACCTGCCCAACACACCGATCGGCGGCGACGTTCCGATCCGCATGTTGCTCAACCATGGCAGCGGCCTGCCCAACTACAGCGACCAGTCGGAATTCGTCCCCGATGTGTTCGAGGATCGCAGCCGGGTGTTCACTCCCGACGAGATCCTCGCCTGGATCGAAGACTCCGTGATCGACGAACCCGGTCAGCCCTTCGCGTACTCGGACACCAACTACATCCTGTTGGGCCAGCTCATCCAACGAGTCACTGGCACCGACTTGGACACCGCCCTGCGCCAGCGGATCAGCGAACCACTCGGACTCGAGGCCACCCGCTTCGCAACCGTCGAGACCGCCAACCCAGATGGCCTCGCCGCGCCGTGGTCATCCGCGGAGTTCGACGGAGACCCCGACGCCGCCTACGACTCGATCGCCTCCGCCGCCTGGGCCGCGGGGTCGCTCACCTCGACGACCGGCGAACTGGCCACCTTCTTCGACGCGTTGTTCGCCGGCAGGCTGGTCTCGCCCGATGCGCTGGGCGAGATGACGGAGGCTGGACCCGACGGCTACGGGCTTGGTCTCGGCGTTCTCGACCACCAATCTGGAACACGTTTCTACGGCCACAACGGCGGGATCTTCGGCTACACGTCCTTTGCCGCCTTCGACCCCAGCACCGGCGACACCGTCGTCGTCCTCACGAACAACGACGACGTAGTGGCCGATTTCGTTGGCGTCCGCATCATCGAAGAGCTGTGGCTCAACAGCGCGGCGACATCGACCGCGGCAGCCTGACGCGGAATGCCCGATAAGGACTCGCTTCGATGATCACATCGACTTCGGTTCAGTTGGGTCGGGATGCTCGCCGTGGTGTAAGCGGTGATGGTGCTGGCAGGGGTGGCGATCCTTGTCATCGGCCTCGTGCAGATCATTAGATCCCGATCATGGCGGAGCACACTCGTGGAGTTCTGTGGTCTCAGCTGATCATCTGTGGCGTTGCTGCCGTGAATTTGTGGGTTCAAGCCGACTACGAAGCTTCGTGTGATTGACGCCTATGTGGCACCCTGGTCGGCGGGTTGAACCGGTGCCGGCGGCCCTAGGTTCCGCCGCCTGGTGCCTCACCGGCACCGGTTCCCCACGACATCACAGCGACGGTGTATCCGCCCTTTCCGCCGCCGCCCGATCGCGCCGATCGGGTCGGCGCAACATACGGCGCAAGACGTGGCGAGGCAAGCCATTTTGGTGGCGAAGGCAATCAGGGGTCACCGCCGCGACGATGCACAGCTGACGCGTCGAGGTCCGCCCCGGCTGTCGCTGAGACGGGAGCTGAATGGCACGCGTGATCTCCCGGGGTGACCGGTGGTCGACGGTGTGGGCTGAGGAGGCCTCGGATCCACCCGGCGACGCGATCGTCCGAGGGCTCGACTCGGCCACAACCGCAATCGACCGGATCGTGGCCAATGACGTGGCAGAGACTGGTGGTCATGACTACCACCGACCACCCTGACCGCCAGGCTGTACTGACCGTGCTCACCACCGAGCACTTCGCCCTGCAAGGCGGTCGTGGCTCGACAGTATCCGAGAGCGGGACCCGCTCGGCGCTCTATGTCGGCGCCGTCTCCAGCGGACTCGTCGCCCTCGGATTCGTCGGCCGCGGGGGCGAGGACCGCGACACCTTCAACGGCTTCGCCCTCGTCATCCTGCCCACCCTGTACCTCCTCGGCCTGTTCACATTCGTGCGCCTGGTTCAGAACTCGATCGAGGACATCTTCCTGGGCCGGGCGATCAACCGCATCCGTCAGTACTACTTCAGTGTGATCGGCGACAACTCCGGCTACGTGATGCTCGACGCCAACGACGATCCACTCGGAGTGCTCGCCAATGCCGGAATGGCCCGCCTGTCGCGGTGGCAGCTGTACTTCACCTTGGCGATGATGATCGCCGTGCTCAACGCCGTGGTCGGCGGGAGCGCGGTGACGTTGGCGGTCGCCGTGCTCGACGCCCCGATCGGCGTGGCCATCGCCGCCGGCATTGTTGCCGGCACCGCCTCGATCATCGTCTACCACCGGTGGCAGCGCGCTGCCCACACAGCCGCGGCGGCGCGAATCGACCCCCTTCGGCCCTCTGTTGGCTCAGTGTCAGTCACGGAGGGCGAACGCGAGGGATCCTCGACGCCGATGGACAGGCCATGACTGCTGGAGCGCACGCCAGTGCCGATCTGCACCGTCGATGCCGCGATCGATGCTGCGCCGGTCCCGAACTCTTTGGTTGCTGTGATGACGTTGGTGGCCGGTGATCGACCAATGAGACTGAGGACGCCCAGAATGCCCAGTGAGGCTGCGCCCCGCGGGTGTCCGACTACCGCGATACCGCCGCGGCTGCTACCAGCGGATCGGGCCGGATGCGAGGAGACCACCGTCGACGGGCAGGGTGATACCGCTGATCCAGGCGGCGTCGTCCGAGGCGAGGAAGGCAACCGCCGCTGCGATGTCGTCAGGCGTTCCTATTCGACCCAGCGGGTACAGCGGCGTCAGGCGCTGCAGTTCGTCGGGTTGGCTGTCCCACACCCTCGTCCGGATCGTTGCCGGTGCGATGAGATTGAACCGGACGCCGTGTGCCCCGTAGCGGGCTGCCAGATTGAGGGTCAGGTTCTGAAGTCCAGCCTTTGCCGCGGAGTACGGCTCGCTGCGAGCGGCCACCAAGCCGTTGATCGATCCGATGGTCACCACGCTTGCGCCGGAGGGTGCTCTGAGCAGCTGCGGCAGGGCGGCACGGACGCAGCGCACCACACTGATCAGGTTGAAGTCCAGCATCCTCGCCCAGTGAGCGTCGTCGGGGTTGTCGGGCTCGGGCGGCATCGCGTCGCCGCCGGCAGTGTTGACCAGCACATCGAGTCCGCCAAAGCTCGCCACTGACTCGCGCACGGCCTCCTTCACCGAGCTCCCATCTGTGACGTCGCACCTGACCGCGATCCCTCGTGATCCCGATCCGCTCATTTCAGCCGTCGCCGTCGTCGCGGCGTCGTAGTCAAGATCGGCGACGACCACCGCTGCACCCTCGGCGGCCAACCGTCGCACGCACGCGCGGCCAATCCCGTGCCCCCCGCCGGTGACCAACGCCCTACGTCCCTCGAATCGTCTCACGCCATCACCCGACGCCTCGCCGTTCGGGAACCGGGTCGACCAACACAGCGCGCCAGCGGACGCAACGCCTTGCCATGCCTGAGAGCAGTCGTCATCGCCGCAATGTACGGCCATCACCGTCGACTCTGTGAACACCACCGAGTCGACTGATCGTCGCGACGACCGTCTCGACTCCCGCCTGCGCCAGAGCCGTGCAAGACGACGGCGACCTCACCAGGTTCGCCTCACGTCGACCCGGACGAAAGAACCCGGCACTGGCGGGTCAGGTTGGAAATGATTCATCGTGGCAGCAGCATCTTCCACGAGGCGCGCCCGAAAGGAGCAGGACCGTGGCAACCACCTGCAGCCATCTCGACGTGGTCAACGACGTCGTGCCCTCGAGTCAGGGCTGCGAGGACTGCCTACGCATTGGCGCTCGGTGGAATCACCTGCGGCTGTGCATGACGTGCGGCCACGTCGGGTGCTGCGACAGCTCGCCCAACCGTCACGCTACGGCGCACTGGCATGCGCACCCGGACCATCCGGTCATCCGCTCGTTTGAGCCGGAGGAGGACTGGTGGTGGTGCTACGAGGATCAGCTCAGCTTCGACGTACCCGGTGCCCTGCCCGCGCCGTCACACCCAACGCGGAAGTCACTGACGCGGCTGTTCCGGCGACGTTGAGTCTTGACGGTCGACGCGCACGGGCGATGCTCCCCGTGGCGCTCGGGATCGTCGTGCTGGGCACCTTCGCTAATCACCCGTCGTCAGGGCGCCAAGGTACGCGTCGACCACGAACCTGAACAGTGATGGGCTGGGACGACGTGTTGTTCGAGCGCGGCTACGACACGTGGATCGCCTGCGGGCACACGAAGACCGCCAAGGTGTCGTTCGCAGGCATCTCGACAGAGTCGGTGAAGCGGCAGGGGAGCGCGCCTTCAGCCTCCATCCGAGTTGGATCATCACGGCGCTGCAGCGCCATCTGCAGGCCGCGGCGACGACCGTGTGGGCGGACCCGCATCGACGGGCTCGCCGACGGAGCACTCGTCCCGACGTGTCGTGACCGGATGACCTTGGGCGGCTGCAATTGGGCTCCGACACAGCGGTGGGAGCTTCGTTGGGTGCGCGCCATGACGGCTCATAGGCTCAAATGGTGCCCAGCAGGCCCGCAGAGAAGTGGCAGCACGAACCAACGTCCACCGCGGCGCAGCCCGACCGTGTGCCCTCCAAGTCGCTTCCTCCGCTCAGCTCGATGGACCGTATGGCCACTGGCGAGCACTTGGGCCAGTGCCGGACCTGCGGTGGCCACCAATGGTGGGACAACCGGGCGCGGAAGGCGATGGGCGAGATGAGCCGCTCTCAGCCTGACTACGTGTGCGCGGACTGCCGGCATGGTCGATGGGTTGACGGTCGCCAACGGTCCGGCCGGGCTGGACCGGCGGGACCTCGGACGCCGTCGACGAGAGTGACCGTCGTGGCGCCGATCGTCGACCCGATGACTGGCCTCGTCCGGAGCCGGACATGTGCAGCGTCAAAGCGCGACGGGTCACCATGCCGGAATGGCGCGATGGACGGGTCACCATTCTGTGGACCACATTCAGATGGAGGCGCAGTCGGGCGGGTATCGAACCGGTGCCGAGGCACGACCAAGGCCGGCAAACCGTGCCGGGCTGGCGCGGTGCGGGGATCCGAGTACTGCCCGCAACACGAGCCTCAACCCTGACGGCAGCGGGCGGAGACGAGGTGCCGTCGAACGTGTTCTTCGCGGTCACAATCTGCACGTGGCGTGGGAAAATGCCACCCCACGACTTCGTGCAGGTAGAGGGCCTCTGTCCAGGCGCCCCGCGCCGTCGCGCAGCCAGGCCATGCGCCACATGATCGGCGGCTCGCTGGCCGATGGTGCTGCGACGTCAGTTTGCTCGTCGATCGCGACGGGGTCGCCGAGTTGGAATGGCGGGTTCGACGCAGTCGGCCGCTGGGTTACGGGGTCGTAGAAGGTGACGTTCATCTCGTCGACACGCTCAGCGACGACCTGCTTGACGGTGGCCACGCAATGGTCCCAGACTTCGACGTCGTCGGCATCGGCGGGAGTACGGCCACGGTGCTGGCGTCACATGGCGCCTGCATCTCCGCCTCTGCCGACAAGCACTCCACATGTACAACGATGCCGCCAACGACCAAAATGCTGCGACGAATTCACGTTCGCGGGCCGGTCCCGAACTCTTTGGTTGCGGTGATGACGTTGGTGGCCGGTGATCGACCAATGAGACTGACGACGCCCAGGCGGCCACCCCGTCTGCCACCGAACCTGCAGATCATTGCAGCCGCAACTATATGCTGTTGCGGCTCGGCCGAAAGCGCTCGCTCGATACCCGGTCAGCTGATCGCGGCGCCGTACACTCTTTCGACCATCATGGTGATGAGCACCCTACGGTCGGACACCATGACGGATCTGTACTCGTCCCAGTCGGGGTGCTCGCCGGCGGCGATGCGGTAGTAGTTCACCAACGCTTCGACCTCTGGGCCGCTCGGGTCAGTTCCTGGCCCGGTGAGTGTGGCCGTGCCCTCAGCGGTCGCCCACGCCCGCCCGTCTGGGCTGGTGACTTCGAGGCTGGCTCGTGAGTCCCGGCGCAGATTGGCAGTCTTGGCAGCTCCGTCGCTCGTCGACACGTAGATGACGCTGGCCGCACTGTCGTAGTACGGCATGACCGGCGAGAGCTGGGGCCGGCCGTCGGACTTGATCGTGGCGAGGACCCCGAGCCGACTATCCCTGAGCAGCGTCTGCGGGTCGAACGCGGTGGCACTCATGTTCTGGAGCAACCGCCGGTCACGGGTTGCTTATTCCTTGCGACGCATGACCAAGTGGTGAATCGGTTTCGTCGTTCTGCGTCTTCCGGAGCGGCGCGACGGCAACTGATGCACGCTCCTCGTCGTCGCCTGGCCGCTCAGCGCAAGTCGAGCCGCATGAGCACGCGCGGGAAGCCGTCCAGCACCGAGTCGGTGTCGGCCACCTTCGTGAACCCGGCCTTCTCGAACAGGCTCCTGGTGCCCACGTAAGCCATCGTGAGGTCGATCTTCACCCCCTTGTTGTCGATCGGGTAGCCCTCGATCGCAGGGGCGCCGTGGGCGCGAGCGAACTCGACGGCTCCCGCCAGTAAATGGTGCGAGATGCCCCTACCGCGGTGGCCCGGCCGCACGCGGATGCACCACACGGACCACACGTCGAGGTCGTCGACGTGGGGGATCTTGCGGTTGCGGGCGAAGCTCGTGTCGGCGCGCGGGTGTACGGCGGCCCAGCCGACCACAGCATCGCCGTCGTACGCGAGCACTCCGGGCGACGGGGTCTGCCTCACGAGCTGCTGCACCCGCTCGCCCCGGGTGGGCCCGATGAGTTCGCGGTTCTCCTTCGAGGAGATCAGCCGATAGCTCAGGCACCAGCACACGTTCGCATCGGGCCGCTTGGGTCCGAGCATCGTCTTCACGTCCTCGAACTCGGTCGCCGGGCGCACCTCGATCACCATGCCGACCACCCTGCCAGCAGCCTCCCGCACCCTGCAACCTCCCTCGGACGGCCGTCGGCCACGTCTCGAAATATGCCAGCGCTCGGAGGTTGACACAGAGGGAACCTCGATGATCAGGAAGCGCCGGGCGGATGCTCTTCGACGTACGCCGCAATGGCCGGCATCCTCGCCTCCAACCCTCCAGATACGCCGAAGTCAGCGCACCAGCGCTCATCGCTCGAGCTTCTTGAACGTGTGATCCCGTGGCGGCCGCCGTCGTCAATCCCGGCGGGGGCCGGCAGGAACCGACTCTTGAGGCGACGGACGGCTAGGCGGGTTGGGCGACGGCCGTCAGCTCGACATTGAGGTAGCGGGCGGCCATGCCCTTCCCTGTGGTCACGCCGAAGGCGTACCGATCGATGCGGGTCGTGGCTACCGTGCGGAATCCTCCACCGCGTGTCTCGACCGAGCGGATCGCAAGCGTCACCGGCTGAGTGACACCCACGACCGAGAGCTCGCCGTCGAGTGACCAGCCGGCGTCGGACAAGCGGAGGGTCCTTGCCCGGAAGGTGAACTCCGGGTGCTTCTCGACGTCGAGGAACTTGGCCTTGTGAACGTCGATGTCACGCCTCTTGTTCCCGGTCGTGAACGATGTCGCGTCCAAAGTCACCGTTACGTCGGCGTGTGGGACAGCGGGGTCCACGACGATGTCGCCGTTGACGATGGGCATCGACCCTGAGACGCCGGCGAGGCCGAACAGATGCCGGGTTCGGAAGGTGACTGACGAGCCGGCAGGGTCGAGCCGGTACCGACCGGCGGCAGGGGTCACGACTCGTCCTGTTTGTGGAATGGTGTTGGACATGAGTACCTCGTCTGTTGTTAGCTGGCAATCCGGTCGCCAGGTATCCGATCGCTATTCGAACTGACCGTGCCGGTAGTCGCCAGCAGATTGCTGGAGGATCACGTTCGTGTGGTTGAACGCGTTGATGACGGCGATGGCGCACACCGAGCGCGGCGAGTTGGTCCTCGTCATAGTGCTTGGCGGCGTTCGCCCAGACCTCGTCGGTGACACCACCGGCCCCGTCGGCAATGCGCGTGCCCTGCTCGGCCAACTCCAAGGCAGCACGCTCGGCGTCGGTGAACACCGTGGCCTCGCGCCACGCCGCGACCAGGTTCAGGCGCGTCGAGGTCTCCCCGGCGTGGGCCGCGTCCTTCGTGTGCATGTCGAGGCAGAAACCACAGCCATTGATCTGGCTGGCGCGCATCCTCACCAGTTCTCGCGTCGTGGCCGGCAGGGCCGAGTCATTGACGACCTTGCTTGCCGACACGATGTGCTTTACGGCTTTGAGCCCGACAGGGTTGTCGAAGAAGTTCAAGCGAGCATCCATGATTGATCTCCAGTCGTTGGATGGTGTTCGTCTCAGCGGTACGACGACGCAGCCGCCGGAGTTGTGAGGCGAGTGCCAAACCTCACAGTTCGGTGCGATGTCTCGTCGAAATGGGAGTGAGGGCAGATGCAGCCGAGAGAGCCGCCGAAACCATGACCACCCGATCCGGGCCAGGACACCGCCGGCCCGATCCGAAGCTGAGCGCGATCATGAGCGAACGGCGTCGGCTGATCAATCTCGCCTATCGGCTCCTCGGCTCCCTGGGCGATGCCGAGGATGTCGTACAAGAGACCTACGTCCGCTGGTACGCCATGTCCCAACCACAGCAGGAGGTCATCGAATCTCCCGGCGCCTGGCTGACGACGGTCGCTAGTCGCATCTGCCTCGATCTGCTCGGCTCGGCACGGGCCAGGCGAGAGCGCTACGTGGGCGAATGGATCCCCGAGCCGCTGCCCGAACCTTCGGAGTGGATCACCCGGCTGCCAGGTGGCACCGCGGTCGACCCGGCCGATCGCGTCACCCTCGACGAGTCGATCAACATGGCCTTCCTCGTCGTGCTCGAATCGATGACCCCAGCCGAGCGCGTCGCGTTCACCCTTCACGATGTCTTCCGCTACTCCTTTATCGAAGTCGCCGAGATCGTCGGCCGTACGCCAGCGGCATGCCGCCAACTGGCCTCGTCGGCCAGGCGCCGCATCCGCGCGTCGCAGCCCGCCGCGACGCCGACTGCCCGGCAAGCCGACATTGTCAGAGACTTCAAGCAGGCATGGGAAGCCAAGGACATCGACGCCCTCATCGGCCTCCTCGACCCCGACGCCACGGCGATCGCCGACGGCGGCGGCCTCGCCACCGCCGCGCTCCGCCCAATCGAAGGTGCCGAGCAGATCGCCCACGCCTACGTCGACATCGCCGCCAAGCTACCCGACCTGACGATCCTGGAGCGTACCGTCAACGGCCAGCCGGGCCTGGTCGCCCAGCACAACGGAATCACCGTGACGGTGTGCGCGTTCCACATCGCAGGCGACCGGATCAAGCACGTTTGGGCAATACGCAACCCCGAGAAGCTCCGTCCCTGGAAGGCGTGCTGACGCCCGATCACACCACGGATCCGACGTGTGTAGATGCTGTTCCGGGCGGGTCGCGAGGGCGCCGCCGCCGCCGTTCGGGGTGAGGATTCTGGCGCGGGTTGCGGGTGCCGGCAGTTCGATGACGTCATTACCGCCGGGACTGAACCCGATCAGTCGCTT
The DNA here is from genome assembly GCA_963732335.1 of Ilumatobacteraceae bacterium. GTDB lineage: Bacteria > Actinomycetota > Acidimicrobiia > Acidimicrobiales > Ilumatobacteraceae > Desertimonas. The sequence continues at coordinate 345,912 of CAVSZO010000063.1, read as the reverse complement.
GTCAATTCTCGAGCTGCTCGATCGATTCGACGTGCGCTGCACCCAACCCTTCCAGGGTGAACTTCACTCGGTCCAAGTCAGCCTCATCGACCGGCGACCGCAGCGGCTCGGATAGGTCTGAACCGGTCGCCACGAAGCCGGCGAGGACCTCAACGAATCCGGCCTCATTTCCTCGCATTCGGGCCACGTGCGTGGCACCTTCTCCATCCAGAACAGGTGAGACCGGCAGATACACGTCGAACGAGTCGTCATCGTCGCCCAGCTCCTGAACAGTGTTCTCCAAGTGCTCTTCGTTGGTCATGACCTGCGGTACCCGCAAGGGCCGGCGGCAAACCCGTGGGGCGCCTGACAGGCGCGCACGGCGTATCCGGCGCCCGCGTCCGAGTAACCCCGGCGCGCGTCCTCGATGGCCCGACATCGGATGGTTGCAGGTGCAAACTGCATGCCTGCTTGGGTTCTGGCGCCGTGTGTTGGCGATCGGCGTCGACGTTCGGTGCTGGCGTTCGCGTGCGAAGACCAACCGGGATGTCGAGGGTTGGCGAGAGGACGCGTCCGCCCGCAGCCTCGAACAGCGCTGCGGCCTCGGCGACGTCCTCGACAAGCCAGTTCGGCTTGTAGCGGTGACGGGTCGTGAGCACGATCTCGGTGTCGCTGTCGCTCAGCGCCACAGCAGCCTGGCCGATGTCGTCGTTGCGCCACAGCAGCCGACACCGTGGCCGCTCTGCCAATGGTGCGGACCCTGTGAAGGTCGAGCGCCTCGATAGTTGCTCCGCAACGACATGCTGTTCGGAGCGGGTCGCGGCGCAGCCAAGAGTGTCGCTCACTCCGTGTGACGGTTCGGGCGGCTCCGTGCGCTGTGGGCAGCTAGGTCGCGTACTCGTCGGCGCCGAGGAGATGAATCGAGACGTACGGCTGGTCGCCGACAACCCAACTGTCGTGAGGCACGGGTGGAATGTGAAACAGGTCGCCTGCGCGCAACTCGACGACGTGGCCGTCGTCGAAGGCCGCCGTCGCCGTACCCGACACGACCAGTCCGATGTGTTCAACAGCGCAACGCGAAGATCCCGTATCCGGTCCGACGTGGTCGGACCACTTCCACCCCGGCTCGTAGCTAGCTCGGCCGAGAGTGAAATCGCCCAGTCGTACGATCTCGAGCCTTCCGTTAGCGAACTCCCGAATCTCATCGGGCTGCTCGAAGCGCTTCAGTACGACATCAACCATCGATCGACCTCCAGTCAGCGTGTGCTGCCGCTGCGTATACGTGTGGCTCGCGGTTGGCGCCAGCGTGCCTGGAAACGGTCCCGACCCGGCCAACCGGCGCGGCGCCTCGACGACACCGTCGCAGATTCAGGCTGTGGCGACGTTGCCACTGCACCGCGCGGGCGATCGAGATGCGACCGGATCACCAGCGTTGCAGAAGCGGCGATCGCTCCGCCCCAGATCACCGGAATCACCTCGTAATCGGCCGCCACGATTGCGTCGGCCAAACGCGATCATCAGAAGTCAAGTCAGCCGTCGCTTCATCAACGGCGAAGAACACAGGCGGTGACACCATCAGCTGTCTACCCGCCACGGCGACAACCGCACACCACCGTCACTGCCAGCAGCACTCATCGGAGCGCCGACATGACGTACCCCCTCTGCGAAGCGAATGCGGTGATGCCCGTGGGTGTGGTTGGGCCGTTCGCGTCGCCCGAGTCGTGCCGCGATCTCAGGTGGACGCGGCGTCTTCGTCGAGCACGATCCTGGCCTGCCGTTTTGGCGCGACCAGCGTGTAGGAGGTGCGGACCCACTCTTCGAGCTCTTGCCACTCCTCGGTGTCGGGCGTCTGGTCGAGTGTGACGGAGATCCAGCCGTGGCGACCGAGCCCGTAGCCGGCCGGCTCGACTCGCGGGTCGGTGGAGACGACGGCTTCGGCTTCGTCCTTGGAGAGTTTCACGGTGAGGTGGGCTGCGTCGGCGTCACAGAACACGAAGCTCTTGCCGCGCACCCGGAACGTCGGGTGATCGCCCCACTCGGCGACATCGACTCGTTCGGCGTCGGGCAACCTGGCGACGATCTGCTCGAGGCGAGCCATGTTCGTCATGTAGTCACCGTCTCGTCGCTGTCGGCGGGCGCTTCGAGCCGGAACAGCCGCCCGTCGGGATCGCGCACGGTCATCACCTGGGTGCCCCAGTGGGTGGCCGTGAACGGCCGCACGAGTTCCACCGGTGGTCCGGGCCGGCAGGCGTCGGCATCGGTGACGCCGAGGTGGATGTCGATTCCGACAGGATCGTCGACGGCCTGCTCGGCGAGGAAGATGCGGGTGCCGTTGGCCGCGACGAGGACGCCGCTGTGGTGGTCGGTCTCGAACTCGAGCTTGAAGCCGAGCGTCTGCCAGAACGCCACGCTCTTGCCCCAGTTGTGGGTCTCGAGGTACAGCAGCTCGATTCCGTTGGTGGTCATGGTTGCTCCTTGGTGTCGACGTTTCGGCGGCGCCGGGCGTGGGCGAGGTAGCTGCGCAGGGCCTCCGTGGCGAGCGCGGAGAGCGACTGTTCGGTGTCCACAGCGAGGTGCTTGACGTCGCGGATCAGCGAGACCGGGAGGTACACGTTGAACTGCTTGACCTCCTCATCCACACCCTGATGCTAGTGTGCTAGCACACTAGTAGGCAAGCGAGTTGTGTGCGCGATGCCTTCATCCCGACGGAACGGTCAGGCGACGGCGAGGTCGAGCTGGAGCCAGGCGGCGAGGTCGCGCAGCTCGCGGTCGAGGTCGGCGTCCTGGGCCTTGGTGAAGTCGGTGTCGCGGTGGATCGCGTCGACGCGCAGCACGCCTGCCTTGTGCTCGGCGGTGGCGTCGACCTTGCCGACGAGGCGGTCGCCGGAGAGAATCGGCAGCGCGTAGTAGCCCCAGCGCCGCTTCGCCTTCGGCTTGAACATCTCGAGCTGGTAGTCGAACTCGAACAGCTCCGCCATGCGCTTGCGGTCGTAGACGAGACGGTCGAGCGGCGACAGCAGAGCGAGCCGTCCCGCGAACGGTTGGCTGAGCTGCGTCGGGTCGACGCGCCACCCGCCGCGGACGCCCTCGATCACGGCCGGCTCGCCGGAGTCGCCGACATCGTTGCGCTCGACCGGGCAGTCGGTGGCATGGGCGCGGGCGACCCCCAGCGCACCGAGCCGTTTCTCGTCGCGGATCCGCCGCGCCTCGTCGGCCTGCACCGGCGGGTCGTCGCCGTAGATCCGCTCGGCGAGATCCCACAGCCGCTTGCCGCCCTCGCTGCGACCGGCGGCGGCGACCTCACCGCGGAGCACCATCTGTTCGAGCAACAGCGTCACGTTGCGGTTGTTGTTCCACCCGCTCGACCGCCACGGCCGCGCGCAGGTGTCGGGCAGGTCGCGTGCGGTCAACGGACCGTCGGCCCGCAAGCGCTCGAGGATGTCACGCCGGCAGGCGTCGTTGTCGCGCACCCACCGGACGTTGCCCAGCCGCCAGCCCTCGACGTTGCCGGTGCTCCAGTCCTCCATCTCGGCGCGGTAGAGGGCGATGTCCTCCGGCGGCCGGATCACTCCCTGCAGGCTGATCAGCTCCTGGCGATCAACGGCGTCCTCGAGGTCACCGAGCCGGTACTCCTGCCCGAGGCGGCTCCACGCCACGAGATCGGCGCTCGGCGCGACCGCGCTCGTCACGTCGATCTGCACCATCGTCAAGCGGCGTACCACGTCGACCATCCCGCGTGGTCGCTCGGCATCGAGCAACTGAGCCCGCACCGCGATGCGGCGCGCATCGCGACGCGACAGCCGGTGGACCTCGACCACCACGGCGAGACTACTGCGGAGAGAGGAACAGCAGGGTGGCCGCTCCTCGCACTACCTGACGGCTACGGATGGTTGACCGGGTCTCCCCTCGCTCATGCACGGCGCCGGCAGTTGCTGACGCTCCGGATGGGGCACGGGCCGGGCCCGATGACGGGTCCAATGCGGCGGCCCGTGAACACGCCATGAGCAACACGCGCCGTACGTGCGCGGATCGCCCATCAGATCGCCGATGGGCGCAAACGGATCCGGGCGCGAAGTGCTCATCGCGTTGAACTCCGTCCGATCCGGCGTCGATTCCGGGGTTGTCCGCTGACAACCTGGTCAGTGGCTGGTCGCGGCGCTCCCCGGTCCGGACCGTGCGCGTCGTGTCGGTGCTCATGCTTTCTCCTTCAGCCGGCCGAGATGGGGTGGTAGCGGCAGACCAGCACGCCGGTCCTCGCGGTCTCGACGGACGTCAGCTCGAACTCACGGGCCGCGCTGTCGGTGGGGAACAGCGTTTTGCCGCCGCCCAGCGTGATCGGCTCGATCATGAGGACGAGCTCGTCGACGAGGTTGGCGGCAAGCAGCGAGCGTGCGACGGTCAGACTGCCGTAGACGTAGACGTCGCCGCCGCGTTGGGCGCGCAGCCCGGAGACGTCCTTGACCAGATCGGCACCGCGGATGATCGTGGTGGGCGTCCAGGCCGCCACGTCCTCGTCGGTCAGGGTGTCTGACACGACGTACTTCTGTGCTGCGTTGATCCAGTCGGCGAACCCGCCGGTTCGGCCGGGCCACGCCTCGGCCGACACCTGATAGGTCCGCCGCCCCTGGAGCAGGACTTCGTTCTGCTCGGCGAATCCTTCGACGACTGCACCCATGATGTCAGGGTCGAAGAACTTCATCGACCAGCCACCGTGCTGGAAGCCGCCGCTGGTGTCCTCGGTCGCGCCGCCGGGGGCCTGCACGACGCCGTCGAGGCTCATGAACTCACTGATGACAACTCGCATATCACCTCTCCAATCGCGATGCTTGCTCATCATGACAACGAACGAGGATCACTCGACGAGACAGTTCTTGCGAGAAATTTCATCGGCGAGGCAGGCTGGAGCGCCACACTTCGAGCACGAGGGCGCGGTCGTCGGACACATCGGGCCGTTGTGTTGCGTTCTGATGGGCACGATGGCCGGGCGAGTCAGGCGCTTACATCGCTCCGGGCTGTGACTGGTCGGGCACGCAACGCTACGAGCATCCTTGTGGTCGACGGCAACAATGTGATCGGCGCGGTGGCCGACGGCTGGTGGCGTGACCGTCCAGCCGCCGTGCGGCGACTGCTCGCTCGTCTGCAATGCCTCGGCGAGCGTGCGACGCTTGTGCTGGACATGACACAGCCGGACCTGGCCGAGGGCGATCACGAAGGCATCACCGTGCGCTACGCAACTCGGCGAGGTCGCGACGCGGCTGATGACCTGATCCGTGAGATCGTCTCCAAGCTTCCGGATGCGACGGTAGTGACCTCAGATCGGGCGCTGCGGCGCGATGTCGAGGACGCCGGCGCCACCGTCATCGGTTCCGGCCAGTTCCTCGCCCTGCTTGACTCTGCCGGCTGCTGAGCCGACCATGACGCGACTCGCCCCACACCCCTCAGCCACCACACAATCGGGAGCGACGAGATGCCGTGAGGAGCGCGTCTGCGTCGTTCCTGATCTCGGCGTTCGGTGCTGATGTTCGGGGCGCCAACGTTGGCCGCATGTGGTCGACGACGGCGAGTTGCCTGAATCGCTAGTCTCTCGCCATTTTCGCCACGGCTGCGATGTTGGCCGGCTACTGAAATCGGCGGCGTGTCGTGTGCCGGCGGCCCGTAGCGTCGAGGTGTGCCCTCGCTGTCGGTTCTGCCGCTGTTCACCCTCACGGCGCTGGCCCTGCTGGTGATTCCCGGCCCGGCCGTTCTGTACATCACGGCGCGGGCCGCGGCGCAAGGCCGGCGGGCCGGCCTGGTCTCGCTGCTCGGAATCCACACCGGCAGCGTGGTTCACGTCCTCGCCGCGGTCGCCGGACTATCCGCCTTAGTGGTCGCCTCGGCGACGGCGTTCACCGTGGTCAAGGTCGTCGGCGCGGTCTACCTCATTTATCTCGGCATTCGCACCATCGCCGGGCGTGCGAACTCTGACAGCAGGTCTGGTTTCGTGCGGCGCGGGCTGCGCCGGCTCTACGTGGACGGGATCGTCGTCAACATCTTCAACCCCAAGACGGCCTTGTTCTTTCTCGCCTTCCTACCCCAGTTCATCGATCCAGACCGCGGACCGGTATGGACACAGACCTTGATCCTGGGCTTGCTGTTCATCGTGTTGGGCATCGCTAGCGACGGCGTGTACGCGCTCGCCAGCGCCCAACTCGGCCGCTGGCTGCGGCGCGATGGGGCACGGCGACGGCGCAGCCGGTTCGTCGAGGGCGGCCTGCTGGTCGGGCTTGGTGTGACCTCGCTGGCCATCCCTCACCGCCGAGCCGACTGACCACGCTCCGACCATCCCCAACGGCACCGACCGCTGAACCAAGTACCGAACTGGGCGTCCACAGTTTCAGAATCGGGGGTCTCGGCTCGTTCGCAGGCGGCTCTATTGCATGGCTTGGTGGCGTAGGACGCGGCGAAGGATCTTGCCCGAGGCGGATTTCGGTATCGCATCGATGAAGGTGACCTTCCGGATCTGCTTGTAGCTCGCGACCTTGTCCGCGACGAACCATTGGATGTCGGCGGCCGTGGCCGCCTGGCCCTGTTGGAGCACGACGTATGCGGCGGGGATCTCGCCCGCCTCGTCGTCGGGGAGCCCGATCACGGCGGCATCGGCGACCTGGGGGTGCGTGAGCAGCAGCGCCTCGAGCTCGGCGGGTGGTACCTGGAAGCCCTTGTACTTGATGAGCTCCTTGAGCCGGTCGACGATGAAGAGGTGTCCGTCGGCGTCGATGTGGCCGACGTCGCCGGTGTGCAGCCAACCGTCATCGTCGATCGTGCTCTTCGTGGCGGACTCGTTGTTCAAGTATCCCTTCATCACCTGTGGACCACGGATCCAGACTTCGCCGTCCTGGTCGACACCAAGCGGCGACTGCGTCACTGGATCGACAATGTTGACCTCGGTGTTCGGGACCGTGACGCCGACCGAGCCGGGCTTGAACATGCCCGACGGCGTGGCGTGGCTCACCGGTGACAGTTCGGTCATGCCGTAGCCCTGTACGACCTCGCATCCAAGCCGCTGGCCGCACTCGATCGCCAGGTCGGCTGATAGCGGCGCCGCGCCGGACAGGATCCACCGCAACGTCGACAGGTCGTAGTTGTCGACGACGGGATGCTTGGCCAGGGCGACGACCATCGGCGGGGCGACGAACGCCCGGGTGAGGCGATGCTCCTGATGCAACGACAGGAACTGTTCGAGATCGAACCGGGGCATCGTGACGATCGTGGCACCAGCGCGGAGGCCCAGGTTCATGATCACCTGCATCCCGTAAATGTGGAAGAACGGCAGTACCGCAACGAAGGCGTCGTCTTCGTGCGGCGTGACCGCGGCGAGTGCCTGCTCGATGTTCGAGACGAGGTTGCGGTGTGTGAGCATGACGCCCTTCGCCAGACCGGTCGTGCCCGACGAGTAGGGCAGCACGACAACGTCGTCGAGATCGACCGGCACCTGTTCAACGAGCGGCGTCCCGGCCAGCGCAGCGATCGACGCATAGCCGTCGGCATCACCGATGACGTACACCTTGTTGACTTCCGAGTCGGCGATCGCAGTCGTGACCGTTTCGAGGAACATTGGGATCGTCACCAGACGCGTCGCGCCCGAGTCAACGAGTTGGTGATGAACTTCGCCCGGTGTGTATGTCGGGTTGACCGTGGTGAGAACACCACCAGCCAGGGCCACGGCGTGAAAGATCACGCCGTACTCGGGACAGTTGGGTGCCATCACGGCGACGACCTCGCCCTGCGCCAGCCCATCCTCGAGCCAACCGCTCGCTTGACGGCGCACTGCGTCTTCGAAGTCGCCGTATGTCATCGTCCGCCCTGTGACCCCGTCGATGAAGGCGGCTTTGTGGGCCAACCGGCCGGCGCGCTCCAAGATGTAGGGCGTCAACGGCGACGCCGGAAGACTGATCGACGGCAGCGGACTGGCAAACGTCATGTTCGCTCCTCACGAATCTCAACTCGCGCCGGTGACCGTTTCGTGGCCGCTTCGCCGCTCGACTCGGCCAAGCCCGCCTGAAGCGACGAGGGCACTCCCGCCGCGAGCAGGATGCCGTCACGACGTTGCGACATGGTTCCCCCATTGCGTGAAGCCACCGACAGGACCCGCCGGACCGTAGCTGCGGCACCTCAACCTGTCTCTCGAATAGTCCGCCCGCAGCCACCCCGCGGTGTCACGCAATACCCGTTGCGGAGCCTCCAGTCGGCCAATGATGCCCGGGCCGACAGCGGCCGGTCGACGGCGCTTCGTCGATGATCACGGTTGGCAGCGCGATCAAAGACGCCGAGGTTGACAGGTCCGGAGGTGCCTGATTGAAGTGGAGTAGGCGTCGCGAGGTTTCTCGTCGCGTCGAGGGGCTCCGGCAGGGTCGCTCTCGAAAATGCCTGCCGAATTTTCGTGGCTGTCTAACGAGGCCGCGACCCACGTCGGCATCGTCCACGTCTTGTTCGTCAGGTGTCCACCGGCGGGATGGTCGGAGGCGGAGACGAAGTCGTTCCCGAGCGTCTCGGCAGTGAGCGCCTCGCTGCGTGCCCAGACCGCGGAGGTTCTTCTCATCTTGTCCGATCGTGCCATGCACGCAGCACGCTTGCCTCGTCGCCGGGGTCCAAACCGACGCGGAGCTTCTGATCGGGGTTGGTCTGGAGCGATTCGAGCGTGTCCCGTGCGGTGTCGCTCAGCGGCCTGGCGAAGAGTCCGGTCAGCAGCGCCGGCGAGACGTCGCGGGTCATGAACCCGGCGTAGTCCGGCAGCGGCAGCCACATCGGCAGCGACCGCTCACCCATCCACGGCTGCACCCCGTGCTCGGCGAGGAAGTCCTGGTCCACCCAGGTGAGCCTCGGCGTCACGCCGACGCCCTCGGCGACCGCGGCGAGGAACTGGCTGCGCGGCACCGGCGCGCCGATGCCGTCGTAGGTCCCGGTCTGGCCGGTCTCGCCGGCGTGCACCAACCAGGCGGCGAGGTCGCGCACGTCGACCCACTGCACCTGGTCGTCGGGCCGGCCGGGCGCGAGCACCTCCCCGCCGCGGGCGAGTCGCGCAACCCAGTACTCGAAGCGGCCGCTTGGATCTTCCGGCCCGACGATTAGGCCCGCCCGGCAGACGAACGCGGGCAGCCCCGATGAAACGACCGCCTCCTCGTCGGCAACCTTGCACGGGCCGTACTGCTCGCCCTCAGCATCGTCGACCCCCGGCGGCGCCGCCGCGAGCAGGGGTGCAGACTCGGCCCGCTGTCCCGGCGTGCGATGGTCCGCGTAGACCGAGCAGGTCGAAACGAACGTCCAATGCCCGACGCGGTCGCCCAGATCCGTCAGCGCGCTGCGCACGTGGCTGGGACGGCGGGCCACGTCGACGACCGTGTCGAACTGCTGACCCTCGAGCGTGGACAAACCGCCAGGGCGGTCACGGTCGACCCGGACGAATCGGACGCCCTCGGGGACGGCGCCGGAGAGACCACGGGCAGCACACGTGACGACGTGGCCCGCCTCGACCGCGTGGCGAGCAACGGCGCGACCGAGGAACACGGTGCCGCCGAGGACCAAGAGCCTCATGCCGTCTCGTGCCCGGCTCGGCGCAGTCTGGTCGCACCTTGTGCTGCTCCAACTGAACTTTGAGAGCCGAAACGGAATGTCGTCATTCACTCATCGTATCGATGCGCAACCATTCAGTTGCACGTTGTTGGTGCACTTGCACACGCTGACCCACCCTGCTGGCGCAACTCCGGGCTCAACGTGGACCAAAGCGGCGGGCGGGCGCCACATAGCGTTGTCGCCGCACAGAGCGAGGACTCTGGCGTCGATGACGCGTCGATCAGCCAGCGGCCGTGACAGACGGCACACGGTGGATGGATGCCTGATTGTTCGGGGCGGGGGCGCCGCTGGGCTTGTGGCGTTGTTCTGGCGCGTCGGTACGTGCGAACACGGTGGCAAGCGTGGATCCGCGCGCGTCTGTCATCGAACCACGCGATCGACCACGAGTTCGCCTGGGCCCGTGGCATCGTGTCTGCGTGCAAAGCGCAGGAACAGTCTGGTGACGGCACGTCGGGCGGTCGATGGAGTGAAGCGGATCCCCCGTCCGCTGCGTCCGTTCTGTCTGGTCGTGGGCGGCTGGCTGGCCCCATTTCTCGCCGTCAACATTGTCGTTCTCCTCGTTGGTGTGGCGGCGCGGATGGCCGGGAAGGACCCTCGGGTACACGAGGGCTGGCCCGACATCAGGAACTTGCGGGTGGTGGGCGACCGGCTGTTGGTCGGCGGTGAGACATCGCCGGAGCAGTACCGCGAGCTCGCCGAGCGCGACGTGACCCTGGTGGTCGACATGCGCACCGGCGGTGGTGCCGACCTCAGCAACGACGATCCTCAGCAGTTGACCGCCCTCGGATTGGACTATGCGGAACTGCCGATCGCCGATGGCCGGGCTCCGACACCAGCACAGATTCGGCGATTGCTTGACCTGGTTGCAACCGCGGATGGTCGTGTCTTCGCTCACTGCGCTGGCGGTGTGGGTTGATGATGACTTTGGTTCTCAGGGCGTCGAACCACAGGCCAAGTCGCAGCGGGACGTTGAATGGACCACGATCGACGAGGTCTTGGTGTGAACCGGTGAAGGTGCACGCGCCGGCGAAGATCGCCGCGAGCGGCACCGGGCCGCCGTTATCGACGACACAGGCCTCGAGCGCATCCGCTCTGGCCTGAAGTTGCCGTGTTAGGGCGGCGGCCCGTGCTGCGGCAGCCCACTTGGCGCGAGCGTCGCCGTCGTCGAGTGCTTGCTGCACATCGGCCCACGCCTCTTGCCGCTCCTGCTCGAGAGCGTCGATCTCGTTCTGGATCGGTTGGCATGCACTGGGAATCGGCATCGTCATCCTCCTCTTGGTGCGTGACTCGCCGGTGTGACGGGTCCGTAGTTGGGGTGGTCCTTGGTATCGGCGGTCCACGTGTCGACGGGTCCGTAGTTGGGGTGGTCTTTGGTATCGCCGGTCCACGTGTCGACGGGTCCGTAGTTGGGGTGGTCTTTGGTATCGCCGGTCCACGTGGTGGGTCGGTCGTGGTGGTGGTTCGCGGTCCTTCGACGGGTCCGTAGTTGGGGTGGTCTTTGGTGTCGCCGGCCGGCGAGTCGCCGTAGCGGCCGCCATCTGACGTCAGCCCTGTCGTGCCGGCGCCTGCGGCCGCTCCCGCCGCGACGATGAGGGTTGTCGCCAGCAGTCGTCGACGCCACGGCGTCACGTGGGTCGCCAGGCTCGGCGTGGTGGTGTCGGTCATGGTTCGCTCCCTTGTTTGTGAGTCCTAGGAGCTGTGGTACGCCGCGGCGGCCGTCGGTTCATCGGTGAACTCCCTCAATCCGTGCTGGGCACGGAGAGCGGCGGTCAGGATGCCGAACGCTGGGCGCGGAGTTCGGCGGACAGAGCCGCCAGCTCGGCGCGGTTGCGCATGCCGAGCTTGGCGAGGATGTTCGAGACGTGTCGCTCGACGGTTTTGCGGGAGAGGAACACGGCGGCGGCGATCTCGGGGTTGGTGGCCCCGGCGCTCACCATCACGGCGATCTCGCGTTCGCGGTCGGTGAGCGCCGACACCTGGTTCTCACCGTTGCCGCTGGCACCTCGGCGCCAGGTGCGCACGCCCAGCGAGCGCAGCGACCGTTCGGCGAGATGTTGCTCGGTCCTCGCCCCCAGTCGGTCTGCGTCAGCCCCCGCGGCGCGCATCACCTCGACCGCCCGGCCGCGGTCGCTGCGCGACAGCAGCGCTCCGAGGTCGAGGCGTGCCCACAGGGCGTCGAGATTCAGACCCTGATGTTCGGCATCGACGATGACTGCCTCGACAGCACCTACCGCGTCCGAGTCGAGTCCGTCGGCGATCGTGAGCACGGCGCGGGCCCGCCGGACACAGAGCGCACCGTAGGCGTCCGACGGATGCGTGTCGAGGGAGTCGAGCAGGGCACGGGCACCCGTGACATCGCCGCTGCGGGCCAGTGCCTCGGCGCCACGGGCCGTCGCCTCAGCAATGCAACGCTCACATCGACTCGCCTCGGCGTCGGCGAGTGAAGCGGACACGGCCTCGCCGATCTCGTCGACAGCAGCGAGTGGTTCGACCAGCGCGAGTGCCACCGCCCGCTCCATGTGGGCCTGCAGGCGGTAGTGCGGATCGGGCTCGGTTGCCGCTGCTGTACGCAGACCGTGAACAGCACGGCGCCAATCGCCCCTCGACACGGCGATCTGGAACGGCAACGCGATTGCGAAGGCTCGTGACGGACCGAACTCGACGAGGCGAACCCCAAGCTGGGCGCATTCCGCAGCCACGGCTTCGGCCTCGACGAGACGCCCGAGTGAGCGAAGCACGGTTCCGAACAGTGCGCCCACTTCCAGCGTTGCCTGCGGCAGCACGTGCCGGCGGACGCGGTCCCACAGCGGCCGCAGCCGCGCCTCGGCGTCAGCATTACGGCCGAGAAGCCGGAGGGCCAAGGCGCCGTCAACAAGCGCCCGGAGGTGGACCCGTTCGTCAAAGCCAGCGGCGACGCCTGCTCGTTCCTCGGTAAACGACAACATGGCGGCGACGTCACCGTGGCTGAGCGAACTATCGGTGGCCGCGCCGAGGGCGCACAGCAACGCCCGACGGACCGTGTCAGCCAAGGCGTCGATCCCGCCGCTGTGATCGGCGAGCTCGCGCCCGGCGACGAGTGCCGCCTCGGCCGCCGAGCGAGACTCGGCGAGCCGGTGTTCCAGGAACCATTGCAGCGCCGATTCCTGGGCGTCAATCTCGACTGCCAATGCCGCGTCGCCGTCTCCCGAGTGGGCCCGCTGCCAGTGGCGCCAGGCCTCGTGACGGCGAGACAACGCCATTGCCGCCTCGGACGCGTGGAGCGCCGCTCGCCCGGCGGCGACAGGATCATCATGTGCCGAAGCACACTCCGACCAGTGCCGCAGCGCCTCCTCGTGTTGGCCGAGCTCAGACGCCAGCAGGGCCAACCGCGCTCGCAACTCCGCTGCTAGCGGATCCCCTGCACGTGCCTCGTCAAGAATCGTCGCAAGCTGCTCGAGCCCAGAGATGCCGAGCAACCGGCGCCGCGACCCACCAGCCAAACGCACGGCGAGTGCGAGGACCGGCTCGCCACCGCGTCGCAGGTGCTCGAGAGCGCCGAGCAGAAGCTGCTCGTCGTCTCCGGCCGTCGCGATCAGCCACGCTCCGACGCGACCATGAAGTCGACGAGCCCTGGCCGCCGGGATCGCCCTCAGTACGGTGGCGCCGATCAGATCATGAGCGATCCACAGCAAACCCCCCGCGTGCAACACCAGCCCGCGGTCCTCCAGGTCTGCTGCGGCGTGCTCAGCACGAACCATTGGCCACCGCTCGATCTCGGCAACATCCTCGGTGAGGGTCGGACGCCCGGCGATCGCCAGCACGGCCAGCATGCTCGCCGCGTCGGCACGCAAAGGCTGCACACGACGGGCGACGATCGTGGCGATATCGGCGTCACTGTCCTCACCCGACGCGAGTACTTCCAGCCAAAATGGCGATCCCCCAGCCCTCCTCCAAATGTCCTCAGCGCGCCGCTCATCGAGTGTCGAGTCCAGTTGGCGGGCGAATGTGACTCCCTCCAACCGGTCGAGGGGGCCGAGGTCGAGCCGGCGCACCCGGTCGGCGCCGAGGATCCGCGCGCGTACGAGTCGACCAGCTCCGTTGCTCTCCCCGTTCGGCGCCCACTGACCACCAAACCCACCGGCCGACGGTCGCTGTAGGCGGCACGAACCAAGTAGTGAACAAGCCCCAGCGACGTGTCGTCAACCCACTGCGCGTCATCAACGAGAACGAGCACCGGCACCAGAGAGCTGATCGCCCGGTGCGCAGCCTCGAACAAGCGAACCTGGTCCACGGAATCGCCCGACGGACGCGACTGCGCCACGATCTCACCGAGGGCACCCCCGTCGGGCGCTCTGCACAGCTGCTCGACGAGCTCCCTCGCGCACGTCAGCGGAACGCTCTGCTCCAACTCGTAGCCGGCAATCGAGATCGCCGGCGGCACGCCATCGAGTGTTCGAAGCGCGGCGAGAAGGCGAGACTTCCCGGCTCCGGGATCGCCAACGACCACGGCAACCGCGGGAAGGTGATCGCGGAACACGAGCCGGCACAGATCGCGCAACGCGGCGATCTCGTCGGCCCGACCAACCAACTCCCCGGGCACCAACGCCAAACGGTACGACGAATCCACCGCCGGCAACTGACGTTTACCGCCTAATCCGGCAACGACCAGTCACCAGAGGACGCCTCCTCCACTCCAACCAAACCCCTCGCGGCGGCGTGGCCAACGCCGCCAGGACTGTCGGAAAGCGGTGTAAGCCGTAGAAGGCGATCAGCGCGGCGGGATAGACGCCCTGGTCGTTGGTGAAACTTGTAGAAGACGGCGATCGGCGCACCGGCCCACTCATGCCGTCGCTGGAACCCGTCCAACCTTTCCCTCACACCCATGACCGCACCCCTGGCTCCGCCCTGCGTCCGGTTCCCCCGAGCCCGGAGTCAGACCCGGGGTCGGAAGACACGGGGGTCAGTCCATGCCTTCGTACGCGCAAGGACATGCCGATCGGGCGGCTGCCAAACGCTGCGGCGCCGTCATTCCGGGTGAGCATTCTGGCGTAGCGCTGCCGGCGCCATCACCCGGTCGCGTGGCCTCTACTGGGGAAATTGTCGGATTGCTTGCGAGTCGACGGCATTGCTTGGCGAGTTCGACTCAACGATTGGGCGGCTCAGCTCGAGCGTCAAATCACGACTGACGCGCATCGCTGATCGAGTTCGCTAAAGCAGCCTTGGGCCGAGTCGAAGAGCACGACATCTCGGTGGACGCGACGACGACGGAGCGGAGAAAATCATGAGTACTAGACCATCACAGCCACTGCCCGCCGACACCGACGGAGACGGCGTCACCGATCAGGACGAGCGGAGGCACAGGACCGACCCGACGGGCAGGGACTCGGACTTTGACGGCCTGAGCGACGACGCTGAGGTGCGGTTGGGAACCGATCCACTGCAGTGGGACTCCGACTTCGATGGACACGGTGATGGCACGGAGATCGCCCTGCGAACGGATCCGACGTGGCGCGACGTCCATCCCCGCGTGCAACTCATCGATGGACCGCACGTGCCAAGTGCCGACGTTCCCGATGGTGACGGGCTGCCGGCACATGTCGAGTTCATGCTGGCTACGGATATGCACGACCCCGATACCGATGGTGATGGCCTCGGCGATTGGGTTGAGATGCTGCGCGGCAGCGACCCGAACAACGCCTACTCGAACGGATGATCAACACGACCGATCTCGAAGCCGTCGAACGTGAGCTGCCGGAACTGCGCGCCGCCGAAGGGCCAAAGGTTGCTCCGGAGATCATCGATGAGTTCGGGCATCGCATCGAGTTCCCAGGTGACACTTCGAGCGCAGCCTCTGTCTTGCCCGACTCGTTCGTCGATCCGGGATCCGAGCCGACGCCGAACGCGTTTCAGTCCGAGTGGTCGGCTGTCAATGAAGACTCGTCGCCGGGCGTCGACGACGGCGCCGTAGAAGTCGGTTCAGACTCGATCGACACGGACGTCTCGATGGCGTGATCCGCGACACCGGCCAGCAATAGCGCCAACTACTCGTCGTCGGCGCCCAGGTGCCGCACCAAAGACTGCCCGTCCGATGCCGCCGGCAGTCCTCCGGTTGCGATCGCAAGCTCCGATTCACGCTCGTCGAGTAGTGCGTGCTGGACTGGCCCGATGCCCAAGGCCTACGTCATCGTCGACATGGACATCACCGACCCCGAGCGTTACGCCGCCTACCGCGAGCTCGCGGCACCCGCGGTCGAAGCGGCCGGCGGGCGATACCTCGCTCGCGGTGGCGCCACGGAGATCCTCGAGGGCGATCGCGTGCCGCATCGCACTGTCATCCTCGAGTTCCCCGACATGCAAACGGCGCGGGCATGGTACGACTCGCCCGCGTATCTCGAGGCGCGCACCGTACGCGAAGGAGCCGCGGTCGGATCGTTCATCGCCGTCGAAGGCGTTTGAACACAACTCGAAGGCAGATTCCTTGACGGGCCGAACCGGCACCGACTAGCTGAGGATCCCGCCTTCGAGGATGCGCGCCGGTACCGGTTCAGTCCCGTTGACGTACAGGAGTCAATTGCCGCCAGCGGATGACGCGCCCATACCCTGGTCAGCGGAACCGGTGCCCGGCGCCCGTGGGTTCCGCCGCCCGGGATGGGCGCCTGGCACCGGTTCACTGCCCTATACGACACAGGGTGCTCCACGGTTCCCACACCGCTGCGGTGTACAACACGCTGCGGTTCAGCCGGGTGCGCCGCCCGGACCTTCGCTGTCAAGGTCCCACGCGGCCGCGATGATCAGCGCCAACACAACGAAACCGAGGACACTGGCCACGACACGCTCAACCATCGCGACACCTCCGTCACGTTGACGGGCCGAACCGGTGCCGACGGCTACGGGTTCCGCCATTCAGGATGCACCCCTGGCACCGGTTCGCTTGCCCGATGCATACACAAGTCGATCGCCGCCTGCCGATGACGCGACTCCGTACCTTTAGTTGGCGGAACCGGTGCCCGAAGTACGCGCACGACGGCGCCCTACCCGGAGGAATCGAGATTGCCCGCCGTCACGACGACACTTCAGGTGTGGCGCAGCAAGGTTCACCGGCCAAAACAGCGAACGATCCCGTCCGATCGCGGGGCGGGTGTCGTTGTTGCTGGTCGAGACGTGGAGGGGCCGCCCCACCTGCGCGTCGGCACTGTACCCGCAAGGCGGGATGGCTAGTCGCGAACGACGGGCCGGGAAGGACGTCCTCGCCTCCCCGGCCTGCCGCCCGACTGAGGCGGCCCAGTGCAGCGATCTCGCAATCGCAGCCAGGACAAGAACCCCCGCCGTCTTCCGCGATGGCTGTCACCATCGCAGGTCGCCTGACACTAATACAACCACGCCGACTCGCATAACGGACAACACGAACCGCTGAGCGGTGAATCGCTTCCTCGACTCCTGGCCGCCGCACACCGTCACCACGTCGGCCGGCGAGGACAAGTTCACGATCTTCCCCGGGCCGCAGCCGTTCGTCGGCTATGCGCCGCCCTCACGGGCCGGGGAGCCGGGCGGGTTGTCGGGCGCGGCGGCCCGGCGTTCACGTCTGTCGTTCGGTTGCGGCGTTCGGGTGTCGGCGATACCCACCGTGGCGCTGGATCTGTGCCGTCGGGCCGGCGATCAGGACCAGGCGACAGGAATCGGTCGACGTTCTACTGTCGCCGCGCATGGACGGTGATGCCCTCGCCCAGCTCGACCGGTTCCTGGCCGAGTACACCGACCACGTCCGTTCGCTCAGCTACGCGGTGCTTGGAGTGGTTGACACCCGGCTGGCCGGTGCCGTACGGATGGTCTACGAGAATTGGAACGCCACTGTCATCGGCTACAGCCCCGATGGCAAGAGTCGACATGCGGTGTGCTCGGTGGCCGCATATCGGCGATGGGTCAATCTGTTCTTCTTCGTCGGTCCTCACCTGCCCGACCCGCACGGTCTGTTGAGGGGCTCCGGTTCGACGGTTCGCAGCGTGAGGATCGAGCAATTGACCGACCTTGATGAGCGGGTCAACGACTTGCTCGACGCTGCAGTGGTGGGTTGGCCGTGGCAGTTCGACTCGCGGCGCCCCACGACCACGGTCATCGTTGCTGTGTCCGGCAGGAAGCGGCCGCGCCGGTGAAGCGTGTCCAGGGAGTTGACTCCGTACCGATGTCGCGCCGGGCGAAGACACGCGGTCGCTCGTCCCATTCACCGAGTCGGGTTAGTCCGATCCTCCGCTTGTGCGCGCACGCTCGCGGCATCGGCTTGGACCAGCACGAGCCGCAGGTATACATCTCGGGGTGCTCGCTGGCCGCATCTCCTGGCGCCTGAACACCCAGACCGTCGGCGTGGTGCCCGAGCCCGTGGTCCCCTGGTCCGCCATCGGTCGTCGCGGTCGCACCCCTCACCTTTGCCGGCACCATCGGTCTCGCCATCAGCCGACGAACCACGTCACCGAGTCCGGCCACAGCACTCAGAGCGTCTGCTTCAGCCGTCTTCGAGTCGAAGCGGGCTCCAGTCGCTGATCACGCTCGGTCGGGGTGGCGGTATCCCCTCGGCGAATGAGAAGGCCGAGTCGCGTGCCAGCAGACGACGCGTGTCAAGGGATGGATGAAACTGGCCGCGGTACCCCCGGAGCCACAGTCCGAGCGAGGATGCCGAGAGTTGCCCGCAACGCGGTCTCCGAGATGATCGGAAAGCCGATTCGTCCACGATATGCCTCGTCGAGCGCGGACCAGTCGTAGTACGAGGTGACCTTCGTTCCTCCGTCGATGGGTTCGAGGCGGTACCCATATATGTGACCGAGCGGTGGATCGAGGAAGTCTGTGAGAATCGTCCATTCGATCGCCCGGTCCTGCTCGAACCGCGTGAAGGAGACCGTGACCTCGTAGAGCTCGAGCGGGTAGTCGCGCAGGGCGTCGCGATCCATGTGAACGAGAAACCTGTCGCCGGGCTGGGTGGCGGGCTCACCTTCGGCCCACATGAGCATGCCGGTGCTGTCGATCGAGACGTGGCCCTGCGGGCTGCGCAGGATTTCGAAGATGGCTACGGGGTCAGCCGGAATGATCCGATCGACCTCCAGTCGTTCACTGGGCATGACATGCGCTCCTTGTGAGGTGAGTTGGATCGAGTGTGCGTCAATCATCAGCACGGTCGGTCGCAGTCCAGTAGATCGCGCGGAGTCGCCTTTGTCGTGGGGGAGTGTCTGACTGCGTCGGTTGGCGATTCGGCCGTCGGACCACGTGGCGGCGTACGTGCTGCGCGGCTTTCGACGCAACGGTGCAGCGGACATTCCCGGTGCGCCGCTTAGCGTCGGGAGGCCGGTGGACTCGCTCGTCGACCGTCAGACGAAGTTCCCAGCGAGGCCGCGAAACTCCTCGCGTTCCGCCGCGGCGCGCCACCGAAGTTGTCACGCAGGGCGATGTGTGAATGGCACCAGATTTGATTTCGCTGCTCGACGACGCCGTCAATAGAGGAACATCGGCTTGCCGGCGACGTGGCGGACCTTGGGTCGGTACTGCGCGGCGTCATAGAGCTCGTCCACATCGACGCGCTTCACTCCTTCGCGGGTCACGTCGATCGGCACGTTGGTGTAGGTGCCGTTGCGCAGCGCGACCATCCGGCCGGAAGCGCCTTCAAGGATGAGGTCGGCGGCCATCACCGCGTAGTTGGTGGCCACCATCAGGTCGAGGGAGTCCGGACTTCCCGAGCGCATCAGGTAGGCGACGTGCTGGAAGACGATGTCCTCGCCAGTGTGCTCGCTGATCAGATCGCCGACCACTGATCCGATGCCGCCAAGTTTGCGGTGCCCATAGGCATCGGCCTTCCCGGAGACGACCATGTCACCGCCCGCTAGTGTCGCCCCTTCCGAGATCGTCAACATCGCGTAGTTCGGATGGGTTGGCCTTCTTGTCGGCCATCAAGAAGTCAGCTAACCGTTCTGCGTCAAAGGGCACCTCGGAGATGACCGCCCGGTCAGCCCCTGCCAGGTACGCCGTGATGAGGGAGGTCTCCCCGCTGTAGCGTCCGAACAACTCGACCACCGCGATGCGCTCGTGTGAACCAGTCGAGGTGCGCAGTGCATGCACGAACTCGACACCGCGGGTGACCGCAGTCGAGAACCCGATGCAGTAATCCGTGCCGTGAACGTCGTTGTCCATCGTCTTTGGGATGGCGATGACCGGGACACCCTCGTCGTGAAGTCGGAGGCCGTAGGAAAGGGTGTCGTCGCCTCCGATCGGGATGAGCGCATCGAGGCCGAGTTTCTCGATCACCCTGATCGTGTGGGCGGTGAAGTCGAACGGGCCATCACCTACCACGCCGTCGGAGAGGAAGCCCGGAACGTCAGCGAGTGTGACCCGCGCCGGGTTTGTACGCGACGTGTGGAGAATCGTGCCCCCGGTCCGGTCGATCGTCCGCACCGCGGCCGGACTCAAAGAAACAACGTTGGCCGCGATCGAGTCGGCGTCATCCGGATTCGTCTCGAGCAGGCCGCCCCACCCCCGGCGGATACCGACCACCTCGTGTCCTCCGTCGGCGACGCGACCGACTACCGCCTTGATGCAGGGGTTGAGCCCGGGGACGTCGCCGCCGCCGGTGCAGATACCAATACGCATGAGTTGATCGTGCCACGGACGCGCCCGACAGCCGCGGCACGCAACGGCAGCCCGCTCCCGACGGTACCCCGCGGTCACGGCCGCCGATGTTCCACCGGTGGGCTACCTCGTCGGTCGTGATCGGCACTCCGGAATGCCGGGATAAAGGTCTTCCCGTCGCGTCGACGCGGCCAGAGTTGACCTACCTTGATGCGGGAGTCGGCGCTGTCCATCGATTCCCCTCAACGGCGAGGCGCTGATACCCACACGTCGATTGCTCCACGTGTCAAGTGTTGCGAGCTGTAGGAAACGGTTCGCACGCCAATCGCTACGATCGTCGCCCCGGGACGTGTCGACGAAGACGTGGGTGTCGTCCGGCGATGTGTCGTTCGATGTTTCCTTTCTGGACAGAGCGCTGGGGGCGCGGGTTTGACCGATGAGAGCGCCTCGACCTGGTTTCCCAGTCCGGCGCTGACCAGATCTGCGTCATCTGGGCGTCCAGCCCAGCAGGTCAGGGTCCACGCTTCAATGGCTGACCCGAGTCAATGGCCCGTGCTGACCCGCGGAGCCCGTTCCCCGACGTCCTCATCCGTCGAAGAGGCCCAGAGTTCGGAGCGGAACAGATCCGCCCGAGGGCTGAGTCAGAACAGCAGATGCGCCGGGCTGGTGGTGGACCGGGGGATCACACCGATCTGCGTGAGAAGCCCGAGGGCGTCGGTGTGGGCGTGTTCGACGACGAGCTGGCCCCGGACGACCTTTGCAATCGCGATTCCGGTGACGCGCACCCGGAGCCCGGTGGGCGGGATTCCGCCGAAGTCGCCGGTGTGGGTCGCGACCACGGTGTAGCGCGCGGCGACCTGGTCGTTGACGCCGAAGATGTGGTCGATGGTGATGTGCGCGTCGGGGAAGGCGGTCGTGAGCCTGAGGAAGTGTTGCTTGTAGCCCTCGACACCGGAGATGATCTCTGGTTCGGCGGGGTCGACGCCGATGTAGTTGGGTGCGATAAAGCGTGCGATGGCGCTGATGTCGTGGCTGTTCCAGATCTGTTCGATCGACTGGCGGAAGACTGTGACTGACATGCTCTTGATTTCCTTGCGTGTCAGCGCGGGTCGCGCCACATCCGCCACAGTGGCGGGCCGTCGGGCAGGGTGAACTCGCCTTGGGTCACGTAGCCGTGCCGCTCGTAGAGCGCCCGGTTCCTCGGGCTGGTCGCCTCGTGGTAGGCGGGGATGTGCTCGCGGTCGGCGCGCTCGAGCATGTCGTGCAGGAATGCTGAGCCGATGCCGCGGCCTTGCCAGGCGGGGACGGTGGCCAGGAACTGGCAGTAGTACAGCGGCTGCGCTGGGTGGTACCGCTCGAACGTCTCCGCCAGTTGGGCGAAGCGCTCGACGTCAGGCCCGACGAGCGCCTCGAGCGCGGCTCCGAACGTCTCCTCCTCTTCGGCGGTGAGAAGTTGGGCGCCCGGTGGCAGCCACACCACGGCGCCGTTGCCGTCGGCGGTGAGGTACGTCTCTCCCTGTCGAACGTACGGTGTGACGTACAGCTCGAACAGAGGCTGGACGAGCTGCTGGCGACGCTGCTCGTCGGGCAGCAGCCATTCGGTGACGGGGTCGTTGAAGAATGCGGCGGCGACTGTGGCGGCCACGGTCACTGTGTCGTCGGTGTGAGCGCGACGGCTGCCGAGGTCGGTGGTTGTGCGAGTGAGGGTCATGGGGTGTGCTCCTGGGCTTGAGATGTCCGGGAGCACGATGACGAACCGGGCGCCACCGGCACATCGGCAGATCTACCCATTGAGACGTGCGACGCCGTGCTGCACGGCGAAAAGGGCAGCCGCCGCCCGCGTCGACACGCCAATTTTGGTGTAGATGTGTTGGGCGTGGTGCTCGGCGGTGCGTCGCGAAATGAACAGCCGCTGAGCCACCTCGGCGTTGCTGCAGCCCTCGGCGATGAGGATCAGGACCTCGGCCTCGCGCTCGGACAGTCCCGCCGGTCGGGGCGGGCGACGGACCGGGGTGCGCTGGCCGGCCTCGGCCAGCACCGCTGCGGTGGCGTCGTGATCGAATCGTCCGCCCTCGGCGTCGGCAGCGAGCGCGCCGGCCGCCGCTTCCGCATCGAGCGCGGCGCGATGCGGCCGGGACCGAACCATGGCGGCAAAGGCGTCTGCCGCGGCCAGGATCCGCACCGGCATTGGGATCGCGGAGGCTGCCGAGCCCCGGTGGTACCCGGACCCGTCGAGATGTTCGTGATGCATCCCGACCGTCGTGGCGATCGGGTCGAGTGACGGCGACGAGGAGAGGATCCGCTCCGAGTAGTAGCCGTGCATCCGCACCTGCTCCCACTCCACCGTGGTGAGAGGACCCGGCTTCTCCCAAACCGCGTTGGACACACCGACCCGCCCGACGTCGTGGAGCAAGGCCGCGATCTCGAGATGCTCGACCTCGACGTCGGCGAGACGTAGCCGGCGAGCGGCTCCCACCGCCAGCCGGGTGACCTCCTTGGCGTGCCCATGCAGGAATGGAACCTTGACGTCGGCGAGGTCGCCGAAGGCCGCCGCCACCGAAACCCGCTCACTTACGTCGCGCTCGATCACAGGTGCCGGTTCAACCTCGAGCAAGCGGTGGCGAGGATCGCCGCGATCAGCCTCGGCCAACAAGTGGTTGGCGTCAGCGACAAACGTCGCCGCAAGGCCTGGGTCGAGGATCACGCCGGCTCGCGCCTGCACAGCGCTGACGGCGGCATCGACTCCACCGAGCTGACCGAAGAACGTCGCATCCATCGCCATCCGGGCGACCCGTGAGGCGATCGGGATGCTGTCACCTTTCAGCTTGCTGGGCGCCGCACCGCCGACCCACGACTCGAAGACGTGATACAGCGCTCTCTGGGTCGAGTGCGGGAGACCCAAGCGGAGAGCCGTGTCACGAGCCACCTCGCACACTCCCGTATCGGTGCGGCGCCCCCAGTCGTACACCTCCCGGGACAGCGCGAAGGCCCGCGCCCGGGCCGCCATGTTCGGTGCCAGCTGCCGGGTCAGTTCGGGCAGGAACGTCGACACGATGTCGTCGGGCTCCGCCAGGTTGGAGCGGGCAACGGCACGGTTCAGGGCAATGTCGTCCCCGAACGCGGCGGCCGACTCGTGGGCCACAGCGACACATCCGATGTGCAAGAGCAACGCCGTGTAGAAGGCGTCCCGGACGTCATCGTCGCCAAGGTCGGCGCGCCGGGCCAGTGCGGAAGCGACGAGAGCCGTGCGCACCGCCGTGCCTGGCGGCAACCCGAAACCAAGGTCAGCGACCATCGACAGACCGCCGAGGAGATCAGCCAGCCGGAGGCGCTTCGCCACAGATCAACCGTAGGGCAAGGTCGCGCGGTGAGATGCCCCCGTCAAGCCGCCGATAGGCGACGGAACGCTAGACAACGACGGAGAGCTGAGCGAACGGAGACGCTCCGCGGGGCCTAGTTGCACGAACGCAGTTGCGCTGGATGATCGCAGGCCCGCAGGCCGTCGGCGCGCTCGACGTCCGGTGACATGCAGCTGAGCCGAAATCGTCGCCGACCTTTCGCCACGGTGCTGGCAACATCGGGACGATGAGCACGCGAGCTATGGACGTATGGATGCAGGCGCTTGCCGGTGCGCTGCACGAGCCGACGGCAAAACGGTTGCGCGTCGTCCACGGCGGGCAGTTGATCGCTGACACCGAACGGGCGCTGTTGGTGTGGGAGCCACGACGGATCGTTCCGTCGTACGCCGTGCCGGTCGATGACCTAGGCGCGCTAGTGGTACCGGATGCTGTCGAGCCCCTGGAGGACGACGGCCGCCCGTTGCTTTCACCGGGCACCCCATTCGCCATGCACACCATGCCGGGCGAGTCATTGACCGTCCGAACGAGCGGTGGAGATCGTCCGGCTGCGGCGTACCGGCCCGCCGATCCGGACTTCGATGCATACGTCGTGTTGGACTTCTTCTCCTTCGACGAGTGGTTCGAGGAGGACGAGCGCATCGTCGGTCACCCGCGAGACCCGTTCAAGCGGATCGACGTCCGTAGCAGCTCGCGCCACGTTCGTGTCGAGCTCGACGGGCACGTGCTCGCCGAGTCGTCGCGCCCGATACTGCTGTTCGAGACTGGGCTGCCGACGCGGTATTACCTGCCACGCGAGGACGTCCGGATGGATCTGCTGCGGCCGACGTCGACGCGCACGTACTGCGCCTACAAGGGCGAGGCGGCCTACTGGTCGCTCGACCTCGGCAACCGCACACTGGAGGACCTCGTGTGGACCTATGAGGCACCGCTCAGCGACGCCCGGGCCGTGATCGACCGCCTCGCCTACTTCAACGAGCGCGTCGACATAGTCATCGACGGCGCCCGCGAGGATCGCCCGGCCACCGAATTCACCAAGACCAGCTGGCAGGACGGCACCAGGCGCTGACCGAGCAGCTTTGCCGCGCTCATCGGTCGCTCGCAGACTCGCCGGATGCCAGCTGAGGTCGTGTTCATCGGCAGCCCTCGGACAAGCCCTGGCGACTGACGTAAAGGCACCGCGTGCGAACCAACGTCAACGCCAGCAGCAGTATCGAGGCGCCGGCGTCCAAGTTGCGCAGCCGCGTGTGACCGAGGTCGCGTAGACGAGCGGCCGTCGGTGTAGGACGGTCCGTTACCCTTCGCTGCCTCGCGACCCGAAGGCAGAGGCCATGCAGTTCACCGCCACGCTCCCCGCCGACCGACGCCAACGCGTCGAGAGTCGGCTGTACACGAACGTCATGTCCTGGCTGACGACTGTGAGCCCGGCCGGTCGGCCGGACACGGTGCCGGTGTGGTTTCTCGTTCGGGACGACGACACGATCCTCATGTATAGCGAGGCGGGCAAGCCCAAGCTGCGCAACATCGAGCACAACGCGGACGTCGCGTTGGGGCTCGATGTCACTGATCTCGGTCGCGACGTCATCCGCATCGAGGGCACGGCGACCCGTCAGCTCGACGCGCCGCGAGCTGATCAGGTTCCCGAGTACGTGGCGAAGTATGTCGAGCGAATCGCCGCCATATTCGGCACTCCTGAGCGGTTCGCCGAGCTGTTCACCGAAGCCGTCGTGATCACGCCGATCAAGCTGCACGCGTAAGGACGACGTGCGCTGAGCACGGCCTCGCTCGGCGCGCACGCCGCCAGGGCCGCGACCCATTCGGTCTGGCTGACGACTGGAAGGCGAGCGCGATTCATTGCCTACCAATTCCCACCCATCTCGCAGTTCATCCAGCGTTCCTCACCTTCGCTCGATGGACCTAATGCCGTTGCGGCGCCTCCCATCGACATCGACCCCTCACGCTCCTCAGCCGGCTTCGACAATAAGACGGGTCATCAGCCTGCTTGAAGTGCAAACGGTCAGATGTGACACATCGGCGCGTTCGTTTCGCCGTGGTAGTGCCTGTCATGGTCGCAATTGGGGTCGTCGGCCGAGGCAGGCGAGGCGAGTCCGAGCACCGCGATGGCGAGCGCTAAGGCCGCGAAGATTCGGTTTCTCATCACAGGATCTCCTCCAAGGTGTCTGCGGCGGATGTCGTGCCGCTCGCCGCTGTCAGCGGCATGGGAGCCGGGGATCGGCTCCGTGGGTGGTTCGTTGCCAGCCATCGGACGGATTGCCGCGTTGGCGGAGCCCCGACGAGGACGATTCGTTCGTGGCGCGGCGGTTGCCTCGCCGGCAGACGGCGGCCAGGTTGACCGTCACCCGATGATCACTGACACGCTCGGACGTCGACCCCGCACGGCAATGCCTGCTGGCGCGGACCCGTCGCCGTGAACGGCGTCGTTCGGGCGGAGCGCTAGGGCGCGTGGGTCACGCCCGAGCCGTCGTGTTTCGTTCGATCCGTTTGGATCGGTCGCTACAGGTCTCTCGCGGCTGCGGTGATCACGGCCGCGATGATCGGATCCCACTTGAAACCGGGTTGGCGTGTGACGGTGATGAAGTCGTCCACTCCGAAGATCGCGGCGACACCTCCAGTAGCGAATACTGACTCGGCGAACCGGTGACCGGCGGCCGCCTCCGCGCTGGTCACGTTGAGCATGACTGGGAGCGTGGTGTCCAACGTGAACTTCATCGCGTCCGGGTTCGGTGTCGGCGACGGTAAAGCGTGGGCCACGCCTGGATCGTACGCATTATCGGCGCCCGGTGGTCTTGAGTCGCACCTCGGCCCGATGAACCGCACGCGACGCGCCCACCGACGTGTCCGCCTGGCGCTCGTGACGTCCCGTCCCACTATGCGGGACGATGGCGCTCAGCAGAACTCCCACCGGGACAGTGATAGTGCTGGGAACAGAACCTCGAGCAGCAAGGCACCGATGTCTGTGTTCAGCAAGCAGTCCGGGACCGTGCGCTCGAGCTCCACGATGGTGCGATTGCCGAGCAACAGGTGAAGGAACGTGTCGCGCGGGATGCTCACGTCGACGTGGGCTTCGCTGCGGTCGGTGAGCGGAGCCGCTCGATCCACCGCGATCAGCCGTCCACGCTCGAAGCGCAGTTGGAGCACACCGTCGAAGAGGTCGATGCGGAGTTCACCGGTCCAGCCCACCGCGGGGGACGCGGCGAGGCGAGCTTCGAGCACCGCGACGATCGCGCGCAACACGTCGACGATGTCCGGGACGCGGACGTACAGCCCGTAGGTGCCGGCAGGTCCGCTCCCCAGCCTGGTGGTCGCGCAGCGCATCATCGGGTGCCCGTCGGGCAGGGCGAGGCGGATGCCGCGTCCGGGCCCATCAGGATGGGCCCGGACCCGGTGGTGCAGGTGGGACAGCACTGCTGCCGTCGGACCGAGCCAGCTCGTGTCGCGGCGCAGCTCGAAGGCGTGGATCGACAGGAGGCCGTTGACGAGTTGGCGTGGGTGGGCGACGTAACCAACGGGCGCAGAATTTGGCGTGGACGACTCGACGACGAGGACGTCTGAGGCGACGAGCCCATCGGGTCGGCGAGCGAGCTCCAACGCGAACCCTTCGGTCCCGCGTATCGGGCCGAGCGACGTGCCGCGCGCGTTGTCCAGCTCGATCTCGGCGAGGTCACTGACATCGCTAGTGGTCGCCGCCCGCAGCGAGAAACCCGGCGACGCCGGTGGTGCGGTGTCACCCATCCACACGATGGGTCGAGGTGGTAGATCGAGCGCGTAGGTGTAGCCGAACTGCCGGTAGTACCAGGGAATTCCGCTGATGAATTGCCAGAGCTGGCCATCCGCTCGGCTCCGCTGGTGGATCACGTCGAACTGGGCGCGGACCAGCCCGCGACGGCGGTACTCGGGGTGGGTGGCGATCAGCTCCGGCTGGCCGATGCGGATCGGCACTCCAGCGTACGACCACATCTGGGGGATCACGAACAGTGCCGACACGATCCTTCCCGAGACGGTGTCTTCGACCACGGTCACGTCGCGTTCGGCCCGGAACGTCGGGTGGGGCAGGTCGAATAGATCACGTGTCCAATCCGCCAGCGCCGAACCCCGCACGTTGGTATCGGCGTGCATCGTGGCGTTGAACTCGACAAGCTCGGCACTGTCGTCGAGGCATGCTCCCCGCAGCGTCAAGCCGTCGCCGAGGTCAAGCCGTTCCGCAGCCACGACTTCGACGGTATCGCCACCACGCTCGGCAGTCCTGATGACTGCCCCAAGGCCGCAACAAGGGAACGACGCGCCAGTGAGCCTGTACGTAGTCGGGGCTCGGGCGCGAACTCTTTGGTTGCTGTGAGGACGTTAGTGACCGGCGATCGACCAAAGAGACTGAGGACGCCCAGATTGCCCAGCGCTACGGACAGCGTTCCTGCACGTCGCGCAACGGCACGCCGGCATCCAAGGCCGTACGAACCGGCGGACGGGGTGCGGGCGCGCTGTCCGGTGCGACGTCGGTAGCAAACGCCCTCAGCGCTCGGATCAAGCCGACCACCATCGCTGGTTAGCGCAGAATTCGTCCAGCTCACCGTCCAAGATGCCCGTACGATCGACGTGCTGCGAGGAGGTGCTGACGATGCGAGTCTGGATCGATCAGGACTGCTGCACGGGGGCCGGGCTGTGCGTCGACCACTGTCCCGAACTGTTCATCGTGCTCGATGACGGCATCGGTTACGTCCGCGACGGGATGACCGTGATGACCGACCCCGACGACCCAAGCGTCGCCGTGCCGCGCCGCCACGAACAAGCCGCCATCGATGCTGTCGAACGCTGTCCTGGCGAGTGCATCTTCCTCGAGCCCGATGGCCCACCCAACTCGGCGGTTCCCCGGGCAGACGAGACAGACATCGTCGACGCCGACATCGTCCGCCCCTGAGCGAAACCGCAATGCCAGTTCGGCGTGGGACGTTCGCGGTCGTGGGGCGGCGTTAGGGCGCGCCGTTCCGTGGCGCGAGGGCGAATTTGTAGTGCTCCGGTGGTCGGCTGATCGCCGAGACGACGTTGTTGAATCGCAACGTGTGACGTCTTCACGCCGTCGGCGTGTCATGGCGCAGGAGTGGCGGTTTGCGGCGTCGCCTTCGTGTGTTGCATCGCTGGTGGTCGGGCCGTCGGCCTCGACGGGCACGATGACCGGTATTCTGGATCGGCGCTCGCCGGGCTGTGGTCGGGACGGCGGCGGTTGGAAGGCGGATCCGAATTGTGCATGTGGTTTCGACGCGTTGACGTGAGCCGACGTTGACGACGACCTGGCCGGCGACCATCCTCGGTCGACCGTTGATCGGCCGCGACGAGGAGGTGCGACGTGTGATCGATCTGTTCGGTCGGCCGGGGGTGCGACTCCTGTCATTGACGGGGGCGGGCGGCGTCGGCAAGACCAGTGTCGCCTTCGAGGTTGTCGGCGAGCTGTGCAGACTCGACCCGGCGATTGTGGTCGGCCTCGGCGCCGCATCCGAGCCGTCGCAACTGCTCGGGCTGGTCGCCGAGTCTGTCGGGCTCCGTGCCGACTCGTCGGTTGCGGCGTTTGACCGGATCGTCGCCGTGTTGGCCGGGCGGTCTGATCCGGTGGTGGTGCTCGACGACGTCGACCATCTCCTGTCGGCCGTCGCCGAGGCGGTGGCGCTGCTCGACCGGTGCCCGACGTTGCGGATTCTCGTGACGACACGCCGCGCCCTCAACGTCGCTGGCGAGCACGTCATCGAGTTGCGCGGGCTGCCGACACCAAGTGTGGGCGAGTCGGACTGGACCGAGATCGGACGCGCTGAGGCGGTGCGACTCTTCGTCGACCGGGCATTGGCGGTGCAACCGAGCTTCGCCCTCACCGCGGAAAACGCGGGGTACGTCGCCGAAGTGTGTCGGCGCGTCGAGGGCCTGCCCTTGGCAGTGGAGTTAGCGGCGGCACGGTGCGCCACGCTTCCCATCGCTGATCTCGCTGGGCCGGTCGGGACTGCGAGCCTGTTGGACGCAATGGACCCCGAGTCGGGTGATCGGCCCGTCCGGCAGCAGTCGCTGCGCGCCTGCTTGTCATGGAGTTACGACTTGCTCACCGACACGGAGCGGGCGTTGTTGCGCCGGACCAGCGTGTTCGTCGGGCCGTTCTCGCTGGAAGATGTCGCCGCCGTAGCGATCGGTACTGGCGTGGCGTCACTGGTCGACACCTTCGAGTCGCTATCGGTGCTCGTCGATCTCCATCTTGTCGAACCGGACCGAACCGGACGTGAACCGGTCTTCCAGCTATCTGCGCCGGTTCGCGAGTTCGCCCGAGCCGCTGCCACCGACTGTGGCGAGTTTGAGCAGCTCGCCGACGCCCGTCGCGGCCACATAGCAGTAATCGCTCGGGCCGCAGCAGACGCCTACGCGGCGTCGGGCGAACGGCGCGCGGTTGCCCGATTGGAACGATCACGGGCAGACGTGATCTCCGTGATTGGAGAGCTCGTCGCCGAGGGTGCCGTCGGCGAGGCGCTCGCCGTGCTCGCCGACAGCGGTGGACTGTGGTTCCGCAATGGCTTCTACGCGACTGAGGCCGGCTGGCTGCACGAGCTGCTCGAGCGTGGCGGCGATGCCGACGTCTCGCCGGTGACGCTGGCTTCCGCCCTGTTGTGGTCGGCGAACCTGATGTGCGATCGGATCTCGACCGATGATGAGCGTCGCCTCGTGCTTGACCATCTGGAGTCGGGGTCGCGGCTAGCCATCTGCGTCGGCGACGACCGGTTGCGTCTCCGGGCCAATCTCTTCGAGGCTCGCATCGCGACGTACCTGGGCGACGACGAGCGAGCGATTCGTGCCGTGGGCGCCGGGCTCGCCCTGGCCGGCCAGGTCCAGTGGGAGCAATGGCAGGCGGCGCTGCTGTGTTGGGGCGCGCTGGCGTCGCAGCAACGTGGCGACGACGAGCAGGCGATGGAGATGGCGATGCACGCGTTGGTGCTCGCCGAGCGTCTCGGCGAACCATCGATCACGGTCCGCACCGCACTCGTACTCGACAGTCTGCCCAGTGAGTTGGCACCACGAGTCGCCCATGTCCCGACGCTCGAGGAGATGCTCGAACTCGCCCGCGAAGCGGCTGATATGTCTTGTGAGGCCTGGGTGGTCGCCCGCCTCGCCTACCTCGACGTTCGACGCGGGGACGTCGCCGGGGCGCTGGAGTGGGTGCTGCGCGGCTTGGACATGGCGCAGCGCAATAACTGGTGGCACGTCGCTGCGTTCTGCGCCATCCCTCTGGTCGCCGTCGCATCGTTGCGCTGCGAGTGGAAGATCGCTGCACACCTGCACGGCGGTCTCGGCCACGTGATCCCGACGAGCGGCCGGGCGATCGCCCCAGCACATGTGGACGCCTACACGGCCGAGATCGCGCTGGTGCGCGCCCAGGCAGGTGCTCGCTTCGACCAGTGGACGTCGGATGCGGCCAGGCGATCGTGGGATGACAACCTCACGGCGGCGATGACCTATGCCCGCGATTTGCTCGCCACACTCGTCACGCAGGCCGCCAGTGATCCCGTTCAGCCCGCCCCGCCCGCGGTGTCGCTCACGCCTCGAGAGGTGCAGGTCGTCGGACTTCTGGCGAGCGGCGCCTCCAACAAGGATATCGCCCGCGCCCTGGGACTGCGGCCAAAGACAGTCATGCACCACTCCGTGGCGATCTACCGCAAGCTCGGCGTCCGCGGACGAACCGAAGCGGCCGTGTGGGCGATCCATGAAGGGCTCGTTGACCCCGGGCATCTGCCCGATTGATCCGTCGCGGCCCGGTCCGTACGTTCGGATCAGCGAGCGAAGGGGCCGACATGACAGTGCTGACGGATACAGGGTGGCGGGAGCAGACGCCGACCGATCCGGGCGTCGGGGTCGCTGCGGCGGCGTCCTCCTGGCTCGGCATACCTGCGGCGGACGTGAGGGTTCTGGCTCACCGTGCTCGGCCCGTGACCGCTTCGTTGGATCACGCCGACACCCGCAAAGGAGCCACATCGGGATGAACCACTACGGCGTGTCCTACGAGGTCGCCTACCGGCACGAACAACTGCAACGAAGCGCAATGCGGCGCCGCTCGAAGGACATTCCGCGTCACCAGCGGCGATGGTGGTTCGCTCGCCGGCGCACCACCATGCCGGAGCCGAGCGCACCGCCCGCCCCGCTGACGCTGACCGTGCCCATCGTCGGAACGGCCGAATTCAACGACTTGGCGGCCGAAGTCGGCTAGCACCTCGCCGAGGAGGTGTTAGCCGACCTCGGTCACTCTGCCGCCGCGGATACGACAACACCCAACCGCTTCGCCAAGATCACGACCAGGTGGCCATCGGCACCCATCGGAGGTGGGACGCCACCCAAGGGCGTCGCTGAATGAGGTTCGCCGCTCGGCTCGGGTGGTGGCGAGACGTCCACCGGTGGGCGATCTCGGCTTCCAACATTCTCGCTGCAGCGTTGTTCGTCGCCGGCGGTTACGGCGCGGAAGTCGCCGGCGCCATATCCATGTCGATCGGCATCAGCAGCGGCTCGCCCGGGGTGAACACCCCCGAGGCAAGGAGGACAGTTTGGTCGTCGCCCGCGTTTCGGGCCGTGTGAACGACGTCGTCCTCGTAGTAGATCGCGTCACCCACTTCCAGGATCACGTCGGTCCCTGGTTCGGTCAGGTCCTCCACCTCAGTGTTCCCTGCTGCCGCCCCGCGTACGACATGAGCGGTTCCCTCCAGCAACGTCCAACCCCAGGTTCCTGATTCGACGCCGAGCACAGCGGTGCCGGGGTGGCTGTGGGGAAAGATCTCACTACCAGGCTCGAACACAAAGCGAGCGAGATACACGGTCTGGTCTGGGGCCCGGTCGGACGGAACGGCTGCAAAGATCTCCGCCGTGACCCCCGGTGCCAACTCGATCACGGAGATCGGCGCGGCCGGTGCGGCTGGGGCCTCGCTCGCCCCGGGGGCTACGGACGACGCAACCGGGACTTCCGTGGTCCCGACAGCAGCTTCGGTGGATGGCACAGTTCGGGGGCGTCCAGCGGTGCCCCCAACGGGCGAACTCGCAACTACACCCCGCCGACGAGGCAAACTGACGTCAAGATCGCCAGTGCCAGACTGACGCTGATCCGTGCCTTCATCTTGGCCTCCTTCTGGGTCCCACAGGACGCACCTCATCTTCGTTTGGCAGGGTTGTGCGCCGGTTGTAAAACGGTTGTTGTTCCGCCCACGACAGCTCCGAGCGCGGCCCCGCCGTCGATGTCGTCCGACCGACCGACTGCACCGACTGCCCGTTGCGGAGCCACGCCGTCGACCAGCCACGTCAGGTGGACGGTGACGGATCGACGGCTGGGCGCGTGCGTCGCCGCCATCCACTCTGGCCCGGGGACCTGGTCTCCTCGACGGGTAGGTGATGCCGGATATGAGCGGGCGGGCAGCGGGGGCGCCGCTGTCGTTCGGTGCTCGAGATCGACCTTGACGCTGTCGCCGTCGGGTCCGTAGGGTCCCGGCACCGCAGAATCGTCGAGGTCGAAAGCGAGGGGGTCATGCCGAGCCGTCGATGCTCCAGGGCGTCCCGGACCGCCGCACGCCCCGCGGCCGAGTAGTGGCGCACGCACACGGCGACCAGGCGGGCGCGGTGGTGATCGCCGGAGGCGGTCTCGTCGGTTTGTCGACGGCGGCGTTCCTCGCCGGCCACGGGGTCCCGGCGGTCGTCGTCGAGCGACTCCGCGGCGGGTCGCCGTTGCCCCGCGCCGCCCACTTCCATCTGCGGACGATCGAGCAGCTCCGGTCGATCGGAGTCGAGGACGAGGTGAAACGCCAGTCCGAGCGCGAGTTCGTCCCGGAGGGGGCGATCATCAGCATGGACTCGCTCGCCGGCCGCAAGCTGTCCGACATCGTGCCCGGACTGAACGTCGGGGTCGACGACCTGCTCAGCCCATGCCGACGGCTGTACGTCACCCAGCCCGGGTTGGAGCGGATCCTCCGCCGCCACGCAGTGGCGGTCGGGTCTCGGGTGATCGAGGGCAGCGAAGTGGCCGCCGTCGAGCAGGACGGCACCGGTGTCACCGTCACGGTTCGAGACGTCGACACCGGCGCGGAGCAGCGGCTGCGCACCGGCTACCTGGTAGCCGCCGACGGCGCCCACAGCACGGTCCGGGAGGCGCTCGGGATCCCGTTCGACGGGCGCGGCGTGTTCTCCAACAGCATCACGATCTACTTCACCGCCGATCTCGCGGCGCAGATGCTGGGCAAGCCGATCAGCGTGATCTACATCAACAACCCGATGTTCGGCGGGTTCGCCCGGCTCGCGAAGGACTGCCAGTCGGGATTCCTCTGCGTCAACACCGTCGGCGACCCGGCGACCAACCCTGACGCCACCAACGCGGCTTCGGACACCAGCGAGGAGCGGCTCGTCGAATTCGTGCGCGCCGGCGCCGGGATCTCCGACCTCGCCGTCCGCATCGACGGCGTTGCCCGCTGGCGCTCGGTGTCGGACGTCGCCCGCCGCATCCACGACGGCCGGGTCCTGCTCGCCGGCGATGCCGCCCACGTGATGCCCCCGAACGGCGGGTTCGGCGGCAACACCGGCATCCAGGACGCATGGGACGCGGCGTGGAAGCTGGCGCTCGTCATCAAGGGCGTCGCCTCGCCGGAGCTGCTCGCCACCTATGACGCCGAGCGCCGGCCGGTCGGCAAGCTGACCACCGAACAGGCGTACACCCGCTACGTGACGCGCACCGCGCCGTACCTCGATGCCACCGACCTGCAGCCCTTCGCCGCCGACCTGGAGATCGAGCTCGGCTACGTGTATCGGTCGTCGGCGATCACCGGTGACGATGGTGACGACGGTGGCGGGGCCGGCGACATCGCCGAGCACGCCGACCCCCGTCAGACCCGTGCCCGTCCGGGAACACGCGCTCCTCACGTGTGGCTCGACTCCGGCGTACAGCGGCGCTCGACGCTCGACCTGTTCGGCCGACGTTTCGTGCTCCTCGCCGCCGCTCGTGGCGTGGCGTGGTGCGACGCCGCAAACGCCGCGGCGGCAGAGGTCCCCGGCCTGGAGCTCGATGCCCACTGTCTCGGTGACGGGTTCACCGACGCCTACGGCATCTCGCCGTCCGGCGCCGTGCTCGTGCGCCCCGACGGCTTCGTCGCCTGGCGCGCCGCAACCCTCTCGGACCGCCCGGCTGACAACCTCGCGGCAGCGCTGCGCACCGCGCTAATGAAGCGCTGACCGCGTCCGGCTTGGCCGCGCCCCGAACTGAGTTCAACGCACTCGACGAGAAAGTCCAAGGAAGTCGCGGTGGTCGTAGCAGCGCCGAAGCGTCACACTCGGCCGAATGCTGAGCGCACACAGCAGGTTTCCGCCGTGTCGTCTTGCAAGCACAGCCCGATAACCCGAGACGATGCATGACCATGCACTCGCCCACATGTTGAACGGACTCGCTGCGGGCAGCTGCTGATGCTCCGGAAGTGGCACGGGCCGGGCCCGATGACGGGTCCAATGCGGCGGCCCACGAACACGCGATGAGCAACCTGCCCGTAGGTGCGCGGATCGCTCATCACATCGTCGATCGGCGAAGACAGATCCGGGCGCGATGAGAGTTCCGCGCTCTATGAGCGCGCAACTCTCATCGCGTTGAACTCCGTCCGATACGGCGCCCATTCAGAGCACCGCATACTCATGCACTCCGCAGGAGCTAACGCAACAGCCTCCTTCGGGTGCCGATCTGCGGTTCGGGCGTTGCCGGGACCCTGTGGTGGATCGACGCCGACGGCTCGGACGCCGTCCTGCTCGGTGACCCCGACACGTTCGATGTGGAGCCACGCATCTCCCCGGACGGCGGTCAGGTCGCCTTCATGCGCATTCATCCCGAGGCGGACTGGGTGAGCGAGATCGTCGTCCGCGACGTCGTCAGCGGCGACGAGCGCATCGTCGTCCCTCTCGACGTCCCCGTCGACCACCCCGAGTGGTCACCCGACGGCAGTTCGCTCATTTCAACGCGCAGGACTCGGCACCGAACGCGGCGACGATCTACCCGATCGACCTCAACGCGCCCGAGGCCGCACCGGTCGTTCTGCTCGACCCGGTGACCGGCGACGGATGGGGTGGCGTCAAGCCGGTCTACTCCGGGCTCGCGACGGACCCACCGGGCCGGCTGACGCACGCGCCCTAATCTGAGCAGATGCCGCGGGGGCCGGGGCTGGCGAGGAGGTGATTATGCAGGCAGTGACCGTCGTGCCTGGTACGGCGGGTTCAGCGACGCTCGACGATGTCGCCGAGCCGAGTGTTGCGCTGGGGTCGGTGGTCGTGGAGGCGCTGGCGGTGGGTGTCTGTGGTACCGATGCCGAGATCGCCAACGGCAGCTACGGCTGGGCACCACCTGGTGAGGAGCGGCTGATCCTCGGCCACGAGTCGCTGGGCCGGGTGATCGATCCGGGACCGACCGGATTGGCGGTAGGTGATCATGTCGTCGGTATCGTGCGCCGCCCCGATCCGACACCGTGCCCGAACTGCGCCGTGGGTGAGTGGGACATGTGCTCCAACGGCGGGTACACCGAGCGGGGAATCAAGCAGGTGCACGGGTTCATGTCCGAGCGGTGGCGGATCGAGCCGGAGTACCTCGTCCGCGTCGATGCAAAGCTGGGCCACCTGGGCGTCCTGTTGGAACCGACAACCGTCGTGGCCAAGGCATGGGCGCAGATCGTGATGATCGGCCAGCGGACGTTCTGGGAGCCGCACACCGTGCTCGTCGTCGGTGCCGGGCCGATTGGACTGCTGGCCGCCTTGATCGGGGTGCAGCTCGGCAGGGAGGTACATGTGCTCGACCGAGTGACCACTGGCCCCAAGCCGGCGCTGGTCGAGCAGCTCGGGGCTACCTATCACACCGGGTCGATCACGGACCTCGGCTTGTCCCCTGACATCGTCATCGAGTGCACGGGCGTCGCGTCGCTCATCCTCGACGCGGCGCACGCCGTGGCAGCGGGCGGCGTCGTCTGTCTCACCGGGATTGGTGCGCCGTCGTCAGAGATGCTGCAGTCTCGAGGGCTTGCCAACGACGCCGTGCTCAACAACCTGGTCATCTTTGGCTCCGTCAACGCCAACCGTCGTCACTACTATCGGGCGGCCAAGGCGCTCGCCAAAGCGGACCCGACGTGGCTGCAACAACTCGTCACCCGCCGGGTTCCCCCGGATGCTGTCGTCGATGCCCTCGTCAGGGAACCAGACGACATCAAAGTCGTCATCGAGTTCGGCCGGTGATACCTCTGGCGAGCGCGACATATTGCCCTGATGAGGGCATCGGCGCTCGCTCGGCTGAAACGAAGCAGGGTGGCCGCTACCGGATGTGTTCCGACGACTACCTCTCGACGTATGCCGTGAGGGGCACCATGACCCCGTGCCGCTCCTTCGCCGCGAGCAGTCCCCGGGGGTGGAGAGGCGATCGCGGCCAGGATCGCCTCGACGTCATCGGACTCGACGGAAACGGCGACCTTCTTGCTCCCATCGTGCGCTGGCTGCTCGACGCCTGGGTCTGCGCGCCGAGCGTGTCGTCATCGCCGTGGGTCCTCGATCAGGTCGGGCGGTCCTGGACGGGAGCGCGGGGTGCTCAACGAGAATCGCGTATTGAACGGGTAACGGTTGTGTCCCTACGAGGCGGATGCTTTGCCGGGTTCTGCGGCGGGCGGGATGAGTCCGGCTTGTCGGGCGTGGGCGGCCCGTTTCGGTCCGCTGGCCGGTGACAGTCCTCGTGCGATGGCGATTGTCGCCGACGGACTTTGCCCGCCGAGGGCGTGGGAGAGCAGGTAGACGAGGGCGTCGACGGCGACGGGATCGTCGTCGTCATGTTCAGCGACGAGTTTCTGCCAGCCAGCGGGTCCGCCGAGGACGTCGGTCACGAGACTGCGCTCGATGAGTTCGGCGAGGGCGATCTGGCTGATCTGGGACATGCGGACGTAGACCCCGCCGGGTTGTTCGGTGATGGTCAGTTCGTGGAGGGTGTGGCGGCCGAGGTTGGAGTCCCAGGTGACGTCGAGGCGGAGGTCGTAGGGCGCTTCGCCGGTGACCGTGATCGTGTAGGCGGTGGGGATCTTGACCTGTGGTCCGTCGGGTGGGCCGACGGTAATTACGCCGGCTCGTCGTTTCACATCGGTCGTCATAGAACGGGACCTTAGCACGTTCCAGTGCCGAGAATTGGCTCTTGCCCAATACTTACCCGTGTTTGTTGGAGACAGGGGTTGACATTCAACCATGGTTCTGTCATAGTCATGCTCATTGACCGGGCTGGCGGGCGGACGCCAGCCCAGTCACATCACGAACGGTTGATCACTACACAATGAATGACTCCATCGGTTTGTACCTGAACGACATTGGCAAGGTCCCCTTGCTCACTGCCGAGGACGAGCGCCACCTGTCGCGTGTCGTCGAGGAGGGCCGCGAGGCGGCCGAGCAGCTGGCCAACGGCAAGCGCGGCGTGGCGTTGAAGAACGCAGTCGCCGCCGCCGCCAACGCCAAGGACCGCTTCATCCGCTCCAACCTGCGTCTCGTCGTGTCGATCGCCCGGCGCTACCCGCTGCCCCAGGGGATGGATCTGCTCGACCTGATCCAGGAGGGCAACCTCGGCCTCGAGCACGCCGTCGACAAGTTCGACTGGCGGCGGGGCTTCAAGTTCTCGACCTACGCGACGTTCTGGATCCGCCAGGCGATCGGCCGGGCGCTCGACCAGAAGGCCAGCCTGATCCGCATTCCCGGCGATCGGTCCGCCAGCCTGCGTGCTGCCCTGCGCCAGGCGTCCGGTGACGGCGAGACGCTCGACCAGGCGAACGCCGAGCTGCACCGCCTGACCACCACCGTGTCGCTCGACAAGACCGTCGGTCACGACGGTGATGCCACGCTCGGTGACCTGATAGCGAATGGTGAGGGCACGCCGGAGGACGCGGTGATGTCGATGGTCGACGGCGACCTGCTCGACGAGTTGCTCGGCACGCTCGACGGGCGCGCCCGCTATGCCGTCGAGGCCCGCTTCGGGCTCCTCGACGGTGAGCGCAAGAGCTTCCGTGAGGTCGGCGAGAGCCTCGGCGTCACTGCCGAAGCCGCCCGCCGACTCGTGCATCGGGCCGTCACCAGCCTCCACGGCCCCGCCAAACGGCTCCTCGCCGTCTGACGACGGCCCCAAAGAGGGACACTTCCCCCTCTCGAAGTCCCCACATCCATGGTCGCAGCGCCGGGCCGATCAAGGCAGGACCTCCGGGTGCTTCACCAGGGCTTCGTCCCAGCCGACTTTCTTGCCGACGTCGGCGAGCCAGGCCGTTGGCTGTCGGGTCGGCAGAGCGCAACCGCCATTCGGGCGTGTCGTTCGCTGTTCACCCGCCCTTGGGTCCAGTGCTGTCGCGTTCCACGACGGCACGGGTTGCGAGAACCTCACCGAATCGACGTCGGCGGTCGCAGGGCGAGGTTGGAGCCCGCCGGTTCGATGCTCGTACCCGATGTGGTGAGTCACCGGTGCATGGCGACGCCACCGCCGTGCTGTAGCTCATGGCGCGAGCTGCCACACAGGGACGGCGCGCCGGCCTGGTCTCGTTGCTCGGAATCTACACGGGCAGCGTCGTCCACGTTGCCGCCGCCGTCGCTGGACTTTCGGCGGTGCTGGTTGCCTCGGCGACGGCCACAACCCGCGGCTGCCCAACCGCAAATCGGCCACTGAGGCCAGTGCCAGCGCCGCTCCACGCAAGCATGCCTGCTGGGCGCGGTCGTGCGCCTCTTCGCGTTGTCAGGTGCTGTCGTTCGGGCGTGAACGTTCGGTTGCGAACTCGGTCCTGCCTCGGGTTCGAGTTGGCGTCGCTTGGCAGATTCAGGTCGTCGTATCCGGCGACGAGCAGACCTGTGAAGGTCTTGTCGCGGACCCGTTGCGAGCCGATTGACAGCAGCGTCCGAGGCCCGTGCGTTGGTTGCGATTCTTGCTCGACGTTTACCGTATGATCTGCTTGTAGGGCGGCCTGAGCGGCGTGAGGATCCGGGCAGCCTGCGTGCGGGTCCGAGTGTTCGCTTCCGCACCTCCAG
The DNA here is from genome assembly GCA_963732335.1 of Ilumatobacteraceae bacterium. Lineage (GTDB taxonomy): Bacteria > Actinomycetota > Acidimicrobiia > Acidimicrobiales > Ilumatobacteraceae > Desertimonas. The sequence goes on along the minus strand of CAVSZO010000063.1, from coordinate 306,325 downwards.
GAAGGTAGGTGTGAGATGACCGCAGCAGTGATTGATGACCCGCGCGGTGACCTGCCGCCGGCGTGGTGGTTCCTCGACCTTCTTGTCGTCGAGCATCGCTGCGCACCGGGGATGGAGACGATCGTGATGGAGATGACGTTGCCGGCCGGCTCCTCTGCACCGTTGCACGTTCACGACGACCTCGACGACACGTGGTACGTCCTCGACGGCGAGATGGTCGTGCGTTGTGGCGACGAGGTGTCGGTGGTCGGTGCCGGACATTGGGTGTCGATGCCGCGTGGTGTGCCACATACCTTCCGCGTCGTCGGTGATCGACCGGCGCGCATCTTGCTCGTGCACGACAACGCCACCTTCCGCGATCTGATCCGGCACGTCGGCGTCCCTGCCGAGGGGCGAGTGCTGCCGGATCAACCGATCGTCCCGCCTCCCGACGAGCTGGCACGGGTCGCTGTCGGTCACGACCTCACCCCGGTGGGACCGCCGATGAGTGCGGAGGACGCCGCCGCAGTCCTCGCCGGGCGCTGAGCTCACACATCGGCGCCGAGCATCGGCCAGCGCGCTTCGGGGCAAGAGTGAGGGTGTGATGCACGGTAGTCGTCGATGATGAGTGGGGCGTTTCCCGAGGTCCGCTACATCGATGTCGAGGGCGTGGCGATCGCCTACGAGGTCCGCGGCGGTGGACCGGTCGATCTCGTGTGCGTGCCACGGACGATCACTAGTTTGGTGGCGACGACGCTGGACCCGGTCGTCGCCGGGTTTTTCGACCGGCTGGCATCGTTTGCTCGGCTGATTCGGCTCGACAAGCGCGGAATGGGCATGTCCGATCCGGTGGTCGCGGGTGATACGCCGCCGCTGGAACAACAAGTGTCAGACGTGCTGGCGGTGATGGATGCCGTCGGTTCGGACCGCTCCGCCCTCTACGGCGCTGCGTCGGGCGGGCAGGTTGCGTTGTTGTGTGCGGCGCTGCATCCCGAAAGGGTCACTGCTCTGATTCTCAGCGACACCGTTGCCCGCTACCTGCACGCCGACGACTATCCGTGGGGGATGTCGATCGAGGCACGGGATCGAACGCTGAAGGCACTGCGTGCACGCTGGGGCGATCTCGACCAACCATCGTTCCTTTACGCTGGCGCGCCGAGCCGGGTCGGCGAGAAGGACTGGCCGCGCACGCTCGCCCGGATGGAGCAGTTGAGTGCCAGCAAGAGCGCGGCTGTCGCCGAAGTGGGCGCCTACTACGACTCTGACGTGCGCGAGGTGCTTCCGCTGGTACACGCTCCCACCCTCATCACGTATCCCGAAGCGGTTCCCTGGCGAGGCGACGGCGCCCGTTACCTCGCCGAGCATCTGACAGACGCGCAGGTGGTCAGCGTGCCCGGGGCAGACATGGCCCCATTCGGCGCCGACTACGCCGCTCAACTGGCGGCGGCGACCGAGCAGCTCCTCACCGGCGTGCGCTCCGCCGTACCGACCGACCGGGTCCTCGCCGCAGTGCTGTTCACCGACATCGTCGGCTCGACCGAACGTGCCAGCGAACTCGGCGACCGCGGCTGGCGCGAACTCCTCGACCACTTCCGCGCCGTTGTACGCGACGAGCTGGCCCGCTTCCGCGGCCGCGAGATCGACACCCGCGGGGACGACTTCCTCGCCACCTTCGACGGACCGGCCCGCGCCATACGCTGCGGCTTCGCGATCAACGCCGCAACCGAACCACTCGGCATCCGAGTCCGCACCGGAGTGCACACCGGCGAGATTGAACTGATGGGTGACGGCATCACCGGCATCGCCGTGCACATCGGCGCCCGCGTCTGCGCCCTCGCCGGACCCGGCGAAGTTCTCACCACCTCCACCGTGCGCGACCTCGTCGCCGGCTCCGGCCTCACCTTCACCAACCACGGCCAGCACAGCCTCAAGGGCATCGCTGGCACATGGACCATCCTCGCCGCACACCAATGACCTGCAACACAACCGAGCGCCCCAACCGCCGATGTTCGGCCACTCCAACACCAAAGAGAAGGCCCGCCGGCGATCCAGAACCGCCACACCCTGGATCGATCCTCGACCTTGTGGCGGGCGCCCCCGGGACGATTCCATCAAGCTCCGACTGGCGCGTCGGGTAGTCCGGCTCAACGAGAATCCGGGCTGACGCTTGATCGGAATTGCGGCGTTTCGCCTTGTGGCGATGGGGACGAGACCGACGCCGGGTCACCACCGGTCATCGCGATCGACGAGCACCGTGTCGAGATCGCCGTCGGCGATCGACTCGATGAGTTCTGCTGGTCCGGCGAGGTAGGTCCACGGGTCGTCGATGTCGGTGGCGAGAAACCAGGCTCGGTCCGCCGGCCACCACCACTGTGGGCTCAGCCGTCGGATCCCGGTTTGATCGAGGGCGAACTGCGGCGTGCCGACGCTAGCGACAGCGGTGACGGGGCCGTCGAGGAGCAGCAGGTCGCGGCCACCCCACCACGGCAGCACCGGGCACTGTTGGAGTGTCTCGCGTACGGGGAGCATCACCTCGTCCAGCTGACGTTGCGCATGATTTCGTTCCCGCCGCCGAGAGATTCTCGTCCACGGTCTCGCGCGACCGAGCGAAGCCACCAACACGTGGACCGAACCAGCGTGCAACCATCCCCAGCCTGACCAGATCGCGTAGTGACACGACGCTGGTGTCGATGTGACCTCGGTAAGTGCAGGGACAAGCCGATCCACGATCGCCGGATCGAGGCAGCCCAGCTCGGCTGGTACGTCGGAGGTGCCCGGGTGCGGCAGCTTCGTCTCGCCGGCGGTGAGCAGGTCGCTCCATGGGGTGTCGGCCCAGCGGTGGCCGTCGGCGAGCGGGTGGTGAATACGCACGATCCGCTCGAAGCTGTCAGGGACACGAAACGCGACACCGGGCGGTTCGATCAATGACGCAACCACCCATTCGGTGTGCTCGACGCCGAGCGCAGGTCGCAGACCCTGGAACGCGACCACAGCCATCCCACCATCATCACCGTCAACGAACCCCAACGACGACCGCGATGTCCGTCCCCGTGCAAGTCACCGACGGGCTCGAACCGTCCGACACGTCCATGCTTGATTGGCGCGTGCCGTCGTATGAAATGAGCGGCGTTCGGCGCAGTTCGGTATCGTGCACACCGCGCCCACGTCAAGGGCGCCCTGCTGTCGGGTAGTTCCGGACCTGCGAACGGCATTCACGCCGACTACGTCCGGCGACTGTGTGCTTCATAGAGTCGAGCCATGAGTGCGGCGCGTCGTCGGGAAATCGGTGTCCGTGCGGTGATAGTCGCTTGCGCGATCGCCGTTGCCCCGGAAGCCGGCGCACCGGTGGGCGCAGCGTCGGGGGACTTCACCGTGTCGCCGACGACCCTGTCGTTCCCCGCAACCTATGTCGGGTCGACTTCGAGCCTCGCGGTAACCATCACCAACGGCAGTTCCACGACCCAGACTCCCAACTTCGCCGGTGGCGCCCCGAACGACCCGACCAACTTCGGCGGGTCGCAGAACTGTGCCGGCGTCGCCCTCGACCCTGGCGCGACCTGCCAGTTCACCTACACGTTCGAGCCGGCGACACCTGGCGATCACTCGTCATCGACCACGATCGGCATCGACGGCGACAACTTCTCGATCACGATGTCAGGTCACGCCGAGTTCCCGCTGACCGTCGCCCCGACCGACGTGTCGTTCCCGGATACGGCGGTCGGGGACACGAGCAGCATGGCCGTCGCGGTCACCAACGTCAGTCCGACGGCGCTGACCCCGAACTATGCCGGCGGCGCGCCGACCGACCCGACCAACTTCGGCGGATCGCAGAACTGCGCAGGCGTCAGTCTGGCTGGCGGTCAGTCATGCCAGTTCACGTACACGTTCACACCGTCGGCACCAGGCCCATGGTCGACGTCGACCACCATCGATGTCGACGGCCAGGACTTCGCCATCTCGCTGCACGGCACCGGCGTCGACGAGTCGAACACCACGACAACTACAAGCCCCACCTCGAACACGACGAGCACCACGGCGACCACGGCCACGGCGACCACGGCCACGACGGCGACGGCCACGACGGCGACGTCGCCGACGTCGAGTCCGCCGGGCGGCTCGTCGGCGTCGACGGTGGTCGGCACGGTCGTCGTCGATTCCGGTGGGCCGGTGGCGGTCGGCCACGCCGAGGTGATCGCCCAAGGCGTAGTGACGTTCCCCGACGGTACCTTCGTGTGGGACGCCCAACACCTCGACGGGGCCGCGCTCCCGTTCGAGTTCACCGACTCGCCGCCGATGTTCCTCGTCGCCGGCGGGCCCGACGGCATCCTCGTGCAGGGCACCGGCGGCTTGCTCGCCGTGCTCTACGCCGGCGAGGGCTCGTACGTGCCGGCCGGCGCCACCGGGACAGCCGCACCGGTTACCACCGGAGCTACGGCGACCGCGGACCGGCTCACGTTCGTCGGCGGCACGGGCGTCGACGCGTTCACACCCGGTGCCGGCCAACGCGACGTCAACGTCGTCCGCGACGTCGTCGCCCCGGGCGAGACGTTCACGGTCACATCGCAATTGCCGGTGCTTGTCATCGTCAGTGGCGGTGACCTCGTCGACGCCGCCGGCACGGCGGGAACCGTCGCCGACGGCACCGCCACGACGCTGGGCACGACGGTATCGCTGCGCAACGACGGATCAATACCAGCCGTCGTCATCGCCGGGGTGCTCGGTGCATCGCTAACCTGACGCCGCTGTCGAACCGTTTCTCAACGGCACGCCAGGGCGCGGACGCGTCGAGCGGCCGCTCGGCGTCGTCGCCGATCGGCAACCCGCCAATTCGTGAACCCGGCGGTCGCAATCGGACCTTCGATCGGCTCGTGCCCTGCTAGTAACACCTCACCGCCGACTTGACGTGTGCCGACGAGTCTGCGGGCGCCATGTTGCGAACTGTGCGCCGTTCGGCGACCCAAGTCGACCATGACGATGTAACCGACAATGGTTCTCCCGTCAGCTCGGGAGTCGCGTCGACGACGTCCGCCCTGTCGTCATTGGAGCGATTCGACCAAGCGCTCGATACGACGTCGTCTTGTGTCTTCGGCCTTCGCCCGTTCGACATCGTTGACGTGCTTGCGTCGGAGCCCGAAGGGAAGGCGGTCGAAGGCGGCTCGGTTGGCCGGGTCCGCATCGAGTGCGTCGGTCAGGTCGGGCGGCTCATCCACCACGCGTGGTTCGGTGTCGAGCTCGAGCGTCACCTCGATCTCGTCTCCCTCTGCGATGCCGGCTGCCGCGCGGTTCGCCGCGCTGATGCCTATCAGATACCGCCCGCCCTTCGACGCGACACGGCTACGCCACATGTGGCCATTGATGCTGATGGTGACCTTGGGCCGGATGCCGTCATCGAGTGCGTGGACGACCTCAGCGGGCACCTCGGCACCGGTTGCGTTGCCAGCTGGAACGACCGTGGCGAGGAAAGTCTTGGCGTTCAACGTCCTATCCCTGCGTGATGCGAACCAGGTTGCCAGCGGGGTCGAGCACGAGGATATCTCGGACGCCGTTCGACTGGGTGATCGGCTCCTGCCGATCATCGACGCCCGGCGTGGTGACGACCCTCTCGAAGGTGGCGTCGCGGTCGTAGGTGGCGGGGTTCGCTCCCAGCCGGCTGTCGGGAACTGAATAGGTGGGCGCGGCGACACTGTGGCGAACGTGTTGGCTTGGAGAGGAGCTTTTCCGTGATGATTCTGTCCCGTCGGGCACGTCTGTCGGCGGCTGGTTCCGGCGTGATGCTCGCGATCGCCGCGGCCGGATCCGTGTCGGCGCACGTCAGCATCGAGGAGGAAGCGGTCGAGGCCGGCGGATTCGCTGTCGTCACATTCTCCGTCCCGCATGGCTGCGACGGCTCGCCGACCACACAAGTGCGTATCCAGATCGACGAGTCAATCCCAACCGTGACCCCGACGATCAACGCCAGCTGGACCGTCGACAAGGTGATGGAACCGCTTGACACGCCGATCGTTGGGTCGCATGGCGAACAGCTCACCGAGCGGGTCAGCGAGGTCGTCTACACGGCGATCACGCCGTTGGCTGACGGCTACCGCGACACGTTCGAGCTCGGCATCGAGGTCCCCGACGATGCGGTGGGGGAGAGGCTGTACTTCCCGACGATCCAGACGTGTACGGTGGGCGAGACGGGGTGGATTGAGGTCCCCGCCGAAGGCGCCGACGGCGACGGGCTCGCCGCCCCGGCGCCGAGTGTGCTCGTCGTTGCCGGTCACGACGACGGGGCCGACGAAGCGCTCGCCGAATCAACGGCTTCGACGACCGCAGACAACACCGTTGCGAGCAGCGCCGAGCCGGGGTCGACGCTTGGCGTTGCCGACGCCTGCTCACTGGTTCCCGACGCCGACGTCGCCACGGCGACCGGATTGAGCCTCGGCGAGGGCGTTCCGGGCGGAGATGAGCGTCGGCGTGTGTGCACTTTCCAAGCCGACAACGGCGACGTCGGAGTCACCATCGGCGTCGAGTCCGGTGGCCGGTTTGACAACAAGGCCGAGGTGTCTCAGCAATCGCTTGGCGATCAGGGTGAGCAGATCGACGACGTCGGTGATCGGGCCTTGTTCTTCTTCAGCGACGATGATCTACCCGAAGGCGTCGGCGGCGTGCTGGTCGCCGTCGGCGACCTAACCATCGACGTGACCATGCAGGGCCTCGACGAGGCCATGATGCGCGACGCCAGCGTCGCACTCGCTGAGCTCGCCGTCAGCAACCTATGACCAAGCCGTGCAGTGGCGCCGCCACGGCACGCCCCGTGTCCGCTACAAACCTGCTCAGCCAGCAGACCACAGCGAACTACACCCTGGATCCACGCTCGACAACCCTGTGATCCTGGCGTGACCGCTTGCCGGGGTCGAGGTCGTCGTTCGGTTTCGTCGTTCGGTGCGCGACGGCAGCTGATCGTCGCGCTCGCAGGTGAGAGCACCTTCGCGGCGTCGCGACAGACGGTCGTCAGCACGGATCGATTCGCCTTGCCCATGCCGCGGCTGCCGCCGGTCACGATCGCGCCCTTGTCCGTCAATCCCACATCGAACGCGGAAGCCTGACACAGCGGGCTTGCGCCGACTCCTCGGGTGGCCGAGCTTCACCGACAGCCGATGAGCAACCCCGCTGACAAGACGCACGGCGTGCCACCGCGGCATCTTGATGATCGCGGCCCGGCCGTCGCGCGGAACCGCCGGCGATCGCCTGCTCGACGCCATATGAGTACAGATCGCCTGTCGAGCCGTTCGGTCCTGGCTCGCGCACCGCGTGATCGGCCGTCGCAAGCAGCACGCCGACTTCGCCGGTGGCGGGGTCGAACAAGGGCGCGTCTTGGCCGACGGCACCGAGTAGGGATGTCAGGCGCCCCAACTTGCCGTACCTGCAACTGTTCAGCGAGACGGCGTCAATCGATCCAAACCGTCATCGCGTAGGTCGCCTGCTCCCCAACAGTAACGGCGACGGCGATGACATAGTCGCCGTCCACCGGCAAGTACACGATGGCGTCTTGCGGACCGACGGCGAGCGATGCGCCGTCGGGCGCCGTCACCACAAAGCTTGCATTGTCCGCGTCGGAGTCGAGATGGACGCCCATTGTTTGTCCCGCTGACGCACCGAGTATGTACCGGTCGACCTCGCCAGCGGAGACTGCTCCATCGACTGAGGCGCCGTTGGTGCCGGGGGCGAATTCGATGCGCTCCACCGATCCGCCGTAGTCGGTCTGGCCAGTGGGCCCGGTGATCTGGATGATCGCTCGCGTAGGTGGCGTTGCCGTGCACGGAAGTGACCTCGACGATGTAGTCGCCGTCGGCCGGCAGCGTGCCCGAGAACCAGTCGCCGCCACCACCGGGAAGCTCGCCCCCTTCGGGGCCGTACACCCGCACAACAGCGTTGTCCTCGAGTGAGACGACCGAGATCGACATCGACTGGCCAGCAGATGCCCTCAGGACGAAGCGGTCGGCGGTGCCGAGGACGATGGCCCCTCCGACGAAGCCGTGGTCGGTTCCCGGTTCGAACTCGACCCGACGCTCGACACCAACTGGACTCGGGGTGACCGGGAACGGGCCGACGATTTGCACGTCCATCCGATACGTGGCGTTGCCGCGCACGGTAGCGACCTCGACGAGGTAGTCACCGGAGGTTGGAAGCGTGCCTGCAAAGGTGGTGACACCGGGGTTCGAGATCAGCGTCTGATCCGGGGCGAACACGGAGAACACGGCGTTGGCCTCCACGGACTCGAGGGCAATTGCCATCGTCTGGCCGGCCGCGGCGCGAAGGTGGTAGCGGTTCGTCGTGCCCAACACGACGCCGTCCTCGATGGTGGCACTGTCGGTTCCGGGAGCGAACTCGATGCGCTCGTCGATACCGATTGGTGGCGTCGTCTCATAGCGATCGGCATGGACCAGGGCCGTCGGCAAGGCGACGGCGACAACGGTCAACACGGTGAACGCCAGGCGAATACGAAAACTGATCATGTGAACTGTGACGGCAGCGGCCGGCCGTCGTTCCTGGATACTCGCAGATATCGGCGGCGGACGCGGTCGATACGAGCGCATCGGCAGCCCTCAGGCCCTACGCGGGCGTCGTCCTCGAGGCTCGGTCGCGTAATTCAGCGCGCGAGCGACCGATTTCAGTCGGTGTCGGCGCTGACCGGTGTTTGGCGGTGTCGTGGCGAAACGCCGGCCGAACGTGGGCTGGCCTTCGCTCGCCGTAGCGGCAGCCCAGTTTCGGCAACTCGCTCAGAGCTGGCCGCGGATCTCCCCGCCTCGATGGGCAACCGTGTGCACGTTGACGTAGGCCCCGCCGTCTTCGATCGCATCGATCAGATCTCCCAGCGGATGCCCTTCGAGAGGCCCAACGAGATCATCGGCGTCGATCGAACCACTAGCGAGCCTGCCGTTGACGTCGACGCCGGGATCAGGCACCAGACCAAACAGAAACACCACGATCGGGCCGTTGACGCCCGGCTCCTCGAGGTGGATGTGGGCTTGCGTGACGTCGTCGATGTTGGCGACATTGAGTTTGTAGGTGAGCGACTGACCGTCTGCTGAGAGCTTGAACGTGGCCTGGCCCTGGGCACCAGTGACGACCGCCGGGACCTCCTCGCCACCCGACAAGTGCGTGCGGAAGTTCCCCGACTTGGCCACCGCCGTCGTCGCACCCGCGGCGACCAGTGCACCAGACATCAACCATATAGCTGACCGCCTCATGATGTACCTCCCTTGGTTTCCCCCGCTTTCCTCTACGCCCGACACCCTGCAGCGGTTCGCGCAAGGGCTCGACACTTGAGCGAGTCGCGTCCGGATTTCGAGAAAGCCGCAGACATGCCTGCTCGGGCGGCTCGCGGCGCCATGCCCGGCGTTGTTCGGCGCAGGTCTCGAACTCTTTGGTTGCGGTGATGACGTTGGTGGCCGGTGATCGACCAATGAGACTGAGGACGCCCAGATCAAGGGAGGTGCGAGGTGAGAATCAACGGCCTGACATTCGTGGGCACGCGCACAGTTGCCCGGGAAACGATGACCCGGTTCGTCCAGGACGTGCTCGGCCTTGCGCCTACCGATCTGGCAGGGATCGACGCCGACGTGTTTGACCTTCCCGACGGCTCGATGTTTGCGATCGCCCCGACGGACGGTCCAACCGGCGAGCGCACGGTCGGCTTCCTGGTCGAGGACCTCGACGCCGCCTGTGCTGAGTTGCGGGCCGCCGATGTTGAGGTCGACGACAGCATCGCGGCTAACGAGCGCTTCCGCTATGTGCACTTTCGAGCCCCGGACGGCAAGCTCTACGAGTTCGTCGAAGCCCGCAGCGACTGATCGCCTCCGCCCGGCACATCCTGCGCGTCTGGGCGGCCAGGGTCCAACGACAAACAACGAGGAGTGACGTCGATGCCGATAGAGCGCGGCGTGTGGGTCGTGGCATCGTCGTTCGGTCGCGATAGTCGGTGTCGTGATGCACGCCGCCCGTGGACGCGCGCGTGCGAGGCCCAGGACGGGTACCGACCGCCGATTCGGCGCCCGCCGGCCCCCGGACCCCGCCCGGACGGACCAGGGACGTCTCCGCGCCGGCGAAGCGATGAGGTAGCCGGGTTCGAGTTGAAGGCCGGCGCTGTGTTCCTCGACGCGACTGCGGGCAAGTGGGACTGCCCTGCAGCAGACCCCAGGCGCGCTCCCGGTAGGTGTTGCTTTCCAGGAAGGCTTCCAGGTCGCCAATGCACTGCTCCCCGCAGCCGCGGGCCAGTTCCGCCTCGACCCCTTCCTCGACCACAGTCGCCCCGAAGTTCCTGTAGCCGCTGCACCTCGCCGGCCGGCACCGCGGTCTCGGACACATCCTTGTCGGGGTCGCCGCGGAACGCCACGCGGGCCTCAGCCGACAAACCCACCGCTACGTCGGGGTCGCCGCGCCGGATCGCCTCACGCCCCTCGGCGACGAGCCCGGCAACCCGTTCGGCATCAACGTCGACTTGGTCGCGATCGAGCCGATACCCGCCACCGCGTTCGACGATCGCCGCTCGATCAAGCGCCCGCCGAAGCCGGGCGATATGCCCCTGCATCGACTTGCGCGCCGACGGCGGCCGCCCGCTGCGGCCACAGTGCCTCCTCCAACACGTCCACGGGCACCCGCTCACCAACCCGCGCCGCCAATGCAGCGAGCACTGTCCGTTCCGCTCGAGGCAAACGAACGACAGACGCGGCCGTCGAACACCTCCACCGAGCCAAGGTGTGGGCGGCCATCAGGATCTGCCCACAGACGGCCAGGAGGCGCTGCCCACCGGCGGACACGATGTCGGTGAACGGTCTGTTGTGGAGATGGCCCCGCTGCCAGGATCGGCACTTGTCGGATGGTTCAGATGCCTGACGGCCGCAGTTCGAGGACGCGCGATTCGGACATCGCCCACCGAATCGCCAAGGGACCCAGGCGCGGTGGTCGGAGCAGCGGTCCGACACCGCAACGACGCCCGCGTCGTGCGCCGACATTCCCGCGTCGGCGCGCTCCTGTGCCCCGAGACTGCCGGCTCAAGACTCCGGGTCGTACATGAACTGCCACACCTCCTGCGGGCACCGGCAGCACACGGCGAAGCGTGCCGCCCACCCCAGTGCAGCGTCGCGTGACGGGAGCTCGAGGACAGCGAACCCGCCGGAGAGCCGCTCGTTCTCCGCGTAGGCACCCTCGATGACGGTGCCGTCGCCCGCGACGCGGACCGGGGCCACGCTCTCCTCGATCCCACCGCCGAACACCCAGACGCCGAGGTCCTTGGCCTGCTGGACGACGGCGTGTGACTCCCGGCCGACGAGCTCCCACTCGTCGTCGGCGACCTCCATCGCGTGGCTGGGGAACGAGATCAAGTACTTGGTCATCCAGGGGCTGCTCGGGTGCACGGACCGGTTCGTCCGGAGGACAGACCCGGCCCGCCTCCGGAAATCATCGGTCGCCGTGCCCGCGTCAGCGGGAGTCGGAGCCCGGCCCGACCTCGAACACTACGCACTTACGTAACCGTAAGCATCCGAGATCGCCAGCTCGACGGCACTCAGACGGCGCCGAGGCGACGTTCGGTCCGCGAAGCGTCTCGGCGAGCGTGCGTAGAACGGCAGTTCGGAGCGCCGAGGCCTGCGCTGGTTACTCGCGCTCAGTGATTGCGATGGGTTCGGCTCGTGGTCGCCGTGGTGGGCGGCGTACGCCGTCAGTCGCGAGTGATGCGGTACAAGCCACCGTTTTCGCCGTCGTGACCTCCCACGGCCCAGACGGCGCCGTCCGGTGCGATCGCGACCTCGTTGATCGGCGTGCCCGCGAGGTAGCTGGTCTCTTCCTCCTCAGCAAAGTCGAAGCACGTCACGCCGCTGCCCTCGGTCCAGCAGAAGCGATCGGGCAGATGGGTTGTCCCGGGCTGCCCGAGCGCCCAGAGGAGCCCGCCCGGAGGGTGGGCGTCGTTGTCGGAGTCGTGGTGGGTGGTCGAGAGCCAGACGGTGCCATCAGACGTGACACTGACGTCGTCCATGTCATAGCGGTACGTCGGGTGTCCCTCGTCGAGGTCGTGACCCGCGTCGTCGCGGATGATGCGTTCGACGCCCGGCTCCACGTCCTCGGTCACCGAGGCCGTCCGGGCCCGCCTCGTCCTGGGCGGTCACCCCGACCGCCGACCCAGCCAGCACCAGCGACGGCAACGCAGCCGCTGACAAGGATGCGAGAACGAATTAGCAACATGATTCCCCCAATCAATTGGTCCCGCCGATGGAACCCAAAACGACGGTAGCACAGCCTGGATCCGATGCGGCTGTGGAACTCGGCGAGATGGTCGAACGGATCCGTCTCTTCAATCGTCCGCGATCTCACCTCAAAAGTGGCACATACCGCCCGACCAGGAGCGGCAAGATGCCGCCCCGAGCGGCAGATCGGTATCGCCGTTGAGCCGGTCGCCCGTGGCTTGATGCCCCGAGCCGCCAGCCTTCGTCGCCGCACGAGAACCGTCTGATTGAGTAGGTAGGTGCTTGAGTCAAGGCACGCGTGAGCAACGTCGTCTGCTCGGGCTTCGCTCATCACCGGCTGATACCGCTCAACCGCGGTAGTGGTGGTGGACATGGTCAGGGACCTCCCTGTGGTCGTGGCCGGAGACCCCGACCACAACGAAGCCGGACGCCCCGACCGGTGAGCCCGGAACCTACGACCGCCCGCCCACCCCAACCGCACGACATTTCAACGCCGATCGGTGTGGCGTGTCTTGCGGGTCGTGCGGCTGATCAGGCCGTCCTCGAAGCGGATCTCCACGGAATCGTCACCTGGGCTCCATGCGCCGGGGCCGGCGGTGCCCGACGATGGTTGACGTGTTCGAGCGCGTCGACCATCCGCATGAGTCTCCGGCTACGGAGGGATTGGCGCGCCTTGGCGGCGACGGGTGGTCGGCGTTTGTCAAGGTTGTGCGGTCGTTCCGTCACTGGCCACGCTGGGCCACGCTGCCCCAGGAGGCGCGCGAAATACTGGGCGACGCCACGGTGTGGCGCCATGAGGTCGACCTGTACACGTCGGATCTCGGGGCCGTTCTGCCCGCCGGGATGCGCCTACCCGGACTGCACGGCGTCGTCGACCTCGGCGACGACCGGATGATGGTCGTTCTCGAAGACGTCGACGTCGATCCCGCGCCGTGGGACCAGGAACGGTACGCACGTGCGGCGCGGCTGCTGGGCCAGTTACACGTGCGGATGACGGCGACAGACGGCCTGCCTCGTCGGTCGACCGAGCGACCGGCGGAGCTGGTGAACATCATGTACGTCAGTCGGCTGCTTCCGGTCGCGCTTCCGGCGCTGCGCGCCGACGCGACGTGGCGACACCAGCTGCTGGCCGGCGAAACGAAGCTACGGGCCGATCTCGCGGAGCTCGCACGACGCCTACCCGACCTCGTCGAAGTCGCGGCGCGCCTGCCCCAGCTCCACGCTCACGGTGACGCCAGCCCGCACAACCTGCTCGTACCCAAGGAGCAGCCCGACACATTCGTCGTCATCGACTGGGCGATGGCCAGCCTGGCCGCTGCCGGCGACGACCTCGGCCAACTGCTCCTCGGCCACGCCCACGACGGCGTGCTGGCCATCGACGACCTTCCCGCCCTCCACGAGCTGCTCGTGCAGGCCTACGTCGCAGGGCTCGCCGACGAGGATTGCCGGCTCGGCGAGGATGTCGTCCGGACCGGCATGGACACCGGACTGTCCGTGCGCAGCGCGTTCACCGCGCTGCCGCTAGAACGCCTCGGTGAACCGATCACCGACGGCCTCCGCAGCGTGTTCGCCGCACGCATCGAGCTCACCCGCTACCTCGTCGAAGTCGGGCTGCAGGTCGACACCGGACGCCTGCTCGACAGCCTTGCAGCCTGACGGGTGGTGACCCACACACCGACGACGAGACGAAGCCGACCGGTCGCCGTGTCAGCGGAGTTGCGTCTCGGCCTGTTCACCGACTTCGATTGGTTCGCCGCGCGGGAGCAGTCGGAAGAGGTCGCGCAGTTCGTCGGGGGCACGGCTGATTTCACGTTCGATTTCGTCGCGGCCTTCGTGGAAATGCGACCAGCCCTCGTAGTGGACGGGTATCGCGACGCGTGGTCGGAGCGCGCTGCACAGCTCGACGGCGTCACGAGCGGTCATCGAGTAGCGAACGGGCCCGGTGATCGGGAACTGCACTTCGCCCAGGTGCAGGATCGCGACGTCGACGTCGAGGCGATCGGCGACGTCGCGGACGCCGTTGTAGAGAACAGTGTCGCCAGAGACCCATGCCATGTGGTTGCGCTGGCCGTCCCAACGCAGGGCGAAGCCGACTACGTCACCGACGATCGGGCGGCTGAGCGGCGGACCGTGGCGGCACGGCGTCGCCGTCACCTCGATCGTTGGCTTGCCGGTTGCTTCGAGGCGTGTGATCTCCCAAGGATCGAGGCCACGCACACCTGAGCCGAGCCGCCGCGCCCCGGCCTTCGTGGTGATCACCGTAGGGGCGGCAGCGAGCAGCGTACGGCCGGAGTCGTCGAGGTTGTCGCCGTGATGGTCGTGACTGACCAGCACCGCGTCGATCGATCCGACGTCGTCGGGCGTCACTGCGGGCCCGGACAGCTTCGTCGACTTGCTGCCCCACCCGAACTTGTAGGTCCTGCCGGGAGGGTCGAACGTCGGATCGGTCAGGATCCGCCATCCCAGCGCCTCGATGAGGACGGTGGGACCGCCGATGTGCGTGACGCGGATCTCCGTCACGCAGGACCGGAACCGGTGATGGGTTTGGCGTGGCTCAGCGCCCAGTCCAGGGCGTAGTCGGCGACTTGCTCCCAACCATCGAACGCCGGCAGCAAGTGCGGACCGGTGAACTCCTTCACCTCGGTGACCGTGCCCTCAGCCTTGTAATGCTTGGCGTTCGATCGCTGGATCGAAGGCGGCATGAGGTGGTCGTCACTGCCCGAGATGAACAGCAACGGCGCCCGGCCGGGGTTCTTGTAGTCGACGTGGGTGTCGTCCTTACCGGGATGGATGTTGGCCAGCGCGCTCGCCCAGAAGATCTGACCAGACGCAGGAATGTGATAGCGCTCGTAGAGCTCGCGGCCGCGCTCCTCAGGGAACGTGTTGGTGAACGTGTACTGCCACTGCTCGAAGTTGAGCCCCACCGCCTTGTGCCGGTTGGCCGGGTTCTTCAGCACCGGGAAGCTCGCCTTGACCTGCGACAACGGCACCCGCTTCACCCCTTCCGTCGGCGCCGAGTTGATCGCCACGCCGACCGCGCCATAGCCGCGGTCCATCAGCAGCTGAGTGAACACGCCGCCAGCCGAATGACCCATCAGGATCGGCGCTCGTTCGAGCCCTCCGACGACCCCCTCGAGATGCTCCATGATCTGCGCCACCGTCACCTGTTCGATCGGGGTCGGATCGGCATTCAGCGCCTCAACCTCCACCTCGAAACCCGGATACGCCGGCGCCAGCACCTTGAAACCCTTGGCCTCGTAGTGGGCGATCCAGTCCTCCCAGCTGCGAGGCGTGACCCAGAAGCCGTGGATCAAAACGATGGTGTCGGGAGAGTCTTGAGCGTTCATCCCCGTGACCCTAGGGGTCGGCGACCGACCGTGCCGAAGCAACGTTGCGAAACACCACCGTCTTGCGTCACGAGGCACCGATCGCACGGGACTGGCCACCTCGACTCCGAAACGTGAGCGGTTACGAGCGTCGCCGTGTCCACATGCAGAGCTGCCGTCCTCGCCGCTCAGGACACCAGTGCACGATCGACGACCGAAATCGTCAACGACCTCCAACGGTCTCGGACCGAACACCTGCCCGTTACGGTGTCGCCGAACTTGACGCTTGGTCCTTGATGGCGAAGAGTTCCCAGTCTCCGGGTACTCCTTTGAGCTGGTGGTGACCGGACGCGACACTGGGGGTCGGCGAGCGCATCGAAATGAGGCTCCACCGCTGGGTGACGCTCAGTCCGCATCCTGTGCACGTGCGACACTGGACCTCGTCCAGACATGGGCGGGAAAAAGCGACAGTGTGGTCCGTACCTCGAGGCGGGCCAACCTAGCCAGGCGAACAGTCGGGTCGGGGCTCACCGACTCGTTACCAAGCGGCCCTTGGCTGCTCGACGTCAGGAGAACAGCGTGACCAACGACATCGACGGGCCGGCAGGCTTTGAAACCCACATCAAGCCCATGTTCCGCGAGCGTGACCGGAGCGCGATGCAGTCCCGCTTCGACCTCTGGTCCCACGACGACGTCAGCCGACACGCCGACGCCATCCTCGCACGCCTCCGAGACGGCACCATGCCGTGCGATGGGGCCTGGCCCGCTGCACAAGTCGACCTCTTCCAACGGTGGGTCGAGAGTGGAAAGCAGCAATGACACTGACCGGTCGCGTCTCCAGGCGTTGCACCACATGATCCCGATCGTTCAAAACGCTTGATGCAGATGGGAACCGATGGCCACCGGTCGCCGACTTGATGGGCGAGGCCGGCGTCGTCGTCCGGACCGCTGGCCAAGTCGGTCACGGCAACGAGTTTGGGCCAGGCGAAGGCGCTCTGGGTGATCTGGGCCTGTGGCGGCCCGACGAACACGCGGTCCTCGCCCATCTTGTCGACGAGGTGCCCGAACCCGGCCTCGATCGCCCGGTACAAGTGCCCGACCGTGGCGAAGTCCTGCAACCGAGGCACGAGCTCGTCGGCCGCCATGACAGGCGACGCGGCATCCGCTGCGGCAAGCCCGTCGGCGTCGGTGAGATCCATCCCCTCCGGCCGCTCGAGATACAGGAAGTGGCGCAGCGCCTGCTCGCCGAAGGGCAACAGCACGAGGCGAACGCCCGGCGGGTAGTGGCGAGCCGGTTGCGGAAGGTTGGGCCGCGACAAATGCGGTGATGCCCAAGGGCGAGCAGCATGTCGGCGGTGAGTGCCAGGTGCAGCATTTCCTCGCGGGCCACGCCGAGAAGTACACGTCGCCAGCCACGAACTGCCTCCAGGTGCTCGGCGGCGAGCGTGGCGTCGGGTGCGTCCTTCAGACTGAACGCGGCGAACAGGTACTCACACATGAGCAAATGCTCGAGCTCGGCGGCCTCGCAGATCATGTAGATCAGCGCCTCGCGATGCTCGATCACGAAGTCGTGCTCCGATGTCGGTGGCGCCGACCCACGAGTCTTGACTACGTGCGAGAGCACAGATGCTGACGGTATCGGATCCGGTGCCGCCGAGTTCGCGGAACGCCACGTTGCCTCGACACGAGAGCGGCCCCTGTGGCTAGAGGCGCCATTTGCCCGCAGGTCTGGGCGCCGACGGATTCGGCAACCGCGGCCATTCATGGACTCTCCGTCGTTCGCGGCGTCGGCAGCATGACCAGGCGACGGTACGCAGAACATGCGAGGACCGCCGGACGAACACGTCCACAGGCGGTATCGCTCGGAGCAAGAGTACGGGCGGCTATCGCGACACCCGGCGTCGGTGCATCGGTGCAGGCTGTGTCGCGACGGTGGCTGGGAGGCGTGTCGCGCCGCCGTCCGCGTCGTGGGTGGATGATGGTCAACGAGGATCGCGCCTCTGAAGCTCGTACCGTCCAGTGTTGGCCGACCGCTTGGGTCGGCCGAGAAAGACAGTTGGTTTCGTTGTGCAAGGCAAAGTGAAGTTCTTCGATCAAGACCGAGGGTTCGGTTTCATCTCCCGGGAGGGCGGCGAGGACGTGTTCGTGCACGTCTCCAACCTGCAGGCCGGCGGCACGACCCTGGCCGAGGGCCAGACCGTCGAGTTCGAGGTCGGTCCCGGCCGCAAGAGCGAGGAAGCCAAGAACGTCCGATCCGTGTGAGCCGGGTGACGCGAGGTGCCGCCGGGTCCGTCGGGGCGGCTCCTCGTCGTTTCGGAGCGATGCGTTACGAAGCGGCGCCGCCCGTCTGAGCCGCACGACCAAGAGAGCGGGCGATCCGGGTCGCCTACGACATCGTCGCTTTGTGTGGCGACTGGCCGCCGTCGGTCGAGCAGATCATGAACACGGCATCGATGAGGGCGGGACGTCCTCACCTCATGCTTGGCTGTTCGCTACACGCCGCCGACGATTCGAACCGTGATCTGAGCAGGCGGCGACGCGCAGATATGACGTCACCGCAGCCGAAGTGGTGACTGCTGCCGCCGAGCGGGTGCCTGTCGCGCCTGAGCTCGGCTTCCGCTCTAGTCGCCGGTGGCGACTGTACGGCGACGTCGCCACGATCGGCTGTGACAAACGAAGATCACGTCCGACGTGGAGCCGCGGCTGGCCGTCGGCGGTATGCTCAGATCCTTGGGATGAGTCGCCTCGTTTGGGCAGGACGGCCGGTCGCGCTGCCGCCCGTGCATGCTCGACGCCTTGACCTAAGCCAACCCGGTTCGAGGAGTCGCCCCAAATTGACGTCGCATTCGTTTCCCACTCACCGCTCGAGCGGCGAGAGTGGCGTGTCGTCGTCACCGGACCCGGCGGTCACGTTGCCGGCCCGCCGCTCGTCGTCTCGCCCGGTCATGATCCGTCGTTCGTGGGTGCGAGCGCTCAGCATGTCGACGGATCCGCGACCCGACGTGGCGTCGGGCTTGCTAACGGCGACAGCGTCTCGTTCACCTGATCGGCGAGCGGCTTGATCGGCTGCCCCGGGACACCGGACCACTGAGGTGCGAGTCTTCCGTTGCGACTGTTGCGGCGAGCGGGTGCCCTTTGCCGTGCAGGAATGCGGAGCATGCGGTGTGGCGCTCGGATATCTGAGCGCGGATCGAACGGTCCGGATGCTGTTGCCATCGAACGATCCAGCGACCTACGAGGTCGGCGGTCACGACGGGCCGTGGTGGCGTTGCATGAACTCGGCGTGGGGTTGCAACTGGATGTTGACAACCGGTTCCGACACGGTGTGGTGTCGTTCCTGCCGGCTCACCCGAGGTCGTCCCGACAGTGCACGACCCGACGCTGTCGAGGCCTGGGTGAGGGCCGAAGCAGCGAAGCGTCACCTCGTCCACCAACTGGACACGCTCGGACTCCGGTTCGAGATGCGGTCGACGTCGGAACCTGACGGGCTCGTGTTCGATCTCGTCCACATCCCGGGCGAGCGCGGCATCACCGGCCACTTCGACGGCGTCGTGACCCTGGATCTCGCCGAGGCCGACGATCGCTACCGCGACGGTTTACGACGGCAGTTGGGCGAGACGTACCGCACGGTGATCGGCCATCTCCGCCACGAGGTCGGCCACTACTTCTGGAGGCGCCTCGTTGACCGCTCCGACTGCTTGTCCTCGTTCCGTGACGTGTTCGGCGACGAGCGCATCGACTACCGCGAGGCCGTGGCGACGTACTACTCGGGCGGGTCTCCGACGTGGGATGCCAGCCGTCACGTGACCGCCTACGCGGCGTCACATCCACTCGAGGATTGGGCCGAGACGTTCGCCCACTACCTGCACATCGTCGACGCAGCCGACACCGCGATCGCCCACGAACTCGTCCCCGCCGACAGTGTCGGGATGTCGGCGGCCGCCGAAACCCTGGCGACAGGCGACTTCGATGACGTCCTCGACGTATGGCGACCGATCAATGTTGCCGTCAACGCCATCGCCGAGTCGGTCGGCAGCGCAGCCGTCTACCCCTTCGACCCCAACGGCGACGTCGTCGACAAGCTCGCCTTCGTGCACCGTCACGTCGCCGCCCAATCCCATCGAGAACGCTCGCATGCCTCGCGTTGACAGTCCCAGCGGGCCGCGACGAGTGCCCCTCAGCCCGACGACCAACCGATACCAAGAAATGAGACACCATGGTCACTAAGAAGAAGCAGCCTTCTACCCGTTGGCACAACGGCATCACACCGATCGAGGACCTCGCGGCAAACGAGCAACTCGCCCACGAGATGGTCAGCCGGCACCGCGACCTCGCCCCCTCCGTCGAGCGGATCATGGCAGCCGACTTGACTGACGACCAACGAAACGACGCACTGACCACGTTTCGCGACTCGCTGACTCGCATCGGCGACCCCAACCGGGACCCACGAACAGCGATCGCCAACGCCTCGAACGCTCCATGACCCTTGACTCCGCGCACCACCGCGAACCCTGCGGCACTCCGTGGTAGTCGCAATAGAGAGCGTCCCCGGCGACGGGGGTGATTGGCGCTGATGAACTAGCCGACAGGCCTGTCGACGTAGTGCCGTTCTTCCCCGACCGTGCCGTCAGCCTTGTGAACTATGTACGCCCGCCACGGTGTCTCACCTCGGCGGTGCCTTGGTAGGTCCATCCGACGATTTTGGGATCGCCCTTCGCGTAGAACGTCTCGATACTCGTGATCGTCATGCCGCCGTCCTCGATGATCGCCGCGATGTCTCTGTTCAAGTTGCAACCGCACGCCACTCGCTGCTGCAGGCCGTTGAGCCGGTCCTGCCACTTCTGGATGTTGGCGTCTGGCGCCCGGCCGTGCTCGGCGAAGTGGAAGATTCCACCACGACGGAGGACGCGAGCGATCTCACGAATGGCGGCGGGCGCGTCGGGAATGGTGCACAAGGTCCACGTCGAGAGCGCGGCGTCGACGGAATCGTCATCGAGCTCCAGGGCCTGACCGTCGAGGCCGACGAAGTCGACCTCGACGTGACTGTCGGCGAGGCGTTCACTAGCGAGATCTCGACCCGTCCTCAATGGGTCGACGGCGCGCAGGCGAGTGACGGACCGTGGCAGATGCGGAAGATTGAGACCGGTACCGAACCCGATCTCGAGCACCTCTCCAGCGAGAAGCCCACACACCGCGGCGCGGATTCGGCGCGTCTCCTTGGTGTTGCACGCAAGATTCATGATGCGGGGAAACACGTGGTCCCGATACCAACCCACGGTCCAGTGTCGCACGATGTCGAATCGCTCCTGACCGTCGGGTATGCGGCGCCCGTCGGCACCCCCACAGTGGAGGGGACCGGTATCCGCCGTGAGTCTCGGCCACGCCGAGATCCGGCCGTCACGGCCCTGCTCTCGACCACTCCATCCCGCTAGGCGAAGACATGCCTGCATGAGTTCTGGGTGGCTCGTTTCGGGGCGAACGCCGGCGCCCGTGATTCGGTTCGATCAGTCGTCCGTTCGGTGCGGCACCGCCCGTACGCCGGAACCGCTTAACTCCGTCGGCGCGCTTGTCAACGGAAGGCGACGCCGTGCACCTACCGCCGATCGCTGCTGCCGGTTCCGCGACGTTGACGGGTTCGGGACCTTAGACAACGACACTGGCAGTTCTGGTCGGCCTTATCGGTCGACCTAGTTGTCGCCTCCGGCGTCGTCGGCCGGATCGAACGTCAACGACGTCGATAGCTCGCGGTGAGATTCGATCTGTTCTTGCAGCTCTGCGATCTTGCGCTCGGCTAATGCCACCACGTCGGCTCCGGCGAGGAAGCGTCGTGACGGCGGTTCCTCGCTGGCGATGGTGAGCAGCGCTTTGGCGAGCTTGTCCGGATCACCGGACTGTTGGCGGTCTTGGGCCTTCCACCACGTCCGCTGGGCGGCGCTGCGCTCGGCATAGTCAGCGATGGACACGTCTGGCCAGATGAGCGACTCCGGACTCGCCAGCCCCGTGCGGAAGAATCCCGGATTGACGATCGTGGTCTGGATACCGAACGGCGCAACCTCTTGTTCCAGCGCCCCCATCCAACCCTCCAACGCGAACTTCGACGCTGCGTAGACCGACGAGTACTCGAACGCCACGAGCCCAGCACCGGACGAGATCGAGATCACATGCCCGGAGCGCTGCCGCCGCATCACCGGCAACACGGCGCGAGTGACGTTCATCGGACCGAGCAGATTCGTGGCCAACTGCTGTTCGACCTGGTCGGGCGACATCTCCTCGAAGTAGCCCTTGAACGAAACTCCTGCGTTGTTGACCACCACGTCGATTCGGCCGAACCGCTCGACGGCCGCGCCGACGGCGGCGTTTGCGTCCGCAACGCTGGTGACGTCAAGCCTCACGACCAGCAGGCCATCGGACGCGCCGAGCGCCTTCGCAACCTTGTCGGGCCGACGACCAGTGGCGACCACAGCGTTCCCGGCCGCCAGTGCCGCCTTGCAGAGTGCCGCACCCATTCCGCGGCTCGCACCGGTGATCAACCACACCTTTCGGTCAGACATGCAAATCCCTTCGAGACCCGCGCATCGCTGCGACGCAGCGCAACGAGTCTCCCCGATCAGCGCATAGTTGCCGGATCAGGAGCGGCCCGGACGGAACGCCGATCGGCAGTTCCGCGTCTCAGTCCGGCGGGGCAAAGAACTCAAGCGCGATGCCGTCCGGATCTCGGAAGCTCAAACCCAACCCATAGGTTGCGTCCTTGATCCCTCCGTGGGCGATGCCAAGCTCATCGAGTCGGCGTACCCACTCTTCGAGTTCTTGCCGATTGGCACAACCAAATGCAACATGGTCGAGGCCGAGCCTGAACTCGCTGAACTGCTCGTCGGGTACAGGCGTCACGTGCTGGTGCAGCCCGAAGAGCTGGCCGTCACCGATCAAGTACACCGTGTGATGGAAGTCGGGATCGGTGTCCTCGTCAAGCACGGGCTCGGCACTCAAGAGCGATTCGTACCATGGCACGCTCACAGAGAGATCGCGGACGGTGAGCGCGACGTGGGTGATGGGTGGAAATGTTGCCATGCGTTCTCCCTTGTCGGGTTGACGGTTGTTCCCGCGAAGGTAACCACCCACCACGGGAGCTGCTCATTGCGAAGGCCGGATTGTCCTGCGCCGAACACGCTCCGTAAGAACGACCATCCTCGAGCGCGCCGCCGCGTCCTGTCGAGCAGTAGTGCCGAGTCAGACAATGTTCGCCGCGTTGGGACCGGTACCGATCGCAGCTATGGCGTCGACTTCATCGAGCGCTTCGGTCGCCGCGGACGAGCCACTCTGCGACCTTGGCGGTGACAACAGCGAACGTCGAAATTCCGACGACCATCGTGACGCCGCCGACGATCCGCCCCGCAGTGGTTACCGGAAACACGTCGCCATAGCCAAGGGTCGTGATTGTCGCTGTCCACCACCACAACGCGTCGAAGAAGGAACTGAGTCGGCCCCCGGCGCGACGTCTTCCGCCTGGGTGAATGTGGCTACCGCGGTGAGCCAGGTCATCCCCGCCGCTCCGAGCGCCAACACGAGCAGAAGACCGTCCGTTTGTGCCCGCCGGCGTCGTAGAGGCGAGGTCACGTAGTCGGGCACCAGCTCCACGGAACAGCGACGTCAGTCTTCGGTGGGATTGAAGACCGTTGGTTCGGCTGCACCTGCATGGACACCGTTCCAGCACGACCCCGCGCTGTTCGGGAAGAACTGCTCACGCATGATGCAATCGCCGTCGCTCGGCCCATTGAGGTAGGCGAGCGGATTCGACACGTTGGGGTCGTACGGCGTATAGACGCCTGGGGCCAGCGCGACAACCCTGCCGTCCGCCAGTTCGCCCGCGAACGAAGTGGCCACGCGGCTGTCGACCGTGTCGACGTCAACGATCAGTGGGAATCCGGGGAACACACGGTCGCCATTGCCCATCACGGCCACGCCCACACGGGCAGCTTGCGGCGGGCAGAGCACCCCTACTGCGACGGCGGCGACGTAGGCGGTGGCTCCGCTGGCAGCGACCTCGTTGATGATGTCGACGTCGTTGTTCTCGAACGCCGTGCACATCGTTCGGAAGGCATGTCGCTGTTCGTCGGTCGGTTCGGCGAACCCGTTGGCCACCATCGCCGCGGTCAGGGGATCAGACGGTGGCGTCGCCCCGAGCGCCTGCCCGCCGTAGGCGATGATGGTGATGGCTGACGCGATCGTTGCCGCGAGGGCACAACGGCGCGTGCCGCGAGTGAAGTGCATTGGTCGATCCTCCGCCGATGATCGTTGAGAAGGCCCGGTGATCGGGCTTGGCACACGATACCGCCAGAACGTTGCCGGCCGTACGCCCTGGCGACGAGTTCTTCCTCCAAAGTCTCCCGAAGCCGAAGGAGGAATTCTCCCGACCTCGGAATCAACTCCTCCGCTTCCGTCCAGCCCACCTTCTCAACGACGTCTGCCAGCCACCCCGCCGACAGCTGAACGAACCCCACATCCTGCGACTCCATCACAGCAACCGCCATGCCGATCGGCGTGCGTCGCAGCTCGGCAGACGGCGGAGTTCGGTGCGGGCGTTCGGTCGCCTCGGACCCCTTCAGCGAAGGTGTCGACGGCCCGCCACCCGTTGTCGCCGTCATCGTGGAAGGCGCGTTCGTCCACAACGACGATGGTGTCCAGTCGTGCGGATCTGCCCGATGTCTGAGTTTTCGCCGCTGTTGGCAGGCGTCGCTCAGCGCGCAACGGTGTGAGACTGAGCGGCGGTGAGCGACGGACCAAACGTTCGACTCGATGATGACGAGTTGGAGCGACGGCAGGAGGTGCTGCAGCGTGAAGCGGATCGGGTGCGTGTCGACTTGGCGCTGGATCGGTTGTGCACGAACCTGGGCGAGGTACACCTCGTAGGAAGCGCGGCTCTCGGACTGATGGTGCGGCGTGACCTCGATATCACCGTGGTGTGTCCAACTCTTGATGTTGCCGCGCTGTTCGACATCGGCCGCGACTTGGCGCGCCATCCACGGGTGCGTCAGTTGCAATTCCGCAACGACACCGGAGGGTGGAATGTCGATCTGACCTACCCCGACGGCGTTTACTGGGGAATCGACTACCGCGACGGTGACCGAAGCTGGAATGTTGACCTGTGGTTCGTCGACGATCCGGCGCGGCAACCCGATCTCGGTCATGTCGCCGTGCTCCACCGGCGACTCGATCGCCAGGCCCGCAGGGCGATCTTGTCGATCAAAGATGTCTGGGCGCAGCGCGAGGCGTACGGGACAACGGTGCGGGGCTACGACATCTACACAGCGGTTCTCGACGCCGGGGTTCGATCGCCGGCAGAATTCGAAGCCCATCTCAGCGGAGTCTGACCTGCGGGCCGCAGGATGGATTCGCGAGGCGATCCAGCGGGTCACCGGCTGGATCAGCCACCGCCCCGACCGATCGGTGACGGTCGGGAGCGCGGGCGACCCGTGCTCACCGTGTTTGGCGCCACGTCGAGCGTGGGTGTCGGCGCGGTTCGTGAGCGAGGTGTGGTTCCGAGGGGCGTCGTGAACTCGCCGACGGCGATACACCATGATGGGTAGATGCGCCTCTTCGCTTTGTCAGCCGTGGTTCTGCTCGCCCCTGCCACTGTGCCGCCGTCCGACGACTCGTCGCTGCATTTGTCGAGCGGCGACGACTACACGGTGCTCGGAGCCCTCGCTGAGCTGCCAGTGTCGACCGACACCGACGGTTTGATGATCCAGAGCGGTGACCTGGTCGCGGCGACGGAGTTGGCGGGGCTCGAGCGACCGAGCGAGCCCGACATCGACGCTGTCGCGTCCTGGATCTTTCCCTTGACGGGGCTACCGCGGGAGGACAAGTTCGCGCCGCTGTTCGTGCCGCTGGGTCAGGTGTTCAACTACCAGTACCTGCGCGACATTGCCGAGTTCGACACCGCCCTCGGCTGGTCCCTCGTGGACGCCAACGCCTTCGTCGAGCAGTCGACGCCTCCAGAATCCTTCGCCGTCATCACCGGCGACTTCGACGAGACTACGCTGAACCCCGACCTCATCGAGGTCGCTGACGGCGTCGTCAGCTATGGCGAGGGCGAAGACTTCGAGCCCGACCTGAGCGAAGCCAACCCCGTCGATCGATTGGGCCGGCCTGTGCGCCTCGCCTGGGACGGCGACCGCATCGCCGCGTCGTTCAGCACCACGTTTGTGCAGCAGTGGCTGGCTGGGCCCGACGAGACACTCGCCGACGACGCGGCACTCGCAGCCGTAGCAACTGCACTCGATCAAGCCGACGTAGTCGCCGCCGTCCTGACTCGCGTCGAAGCCGGCTTCGATCAACTCGGCAGCGGCCAGCCGATCTCGTCCGAGGTGCTCGCCGAGCTCCAGGACGTGGTTCAGGACCAGGTTCCGCTTGCACCGTTCGATGCGGTCGGCTTCGGCTGGAACGCCGTCGACGGCGAGGCGGCCATCACGGTCGCTTACCACTTCTCGTCGGCAGAAGAGGCCGCCGACTCGGTCGCATCGCTGGAGCGGCTCTATCGCGAGGGTTTGAGCTTGGTCACCAACCAACCGATCAGCGAGTCCGTCACCATCGAGGACATCGCCGCCGCCGGAGACGTCGTCTCGGTGTCGCTGAGCCTCCCCGACGACAGCCGCCCCCAGGTCATCTACGAAATGCTCCTGCGGCGCGACCTGCCGTTCATCTCCCGCTAGATGACCAACTCCAAGCGGTGAGGCCCACGATCGCGCGGGCGACGGCGTCGATGATCGGCATTGCACGCGCTCGTTGAGCCTTCGACCTTTTGACGATCATCGCTCTCGGCGAATTCGTGTTCGGCGTTGTCGACGGCTTGTCGTCGCCAGTCCGCGACGGCATGACAATCACGACGGGGATGATCGCGCGGCCCGGTTCAACATGGCAGTTCAGCCGTGTAGCCGACGAGGATGTCTGCCAGCTCCTTCGGGCGGCTGAGCGCGACACAGTGGCCAGCGGTGATCTCGTCGGGCTCGATGGCGAGTCGTTCGGCGACGACGCGGCGCATGAAGTGGGGCGGGAAGAAACGATCCTCGCCGCAGAGCACGAACTTGGTTGGAACGGCTGGCCAGGCATCGAGTGGCCAGGCGGTGTGGTAGGCGGCGTCCGATTCCGAGCGCTCTCTGCTCAAGGCCTCCTCGGCCAGGGCGCGGGGCACGTCATGATAGAAGGCGACGAAGGGGTCGTCGCTGCCCGTCTGACCGCCGTCGCGCCGGGCTTGTTCCTGCACGGCCTGTCGATAGCCAGTGTTGTCCCACCACTCCGCTGGGGTCTCCCCCGGAGCCGGGACCATCCCAGCGACCAAGACGAGCAGGTCGACGGGAACCCGATCGGCCACCAGCGGTGCGGTGAAGCCGCCGTACGATTGGCCAACGACGACCAGGTCGGTGCGATCGCCGATGGCGTCGACGACGGTGTCGGCGTACTCGCGGAGGCCGGCCGCGTCGTCATCGCAGGGCAGATCCGGTGCCACTGTCTGATGGCCCCGCTCGTGCAACTCGGCCACCACCCGGTGCCAGTACCAACCGACGTCCCCACCGCCATGGACCAACACGAACGTCGCCATCCCATCTACCTTTCCTGATGATCGGCCACGGCCCCGAGTACCAAACCCGCGCGACGGGCGATCCCACGGCGAGCCTCCGCCCTCGAGTGTCGCTGTCCGTGTTGATCTGACGCAGCCATTCCTCCCTTTGACGGCGCGGCGGCGCCGAACTCATCGTGCCGAACCGTCCGCCGACGATTCCGGCTATCACCGGCGACGGCCCCTGAGTCCCAATGAGCAGGTTGCCGCGGCGGCCGTCTTGGGTTGGCGGTTGGGATCAGCACCGTTTCCAACCGCGACAGTCCGCGGAACCACTGATGGAGCGGACGCGTCTGTGCCGTTCTGGGTGGGCCGCGTCGGTCTGGGCGGCGGCGTCGGCGCCGGTGTTATGGGGCGTTGGCGGTCGGGTGTTGCTGCCGCGGTCCCTGGCCGGGTTGAAGCTGGTCGGTAGGCTCCGCGCTCAGTGGTCGCCGTCGCTCGGGTGTTGGCCTTCGTCGTGGGCGCGGCAGTCGTCCTCGCCACGCTGGCGTCAGCGGTCAAGACGGTGGTCGTGCCGCGCGCCGAGCCGGTGTGGCTCGCCCGCGTCGTGTTCGTATCGGTGCGCAGAGCATTCGACATGCGGGTCCGCCGCGCCTCCAGCTGGGAGGCCGCGGATCGGATCATGTCCCGGTTCGCACCGTTCGCCCTGCTGACGTTGCCATTGGTCTGGATTGCGGTGGTGTTGGCCGGGTTCATGCCGATCTACTGGGCGCTGGGTGTCGACTGGCCCCGCGATGCCTTCGAGCAGTCGGGGTCCTCGTTGCTGACACTCGGCTTTGCGGCCGATCGCCACGGACCGGTGATCGCCGCCACGTTCGTGGAGGCCACCCTCGGGCTCGGTCTGGTAGCCCTGCTGATCAGCTTCTTACCGACGATGTACCAACTGTTCTCGCGCCGCGAGGTGTTGGTCTCGCAGCTCGATGTCCGGGCTGGCACCCCGCCCACGCCGGTGGCGCTGTTCCAGCGGGCCGAGCGGATCGGCTGGATCGAGGAGTTGGACGGCTTCTGGGTCGACTGGGAACGGTGGTTCACCGAGGTCGAGGAATCGCACACGTCCTATCTGGCGTTGTCGTTCTTCCGCAGTCCGCACCACGGACGCTCGTGGATCACCGCCGCGGGAGCGGTGTTGGATAGTGCGGCGCTGCGGGCTTCGGCGATCGACCTGCCGGCTTCGTGGCAGGCCCAGCTGTGCCTGCGAGCCGGTTACCTGGCGCTGCGGCGCATCGCTGACGCCTACGGCGTCCGATTCGATCCCGACCCGGCACCAACCGATCCGATCTCGATCACCCGCGACGAGTTCGACCAAGTCCTCGCCCAGCTCGCCGAGATCGGCGTGCCGCTCAAGTCCGACCGCGACCAGGTGTGGCGCGACTTTGCCGGGTGGCGGGTCAACTACGATACGGTGTTGCTGACGCTGTGCGGGCTGCTGATGGCTCCGTTCTCGCCGTGGTCGTCCGACCGGCGCATCGACTATCGCGTCCACCTCATGCCGACGAACATCCGCCGCAACAGCTGATTGACCGGTGAACCGAACTCGGTGAGCGACACCAGGAGCATCGAACCCGCCGCCGCCGTCGACCACGGCGATGTTGGTAGAAGGAGATTGTCATGGTCGAGCCTCCCTGGGGTCGAGGTCACGTGGGGGTTCGAGTGGGCGCGGGCACGTCCGCCTGGTGTCGGCGGACGCTGATCGGCTGATCGGCTAATCGGCTGATCGGATGGTGGTGGGGGAGTGGGATGGTTGGGTTTATCTGTCAGTGGCGAGGTCGAGGAGCTGGGCGAGGGTGTCGAGTTGCTCGACGGGCGAGCCGGTCAGCTTGGCTTGGACTGTCGTGATCCCGACGGCCTCGTAGGTCCGTAGGCGTTGGCGGATCGCTGCCGGTGGGCCGAGCAGATTGGTGTTCATACCGAGCTCGATGGGCACTCGCTCGGCTGCTTCGTCCCGTTTGCCGGCCAGCCACAAGGCCTGAACGGCGGCGACGTCCTCGGCGAAACCCTGCCGAGCGAAGGCGGCGTTGTAGAAGTTGGTGTCCGGCGATCCCATCGCCCCGATCGTGAAGGCGTAGCCGCGAGCGTGACGACGGGCTGCTTCTTCGGGGTCGTCGGTGATCTCTACGGCCACGGGGATTACGAGGTCGAGGTCGTCGAGCGTGCGGCCTGCCCGCTCGGCGCCGGCGCGGAGGGGACCCAAGAACGCTTCGGCGTGCTCGGGCAGGAAGGCGTTGCCGAGCCAGCCATCGGCGAGCTCGCCGGTGAGTTCGAGGTTCCTCGGGCCAAGCGAGGCGACGTAGATCGGGACCGCGGTCGGCGGCAACATCGAGCGAATCGGCCGGCCAGGTCCGTCGGGTAGCGGCAGCCGGTACACCTGTCCGTCGTGGGTGGCCTTGTCGCCGCGGGCGATGGCCCGGACGATCTCGATCGTCTCGCGGGTCGCCGTGACCGGTGTGGCGAAGCGCACGCCGTGCCAGCCCTCGATGACCTGTGGCCCGCTAGTGCCGACACCGAGCCGGAATCGCCCGCCAGACAGATGCTGCAACGACATTGCCGTCATCGCCAGGTTGGCAGGAGTGCGGGCGCCGAGCTGCACAATCCCCGACGCCAGTCCGATGCGCTCGGTGCATGCCGCCAGGAAGGCGAGCGGCGTCAGGGCGTCACCGCCCCATGTCTCGGGCACCCACACCGAGTCGACCCCGAGACGCTCGGCGTCGATCACGAACTGGGCGTCGGTCGGCGCCGAGATGACCGCACCAACACCGACACGCATGGACTCGATGGTCGCGGAAATCTCGACTACTACGGTGAGCCCGGCACGATGCGAGCGTCCTACGGTGGTCATCGATGAACACCGCTGATCTTCCCATCCTGCGCTACGTCGACGGGCCAACCACGGAAGCCAACATCGAGATCGCTGCTCCGCCCGAGCGGGTGTGGGCGCTAGTCAGCGACTTGCAGCTGCCCGCCCGCTTCAGCAACGAGTTCCAAGGAGCCGAGCTGCAAGGCGACGCAACCGTTCCCGCCGCGGGCAGCCGATTCGTCGGGCGCAATCACCATCCCGCAATCGGCTCGTGGGAGACGACGTCGACGATCACGACCTTCGACCCGCCCACGGTCCTCGCCTACGACGTCGACGGCGCCGACGGCCTCCCGTCGGCCACCTGGCGTTTCTCGCTGGAGCCCACCGTCGCCGGAACCCGTCTCACCCAATGGATGCGCATCGGTCCCGGGCGCAGCGGAATCAACCCGGCGATCGACGCAATGCCCGACAAGGAGTCGAAGATCCTCCACCGCCGCCTCGCCGAGCACCACTCGAACATGGCGGCCACGCTCGCCGGCATCAAAGCACTGGCCGAGACCTGAGCGCTCGTCGTCAGCGGCAGCCTCGCCGTCTGCGCCGTCACCCTCAACGTCGCCACCCGCCCGGCAGGCGATCACGATGCCTACCCCGACGCCTATCCGACCGCGCCGCCGGTCAGGACCCAACCGGCCGGGCCACCCGAATGGCTGGGAGCTCAAGGCGTACATGCGGTCTAGACCAGGCACGCCGACAGGCCGGGCGACCGACCGCCGACGATGAGCATGTCGCCAGGCCAGCATGCCAGTCGATCTGCGTGGGTCGCCTGGTTGCTGATCGTGTGGTTCGGTCGCGACATTCGGGAGCGCCGGACGCGCCGCTCTCGAAGCGCGCGTTAGCCCGAGTGACCGTGCCTACCGCCGAATCAGGGCGTCCGCACGTAATCACGGAAGGGCTCACGCGGGCGGGCCGTATGGCAACGCGCGGCGCCGTCAGGTCGGCCGGCGACCCCACGTCGAGATCATCACCGGGCTCCCGACAAGAGTCTCGGGATCGTCGAGCACGTCGAAGAAGTGATCGAGCTCGGCGGACGTCAAACCGGACGCTTCGAGCTGGTCACGGACCTGGCGCGTGTTGGCGGCGATGGCGCGAGCGAAGCCGGTTCCGCCGGACGCGATCGAGACATGGCCGCTGGAGCCAATGTCGACGAGGCCCCGATTCATCAGCTCACGCCGAGCATTGGCGGCGAAACTGCTGACCCCACCCCGACGCGCCAACAACCCGTTGAAGGCGACCGCAACACGGGCGATCAGCTCGTGGTCCGGCCCATCGCGATCGGTGGTGCGGACCTCGGCGGTGTCGAAGTCCTCGAGGACGACCCATCCGCTCGGCGCCAGCGCGGCCACCATCCGATCGAGAACCTGCAAGCGGGCCGGAACGTGCTGAAGCACGAGGCGCTCGTGGATGAGATCCCACGGACCCACAGGCAGTCCGTCGGTCACGAGGTCGAGTCGGCGCACCTCCAGCTGATCGAGCGAATGCGTTCGAACCCGTGAGACGTCGAGGTCGGTGGCCACCACGCGACCAGCCGCCTCCACCCGGGTCGCTAACCACGCGGCGATCGATCCGCCGCCGGCACCCAGCTCTAGGCACCGCCACCCTGGCGCCACCCCGATCCGCCCGAGATGCCCCATGGTCACGTCGTCGAAGGCTTCCTCCAACGCATCGAAACGAGCGACCGTCTCCTCTCGCGCGTTCGTCAGGAGGTACTCCGACTCACCCACAGCGTCACGGTACGTCGTCACCGACGCCACGACAGCAAGAAACGGATTGGAGCCGGATCCCCGGCGTGGCACGACCGCCCGGCCGATCCGCGCGGCAACCCATCCACCAATATCCTGCCGGCGGGCGACCACTCGGCTCCCGCCGACTGTTCTGACAGCTCGTTTCCTCCGAAGCTCAGCTCCGCGACCGGCAGTCCAAACCCACCGGTAACCACCCGTACCACCGACGGTGACGTCCACAACAGAATCGTGGCAACTAGCTGAGGCCTCCGACCCAATTGAATCAAGTTGATTCGGTTCGCTCCGTCGGATGGTTGCAGGCGCAACTACATGCCGCGATGCGTGGGTGGCTTGATGCGGCGACCGTCGTTAGGTCGCCGCGTTCGGTGGACGCGACCCTAGGGTTGTTCGTCCTCGAGGCGTCCGATGCGGCGCCCCGACACGTGGCGGGGCATTATCCGCAGCCAGTGCTGTTTGGGGCCAGTCCACGGCGTCACGGTGACGTGCTGCGCTTCCTGCGGTGTCACCTCGTGGGCGATCCCTTGGATAAGCACCGTCCAGCCGGTGTGGTGATGCGCTTCGATCGAGTCCACCTGAAAGGCCACCGGGTGCCGCAGCAGGGAGTCAAACTTCGTTCCGAAGTCGGTTCGGAACACGATGCTCTCGCCGTCGAGTGCGTAGTTCACCGGAACCACGAACGGCAGACCCTCCTGAGTGATGACAGCGAGCCGGCCGATCGAGGAGGCAGCCAGCAATCGCCAACATTCCTGACCTGAGAGCTCCTGCATGATCGCCGGCGAACCGTCGGACGGTTCGGTGCCATCGTCGGTCACGACTGCTGCTCAGTTCTGGAGATGCGGGCCGGCGGAATGCATCGAGCCATTTTGCCGCGGAACACAGTGGTGGACGACCATGACCGCACAGCTGCGGAGGTCGGGAAGGGATGCCAATTTGGGCGGCCCGCGACGCCGCGCTCGGCGTCGTTCTGGCGCGTCGTTCGGTGGTTCGGCGGCTGCCGCGACCGCAACTCTCGTCCGGGCGGCGGGCTCGGTACCTACCGCCGACTCAGGGCGCGGTCGTGCGACGGGAAATTTCTCGGGTGCCGGATGATGCCGGCGGCGACGAAGGTTGGTGTCCGTTATTACGGGGCGCTTGGTATCGCCGACGTCGCGCGGGCTGTGCCCCTGCCGGCAGCGCCGTTGTGACCGTCTGATATGGCGCGGTGAGGTGGAGCCGGCACTGGCCCAATCGGTGCAACATCGGATGGTTCATTCAGTGAGTGCCGCCCGGGGATGAGACCGCCAGGAGCAGGAGAACGGCGAACAGATTGTCCTGATTTGCTCGCGGACAACCGACCAATTTCCGGGAATTAGGAGCCTTCCCCGGAGAGCGCCCGGTCTCAGGATCTCGATGCCGTCGTCGATGCCGGCAGGTGTTTCGAGGCCAGGTCAACCGGAGCTTCCTTGTAGCGGCAACTCATTGCCGTCGCTGACAGGTTTGACAAGCAGGCTGACGAGCGCGGCAGCGACCGCGACGGCCGTGGCCCAGAGCAGTCCTGTCCGGTATCCGCCGGCGTCGACAGCGCCCGTCCCGGCCGTCGCGCGCGTGGCAACCGACAAGAGGACGGCGACTCCGACAGCCGACCCGATCTGGCGAGACGCGTTGAGCACGGCGCCGGCGAGTCCCTGGTCGCTATCACGGACACCGGAGCTCCCGGCGACTGTGGCGCCGAACACGACGTTGGTCGTTCCGAAGCCGATCACGATGAACACCAGACCAAGTAGCGGGTATCGGCTCGTCACGGGAAACCGGAACAACACGGCAAGGCCGGCGGCCGCGAGGAGGCAGTTGCCGACCAGAAAATTTCGTATCCCGACCCGGTCGAGCAGCCTCGGCCCGACGATCCCACGGAGGATGCCACCGACACCCTGAGGGATGGCGACGAGACCGACCGCCAGCGCCGAATAGCCAAGCACCTCCTGGCTGTAGAGGCTGGCGACGAGAACCTCGGCCGCGACCCACGCCCCGACCAGGCAGGCCACGATGTCTCCACCGACTCGAGCTCGCTGGCGGAAGATGCCCAGCGGCACCAGAGGATTCGGGCTGCGTTGCTCATGGTGAACGAAGGCGACCAGACACACGGCTGCCCCGACCAGACACGCGGCCAACGCACCAGACGTCCAGCCGTCGGATGCGCCGACTGATGGGGCCAGAACCAACATGGCGGCCGCCGCGGTGATCATCAGTGCGCCGGCCAGATCGAGGTGGCGGCGGACTCTGGTTGAGCGCATCGTGGGCAGGCGGCGCCGCCCGATTGCCGCCATGGCGACGCAGACCGGGACGTTGACGAAGAACACACCGCGCCATCCGACGGTGTCGACCAGCACGCCGCCGGCGACGAGTCCGACGACGAAGCCGACCGACGCCGTGATGCCGTAGAGGCCGAGCACGCGGTTGCGCGCTCGCCCCTCTCGGAAGCTGGTCGTCAGTATCGACAGACTCGCCGGGGCGATCAGCGCCGCGGCGATGCCCTGCACCGCCCGAGATGCGATCAGCATCGGCATGTCGCTGGAGAGACCGCCCGCCGCAGACGCAACGGCGAAACTGACAAGCCCGACCGTGAGGACCTTGCGCCGCCCGAACAGGTCGGCAGCACGGCCTCCGAGTACGAGTAGTCCTCCGAAGGTCAACGCGTAGGCCGTCACCACCCACTGCGCGGCCTCGGCCGACACGCCGAACTGCGCGCTCAGCGTCGGGAGCGCAACGTTGACGATGCTGAAGTCGAGCACCACGACCAGCTGCGCGGCCAGGACGATCCCCAACGCCAAGCCCCGAAGCGGGCGGTGTTCGACCTCAGACGGCCGTGCGCCGGCCGGGCCGCCGTCGTCGCCGGACTCAACGTCCGCGGATCGCCTCTCGTGGCGCTCAGTCGCGAGAGCGGGGGCGACCGCCAACGTCTGAGCAGTCATGTCATTCGCGTCGCGCCGTAGCGGTCGCGTCTGGGACGGTACGCAACGCGACGGGGGGCGGAAACGTCCGCACCGTCCAGGCGACGATCTCGACGGCAGAAACAACTGCGACGAGGACAACACCGGTCGGGGTCACGGCGTGCTCGGTGCTGTTGCAACGGCGATCACCGAGTCGACGTCGTCGTCGGCGTGGTCCGGCATCGCCTGCTGCCAACGCTGGGCGATGGCGGCGGTGAGCGGGAGTTCGAGGTCTTGCTGGTGAGCAGCGTCGAGGGCGAGGCGGACATCCTTGAAGGCGAGTCGCAACGCGAACCCTGGCTGGAAGTTGCCGGTGAGCATCGATCGACCCTTGGCAACCGCGTACGTCGATCCGAGCGGGCCGTTTGCGATGGCGTCGATGAACCGCTGCGGGTCGAGTCCCATCGTTGTCGTCAAGGCGATCGTCTCGGCGATGCCCTCGACTTGCGTGGCCAGCCAGTTGTTGAGGGCGAGCTTCAGCCGCGTCCCGTTGCCGACGGGGCCGAGCCACAGCGTCGTGTGTCCGAGTGCGTCGAAGATCGGTTGCACCCGCGGCTGTAGTTGCGGCGAACCGGAGGCGAGGATGGTCAGCTCCCCGGCGCGTGCGGGACCGTCGCTGCCCGACACGGGGGCGTCGACGAACTCGACGCCGTGCTCGGCGGCGACGTGTGCGAGCCGCTCGGTCCACGCGAGTCCGATCGTCGCCATCTGGATCCAGATGATGCCGGGCCTGATGTCGGCGAGGATCCCGCTCGGCCCGTGCAGGACGTCGGCGATCGCGTTGCCGTCGG
This sequence comes from Ilumatobacteraceae bacterium, assembly GCA_963732335.1. Classification (GTDB taxonomy): domain Bacteria; phylum Actinomycetota; class Acidimicrobiia; order Acidimicrobiales; family Ilumatobacteraceae; genus Desertimonas. The sequence continues at coordinate 270,829 of CAVSZO010000063.1, read as the reverse complement.
CGAGCATCGTCAGCACGATGTCTGCCCCGGCGGCAGCTCCAGCCGGCGACAGCGCAGCTGTGGCACCGGCCTCGGCGAAGGCGGCGACGGGCTCGTGTCGGCGGTTCCAGACGACCACCGGGAATCCGGCGGCGACCAGGTTGTGGGCGATCGGTGCGCCCATCTTTCCCAGGCCGAACACGGCAACGGTCGGGGGATTCGGATCATGGTTGGGGTGTTCGGTCATCCCTGTTTCCTGGTCAGCTGGTGGGCATCAATTCGGGAGCTGGCCCGGTGAGTGCCACTGCGCCCGTCATGATGCGATCGATGGGTTCGAGGGCGTGCTCGTCGAGGTGCAACTCGGTTGCGGCGGAAGGCTTCGCCGGCGAACGAGGGATTCTCGTGCCGCCAGTCGCCGGGCTCGAAGGTGGAGTGCTCGTCGAGTGCGCTGGTGAGTAGCCCATGGGCCAGTGGCCCGTAGGCGAGAATTCCGATTTCATTGTGGCGCGCATACGGCAAGACACCTGGTAGAGGTCGATGTAGTCGACTCCGAGGGCGCGCAGGCTGTCGTCGACACCCTGGCGCAGCCAGTCCCGGCTCGAGTCGCGGACGAGACCGTTGCCGGTCATCCGCAAGCCGCCCTTCGTGGCGATCACGATCGCCTCGCGATTGGTGTCGAGTTCGTCGCGTAGTGCCTGCCCGAGAAGCTGCTCGGAGGCTCCGAACCCATAGCCCTGGGCGGTGTCGAACAGGTTGATGCCCAGCTCGCGGGCATGGCGGATCGCGCCGATCGCGTCCCGCTGCATCGAACGTGCCCCACTCGCCGCCTAGCTCCCAGGTGCCGAAGGCAATCGGGGAGACCGACATGCCGGTGATGCCAAGCGTTACGGCATCCATTGCGTCTTCCTTTCAGCTGCGGTCGCAGCAGTTCTCTTCACGAGCGACCTTGATCCGAACGATCGCGCTAACGGAGTTCGCCGTCTTCGGGACCAGCCGCCATTTCGGGCTCCGGCCAGCGGGAGTCCTACGTTCCTGCTAGCTGCCATCCGATTGGGACGCCAGCCGTGATGACAGCTGGTGTCACCAATCGCGACGATGTCTGGCGTGGTCAGAAACCCAACCAATCAACAGCCGTCCGTGGTCGCCAGTGGAGTCATCGAGATCGCAGCCCCGCCCGAAATCGTGTGGGACACCCTCACCGACTTCGATCGCTGGCCGGAATGGAACCCCGAGGTCAAGTCGATGTCGATGAGCGGGCCTGTCGCCGTGGGATCGACGTTCCACTGGCGGGCCGGACCGGGGAAGATCACGTCGACCATCCGACGGGTCGACCGGCCCCGGCAGATCGCCTGGACGGGCAAGACGCTCGGCATCAAGGCTCTCAACGGCTGGATGCTGCAGCCTCGCGGGGACAACACGATCGTGTCGGAAGCAGAGTCCTTCGACGGGCTCGTTGCCCGCCTGTTCAGGACGCCGCTCCAGAAGTCCCTCGACCGGTCCATTCAGAACGGACTCCAGCATCTGAAGGCCGAAGCCGAGCGGCGCACCGCAGTTCACGACGAGATCCGAGCTGACACCTGGTGGACCGTCCCTGGCGCGTTTCGACGTCGACCGTCTCGCACCCAACGGGCTACGCCGCGGCGGACATTGCCGACAACCGATCGCACGAATGAAGGAGTCGAGATCATGACAGCAACGCACATCACCACCGAGCCACTCGCCAACAGCGCGGCGGCTCGACCCTCGGGCAGTCAGCCCCTCATCCACCAGCACGGACACGAAACCCAGCGGTTCGGAACTGTTCGGCTGTTCCCGATCGCCCTCCCGTACGAAGCCCGGATGGAGAGCTGCCAGCTCCTCAACCACGTCCTCGCCGACTCGATGATCCTCCACAGCCACTACAAGAAGCATCACTGGTTGATGCGAGGCCCGACCTTCTATCAACTCCACCTGCTCTTGGACAAGCATGCCGATGAGCAGCTCGAGCTCATCGATCAGATCGCCGAGCGCGTGCAGACCCTCGGTGGCATTGCGATCGCCGACCCCCGACACGTCGCCGAGGTCACGAGCATCCCTCGCCCCCCGGACGGCGCCGAAGAGGTTCCCGTGATGCTCTCGCGGCTGCTCGAAGCACACGAGCTCATCATCACGGAGGTTCGCAACGCCATCACCGCCACCGCAGCGAACCGCGACGACGGGACCAACGACATGCTCATGAGCGATGTTCTCCGCCGTCACGAACTGCAGGTCTGGTTCCTCGCCGAGCACCTCGTCGACACCCCAGTCACGCAGGCCTGAACCGCGTCACACACCAGTGCGGTGCAGGGCGTCCGGGACGATGCGCGCACCGGCGACGTTCGCTCCTCACCTGGCTGCGGCGGTGTCCATGCCTCTCTGGTCGAGCGGGATCCGGACGACGAGAGCCGTTCCGCTCCCCGCCGGGCTGGTGACCTCGATGATCCCGCTCAACGCCTCGACGCGGTCTCTGAGACCGACCAGTCCCGATCCTCGGGTCGGATCCGCGCCGCCGACTCCGTCGTCGCGAATCGACAGCCGGACGGTCGCGTCGTTTGCCTCGAGATTGACATGCACCACCGAGGCGTTCGCATGCTTGGCGGCGTTCGTCAGCGCTTCTGACGTGACGTAGTAGACGGCCACTTCGACGCGTTCCGGTAGTCTCCGGTCAGCGCCAAGGTCGAGCTCGACGGGGAGTGCCGAGCGACGCGCCAACGTTCGCAAGGCCGGCCCGAGTCCGCCCCTCGAGAGGATCGCCGGATGGATCCCCCGGGACACCTCCTGCAGATCGTTGACCGCCGCCGTCAGGCCTTCGACGGTCTTCGCCACCTGCCCAGTGAGCTCGGACAGCTCGGGCGGCACGATTGCCTGAGCAGCTCTCAGCTCGAGACCGACCGCCACCAGTCGCTGTTGCGTACTGTCGTGGAGATCGCGCTCGATGCGGCGGCGGGCGTCGTCGGCGGCAGCCACGACCCGGGCCCGGGAGGCGGTGAGCTCGGCACGGCTCTCGGCGTTGGCGATCGCCGTGCCGACGAGCTCGGTGAAACTCGCCATGCGCTCCTCGGTGTCCGGAGGCAGCGACCGCGACCTTCGTCACCGCGATCATCGCCCCCCACAGGCGGCCCTCGACGATGATCGGGCTCGCCACCACCGAGCGGACACCAAGTCCGCGCAGCTCGTCGACGAGCAGGCTCGACGAGCCGCTGACGGCGTCGTTGTCAATCCGGGTAGCGCGGCCGGTCTGCAACATCTCCATCGTGACGCGGGCGTCGACCGGGGCCCAGCGCCTCCCGACCGTCAGCCCTTCGATGTCCTGGCCCTACCGCGACGACGTTGGTCGCGGCACCATCAGGCTCGAAGCGGGCGACGACGGCAGCATCCCCGTTGATCAGGTGGGCGACCTCGTCGGCGACGGCCGCGAAGATCTCGGCCGACGGAACACCGCGGGCGACGAGGGTTGCGACGCGACGGAGCGCGGCCTGCTCCTCCAACAGCCGGGTGAGGTCGTCGCGGTTCGCTTCGAGGGAGCGCGCCATGATGTTGAACGAGCGGTCGAGCGAACCAATCTCGCCCGTAGCGGTTTCCGGCAGACGCGTGGCGAGGTCGCCGCCGGCCAGACGGCCGGCCATCGCGGCAGCGCGACGTATCGGCGTCACGATCGCTCTGGCGATGTACCCGGCAAAGAGGGTGATCAGCACCAGCGATCCCACCAGTCCCACGGTCGCGGCGAGGATCGCGCGCCGAGCTGCGTCGTCGGCGCGGTCTCGGCGCTCAGCGAGCGGGGCCGCTTCGAGCGTCCGGTAGCGGTCGAACTGGGCACGAATCGCATCGACGCGCTCGCTTGCCCTCTTCGGTCGCTGTCACGCTCGAGGCTGCCGGTTCGTCCCGCCGAGCCGCTTGCACGAGCGGAGACGCGTAGTCCTCGATGTACGACTCGACATCGGCGCTGATCTGGCGCGCCAGCGGGTCCTGAACCGGGTCATCGGTGAGACCTATGAGCTCCTCCGCCTGATCGGGAAACGCCACTCGTGCCTGCTCCCACGGCTCGAGGAACCGCTCCTCGCGGGTGATGACGAACCCCCGCACGCCCGTCTCGAGGTCGATGACGAGCCGCTCCAGCTCGTTGATCAGGGCGAGTTCCTCCAGGGAACCGGCCACCTGGCGCTCCCAGTCCCGTTCGGCGGAGATGGCGACGAGCGAGAACACGAACGCAGCTCCGACGGTCGCGGCAGAACCGCGCTGGCGACCGCGGTCCGGACGGTGAGTCCGCCTCTCACGTCAGCCCCCTGCCGGCCCCCGGCGATCGCCCCGAGCGGATCGCGGGCTCACTGGCGGGAGGCTATCGCCGTCCGTTCCGCCCACTCCTGACGAGCCCGGCGATGGCCCGACCGGAGAGGTCGGACTTCGACACGAACCCGATGGCGGGGCTGTCGTCGATGAGGTCGACCAGGTCCTCTTCTGCGTTCGCCGAAATGAGGATCACAGGTCTCCGAACCCGACGGGTCGTGGCCGCGAGCTGACGCGCCAGGTCGAAGCCGCTCTCGGTACCGAGATCGACATCGACGAGGGTGACGTCGGGCTGCAGCTCGTCGGCGCGGCGGAGTGCATCGGCGCTCGTCGACGCGACGGCGACCACGGTCATTCCCTCGCGTTCCAGGACGTTGCGGGCGGCCTCCAAGAAGTGGGCGTTGTCGTCGACGATGAGTAAGCGCATGATCGTGGTCCTGCTCTCAGGATGGCCCGCCGACGTAGTACTCGCATTCCAGCTAGCAGGAATCGCAGTGTCGGGTTGACCTCAGATCAGGAGTCCTGGTGGCGCTGAAGACCACGACGCCGATCGGCGCGATGGTTGCAGTGACGACAATCCGTCGCCGATCGAGAGGGAACCACGATGACCGCCACGTCGGTGCTGCCGTCGCAGTCGACGGCACAAAGCTCGACGTATCCCTCGCGCTCGATGGCGGGCGACGGTGCGCGGCAGTCGAGACGTCTCCCGACGCGGGAACGTCCGGCGATCGAGCGTCATCCCGGAGACGTCGTGCGTGTGGTCGTCGGCGCGGCGGTCGTCGCTGCGTCGGCAGCCATCGCCAACACCGACCGTGTTGGCACGTTCGAGCATGACCTCTTCCGCGTCTTCAATCATCTCCCCGCGCAGCTCGAGGTCCCGATCATCGCGGTGATGCAGGCGGGCAGCCTCGCTGCGGTTCCGGTGTCGGCCGCGGCGGCGCTTGTTACGCGTCGCCCGAGGCTCGCCCGTGATCTCGCGCTTGCGGGCGCCGCCACATGGCTGCTGGCCAAGGTGGTGAAGAGCTTCGTCAACCGACCCCGCCCGGGCGTGCTGCTCAGCGACGTCATCCTGCGCCACGCCAACGACGCAGGGCTCGGCTACCCGTCGGGCCACGCGGCAGTTGCCGCCGCGTTGGCGACCGCCGCCGGTCCGTTCCTGCCTCGTCGCGCCCGTCACGCGACGTGGTTCGTCGTGGCACTCGTGGCGATCGGTCGCATCTACGTCGGCGCCCACTTCCCCGCCGACGTCATCGGTGGCGCCGCGCTGGGATGGGCGATCGGAGCGGCGCTCCATCTCGTCGTCGGAGCACCAACCCGGGCCATCTCGGTGGACCGGGTCACCGACGCGCTCACGGCCGCCGGCTTCGGCCCGGCGACGGTGACACCCCTTCATGTCGACGGTCGCGGCTCGGCGCAATTCGTTGCCGTCACCGCAACCGGTCGGCGACTGTTCGTCAAGGCCGTCGACCGTGAAAACCGCAACGCCGATCTCCTCTTCAAGCTGTGGCGACACCTGGCGCTCCGCCATCTCGAGGACGAGACGCCGTTCGTGGCCCCGAAGCAGCAAGTGGAACACGAGGCGCTGCTGCTGGTGCTCGCCGAGCGCGCCGGGCGCGGGTGCCTGCGGTGCAAGCCGGCGCCTGGGTTCGGTCCGGTGTGGCCCTGCTCGTGCTGCAGAACATCGAGGGCCGAACAGTCACCGAGCTCGACCCCGCCGAGTTGACGGCCGAGCTGCTGCACGCCGTGTGGGAGCAGGTCGAACATCTCCAGACGGCCCGCATCGCCCACCGCGACCTCCGACTTGCCAACATCATGGTCGACGCCGACGGCCAGCCCTGGATCATCGACTTCGGATTCGCCGAGATGTCAGCGACCGAGCATCGGCTGGCCCAAGACATCGCCGAGCTCCTCGCCTCCACCGCTGCTGTCGTCGGGGCCGAACGCGCCGTCGATGCGGCAGTCGAGGTGCTCGGGACGAGCGCCGTGCGCCGAGCGATCCCGCTGCTCCAGCCGCTCGCACTTTCGACCGCGACGCGGTCGGCCCTGCATCGCCAGCGCGGAGCGTTGAACGACCTCCGGACGGTTGCCGCCGACCGTACGGGCACGGAGGTAACGGAGCTCGAACGGCTCACGCGGATTCGACCGATGACGATCGTCTGGCTCGCCGTCGGACTGTTCGCCGTGCATCTGCTGCTGCCTCAGGTGGGCGAGCTGCACCAGACGCTCGACGCGCTCGGTGACGCCCAGATTGGATGGCTCGCCGCCACCCTCATCATCTCCGCCGCGACCTACATAGCCGCGGCGGTTGCACAAATGGGCACCGTTGCCCCGGCCCTCCCCTTGGGCCGAACCACAGCGGTCCAGCTCGCAAACAGTTTCGCCAATCGAGTCTCACCGGCCGGCCTCGGCGGCTTCGGCGTCTCGGTCCGCTACCTCGAGCGGACGGGCATCTCGAGACCCGAAGCGGTTGGTGCCGCCGCCGCCAACACCCTGGCCGGAGCGATCGTTCACGTCGGCTTGCTCGTCGCCGTCGGTGCGGTTGTCGGTCGCAGCCAGATCGACAGCGTGCACCTGCCCGACCGATGGATCATGCTCGTCATCGTCGTCGCCGTCTTCGCCGTCGCCGGCCTCGCCCTCGGGACAGTTACAGGTCGGCAGCGACTCCTCGAGCCCACCGGCCGAGCACTCCGCACGCTCGCTCGTGACCTGCACCACCCACGACGGGCGGCCGAGCTCTTCGGCGGTTCACTCGCCATCACAGCCCTCTACATCGCAGCCCTCGTGTGCGCCCTCCATGCGTTCGGAGAAGGGCTCAGCTGGGCGCAGATCGCCCTCGTCTACCTAGGAGCATCGGTCGTCGCCGCCCCGGCCCCCACCCCCGGAGGACTCGGCGCTCTCGAAGCCGCACTCGTCGCCGGACTGACCGCCCTCGGCGCCCCGGCGGCACCAACCATTGCCGGTGTGCTCACGTTCCGGCTCGCCACCTTCTGGCTGCCCATCGTGCCCGGCTGGATCGCCTTCCGGATACTGCACAAGCGCGGCACGATCTGAAGGTCCGACCGGCGCCGCAGCAAGATTCACCAGGGTGGTGCTCACGGCGACCCCGGATCAGCCGGCGGCTGCCGTCGATCGTCGTCGCGGATCGCGGTCATATCGGCTCGGGTCGGGACGACACGCGAGTGGATCTCCTTCGTGAGCTGGTGGATGAGCCGAGTCAACTCAGTATTCGAGTGAAGCTCCATCTCACTTGAGACGAAGTCGTGGTCGGACTTGGCCTGCTGCACTGCGGCCTGTCGGTTCTGTCCGATCATCACGAACGTCGACAGGAAGATCGCCTCGAGCGAAACGATCAGCGTCAGCGTTGGCCATGGACTCCTCTCCAAGACCACCATCCAGAAGGCGAAGATCGCGGCATGTAGGTAAACGAACTTCATCGAACCCGCGAAGCCAGTGATGGCGTCGGCAATGCGGAGCTGCAAGTCAGCCGATCTCCGCTCGGCGATGGCCAGCAGAGCCGGATGTCGTGGCGCCTCGGACGTCTTGTCAGTCATGTCTCCTGATCCTTTCGACGATCCAGTGGCTGGAGCTTGCCCGTCTCGACGCGATGAACGCGCCGAGCAATCGAAGTTCTCGGGGATCGCAAGCCCATTGGAGGCCGGGCCGAGCGCCGGACCGGAAAGACCGCTACACCGAGGGTGCCCACGAGGACCGCATCAATGCGCCGTCGTCGAGCTCGACGCTCGTATCGGCCAGGGAGTCGTCGGCCGTGCCAGTTTGAGGCTGTCGCGATGGGGCGGGCGGGATGCATGAACACGCACCGAGGGTTTCCGGGCGTCGTCAGTCTCGATTCCGGGACTCTCGACACCGAGATCGTCGAGTGGGACTGAGGACACCCAGATCGGTCCGGCGAATGGCCATCAACAGGAGTGCATGGCCATCGATCATCAATCGCTATACGCGGCAGCCTCTAGGGGCGTCTGCCGCACTCGGACAGCAGGCGGCCGCTACGACCCGAACCACCCGTCCGCGAGCGACGCGCCGCCGTCGTCGCGGCTCGACGCTCGTGTCGGCCAGGGAGTCGTCGGCCGTGTGCGGCTCCCCGGCCGCGGTCTTGTACAGCGGCTCCGCCTCGATCGGCGTCACCGGCGTCGACGGTTCCACGGGTGAACTGAACGACTCGTCGAGTCGCATTGGCACGTCCGGCGCGGGCTCGGGCGGGTCCGGCAGATTGTCCTTCGGGTCGAGCCCGAGCTGGATCTCCACGCCGTCTTCCAGCGTGTCACCGTCGGTGTCGCGCTTGAACAGGTCGAGCCCCAGCTTACGTTCGGTGTGGTTGTCGAGCCGTCGTAGTCGGAGTCGCGGAACATGTCGCGCGCCTCCTCGTACGAACGGTCGAGGCCCTCTCACTTCCGGTCCATGTCGGCGCAATGGTCGCGCACCCGCTCCGGCTCGGACTTCGTCGGATCCCACCCGAGGTCGACCTCGTCCCCGTCGTTCATGCCGTCGCGGTCGCTGTCGGCCTCGTTGGGATCGGAGCTCACGAGTACCACATCAATGCGCCGTCGTCGAGCTCGACGCTCGTGTCGGCCAGGGAGTCGTCGGCCGTGCCAGTTCGAGCCTGTCGCGATAGGGCGGGCGGGATGCATGAACACGCACCGAGGGTTCCGGGCGTCGTCAGTCCCGATTCCGGGACTCTCGACACCGAGATCGTCGAGTGGGACTGAGGACAACCAGATCGGTCCGGTGAATGTCCATCCACAGGAGTGCAACGCCATCGATCACCAATCGCTCGCGACAGCCTCGTTTGGGCGTTCTCAGCGCGGATGGTCGCAAGCGGCACCGCATGTACCGTCAAAGGGCCGATACGTGGCGCTCTGGGCATCAGACGGCAGGTATGGCGCGACGACCGACTGGATGTTCGGGCACCACTGGAGGTACGGTTTGGTTGCCTTCAACCAGCGAGGGTGTTGATCGTTCGTCACTGTGATTCGTCGCTGTTGGAGGTTGAATGACGCTGATTGCCGGGCAGACCGGGCGTGCGGCTGTCCTCTTCAGCGGCGAGCAATCCAGATCGCTGCTCTCGGTTTCCCGCCTCCGTGGAGCAGCGCGGCCGGGGGAACCGCCGTCCTCCCGGCCAGGCTTCGTACGCTCAACGTCGTCGCCGCAACTGCGCCGTGGGGCCATCCACGCGAAACGGCGATGCCGGCCGCAGGGCCGCCGCGGTAAGCCACAACACGTTGCGTGAGGCGCTCAGTTCGAGGGCAGTTCTCGCCTGGGTGGGAGGTCGAGTCGGGACTTGTGTACGGTGTGTTTCTGAGGTCCGCCACCCTTCCTTGAGTACAGGGTCGTCTGACTGGCTTCTCCACCCGAGCTTGGGAGGCAGGCCATGTCCGACGAGGGCGTCCCGTCGAGTTCACCTGGTATCGACGCGTTGTGGCAGACGGTGATCAGTGACGATGCCAACCTGCAAGGTGCGTTGCTCCGTGTCGCTGAGACCGGTTGTCGACAGCTGGCCAACTGCACGTCGGCGAGCGTGACGCTGATCGATCGGGGACGGGCGATCACGGTCGGTTCGACGAACGACACTGCGCAGGCTCTCGACGACGCCCAGTACGCCGCCCGCAAAGGTCCGTGCCTGACCGCCGCTCGCGAAGTCCGCTTCGTGCGTATCGATGACATCGAGGCCGACGGGCGTTGGCCGATGTACGCCGCGAGTGCCCGGGCTAACGGCATCCGCAGTTCGTTGTCGGTGCCGCTCGTCTTGGCGGGTGTGGACACGTTCGGAGGGTTGAACCTCTACGGCAAGTCGGTCGCTGGATTCAGCGATGACGATGAACAGCTGTGTCAGGCGTTCGCCGCGCAGGCGTCGATCGTCGTGTCGAACGCCCATTCCTATCGGAGTGTCTTTGAGCTGTCGGAAAACCTGTCCAAGGCGATGGAGACTCGGGCGGTCATCGAACAGGCCAAGGGAGTACTCATGGCAACGCATCGAATCGATGCTGACGCCGCCTTCGAGATGCTCCGTGAGCGGTCACAAGCGTCGAACCGCAAGCTCGCGCGACGTCGCCGCCGACGTGGTCGACGAAACAGCTGGAGGAGACGACGATGGCTCACGACCTTGAGGCGGCCCGCCGACAACTTGGATTGTCGTACCTGGATGTGTGGATCGACTACTTCGCCCTCGGGGGCAAGCTCGACGCCGGTCAACTCACCGACTATCTCCGCGGTGGACGCGACGTCAGCGACTCCGATCACAACGTCCTCACGCATGCCCTCAACGAACTCTTCCAAGACCGCGGCGAGGACAACCCACTCGCCTACCGCCCCGTCTGACACACCGTCCCGCGGGCGGGCAAAGGCGCGCTACGGAGTCGTGTCGCCCATCACCAGGCGGCATTTCGGTCCTCACCGCCGGCCTTGTATCAGGAGCCGGCGGGCCGCTGTGAGTCAGGTCGCGCCGAACCGGTTCGTGGAGATGGTTCCGCAGCCTGGCCGGCCCGTCACGGCCGGGGTCGCGATCTCTTGGGGGAGATCCGACTCGCGTGCCCGGGGGTCGTGGAGTTCGCCGAGCGGTGAGCCGTGAATCAAAAACATCAGCTGCGCCGAGCTGCTCGGATTGAGCCACTCGACGACGACGTTGCGGCGCTCGCAGCGATCGCCGAACCGCATGATCGCCCGATACGCGGCAATGTCGATGAAGGAGATCTGGCTGAGGTCGACTTGTATCGGCGTGCGTCTTGTCGTGAGGGCATCGGCGAGGCAGTACTCGAACGTTGTAACCGTCTCTTGGTCGAGGTCTCCCTGAGGGACGATCACAACGCCATCACCATCAGACCTGACGGTCACAGACAGACTCGACTCGGAATCGAAAGCCATTTCGCCTCCCGCAGCGTGTGGATCGTCGTGACGGCCGAAACGATCGACACCCTCACTGTTGAGGGCCACCCTCGCTGTTGAAGGCGGGCAAACTGTACGCCCACCCCAACTCGGTGTCCAGCGGTCGGACTTTGCCACGCCGGGCTGTGCAGGGGTGGACGTGTTGCGGCGAGGTGACCGCCATGCCGGTCGAGTTCGGACCGGTGCGTCTCGCACGTGATGTTCACCTGCGTCGTCTGCGGAGGGTGGAACGGGTCGGTCCAGGAGTAGCCACTGCCCCCACAAGGACCAGCGCCAAGGCGATTGCGCCGAGGAGCACGCCCCGACCGGAGAGGTCGTTGCGATTGCCGTCGAACCACCGTGCAGCGGCAAGTGCGGCACAGGCCACACCGAGGGCGATGAGGGCGATGCGGGTGGAGTTCGTCATCAAGCATCGTCCCTTCTGCGCCTACAGGTACGACTGGGACACATCGATGCGACCCTCACGAACTGGTCACCGAAATGCTCGGCGGTAACGGGCGAGCGCCTGGCCACCGAGGGCATCGGCGAGGCAGTAGTCGAAGGCTGGTGCGGTCTCCTGGTCGAGCTCTCCCCGAGGCACGATCAGCACGCCATCGCCATCAAGTGTGACGGTGACAGCCAGACTCGACGCGGTATCGAAAGCCAATTCGCCTCCAGCAGCGTGTGGATCACCGTGACGACCTGAACGATCGGCCACCCTCGCTGTTGAAGGCGGGAAAACTGTACGTCGACCACGACTGGCTGTCCAGCGGGCGGCCATCGCCACCCCGGCATGCGACACGGGCGAGATGGTGTACCGCGAAGGCGGGCGGGAACGGATACGCGTCTGATCACCGACTAGTGGCGCGCCGCTCGCAGGGCGGCGCGCCCGGGTGACGGTACCTACCGCCGCGCACTTCGCGAGTGCGCTGTTCGGTGGTTGATCCCAGCGATGGCCTGCGGTGGTGAGAGGGTCAGCTCTTGGCGTTGACGAAGGCTTGGTCGACGGCGTCGGCGAAGTTTGCCATCGAGGGGAACTCGAGGTCGTAGCTCCATGCCTCGGACGGTGCGGGGGTGGCCCCCCAGCCGGGGCGGTCGTGACGCCGGTTGATCCACACCGAGGCCAGCCCGTGGCGCTTGGCCGGGACGTGGTCATGGAACAGGCTCTGGGCGACGTGGAGCAGCGCCGCGCGGTCGACGCCAAGCTCACGCAGCGTGCTGTCGAGGGCTCGGAAGTGGTTCTCTGCCGGCTTGTAGGCGCCGACGTCCTCGGCGGTGATGATGGCGGCGAAGTCGCCGTGCAGCCGTTGGTTGCTGGCGGCGAAGCCGTCGCGGTGCACGTTGGACAAGATGATCAGCTGGTAGTGCGTGGTCAGTCGGGCCAGGGCGTCTGACGAGTCCGGGAACTCCGGCCAATCCGGGACCGAGTTTCCGAGGCGCCGGGCCCACTCATCGGTCACCGGGCGACCGAGCCCATCGCCGGTCCGACGGAAAGCAGCGGCGAGGACCTCTGGGTACAGCGCAGACGGGGTTTCCCGCTCGACCGCCGCCTCGTTGTCGGCGTAGGCCAGCAACAGCTCTTCGTCGGTTAGGTCGAGGCCCTGTTCACGAGCCCACGGCGCCAGCACAGCGGCGATTCCCGCCTCCCAGTCGATGAGGGTGCCGTAGCAGTCGAAGCTGAGAGCCTCGAACCCGGTCAGATCTAACTCGGTTGCCATCGCGGCATTGAATCGCGTGATCTCGTTGAGGTGACGTCAGCGACATCGATCGGGCCCTCGCACGGGTCGCCCCGCCGCGCAGCCGGGCGAGCCTCTCCCCGGCTTCTCGCGCCGATCGTGCCCCGGGGCTCGACACGAGCGCGGGTAACGGCTGGGTAACGCCTGGTCCCTACCGTCGTCCCCGCCTGCACCGACAAGCAGGCTCGATTCAAGCCAAGGAGGCTTCCCCCATGTCAGAGACCACACAATCCCCAGGAACGACTGCTCGACAGCGTCGGATCCGTCCAGCCCTCGTCGCCGAGATCCGGCGTCGAGCCCTCAAGCTCAAGGTCACCTACCCTTCGGCCGCACGCGTCGCCAGGCTCGACAACTCGGCGTTGACGACGGTGACCGACGTCCATCGCGCCACCCTGGCGGTCCTCGCCAACCCGGGCACACCGGTGGCGGTGCTCACCTCGACGTTGCTCGACGCTCACCACGCCTTCGAGGTGTACGAACAGGCCAATTCGGACGACGACGGCGGCTCGGACGACTCGGACTGCATCGCCGCCTGCGACCAGCTGGCGAAGGACTGCATGGAGTCGTGGGGGGAGGCGTTCGGCCAGGAGGATATCGACATCTTCGACGGCGAGGAAGCCGAGGACGACGACGGCAGCGGTCCGATCGACCTCGAGGACAACCCGGTCGACGTCGAGAACGAGGACGCCGGAGACACCGGCGGCGAGGACGACTCCAGCGACACCCACGGCGAGAACGACGGGCTCACCGTGTGGGAGTCCGTTTTGGTCAGCGGCTACTGCGCGATCATGGTGTCCTCATGCATCGCCGCGTGTTTAATCCCCGGATGATCTGAACGCCTCACGTTCAGGGCACGTCGTTCACGAACTCGGCCTGCACGCTGGAGGGTGACGAAGCGATGTCACGAGTGGGGACCACACCGAGCGATGCCGCGGTGGCAACCACGACGGGCTAGTTCTCGGCGCCGAACGGCCGATCGGCGCTGGTGGCGCTCTGGCGGCGGCCGTGAGCCCGCGCCAGATCGACGGGAGCGTGCTCCTCGTCGCCGCCGGCGGAACCCGAAGGGATGTGTCGGTCACCCCGGCGACCTTCACCGGCCTGGCGAGTGACCGCGTGAGACCGACGAGCCAAGCCTTCGAGGCGACGTAGGCGGACCCCGAAGGGCCACCGAGGACCACCATCGCCGACGTGATGTTGACGATCCTGCCCCACCCGGCTCGCACCATCGCTGGCAGTAACGCCTGGGCGAGCAACAACGGTTCCGTGAGGTTGACGGCGATCGTCTCGTTCCACTCGTCCAGTCGGCACGGCACTGCTCGGCCACGTCGTCCGCCTCGTTCGGGGCGGCGAGATGGTGGATCGCCACGGTAGCCCCGACGATGTATCGGAGATCATCAGACGGTCCGCGTCGCAGTGTTCGAACCAACCCTCAGAAGCGGGTCGTGATCACATCGACGATCGTGTAGTCGTCGCCGATCAGGGGAAGGTGCCGCCACTTGTCGAACGCCGTGCAGGGATGGGAGATGCCGAACCCGACCGTGTCACCCACTGCAACGCGTTCGGCGTGCGGGGCGAGGCGCAGCCAGGCGTGTTGGTCGTTGAGGCGGTCGACCCACATCGAGCCCGGCGACGTCGCGATTCGGCGGTCGGCGTCACCGACCCACAGCGGTACGGGCAGGCCGGCGTCGAACGGTGCGTCTCGCCGTCCGAAGTTGACGATCGCTGTCCCGGGCTCAGGTGTGCTCAGCACCGTGGCGACCAACTCGAGCGCCGGTCGCAGCGGTCGATCGACGATCGGACCCTGGTCGGCGTACACCCCATGGTCGTGGGTGACGTAGCAGCCGCTGCGCAGCACGACGGTTGGGGCGTGTCCGTCGACGGGTTTCAGCAGCCGCGCCACGACGCGGTCGAAATAGACGCTCCCTCCTGCCGACAGTACGACCGACGAGGCTTCTACGAGCGCATGACCGACCAACCCGCGGGCTAGCTGGTGCATCGAGTCGAGCAGTCGATCGACCGAGACCACGGCTTCGACAGTCCGTCCGCCCGAACCGATGACACCCTCGAAGCTGGAGACCCCGACGAGGCGGAGATGTCGAGCGCGATTGGCCGCCGAAGCTACGGCCATCGCAGCCGCCTCGGAACGGCAACCGGCGCGCCCGCCGGGGACGCCGAGCTCGATCAGCACGTCGACGTCCCGGGTGAGTCCCGCATCCAACCGCTCGACTGCGGCGACTGAGTCGGCCCAGACGAGGACGTCGATCGATTCGGGCACCGTGGATAGCCGGAGAATTCCAGCCCGGTCGACGACTTCGTTGGCTACGACGAGCCGCGGGGGAGCGACGTCGAGCAGGGCGGTCGCCTGGGTCGGGT
The DNA here is from genome assembly GCA_963732335.1 of Ilumatobacteraceae bacterium. Lineage (GTDB taxonomy): Bacteria > Actinomycetota > Acidimicrobiia > Acidimicrobiales > Ilumatobacteraceae > Desertimonas. Next base: position 255,563 of record CAVSZO010000063.1, on the reverse strand, counting down.
TGGCGACGGTCAGCCCCCACGCCCCGGCCGCCAGCTGTCGGGCGGCGATCTCCGGGGACATCGTCGTCTTGACGTGGGGCGCGAGGTGCACGCCGGCGGTGGAGCAGAACTCGGCCATGCGCGTGAGGTTGAAGTCGAGGGCTGACTCTTTGACGGCGAGCACAGGCGTCGGCGAGCTCGTGAGGAGGTCGGCACCGATCTCGAGATCCGCATCACGGACACCGGAGTGCACGAAGCGGAACGTACTACGGTCCCCGTCGATGGACCCCAGAAGGCGAGCGACGTGAACGTCGACAGCGAGACCACGATCGACGCGAGCGGCCATGTCGTGGCGCCTGGTTTGATCGACATCCATACCCATTCGGACGTGACGTCGCTCGACGATCCGCGCGGACCGCGCCCCCGATCTGACAGATGACCACACCCACACAGGGAAACGTGTTGCCCGTAACGGCACCGGCCGAGCGTGTCCGGATTCCGCCTCCGCTACCGCGCTCGCGGCCAGGGTCCGATGCCGCCGGATATCCAGGCATGTCGACGACGCGATCTACATGCTGTTCTGGGTCGTCGAGTCGGGCGAGTCCGGCGACGTTCGGCATCGTCGTTCGGTATTGCGGTTGGTGGTCTGAGTTCGAGCGATGACGACGCAAGCACAATGATGTAGTGATCGCCCGGCTGCTCATTGCTCACGCGGTTGTGGTGGCGGTGATGCTCAGCCTCGCCGGTGGCGACGTGTCGAGTACCACCCCGACATCGCCGACGCCGTTCACCGTGCTGGACAGCTCGGGTTGTCCGATCGAGGACGAGGCTTTCTGTGAAGTAGCCACGGAAGCGGCCAACGCGCTCGCTGCCGGAGATGAGCAAGCGTTGCTCGGGGTGAGTCGCATCGACACGATCGTGTGCGACGACGTCGCCACCGAGTACTTCCCGGAATGTGAAACGAGCGCTGTGCTCCATGGTTACGGGCTGAGCGATCCGCACTTCCTCGTCCACCTCGTCAGTGAGAGCGCTTACGTCGAACACCTCGGCACGATCACCGGTCGTGTCGACCCATCGTTCTCTGACGAGTTCGGAGACGGCGCACTCAGAATCATCGGTGTCGGCACGTGTGGCCCGAACATACCCGGCCGGCGCACGTACCACCTCGCCTGGACAGCCGCCTATCGCCAGGCTGACGGCAAAACCGAGCGCGTCCTCGGCAGCTTCGAGTTCATCTTCAACGAAGACTGGCGTATCGCACTCACCTACGTCGGTACCCTCGCCGAATGGCGGTCCGAGCAGGCAGACCCGCTTCACGAAGCCTTCTGCGAAGCTGGACGCACAAGCTGGCGCACCTAGCCCACCTGCCAGCGGCAACACGCGGACAGCCCGCCCCAATGTGAACACCACCCATGCCTGCTCGAGTTCGGCGTGTTCGTTCGGTGGCGCATTGCGTGCCGGCACGGCACGGCCTCCAGGCGTCGATGACGACGCGCGTGCATGTCTTTCCTCCAACCTGACCGACCGGTGGGCCGGCCTCGACTTGTTCTGGAAGGCGACGTGGTTCGTCGTGTCGAGTGACCCCTAACGTCGCCGACACGATGTCCAGCCAAGCCGTCGAACGCGAGGAGATCGAGCGGTGGTTCATCAAACGCGGGCTTCCTCACTTCATCGACGGGTACTCGGCTGGTACCGACATCTGGACCCGGTCACTGCCCGTTCTCGGGATCGCCTACGTTGCTGGCGGCTTGAACGCCTTGGATCTCGCCAACTGGAGCCTCCGACGCAACCTCGTGGCCGCCGCGGTCACACTGGCGGTCCTGATCGCCGGGATCGCGGTCGCCAACATCCTGCGGGGCCGGCCGGCCATTTCGATCCCGCGGGCCGTCGGGCCCGGCGAACTCGCCCTCTTTGTCATCGGGCCGTCGTTGCCTGCGCTGCTCCTCGGCCAGCCCGGAGACGCTCTCCAATCCATGTTGACAGGCGTCGGGGTCCTGCTGATCATCTACGTCGTCACCAGCTATGGGCTGATCCCGATGACCAGCTGGGCGTTCGGCCAGCTGGGAGAACAGATCGCTGAACTCGGCCGCCTCGTCGTCAAGGCGCTTCCTTTGCTCTTGCTGTTCGTCACGTTCCTGTTCGTGAACACCGAGGTCTGGCAGGTCGCCGGCAACCTTGACGGCCTGGCGTACTGGCTAGTCCTGGGGCTGTTCTTTGCCATCGGCGCGTCATTCGTGCTGTCCCGTGTACCGGTCGAGGTCGCCGAGATCAACCACTTCGCCGACTGGGACGATGCCGCCGCCCTGGCACGCCAGGTCGGCGCGCCGGTAACGCCAGGTCGGACGAGCACCGAAGCGCCGCGGAGGCAGCGGGGTCCGGACGGCGCGGGGAGCCACCTGATCGCGGGCCGAGGCGCAACGTCGGAGAGCGATGTTTCCCCGCCGCTCAGCCGTCGAGCGTGGGTGAACATCGTCCTCGTCATGCTCGTGTCCCAGGCGATCCAGATCATGCTGGTGGCCGTGGCGGTGGGGACATTCCTCGTCGTCTTCGGCGTGCTGGCGATCAACCGCCCGATCGTCGAGTCGTGGACCGGCGGTGTCGCCCACGAACTGTGGGAACCCACCCTCGGTGGACGTCACCTGCTGTTGAGCGAGGAGCTGCTGCGAGTCGGCGGATTCCTCGCCGCCTTCACAGCGCTCTACTTCACGGTTTACCTCGTGAACGACCCGACGTACCGGGCCCAGTTCCGCGACGACGTCGTCGCCGAAGTCCGCGGCGCGCTCGCTGCCCGGGCGTGCTATCTCCGGACCATCCGAAGGCCGGCCGCGCACTCCGACGTGTGAGGCGGGGTTCTTCCGTGATTGCGACCACCGAGCGCGAACCCTGGCCGAATGTCGAGGCACCGAGCCAGCGGTGCGTCATCCCGGCACCGGTCGGTCGGCTGACCACCCCCACACGGATGCGATATGGGCGGCTCGCGGCGCCGTTCTGGCGCGTCGTCGTTCGATGCGGGCGCGGCCGATGGGTGCCAGCATGACCGAGCGGACTACTAATAGGCCATCGGTCGGAAGTGACTCGGTACGCGCCTCGTCGCGCCGAGCAACTTTCGCGCCGCCGTCGGCGAGCTGACCGCCGCTGAAATGGCTGCACACGATCGTGGGTAGTGTTCCGAGTCGGCCTCCGAGCGGCGGTTGGACTGGACGACACGCGATGGCCCGTTATTTCAGCGACTCCCGTTGACGGTCGTGAGAATCACGATCCTCCGTCACGCCTTCGCTGGCCACAAAGGCGATTTCAGTGGGCCCGACCAAGGCCGGATGCTGGATGCCACGGGCGAACGTGACGCTGAACATCTCGTCGCCGCGTTGACTCAACAGCCCATCGCACGTCTTGTCAGTAGCCCGGCCACGCGGTGCATCCAGACGCTCGGACCGTTGGCGGAGGCGATCGACTTGCCGATCGAGCTGTGGGACGGCCTCGGCCCCGACGCGGACTCGTCGAACCTCGTCGAGTGCTTCACCAACCAGAGCTTCAGCAGGGCTGTGCTGTGCACCCACGGCGAGGTCATGAGCCCGTTGCTGCGGACCGCGGAGTTCCGGTCGGTGGTACAAGAGACAGGCCTGGACGGCCACGCACTGCTCGCCAAGGGCACGGCGTGGCGGTTGCATCTGACGCCCAAAGGGAAGCTCTTCGGTTTCAAGCACGTGGTCCCGATCATCCCGCCATCGCCCAAGCGATCCGAGCGCCGGGTATCGAAGTGACCGTGTTTGCGAGCTCGGTGGCCGTGTGAGCGACGCCGGGGGCATCCAGCTCCTTGGCCCTGTTGCCGGAACGGGCGGCCACGTCGATCCTGTTGACCTGGCGCCTGCCCGCCCCGTCTGCGGCTCGAGGTGACCGGGACTCCCTGTCTCCGCCGCCATCGGTTGGGTCGCCGCGGGACGTTCAGCAACGGAGGTGCTCACTGAATTGCGGACGTCGAGCCGGGACGACATCACTGCGTCGCTGGGCTACTGGCGGTCGAGATCTCACCCGTTGGGCCGATCCACGACGGTCTCGTGCCCTCATCGAGAGCGGAGTTCCCGGAGGAACTGGCGGATGTCGGCGACGAGGAGGTCGGGCTCTTCCATCGCCGCGAAGTGCCCGCCGCGGCCGTTGACATCGGTCCAGCGGACGATCGTGTTGGCGTCGTCGGATTGTGATCGGATGCCGACATCGTGGGCGAACTGGATGGCGGCAGTGGGCACGCCGGAGTTGGCCGGAGGCGCTCCCCACGCGGCGTTCTGGGCGTAGCCGACGTAGGCGGACGATCCGGCGCTGGCGGTGAACCAATAGAGGGAGGCGTTGGCGAGGATCCAATCGTGGCCGAGAACGCCGTCTGGGAGCGTGTCGAGCGGCCAGGTCCAGGCGCGGAGCTTGTCCAGTATCCAGGCCAGCTGGGCGACAGGGGAGTCGGTGAGGGCAACGCCAACGAGTCCCGGGCGCGTCGATTGTATGGCGATGTAGCCGAACTCGTCGTGCATGAAGTTCGCGACGCGGGCAACGCGGTCGCGCTCGACAGGGGTCATGCCGGCCAGGGAGTCCTCGTCGACGTCTGCGACGAAGCTGAGGGTGCCGTTGACGTGCACGCCGATGACGCGCTCGGGCGCGGCGCGGCCGACCTCGGGTGAGATGCCTGCGCCCATGTCGCCGCCTTGGACGGCGAAGCGGTCGTAGCCGAGGCGATCCATCAGCTCGACCCAAGCGCCGGCGATTCGCGTCGTCGTCCAGCCGGCGCTGGCGACCGGGGTCGAGAAGCCAAAGCCCGGGATCGATGGGATGACGATGTGGAAGGCGTCGGCGGGGTCGCCGCCATGCGCGCCAGGGTCGGTGAGTGGGCCCACGAGGTGGAGGAACTCGAGGAACGAGCCCGGCCAGCCATGAGTGAGGAGCAGGGGGGTAGCGTCCGGCAGCGGTGACCTCACGTGGACGAAGTGGATCGTCTGGCCGTCGATGGTGGTGGTGAACTGTGGGACCTCGTTCACCCGGCGCTCGTACGCCCGCCAGTCGAACTCTTTCGCCCAAGCCTCGACGAGCGAACTGAGGTAGGCGCTCGGGATGCCCGTGTCCCAGCCGTCCCCCGGCAACGGAGCGGGGGCGCGGGTGGCGCGGAGGCGCGCCTGTAGGTCGTCGAGGTCGGCCTGCGGGATGTCTACGCGAAATGGGGCGATGGTGGTGTCGTTGTTCGTGACCATGAGGACATGATGAAGGCAATAGCGGACCGGGGCTGTCCGGTAGACGCGGGAATAATTGGCGCCATGTGGCACACCCCGGAACGAATCCTCCGCCTCTTGGCGCTGTTGCAGCGTCGACGTGACTGGAACGCCGAGCAGCTGGCGGCGGAACTCGACGTGACGCCGCGAACGGTCCGCCGCGACATCGCCCGGTTGCGCGACCTCGGCTACCCGATTGCCGCGGTCCACGGCGTCGGCGGTGGCTACGCGATGGAACCAGGGGCGACCCTCCCTCCGTTGATGTTCGACACCGATGAAGCCGTAGCGGTGCTCATCGCGCTGCGCGATCTTGCTGACCACGCCGAAGCTGGCGCGGTCGACGGGACGCTGAGCGCGCTCGACAAGCTGGCCCGCATGATGCCGCCGCGGCTGCATTCAACTGTTCAGGCGCTGTCGGCCCACACCAGCAGCGTCGACCTCGGACAGGTGATCGGCGCAGCCGCTGACCCCGTCGATGTCGACACCCTCGTCCTGCTCGCTCGCGCCTGCCGCGAGCAGCGACGGGTCGTGTGCACCCACCGGGCACGCTCGCGAGATGCGACCTCGCGCCGGATCGAGCCGCTGCACCTCATCCGTACGATGGGACACTGGTATCTCGTCGCCTACTGCCTCGACGCCACCGACTGGCGCACCTTCCGCGTCGATCGCCTCACTGAGACCGTGCTGACCAGCGAACCCAGCCACGCACGGACACGGACTCCGCCCGCTGCGGACCTCGCTGAATACGTGACGACGCAGGTCAGCACCGCCTACAGGCGAGTCAACGGCACGGTCCGGGTGCACGCGCCGGCGAGCCAGGTCGCCCGTTGGGTGCAGCCCGCCTGGGGCACCGTGACCGAAGAAAGCCCTTCGACCTGTCTCGTCAACGCCGGTGCCGACAGCTACGCGGCGATGGCCCGGTGGCTGCTCCTCGTCGGCGTCCCGCTCACGGTGATCGATCCGCCACAGCTTCGCGCCGCATTCGCTGATCTCGCCGCGCACGCGTCGGCGATCGCGGGTGACCCCACGTCCGTGGCCGTCGGGCACGCATCCGAAGGCTGACCCCGGCGCATCCCGCTCCGCCCGGCTCCGACCGCCGATCGGCATCAACATCGGATTCGGCATCGATCGATCGCCGACCAGCAGGCACCAAGGGACCACCCACCCGATCTGCACAAAGCAGGCACCCGTAACCCGCGGCCGAGGTCGTCAGATCCCGGGCACGTCGCCATCATGCCGGTGCTGCAAACACTGCAGATCGCCAAACACGCGGAGATGCCTGGTTCGGAGCGCCTCCGGCTGGCTCCGGCGCGGACGTTCTGTGTTGCAGTGCGGTGGGCTATTGGCCACGAGCGAGATGCCACTTTGCCTCCGCTCGCCGCGGGAGGTGACACACTCGAGGACGCGCGGCCGATTGCGGAGCGCTCGCGAGAGCAGGCATTCGATCGCCGTTTGGATTGACGTTGGGCAATCGACCCGGCGTCCTCGGGCACTGAAGGCGCGACGACAATGGGCGATGCGCCTTGAGATCGATCAGAAGCGCGCCGCGAGCGCTCGACGCGGTGACACCTGGGCGCGGCGCCGCAACGTGGTCCCTCGATGCGACAACGCTCGGCTTCAGCCGAGCCTCTGGGAACATCCGGCCAACCTGCGGCGTTCCATTGAAGGCCATGCGAACTCTTCTGCTTGCCTTCCTTCAGATCTATCTCATCGTGCTGATCGCCAGGGCACTCCTGTCCTGGTTCCGGATCCGACCCGGCACCGCCCTCGCGACCGTGCACAGTGGACTGGTAACCGTCACCGAACCGGTGCTGGCTCCTGTCCGCCGAGTGATCCCCCGCACCGGCGGGTTCGACCTGTCGTTCCTCGTGGTTTTCCTCGGCATCGTGATCTTGCGCGTGCTGATTGCGAGCGGCTAGCCGGAGTTATTACCCGGGTGGCAACCACAGCGTCCTCCCTCCGCCTCGGTTAGCCCGAGCCTCAGACGGCAAGCTCAACGATCTGGTCGACGTCCGCGACGAGTGATCGCCAGCGCCCGCGACATGCTGCGCCGGTGCCCGGGGGTCCGAGAAGTGAGAGGACGAGTACCGCTATGCCAGTGATCTGGCGCGGTTCGGGCCGCGGTAGCTTCGTCGTTCGGTGCGCGCGTTCGGTGTCACGATCGCGTCGTGGATGCTGACTGATGACGAGCGTGACTGATGGGCTGCTGTCGTCGCTGTTAGTCAGGACCGTCAGGGACCGTGGATCGAGCTTCGGCCACATCGATGAGTCCGCGCGGCGGCCCAGCGTTGTCCGCGATGCCTACGCTGAGCGGCCATGGCCCTGTTTCACCGTGCGACGATCACGCCGACCAAGGCTGAGCTCATCGCCGAATGGGCTCCGACCCAACGCTGGGGCCCTCCAGCCGACGTTTCCATCGACGTGATCGGCTCGTATCGCTTCGACGATCCCGAGGGTCGCGTCGGCATGGAAACCCACCTCGTCGACGCCGGGGGCACACTGCTGCAAGTTCCCCTCACCTACCGCGACGAACCTCTCGACGGGGCCACGGACGCCCTCATCACCGAGATGCAGCACTCTGTGCTTGGCACCCGCTGGGTGTACGACGGGCTGCGCGACGCGTGATTCGTCGTAATGCTCGCTGCCGTCGCGATGACCGGTCAGGGCGAAGCCCTCGGCATGGCCGTGTACGACGGCCGCTGGTACATCGCGCCGAGCAACGTCCGCATCGAGGGCGGGGGATGGACGCAGGAGCGAGTGCCTGTCGATGGCTTCGAGCTCGGATCGGACCGCTCGACCGACGTCGTGCTCCGTAACGACCGATTCGAGCTGACGTTCTTCCGGCGTCCGCTTCCCGGCTTTCGTCCGCCCATCGGGCTCGCTGCGACCTGGGACGGACAAGGGCACGCTGTCGTGCTTGCTGAGGTCCGCGAGACTTCAAGGTGACTCGCGGGCCACTACCGCGACAAGGACAGAGAGGTTTTCGTTCCGGAGCACGAGTGCGGACTCGTCCCGACGCACTGAAGGCGCAATTCAGGTCAGCAGCTCAGGAGATGTGGGGCATGACCTCGGCGGCGAGGCGCTCCATCTGCTCGGTCTGATCGAAGATGGTGTTGAGCAGGATCATCTCGGCGCCTGCGTCAGCGAGTTCGCCCAGCCCTGCTGTGCAGGCGTCCGGTGAACCGGTCACGGCGACCGGTTCGAGCTGGCGTCCGAAGTCGCCATAGATCCTGATCAATCCGGCGGCCATGCGCTTTCGTGCCTGCGCGGCGTCGTCGTCCACCGCGATGTAGACCCGTTTGGCGATTCGGAAGGTGCCCGGATCGCGCTGGTGCTGTTCGAGCTCGTACCGCACGGTCGACACCTGTTCGGCAAACGCTGCCGTCGTTGTCGATCCTGCGCCGAAGAAGCCGTCGCCGTGCCGGACCGCTCGGCGCAACGCGGTCGGGGCAGCGCCACCAAACCAAAGCGGAGGGTACGGCTTCTGGAAGGGCTTGGGCTCCATGCTTTCACCATTGAGCCGCCAGAACCGTCCGTCGAAGGTGACAGTCGGCTCAGTCCACAGTGTTTTCATCAGCGCCACACCCTCGTTGAACCGAGCCACCAGACCGTCGTCAGGATCAACCTCGAACGCCGAGAACGGCCGGATACTGCCGCCGATGCCGACCCCGACCTCCACACGGCCTTGGCTCAACTGGTCCAGCGAAGCGAGGCTCTTGGCCAGATGAACCGGCTGGTGCAGCGGGGTGACGAACACCACGCATCCCAGACGCAACTGTTCGGAGCAGGCAGCGGCGTACGTCATCGTCTCGAGAGCACTGATCAATGACGCCGGACCCAAAACCTGCTCCATCGTCCACGCACTCTCAAACCCGAGTGCCTCGGCTCGAACCAGGTAGTCGCGAAAGCCGGACGGGTCGAACGCGCCATCCTCGACGAACTGCGGAATCGGGACCGACCAGCGCACACGCCGACCCTACCCATCGAGCGAACCGCCCGGGCCCGCCGCCACGCTTCGCTCCTGAACGCAGTCCGGTGAGAGGAGCCCTCTGACGGCACTCATCGCAGCGGCCGCCGGTCGGTGCCGTAAGCGGATCGTGAAGTTGACTCGCCTCCGACCCCGCTACCGTTTCCCTGTGAGCAGCCAGCGAGTGCCTGGTGGGGTGGTGCACAAGCTCCCCGCAGACCTGCGCGAGGCGCTGGTCGCCAACACGACGGCACTCGATGCCTGGAAGGACATCACACCGTTGGCGCGCAACGAGTTCATCTGTTGGGTCGAGGATGCCAAGCAGGAGATGACCCGAGAACGCCGCATTCGCCGGACCCAGGAAGAGCTGGAGGAAGGCCAGCGCCGCCCCTGCTGCTGGCCGGGCTGCAAACACCGCGACCGCAACGGCATGTAGCGGGGCTGGCGTCTGGCATTCCCGCGGGAGCCTCTGTCGACCGCCGGCTATCAGCAAGACGCGGCGAGCGAGGAGATGCCGATCGGGCGCCGCGATTTGGCGTTGTCACCTGTCGTTCGGTGCTGACGTTCGGGGCGGCGATCCGGCAGCGCATTCGGTCAACGCGACTCGGATCTGACAGTCGAGCGCGTCACGGCGACCGTTGGCGCCGAGCGATTTTGGGGCCTGGCCAACTCCTTGGTGAGGGTTCTCATCGAATCCGTATCGGGCGAACACCGTCAGATGGGAGGGACACGAGTGCCGAGGCCCGATCGTCGCTCACGTTTAATGGAAACGGCAGGTATGGGCCGCGTACACGCGGTGTCGTGAACGTCGTTCAGCTGGCGCAAAGGTGGAAATCGTTTGCGACCGCCACTGCTGCCACGATGGCTCCGGCAGCGATTAGGAGGATGCCGGTCACGGCGATACTAAGGCCCGTGCGCCACCGGCCCGTGATGGCTACGACAATGGCCACGAGAATGAGGATCGCTCCGGTGAGCCACGACACCAGCATTACGACTTCCCAGGGCCTTCGGACATCACATTCGAAGCTGTCGTAGTCGGGACCGACCATGAGCGGATGCGCCACCGCCCCGATCAGGGCGTAGAGGCCTACCGCAGCGGGGACGAATAGAAGGATCCACGGCGAGCGCGTACGAGTCTCTGTAGCCGTTGGAGTCGCTCCGACGTCGTGCTCCACACGCACAGATTGCCCAGGTGGAGTGCGGCCGCGCCACAGACCTCGGCGCACAAGACGCCCACCCAGGTCAGGGGCTCTTCGGTACGCGTCGCGCAAGATCGTGATGGACCCGAGCGGTTCGCCTGTAACGAAGAGCAAATCCTCATCATCGATACGGCGACTACGCAGAGCGCCGATCTCGGACCCCTCCGGGGTGATCCTCCGACTCTCGCCGACGTGACCCTCCGGCGTCAGAGCCACCCGGATTCAAGTCCGCGATCGGGGGCCTCGCCGAAGGGAACCTCGGGACAGAACGTTGTGTCCTGTGCTCGACGATCCGCCCCCATACACCGTCGAGCGATGGAGACGGATCGCCGCGCCGATCAACTCACAAGGCGGATCGTTCAGTAGCTGATAACGGGGCCACACTCGACGGTGGTGTAGACCCAAGGGCTGCCGTCCGAGTGGGAACCAACCCACATGGTGTTATGACAGTCACCACTGTCCCATTCATGAATCGGATAATCCGCGGAGGCGAATCCGCTTGGGACGGCGGCAACCGCCACACCAGCGGCGGCGACTGCCCCGGCGATGATCAACTTGCGCATAGTCGTTCCTTTCTATTGCTGTGTGTTCTCGGGCCCTTCGCTGAGCCCGAACACAACTCGTTCGGAGTCGAGTTGACATCGGATGGGACGGGGAGGCGGCTCGTTCCGAGAGGAACAGGCAACTCGCGGCCGCCGAGCACAACAGGTTCACCCAGTCCGTGACGTCGTTCCGTCGGGGTGTGTCGGCGCCGCTGTGCCGGTGTCGCGCTCTAGCAGCGCCACCGTCGTCGCCGTCGTTGCGTGTCCGTTCAGTCGTTGATCGCCTCGACCCCGAGTCGCTTGAGCTCCTCGAGGTGGTCGCGCATGCCTTGCAGCACCTCGGGGTCATGCGGCTCCCAGTCGACGATCTCGCCAACCACCCGCAGTGGCTGCCGCGTGCGGTACGACCTCGTCGGGTTTCCCGGGAACTTCTTGTCCGTGAGGTTGGGGTCATCTTCGATTGGACCCGTGGGCTCCACTTGGTAGATCCGGCCTGGTCCCTCACCGACGGACAGTTCCGCTCCCCACGTTGCCGCATCCAAGGTGGCGGTCAGGTAGACGTAGTTCGCCGTCGTTCGCTCACCAAAGTTGGAGCGATACCCGGGTCGCAGGACGTCGCCAGGCTTCAGGTCGGCCTTGGTGCCGTGGTAGAAGGGCCCGGGATCCTGGGCCCCGGGCGGCGTCGGTTCGTGCTCCATCACACCCCCATCGCAGTCGGCGCCCGACCGTACGACATTGGTCAACACGCTCCGAAGGCGCCTCGCCATCTATAACATCGGTCGGACATCCTGCGCACGGTGCGCGACTACTTTCCGCTAGCGCGATGACTTGGCTGATCACGGCACGTCTGATCTACGACACGCCGTTGCGCACGTGTCGCCCGGCTACGAAAGGGAAGGTGCCATGGAGATCATCAACCTGGGTGCAGGGGACGGGCTCCCGCCTGTGGACTGGGCCGCAGTCACCGAGAAGCTGGATGCGGGATCGGCACCGGCTCCAGACGCGCACAACTCTCGTACGACCTGGCTCGCAACGGTGAACGAGGACGGCAGCCCGCATGTCACTGCGGTCGGCGCCCTCTGGCTCGATGGCGCGTTCTGGTTCCAAACGGGCTCGGGAACCCGGAAGGGCCACAACGTCGCGCGCGATCCGCGCTGCTCGATCGCCTTGTCGATCCGCGACGCGGACGTCGTCATCGAGGGTGACGCCGCACGGGTGACCGACCCGGGCATCGTGGCGCGGATTGCGAAGGCGTGGGCGGACAACGGTTGGCCGGCGGAGCCCGACGAGAGCGGTTCCGGCATCACGGCGCCGTTCAACGCACCATCGCAAGGACCGCCGCCGTGGCACGTGTATCGCGTCGAGCCACGCTCGGCGACTGTCGTGTTGGGCACAGAACCGGGCGGCCTAACTCGCTTCAGGTTCTGACGCCGGGTGGAGTGGAGCTCGGCGTGTGACGCCGAAGATGCACGTGCGTCTCGGTGCGTCGGGCACGCCGGGGACCTACCTCGTTCCTCGCGAGGTTCGGCAGTGCGTCAGCCAGCGTCCCTTCGTCGAAGTCGACTTCCGCCTCGGAACATCCGCCGAGACACTGACAGCGCTGCGTAACCACGAGGTCGAGATCGCCGTGGTGGGCGGCCTAGCGACGCATGAGGAGTTCACCGTCGAGCCGTTGTTCGACGATCAGCTCGTGATCGGTGGCGCCCCGGCGCTGGCCTCCGGCCCACTTTGGCCACGCGACCTCGACCGACTGCTGTGGGTTCATCGCGAGGAAGGATCGGCGACCCGCGTCGCGTTGGACGCGGCACTCCATGCCATCGGGGCCGCGCCACGACGGCGCCTGGCGTTGCCATCGTGGGAGGCCGTCAAGCTGGCCGCCGCCCAAGGCGACGCGGTGGCGGCTATCAGTCGTCTCGCGATCAGCGTCGAACAGGCCGCAGGCACACTGACCGAACTGGCGTTGAGAGGCTGGCGTCTCGGCCGACCAATCAGCCTGGCATGGCACACCGAGCTACCACTCAGTCCGATCGCCGCGACGTTTGCCGACCGACTTCGCCACACACCGACGAGGAGCTCGCAGCCTCTGCGCGCGGCGAGTGACATGCCGCGCGGTCGTGCGACATGGGCACCGGTCAACTGATGTGGACATCGCCCGCACCGTGACCACCGGTCGGCGGTCCATCCGAAACCCAGGGGATGGCCACGCGACCTGACCCGAAGCGGCGAACGGCGCCGACCTCGCCCCGATAATTCAGCGTCACCCGCCGAGTGATCACTCGTTCAGTCATCAGCATCAGGGTCCCGATGTGATCGAAGACGACGACGTGCTCGTCACGCCGTCAGCCGCGCACGTCGATGCCTGATTGAGTCGTTCTGGGGGCGTCCGACTGGCGTTGGCGGTGTCGTTCGGTCGGCGCGTTCGGTGCGGGAGACGTGCGATACGCAAAGTTCAGCGTGTGGACGTCGTCGGCATCGACCAGGCGGCGGATGCCAAGACGACTACTGGTGTTCGTCCGACGTATAGGTGTGGCGATCTGGATCGCACCCGCAGCGACGACACCATCAACTGACGACGCGCTCGTCGACGCGGTGGGCTCGGTCAGAATGGGCGCTCCTCGACGACGACGTAAGGAATCGTCGCTTCGACATCGATCGTGACGAAGCGGTGGTCGTTGCCCTGGGGTGGTCCGGCGGTCGTGTCCAGGTAGGCGTAGACGAAGATGTGGTACCTGCGTTGCCCGACGGCGAGCATCTCCAGAGTCAGGCCGTCGCCGACGCTGGCCGCCCCTCCGACGCTCACTCCAGTCGTGTAACTCTGCGTGTTCTGTGCGAAGACGGTGACCCAATGATCCCAATCCCGGTAGTACCCCTCGCCCGCCACACCCGTCCAGCTCTCCACGTAGATGCCGAGCATCGCCCTCGCCGACGCGTCGATTCCGGCAACCCCGGTGAAGCTGGCGCTCGTCGCCCATTGCACGTACGGCCGGATGCTCACGGTCTCGTTGACGAACTGGGGCTGGAAGAAGAGGCCGGCACCTTGTAGCGCGAACGAGCTCTGGCCGGAGTATGCGTACGAATTGCAGGCCAGTCGACCCTGGCGGATCGTGTCCTCGTCCGACGCGTAGAGAATCCCGTCCCTTTCTCCCTAGGACCCTTGTCGTGCCACGCATACCGGTAGTACTTCCTCCAGTCCCCCGTGTTGTCGCGGTCGGGGCCGTACACGTGGAGCAGGTCGGCGGCCGACGGCGCGACCACGTCACCGAGGTGGTGGCCGTCGACGACCAGCTGGGTCCCCCCGATGAATCGCTGGAAGGCGTAGCCGCGGAAGTCCCGCACACTCGAGCGCGTCGACTCACGCTTCAGCCGATCCATCTGCTGTCGGACATGGTCGTCAATCCGCTGTCCGTCCTCCGTCGTCCACTCCGGATCAGGTGATTGACAATCCGTACGCACGAACCGCGATCGGAACGCCGCACCTTGTAATGACTCGATCGCTCGCGCCACTTCCCGCTCGTCGAACTCGTCGACCACATCGGGACGATCCATCGCGTTTCCCTCTCGCTCCGGGCGGTCGGTGCGCCGACGCCGTTCGTTGAAGCCGGCATCGTACGTGTGCCAACCCGAAGCCGCCGGGCAATTGGGTCTGCCTCAACGACGAGTCGATCCCGCTCCGTCTCACCCTCTCCAACGGTCGCCGTCGGCGACTTGGCTCATCGGCCCTCGTCGCTCCACGCCGCGAGGCGGGCGTTGATCGACGACGCCCGCCGCGCGCCGCCACGGCCATCTTCAAGGCGCCGGTGGCGAGCTCGGCGTCGTGATGCCCAGACAGCCCGAGGCCGACGATGCGCTTCGAGGCGAGGTCTTCGACGGTGGCGAGGTACAGCTTGTAGAACCACGACGGCGACACCCCGAGGGCCCGACACGAGGTCAGGTGGGGGACGCTGTGCTCGGTCCTCTGGGCGGCGACGAACGATGCCACGGTCATCGCGTCGCCTCGTTGACCCACCCGACCACGGATCGCTTGAGGACATCACGCTCCATCCGCAGCTCGGCGTTCTCACGCTCGAGGCCACGCACATAGGCCGGATCGACCTTGGTGCGCTCGGACTCCTCGCCACGAGCGAGGCGATCCTTCTTCACCCAGTTGCCCAACGTGCCGGGGCCGATGCCGAGGTCCCGGGCCACCTCAGCGATCGGCTTGCCGGTCTCGCGGACGATCGTCACCGCCCCAGCGTGGAACTCCGCGTCGTACTTCCTCCGTATCTCAGGCATGGCCTCTCCTCATAGTCCATGCCTCCACGAAACGGGGGGATGCCCGGGGATGCCGATCGTGGCGGGTCGCCGTTGGTTGGCGGCGTCGTTAGGGCGAGTCGTTACGTGCGAACGGCGGCCGTCCGGACGACAAACGGGATCACCGTGACGCATCTTTGTGGCGCTCGTGGTAACGCGCGACGCGGACGCGGTTGCCGCAGAGCCCAGGCGAGCACCACCGCCGGCGGGGATGGGCGGGCAGGAACAGCAGCCGGCACACCGGTCCTTCGCACTGCCGGACATTGCGGACCGAAGGATCGCTGAGGAGGTCGGCGGCGGCGTCTGCGAGCTCGGCGCGCAGCGACGTCGTCGGGTCGGCGTCGACGGATTGGGGCATCGGCGAAAGCCGGAGCGGTCGCCACTCGCCCGACGAACGACCCAACAAGTGGGCCAACGAACTCGAACACGGCCTCGTCGGCGAGCGATCTACATACGTCTCCCAACGACCGTCCTGAACGGCCCGGTTACAACACGGCGACGTGGGCGTCGACGTCTACGGCGACGTCGTTCGGTAGCGGCGTTCACCGTGATTGGCGGTAGCCCACGCTCATCGTGCAGGCCGCGGGAGCATGGGATTGGCGGCTCGCCACGTATCGACCGTCCCGCTCAACGATGAGTGACGGGATCGCCGATCGCGCTGAGCAACGACGACGAGTCGCTGATCGAGGCAAAGAGCAGCTCCAGCACCTGAATGGTGGCGTCGTGATTCGACCTCGCCAGACCAGCGCCGATCGGCTCGGCGACGCAGTCCTCCAAGACGACGCAATGAAAGTCACGCCCCACCGCCTCACGGACTGTGGTCTCGACGCAAACACTCGTCGTCGCTCCGACGAAGATCAGCGTCTCGACATTCGACCCGCGCAACAGTCGCTCGAGCTCCGTGCCATGGAACCCGCCGTAACGGCTCTTGTACACCACCACATCATCCACATGCGGGGCGAGCTCGGCGACGATCTCGGTGTTCCACGTGTCGCGGATCAGCACCCGGCTCGGTTGTCCGTTCGGAGCGTCAACCTGCGCGCCGGCCTCGAGGGGTATGTGCTTGATCCAGATCGGGCTGTCGGGATAGCCGGCATCGGACAGGTCCGGACGGAACGCCATCTTCAAATACACGACGCGTAGGCCCGCGGCTCGAGCGTGATCGAGGACGAGCCCGATCGGCTCAATCAACGCGGCGATGCCGGTGATGTCGATTCCGGCACGATCGAACATCCCACCGGGCGATCCAAAGTCGTTCTGCATGTCGACGACGACAACGGCGGTCTTGTCGGTCTCGATGCGTACCGGTGCAGGACGCGCCACAACGACCACAGTGCCCATGCCGACAACCTCCCATCACTCGCTGCCACCGACAGTACGTCGTCGCCAGGCTCGACATCCGTTTGGCGTGACGATCACAACCTCCCGGGGTGGCCACATCTCACTCTGGGCACCCGCCGACTCAACAAGAGCACGAGCACATCTATGCCAGTGCGCCGTCGTCCTCGAACTTGGCCACGGCACTCGGTCGCGATATTCGGGCGCGTCCTCGACCGGCACTCCCGGATAGCGCCAATAACGCACCGCTCAGTGGCCAGCCACCGGCCTCCGCCAGCGTGCAGATCGGCGTCACCGTTGAACGTGACGAGCGCCGACGACTTCGACGGCGTCGTCTTGGCGGGCGGCGTATAGCGCGAAGGTGATGTCCTTGGCGCTGCTCTAACTCATCCACGCTTTGGCTCGCTTCCGGGCTTTCGTCGTGCAACTCATTCCACGTAGGGACAGTGACGACACTCTCTGCCGCAGCACTCGCCGACGCTTCGCAGGCACGCCGCCGTAAACACGAACAGCCCGGTCACCGGATCGGTATAGCCCGGCTCGTTGGCCTCGAGAGCCGCCCGATGGGCGGCAAGGATCTCGTCGCGCCGAGGTTCGTCGAGATCGAGCCGTGTTGGGTGAGGCTCGGTCAGCGGTCGCCGTGCGCCCTCGGTCGCCATGTATCGACGAGGGTAGTGTCGCCGTCGCGCCGGCCAGCGCGTCGGCGGTCGATGCGGATTGTCGTTCGGGTTGGGCCTCGATGACCCCGGCGCGTCCTTCGGCGCCCTGGCTCCAAAACGGTGATCGTGGATGGCGATGGGGCTGGGGAGCGGTCAGGATGGATCGGTGCGGATTGTCTCGTTGCTCCCGTCGGCGACGGAGATCCTGTTCGCCCTGGGCTTGGGCGACGAGGTCGTTGGGGTGACCTTTGAATGCGACATGCCGCCGGAGGCTCGCCAGCGGCGCATCGTTTCGACGTCGGCGCTGCCTGCTGGACTGTCCGCCAGCGAGATCGACGCCGTGGTCAGACAGCGTCTCGCCGCGGGCGAGGACCTGTATCGACTCGACCGAGATGCACTCGCGGAACTCGACCCGACGATGATCGTGACCCAGGACCTCTGCGCGGTATGCGCCGTTGATGTCACCGAGGTCGACGACGCATTGACCTTTCTCGGCTGCCGGGCCGAGGTGATCACGCTCGATCCGTCGACGCTCGACGAGGTGTTCGAGTCGGTGCTGACGCTCGGTCGGGCGACGGACACCGAAGCGGTCGCCGCCACCGTCGTCGCCAACTGTCGGGGCCGGCTCGCCACAGTCGACGCGTCGGTTGCTGGTGCGCCGGCACCCCCGACGCTGGTGTTGGAGTGGACCGCTCCGGCATTCACCGCCGGTCACTGGGTGCCAGACCTCGTGACGGCGGCGGGAGGCCGACCAGTCCTCGCCCATCCCGGGGCCGACTCGGTCAGTGTGGCCTGGCCGGACGTCACGTGCTGTGGAGCCGAGGTCGTGTTCGTCGCCCCATGCGGCTACCACCTCGACGGCGCCACCGAGCTCGCCTCGGCGATCGTCGCTGACGGCGTACTGCCCCAAGGCGCACAGGTGTGGGCTCTCGATGCCGACGCCTTCGTCGTGCGTCCCGGTCCTCGACTCGTCGAGGGGGTCGAAACAATCGCCGCGATTCTCCACCCCCGGCGAGCCGGTCCCGTCGATCCAACAGCCGCGCTCCGCATCGCCTGACCACCCGCCTTCGCCGCCCGCACGACCACCACCCCGAACATCGATGATCGATGTCAGCGAGACGTAACTGCCAGTCGTCGGCCCGCTTCCATAGGCAATGTGATCCGCCATCGACGTCTCCGCTGCGCTCGACGTCACAACGAGATGCCAGTGATACGGCGCGACGATTCTTGCCGCTGACTGTCGTTCGGGCGTCATTCGGTGTGCATGGCGACGAAGGCTCGTTGGGTCGCCGACACGGTTCGACGACGATCCTGTCCGTGGCAAGCCGTCAAGTCGCGCGAGTCACCGATATCGCAGCGAATCTCACCGTCCACCGTTCGACTGCGACGTCTCGAAGGCGGCGGCGCCCACCCGAATCAACGACAGGGCAACGGCACCAGCTCGTTCAGCTGTCTTCGTACTTGAACGACACCGACAGACGAGTCCGGTACGTGACGCCGCCGTCTTCGCCGATGTCGAGGTCTTGTCGCACGACCTCGGCCACGCGCAGATCGCGCAGCGTCTCGCGTGCCTTGGCTACCGCCGAGGCGGCGGCGTCCTCCCAGGACTGCGTGCTCGTACCGATGATGTCGATGACCTTGTAGACGCTCATGTGCACGCACCTCCGAGATAGGCGAGACCGACTGGACACTACGTCACCCACCGACCTGACCGGTTCAGTGCTCAGACGGCGCGACGGGTCCACAGCGTGGACTGCTACAACCTGCGCCTCGCCGCGGCAGCGCCGGCTGTGGCGCCGCGAGTGGCCGCACTGTCGCCTCGACGCCACCGACGGGTGGCGGATCGTTGCTGGCCGGATCAGCGTCCAGACACGGTGGCGAGTTCGCGCAGCAAGGCACGTGTGCGAGCTGCGTCTTCGCCGGTGGCGAACTCCCCGGCCACGAAGTCGGAGACGCCGATGCCGGCGAGCGCCTCGATCTGCTGACGTACCGCGCCCTCGTCGCCGACGATGGCGACGTCACCGGGTCCTGCTACTCCCTCCTTGTCGAGCATCGCCTTGTACGACGGCAGCGTGTCGTAGATGGAGAACACTTTGGCGGCCCGCGCCCGCGCCGCCGCCTCGTCGTCGGTGACGCACACCGGCAACACACACACCACCCGTGGGGCCGGCCGTCCGGCCTCGCCAGCGGCGTCAGTGAGGCGGGGCACGACGTGGTCGGCGATCGCCCGTGGCCCCGTCATCCACAACACCGTGCCGTCACCCACCGCACCGGCCAACTGCAGCATTTGAGGCGCCAGGGCGGCGAGCAGCACCGGAAGCGGTCCGACCGGCCGAACGCCGATCACGACCTCGGCACCGAGTGTCTCACCGGAGAACGACACCTTGCCCTCACGCAGCAACGGCACCAGCACCGACAGGTACTCGCGCATGTGCCGGGCCGGCCTGTCAAACGACAGATGAAGCATCCCCTCGATCACCACCTGGTGCGACAGCCCGATCCCGAGGGCGAACCGACCCGCCGTGGCGATGTCGGTCGTGATCGCCTGACGGGCCAACGCCACCGGGTGACGGAGATACGTCGGCGTCACTGCCGTGCCGACCTCGATGCCAGTGACCCGGGAGCCGGCATAGGCGAGGGCGGTCTGGGCGTCGAACCCGAAGATGTCAGCCAACCACGCCGACGAGAACCCGTCATCGCGGGCCTGTTGAAGAGTCGCCGCCAGTTCGTCGAGCGAACCCGACCGTGGCTCAGCCAACGAGATTCCGATACGCATCGCCGGAACCTAGCCCGACCCTGACGCGACCGAATGCCCAGTGAGCTCTGGGCGCGGTGCGACGAGAGCGGCGGAACAAGGAACGTGCGCGTCGCACTGTCCGCAACAGACGGCATCGCTCGAGCCCGGTGTCCGCTACCGCCGGCTTGATGGCGCTACAAAACGACGACGGGCGCTGGGCGGTACGCGGCCTGCGCCGCAGAGGCGGGCGAGCGGTCGCCATCGGCGAAGATCGAGCTTCCCAACGTCGATGCGATGACTACGCCGATCGCCGTATCGGAGCGCGATAGAGCGATACCTGACGGCCTCCCGTCGACCACGGATAACGGCAGTTCGGCGTTCGTTCGAATCGCCGGGCACATCAGCGGCCAGCAGAACCCCAGCGGCGACCGATCTCTGCCGAATCGGTCGTGGTGCTTCTGGGCACCGATCGTTGCGGAAATCGCAAGAATCGGTGCCCAGATCGGCAGTTCGGCGCCGGTCCCGAACTCTTTGGTTGCGGTGATGACGTTGGTGGCCGGTGATCGACCAATGAGACTGAGGACGCCCAGATTGCTCGGGAGCACCAGCGTGAACTCACGTGGCTGCACCGGCCGCGCCCAGATCGCTTAACGAGTCCTCTTTGTTTGTCACATCAAGGGGTGGCACGCGCCGCCCGTTTGGTGCGGCGCCGGTGCGATCGTCCTGTTGGCGCAGGACGATCCGCCGCACCCACAAACGTCGAATGCCACGGTCAGCTCCGGGTTCTGGCCGACAAATCGTTTCCAAGGACAGCCGACGACGACGTCAGCCGATTCTCGAGTCAGGCCACAACCCGAAGGCTACCCGACGGTAACGTAAACCAACCGGCCATCGGTGGACCCGCACCCTCAAGTGGTCATTTCCATACTCCCTGCCGATTAGGGGCGCGTGACGTGCTCGCGTACAGCAAGCACGCATGCCGAACGTGGCTGTCCGACCGTGCGGTCGAGCACGCGGTACAGGACGCGGTGCCGCGGGTTGTCGGCCTTGATGTTCGGTCATGTCGTTGATGGCCACGTCTGCGGATCAGTCGCGCCTCTAACGCCGGTTAGCCATCAGGGTCATCATCCTCGCTGAGCGAGCAGTGCGAAGCTCGGCCCGTGCTGATGGTCAGCCTGATCGAACGCGATCTCGGCTTCCGTGAAGCCATAGTGACGGAGGCACGAGAGGATGTCCTCCCGCTTCATCCAATAGCTGAAGGCTGCACTCCCGCCGCAGAACGTCTGCGAGCTGAGCGCTTCAGCGTCGTAGTTGTACTGCTGCACCGGGTACGCGAGGCCGTCGTGGCGTACAGTCTCGGCGCGACTGAATCTTGCTCGGACCGTGGGGTCCTTGCTGATGACGGCGTCGTCGTCGTAGTGCGTCCAGAAGAACACCCGGTCCGTAGCGTCGGCAATGAGGGCGATCAGCTCGATGGGATTGCGCATGTGGTAGAGCACGCCGCTCGCAACGCAGAGGTCGAAGCGGCGCGGTCTGTGTCGCAGGTACTCGACGAAGTTGCCGTAGAGCAGGTCAACCCGATCGAATTTGAAGATCTCCTTCGTGACCAGGCTCTTGAGATAGGCTCTGCTGCTCGATTCGATTGCCGTGACCCGTTTCGCTCCGGCGTTCTGGAGCATGTAGCTATGACCCGCTTCCAACGGGCCGAGTTCCAACACGTCGAGACCGTCGAGGTCAACCTTTCCGGCGAGCCAGCTGATGCGCGGATCCTCAAACAGCCGAAGCGAGCCGGCCCTGAGCTCGGGATGGTCTGCTGGCATCGCCGAGACGAACTCGCCCTTGAAGATGTCCAGTGCAGCCTGCGGCGACGGCGCCTCTTCGGCGTAGCGGTCCAGCACGTTGACCCGTTCGGGCCGCATGAGCTGGTACCTCGGGCGCTGCGTCATTCGGCCGGCGAGTGATCTCAGTCGTGCCACTCGCTGCCACACCCGATCGGATTCGATGGGCAAGAGAGCTTAAGCGGTGACCTCCTCAACGGCACAATCGAGCGCCTGCCGATGCGAGTCTTGCTGTGCGCACCGGCGGACAGCGGACGCGTGCGGAACGAATCGGCCGTGGTCGGGCCAGCTGGACGCGATGCCGGGTTCACGCGTCCGCTAGTCGCGCTTGCCGGGGCGGGGCTGGCGCGACCGTGAGCGACCTGCCGGCGCGCGATGCTCGCCGCAGCGGAGGCACTGTCCGAGAGCGCGTACCCAATAACCGTCGAAGCGTGTCCTCGACGACGTCCGGAATGCCGAACGGCCCCGCTCGCGATCGCGAGCATTCTGGCCACAAGCCCGTTCACCGCACCCACCCCGATCGACGGTAGTGGCGCGGGTCTCGGGTAGCCGCGCAGACATCGACGCCATGAGCAACCCGTGACTCTGATCATCGCCGGGCCGACTGCGATCGGCACAGAACGCGCACCGCCGGGGTATCCGATAACAGTGTCCGATTCCACTCCGCGCGTGTATCCGGTATCGCCGGTTGGCGTACTGTGGCCTCGCGAAACATCGCGACCTTCGCCAGAATGGGACGCGATGCGAATCGTCATCGAGGGTCACGATCTACCGGGCGCCGAGTTCGTGTCGGAGGGCGTGCTGCTGCACAACGTGCACGTCGCCGTCCAAGTCGGCACGGAGCCCGTCGGATTGGTGCGAGGCGACGCCGACAACGCACGTTGGGAGATCGACGTGCGCGCCGTCGTCGCGGACGATCGGGTGGACCTGCGCGGGCCGGCAGTGCACGGCAAGAAGGGCGAGCGATTCCTCTACCTCACGTGGGGCGACGTCGGTGCAGGCGACTCCTTCGCCATGTTCCGCCGGGCCAAGCTGATGATCGGGGACATCGAGCCGGAGATGCTCGGCGCTGCAACACGCGACGATGGAGTACTCGTTGCATCGCTCTCACTGACCGACGAGCGCGGCTGCCCGCCCTGCGCCCGTGTCAAGCCGCCGGTGGTCAGTTGGCGATCCGGCTGAGTGCTCTACGCCCCGGCGTGGACACGCCGCTGCGTGCACCGCTCACGCTCGCGGCGCGCCGATCCGAATATCGCGGGGATGACACCGGACCGCACATCTTCGAACGCCGGGTGGACGGCACTGGTACCCGCCCGATAATCGCACTCGGCAGGAGGTCGGTATCCGCCACCTGCTCATCTGATCGCAGCGCGTCAGAACGGACCGGCAGTGGAGCGATCGGTTCACTCCTTCCGTTGTCGAAGGCTCGTGAGCCGTACGCAGCGTCCGCCTCGGTGATCACAGCCGGTGACGAGCGCCGACCGCGGCCAAGTCGTTGGTAAGGAATGCGCCCACGGTCGGGACGTGCTCGGGCGACTTCCGCGCACACGATGCACCCCGCAGGAGCGCAGGTAGTCAGTGTGAGGGTCAAACGAATCGGGTCCGCCTGAACTGGTATCGCCCCGGGGGGCGATCGACCGGATCGCACCGTCACCATACGCGGACGCTCGATCCAGCTGTCCTGACTCCCGGATCCCGGGAAGTCACGACGACCAGACTGGGGATCACGTGGGACGGCCGGTCACCACTGCGCTGTAGGTGCCGGTGCCCGCGGCGTTGCGTGCCGCGACCCGGAACTGATACCTGACGCCGCTCGACAGCCCCGTGACCGTCGCGGTGCGGGACGTCGACACTCCGTCGGCGACCGTCGTCCACGTGGTCCCGTTGGTCGAACGCTGGATCACGTAATCGGCGATCGGCGCGCCGCCGGTCGCCGGAGCGTTCCAGGCGAGCGTCACCGAACGTACGCCTGCCGTCGCCCGGAGACCGCTCGGGGCGCCGGGAACCGTGCGCGGAGTGGCGTTGGCGATGTTGGAGGCCGGTGAGTTGCCGATGGCGTTCTTGGCGAGCACCCGGAAGTAGTACCTCGTACCGTTCACGAGACCCGTGACGGTGTACGACGTCGTGGTGCGTACACCGTCGTTGATCGTCACCCACCCCGACGTGCCGTTGGCCGAGCGTTGGATGATGTAGTCCGTCACCGTGGAGCCGCCATTCGATGCGGGCAGCAGCCAGGACAGCCGCACCTGAGCGGACCCAGGCGTGGCCGTCAGGGTCCTCGGCGCGGTTGGTGGCGCCGGTCTCGGGGTTTGGTTCACCACGTTGCTGGCAGCGCGCGCACCGATGACGTTCTTCGCCAGCACGCGGAAGTAGTACTTCGTCCCGTTGACCAGGCCGGTGACGGTGTACGTCGTCGTCGTGCTGACGCCGTCGTTGATCGTCACCCAACCCGACGTGCCGTTGGCCGACCGCTGGATCAGGTAGTCAGTAACCGGCAGTCCGCCGTTGGACAGCGGCGCCAGCCACGACAGCCGTATCTGGCCGGAGCCGACACCCGGCGTCGGCGCCACGCGGCGGTGGCGACCGCGCGGTCGGCACCGTCGGCGCCACGATCGGCGCCGACGCAGGACCGGTGCCCTTGGCGTTGCGGGCGGCCACCCTGAAGCGGTATTCGGCGTTCGGTGTGAGCCCGGTGACCGTGGCCGAGCGAATCGTCGAGACGCCGTCGGTGAACGTCGTCCACGCTCCCGTGAGCGTGGCGTACTGCACGACGTAATCGGTGATCGGCGCGCCACCGGAGTACGCCGGGGCGTCCCACGTGAGCAGGACTCGACCGCTCGCAGGCACCGTTCCCTTCAGGTTGCGCACGGGGTATGGGCCGCCGAGCACGAAGTCGACACCGTTGACCGTGGCGCTCGGCGCCGCGGTCACCGAGGCCGCCCCGGCCAAGGTCGCCGAGTTGTCCCAGCATTCGACGATCACCGAGCCGCCGAAGCCGTCGAACGGGTCGTCGGCCTCGAGACAGATCTTCACTCCAGTCGTCGGTAGCTCGGTGACCGTGTACGTGCCGTCGGCGCCGATACGCGCCGAACTGTCGCGCTCGCGGCAGCAAGCACTCGGCCGCTCACCTCGACGTGCCTGGCCGCTCCGAACGCGTCGGTCGTCGTGGCACCGTCCACATGGCCAGCCGATCCTGACGCGACGAATGCCCAGTGAGCATCGATCGGGAGCGGCGACCGCGACCCGATGCGACACACCGAACGCGCAGAGCGCGACTGTCCGCTGTCCGCGGGGAGTAAGCCGGGCCCCGCCCTATCCGGGAACGCCGGCTTCTGGCGGGGCGGTTGGAACAGGCTTGGGTGGTTGGCCATCGCCGTTTGGCAGGCTGT
The DNA here is from genome assembly GCA_963732335.1 of Ilumatobacteraceae bacterium. Taxonomy (GTDB): domain Bacteria; phylum Actinomycetota; class Acidimicrobiia; order Acidimicrobiales; family Ilumatobacteraceae; genus Desertimonas. The sequence continues at coordinate 230,376 of CAVSZO010000063.1, read as the reverse complement.
TCATCGTGAACGACGAGGTCGTCGGCGATGCTGCGACGGAGTTGCTCGACATGCGGGCGAACCGTCGAGTGGTGCCCGACCTGCCGCTGCCGCTGCGGCCCCAGACGCTGATCGACGCGTACGCGATCCAACACCGCGTGGTCGCTGCCCTTGTGGCGCAGGCTGGTGGGCGGTGCATCGGCTACAAGGTCGCGTGCACCAGCGAGATCGCGCAGGCTGCTCTGCAGATCGATCGCCCGGTGTTCGGCCGGCTGATGTCGCAGACCACCTCGCCAAGCGGCACGACGCTCGCGGCCGACCAGTTCACACGTCGCGTCATCGAGGCCGAGTTCGCCTTCCGCGTCGGCGCCGATGTCGAACCCGTCGACAGTGGCCACACGCAGGCCACGATCGCAGAGCACATCGACGCGCTGATTCCGGGCATCGAGATCGTCGACTACCGGTTCGAGTCGTGGGCGGTCGGTGCGTTGCGCATCGCCGCCGACAACGCGATCCACGGTTGGTGGCTCCGTGGCGAGCCGGTCACGGACTGGCGCGGCCGCGACCTCGCGGCGTCGGCGGTGTCGGTCACCCGCGACGGCGCGCTCGCCACGACCGGCTCGGGCGCGGCGGTGCTCGGTCATCCGCTCAACGTGATGGCGTGGCTGGCCGATGAGTTGCCCCGGTTCGGCTTACGACTGCGTCGCGGCGACGTCGTCACGACCGGCGTGGCGACCGATGTGTTCGAGGTCGGCGCGGGTGACTCGTGCGTGGCCGACTTCGGACCGTTCGGCACAGTCACGGTGGCGTTTGACTGACGACGGACTTGCCCGCCGCCCCGGTCCAGCCTCGGCCGCCCAGCTCGCAGCACCTCGACTCGACAGCGCGTCCACTATCGGCCCGTACCTCGTGCCCGACAATCCCGGACGCGAAGGAGACCCGTGGCTATCCGGGAACGCCGGCTCGACGGCAGTACGGAACGACGACTGGCGCTGTTCGGTGCGTGTCGCGCACGACGGTAACGGCCCCGAGTGGTTCGTCAGCGGCGAAGAGCAAGCTCCACATCGCCGGTGCGATGACTTGCCGCCCTCGATGTCTGGCCTGCTACGTCGCCGCCCGCAGGCCGCTCCGGGTTGTCCAGCGTTCAGGCGGCCGTGAACTCGTGGATCATGCCGAGCGTGTGTCGGTACAACCGTTCTACAACCGGCTCACAACCCTGCCGAACGAAGATGGGGGGCGTCTTGCGCGACCGGCATCGACACCTTCTCGAGCACGCAGGCCGCCCAAGTCCACGAGCGACCGCAGCTGATCGGTCGAAGCGAACATCGGCAATTTGAGGGAGTTGAGATGAACCAAGACAGGTCGAGCACGTCACCGTTCAGGCGGTTCATGCGGCCAATCATCGGAGTTGGGACCGTGCTCGTCGTCTCGGCAGGTGCCGTGGCGGTCGCCCAGGGCGCATCGCCTGACCGGGCACCATCGGGAGCATCGACCACGCCCGCAACCGGCGAGTCGATGGTCGTCGAGTCCAGTGCCGTGGTGGGAGCCGAGGCTGTCGCATCGACCGCAGCACCGGCGGTCGAGTCGAGCATTGTCGAGCAGGCGGCTGCATCGACGGAGAACCATCCGATCGTCGGGACCTGGCTGTACACGCCCGAGAGCACTGCTGACGGTCGGCGGCATCCCGCAGCGTTCAATTCGGACGGGACCTTTTGGCAGGCCGATGCCCAAAATGTCGTCGGGATCGGAGTGTGGGAGCCGACTGGGCCAAACTCGGTTACGGTCACGTTCGTCGATCAGATTCCCGACGGGGCAGGTGGCTTCGCCACCGAGACGATCCGGGCGTCGGTCGAGGTGACTCCGGACGGACAGAGCTTCACCGCTGAATTCACCGTGGAAGTTTCGGGTGGCGGCTTTCCAGAAGGCCAATACGGCCCCGCCTCAGTGAGCGCGACACGCATGGCCGCCGAGCCAATGGGCACACCCGCTGGCACGCTGGATGACCTCTTCGCTGGCTTTAGCGAAGGAACCGAGGCACCGCCCACGACCGGCTGATTATTCAATGACAGCCAATGTGGATAGCGCTGTGCCCACCGATGGACGGAGGACCATTGTCAAACGGCGGAACACGGGACCTGTAGCACCAGATGACGCTGCTCCGGGACCCGCCTCCGTCGAGCGGCAGGCCGGGGGAGCTGCCTACCCTCCACTGGCCGTTGCCCCCGCCTCGGCGATCACAGCCAGTGACGAGCTCGAACCGCTGCCAAGTCGTTGGTAAGGAGGGGCGACCATGGCCCGGTCCGGACGTACTCCTTAACCACGCCTCCTGCAGTACCAGCGCGCTCACGGAACTCGGCTGGCGGCCTACCAGCAGTCGCTCGTGGCCAGCATGATCGCCGCCGATCGTGAGGAGGCGACGATCGAGACGTTGCGCGGCTGGGCGGCCAACGCCGACATATACGCGAAACGACGTCGAGCTGCTCGACACGTTGGCCATGGCCCCCGCGACCTCGGCGTCGTCAACCACTACTAACTGGCGCGGCTGCTCGAGGAGCAGCCCGACGCGCCGATCGGGTTGTTGGCGGCTGTCGGGCTTCAACGACCTCGCGTCGGCGAGTGTGGGTGCCGACGACCGCACGGCCGCCGACGGCGTAGCGTGAGCGATATGAATCGGCTTCTGATCGGAGTCGGGTCGACGTATCTGTTGTTCGCCATCATCGGTCGCTTCGTCGAGGGCATGGGAGCAGTCCAGTGCCAGTGTGCGCCCGAGTGCTGGTGTCAACGACCGCTGCTGAGTGTGTTTCGGTGGGTGTTTCCGTTCGCCCATCGAGGCAACAACCAGGAACGCCGAATATCGCCAGTCCCGGTCTGAATCGGCCGACGCCTGGCGACCTAGGCTCCGGTCATGACCGTGACTGCCGTCGGTGGCGACTTGGTCGAGCCACCGGAACCAGGCTGCTGGTGTTGCGGAGACCAGACCGTCCGGGCAAGCTTGCAACTGGAGGCCCACCGTGAGGTGGGTGTCTGCTTCCGTTGCATCGAACGGCTCGGCAAGCGCAAACGCGATATCGAACGGATGACTCGACATGCTCCCCCCGGGCCGTGGTGGCGACGGTTGCAGTACCGCTCCGGATTCAACAAATGCTAGGGGTGACCGATGACCGCTTGCGCTGAGTGCGGCTGTCGCGGTGAACGTGGCGTGATCGTCGAGCCATGTGAGCGTTTCCCTGAGTGCTGCTGTGCCGAGATTGCGGTGCGCCCTTCGAAGTAGACGATCGTGCCCACCACTCGTGCTCCGGACGACGAGTCGGCGACCGCGCCACCGATCGCAGCGATGTGCTCATCGAGCACCGTTGAGCGGTCGCCGGAGGTCTCAACCGGGTGGGCGCATGGGGCCCCGTCGTCGAAGGAGATTCTCCGTGAGCTTGCCGAAGATCGTCTCGCAGGAGGAGTGGACTGCCCGGCGCGAGCTGCTCGAGAAGGACAAGGATTTCACCCGCCAGCGCGACCGGCTCAACACCGCGCGTCGCGAGCTGCCGATGGTCGAGGTTGCAAAGCCCTACGAGTACGGGGGCCCGACGGCACGCGGTCGCTGCTCGACCTGTTCGAGGGCCACCCACAGCTGATCGTCTACCACTTCATGTTCCACCCCGACTGGGTCGACGGGTGCCCCAGTTCCAGCGCCGGCACCGACGAGCTGTCGCCCGGCTTCATCGAGCACCTCAACACCCGAGACACCACCTACGCGGCGGCTTCCGGGCCCAATCGGGCTTGGGTGCTTTCGGCATGGCAGCGCTCCTGGTGTCGCTAGGGCGAGACATACCACGCCAGCACGGCCGTCATGACACCGGCGGCGGGGGCGACGGAGCGGCCAACCGCCGCAGGTCGCCAGCGGTTCACCACACGTCACGGCGAGCGCCAAGGTAGGTCTCTGGGTCGGCGCCAGTCGGGATGACGCACTGCGCGCCATGGCAGACTCGTCGGGACCGGTGCGACTCGGCGTGAGTCGCGCTCAGAATCAGTGCGCCGCTCCGTCTGCATTGACATGAAGCTCACCGTTCAGACGTTCCTGACCCTCGATGGCGTGATGCAGGCCCCCGGGGGACCGGAGGAAGATTCCAGCGACGCCTTCACCCACGGCGGCTGGCAGGCCCCGTTTCCCGACCCGGCCGTCGGCGAGTTCGTCACCGAGCTCAACAGCCACGCCAGCGCCTTCCTGTTCGGTCGCAGAACGTTCGACATCTTCCGCGGCTACTGGCCTGATCAGACCGATCCCGCCAACCCCATTGCCACAGCGATCAACTCGCTGCCCAAGTACGTCGTGTCCAACTCGCTCAGTGAGGCCGATGCCATCTGGCGCGGCGAGCACCCTGACACGGCTCGGCTCGTGACCGGCGACGTCGTCGCGGCGGTGCAGGCGCTGAAGGACGAACCCGGCGACGAGCTGCAGATCTGGGGGAGCAGCAACCTGCTCCAGACGCTGTTGCAGCACGAGCTCGTCGACCGCTTCCGCCTGATGACATTTCCGCTGGTGCTCGGCTCCGGTCGCCGCTTGTTCAACGAGGGCATCCACCCGGCGACGATGCGCCCCGTCGACCTCACCATGACCGATCTCGGCATCGTCATCGGCACCTACGAACCAACCGGTCCGGTTCGCCACGGCCAGATGTAACCGGCTGGGGATGGCCCTGCGAGATGTCAGCGATCACCTTCGGCTCAGAGTCGTTCTCTCACTTCGCGCTGGGTCCTGGCGACCTCATGCGGTGGGGTCGAGCGGTGGGTGCTCGAGGACGCGGGGCCGGTACTCGACCAGCTGGATGCGGCCGTCGAAGGTGCGGTTGTCGATCATCTCGAGGGCGACGTCCGGGTAGCCGTCGTAGATGCGTTCTGCTCCCGTGGCGCCGGTGATCACCGGGAACATCACGACTCGGAAGCGATCAACGAGTCCGGCTCGCAGCAGCGACCGGCTCAGGCTGATGCTGCCGATCGTGCTCATGAGGCCCGAGCCGCCCTCCTTCATCGCCCGCACCGCTTCGACGGCGTCATCGCGCACGAGCGCGGAGTTGGCCCACGTGAGCGGCTCCTCGAGAGAGGCGGAGAACACCACCTTCGACGCTCGCGTGAGTCCGTCGAGGGACGCCTCCTCGTCGGCGGTGAACTCGTCCGTCCCCTCTGGAGTCTCTCCGGCAGCGAAGCCCGACATCAGCCGATACGTGTTCGCTCCCATCACGTACGTGACCTCGGGTTGTTCACCCAGCCAGGCGAGGTACTCGGGCCCCTCGAGACCCCAGAAGCCGGGCCAGCCCTCCGCCGACGCGTAGCCGTCGAGAGAGGTGATGAAGTCGACGAGGAGTTCTGGCATCGTCGTGTCCTTGTCTCTTGTCAGGTAGCCGCCGCTGCCTTCGCTACCACGGCGGCACGAGGTTAGACGGGCGGCGAGTCGAGAACTCATCGCCAAGGCGCTGATCAGCTCCGCGGAAGCAGCGTCGACGTTCAATCGCCGAGGAGGCCGAAGATCACGTAGTCGGTGCGCCGATTGAGCGCGTCGGCGGCCGGGCCGAGTTCCGTGCTGAGCGGGTTCGACTCGCCGGCAGGTTGCGTCGTCAAGCGCGAGGGGTCGATCCCCTGGGCGACGAGGTAGTCCACGACGGCCTCCGCGCGTCGTTGCGAGATCACGAAGTTGCGAGTCTCGTCGCCGTGCTGGTCTGTGTTGCCGATCACGTGGACCCGGGTGTTCGGAAACGCATTCATCAACGCGACAATGCGATCGAGTTGCTGGGCGTGCTCGGGGGTGATCGTGTTGGTGTCACCAGCGAAGCGGACGGAGTTGTACTCGACGACTCGGATGCCCCCATCGACCGGGGCGTCTGGGTCGATGGTCAGGTTGTTCACGATCGATGCCGGGGTGAGGCGGTACTCGCCGGAGAGAGCGAGCAGCCGGTCCCCGGCCACATCGCTGGGAACTGCTCCGGTCAAGGTGATCTCATCGTTCATGAACACGGCGCTCACGGAGATCGGCCGCCCATCAGGCAAGGTGTTTGCGGCGACCCCGGTCGTTGACGGTGCCATCGTCGAACTGGGTGTCGACACCGAGGTCGACGTCGACGACATCGGGGGGATCGTCGTGGTCTCAGCGGGGTCCGTGCCCGGTATCGAAGCCGCGGGCGCCGTGGACTCGACGGGCATGGTCGACGAGGAATCGGTCGACTCCGTCGACGCGGTAGACGACGTCGATTCGGTCGACTCGACAGACACGGTCGACTCGGTCGGCAAGGCCGACTCGACGTGGACGGTCGACTCGGTCGACTCCGTCGACGCGATCGACTCGGTCGACTCCGTCGGCGCGATCGACTCGACAGGCGTGGTTGACTCCGTCGACGCGGTCGACTCGGTCGACTCCGTCGGCGCGGTCGACAAGGTCGATTCCGTCGATTCCGTCGACTCCGTCGACTCGTCGGCGCGATCGATTCGACAGGCGCGATTGACTCGACAGGCGTGGTTGACGCGGTCGACTCCGTCGACGCGGTTGATTCGGTCGGCGTGGTTGATTCGGTCGGCGTGGTTGACTCGGTCGACGCGGTTGACTCCGTCGACGCGGTTGACAACGTCGATTCCGGTCGACTCCGTCGACTCGATCGACTCGACGGCGCGGTTGACTCCGCCGGCAAGACCGACTCGACGCGCACGGTCGACTCGGTCGACACGGTCGACGCGGTTGACTCGGTCGACGCGGTTGACTCGGTCGACGCGGTTGACTCGGTCGACGCGGTTGACGCGGTTGACTCGCCGGCGCGGTCGACTCGATCAGCATGGTCGACCGGTCGCTGGTTGACTCGGTCGGCGAGGTCGACTGCGTCGGTTCGGCGGTCTCTGTTATCGCCGACCTCGTCGTAGACAATGTCGGGCCGATCGTCGTGCGCTCGGCGGCGTCTGTCGCCGCGGTCGAATCGGCGGGCTTCGTGGTCTCCACGGGGACGGCCGGCATCGACTCGGTCGGCGTTGTCGACGGACTCGGCGCGGTGGATTCCGCTGGTGTTGGCGGGTCCGGGGTCGAGGTCGATTCAAGCTGGCTGACCACGCCAGTTGTCATGGTCGTCGAGCGTGTCGACGTTGTGTCGGTTGGAGACGGCACCGCCGACGTCGAGGCAACCTCGATCGCCCCGGATGCTGTGTCGCCCGCCGATCCGACCGGATTCGGGCTAGATGCGACCGTGCCCAGGTCCATGGACGGTTCGGCCGCGTCGACGGTCGCCCCGGCCGGTACCGAGCTTTCCGTATCGAACACCAAGGTGCCCGCTGAACCCGCACCCCGGTCGTCACGAAGCGCTGGGCGGACGACGAACCACCCGATGCCGACCGCCACCAGTGCAACGCCGATGGCGGCGATCCAACCCAGCGAGCGTCCGTCGTCGTCGTAGTCGTCCCATTCGTACATTGCACACTCTCCCGCCGTGAAACGAGTGCCGACATCCACTGTACGACATGCACGGACTCCGGCGGCTGCGAATGCCGCTGGTGCGGCGGAGTTCGAACCTGTGGCCTGGTGTCGATGAAGCTGTGGCGACTCCCGCGTCGCCCGCGACACAACGCGAGCACCCCAGGCGACTTTCAGCACACCCTAACGACGCGGCAGGCTTCGCTTGATTCTGGGAACGCTCAGTCGCTTCCCCCGCAAAGGGCTTTCGACACCGGGCTTCGACGCCAAGCGTTTCCCCCCGGGTGTGGGGCGCTATCGCGTCTCGCGTGCCCGACCCGCCGGATAGCTTCAATCCTGGGCGCTGCGAGTGGGATCCCCCAAGACTGCGCCGGCGATCGTTACTGTCGTTTCCAAAGTGAGTGACGGCGACGAACGAACGGGTTCTCGTGGAGTACACGTCTTTCGTCCTCAGCCGCGTGGAGTCATCCGGAGGGCGCAATGAGAACACGACGGATCAAACGGGGGGTCTTGGCGACAGCGGTCGTGTTCGGTGGCGTTGTCCTAGCAACACCGAAGATCTCCGAGGCCAGCAGCGTGGCGGTCGTTGACCCGGGCGACCCGGCGGGCCCGTTCTGCGCTTCAATTCCGGCCGAAGGTGAAGGCTCGTTCGTGGGCATGGCCGATGACGCGGTTGCTACCGCAGCGTCCAACAATCCCTACTTGACGACGTTGTCGGCTGCCGTTCAGGCTGCCGGCCTCGTCGACACGTTGAATGGCGAAGGTCCGTTCACGATCCTTGCCCCGAGCAACGAGGCGTTTGCGGATGTCCCTCCGTCCGACCTCGACGCGATCCTCGCCGACAACGACTTGCTGACGAGTGTCCTCACTTATCACGTTGTGGCCGGGGAGTCGCTGAGCGCGGCCGAGCTGGTCGAGGCGGGCAGTGTCACATCCGTTCAAGGCGGGGAGCTCAGGTTCACCACCGACGCAGACGGTGCACTGGTCATCAACGGTGGTGCGGCAATGGCGACGTGCTGGAACATCACGACCGCCAACGCAACTGTGCATGTGATCGATCGCGTGCTGACGCCGCCGGGGCCCGAGAACTGCTTCGTGAGGTGCTAGCTCCCGACAGGCCTCAGATGACGGAGCGCCGGGAGGGGATCGAGGAGTGTGACGATCGAGATCCCGGAGATGGGCGCACCGGTCGCGGCTAACCCGCCGTAACAGCCGTGGTGTCGAGTCGCCCCGAATCGACACCTACGTGTTCTCGAGCGGCCCTCACCATCAATCTGCTTCGCCGCCGCTCGCCGTGTAGGACCGGGGCGCCCTACGCTTCGCTGCCGTCGCGGGAATTCAGCCTGCTGTCAGGTAGTTGTGTACGTCGAAATACTGGATTTCGGGCTGGCTTTGGATGCCGACCGCCTGAGTGATTGGTCCGATCTTCTCGTCTGAGAACTTCTCGAAGTCCTCTTGGGTCTCCCAGACGTCCGTCACCCGGATCCCGTCAGCAGTCTTCGTCACCCAATGGAACACGCTTCCTGGTCCGCCCGCACCGCGGGGCTCGAAACCCATTCGGTTGATGACCTCGTCGTACTGCTCGAGCGTCATGCCTTTGAATTCGACCTGCACTCCCACAGCAACCTTGCCCCCAGTCTTGAGCTGCATGCGAAGCAGGTCCTGCGCATCTTCGGAGAGGACTTGGTACTCGACCTGGGCGCCGCCGGCGGCGGCCTCGTCAATCAGCTTGGCGATGACGGCGGTGTTTGCTTGGTCGGCGAGCACGAAGACGACCGCACCAGAGGTTTCGATCGCCTGACCGGCTTGCTTGATGAGGTCGTCGGAAATCCCCCGGTCGCGTGCCTTCCCCACGAGCGCCCCAATTCCCGCGCCCACCGCAACCGCCGGCACGAGCGGCGCCGCGAAGATCCCAACGAGCAGACCAAGCCCACCGCCCTTGACGGCGCCCTTACCGGCGGTCGCATCGGCAGTCTGCTGGATCTTCACCTTCCCTTTGTCGCTCTTGTAGACCATCGCCACATCCACGACGGTGATCTCGCCCGTCTCGGTTGCCGCATCGACGCGGTCCAACACGCGAAGACCATCGTCGCGTGAGGCGACGTTGATCATCACAACGTTCAAATTTCCCATGGCCCCTCCTGCTTCGAGACGCGACAGTAGTTCGTGCCGATTGGGTCAAGGCCCAGAACCACTGCGTCTGGGCATTGTTGGCGTTCTGGGTTGCGCGGTGTGGGTGCTTCATCAAGGCAGGGTGTGCGAGGGGTACGGGCCCGCTGGAGGTCGTGCGAATCAGGGAGGTGCCCAAGCCGATACCGGCGGTCGGCGAGGTGCTGATCAGGGCCGCTGCGACGACGATCAACTCCGGTGACGGCGTTCTGGTCTCGTTGGTGGTTGTGTTCCGGCGTCCGATTCGTGCTCGTGCACGGCACCGGTCGGCTTGCAGTCCGGCCGGAGTCGCCTCAGGAACTCCGGCCGATACGGTCGCGTCATGCCCAACGCAGACCAGATCGAATACTGGGACGGTCCAGCAGGCGAACACTGGGTTGCTGAGCAGGATCGATACGACCGCATCAACATCCAGTTTGCGGAGCGCATCGTCAGCGGCCTCAACGCCGAACCCGGAGAGCGGGTGCTCGACGTCGGCTGCGGCAACGGCGCCCTCTGCCTCGCCATCGCACCGATCGTCGCTCCCGAAGGGACGGTTCACGGCCTGGACATCTCCGGCTCGATGCTCGCCGCCGCCGCCCGCCGCGCCCGCCAGGCTGGACTCGACAACGTCACGTTCGAGAAGGGCGACGCCCAGGTCCACCAGCTGCCCGACGCCGCCTTCGATGCCGTGGTGAGCCGCTTCGGGGTGATGTTCTTCGACGACCCCGGCGTCGCGTTCGCCAACCTGGCGCGCACGCTGCGCCCGGGCGGGCGGCTCGTGTTCGCCTGCTGGCAGGAGGTCGCTCGCAACGAGTGGCTGACGGTTCCTGCGGGGGCGATGCTCGCCTTCGTCCCGATGCCCGACCTCGGCACACCGGGCCAACCAGGGCCGTTCTCGCTCTCCGACCCCGCGCGGATCCGGGCTGCGCTCGCCGCGTTCACCGACATCACCATCGAGGAGGTGATCGCCCCGATGCGCCTCGGCGACACCACCGATGACGTAGTCGAGTTCCTGCAGCGCACCGACATGGCCCAGACGCTGATGAAGGACGTCGACGACGACACCGCCTCCGCCGCCTGGGCGGCAGTCAGTGACGCACTTGCGCCCTACGCCTTACCCGACGGTGTGACCCTCAAGGGCGCCGCCTGGCTCGTCCAGGCGCGCCACCCCGATTGACCGAGCGTGAGTCGTCCATCTCCTTCGGAGCGGGAGTACCACTCCGACCGCGTGTCACCCGAGGTTGACTCGCGACGCACATACGCCAGTTGTGATCGGCGCGCTGCTGTTGCGGAGCACGACGTGGGGGAGTTCTCACTCTGATGACTGCGGCGCGCTGCCTGGCTGTCGTGCGAGCGCCTTTGCGGCCCAGTGACGCCAGGCCTCGGAGAGGTCGGGGAGGTTGACGAGTCGTTCGCGCAGTTCGGGATGACCGTGGTAGGCGCGCTCGACCATTCCGATGGTGACCTGATGGTTGGGCCGATGCGTCAGTTCGATCGGGTCGCCGGCGCTGAGTTCTCCGACGGTGTCGATGGCCAGGTAGCTGCCGGGGCGGGCGGCTTCGGCAAAGCGTTCGACGAAGCCGGCGTCGCCCATCCGCACGCCGAGTTTGAAGCAGGGGATCCGTGGTTCGGTGACTCGCAGAGATGCGCTGCCGATTCGCCAGCGCTCACCTACGACGCAGTCGGCGAGGTCGACTCCGGTGACGGTGAGATTGTCGCCGAAGGTGCCCGGCTCGAGCGTGGTTGCAAGCACGGTTCCCCACCACGCGTAGTCTTCGGCGGCGTAGGCGTAGACGGCCTTGGTGGGTCCACCGTGCACGCGGCGGTCGGCCTGGTCGTCGCCGTCGATGTTGAAGCCCCGCAGCTGATGGCGGCCGTCGACTGTCTGCTTCCAGATGGCGGTTGTGACGGTCCGTCCGTGCCACTCGACGGTTTGTGGTCGGCCGACGTTGACTGCCACCACTTGACCGATCTTCGTCATCATCCAACCCCTTGTGTCTAACTTGCTATTGTCAGGTAGAAGGTTAGGTGATGAACACTCGCAATGCGACCGAGTTCGTCTGGGTCGGCAACCATCCCGGAATCGACCTGGTCAACACCGAAGCCGTCGACGCCCACGGTGACCGGTTGGAACTGCTGCCGGACTGGACCGCGCTGGTCGACTGGGCCCAGGCGGCGGGCCTCATCGACACCGATCTGGCACAGCAGTGCCGCGCGGCCGGCGAAGGGCGTGGGCGGAATCTCTTGGCCTGGTTCCGCCGGCTGCGCTGCTCGCTGCGCCACGTGCTCGAGACCGGCGACGACGAAGCGGCGGCAACTGCACTCGACGACGACGTCGCCGCTGTCTCCGTCCGGCTCAGCTATCGGCCCGCCCGACACCAACATGGAATGCCACTCGACGCGCCGGGATCGCTCGAACGTCTGCGACTGGCGCTCGCCACCGCGGCCCTCGACGCCACCAGCCTCGAGCGGTCACGGGTCCGACGCTGCGGCAGCTCGCGCTGCGTGCTGCTGTACTACGACGCCACCAAGAACGGCTCGCGACGATGGTGCGACATGGCCGTATGCGGAAACAGGGCCAAAGCCAACGCCCACTACCGACGGGCCAAGCATCGTGAGTCCACCCCCCGCCACCCAGCCACGTGACCCTTCCAGTCATCCGCGCCATGACACCGTTCCCGGAGCCCAGCACACGATCATGCCTGCGTGAGTTCTGGGCGGCTCGCGACGCCGCGCTCGGCGTTGTTCTGGCGCGTGGTTACGTGCCAACGGGTGTGGTCCGCTGGCCGGCCGGCGGGTCAACCCCCGCCCTCCGGGTTAGCGGCGCGGTCGTCTGTCAGTGCACGTCGGTGTGCAGCGCAGGCGGTTGAGCCGTGAGGTCGTTTTACCCCGGGCAGGGAGGGATTGGTCCCCACGGCCACACGGTGCCGTTGAAGTCAGGGATGTCGATGTCGGCGCCGACGGCGTCTTTTGTGTGATTTCGCATTCGGGGACCGTGGTCGACCCCCGAGCGAGGCGGAGCGCACTTTCCTTCTATTCCCGATGGTCGGCGCCGAGGAGTCGTACCAGCATCGTCGAGATGATCGCGCCGGAGCGCTGTCACTCCTCGACCCGGGTGGCAACGATCGCCTCGGCCAGAACGCGGCCATCGGCGGTTAGATCCGCCGAATCAACCGCCATCAACACCGACCGGGTGACCCCGGCTCGCGGTGCGCCGTGAGCTGCCAGGGCGGGCATGTTGGGGCCGATTTCAATTCACCGGCGCTCACCGTGACTCACAGCATGCCGTGGGCCCGGAAGATGCGATCAAGGATGTCGCGGACGACGGGTTGCTTGCGCAGGTTGTACTCCATCACCGTCTCACCGTCAGCGTTGGCGGCGTAGGCCGCAGTCCGCTTCGTGGCGGCGTATCGCCTGCGATCGTCGGGGTGTTCGCGCAGCCAGTCGCGGAACATCAAATGGCGGATCGCCTCGGGGCTGTCGGGACTCCACACATGGAGGTTGGCCGGCGGTGACGCTGCGACCATCAACCGATGCTGGTGCCAGCGTGGCTCACGAATCGTCAGCACGAACCCCACCGCTCCGAGCGGGGCTAGGTACGCCGCTTCGTCGCTGGCGTCGCTGACAGTCAGGTCGATGTCGATGATCGGTTTGGCCGCGAGGTCAGGCACGCTCGTCGATCCAATGTGCTCCAGCCCGAGGACGCGGTCGCCGAGCGTACGCCTGATGCGGTTGGCCAGCTCGTCGAACTGCGCTAGCCACCTCGGGTCGGCGTCGACGATGTCGATCGGACTCGCCGGAGGCCGTGCGCCGACCCAAACATCATCGTCGGGAGAGGAATCCTCGTGTCGCGTGATCTGATCGACCGTCGCCACGAACCAAGCCTACGAACCGGGTGATCGACGCAGCTGCGCACCTTCGCGGGACTCGCGCCAAAAAGGGCGCAATTGGGGGCTGGGTCGCCCGATCCCGGTCTGTTGTCGACAGAGGGTGCTTCGACGGGCACAGTGACGGCATGACATCCCTGTTGCTCGACGAGGGCGAGCCTTGGCGACGGGTTGGCAGCGGAGTCTCGATTCCGCCTACTCGGTGGTGCGCCAGGCGGTGTTGGTGGACGCGTCGTGGGCGGTTGTGCAGGCCGGGAGCCTTGGCCGAGGATGGCGCGATGGCCGGCGGTGGGCGGCCGAGCAGTTGCGTTCCGCGATGAATCTCGTCGGACAGTCTTGATGCTTGGCCGCATCGTGCGCTTGGCGCTGGCGGCGGTCGGTCTCTATTTCGTGTGGCCCTCGCTGGTTGAGGTCTTCGGGTCATACGACGAACTGGCGGCGATCCGGCCGTGGTGGTTCGTCGTGATGGCGGTGCTCGAGATGGCGAGCTTCGTGTGCGTCTGGCTGCTCGTCGGGATCTCCACGTCGAGCTCTGCCTGGCTGCTGATCGCGACGTCACAACTCGTCGGCAACGCAGTGGGCTCGATCATCCCGGGCGGCCCGGCTGCTGGAGGGCCGCTGCAGTACTCCTATATGGTCCGCGGTGGGGAGGAACCAGCCCGAACGGCATCGGGTCTCGCCGCGGCTTCTTTGCTGACGACGACGACGCTGTTCGGGCTGGCGGCGCTTGGTGTTCCACTGACCTTCCGTGTCGGGAACCTCGATGCTCGTCTCGAGCGCGCCGCTTGGCTCGGCACGGGCGTGTTCGTCGTTCTGCTGGTCCTGGGATTCGCGGCGTTCACGTGGGACGGTCTGCTGCGCACCGTGGCGCGGGGAACCGAATGGGTGCTCAACCGTGTACGTCGGCGACGGCCGCGCACCGTGGATCTTGCCGAGCGTGTGCTCAAAGAGCGAGACCGGGTTCGCCATGCGCTGGGGGCACGTTGGCCGTGGGCGGTCGTCGCCGTGGTGAGCAAGTGGGCGTTCGACTACTTCGCGCTCGTGGCCGCCGTGGCGGCGAGCGGCGCCCGCGTTGACTCGATTCCGTTGCTGCTCGCCTACGTAGCCGCCAGCGTGCTGAGGATGATCCCGATCACGCCAGGCGGGCTCGGGTTCGTCGAGGCAGGGTTGGCAGTGACGCTCGTCTGGGCCGGGCTCTCCGCCGCCAACGCAACGCTGGCCACGCTGGCGTACCGGCTGGTGTCCTACTGGCTGCCACTCATCGCGGGTGTCGCGGCGGCGGTCGTCTACCGTCACCGTTACTCGGCGAGAGCTGGTTCCCTGGCCTGATGGGCTCGCGTGGTGACCGCCGTCCGCTTGTGCTTCACAGGCGCGGCGCTCGACGTCCGATAGCGACTCGCATCCGCACCCCAACGCCTGCTTGATCGGGCACGTGGTCTGCGGCGGGGCCGCGGCCGACATTCGGTCGGTGTTCGGGCGCGCACCCACGGGTCATCGGCCGCACCACCGATCTCGACACGGCGCGACGGCTCAGCGGGTCGTCACACAGAACTCGTTGCCTTCCACGTCGGCCATGACGATGAGCCCATCACGCTCGGGCCACAGCACACGCGCGCCGAGACGGATCAAGCGTGCGACTTCCGTGTCGAGCTCATCGGTGTGGACATCGAGATGCACCCGGTTCTTGACGACCTTGGCCTCGGGCACCCGCTGAAACCACACTCGTGGCGCACCGGGTGGCCCTTCGATGAGCACCGTCGGGTCGTCTTCCGGGTTATCAACACCAATCGATCGCAGGCGGGCGAGCTCAGCGTCGTCGTAGAGTGCGACGGCGTACCCATCCAGCGCTTCAGCCCAGAACCTAGCGACGACCGCCGGGTGACGACAATCAAACACGACATCGGCGAGGCGGGCCATCACTCCAGCATCGTCGACAGCCAACCAGTGCCATGCCCGTCACGAATCGTCGCATGAGCCGACCGGGCCGACGCCAACAGCACGCCTGCTCCGGGCGGTTGCGAGGGCGCCGCCGCCGTCGCTCTGTCGCGACGTTCGGGCGCGCGCGGCGAGGCCGCGGAATCAAGACTTGGTTCGCCCACCTTGGCTTCGCCGGACGTCGTCCGACGCTGGATCCATGATCCAGCCGAGTACGTCGAGTCGGCCGCATCACGGCCGGTCTGCAGCCATCTCGGTTCGTTTCGAGGCCCCGTGCTCCGGCAAGCAGGGGCAGCGGGCGCCATGGTCTATCCCGAGGCAGCGGTACGGACGCTAGTCCACGAATCGTCCGGCCAAGCGAGTTCGCCTTCACATCAGCTGTCGAAGCAGGGGATCACTCGCCTCCACGATCACCTCCGCCATCTCTATGTCAGGCCGCTCAAAGCTGACCACGACGCCGTCTGGCACCAGCAACTCCAGTTGCCGGTGGTCGAGCGCGCCCAGTCGCAGGACTCGCTCGAACACCGCCAAGACGTGAGCGATAAGGCGGGCCTCATCCTCGCTGAGCACGACGACACGCTTGACCTCATCCACTGCGTCTCATGGTCGCGCAACCGTCACGAGTCCGAGGGTGTCGACCTTCACGGGGCGCGCCAGCAGCGCTCAGTGGGCGGCGGGAGACGGTCCTGGCTGGAACGGTGAGTCCCGTTCCGATCCGACGGAAAGGCAACGACATGACGATCGATCGGTACGCGCGCGACCGGCCCAAGCAGCGTCATTCGGGCGCGGCGTCCGAGCGCGAACCGCAGGGGCGAGCTACGGACTCGATAGAGAGGGCAGCCTGGAGAGATGCCCAAGCGCGGGCACCGTGCCTTACCAGTGGGCGTGGTCACGGGGCACCGCGACAACCCTTTCGCCGATGGCGCTCCGTGAATTC
The DNA here is from genome assembly GCA_963732335.1 of Ilumatobacteraceae bacterium. Lineage (GTDB taxonomy): Bacteria > Actinomycetota > Acidimicrobiia > Acidimicrobiales > Ilumatobacteraceae > Desertimonas. The sequence goes on along the minus strand of CAVSZO010000063.1, from coordinate 214,052 downwards.
GAGGTTGTGGAAGACGGCGACTGTGAGAGAGGCGACGTTCAGGGTGCCCTTCAGCGGTAGCCACCGACGATTGTTGCACTTGTCGCAACGGGGCGCACATCGCAGCGGTCAGCGATGCCGGCGACGAAGGCTTGAAAGGCCGGCACCGCTTGTAGCGAGTCGGGTTGATCGATGTCGTGCTCGATCACCACGTGGATGAAGCTCACGCCGTCGTCAAGCCGGAAAACCTTGTAGGTGAAGCCCTCGGGCTGGCGTTCGTTGAGCTCGGCGAACACCGCCTCGATCAACTGCTGGTTTTCGTCGGCTCGCTCGGGCTTGGCCTGATAGCGCACCACGGTCGTCTGCATCATCTTCTCCGCTCACGAGGCCCGGATGGGTCACTGCCAACACAGACCGCTGCCGGCGCCAGAACTCAGCGGTCGCAGGGACTGGACGCGCGTTCGGCTGACAGCGCGCACATGCCCCTCCGTATCGATTTGGCCTGCTCGGGCTGTCGTTGGGTGTCTTGTTCGGTGCGAATGCGACGGAGATATTTAGCGCGCCCGCTTCGCGGCCGGGGCGACGAGCCGGAACGAAGGTCGCTGTGCCGTGAACCACGGGCAGAGTCTGAAACTCCTCAGCCAGTCGCAGGCGGCGTGGCACACTTCTGCCCGTGGACCCCGCGGCGCTCGGCGAACACGAGGGGTCGGAAGCCGGCACGGCCACAATCAACAGACCCAAGCCGAAGAAGTCATGGTGGCAACGGTTCCTCGATGGGAAAACCGTGCCGCAGAAGCTCATCGTGGCCATCGGAGCGTTGGCTGCTGCATCAATCGCCATCGGAACGATGGTCGTGGCGGCGATCAACCGGCTCGACAATGATGACCGGGAAGAGGGAACAACCGCGACCGATTCGGGCGTGTTTGCTGGTGATAGTGGCGATGACGAGCCGTTCGTGTTGCACTCCGGCACTCCCGACGCCAACAGATTCGTGCAATTCGGGATCGCGGCCGCCAGGCGAGGTGATCCCTTCGAGCTCAATGTGCAGATTCCTGAAGCGCTGTTCGACAACGGCAGTCACGTCAGGTTGTTCTATGCATGCGATGACAGCGGCGTCATCGGCGATGGGCCATGCAGCTTCGTCCGTCTCGAACAAGGCAGCTCGACACCGATCGCGCTTGATCCGGTCGGTTGGTGGTTCCGGGGCTGTTACATGCTCGTTCGGGACGGCGCCGGGTATCAGGCCGACCACCTCGACTTCGAATTCACCTGGGTCAACGAGACCTGTGCGCCCCACGTGACGACTGGTTGACAGGAGCCGACGATCTCCTCCTCAGTCGCGACTGACCGGCCGGAACCGACGTAGCTCGACCATCGTGAGCGGTACGTCATGGACGACATTCGAGTCGACACGTCGATGCCTGATTCGTTCGGTGTGCGTCGCGGCGGATGGAACAGCGTCGTTCGGGCGTTGCATTCTGAGCGCTGCGGAGTGTGTGCCTAGTCCTCGGGCGGTGGCTCCCAGATCAGTTCGGCGACGTCGATGAGGAGCCGATCGGGGCGCACTTCGCCGGTGCCGACGCACACCACGTCGTTCAGCCAGCGGTAGCGCTCGTCGTCGCTCACGTGGGTGAGCCAGCACACGATCTGGCGAGCACCCTGGGGGTAGGTGCGCCCGTAGCCACCGCAGTGAAACAGCACGGTGGCGCCGTCATCGGTGGAGATCACCCCGTGAAAGTCCGGGCAGAACGTGCCGTCTCCGCGGCGACGTGGGTGGTTGGCACCTCGCATCGACCCGCTGATGCGTCCGTCGCATCGTCCTTCGGCGAGGAACAGATGCTGGCTCTCGATCCGATCACGGCCGAGGGCAACGCTCCATTCGTGCGGATAATCGAACACCATGCGGTAGAGCGACTCGAGGCGCATTCACCTAGTTCAACACGCAGGCGATGACGCTTTCCGAGACCCGCCGAGCGATGAGCTCGCGTGCAGGTCGCGGACTGGTACCGGCGCTCGGGTCACGTCGCTGCCGGCGCAGCGCGTGCTGCCAGACGGCGGCCGAGGGTCCCAGGTAGACGGCGGGTGCGTCGCGGGGTCGGTTGACGTGGTCGCTGTTCATCGCTGGTCATCGGCCGGGAGCTGTGTCGCCACGTCCTCCCGAGCAGCGTGGCGCGTTTGGAGCAGCTTCCGGTTCCGGCGTCGCCGCAGCCTGTGAGCGGTGATCGCGTTGGGGTCATGGTCGTTTCGGGACTTCATGGCGATCGCGGACAGTTGGAGCGGGGGGCAGAAGGCGGCAATTTCCAGGGGTTCCATCAGTGGGCTCCTTCGGGAGGGGCGGGCACCTGATCCGTCCAGTATCCCGATTACAGGCTCTGTCAAACGCTGCGACGACGACAGTCACACCGCAGGCCACTGCGATGTTGGTCACAGTCTCACCGGCTCGATCACGAGGGATGAGCTCGGCGAGTAGCTCGCTCGTCGAGGTGGTGGTGGTCATTGCTCTGCTCTCTTTCAGGTGCGATCCTCCGTGGTCGACCGTCTCGTCAGTCCGAACCTGCTGACGCGACGCTTGACTCTCCTGTTGCGGGAGGGTCGACGATCGGGTGTATGGCTTCGATTCGCAAAGAGATCGCGTTGCAGCCGATCCGGCGACGGCGTGGGACCCGGTTCGCGACTTCGCGAACGTGCACGAACGGGTCGCCACAGGGTTCGTCACCGCCGTCCACCTGGACGGCGATGACCGCGTGGTCAGGTTCATCACCGGGAAACGAGGTTCGCGAGCGCCTCGTCGACGTCGACGAGGATCACCGGCGACCGGTGTACACGGTGGTCAAGAGCCCGCTCGGTCGGTCCACCCGCCAAGCGTCCGTGGAGGTGCTCGTTGGAGGCACTGGTGTGTCACGGCTCGTGTGGATCAGCGACGGGCTGGCCGATCAGCTGGCACCAACCGTCGAGGGGATGATGGCCCTGGGTGCCTCGGCGATTGCCCGCACCCTCGGTGGCTGAGCGAGGGAGTCGGATTGGTGGACGTGCTGTTGACGATCGGCGAGTTCTCGAAGATGACGTATCTGAGCGTGAAGGCGCTGCGCCATTACCACGACGTCGGGTTGTTGGCACCAGTCACCATCGATCCCGCGTCCGGCTATCGGCACTACGCATCGAGTCAGGTTGCGACCGCCCAGGCCATCCGCCGTCACCGTGACCTTGACATGCCGATCGACGAGGTGCGCCAGGTGATCACGGCCAGCGACACCGCCGAACGGAACCGCGTCATCGTCCACCACCTTGAACGTATGCGCCAACAGCTGGAGCGGACACAGCTGAGCGTGACCTCGTTGCAAGCGCTGCTCGAGGAGGAGCCCCGAGCACCTGCCGACATCGAGCTGCGCCGGATCCCGGCGACCAACGCGCTCGTCGCCCGACAGGTCGTCGGCTTCGACAACTGCAGCGCCTGGCTGGAACAAGCCTTGATCGAGCTGCATGCTGAACTGGACGCCACCGGGCGGATCGTCGACCGCCCGGACGGTGCCCTGTATCCCGACGAGTTCTTCGAGGCCGGCGAGGGTGCGGTCACCGCCTTCGTCCCCGTCATCACTAGCCGTGGCGGCGGTGTCGAGCTGCCCGCGACGACCGTCGCCGTGCTCGTTCACGACGGCCCGTTCACCGACGTCGACAAGACCTACGGTGCCCTCGGATCGATCGTCGCCGAACGCGGCATCGGGGCGCCCGGACCGATCCGCGAACACTACCTCACCCCCGCCAGCACGGAGGTGTGCTGGCCCGTCACGATCGGAACGACCCGATGACTACCGCCACCGCCACCCCCACCCTTGCATCGATCACCTTCGACTGCGTCGACGCCCTCGTCGCCGCACGCTTCTGGTCACAAGTGCTGCACCGCCCGCTGCCATCGGACGCCACCGTCGACTACGTCCAGCTCGCCGGCGATCCAGCATGGAGCTTCAACGCGGTCCCAGAACCAAAGACGGCGAAGAACCGGGTGCACTTCGACTTCGACGTCGACGACGTCGAAGTCGAGGTCGATCGCGTTTCGTCAACCTCGGCGCTACTCGCCTCGGCGAGTTCAACGAGCAGGGCTACCACTGGATCACCCTCGCCGACCCCGAAGGCAACGAGTTCGACGTGATCGCATCGACGAAAAACGCGTGAGAGCGCCGGCCGCGACCGGCGGGAAGGAGTTCGTACGCTGGCAGAACACCGGTTTGCTGCCAGTTCATCTGACCTCACGCCCAGGCACACGACAGCCTCCGAGAATCTCAGGGCGGTTCACCCCGTTACCGAGCCCAGGCCGCCCCAATGCTCTCGACCTCCGGTATCACATGGACCGGCGTCGCCACAGGTGGTGGCGGCTTCCTCTTCGACGCCGTCGACGAGCTCCAACGACTTCTCCCGATCAAGGTTTCGCCGAGACTCTTCGGCCGTCGAGCGCGCCGAGTGCATCGGGCTGACGACTCGAAAGCGGATGTCCGTCAGCGTTCCGCCGCGATCAGCCGTTGGAACTTGACGATTGGCTGGAGCGAGTCTCGAGAGCACCGGTCGACCGGCGACCGGATTTCAGACGTTTCCGCGCCGACAACGACTCTGGGGCGTCCACTCGTGGCCCGATCACCGCCACCAACATCTGCGACCCTCCGGTGATCAAGTTAGGACGGCTGGCGAATCTCGGTGACGATCGTGTAGAGCTCGATGATGACGCCGTCTCTGGTACGAGCGATGTCCATGCCGGTGGCCACCGGCGATTGGTCGGCCGGGCCGTAGTGGAAGCCGAGGTGGCCGACGTCGTCGAGCTCCGACGCGGGGCCTGCGGGTCGGAAGACCCAGTCCGGGTTTTCGGCACGCAACTCTTCGGCGCGGCGTTCGAGGTGCTTGCGCCCGCGAATGATCCGGTCCGGTTCGTGCCACACGACATCGTCGGCGTAGTTCTCGGCGATGACCGTGGCCCGACGGGCGGGATCGGGTTCGTTGAAGACCTCGAGAAGGTTGACTCGCATCAGGTCGCTGGGGGATCTGGACATGGTGGGTCCTTCCTACGGGGTCGTCGATGTCGTTCAACTGTGGACGGGTTCTATTGCGGTGAAGGTTCAGTTGAAGCGAAGGGCCGTGGCCCTGCTTGGCTCCGCGATTGTCGCGACTGCGTACCGGACTTCGAATCCTCGACTTGTAGGCCCGGGAATGGCGGCGCGAGTCGGACGCAGCGTTTCACTCAGCGGGGTAGACGATCGCCGGCTGAGCTCGAGCGTGCTCGGTGCATCCTGACACCGATGGGACCTCGAGTTCGTACGCCACCGCGTTGTCTCCGACGATAGTCGGTTGGCATCCGTTTGCTCATCTGACGGGAGGGAGCCTGACGAGGTTGTGCGATGGCAGCGGGCCACCCAGCTGCTGCATGCGCCCGCCCGTTACCAGGTCACCGAGGTCGATTGGGAAAAAGCCGGCGGCGTCGAAAAGTTCGACGACCGTGGCCTTGGCCGGGGCGTCGTCGCCGGACAGGAAGATCACTCGACGGCCGCCTGCCTCGTGGGGATCTGCGGCGAGGTCGTTTGCCGCCAGCGTGTTGGCGGCTTTGACGAGTCGGGCGCCGGGGACGAGGTCGGCGATGATCTCGCTGGAGGTGCGGCCGCCGAGATCGATGTTCCACGCGTTCGTTGCGTCGATGACGGTCTGCCCGTCCCAGTGCAGCCCGGTGACCGCGGCGGAGACGTTGGTCCACGGCACTGCGATCGCGACGATGCCGGGTGCCGCTGCCTGGTCGACGGTGCCTGCCGACACTCCTGTGCCGAGGGCGGCGACCACCGGTGCGAGGGATTCGGGGCCGCGGCTGTTGGCGATCACGACCCTGCGTCCGGCCCGTAGCGCCGTGCGAGCGAGGGCCTGCCCGATGTGGCCGGCACCGATGATGCCCACCGTCCCGGTTCGATCTGTGGCGGCCCGCTGTGGTTCCACGCCGTCACTGTCCGTGGTCACGGTGACGCCGAGGCGACGGCTTGGACGTTGAGCTCGATGCGGACCTTCTTGCCGACGAGCATGCCGCCGGTTTCGAGGGCGAGGTTCCAGGTGAGACCCCAGTCCTCGCGATCGACGTCGGTGGCTGCGCTGAAGGCGATGCGCTCGTCGCCGATCGGTGAGGCGTTGGCGCCGTCGAAGTCGACTTGGAGCGTGACCGGACGGGTGACGTCGCGGACGGTCAGGTCGCCGGTCACCGCCCAGGTGCCCGAGGTACCGGGCTCGACGTTGGTGGAGCGGAAGGTGATCGTCGGGTAGGTGTCGGCGTCGAAGAAGTCGGCGCTGCGGAGGTGGCCGTCGCGGTCGGGGTTGCCGGTGTCGACGCTGGCCACGTCGAGCTCGACCTCGACGTGGGATCGTTCCGGGTGGTCGTCGATGGTGATGGTCCCCGAGACCTCCGGGAAGCGGCCCCTGACCTTGGTGATCATCAGATGCCGGCCGATGAATTCGACGGAGGTGTGGGCCGGGTCGATGGCGTACTCGCCGGCAACGGGAATCTCACGGTCGTCGTGGGTGCGAAGAACGCTCAGCGTTCGTGTTGTCATGGGATTGTGCTCCTTGTGTCGGTGGTGACGTTGATGCGCTACGTGATGGCCGGAATGTGTTGTTGATGGGTGTGCCGGCCCGGGTCGCGACGGTGACCGACCGGGAACGTCGCCGAGCGCGGTAGGCGGGTGTCTCGCTCATCGGTGGGCGAACGTCGGTGCGCCGTCGACGGCGAAGGCGAGGTCGTCGATGTAGCAGTACCACCAGTCCTCTTCTGGTTCGTAGGACTGGATGATCGGGTGGCGCTGTGAGTCGAAGTGGGCGGTGGCGTGTCGGTTCGGTGAGTTGTCGCAGCACCCGACGTGGCCGCATGACATGCACATCCGCAGGTGCACCCATCGGCCGCCGATGCGCAGACAGTCCTCGCACCCGTCGCTGATCGGCGTGACGTCGGCGATTTGGTCGAGGTGGGCGCAGGTTCGGCTCACGCGAAGCTCCGCGGTGCCAGTTGATCGGCGGGGATGATGCCGAGCCGGCCGGCCTGATAGTCCTCGACGGCCTCGATGATCTCTTCGCGGGTGTTCATCACGAAGGGCCCGTAGTGGGCGATCGGCGCGCCGATCGGCAGTCCGCCGAGGAGCAGAACGTCGAGTGGCTCGGCCTGCCCGTCGGCGGCGGCCACGACGACATGGTCGCCGGGACCGAACACGATGAGCTGGCCGCTCTCGATCGGGCGTCGCTCTGATCCGGCTGTGCCGCGACCGGTCAGCACGTACGCCAGCGCGCTGAACGCCGCGTTCCACGGCACGGCGAGTTGGGCACCGGGGGCGAGGGTGACGTGGGCGTAAGTGATCGGGGTGTGGGTGACGCCCGGGCCGGTGAACCCGGCGACGTCGCCGGCGATCAGCCGGACAAGTGCGCCGCCGTCGTCGGAGGTGAGCAGGCGAAGGGCGTCTCGCGTGATCGATTGGTAGCGCGGTGTCGTCATCTTGAGCGCTGGGGGCAGGTTGACCCACAGCTGCACGGCGTGGGCGGGGCCGCCGCCGCGGTACATCTTCTCTGTCGGCAGTTCGTCGTGGAGGATGCCGCCGCCGGCCGTCATCCACTGGGTGTCGCCCTCGGCGATCACACCGCCACCGCCGTTGGTGTCGTGGTGGGCGATCTCGCCGTCGAGGATGTAGGACACGGTCTCGAAGCCGCGGTGGGGATGCCACGGCGCCCCCTTGGCTTCGTTCGGTCCGTTGATTTGCGGGCCGAGGTGGTCGAGCAGCAGGAACGGATCCGCTTCGGCCATCGACAGCTGGCCGGGGAAGGGACGTCGGATGGTGAACCCGGCGCCCTCGGTGGCGCGGTGTGCCGTGACGACCCTGGCGACGGGCCGAGCCCGGGAGATGGCGGGATCGGGTCGGGGGATGCGGGGCAGGACGAGCGTGTCGTCGACGGTGATGGCCGGCATGGCTATCAACTCCTCTCCGGAGCGCACCAGAACTTTGGTGACGTGTCCACAATAGCAGCAAATTGATGATACGTCAACAAGGTGGTAGGGTTCGGCGGTGGCCCAACCGCGATGGCTCGACGACCGCCAGCAGCACGTCTGGCAGGCCTACCTGCGCCTCAACCGGCACCTATACGCCTTCCTCGAACAGCAACTCGTCGACGACGGCCTGTCGGGGCCGGACTACACGGTGCTCCATCCGCTCTCGGAGGCACCGGAGGGCCTGCTGCGGGCCCGCGAGCTGGGCACCGACATCGGCTGGGACCGCAGCCGCCTGTCGCATCACCTCACCAGGATGGAAAAACGCGGTCTGGTCGCCCGCGAGGAATGCGCCGAGGACGGCCGCGGCTTGATGGTCCGAGTGACCGACGCCGGTCGCAAGGCCATCGAGAAGGCGGCACCGGCGCACGTCGAGAACGTGCAGCGCTCCTTCTTCGACCTGCTGTCCAAAGACGAGCTCGACACGCTCGCCGCCGTGTTCGACCGGCTGCTCGACAACCTCCCGCGGGACGATGCGCAGTCCCCGGCCGTCGCGCGCCCGACGCCTTGAGAAGCGCTGGCGCAACTCGGCGAACGCCGAACAGATCGAGGTCGGCTGGTGGCCCGGTGACGCCCGCATCCGCACGCCGCCTTCTTCGCTTTCGCTTTCCCGGCCCGCACGGCTACGACGCGGCAACCCTGTCGCCGCCAGCGGCACGCTGGCATCCGGACATGCGCGAGTTCATCCTCGACGACTGGCCAGCGATTCTGTGAGCGAGCCGCGGGCGCAACGAGGTCGGCCCGCCAGGTGCACTTCTCTCGGCGCGACGAAACGATGATCGGCAGGCAGTTACAGCGCGACCCTGCCGAACCCTCTCAACGCTACGAGAACACGCGCGACACGTACACCACGTCAATCAGACAGAGATGGTGCGGCCTTCCGCTGTCGCTTCGGCGTTGACGGTCGTCATTGGTGTTAAAGGGTCGGCGACCGCCAACAGGAGTCTCCGCCCTTGTGTCCGCGCCGACAAATTCGCGGCGTCGTTCGCGGCGGACGTCAAAGCGGACTTGGCGGCGTTCATGGCCGACTCGCAGGTGCCTTGGGGCGTCGACACCCTCGGTGGTGCGATCACCCAGCCGGGGCCACGCTCATCGAGACCGCCGTCAAAGGAATCGGTTGAGCAACGCCGTCACGCCTCGTCCACAGATTGCCAGGGCACCATCGAACACCACGCATGGTGGCCCGCGTCCAACCGACGCTGACCGGAGTTATACATGGTCGTTCACGCTTTCGGCGGCGTCCTTGAGGTGCTGTAGCCACGACTGCAGCGACTGGTCGAGGAGCGACTGCATGTTGACGACGTCCGCCGCGACAGGCTCACCCGCAAAGGACTCGGTCGTCGTCACAAGAACGCCGCTCGGACTGTCGGCGAAGGTCCATTCATGGATACCGGTGATTCCGTTCGCCGTACCGCCCCAGAGAATGCGTACACCTTCGTCGAGCGCGTACACGGTCGACGTGATGTCCATACCGAAGGTTGACCATTCGAACGACGCGCCCGGCCTGAGCGGTTCCTCCGCAGTCGCGTCGGCGATGTCAGGTTGCCACGTCGGCCATGCTTTGACGTTCGTGTGCAATCTCCAGACGCGATCGCGTGAAGCGTCGATGTCGATCGCCAAGGCAGCGACGACGGGGGCATCGCGATCGACATCCGTGGGCGTCACCATGTTCATCTCCGTTCCTGCGAGCGCCGCGTGTCCCGCGGATTGAGCGCATCATGCCCGATCTCGACCGAGTGCCGCCGCGTTCGGGCGCACGTTCGGTGCGCGCGCAGGGGTGCCGTGCAGCGGCACCCCAACGACGGAGAGCGGGTCCGACAGCCTCTACCGTCGCGGCCAGGCACCCGCCCATCGGGCCGGCGGGGGAGGAGAAGAACACAATGGAATTCCTGGTCGAGTTCGAGATCAATGTTCCGGGCGGAACGCCGGAGTCCGAGGTTCGGGATCGCGAGGACGCCGAGGCAACCGCGGCGGCGCAGCTGGCACGCGAAGGGCATCTCGTGCGCGTCTGGAAGCTGACCGCCGCAGCCGGCGAAGCCAAGGTCCTTGGCCTGTACGAAGCCGACAGCCAAGCGCAACTCGACAAGTTGCTCCGCGCTCTGCCGATCTACGAGTGGATGCGTGTGACTGTGACCCAGCTCGAGCCCCATCCCAACGACCCGGCGACGACACGGAGCAACCGATGAGCAATCAGCTTCCTGACCCTCGCCTCACCAAGGTCTACCGGCTGGAGGCCACCCTCGCGCAGCCGCTCGACCTCGGCGAGACCGCCCAAGGCCACCGGCGCATCGTGCCACTGACCGGTGGAACATTCACCGGTCCGGAACTCAACGGGAAGCTGCTGCCAGGCGCCAGCGCCGACTGGCAGATCGTCCTGCCAGACGGCACCGCGCTCGGCGATATCCGCTACACGCTCGAGACCGACGGCGGCGACCTGCTGTACGTCCAATCACGAGGTGTGCGTCACGGGAGCGCCGAGGTCCTCTCACGTCTCGGACGCGGTGAGGATGTCGACGCCAGTGAGTACACATTCCGCACCTCAACGCAGATCGAGACTGCCGCTCCTCACCTCGACTGGTTGAACAAGGGCGTCTTCATCGGCGTCGCCGGCCGCCAGGCCACAGTAGTGATCTACGAGACCTACCTCGTCGGATGAGTCTGCCGATGTGGCAACCTGCAGTCCGAATCCACGACATGAACGGCAACCTGGTGATCAAGGATCGCGGTCACCTGCGCGTCGGCTTCTCCGTCGACACGCAGGGTGACGCCGATCTCGCCAACGACGTCTTCATCGACGGAAGCTTCGAAGTCATCGCCGACAACGGCGCACACCCAGGCTTCTACATCGATTTCTGTGGCCTTGCCAGCGACCTGATCGGGTAGGCCACCCGGCCACGAAAGCTGGTCGTGCTGTCGCGGGCGAGCCCGACTTCCGCCGAAGACCGCGACCGGCGTTCGGGGCGTCCCCCCCGAGTCGTGAGATCGATGCCGGGTGCCGACTGCGACCGCCCTGGCCGTGCATCATCCGATACGCGCCCGCTAGCGCTGAGCGCTGCTATGACGTGTCGCGCAGCTTGCCGTGGCGTGGAAGTCGCGTCGGTAACGCCGTTGATCAACCCCCCGGGCCGGGGTCGCCCATGCCCGTACGTGTCGAGACCCGACGTCAGTTCCAGATCACCTCGTAGACGTGTATCGGCTCGTCGAAGCCCTTGACCTCGACAAGACCCTTGTCCTCGAACTGAAGTCCCTTGCCCAGGCATAGCTCGCGCACCGCGCTCGACACCAGCACGCGACCGCGCTCGCACGTCGCGCACACCCGAGCTGCGAGCTGAACGGCAGCACCGAAGAGGTCGTCGCCTTCGGTGACTGGCTCTCCGGCACTAACGGCAGCGCGGATCTCGAACGGCACTTCGTCGTGGCGGCTGCGCTCCGTGACCGCTCGCTGGATCGTGATCGCGGTCTCCACGGCGCGACTCACGGAAGTAAAGGAGGCCATCACGCCGTCACCGGTGTGCTTCACCCGCTGGCCGCCACCCCTGCGGATCGCATCGTTCACGATGGCGTCGTGGGCTCGGATGACTCGCATAGCACCAGCGTCTCCAAGCCGCTGCGTGAGTTCAGTTGAACCAACGACATCGGTGAACAGGATCGCCCGGAACGCGGTCGCCACGAACCCCTCACCCATGACAGGACGATCAAGGTGGCCGAGAAACGACTCGACTGCCGCCCGATCAACTTCGATCACCTTGGAGCCGACCATTCCATGCGCTTCGCGATGAACAGCTTCGACAACCTCGGCTGACGGCCCCTCAACCAAACAGAAACCGGCTCCGCTCTGATGATCGAACCAGTACGTGATGTAGTCGACGCCGTACTTTGCCTGCACCTCGATGTCGCGAGCGTGTGCCTGTGCGATGTCGAAAGGGGTGATGCTGTCGTCAACCTCGTGGCGATCCATGTACAACGGCATGCTCTACCTCTGGGGCGGTCTCCATCTCGCACGACGCCCGAGCGATCACGGCGAGGTACAGCCTCTGCCCCTGCCGCCTCGGAGTACATCTTGCCCGGTACGTCGCGTCACCGGATGCATCATCCCACCCGCGCCGCCCACCGAGCGATGATCATCGCGTTCGAAGCGGCGCCGACTTACTCGCCTGCCGAGCCCGCTCCACAAGCGAGCCGCGCACGAACACGACGCACACACACCCCGATGCCGATCGGAGCGGGTTCAGCTGCTCAGTGATGTCGCCGTGCTGGCTCGGCGTTCTGGCGCCTCGGATAGCGCCCTTTGCGGATGTCTTCTGAGCCGTCGGGCTGAGCGTTGCGGACGCGTGGTATAGGACGCGTCCGCGATTCCAGGGCAGCGCCAGGATCGGCACTTTGACGACGCGCTCGGCGCTGCCGGCGCAAGCATTCGCGGACGCGCGTTTCCGGACACCCTCACGACCGTCGGCGTGGTCGACGGGCACTTCGATTTCGGTTCGGTCGTGCTGCGACGCGCCTTGTGGACCGCGGCGGATCTTCCGTTACAGGACTCGAGGCGGCACTGATTGAGCGGTCTGGGTGGGCCGCGTCTCGGCGTGTCGTGCTTGTGCTTCGAGGGCGTCGAGTTCGGGCTGGGCGGTGGTGATGTCGTTGGGCCAGTTCGTGACGACGTTCGCTGCCCATTCGGTCCAGCGTTCGACCATGATGTCGAACTCCTCGAGGAACTGGCCGCAGAGCACGAGCCAGGGTAGGCGCTCGGGGAATGCGCCTTGGCCGTTGAGGTACGCCCTCGAGATTCCGGCGCTGTCGCGGTGCCGGTCGTCGCTCCAGGCGCGGACGCGGTCGAGTGTCGCGAGGATGTCGTGCTTGGTGCCGTGTTCTGCGTAGAACAGCTTGACGAGCGCCTCGAACTCGAGCACCGGCCCGGCGCCGGGTTGCGGTACCCACGCCGCCATTGCTCGCCGACCGTTGGCGGTGATCGAGTAGATGGTGCGGGGCCGCTTGCCCGTCGTTTGCTTTGTGGCGCGGGCGAGCCCGTGGGCGACGAGCTTCTTGGGTTCCTCGTAGAGCTTGCTCTCGGCGCGCGGCCAGAACTGGCCGAGGGCGCGTCGCATCTGCTGGGCGAGTTCGTAGGTCGTCCACGGCTTGACTGCGAGCAGGCCGAGGATGGCGTACGACGTGGTTGTCAACGACGCCGGGGCTGCTGGTCTCGGCATTGACATCCTCCCTTTGGGAATATAGTGTTCCTCTCTATGGGAGCATACGGGGTGAAGGAGGGCGCTGTCGGCATCGACGTGGTCAACACCGATCAGGCCGCCGCCTGGGACGGACACGAGGGCGACGTATGGACCGAGCAAGCGGACCGCTACGACCGGGCGAGTCGTCGGGTCTGGAAACGCTTCGTCGACGCAGAACTCGTCGGCAGGGCAGATCGCGTCCTGGACGTCGGCTGCGGTACCGGTGGGCCGACGCGCGACATCGCCCGGGTCGCCACCGACGGCGAGGTCACCGGGATCGACCTCTCGACCCGGATGCTCGAGCTGGCACGCGAGCGGAGCGCCGACGAAGGCCTCGACAACGTCACGTTCGTCCGCGGCGACGCCCAAGTCTTCCGGTTCGAACCCGAAGAGTTCGACGTTGCGATGAGCAGCTTCGGAACCATGTTCTTCAACGACCCGGTCACCGCGTTCACGAACATCGGCGGCGGACTGCGCCGGGGCGGCACGCTCGCCCTGCTGGCCTGGCGTGCGCTTCAGGAGAACGACTGGCTGACGTCGCTGCGCGGCGCACTGGCAATCGGACGAGAACTGCCGATGCCACCACCCGACGCGCCGACACCGTTCGCGCTCGCCGACCCCGAACGGGTCCGCACCATCCTCGAGTCCGCCGGGTTCCAGCACGTCGACCTCGAGCCGATCGACGAGCCCATCGATCTCGGTACCGACGCGTCCGACGCGCTCGCCTTCGCCAAGACGATGGGCATCGTCGAAGGACTCACCCATGGGCTCGATGCCCAAGCGCGGGCGGAAGCGATCTCCAACCTCGCCAACCTCTTCCACGAGCGCGCAACGGACGACGGCGTGCTCCTCGCCTCCGCGGCGTGGTTGATCACGGCTCGCAACCACTGAGCGCGTCACCTCGGCCGCCAAGCATCCAGCGGCGAACTCCACGATCGGAACCGCCACGTGCCGACGCGCATCCCCGGTCGCCGAGACGACTTAGTTGGACGGGCCTGGGGCAATCAAACCCTTGACCCCACCCGACGCGGCGACCCGTCGCCTGCGTCGGATACCAGCACCCAACACGCACCTCGCAGCCGCCTGAAACCGGAGGCAGTACCACGCCACCGAACGTCGCGGGACACCGCTCAGTCGGCGACGCGTCTCAGGGAGCCTGCGAAGTTCGACTGGCAGATCTGGCGCGGTTCCGCCTCAGGTCGTCGTTGTTGGTTCATCACCTGAGGTGCTTCGACGATGACGGGGGCGGAGCCGCCATGCGGACCCTCGGGGTACGTCACCGACCAGGCGATCTCGTAACGGCCTGGCGGCGGCGGGGCAATGAGTGACCGGTCACCACCCATCCACCGCTCGAAGCTCGTTCCCCGCGCCGACGCCTACTGGTTGATCGTCAATCGCCCGCCAGAGACCACGGGCCCCAGCCGCTTGCTCGCTGGTACAGGGCGAAGGCCGCCTCGGCGTTGGTCCGCGGGTGGTAGAGGTCGTCTCGGGAGTTGATGCCCAGATCGGCCAGCCAACCCTTGTGGACGTCGTAGTAGAGCTGGAACAGCCCGGAGCAGCACTGACTCTGGGCGCCGGATTCGTAGCCGCTCTCCCGCCAGGCGATCGCCAGGGCCGTTTCCTCGAGGGCGTCGGGCCAAACGTCGCGGATGATCCGCTCGACGACCTCGGCGCTGGCCGGGGTCGGGGGCCCGGCCCTGGGCGGACTGCCGGCCGGCGCCGACGGATTGGCCCCGGCGGGGACTTCGAGCTGCTGTCCGGGATGGATCACGCTGGTCAGCGTCAGCCCATTGGCCGCCAGCAACGCCCTCGGTGAGATGCCGAGCCGCCGGGCGATGCCGAACAGCGAGTCACCGGACCGCACTGTGTACGTGCCGCTGCCGGGCGAGGAGCTCGCCGCCGGGGCCGGGATCGCCAACCGCTGTCCGGGGTGGATCACGCTGGTCAGCGTCAGCCCATTGGCCGCCAGCAACGACCTCGGTGAGATGCCGAGCCGCCGGGCGATGCCGAACAGCGAGTCACCGGACCGCACTGTGTACGTGCCGCTGCCGGGCGAGGAGCTCGCCGCCGGGGCCGGGATCGCCAACCGCTGTCCGGGGTGGATCACGCTGGTCAGCGTCAGCCCATTGGCCGCCAGCAACGCCCTCGGTGAGATGCCGAGCCGCCGGGCGATGCCGAACAGCGAGTCACCGGACCGCACTGTGTACGTGCCGCTGCCGGGCGAGGAGCTCGCCGCCGGGGCCGGGATCGCCAACCGCTGTCCGGGGTGGATCACGCTGGTCAGCGTCAGCCCATTGGCCGCCAGTAGGTCACCGAGGGCGACACCCTGCTGGTGGGCGATGCCGAACAGGAAATCGCCGGGCTCAACCACGTAGCCCCCATCCCCGTCGGGTGCGCCGTGGACGGCGGCCGGGGCGACCAGCCCGCCGACGGAGAGGGATACGATGACGAGCAGTCGGGGGAATCGTGTCACGTAGTCGATATCGGCATCGCGTCCGCCAATCTGCAGGGGCGGAGCTTCGAACGTGACGTGACGTCAGTCACAACGCCTGGCAGACGCAGACTGATCGGCAACTGCGGTTGGCTGGTAAGCGCCGTGTGCCAGTTCGCCGCCGTCCTCGCAATACGATCGTCGACAAACTTGGGATGTCGAACGAGGCAGGCCTGGCCGCGATCTCGTTCCTCGAGCAAAGCGCTACCTCGACAGCGTCACGTTCGGTGGATACGCGATGTTGTCGACGCCCGGCGTCGAGTACGTGGAGCGCGTCCGTTCTCGTCGTCGACGGCCCACGTCGGCGTCGGCCTCCGAAGTGCCGGTGGTCATCAGCGAGGTCGAACGTGCGCAGGCCTCCCCTGATCGGCCGAGCCGAAGAACGGGCAACGTCGCAGCTGGCCGCTGATGGTCGGAGCGACGGTGATGCCAGTGATCTGGGCGGGTCGCGATGAGGTTGCACGCCGTAGTTCTGTGCCGTGGTTCGGTGCTGTGTGGCTGGACGAGCGGCTCCGACAGCCCGTACGGCGGTGGCGCCTGCACCCTCGGTGGTCGGTACCGATGAATCGACGCTGCACACTTCGTCTGAAAGGGGAGTCCGACGAGGAGGCTGCCAATGCGCATCGTGCTGACCGAGAATTGCACGGCTGACGGGGTAGTTGACCTGGCCGCCGGCTGGTTCGACCCCGCCGACCAAACCGACGACCGGCTCGTGGCGGCGACGCGGGCTCATATGGACGAGCAAGACGCGCTGCTCCTGGGTCGCCGCACCTTCGAGGCGTTCCGCGGCTACTGGCCGAACCAGATCGACGACACCACCGGGATCAGCGACCACCTCAACCAGGTCCACAAGTACCTGCTCTCGACGACGCTGCATGATCCCGGATGGGAGCCCACCACGATCCTGCGCGATTTTGACGCCGTGCGAGCGCTGCGGGATCGGCCGGGACAGCTGGGCGTCACCGGCAGCATCAGTGTGGCCCAGCAGCTGGTGGCCGCCGACCTCGTGGACGAATACCGCCTCTTCATCTACCCCGTCCTCGTCGGGGAAGGAGACGGCGTCCTAGCCGGGAGCGGGCGCCTCGACCTCGACCTCGTCGAGGCCACCTCGTTTGCGTCAGGGATCACCCTCCTCCGCTACGAACGTCACCGCTGAACAACCGCCTCCGGCCTGGGGCTTGGCGACGAACGCTCGGGCGCCGCCGTGCGAACCTGTGACGGGAACTGCCGCCCCACATCGGGATGGCCGCCGTTCGCTGGACTCACGCGCATGGCTCGGGTCGCGGCCTGCATCGGGCTGGCAGCGGGTGATCCGTACTCGTGGCGTGGAGATGACGACTGAGGTTCGCGAATCGATCACGACACCCGATGTCGTTGATACGCGACTGGGGGATGTTGCGGTTCTTCGACGGGCTTCCCGATGACGAACCGTCAACGTCGTGTACGACAACTTGGATTTCATGCGCGGCGTGCAGGTGTTCTTGACGACGCTCTCGGCGGCGACGCTGTGGACGGCGATGGACCTGCGCGATGGTCCGATGGTGGTGGAGGTCCCGCCCGGTGTGTCATTTGTGTTGACAGCGATGGCGCCGCAGATCACATCGGGTCGGCATCGGTCAACGTGGTAGGCCGGCGTGCCGTTCGAGGAACGCGGCGACGTCGCGGGGATCGTTGAGCAGTAGTGATCCTCGGACGCAAGGCGGCGGCGTCAACAGCGGTCGCGTTCGCCGAGGAGATCGTCGGCGCATCAACCCCAGGCAGACCGCGTCCGGGTGCAGTCGATGAGCGCGACCGCCGTCGCGATCGCTCCGGAACGGGCTCGCCAACCCTGGTTTGACCGGGCAGCGCACCCGCAGCTGCGCCCGTGCTCGCCCGCTACAAGGAAGCCGACTGGAGACACAAGCACCTCATCAGGAACTTCAGCAGCAGGTTGGGCTCCCGCTTTGCACGGCGGCCGAACTCTCGAGACCGCTTTCGGTCGGCGAGACGTCTCGCCGAGCTCACGGATATCGGCAGGGTCGGCGGCAGAACTGTGAGCTCTCGACGGCGGGGTCGCGACCGGAGCTGTCGTTGGCAGAAGTCAACACGATGACCTTCGCGCGACGACAGACCGGCATTGACGAGGATCGAACCCAACTCGTTGCGGTCCAAGTGGGCGACGTGGGACTCGTAATCGACTCCGGTCGACGGATGTGCACCGCGGGGGAGTGCTCGATCACCCCTTCCTCCTCGGCGTAGCGGTAGAACCCGACGA
Source organism: Ilumatobacteraceae bacterium (assembly GCA_963732335.1). Taxonomy (GTDB): domain Bacteria; phylum Actinomycetota; class Acidimicrobiia; order Acidimicrobiales; family Ilumatobacteraceae; genus Desertimonas. The sequence goes on along the minus strand of CAVSZO010000063.1, from coordinate 196,062 downwards.
TCGTGCACAACCGCCGCGCCAGCTGTCGCCCGCGACCTGCCACGGTCCTCGAGCTCAGCGGCGAAGCATTCGATGTCGACCCGGCGAACCTCGAACAGGTGGTGCTGACGCTGCCAGCACCAGGCGGTGAACTGGCGCGTGTGCCTCCGGGGTGACGTCAATTCCGATTGGTCGGGTCAGGTTGTCCCTGCGAGGTGATCGAGTAGGAGGGCGTTGAGTCGAGCTGGTGCGTCCAGTGGGATCCAGTGGCCGGTGCCGTCGATTTGTTCGTATCGCCAGCGCCCAGTGACGTAGGTTGCCGAGTCGACCATCTGCTGCTCGGTGAGGGCGACGTCGCCGGTGCTCCAGACTCCGAGCGTCGGGCACTGGACGGGCGGGAACTCCAACGCTGGAGTCACCAACCATTGCGGTGGCAGGTTGGCGCGGTAGATCGCCAGGCTGGCGCGCAGCGCCGCCGGGTCGGACAGCCGACTGACAACCTCGTCGGCGTCGGGGTGGGTCGTCCACTGCCTGAAGTTGGCGAACCCGTCGTTGCTCAGCCACTGCTCGGCGACTCCCTCGAACTGGAACAGGAGCATGTACCACGACTTCTCCCGTTGGGCGAGGCCGGCGCTCACGGAACGCTGTGGGGTGGCCGACCGACAGAGCGGCGAGGCTGGCGACCCGGTCGGGCAGCGAATGCAGCGAGCGCCCACCCGAGGGCCGCACCCCAGTCGTGACCGACAACGTGGACCCGCTCGATGGCGAGGTGGTCGAGAACGCCGGTGACGTCGGCGGCGAGGTCGAGCAGGCCGTAGGCGTCGACCGCCTCCGGCTTGTCGCTGTCCCCGAAGCCGCGCAGGTCGGGAGCGATCGTCCGGTAGCCGGCCTCGACCAGGGCGCCGACCTGGTGCCGCCACAGGGCGTGCGTATCGGGCCAGCCGTGCAGCAGCAGCACCGCCGGATCGCCGTCGTCGCCAGCCACGGCGACTTCGAGGGTGACGTCGTTGGTGGCGATGCGCATCATCGCCATCCGCTATGCGGCGATCGCCTGTCAACAGCGCTGCCCGATCCGGTCCCGGGTCGGGATACTGCGGCAGCCCTGCCGACGCGGCGATGATCCGGTCCAGCAGACCGGGTGCTGCCAACTCCTCCTCCGGTAGCGAATGCAACGCAAGCAGCGGCACGTACGTTCGGTTCACCTCGCTGTCGACGGTGCTGGCCACTGTCCACGCCTTGGTGATCTGCCAGACGGGATCGTCGGTCTCGTAGGGGTGCCCGGCGATGTCCGCCTCGATCTCGGCGAGGCGATGTCGGTCGAACGTCAGGGTGCGCCGGTACCAGGGCTCGATCTCGTTGCGGGTCAACTCGTCGAAGCGCCGCACGAGCAGCTCGTGGTCGGCGGTGTCGATCTCGCGCAGCACGTCGCGCAGCGCCTTGGCGTGAAGGATCCCGATCGACGTGCCTCGCCCCAGCGACGGGTTGGTGCACGACCACGAGTCGCCGACAGCGACCACACCGGTAACGACTGGGTCACCGTCAACGACGTAGGAGCGGTAGCGATCCTCGATCGCCGCCATCATTGCCACGCCGTCGGAGATCGGCTCCCCGTCCATCCAGTGGGCGGCCATCGGGTATTCGGCGAGCGCCCGTTCCCACGTCGCCGTGTCGCGCAGCGACCGCAGCTCCTTGTCTCCGGCGCTGGTCGACGAAGCCGACGCCCCAGGTGCCGTTATCGGCGGGAAGGGTGAGGATGCTCAACGAGTCATGATGGGCGAGGATTTTGTTCTTGCACGGCGGCACGCTGCCATCAGGGGAGCGGAAGTGGCGCCCGTAGTACACGAACCCGCTGTCGTCGCGCTCCTCGGTTGGCTGACGGGCATCGATCGCCTCGAGCCACGCCGGCAGCGCAGAGCGACGCCCACCAGCGTCGACGACGAGGTCGGCGGCGATCGTCCCGTCGTGCTCGGTGACCACGCCGGTGACCTGGGGGATGCCGGGTTGGCCGTGGTCGTTGGTGCTGAGTCCGCTCACCGCGACCCCGCGACGGACCTCCACACCCGGCGTCCGGCGGGCAACGGCAGCGACGGCACCCTCGAGCACCGGCCGCCTCGCGGTCACGGTGTCGAACCGCTCATCGCCGGGACGGAACCCGCCAGTGAGCTCGTCCGGCAGACAGGTCAGGGCGTTGATGCGCAACCCACCACGGCCCTCCAACTCGATGAGCACCTCCGGAAGCTCGGCCTCGATTTCGCTGCGCCACCGGGGCAGCATGAAATGGAGCATGCGGAACTGCCCGACACCGCGGCGCTCCCATCCGTTCCAGGCCTCCTCCGGATCGTCAACCGGTTCGTTGGCGTCGCGCTCGAGCACCGTGACGTCGTGCCCATCCTTCGCCAGCAGCATCGCCAAGGACAGCCCGTTCATGCCTGCACCAAGGACCAGAATCGTTGCCATCACACCTCACGGACACCAGTCGATGTTCGGTTGTTGCTGCCTAGATCGGCGACCAGGCGGTTCACTTCGAAGGATCGCTGTGCGTCACTGCGTAGCGCGGTGCCACTCCTGGCACGCCCAGACGGGCGCCGATCGACGTATGGACTCTGAAGCCCCCTAGCAGGGGTCTGCCCGGCGGTGCCGTCCTGATCGTCATCGTTGCCTCCTGTGATTGTGGTTGTGGCTCGCTGAGGATGACCGGCCGCCGTTACCCGAGCGTTACCCGCTAATCCGAGTGGGCCCGAGACCAAGGACCAGGACGAGACCTCCCCGCAGTGAACTGTTCAAGCGCTGCGCAGTGCTCCCCGTGACATCGGCGAACCTCAGGCACTCGCCAAACATGCCGAAGGTGTCCCCATCGTGATCCGTCACTCGACGGCGGTAGGCGAGATGCCAGCGATCGGTGCGGGTGAAGCGTTGACAGGTGTGCAGCCCGGGTTCTCATCGTACGGAATCTCCATGCGCGAGAACTGGGAGATCCCATCCTCGCCCGTCCCGCTGATCGGGGTCGGGCCGCTCAGGAAGGCTGTGGCCGTACGCCTGCGGATGTCCGAGGGTGGGAAGTCGGATCGCCGTGCGCCGCAGGGGTGCCGGGAGCAGCGGGGCGTTGATCACGTCCCTCCTCGGAGTCGGCCCGCGCGCCCCTTGACCCGAGGAGGCCGGTGCGGTAGTTCCGCACGCTGGGATCTGCGCGGGGGCCGCCCGCAAGGCCGGTCCCTACCGCGACCGTCTGTTCGGTCGTGGATTGAATTCACCGGTCGTGGTGTTGATCTGTTCGATGTACACACAGCCAGGGGTCCGACTGCTCACCGTGTGCGGGAGCCTCCAACAACGGTCGGCGAACCGTACGGCGATCTCTGTGGCGTCGACGGTTGCTGCGACACGGGGTGCGACCGTCGACGATTTCGACCGCCTGGCGGACATCCCGGCGTTCAACGCCGACCGCGACGACGAGCACATTGCTGTAGTCGAAGACTGGCGGCACCGCGTCGACAGCGCCGATGTCGTGCTGGTCGCCGCTCCGGAGTACGCCGGCGGGATGGCCGGTGCGATCAAGAACGCGTTCGATTGGCTGGTCGGCTCGGGCAACATGTATCGCAGGCCAGTCGCCGTGATCAGTGCGGGCACTTCAGGTGGACGGCACGCCCGCCAGACGCTGGCGCAGACGCTCACCTGGCAGGGTGCCTACGTCGTCGCCGAACTGGGCATTACCGCACCGCGTACGAAGTCCGATGACCAGGGCCGGTTCACCGACGTTCCCACCGTGACGGCCATCTCGTCGTTGACAGAGCGGCTGCTCGACGCTGCAGCGATGCCGGCAACCGCCCTGGTCGACGTGGCCGGCCGGGTGATCGGCTCGCTCGGCATCGACACCGCCCATCTCACCCCAGCCTGAGGCACTCCACACGCGGCGTAGCGAGCATGTCGAGATGCGTCGTTCGGACGCGCCGATGTCGAGCCGCGTGGTGTAGTTCGGGCGGCGCGTTCGGTATGCGGCCGCACGTGAACTGATCGACGGTCACCGCGTCCGGTGGGGCGATCGGTTTCCCGATATCGGGTCGGTCACCGACAAGCGGCGGGGCGACACTGGGCGGATGCGGATCACACCCTTCCTGCTCGACCGGTGGCTCACCGAGCACCAGTTCGCAACCCCGCCGATCGAGTTCGACCTGGCCGCGAGCACCGGACCACGATGGACCTGGGACGAGCTGATGTCGCAGCTCGCGCCCGGTGTGCTCGAGGGACTCCGCGACGCCGGCGTGTCGTACGGGCCGGCCGCCGGCTCGCCGGCGCTGCGCGAGGCGATCGCCGACATGGCCGGCGTCTCGCCGGCGGAGGTGCTCGCCGTCACCGGCGCGTCGGAGGCGCTGTGGCTGCTGCTGCTCGTCGCTGCCGAGCCGAGGGGCAAACGTGGTGCTGCCGCACCCCGGCTACCCAGCGTTCGACGAGCTGGCTCGCCACCTCGCGCTCGAGGTCCGCCACTACCACCTGGTGGCGGCGGCGCAGCACGCCGTCGATGTCGACGAGCTGGCCACCCGGCTCGACGACCGCACGGCCGTGGTCATCGTCAACACGCCGCACAACCCGACCGGCTCGGTGGTCGGCGCCGAGCTCTTGGCGCAGCTGCGCGACCTGGTGGCAAACCACGGCGCCCAGCTGGTCGTCGACGAGGTGTACCACCCGATCTACCACGGACCGCCGGCACCGTCGGCGGCGACGCTCGCCGGGGCGACGACCATCGGCGACCTGTCGAAGGCGCTGTGCCTGGCCGGCCTCCGCACCGGCTGGATCGTCGAGCACGACCGCGCCCGCTTCGAGCAGTACGTGGACGCCCGGTCCTACCTGACGATCAGCAACTCGCCGATCGACGAGGCGCTCGCTGCGGCAGCGATCCGCAGCCGCGACACCATTATCGCCAGGGCGCAGGCGGTCGCCAACCAGAACCTGGCGACGCTCGACGCCTTCGTCGCCGAGCACGTCGAGCCGCTCGGCTGGGTGCGCCCGAGCGGTGGCCTGACCGCGTTTCCCTGGCTGCGCTCCGGTGCCGACTCGCGTCCGTTCTGCATCGACGCCGCAGCCGCCGGCGTGCTCGTCGCCCCCGGCGACTGCTTCGATGTGCCGTCACACTTCCGGATCGGGTTCGGGGTTGCCGAGCACGGCTTCGCCGAGGCGGTCACGCGCCTCGGCGAGGTGTTGGCCAAGCACGGGTGACGTCGCAGGCCTTCGGGCGCAGCACCCCGTCGACGGCCGTCCGGAGTGCGACTCGGCGCACGTGCCGGCGCGCAACGAGACGACGCGACAAGTACTCACGCCCGCGATCACTCGGGCCAATCGATCTCCGCCGCTGAGCACGTCGGCGTCGACCATCGTGATTGCCAACGACTTCGACATGGCAGCAGTCGCGGAGGTGACATCGATCTGGCGCGCCGCGGTGACAGTTCCTGCTGACATTCTGTGGCCTGATTCGGTGCGCCTGTCCAGGCGATCCGCCGGACGTTGTCCGTCCTGGAGCCGATCGGTGTATGCGGTAGTCGAGTTGGCGTCCACCTCTGCGTGACATCGCCACCCACTCGGGCGACCGGCTGCCCCAACGCAAGATCGCTAACGGCCTGGCCCATACGTCCGGCGGCGACTGTTACCGACGGACTGCGAAGGGTCTCGGCGTATTCGGTCGCTGCCACCGGGCGTGCGATGGGATGAGGCAAGTTGCGTTGACTTGGTGCGCGCCAGTGTCGTCTGCCGGAGCATGACTGGACCGACACGCCGAGCGGGTACGGTCGGCGCAGGATGCGGTCACGAGCCGCGAGTAACGGGGGGTTGAAATGCCGGCAAACGTGTTGTGGATCATCGCCGTGGTGATCGCGATCATCGGTGTAATCGTGCTCATCTCCGGCTCGGTGCTGTGGGGCATCATCCTGCTCGTCCTCGCCGCGCTGGTTGGACCCGGCGGCTACAGCATCTTCAACCGACGCGTCTAAGAACCCCAACAGTCGGCGCGGTGGTGCGGCGACGACCCGCGTCAATCGCGACGACAACGATGCCTGATGTGTTCGGAGCGGCTTCGGCCAAGTGACGATGGGACGCGCCTATGAGCAACATGACGAAGATCGCCTCGACCAGTTCGGGCCAGTGCCGCTCGCCTTGGCTGACCCGCGTATCGAAGTCGTCGGAGAGCAACCATTCGCCAGCCGTGTCACGCTCGCGCACGGTGATGCCCTAGGTGCAGCCGATGGAGACGGCGGAGAGGAAGCGCAGGTTTCTTCGACCCGGGTCGGCAGTCTCTGGCGGGTTGACGAGCGGCTCGCAAGACGCAGAACCATGCTCGCGGCACGAGATAACGACGCTTCTCTGTTGGGACGACTTCGGCTCTGTCGTAGGCGGAGTCAGTCGCGGTGCCGACCCCGTCTACCGATTGTCGGGTTGTTCGAAGTGTCAGCTTTCGAGTTCGGTTGATGACGCCGCGGCCGCGGAGCGGTCCTCGAGTCCGAGTATGTCCGCGACGACGGGCCAGACGAGTTCGGCCGCCGCGGCTTGACCGCGAACGTTGAGGTGGTTCCAATCGGCGCTGAAGTTCTCCAGCACGTCGACGTAGCCGGCCCGGACACCACCATCGGTACGGCATTGCGCCACGGCGTCGCAGCGTCGCTGCTGCTCTGCCTCGTAGTCCTCGATGATCTCAGTGAGAAAGTCGAAGTTCTCCTCGATGAGCTCGCCGTCCGGATTGAAGAAGCCGCCACACGGCGTCGTTCCGTCCCCAGAGAGCGCCAGCTTTACTTCAGGCACGGCGGCGACGAGCTCCTCGACGAAGATGGTGGACGGTCGACCCAGTTGCCCGACCATCAAGATTTGCGACTCGGGCGACGCATCGACGATCTCGGCGAGGGCGTCGGCAACCGCCTCCCCGAACTCAGGGACGTGAGCGGGATGGCCCTCGCAGACGATGTCGTTGTCGATCGTCTGGATGATGACGAGTTCGGGTGTCGGCACGATGCCCAATGCCCTGCTCGCCTGGTAGGCCAGTGTTGCTGCCACCGCCCCGCCGTCAGCGGTGTTGGCCACATGTCCCTCGGTCTCCGGGCGTACCTCGACGAGTCGCAGGTACACGCTGTTCACCTCCGGGTTGGTGCCCGTTGCCCACGAGTTCTCCAGTGCGCGTTGGAACGGTCTATCCGGGTCGGAGTTCTCGCCCGTCAGGCCCGAATGCCCGATGGCGATCACCCCGACCGGCCCTTCCCCGGTGCCTGGCAACGTCGTGTCCGGAGTAGTCGCGCCGCTCGACTCGGCGACCGCCAGACCGGCCAGCAGCGACGCCGACATCCCAGCTGCGAGCACAGCACGAGAACGAAGTAGAGACATCGTTTCCCCTATCTGGGTCCCACCCGACGCACCTCATCTTCGTTTGGCAGGGTTGTGAGCCGGTTGTAGAACGGTTGTGGCTCTGCCCAACGACAGCTCTCGGTGTGGCCCGCCGTCGATGTCGTTCGGTAGTTCCGTTCGGTGCGACAACCCGCCCGTACGCGGACCGCTCGCCTCCCTCGGCGCGCTTTGCCAACGGAAGGCGGTCGAGCGACAGGGAACGGTGGCGCGGTCGTTGGCTGCGAGACGTCGAGACGGTTCACGGGACGCTCTGGCGGCACTCGCTGCTACGCGTTCTGCGGCACTGGGGCGATCGCTTCGACTCTGCGGCGGAGCAGCCGTTCGTTCCACTCGGTGACGATGACGAGGCCGATGGTTGCCGGGAGTGTGAAGATCGCGATTGCCTCACCGACCGACAAGCTCGTGGCGGCGAGCGCGCCGACCGCGACGGGCGTGATCAAGTAGGCGACACGCATGCCAGCGGTCATCGCCCCCAGCCCGGCGCCGCGGCGTCCCGGGAGCCGGGCGGCGTCGTCGTAGAGCTTGGGCAAGAAGGTTGCGACGCCGAGGCCGACGAGCAGGAAGCCGACGATCGATGCCGCCTCGTTGGGCACCAAGGACGCAACGGCGAAACCGCCGAGGACCAGGCCGACGCTGAGGCGGTGCAGGCCGATGCGACCGAGGCGCAGCTGGAGCCAGTCACCACCGAAACGCATCGAGGTCATCCCCACGGTGTACGCCACGAACGCGAGGCTCGCCAGCGCCGCGGCCGCGTCGAAGTCGTCGGCCAGACGGAAGGCCGCCCAGTCGCCCCCAGTGACCTCGGTGACGACGGCGAACATGCCGGCGAAAACGACCAGGATGATCGGCGCGAGCCGAGCCCGCCGCGAGGCGCTCGGCGGAGGTGGCGGGGTTGCCGCGTCGCCGTGTCCTTCCTCATCGTCTGGCAGCAGATTGCGTGTCACGAACACGAGGGCCACCGCCATGATCGCGGCGACGATGACGAGGTGGGTGAACGTCGACAGCCCGGCGGCGTTTGCTGCGACTGCGCCGAGACCGCCGGCGAAGATGCCGAGACTCCAGAGGCCATGCAGGCGGTTCATGACTGGCGTGTGCCGCCGGGCGCTGATCCACGAGCCCTGCAGGTTCATCGAGATGTCGACCAGGACGTCGACGAACAGGTAGGTGAACATGCCGATCAGCCAGACCGCCGGACTGCGGGCGAGGCCGATCACCGGCAGGCTCAGCACCATCACCACCGCGCCAACCTGAAGCACCCGTCGCGTCGTGGCGGCATGCACGATCCGCCCGGCGACGAGACTGCCGATCAAGCCGACGATTGCCGAGACCGTGAGCAGGAGTCCGAACTTGTCGACGGTCACCCCGATGCGGTCTCGGATCTGGGGCGCCCGGGCGATGAACGACGCTGTCATCGCACCGTTGACGAAGAACTGGCCTGCCGTCGCGGCCAGCGCCCGCCGATCAACAGAGCTGAGCGGCGGCCGATCCACAGGTCAGCGAAGATATCCACCCTCGGGCGTTCCAGTCGGCCAGCGGCGTTATTGTCGGCACGGCTTGACGCGCCCTAATGCCTTAAGCGTTGCGGAGCCTCCAGTCGGCCAACGAAGCCTGGACGGACCGCGGCCAATCGACGGCACTTCGTCGATGACCACCGCGGGCAACCGAGCGAAGGGGCCAGGGCCTGACAAGTTCGGAGATGCCAGTTAGGGCGGGGGCAGACGCCGCTGGAGCCGTGGTTCGGTGTTGGCATTCGGTGCGGCATCGGTGGTGTTGGGCCGTCCAACGTGGTGAGGCAGGTGCTGTACGTCTGGGAGGCGATGCCGACTCGGGGAAACCTCGGCGCTACGTGTGACTGCATGGAGAAAGATGGGAAGCCGTGACGTTGATCGAGCAGTCCAAGGCGCGTGTCGTCGATCTGATCGAGCGCTGCATCAATGCTCATGACCCGGCGGTAGTCCGCGAGTTCACGTCGAACCCCCGGGGTTGTCGAGTTTCAGACGGCCGTCCTGGCGTCGTTCCCCGACATGCACAGCGAGCTCAGATGGATCGTCGCTGAAGGAGAAAGTGGTGACGTGGCAACACTTCGAGGGCACCCACCTCGGACCGTGGATCTTTGCCCCGGAGCCGACCGGACGATCGATCGCCGCCGAGGCCGTCGTCGCGTTCCAGTTCGATAAGCACGGGCAGATCGTTGACCAATGGCTCTGCACCAACTTGATCGCCATGCTCGAACAGATGGGCGGGACCGTCGTCCCACCCACTGCACCCTCGGCCCCGCAAGGGAGCCCGTCGGGCACATGCTGAGAACGCAGTAGGGCAGGTCAAACGCACCGGTACCGGCTTCACGGCACCAGGTTCCGACACGGTGAACTTCACGACAGCTCATGTTCGCGGACTCGGGCTGTCCCAACGGGCTAGGGACGGCCGACTCCGACAAGCCGGACCCAGTTACGACCTGTCAGGTTCATGGGCTCTTCGGACCGCTCGTGCTGGTGGAGTACGGGTAGATGGTGTCAGCGGCATGTGAAGACTGACCCACTGTCGGCAGCCTCACGTGCCGCTGACAGAGGTGATCGCCGGCGTCTCCGGCTCGCTCGCCGACGATGTTCAGGATCTCTCTCACCGTGTCCCAGTTGCTCGGCTGTGCAGGCGCCCGAGCGAGGCTCCCGCTCGCCGTCGCCACCATCACGGTCACCGAGGACGCGGTCATCGCCGAACGACGAGCACCGACGGCACCGTCACCGTCGACGCCGAGACCACAGTCGTCGTTACCAACAGCGACGACCCCGAGGAGTCGCCCAGTGGCGTCGAGATGACCACCAGACCGTAGAGGAGGAAGCGGAGGAGACCCTGCCGGAGACCAGATAGCACCGATCACCGGCGATCAGGTCTCCGCGCCGCCCTCCTCGGCCGACTCGCCTCCCCCAAGCAGCGGTGACTGGGACGGGATACGTTGGCGCCCGTGAGCGACGACGTGACGATAGAACCCGGCCAGCGGTGGATCGGCGGGGACGACGTACCCGACATCGAGATCATCCAGGAGGCCGGCACCGGGGCGTGGGTGATCCAGACGACCTACATCTGGACCGAGGACTACATCCGCGACAACTACCGGCTGTCAAGCGTCGGCGACGACTGACGCCAGCCGCCCTCCGCCGCGGTGTCCGCGCCCTCGAGGTCGGCCCGTACAGCGCGTCCGACCCCGACGACAAAGTGTCGTCCATTTCCTTTCCCGTGACTCAGAGGCTGGAAATGCAGCGGTGTGCGCTCGGTCAGCGGCCCAACGCGTCACCGATGTTGTAGCTGCCTGATTTGTACCCGACGCCGAGGGCGTTGGAGGGGGACGATGTCGCCGACGTGAGTGCCAATGCTGCGACCATTGCCACAGCCGCCGGCGATCACAGAGAGCAACTATCGCTCGTGTTACAACAGTCGAGACGGATGGTACGGGCGAGTACCGCTGGCGCGGTGACCCACTGTGACGACAAACATCGACGGACGACGATGTCGGGTAGAACCTGTTGGGAGTCGGCGCGCCATGTTGTCGAGTGCGATTGGGTAGCGCTCGGGTAACGCCGATCGTGGACGGTGGCGTGGAACCGTCTCGAGGAGCCATTTCCGTGCCAGTACTTTCCAACCAGCTGATCGCCCAGGGCGGCGACCGCACCTACCACGTGCATGTCCCTGCCAACCCGGCGCAGGCGACCGTGCCGGCGATCGTCGTGTTCCACGGCGACGGCCAGGACGCGGCGACGATCGCTCGGCGTTGGGGGCTCGAACCGGGCAGCCCGATCCCCGCCAACGTCGCCGACTACCTGTTGGTGTTTCCCGAGGCTGATCCACGTCTGTCCGGCGAGTGGGTTCAGTTCCAGAAGTCCGACGGCGTCTTCCCCACCCTCGACTTGGAGTTCGTCGACCTTCTCGTGCAGGAGTTGACGACGCGGCTGTACCCGACGGGTTCTGCGCTGGTCCCCGACGTGTCCGCCGATCCTGCCTTGATCTACGCCGCCGGGTTCTCCAGTGGGGCCGGGATGGTGTGGCAGTTGATCAACTCGGACCGGGTCGCTCAGTTTCGTGGCTTCGCCGCCGTCGGCAAGGCGCTCGACCCGGAGAAGTCCCAGCGCTACCGCCGGGAGCTCGCCGCCTCGGGCGATCACCCCGCTGCTGTTCCTGTCGTCTACGTTCACGGCACCGGTGAGCACACGTTCCGACCCCCGGCGATGCTGCTGGAGGTTCCGATCGACACGACCCAACCGGCCTTCACGGTGCACGAGATGCTGAACCGCAACGACATCGTGCCGACGGCCCCGGCTGCTACCACGACACTGATTCCGGGCAGCACGAACCTCACCGAGGTCGTCGTCCAGCTCTACCTCGGCACCGAAGCGTTCTCCTGCGCCACGGTGATCAACGGCGGACACAACTGGCCCGGACCGACCACGGTAGGGAACCCACCGGTCGCCTCACACTTCGATACCACCCAAGCCATCGTCGACTTCTGGCACTCCCACGCCGCCCTGCCGTGACATCGTCCACCAGAACGACTCTCTGGCGCGGCTTCGACCAATACTTGGCTTCGGGGGAGTCCCAGGGCGTCAACGCCTGGACCGCTCGACGAAGCTCCTACCGTCGGAGCGGGATCAGCCCTGAGCCGAGGAGGGTTCGAAGACTTGCCAGACGTCGACAAGGCCGCCGCGGACGACGGCACGCCATCTGGCCGGTCCCTGCAGCGCGGCGAAGCTGCATTCGGAGCGGCCTCGCACGACGACAACACCACCGCCAACGTCCTCGACGTTGTCGAAGACGTTGCGGTAGTCGGGGAACGTGCCGAAGAAACCTCGCCACGCGTCGATGCATGCCGCTTTGCCCTCGACGGTGGTTCCAGCCGAGTCAATGAAGCGGTGGGTGTCGGTCATCAGTTCGGCGAGAGCGGCGACGTTTCCCGCGTTGATCGCCTCGTTGAACAAACCCACGATAGACACGGCATCATCTCGCACTTGCCCTTCCGGCACCGTTCAAGTGTCGCGCCCAGGGTGCGTTCGGTCATTCGCCAACCGGGGCTGACGATGTTGAGACGCTGACCGCGTGGCAACTCGCCGGCGGCGGTCCGAACGAACGCCTCCAGACCGGCGTTGACCAGCGCACCACCGGCACTACCACGGGTCGCGGCCGGGAAGTGCGTAGCGAGGAGCTCCGGCGACGACAGGCGTCCGCGCCGTTGGGGGTGTGTCAGCGTCCGGTCTTGCCGTCGATCTGCTCTCGGATGATGTCGGCGTGGCCAGCGTGGCGAGCAGTCTCCTGAATCACCCCGAGGATGACCCATCGAAGGTTGTGACGTGTGCCGCTGCGGATCACGGGTGCCTCCGCGTCGCCGGCGGCAGCGACAATCTCGTTGCTGGCCAGACAGGCTGCGCGGTACTCGGCGCGGAGTTTCCGCAATGAGACCGAGGGATCAACCGTCATCGACCGCAGTTCTCGGCGGGCCTTGCCGCCAGCGACGATCTCCTCGAACCACATCGACTCGACGAAGGTGAGATGTTGCAGCAGCCCCGCCAGGTTCGTTCCTGACTTCACCGTGCTGCGTCGCGCATCCTGTTCACTGAGACCCGCCAGCTTGTTGAGCACGCCAGCCCGTTCAGCGTCGAGCGCGGCCACCAGTTCTGACACCTCCGGACTCACGTCGGCAGAGTAACTCCGCCATCTGGCCGGGCGCTCCAAGACACCCACCAGATGCAGGGTGCAAGGCCGCTGTTCGGTCGGCGAAGCATCTCGGCAAGCCGCGGATCTCGACTGGCAGGTCTGTGCTGGCGACAAGGTGACGCCGGTGTCGCGTAAAACGCCACACATGTGAGCCCGTTGGCTCCACACCGCGGACGGGCGATCAGGCGGAGTTGCCGATGGCGCCGCTACGCAGGCTGCGGGCGCGGCCGTAGGAGATGAGCAGGGCGAGGATGAGCACGCCGTAGGCGATGCGGCGGCCGGCGTCGGCGATGTTGACGACGCGCAGGATGCTCTCGGAGAACACGATGATGAGGGTGCCGGCGATGGTGCCGCCATAGCCGCCCCGGCCGCCGTAGATGGACGTGCCGCCGACGACCACGGCGGCCACCGACCCGAGCTGGTACGTGTCGCCACTGCCGAAGTAGCTCGATCCCGTGTAGCCCGTGACGAGGATGCCGACGATCGCCGCGCACACCCCCGACGCCGCGTACAGTGCGACGACGGTCCAGCCCACACGTACTCCGGCGTACCGGCTGGCCTTGCGGTTGAGCCCGACGGCGTACACCCGGCGTCCCGGCGCCGTGCGGCGCAGGGTGAAGATCACGACCGCCGCCAGCGCGGCCCACAGGATCACCGAGTATGGCAGCACCCGGTGGATTCGGCCGGTCGCCAACGTGCTGAGCATCGAGCTGCCCTGGCCCTTCGGGGAGCCGCCGCTGTACAGCAGGGCGACCCCGGTGAGGATCGTGTAGGAGGCCAGCGTCATGATGATGTCGGGGAGCCGGAGCAGGTGGATGAGCAGGCCGTTGACGACGCCGACGACGAGGCCGATCACCACGGCGTAGACCGCGGCCAGCCAGATCTGGCCGTTGTCGCCGGCCACGGTCGCGGCGACGACGAGGTTGACGAAGGTGATCACGGCGGCTACGGACAGGTCGATGCCGCCGATGAGCATGACGAGCGTCTGGCCGATGGCGACGATGCCGAGCATCGCGGCGAGCACGAGCAGGGTGCCGAGCTGACGCATGTCGGCGTAGCTCGGCGAGATCCACACCGCCACGCCGTAGATCGCGGCGGCCAGCACGTAGGGCAGCCACCCGCGCCAGTGGGTGACGACGTACTCCCAGCGGTCGGCCCCAGTCGGAACCGCGGCCGGCTCGAGTGGCGGCGCGGCGGGCGACGCATGCTCGCGGGTGATGTCGGCTTCGTCCACCGTCATGTCGTCCCGGCGTTCATCTGGCCCCGGGTGAGACTCGACAGCGTGACCGCCGCCACGAGGATGCTGCCGGCGACGATGTACTGCCAGTCAGTGGCGACACCGGCGAGGAAGAGCACGCTGGGCACCGTCGCCAGGACGAGGGCACCGGCGACGCTGGCCGCCACGCTGCCTCGGCCACCGCTGAGCAACGCGCCGCCGAGCGCCACCGCGGCGATCGAGTTGAGCGTGAACGGGTCGCCGATCCGCGGATCGCCCGACCCCGCCTGCATCGTCAGGAACAACCCGCCGATCGAGGCGAACAGCCCGCAGAGCACGAACGCCACCACCTTCGTGCGGGCGACGTCGAGGCCGCTCTCGTAGGCGGCTCGTTCGTCGCCGCCGACGGCGAGGAGTCGGTGCCCGAGCCGCGAACGCGAGATCGGCCACCACGCCAGGCCGGGCACCGCCACCAGGGCGATGAACGCGACGGGGAAGGGTCCGAAGCGTTGGAGGGGGAAGTCGGCGAAACCCGGCGCCACCTCGCCGCCCGGCTGGGGGAGTACGTACAGTGCCACGCCGGCAAGGATCGACCAGGTCGCGAGGGTGACGATGATGGCCGGCAGGCGTAGGTATCCAACCAGCAGCCCGTTCACCAGTCCCACGCCCAGCCCGACCAGCAGTCCGGTGGTCACGCCCCACGCGACCCCTCCCACACCGGTGCCCATGGTGTTGGCCACGACGACGTTGGTGACCGCCACGATCCCCGCCACAGACAGATCGAACCCGCGGTTCATCACCACGATGGTCTGGCCGATCGCGACGAACACGAGCGGGAGGCGCTGGGCCACCAACGAGGTCGCTCGGTCGAGGGTCATGGTGCCGGGGTCGAGGGCGAGGTACAGCCCGATCGTGACGGCGAGCAGGCAGTAGACGGCGACTGTGGATGCGTCGACCGAACCGCCGAATCGGACCCGCCGACTCGCCACGGTCGCGGTCGCGGGTGTCCCCAGTGTCATGTCCACCGGTCTCGACGTTCGAACGCCAACGCTGAAACCAGTTGCGATGGAGTCGGTGCCAGCGCGCACGCGGCCAGCCGTGTCCGGCGTGGCCGCGGAACGTCCTGCACGTCTGCGTGGCCGGGGGACGCGATGTTCATGGCGCACCCACCGCAGTGCCGGCGGCGACGGCCATCACCGTCTCCTCGGTGAGTCCTTCGGCATCGAACTTGGCGGCGATCGAGCCATCGACCATGACGAGGACGCGGTCGCACAGGCCGAGCAGCTCGGGCAACTCGGTCGACAGGATCAGCACGGCGATCCCCCGGTGGGCCTCGGCGCGGATGATGCGGTAGATCTCCTGCTTGGTTGCGATGTCGACGCCCCGGGTGGGATCGGCCAGGAGGAGCACCGTCGGTTTGGCCTCGAGCCACCGGGCCAGGACCACCTTCTGCTGGTTGCCGCCAGACAGGTTGGAGAACGCCAGCTCGGGGTCGGCCGGCCGCACGCCCAGGGCGGCGGTCGCGGCTCGGGCCCGGACCCGTTCGAGCTTGCGCTGGATCACCGTGCCGCGCGTCAGCCGATCGAGCGTCGGCAGCGTCACGTTGGCCCGCACCGTGAAGTCTGTGTGACCGCCCTCGGACTTGCGGTCCTCGGGCACCAGGGCGAGGCCGGCGTCGACCGCCGCGCCGGGGTGGCGGAACGGGCCACGGTGGCGGCCCACTTCGAGCGTCCCGGTCGCTCGCCGCAGCCCGAACAGGCCCTCGAGGAGGATCGTCTGGCCCTGGCCCTGGAGCCCGGCGAGCCCGCAGACCTCGCCGGCGTGGACGACGAGATCGATGTCCGAGACGCTCGTGCCGACGACTCCGAAGCCGACGGCGCGCAGGGCCGGCGCGGCATCCGCCCGCCCGCCCCGCGCGGCCGCCGGGGGACGGGCGCGGAAACTGACTGTCGACCGCGCGCCCGACCATCATGCGGATGATGTCGTCGCGCACGGCATCGGCCCGATCGGCCTCGCCGGAGTTGCGGCCGTCCTTCAACACAGTGATGCGATCGGCGATCGCGAGTACCTCGTCCATCCGATGGCTGATGAACACGATGGCGCAGCCTTGCTCGCGCAGGCGCCGCATCACGTGGAACAGCTGCTCCACTTCGTGCTCGCGCAGCCCCGACGTCGGTTCATCGAGGACGAGGATCGCCGGGTTGCGGGCCATCGCCTTGGCGATCTCGACCAACTGGCGCTCGGCCAGCGCCAGCTGGCGGACCGGCAGGCGGGGATCGATGTGCACGCCGAGAAGACCCAACAGCTCGCCCGTGCGGCGCCGCAGGGCGCGCCGGTCGACCAGCCCGAAGCGCGTCGGCTCCTGACCGATGAGGACGTTGGCGGCCACGTCCATCTCGGGGAACAGGGACAGCTCCTGGGCCACCCGGGCGATGCCCAGGTCCTCGGCGCGGCGCGGCGTCAGCGCGTCGAACGAGCTGCCCTCGATCTCGATCGTTCCGCTGTCCGGGGCGATGACGCCGGTGAGCACCTTCACCAGGGTTGACTTGCCGGCCCCGTTCTCGCCGAGCAGGGCCAGCACCTCGCCGGCGCGGATTGTCACGTCCACGCCCGCCAGCGCGTCGGTGAACCCGAATCGCTTCGAGATGCCACGCAGGCGCGCCGCGGGCGGCACGCCTGCGTCGAGAGGCATCGAGTCAGCTGTCACGCCGACCTCGAGGTCAGCCGAACAGCTCCTGGATCACGTCGTCGGGCAGGTCGGTCGGCAGCCACAGCGAGTCCGGCAGGTCGGGTCGCACGTAGTCGGCGAGGGTCTCCTGGGTGATGACAGGCAGGGGGATGATGACCTCCTGGCCAGGGTCCTCGCCCTGGAGGACCGAGATGCCGGTCTCGAGCGCCCGGACCACCAGCGACGGTCCGTGGGCGGGGGCGACCGACGTCCAGCCCGACTCGTCGAAGAGCTCAGACCACACCTTGAGGAACTGGTTGTTGCCCTCACCCGGCACGGGAAGGGGGTCGCGGCCGGCCGCTTCGAGCGCCTGCAGGGCGCCCACCGACATCGCCCCGCCCTGGGAGTAGATGCCGTTGACGTCGGGATGCGCGGCGAGCAGGTCGGCGGCCGCCGTGCGGCCGAGGGCCAGATCCCAGTCGGCGTTGGCTTGGCCGACGACCTCGATTCCCGCTGCGTCGAACACCTCCTGGGCGGCGGCCCAGCGGGCCTCGCTCACCGGGTTGCCGGCGATCCCGTTGAGGGCGACGACCGAACCGCTGCCTCCCATGGCATCCACCAGCCATTCTGCGCCGACGGTGCCGAACTCGGCGGGGTCGGTGTTGACGCGGATGGAGACCGGCGTGTCCACCGTGGCGTCGAACGACACCACGACAACGCCAGCGTCGTGGGCTCGTTCCAGCTCGGCGTTGGATGCCGTCTCGGACACCGCATTGACGAGCAGGATGTCGACGCCGCTGGCCACCATGTCGCTGATCTGCGAGTTCATTGTCGACACGTCGTTGTCGGCGTTGGCGATCAGGAGCTCTTCGACGTCCGGGCTTTGATCGGCCGCGTACTCCAGTTCGGCGACCATCTGGTTGCGCCACGAGTTGCCGACGAACGCGTTAACGAGGCCAACCGTGTACGGGCCCTCCCGGGCCTCGACGAGGTAGTCGCCGCCGCCACCGCCACCGCCCTCCGTGTCGCTCGGCACGGTGGTCGCGGCCACCACGGTAGCGCCCGCTCCGACCGCGGCGATCGCCACGAACCCGGCCACGACCGCACGCGCTGACCGCGAGCGCCGAAGTGTTCTTGATCCCCCCACGATGTTCCCCTCTCTGACGATTGCGCCGACGCCCGGTCCCCCCGGTCGGTGGCTCACGTGCTCCAGAACTGCGTCCACCTATGTAGACACAGGTCGGAATGAAGTACAGTATCATGGTGGCGTCGACGTCGACGTGTCAAGGTCCGACGGTGAGGTCACTCGAAGGTCGGATGGGAGTGTGGAACCAGTTTGGTCGACAACGTCACCGAGCGAGACGCCAAGTCGGCGGTGCGCGCCGTGCAGGTGCTCGAGCGTTTGGCCGAGAGCCGGGCGCCCACGCTCGCCGAGCTCGCCCGCGACCTCGGCGTCCCGAAGAGCAGCCTGCACGTCGTCGTGCAGACGCTGATCCGCCGAGGATGGGTGCAGCGGGATCCGGCCGGCCGCCTGGCGATCGGCGTGCGGGCGGTGCGAGTGGGGACGGCGTACATCGACGGGGATCCCGTGGTCGCGTTCACGGCACCGGTGCTCGACTCGCTCGCGGGTGAGCTCGACGAGACCGTGCACCTCGGCCGTCTTGACGGAACCGACATTGTCTACCTGGCCAAACGGGAATCGACACAGCAGCTGCGCCTGTTCTCGGCCGTCGGCCGCCGGCTCCCCGCGTACACGACGGCGCTCGGCAAAGCCTTGCTGGCCGAGCTCCCCGAGGACCAGCTCGAGGCCCACCTGCCCGAGCGGCTCGAGCGCATCACCGCGGCGACGATCACCGACGTCGGGACGCTGCAGGTGCAGCTGGCCGAGATCCGCGCCCGCGGTTGGTCGAGCGACGAGGGAGAGAACGCCAACGGGATCGCGTGCGTCGCCGTCGCCCTTCCCCTGGCCAGCCCTCCCGAGGACGCCTTGTCGTGCTCGGTGCCGGCGAGCCGGTTCGGGCCCGAGCGCCGGCTGGAGACGTTGGGTGCGTTGATGCGCGCCCGCGACGCCATCGTCAGCACCCACCGCGGCCGGGCTTGACAGCGGCGTCCCAGTCGCCAGAATGGCGTCTACAGTATCGAACGCTGTCTACCTCGATGGACAACTTTCTAAGACAGCTCGCAACGTTGTTGGTCCGCCCGGGATCACGAACCGACTCACGGTCCGCGGCCTCCTGGCCCGGCCTGACATCGGACCAGTCGACAACTGCGACACCGATCCTTGCACATCCGGAGCGAAGTGCATGGTTATGCGATCAGTCGGACCTAACCCGACACCTCGATACTGGTTACCGTCACGCCGTAGACCGTTCACGCAGGATACGGGTACGACGTGTTACCGCGATCTCTCCTGCGTTAGCTCTACGAGGCTGTTGACGTTAGCCCGACAGTGCATAACCATGTACTCGGCCGGATGTGCGATGCACCGTGCCGGCCGTTGCTGCTGCTCCGTGACGTGCCGGGTTCGGGCCCGATGACGGGTCCAATGCGGCGGCCGCGAACACGCGATGAGAGATCCGCGCGCTATGAGCGCGGAACTCTCATCGCGTTGAACTCCGTCCGATCCGGCGCCCATTCAGGGCAGCGCATGCTCATGCACTCCACCGGAGCTAATGCGACAGCCTCCTACCCTGCGTTCAGCTGCGTCGCGCGCAGCGCCACTGCGAAGTCTTCGCCAAGCTCCTGATCTGTTTGACCGACGAGGCCGATGCCGACGGCGCTTCGTCGATAACCACTGCTGGTAACCGAGCGAAAGTGTCAGGGTTGACAAGTCCGGAGATGCCAGTGATCGATCGGTCGCGTCCGTGGGAGACGTGGACGTCGTCGTTCGGTGCGGTTGTTGGGCGCTGTTCGGTGCGGCGACTGTGAGCCGCGACCGACTCGCGGTGGGAACGGCTGTTCTGAACGGTAGGGTGCCACGCGTCGACAGCGCCGCTGCCGGCGTGCAGACGCTCCGTTGTTCCGGCCGAGTGAGCTGTTGAGCAACTGAAAGTCCCCCATATGTCCTCCGCCGCTGCGCGGTTCGCCGAGCTCGGCGTGCCCTCGGATCTGTGCGCGCGTCTCGACGCCGCCGCGATTACCGAACCGTTTCCTGTCCAGTCCGCCGTCATCCCCGACGCCCTTGCCGGCCGTGATGTCGCCGGTCGCGCCCCCACTGGCTCGGGCAAGACGCTCGCCTTCGGCCTGCCGTTGGTCACCCGGCTGCGTTCCGCCCAGCGTCGCCGTCCCACCGCCCTCGTGCTTGCCCCGACCCGCGAGCTGGCTGAGCAGATCACCAGGGAGCTGCGCCAGTTCGTGCGCCAGCGGGGCCACGACGTCGTGTCGGTGTATGGCGGGGTGGGTTATGGCCCACAGCGCAAGGCCTTCGAGTCCGGCGTCGAGCTCGTCGTGGCGTGTCCCGGCCGGCTCGAGGACCTGATCCAATCCGGTTTCGTGTCACTCGGCGACGTGGACCAGGTCGTCATCGACGAGGCTGACCGCATGGCCGACATGGGCTTCTTGCCGGCGGTGCGCCGCATTCTCCGACTGACCAATGACGAACGTCAGGTGCTGTTGTTCTCCGCCACGTTCGACGGTGCGGTGTCCAATCTTGCCGGCGATGTCCAGCGCGACCCCGTTGTCCATGAGATCGGCCCTCAGGGCCCCGACATCTCGGCCGCCCGCCACATCTTTTGGCGGGTTGACCGGACCGAGCGCGCCGCGGCCACGGCGGATGCCATCACGGCGATGGGCTCGACGATCGTGTTTTGCCGGACGCGACACGGTGCCGATCGGCTGACCAAGCAGCTCGACATGCTCGGTGTAACGGCGACCCCGATCCACGGCGGCCGCAGCCAGCGTCAGCGCGACCGGGCCCTTCGAGCGTTCGCCTGCGGTGAGGTGCGCTCGCTGATCGCAACCGACGTCGCCGCCCGCGGTGTGCACGTAGATGGTGTCGCCGGCGTCGTCCACTTCGATCCGCCACAGGATGCGGCTACGTACGTCCACCGGTCCGGGCGCACCGCGCGAGCGGGCGCGACCGGCGTTGTCGTGTCGCTCATCGAGAGGTCCGCCACGCACGACGCCCGCCGCCTGCAACGGGAGGTCGGCATCGACGCCGCCATCTCCAACGTCGACCTCGACGCACTCAATGACACGCCTGTCCTACACCGAGCGCCGACGCCTACCGCACCCGGGCGAGCCCGGGGCCGCGTCAAGTTCTTCAACGGCGGCCGCGGCTACGGCTTCATCGATCGGGGCACTGGCGTTGACCTGTTCGTTCACCACTCGAACCTGCCAGCGGGCGCTTCGCTGCCGATCGGCTCGACCGTCGAGTTCGCGGTCCGCCCGGGACGCAAGGGCGACGAGGCACACGACGTCACTCTCGTATGACGGAGTCGCTCGCCCCGGGCTGACGGTCCGGTCACCGGCCGCCTCAACACGCGCGGGCGTCGACTGGGCAAGCGAGCCGGCGCCAGTACGGACAGCTATGTGCGGGCGAAGGTCCATGTCAACATTGTCTGCTGCTGTGGGTCGGTGCCTCCAGCGGCGGTGTAGGTGTGCATCGCAGCGGCGTTGTCCTCGTCAGTAACGACCCACATGCCATAGCAGCCCGACGTCCGCGCCAGGTCAGCCAGGGCTTCGACGAGGGCCGTACCAATGCCTCGGTTCCGGAACGGCTCGTCGACACCAAGCTCATACAGGAACATCTCTGTGCCCTTGTCGGGATGGGTCATCTCGACCCCTGTCACGAAACCAGCCGCCGTCCCGTCGGCGTACGCGACCAGCACGCGATGACTGTGCTCTCCGAGAAATCGACGGGTCGCTGAGACCCGTGCCTTCCCGTCCAAGAGGTGAGACATCGCAAGGACGGCGTCCTCGTGCGCATTTGATAGGTCTCGTATGTCCACCCGACCAGACTGCCCGCCCGGGAGCGTCATCGAAGTCATCGATCGGATGTCGGCGCGCTCCGAGGGACGGTGACGTCGGCGACACCCGACCCCGAAGTCGTGTCGGCGGCGCTGCGTGCCACGGGACGTCGAGGGTGTCGATCGGGCTGGATCGATTGTGGTTAGTTCGGTCGGTGTCCCCACACCTGGAAGAAGCGCGGTGAGCAGAACAGTGTCCGCTCGTCATTGGCGACGGACTGCAGGCTGCGACGCAATTCGTCGAGTTCTTCGACGGACACAAGGCCGCCATCGAGTAGTGCCGGTGCGATGCGCTCGAGCGTCAAGACGTGGATCCGTTTGACGAACGATTGCGGGTCGCGCCCGACGAGCTGAAAGCTGGCGACGTCGACGTGCACCAGCCCGGCGTCATCGAGCAGACCGGGAAGGCGGGGCCCTATCTCGGCGTCGGCGCCGCGCTGTCGAACGATTGACCGATAGAGCTCGTCGTACCGCTGGAACGCTTCGCTCGGCGGCTCACACAGCGATCCGCGATAGTCGATGTCTTCGACCGCGACGGCGCCGCCGGGGCGCACGAGGTTGGCCATCCCCCGGACCACATCGCCGGGCGACGCGACGTGGCTGAGCAGGAACCGGCAGTACACGACGTCGAAGTCGAAGTCGCCGACGGCCGACGCCAGCCCCAGTGCATCGCCGCAGCGGAACTGAACATTGGTGACTCCAAGCCTCGCAGCATCCTCCTCGGCGAGGGCGAGCACATCGGAGTCGAAGTCGACACCAACCGCCAGCCCCGACGGTCCGGCAAGCCGGGCTAGTTCCAGCGTGACGTGCCCACCCCCGCAGCCAACGTCGAGACAGGCGCCGCCCGCCGGGACGCCGACCCGCTCCAGCAGCTGGAGAGTCGACGCCTGCATCCCCTCGGCAAGGACGTCCAAACGCGACTTGCCGGTGCGGCCGCCGACGATGGCATAGGTCTCGCTCGGTGTCACAGCCACCCATTACGACACAAACGCGCCCGAAGCGTTCAGCCATTTTCGAGCACGCACACGTCACACGACATAGACCTCGAAGCGGACCACCCGCACGACGACGCTGTCATCACCCTGATGCGATCCACCCAGGTCACCACCCGATCTCGCAGGCCCACACATTCCGCCACAACCATGGCGCCAGTCCACGGCGGTCCTGAGGCAGAACGACACATCTCGTTGCAGTCACAACGAGATGCCAGTGAGCGGCATCGTTGGATCGGCTTCGGCGCCGTCATTCGGTCGCGTCATTCGGGCGCGGATCCCCTCGCCGCCGGTCGCACAGAGGCACTGCCCCCCGGTGCGGCCGTCTGACAGGCGCACCTCGTCCGCGGTAGGAACGCCTTGCAATGGCGGGTCCGCCCTGGTGGTCAGGCGGCAGCCAGGTCCTCACCAGATTCGGGGGTGAAGATCGCCGCCTCTTGAAGGCTCGAAATGCCGGCCCACGCCGGGCGGTCGCCGTCGAGGAGGTCGAGCAGGACGAGATCATCGTCGGTCATCAGCATCACGACTGCCGTGTGGCGCTGGTCATGCATGGTGAACTCGATGACGTCCCCTGCCGTCATGGGTCGCTCGATCTGGTTCATCGCATCCCTCGGTCTTCTCGCTGCCCGTTCATCCTCGACGATCGTCACCCGGCGAGCTTGAAGACGGCGTGGAGTTTCATGGAGATCAGCAAGTGTCGATCCCCCAACGAGGGCGAGCCGCGCGGCATCGCCGCGCCCCGGCGGTATGCACCGGAGTCGGTGATCGCCGCGTTGGAGCCGCAGCAACGTGTCGGTGGTGAGGGTGGGCCACTCCCATCCGACCGAATCCCCCCGACGGCGGCGATCCAGCCGCCTGCATGTCGCCCGCAGCATCGTCCGCGATGTCCGACTTCGACGGGCCGTCCCGCCTGCGAGCGGCAACGGGGACGTGACCCGCGGTCACGTCCCAGCGCATCGTGATCCCTCAGAGCCAGTTCTTGCACATCGATCCACCCCTCATGTCGGCGGGCTCCCTCCGTCCGGTGGAGAAGAGCATGCAGACATGCACGCATTTCCGTCCCCGGTGACACGCTCGCCGGGGCCCTTGACCCGCACGTCGATGCCTGATACGGGCGGGCCGATCGCCGGCGGCGAGCGTCATTCGGGCGCGATGTTCGGGGCGCGTCCAGGACCGGCTGCACGACGCGCGCAACCAGTCGCCCGGCGCCAGGCAAGTCATCCGTTCCTCGGTCCGCTCCGAACTCCTTGCAGACGGCTCCACCGGGTCGCGAAAGAACGAGGAGGACATGATGGATCAGCACCAGCGCACTCCCCGCGTCGGCCACCGACGCAAGGCCCTGATGGTCAGTGCTCTCGCGGTGGGCACGCTCGTTGCCGGCGGTGCGATCGCCACCACCACCGAGTCCGCGGACACGAGCGACGAGTCGGCGGGCGGCTTCCTCTGCTACACGGTCGACGCGTACGGCCGCGTCAACCGGCTGTGCGGGGCCGTGCCCCTCTATTACATCCCGTACTGATCGCCTCGACACGTCTCCGGATCGACACTTCCGGCGGCAGTCCGGCACGCTTCCGCCGGAGTGGTGGTGGCCGAATACAGGTCGTCAACGCGGGCGGCTGGGTTCGCAGAGCCGAGCGTCTGCGGCTCCGCACCTTCGTCGTTGCGGTTGGCGTCTACCGGGTTCTACCGTCGTTCTCCCGGATGTTCAAACGGCGCGGAACCTGCGTGTCGAACTCGGCGACCTCGCCGGACCCATCGGTGTTGTTGTGGACCAGGAGAACCCTTCGAGGATCCGGGCGCTTCACACCGCTCTCGCGGCGGTGTGGCAGACGGCCCCGCCGACCGGTGACCTGGCTTAGGACGTGCGGCGGGTCTTGCCGGTGCGGTGTCTCGGCTCGTTGGTGTCGAGGGAGGATGTGCGGATGATGGCGGGGAGGATCAAGTCGAGCGTGGCCGTGAGCTGCTCGCCGAGGGCCAGTTGATCGGTCTCGTCGAGCACCCACCGGTAGAGGACTCCGAGGTACGCGTCGAACAGGATGAGGGCGGCACGATCGGGATCGACGCCGGGGGGGACGTCGCCGGCTAGTTGTCCAGCGCGCACGCTGTCTGCCACGAGCTGGGGTGCGTCCGATTCATCGGCGAGCAGTGGGCCTCCAGCGCGCTGCCAGGCGCGCACCATCGCACGTCCGGTCGCGGGGTCGTCCTCGTAGAGGTCGGCGAGCACGCGAAACGCGCGGCGGAGCCGGCTCGTCGAGTCGACCGTGTACTGGTCGTCCTCGGCGAGGGCCGTCGCGAACTCCGCTCGTAGTCGTGCGAACCACTCGAAGACGATGTCTTCCTTCCGGGCGAAGTAGTTGAAGACCGTCGCCCGTGACACATCCGCTCGCTCGCCGATCTGCTCCATCGTCGTCGAGTCGTAGCCGCGAGTGGCGAACAGGGCGATGCCGCTCTCGAAAATGCGTTCCCTGGTCTCCAGCTTCTTGCGTTCACGGCGGCCCGCCCTGGTGGGGCTCATGTGGTCAGGCGTCGACACTTGACAACTCCTAGACTTGGATCTAAAAATATACCGAGCGCCAAGTATAGATGCAGATCCACGTGGGCAAGTTGTCCAGGAGGCGACCGATGCATCACCTGGCCCAGCATTGGCGACCCGATTGTCGACCACACCGGAAGGAGCTGAAGATGGCAGCAGACATGACCCTCGACGCACGTCGCGCCTTCCTCACCGAGGGCACCCGCACCGCTGTCCTCGCCACTGCCCGTGAGGACGGCAGGCCCCATGCCGCACCGATCGCGTTCGTTCTCGATGACGACGACATCTTGTTCCTCACCAACGCCGAGACGGTGAAGGGCCGTGATCTCCTGCGCGATCCTCGGGTGACCCTCGTCATTGACGACGAGACGCCGCCCTTCGCCTTCGTGATGATCGAGGGTACGGCCGTCGCGTCACGGGACGTCAGGAACCTCGAGCAGGTCGCTCGACGGATCAGCCAGCGCTACGACGCCGGCGAGGGGATAGAGGACTTCGTGCGGTTCGCCCGCGACGCGCTCGGGACGCTGGTCCGTGTGGCACCAACCAGGATCGTCGCTCGTGAGCGGGTGGGTGAACATTGAAATGACCGCGTCCATGCGGCGAATCATGCCGAGGCGCATGTCGACCGAGGCGAGTTCGACGCGCTTCGATGTCCCGAGGCGTTAACGATCCCGCTGGAGAGCTCTTCGCGGAGGGCTGGTGCGATGAACATGGAAGCCGGCACAGCACGGCCGGGGCCCGCCGCCCGCTCGGCCTCGGCATGGCGACGTCCTTTCCGTGGGCACGCGACCCACACAAGAAATCGTCAACCAGACCTGTTGCCTGACCGTTCGTCAACCAGCGAGGAACACCAGCTCAGCATGTGATGCGCGGACGACGAAGGAGCGAATCGTGACGGCACGACAACTGACGTTCAAACGAATACAAGACACGACAGCCGATGATTGGGCGATCATCGCCACGAGGCCCAACACGAAGCTCTTCGAGGAGCTGCCGGACCGCCTGCTCGGTGCCCTACGGTTCCTGGAGAACGGGGACTTCTTCACGGTCAACGGTCTCGAGCACTCGCTGCAGGCAGGCACGCGGGCGCTACGCCACGGACGCCCTGCCGAGTACGTCGTGGCCGCGTTGCTCCATGACGTCGGTGACCTCGTCGGGCCGCGGAACCATGCCGCGGTCGCGGCCTCGATCCTCCGCCCGTATGTGTCGGAGAGGATCGCGTGGATCGTCGAGCACCACACGGTGTTCCAGTTCAACCATTACGGACGCCACATCGGCATCGACCCCGACATGCGCGACGCCTACCTTGGCCACCCTTACTACGAAGACGCGGCCGAGTTCTCCGACCTCTACGACTCGGAGAGCTTCGATCCGTCGTACGAATCGTTGCCACTCGAGGAGTTCGAACCTTTGTTGCGTCAGGTGTTCGTCTCGAGTGAGCGATCGCCGTTCGAGCTGGTGAACAGGGATCCTTGAGGAACCAGCTCCACCACCTGGGCCAGTCCGCTGCCGAAGCGGGACACCCAAGCACAGATTGTTGTCGCCGACGACACCAGCTTCGTCGAGGCCTAGAAACGCAGGGCACCTCCCGCGCCGCCGTCGCCTGGCCCATGCACCAGCCGTCAGCAGTCCGCTTTCGTAGGTCGACGGATGTCGCATCGCCGTTCGGTAGGCGCAGCAACACGTTGCCTGGCAGGATCGGGTGCTGGATGACGGCAGTCAGCCGTTCCGCCACCCGACTGGAGACTCAATGAGCGACGATCACCTTGACCGCAGCACGGACAACCAGATCTCACGTCGCGTCGCCCTGGGCCGACTCGCTGGCGCCGGCGTCGTCGCCACGGCGGCGTCGGCTGCGCTCGGCGGCTCAAACGCACTTGCTCAGCGTCTCGCCTCCGGAAGCACCTCGACACCCACCACGCCGCCAACGGAAGGGACCACGATGTCCGAGCCTGAGACGACACCACCTACCGAAGCAGCAGGGCCGACCGTCGTGCTCGTCCACGGCTCCTTCGCCGATGCATCCGGCTGGGCGGGAGTGATCCCAATCCTCCAGGCGGCTGGCTTGAACGTGATGGCCCCGGCCAATCCGCTGCGTGGCCTGTCCGCCGATACCGCCTACATCGCCAGCGTCGTCAGCCAAATCAACGGCCCGGTCCTGCTCGCAGCGCACTCGTACGGCGGGGCGGTGATCACCAACGCCGCATCGCAGGTTGACAACGTCGTCGGGCTGGTCTACGTCTCCGCCTTCATCCCCGACGAGGGTGAGACGATCCTGGCGCTCTCCGAGCAGGCCACCGACAGCCTCCTCGGCCCGGCGCTGCGGCCCGCCCAGTACCCAACCGGCGGCGGCGCCGAACCCGGCACCGAGTTCTACATCGATCCGGCGTCGTTCCACGAGGTGTTCTGTGCCGACCTCCCCGCCGAACAGGCGGCTGTGATGGCAGTATCCCAACGTCCCGGCGCCGATGTCGGCTTCGCTGAACCGACACAGAACCCAGCATGGAAGACGCTTCCGTCATGGGCTGTGGTGGGCACCGCTGACAACGCGATCGGTCCCACAGGTGTCAGATTGATGGCCCAGCGCAGCGGGGCCGAGGTCACCGAGATCGACGCCTCACACGTCGTCATGATGTCGCAGCCTCAAGCGGTCGCCGATGTGATCCTTGCTGCCGTGACAGCGGTCGGCGCTGGCGATAATGCGGGAACCGACAGCACCGAAGTCGCCGCCACCGCCACCACGTCGTAGCTAATGCGCGACCAGCACGCGATGAGCGTGCGCTGACGGCGGGGGAGTCGATGTCGGGAGATCGGCACACCTACCTCAACGCGCTGGCACGGTCACCTATGCTGACCGCGATCGTGGTCGAGAGACGGCGTGCTTGATGCCGGTCGTCAACGAGCGGACATCGCGGCGCTTGCCCGTCGCGGTCGTGGTGGTGGTCCGGACTCGCCGGTAGTTCCGTTGCGGCCGCGAGCGCATGGACCACGTTGCCCCCCTGCTAACGCACGTAACGACGCTCGGGCGAACTCGAAGCGGGCGTCGATCAGCTGGGGTTCGAGCAATCGCTTGGCGAAGCGACGAATGCGGCGGAGTGCCTCGGGGACGTCGACGGGGCACGGCATTCGGGCGCTTCGTTAGGTACTCGCCGAGTCGTCTGGGACGGCTCGCGCGCTGTCGCGTGGCAGGTTGCCGGATGGAGACGTTTGGAGGTTGCCGATCACCGTCGATGGGATTTGCAGCCGTTGCCTTCGATTGTCCACTCGTGACCGACTCAGGCCGGCTCAAAACTGATTTTGGGCCGTTCAGGGGAGTCGATCGGACCCTGGGTTCGCGTCCTCAACTGGCGCCGTCTCGTCAGGTGGGCGGGCGGCGTTGCGGACGAGCGGCACCGACGTGTCCATCGCCAGCCGCACAATGCCGGTGGGACCGAACCGGTTCTTGACGACGTGGATGTCCATTGCGCAGAAGTCGCCGATGATGCTGCTCGAACGATCGAGCAGCATCATCGCGTCGGCAACGTCGATGACAAGGTCCCCGGCGGCAAGACTTCCAGTCGAGCCTTCGGCGCGGCCGCGATCAGTCTGGCGAGCTGACGCGGTGGCCAGCAGCGGCACGGACAAGTCATGAGCAAGCGAGACGATGGCCGCCAGCTGTGCATCTCGGCGAATGTCGGCGAGAAGCGGGTCGACGCGGTCGAGGACGATCAGCCGCAGCAGATGCTGCGAAGCCAATTCGAGCGCCGATTCGCGCAATGCGTCAAAGGTGACGACTCTGTCGGCGACATAGAGCGCCATCTTGTTGATGACGCCTACCGCTCGACCGATCGCACGCCAGTCGTGTTCCCGCAGCCGTCCGTCCCGCACGCGCGTGCCGTCGACGGCCGCCTCGCTGGCGAGCAGCCGGGCCGCGATGCGCTGCGCCGACAACTCGTTGGTGGCGAACAGGACGGCGGCGGAGGCGCGAGAGACGTAGGCAGCGACGGCCAGCGCCATCGAAGTCTTGCCAACCGCGGGGGGCCCGGCAAGCACGATGAGCGAACCCGGTTGCATCCCGCCGAGCAGTTCATCGAGATCGTAGAAGCCAGTTCGAACGCCGTACGGTTGTGCGCTGGCAAACCGGTTTTCGAGGGTGGTCAGGGCTTCATCCATCAGGTCGCTGATGGCCCGCACATCGACGTGCGATGGTCTGTGATGTGCGCGGTCGCTCGCCGCCGGCGACTTCATTGCATCCACCCCGGCACGTTGCTGACAAAGGTTGTCGTCATCTACTGCTCGCATCTCTCGTGATATCAGGCACCCTCGACGGTACGCGAGGGGTGTCGCGTTCAAACTCCGGACGTGCGGGTCATTGACGACGGCCCATCGGCCGGCATGTAGTGGGGTCGTCGTCGCCGGCGGCGGCTCCCTGGCGCTTTCGGCCGTGCTGGTGGGCTGTGTGGTGACGGCAGGAGATTCGTTGTGCTCGACGACAGGCGTTCAGGGATTGCGACCGCCCCCGAACAGTGGACTTCTCCGCCGCACGCGTCTGACAGGAGCGGGATGCGGATAGAGGTCGACCTGCCTGAATCGCTGCATCAGTTCGCGACCGAGAACGTTGGCGCAGGGCTGCAGGAGAGCGTGGCTGACGTCGTCGTCGAACCGCTACGGCAACTCCGGTTACGGAATCGTGCCGTTGCGCCTCCCGGAGTCGAGTCGCTGTGGAACGACCCGAAGCCAGAGGAGTGGAGCAACGCGCTGTCGTACTACTGGGTCGTCTTGCGACCGGAACACGTCGCGCTCGAGCTTGACCTGAATTCTCTCACCGGTGGTGGTCTTGCTCAGATGGATGCTGATGGCGGGTATCAGTGTTTCCATGCGCTGTACTTCCCGTGGAAGTACAGCGCCGCCAACCGGCTCGCCACCAACAGGGGCCACCTAGAGCGATCGGTACGACGGTCTGGCGGCGCTCGACGGAGTGCGTCAGTGCCGCGATTTTCCGGGTCCGCCTGTACCGGGAGCGTCGGTGCTGACTTGGCGTCAATGCGCCGCGGTGTGTGGTCGGACGGGAACGCTGCGATTGAGCGAGACTGAGCGTCCATGTCGGAGGATGTGCCCGCGCTGCCCGATGCGACGGCGGTGATGGCTGCGTTGAGTCGTGCCGCTCACCTCGTGCTTGACCCTGTCCCGCACGTCTTCATCGACGACGTCGGGTTGCGGCTGGCCAACGTGCCGGCCGTGTTGCGCTCTGCCGGCTTCGATGTTCCCGATCACGCTGACGAGCTGCGTCGAGACGGATGGCTGTTCAGCCCGCGGGCGCTGGAGTGGTTCCGCGGATGGCGGGGGACCTTCCTCGCTCGCGCCCGCTTCATCGAAGAACTCGTGGTCGACGGTGTCGCGCAAGGCGTCGACCAGCTCGTGTTGCTCGGCGCCGGCCTCGACACCTTCGCCTTGCGCCGCCGCGAGTTCAGCGGCCGTATCCACATCTTCGAGGTCGACCGGCCGACGACGCTGGTGTGGAAACAGGCACGCATTGATCAAGTGTTCGGATCGGTACCGGACAACCTGACGTTCGCACCGGTCGACTTCGAAACGACGTCCTCATGGGGTGCGCCGCTGCGCGAGGCTGGCTTCGACGCCGACCGCCGATCGATCGTTGTGTCAACCGGCGTGACCCAGTACCTCACCAGCGCCGCCCTCGCGGCGGCGATGAACGACATCGCCAGGATGGCCGCCGGGACGACGCTCGTGGCCACTTTCATCCTCCCCATCGACTCGATGCCAGCGGCCGAACGCGAACTACGCGCGCTGACAGAGCGCCGAGCTGCCGAACGCGGCCAGCCGTGGATCAGCTGCTACACACCCAACGACATCGTCGCGATGGCACGCACCTCATCCTTCACCGCGGTGAAGCATGTCAGCGCCGCGAGCTGGAACGATCAATGGTTCAAACACCGAACCGACGGGCTACGTGCCTCGCCCAGTGAGCATGTCATCGTCGCCACGCGCTGACGCCAACCTCAGCATGTCCGAATAGACCGGGCGAACTGTCCCTGGCGCGAACCAGCCGACCGGTCGGCAGTTCGGCGCCGGTCCCGAACTCTTTGGTTGCGGTGATGACGTTGGTGGCCGGTGATCGACCAATGAGACTGAGGACGCGCAGTTTGCCCAGTGAGTGGAGCGCGAAGCGGCGCCGACCGACTCGTTTGCTGTCGCATCTCCACCAGCCGGGACGCACGATCTGCTCGCGCACCCCGATGCGCCGCGGCCGAGCATGGCGGCGGCGTTCCGGGCGCGCATTCTGCGTCGACGATGGCTCATCGATGATGTGGCAGTCGACTGCGATTTGAGCGGCCGCAGGCTTACGAGCCCCGAGCAGGCGGATGAGCGGCATCGTCGGGGGGCGGCCGACTGGACCCGTCAGGCCACGCGCAGATGCAGACTCGATTGCCGGCACGGTCCGCGAGCGTCCAGTGCTCCTGCGACTCGTCCACCACGCGTCCACCCGCCGCAAGCGCCGCCTCGAGCCGGGCCTCGACATGCTCGCGTGCGACCGACACGTCGATGTGCATCGCGTGTCGCAGCGGCCTGGCCTGATCGAGCTCCTGCATCCATACCGTCGATCCGTGTCCGAGCGGATCGACGGCATTGTCGTCGGCCATCGCGGCGTAGCCGAGTGCAGCGCGCCAGAAGTTGACGTCGATCGCGTCGGGCTTGGCGGCGATGGCGAACTGCACTTCCTGGACGGCTGCGCGGTCGGCGACGGCGCCGTGCGCCTTGGCGACCGCCGAGACGGCGCGCGCCAAGTCGACGTGATGCGGCTCGAGTTGCCACAGGTCGCGGCTCAGCCGCACGGTGAGACCGTCCTCCGCGATCGTCAGCAGTACCCCCGAGCCCTCGAGATCCGGAACCTCTGCGATCGCCTCGGCCAGCCGCGCGGCCTCTCGGACCGATCCGACGCGGAAAACCGCCGTGGCTCCGCCGTGCAGCACCACCCAGTCGCCAACACCGTCCGCGGCAAGGAATCCCCGCCAGCCCTGCTCGCTCATAGCCGACCTCCCATGGACACGGTATTCCACGGGCTCGCGCGAGCGCGAGGAGCCGAAGGGTTAACCCGGGGCGGACGGTTGCCCACGCAACGAGGTGCCAGTTCTGGCGCGGTGTGATCGCCGCGGAGCGCGTCGTTCGGTTGCGGCGATCGGCACCGCAACGAGCAGTTGCTCGTGGTTTCAGAAGTCGATTTGCATGACGGCACGGTGCAACGTTGGCCGGATGACTTCGGCAAAGCCGGCGGCGGCGAAAGTGCTCACGGTGCCGTCGTGGAGCTCCTCGTCGATGACATCGGTGCTCGTCATCGGGTGGCTCGAACAGCGCACCAGCCGACCGGCTCGCCGCCGAGGTAAGCCACGAGGCCACTGGTCGCGTTCGACTCGACGTGCCCGCAGTCAGTCTGCTGCCGCAGCCGGAACGCTCGATCTTCGACCGGGAACGAGGCGAAAGACTCTCTCGGGGCCAGCTTGTACCGCTGACACTGACACGGAAACTCTGGAAATCTCTCGACCCAAACACCGTCTGCAAGTCCTGACAACCGATTTCGTTCGCCGCCACCACCGTGAACCGAGCGTCCGCGTCAGTCACGCCTACGAGCATGCAACGCCGATGCTTGCCATCGCAATCGCCGCAGCCGACTCAGCCACCAGGAATCGACTTCCCAGGAGACAACGACATGCCAGTGACCTGCGTGCCTTGAGGTGTCGCTGGCCTCGGCGTTCGGTGGCGACGTTCGGCACGACACCGCCGGCTTGTCTCGTGGCTGCCAGAGGCACGTCGCTTCGCCGGACCGGCCGCCGCGAGCAGCGAGGCGACTCGACGTCTCTTGACGACATTCTCATCGTGTGTGGTCTCAGGCGGGAGGATCGGCCCGCGCTTGCGTCCACATCGTAAAGCGCAGCATGCTCACGAATCCGAGGTGTTCGAAGCCGGGTCGCGAGTAATCGCTCGTGAACGCAACGGCGGGCAGGTCAGGCGCGTCGTGCACCCGTGCCCGGACCAGTGCACCCCACGCCCCGCTGCGCCTGGCCGTCGGCAAGGTGGCGGCACCACACAGGTTGACGCACCCGTGAGCAACACGTCCCATTCCCACGGCGATGTCGACGCCATCGACCGAGGCGATGCGCACCGAGATGTCGGAGTCAGCTAGTGAGGAAGGAAGCGTGGCGTCTTGCCCGCCGGCGCCTTCTTCGAGTGGGTAGCCATCGACGAAGATGCGCTCAGCGGTGGCCACGTCGTCGGCTGTGATCGCCCGCCGGACAGCAACAGCGACGCCCGGCCGGGCCGCTGGCGGCCGCAGTGGTGCCCCGGGTGTCCGCACGACGAACGTGGGGTGGCCGACCAACTCCCAGCCGCGCCCGCCCAGCCACGGCGTTGGCCACGCCGACAGCAACACCCAACGCGGAGACTCGCTGAGGGCGAAGAAGCGGTCGATCTCGTCGAGCATCTCGTCGGCATCGTCACGCAACGGTCGCAGAGGGAGCGCCTCGTTGAAGAAGGGCACCACGCAGCGGCTGGCGGCAAGGGCGACCTCGGGTGTGCGGGCCACCGTACCGGCGAAGCGCTCGGCGATGAGATCGCACACGTCGGCCTGGTTGTGCAAGAACTGGCGCAGCAAGTTGTCGCCGATCGGGGTATCGGGCAGCCAACCCGTCTCCGCCGGCCTCCCGCCCGATTCGTTGTTGGTCGCGGTCACCGACACCTCCCTGGTCACGGTCATAACAACCGTGATCGTGTCAGCGCTACGCATCCAGACTGAGGTCCAGCGCCAGGACACGCACGGCGACGCATTCGGCCACGTCTGCTTGGCGTTAGCGAAGCGGCGACCCGAGCTAGTCGCCGCTTACGCTGCGAAGGAACTCCTTCGCGGCCCGACTTGAACCGGGCACATGCAGTGCCGCGTGTGACCGCTGCTGCGAGATGATTGCGCGTTCTTGCTCGGGCTCTGCGCGGCCGTTGCGACAGATGGCACCGACCAACTGCCACTCATCGCGTAACCGTCTTCGCGCAGAATCGTCGCAACCTCGTCCTCGGGTAGATAGGTGTTCTCGGCGATCCGTAGCCGTGGGTCAGGCGGAACTCGGTGGTGCCGCCACGGGTCAGGTCCGGGCCCGTCGGTGCCGGGGGTGCGGTCCACTGGAGTCCTTGAGCTGCCATGCATTCCTCGACGGCTGCGTCCTCGCGGGCGGCAACGCCACCAGACCGGCCTCGGCCACCTCACCCCGGCCGAGTACGCTGACAAGTGGCGCCACGATCAAGGACACGCCGATCTGCCATAACCACCTGTCCAAGAAACCGAGGCAAGTTCACCTTGATGACGACCTGGCACAACGCCGCCGGCCCGCCTGAAGCACCCCTTTCCGACCACCCGCCACCGACCAGGAGAAACGTGCCATGCGCAAGATCATCTGCTTCACCCACGCCACCCTCGACGGCTATATCGACGAACCGCACAAGTGGTCGTTCCAGTACTCCGACGAGGAGTTGCAGGACTACGGACTCAAGATGACGCTCGCCGCCGACGCACTGCTGCTCGGCCGCATCACCTACGAAGGCATGGCACAAGCCTGGCCCACGATGGGCGGTAACCCCTTCGCCGACCACGTCAACTCGATCACCAAGTACGTCGTCGCCTCCCAACCGGTCGACACCACGGCGTGGGATCCGACCGTGGTCATCGCCGGCCCCGACCTGCTCGACGAGGTCAGCCGACTGAAGCAGGCCGAAGGCGGCGACCTCCTCATCTGGGGCACCGGCCAGCTCACCGACGCCCTCGCCGCGGCCGGCCTGCTCGACGAGTACCGGATCTGCACCTCCCCCGTCATCAAGGGAGGCGGCGAGCCCCTGTTTCGCCCCGCCAGCACCGGCACCGTCGAGCTCCTCGACACCAAGATCTCTGCCACCGGCGCCGTCGTCCACGCCTACCGCCCCGCCTCAGCCCCCTGACCCGAATCGAGCCGCCCGACGAGAGCCCAACATAAACGACGAGCTCGCTACCAACCCCGCCGGTGAGCGCCTCGCAACAGGACACATGCCGGGCCCGGCCCCCAACGCCCAGCAACAACCGGTCCGGGCTGGCGTCGCCAGCACCTGCACGACCTGCTCGGTGGTCAGCGTGCGCGGCGCCCCTACGGGACCGGGAGCTTCACCGAGGGCGCGCCGCGGCGGGAACCCCGAACGCGCCCAGTCGATCGACCGCAGCCCTGCTCGAGCGCTTCCTGCGCCGACGGAGCTGCCCCAAGGAACCTGGCCGCGAAGCATTCGACACCGTTCGGATAACAGCACTCCACCAGTGGAGGACGCGGCGACCAATGGCTGACGAGCGGCGGTGAGGTCCTGACGCCGGTGTGAGCGGATCGTCTCAACCCGCCGGCGTTGGGGCCAGTCGGCCCGTGTGGGTCTGACCCGACAGTTCGCTGATGGCCGTCATCACGTCGCGGGTGATCCGTCGGCGGCGTATGCGCCGGCTGCCGTTGTAGCCGCCGGGGTCGATCGGCGATCCGAAGCGGACGATCGCCGACCGGAAGGGGCGGGGGAGGCGAGCGCCTCGTGGTTGGATCCGATCGGTGCCGACGATGCCGGTCGGGATGATCGAGGCTCCGGTCGTCACGCTCAAGTGGCCGACGCCGTTGTGACCGTCGTGCAACGACCCGTCCTGCGAGCGGGTGCCTTCGGGGTAGACGGCGAACAGCTCGTCGGCGTCGAGCACCTCGGCGGCAACTTGCAGCGCCGCGTACGCCTGACGAGGGCTGCCCCGCTCGACTGGGATCATCCCCAGCGCCGGGAACAGTTTCCGGGTCTTCCAGCTGTTGAGGTACTCGGCCTTGCCGACGAAGCTGAGCGGGCGGGGCACGGCGAGGGCCAGCACAACCGAGTCGAAGAACGAGAGGTGGTTGGCGGCGATGATCGCGGCGCCTGCTGGCGGAAGGTGCTCATCGCCTTCGACGCGCAGACGGAACAGACGTCGGCACAACGGGGCGCCCACCGCGAGCAGCACGTGCCGCAACCAGCCGGATCGTTGGATCAGTCGAGCATCGTCAGTCATCGCGCACCTCCGCTGGGTCGAGACCACGACCGTAGGACGCAGATGTTTCGAGCGCATGTCGGGGCGCTGCGACCTGGGCGATCAGTGTCGATTGCGGGGCGAACGCCGGGCGGGTACGGCGTCAGCCGGTCGAACGCTGCCGGACGTCGTACGCCAGGCGCGACCACGACCCAGCGGTGACCTTCAGCGGCGGGTTCTTGCGGGCGGCCGCTCGAGGTAGGTCTCGTCAGCGGCACCGAAGCCGAGTCGTGCATACAGGCCATGAGCGTCGCGGGTGTGCAGCATCCAGCGCAGCTGAGCGCCCGGCCCCCACTCGATCATCGTCCTCACCAGCTCGACCCCGAGACCGTCACCGCGGCAACACTCTTCGACGTAGACATCCGCAAGGTAGGCAATCGCGACCCCGTCGGAGATCGCCCTCGAGAATCCGACCATCCCACTGAGGTCGTAGGCGCCGACGACCCGCCACGCCGATTGCAGCTGAGCCTCGACGTCGGACCGTTGACGCCACCGGGCCCAATACGCCTCGGTTGACAGAAACGCCCACAACGCGTCGACGTCGACACGAGCCCGGTCGTCGTCGAGCACATAGTCGTGGCCGCCGCCCGTGAACATTCGTCGCACGCAGTCTGACGGTAGGCGCTCCCGTCATCTGAGCCGACCCAGAAACGCACTCGGGGGCGATCGCACTAATCGCCCTGCACTCCCTCTGCTCATCGCGCCGCCACCTACACCTTGACACCGAACGAGACGCCACGTCCCAGCCTGCTTGAGTCCGGGTGCGGCCGGCAGGCACATCCCCGTGACGTTCGGTGCGCGTATTCGGGGCGACACTTCGACTGCGATGGAACTGACCGTTCCAGAGCGAACCAGGCAACCGATCGGAAGTTCGGCGCTCGTCGACTGTGCCCGCTCCGCCGCGAGAAATTCAACGTTTCGTCGACCATCGATGTCGAGAAAGAGGTGCCGGCTCCGTTCTTCTGACGAGAACACTTGTCGATGAAAGGATCTCATCATGACCAACGAAGAGATTGCCGAGATTCTGGCCAAGCCGTACGCCCAGCAGCTGCTCAACGGCGCCGAGCCAGCTCGGATGGCGTACAACGGCCTCGACGGCGACCCCCGGGTCATTCCAATCGGTTTCTGGACCGAGGGCGCCCGGATCGTGATGGCCACCGTGCCAAAGTCGGCCAAGGTCGCCGCCCTTCAAACCAATCCGAAGGTTGCGCTCACCATCGACCAGGGCGCCTTCCCGCCGAAGGTACTGCTGATTCGCGGCACCGCCGAGGTCAAACTGGTCGAAGGGATCCCGGACGGCTACCTGACTGCCGGGCGGAAGGTGATGACCGATGACCAGTACCCGGAATGGGTGGCCGGCGTACAAGGCCTCTACGACGAGATGGTCGTCATCACGATCACACCGACCTGGGCCAAGCTCCTCGACTTCGAAACCACCATCCCCAAGGCAGTCGAAGACCTCATCAAGGAGAAGGCGGCCGGCTGACAGCGTATTGGTCCAGCCACTCCTGGCAACGCAGGCGCTCGTCGCGGTCTCTCGCTCACGCCGCTGCTCAGGATTTCGCCGACCCGCTCCGAATGCCCAGTGAGTACTCGGTCGAGACCGAGGCACGTCGCGACACTAAACGGCAGTCTGGAGCGGTTGAGGGTTTCAGGTATGGCGCGGGCACCGACCGACTGGCGAGTCGAGATAGGGACACCTGTCGGAAGGTGCGCACGTGGGCTGCCGTGGCCGCTGTTACCTGTCGCTTTCCGCACTCCTGTAGACCGGCTGCCCGATATCCGCCGAAGCGCCGTCCGACCAGGGCGAACCCACGTGGCGAGATCACCGCGAGCGTGCTCGCGTTGAGGGGTGACCCTCGGTCTGGGCGCGAGCCCGTACCGTTGGTGCGGATGGGTGGCGAGAGCCGGCTGCGTGTCGAGGTGCTGGGGCCGATCCGGATCCGCGACGGCGCGGGGCGCGACGTCACCCCTGATGGCTCGTTGCAGCGCCGGTTGCTGGCTTTGTTGGTGCTTCATCGTGGCCGGGTTGTGTCGGCGGATTCGGCGATCGAGGCGCTGTGGCCGGGGCGCCCACCGGGGGATCCGGTGGGGGCGCTGCAGACCCACATGTCCCGGCTCCGTCGCGGACTGCCCGCAGGGGTCGTCGAATCGACGGCCGAGGGCTACTCGATCGCGCCGGCGCGACTCGATGTCGACGCCGACCGGCTGACCGATGCCGTCCACCGTGCCTTCGACCTCGAGCATGGCGATGCGCTGGTCACGATCGACGCTGTCCTCGAGCGGTGGCAGGGGTCGGCGTACCCCGAACTTGCCGATGTCGACGCTGGACGAGTCGAGGCGATGGGCTTGGCCGAGTTGCGGGTCCGGGCAGCCGAGGTCAGAGCCGAACGCCGGCTGGCCGCCGGAGTGTCCGACGGGTTGGTCGCTGAGCTCGCTGCGCTGGCCGACGAGAATCCGTTGCGTGAGCGGCCACGCGAGCTGCTGATGTCGGCCCTCGCCGCTACGGGCCGGCACGCTGAGGCGCTGCGGGTCTACGACGACTTCCGTCGTCTTCTCGCCGAGGAACTCGGGATCGCGCCGTCACCGGCGCTGAGCGCCAAGCAGGCCGAGCTCCTCCGAGGCATCGACGTCGCACCGTGGAAGCCGACGCGACGACTCCCGCTGGCGGTCACGTCGCTCGAGGGTCGAACGGAGACGATGCACCAGATCGTCACCTTGGCCGAGGCCCGGCGCCTGCTGACACTGGTCGGGCCCGGCGGGGTCGGCAAGACCCGGCTCCTCCTCGAGACCGGTCACCGTCTGCAGGAGGCTCGCCCGGAGCGCCCCGTCGTGATGTGCGAGCTGGCGGGCGCGAGTCAGGAGTCGGCCGTCGACGTCGTCGCCGCCGCACTGACGATCGATCGCCGCGCCGGAGAGGTGCTGGCGGAACGCTTGGCGGCAGTGCTGGCGGAGACCGAGGTGGTGTTGCTCATCGACAACTGCGAGCACGTCCTCGACTCGATCGCCGACCTGGTCGAGCGTCTCCTGGCCGCCTGCCCGAACGTATCGGTCATCGCGACCAGCCGCGAGCGGTTGCGGGTGTCCGGTGAACAGCTGTACGAAGTGCCGGCGCTCCCGACAGCCGACGACGAGGGGCCAGCGGTTCGCCTGTTCGTCGAGCGGGCGCGCGCCGTGATGCCGCAGTTTGACCCCGATCCCGCCGAGCGGGCGAGCATCGCCGAGATCGTCCGGCGTCTCGACGGGCTGCCGCTGGCGATCGAGTTGGCGGCGGCGCGCTTGCGCACGCTCGACGTGGACGAGGTGGCGGCCGGGCTGGACCGCCGTTTCGAGCTGCTCTCGGCCGGGGCACGCACCTCGACGCGCCACGGTTCGTTGGCGGCGGCGGTGTCGTGGTCCTACGAGCTGCTCGATGCCGAGCTGCGTCGAAGCTTCGCCGACCTGTCCACCTTCGCCGGTGCCTTCACCGTCGACGACGCAGCGGACGTCTGCGGTATCGACGTTCGCCGTGCCGCCACGGTGCTCGATCAGTTGGCCGAACGTT
Source organism: Ilumatobacteraceae bacterium (assembly GCA_963732335.1). Taxonomy (GTDB): domain Bacteria; phylum Actinomycetota; class Acidimicrobiia; order Acidimicrobiales; family Ilumatobacteraceae; genus Desertimonas. Next base: position 155,997 of record CAVSZO010000063.1, on the reverse strand, counting down.
CGCTCGTGGTCCGGGTACGTGGCCGACGCTTCGCCCTGCTCGAGACGCTGCGGGCGTTCGGAGTCGAACGGCTGATCGTCGAGGGTCGTGCCGAGGTGGCTGGAGCGCGCCACGCTCGGCACTTCGTCGAGTGGGCCGAGGAACGCCGACTGCTCGGGTCCGAGCACGTGATCGCCGACATCGATGCTGCCCTGCCGGAGCTGCGGGTGGCTTTCGGCTGGCTGCTAGATCGCGGTGAGGTCGAGCTCGCCGGGAGGTTGGTCGTCGCGTTGGTCAGCTACGGGGTGCTCCGTCTCCGCCCCGAAGTCCTCGGCTGGGCTGAGCGGGTCGTCGCGATGGACACCGAGGACCGCGGCCCGCTGTCGTCGCCGGTGTGGGCGGTCGCCTCCTATGCGGCGTGGATGGCCGGCGACGTGACCGAGGCTGGTGTACGCAGCGCACGCGCCGTGCGCGTGGGCGAGCGGGACGGCGACGTCCCGGCGGTCGTCGGGATGGTGCGGGGCAACTATGCGCTCTTCGAGGGCCAGCTCGACGAGGCCGCGGCGTGGTATCGGCGAGCCGCTGCAGCCGTCTCCGACGGCACGGTCGCGCCGTTGATGCCGAGAGCGACCGAGCTGCTCGCTCTCGCCTACATCGGCGACGGCGCGGCGTCCCCGCAGGCGGCGGCGCTACTGGCGGAGGTCGGCGATGCTCGCACGCCGCATGCCGCCTACGTGTGGTATTGCGCCGGGGAGGCCGAGCTCGGCGTGGACGTGGAGCGGGCACGGCATCGCCTTGCCAAAGCAGTCGAGCTGGCCGAGCTGACGGGCGCATCGTTCGTCACCGGAGTTGCCGGCACGTCGAAGGCGTCGATCGAAGCCCGGCTGGGTGATCCGCTCGTCGCCGCCGAGGACTACCGGCGTCTGATCATCCATTGGCGTCGTGCCGGGATGTGGTCGACGCAGTGGACGATGCTTCGCTCGATCGCCGGACTGCTCACTCGCCTCGGTCGATCTCACGAGGCCGCAGTGTTGACTGGCTCGGTCCAAGCGACGCCGGCCGGTCACCGCATCTTCGGCGGGGACGAGGTGGCGCTGGCCGAGCTCGGCCACCGGTTGCGGGAGGCGCTCGGCGACGACACCTACGAGGGTGCGCTTGCGGAGGGCGCTGAACTCGACGGCGACGCCGCCGTCGAGCTCGCGCTGCGTGCGCTGCGCTGATCGTCGTCAGTCCAGCGGTGCGCCGAGGGCGGTGCGGGCGAGGAGGCCGGCAGCCCGGTTGGCACCGACCGGGTGCATGAAGCCGCCGGCGCGGACGTCGTGCCAAGCCTTGGCCGCCACCATCTCGGCGCCGGCATCGGTATCGGCCTGCAATTCGACGCCGTAAACCGACGACGAGGTGGCGGAGGTCGTGGCGCTCGGGCGCATCGATCTCACCATCTCGGTTGCTCGGCGAGGACACCGAGCACCGCCTTGCCGACGAGCTCGTGGGTGAGGGCGTCGTTGCCGGGGTGAAAGCCACCGCAGCGGACGTCGCGATACAGCCGCTCCAGCTCGTTGCCCCGGAACATGCCGGCTCCGCCGGCCACGTCGAGGGCGAGGTCGACCACACGCTTGGCGGCCTCAACGGCTCGCCACTTCATCGCGTACACCTTGGGGACCCAGGCGTCGCCATGATCGGCGCCGGCCACCCAGTCGGCGACGAACCGCTCGACCGTTGCCGTCGCCGCGTCCAGCTCGAGATACATCTCGGCGACCTGGTGCTGGACCATCGGGTTGTAGGCGTAGGCGCCGCGGGCGATGGCGATCGAGGTCTTACGGCGGGCGCCATCGACGGCGACCTCCAGGGCACGCTCGGCGATCCCGAGGTACACCGCAGCGATCAACGACAGCGGCCACATCGCCATGGCCACGATGAACGGGTCGGAGGCATCGCCGGCCGGGACGACCCGCCCGATGCGGTCGTCGGGCACGAAGACGGCGTCAAGGACCGTGTCGTGACTCTGCGTCGGGCGCATGCCGAGCGTGTCCCAGGTCTCCACGACGGTCACGCCGGGACTGGTGCGCTCGACGAAGGCGTGCACGATCTGCGGACCGCCGGGAGCGTCGGCGTCCACGGCGTGAGCTCCCAGCCAGGTCCACGCCGGTCCGTTCGAGCCGAACTGCTTGCGACCGATCAGGCGATAGCCACCCGCGACCCGTTCGGCCCGGCACGTCGACAGCAGGACCGGGATGTCGTTGCCGGCCTCAGCGTGCCCGGCGGCAAACACCTCCCCCGCGAGCGCGGCGTCGAGCATCCAGCGCAGCGAGCCGTCGCCGGCCCGATCGAGCTCGGCGGCGATGCCGACCCAGTACGTGTGCATGCTCATCGCAAGCGCCGTCGCCGGGGCGAAGCGAGCCAGACGACGCTGGCTGGCGGCCATCTGGGCCAGGTCAAAGCCCCAACCGCCGAAATGCGCCGGCACGGCCGCCGCGAGGTAGCCGACCTCGCCGAGCTCGGCCAGGTCGTCGTCGAAGTAGCCGTTGTTCCGGTCGAGCTCGCCGGCCCGGGCCCGGAAGCCCTCCAGCAGTTCGATGGGCAGCTCGGTCAACTGCACGGGGTTGGTCGTAGTGAAGGTGCTCATGGCAGGCGACGATGCACGCCAGCGCTGACACCACGGTCACACCGGCTGACGTGAGGCGCCAGGTCATGACAGCGGCGTGTCAGCGGGAAACCCCACTATGACGACCATCGACACGCACCTCACGCCTCATCTCGTCTGCCTTCTCGCCGCACCGACGGTGCTGGCCGCCGCGCTTAGCCGCGATGGATCCACTGACGTGCTCGCGGCCCGCAACCATGCCGAGACCAACGACTCTGATGGGATCAAGCTCGTGAGCATCGACGACGCCGTCATCGAACACCGCCGGTCCGTCGGAAATGGCGAGAACGGCATCCCCGTCGACGAGCCAGGCAACACCGCCGCCGGCAACGGCGCTCTCGACAACCACGACATCGAGATCGTTGCCCCGCATCGGACGATCGGCGGCGGCCGCCAACAGGCAAACGGCAACCTCGCTGCCCACTACACAGCGGTGGCGTGCCGATGACGACGCACACGACCACCACCAACCACACGATCGCCGAGTTGGGCACCATCCTGTCCGTCTGGGCCCACCCCGACGACGAAACGTACCTCGCCGGCGGCGTGATGGCCGCCGCCCGCGACAACGGGCAGCGCGTCGTGTGCGCCTCAGTGACTGCCGGCGAGCACGGTACGCCGGATCCCGAGACCTGGCCACCCGAGCGTCTCGGTCGGCTGCGCCGGTGGGAGTCGGCCGCGGCAATGGCCGTGCTCGGAGTCGACGATCACCGCTTCATCGGACTGCCCGACGGCGAACTCGACCGCCACGACCGTCGCGGCCGGACGCTGATCGGTCGACTCCTCGACGACGTTCAACCGGACTCCATCCTCACCTTCGGCGCCGACGGGATCACCTTCCACCCCGACCACGTCGCCGTGCACCACTGGGTAACCGAGGCCTGGGAGCTTCACGGCCATCGCGGACGCCTCCTTTACGCACGGCCCACCACCGACCACCTCGCCCACTTCGGCCAGCTCTACGAACAGTGGGGCGTCTACATGACCGACGAACGACCGACCGGCGCCCACCCCCACGAACTCGCCGTCCACCTCACCCTCGACCGTACGCACCTCGACCGCAAGATCGCAGCCCTCGCGGCCATGGCCTCCCAGACAGGTGCCGCGATGTCGACGCTCGACCTCCAGACCTACGCCGCATCCGTCGCCGAGGAATCCTTCGTCGACGCCCGAACGATCACTGGTATGTAACGCCGCCAGCCCTGAGCTGACTGGCGGAACTGGCGCCCGCCGGTCGACCCCCTCACCGCTCGCGAGGAGCACGACGCCGACAGTCGCAAGCTTTCGAGTTGCTGCTTCGCGCCGTTCGAATGGTCCTACTGGTCGTGATGACGTTGCTCACGATCGGGCTCGTTGTGGCGTTGGCACGTCCGGAGCGTCGGGGCGGTGTAGATCGGCTTGAGATCCTTGGCGATCGCCGGCCAGTCCTTGCGGCTGGCGTAGCGGAAGCTGTTGCGGATCAGGTGCACGACACAGGTCTGCACGATCGCTTGCGGCCACACCGTGTTGACCGCCTCGGGCAGCCCTTTGAGCCCGTCGCACACGACGATGCACACGTCGGCGGTGCCGCGGTTGCTGGATCTCGGTGAGCACCGTCAGCCAGTACTTGGCGCCCTCCCCAGCCACCGTCGCCGGCCCATAAGCCCACGATGTCCCGTTCCCCGTCGACGGTGACGCCGATCGCCACGTAGATCGGCCGGTTGGCCACCTGGCCCTCGCGGATCTTGACGTTGATGGCGTCGATGAACACCACCGGATACACCGGATCCAGCGGCCGGTTCTGCCACGCCGTCATCTGCTCGACGACCCGTTCAGTGATCCTCGTCACCGTCTCTTTCGACACCGAGGCGCCGTAGATCTCGGCCAGATGGGCAGAGAAACAGGACCGATCGAGAAGGTCATTCTGGCCGTCGTTGTAATCGGAGTGATCGCGGCGTCGGCACCGATCCGCCGGATCGGTTCAGTCCACAGTCATTCACTGACCTTGCGGTGGGACTCGCCGGCTCGGCCATCGCATCCGACGTGATGATCCCTCAGCGGTCTCCTAGTTGGTTTCGCTGGGGTCGAGGTGGAGTCGTCCGTTGGAGCGTTGCTCGAGTGCTTGTTGAAGGGTGGAGCGCGTCGTAAAGCCGATGGCGGCTGCCGCCTCGTCGATGACGGTTTGGTCGGTGTTGCTTCCAGCTCGGAGCTGGGCGGTGACGCAGCCTCCGGGAAACACGGTGTGCCAGGTGGTCTGCGCTGAATCGCCGGTAGCGGTGCGTTCGTATCGTCGAGTTCCCGGCTGGTCTGGTGGCGTCGGGGTCGCCCCAGTGGTGTCGCAGTGGGCGGAGAGCCGGACGACGAGGGCCGGTTTTCCGAGGCGGTCGTGGTCGAGGGTGAACCTTGACCAGCCGTTGCGGACGTTGGCAGCACCGCGTGACCAGCCGTCTGGCAGTGATCGGACGCAGGGGACGAGTGAGGCCGAGGGCACTGATTGGGCCTCAAGCCAAAGCGGTTCGAGCTGCTCGCAACCGGGGCTGTAGCCGCCCAGCGGCGTCAGGGTGGCGTCACTGTTGACGAGCACGGCCCGGAACGCGACGGCGAGGAGGATCGCCGTCGGGATCATCAACACCAGCAGGACGAGGCGGCGGGCGCTCCAGCGTTGGATCCTGATCGGTTCGGGCCGGGCGGGGAGCAGGTCGAGAAATTCGGCGTGAAGATCCCGGCCCTGGTCGCGCAGCATGTGGCGTAGCTGGGAGGGCAGGGCGAGTCCTCGGGCAGCGGCGAACGCTTCGCTGATCTCGGCGACGCTGAACTGGCGCAGTGCCCGCTGGTAAACCAGTTCGGGATCGGACCGTAACGCCAGGCACAGCATCATGTTGGCCAGGTCGACGGCTTGGCGCCACGGGCTCGGACGGGCCTGCACGAACGCCACGTCGATCAGCAGCAAGTGGCCGTCGCGGACGAGGAGGTTGGCTGGTTTGATGTCGCGGTGGGCCAGCCCGCTGTCCCACAGCTTGCGGACCAGCGCCAGGCCGTCGTCGACCACTTGTTCGTCGATGTCGGCGTCGCCGAGTTCGGTCGCATGGTCGAAGAACTCGGTGACCAGCAAGTACTCCCGCTCGGGGGTGAGCTCGACGAAGCCGTAAGGCCACGGCGTCGGGAGGCCGGCGAGGTGCAGCTTGTGCAGGGCGTAGTCCTCCTGTTGCACCAGCCGTCGCACGGTGTGGAAGGGCTTCTCGTCCTCCAACCGGCCATACAGCAGTTCGCGGCCGAGCTTGTACCAGCGGTCGGCACGCAAATGGCTGCGGGCATACAACTTGCCGAACAACCACACGCTCGGGGCGCTCGCGGTCTTGATGCGCAGCGGCGTCGACCCGGCCGACCCGGCCAAGCCGAACGGTTCGACCTCTTCGACGACCAACCCGAGTTGATCTTCTAGTGCCCGGCGGATCGCCTCGCCGCGTGCGCCACCGATGTCCAAGTGGGCGGCCCGTCCCCGCCGGTAGGTCACCGGGAACACCTCGTTCGGGGTGAACCATCGAAAGCCGAGCAACGCGATCGTCACCCCGATCACCACACCTACGACCACATCGGTGGGCGCCTCCACCCCGAGGCTCATCCGCGCAACGGCAACCAGCGCCACCGCCACCACGGCGGTCCATTTGCCACGCTGACGCCAGCGACCCTCTGGCACCAGACCGTACAAGATCCCGACGAGGGTGACCGCCAGGGCGGCCATCGGCTCGGATGGCAACGCCCAGGCGTACCAATCGGTCCGGAACACCACCCCGAACGGTCGAGGCCGACGCAGCATCGGTCCCAGCACGTACTGAATGAGGAAGCCCTGCAGCGTCCACGCGGCGACCACGACGAGCAGATGCCGCAACCGTCGCAGGACGATCAACGCCAGCAACAGACCCCACGCCAACACCGTGATCGCCGGCCACGAACCCGGCACCGCCAGAACCTTCATCGTCGTCGACAGACCGGGACCGTCCAACCCGGCCAGCCACCGCACGACCGCATCGTCGACCACGGTGACCGCCACCGCCGGACCACGCAGTTCACCAGTGAAGATCACCAGCGACGACCCCACCGCCAGCACAAAACCGATCAACCAACCGATCCCGGTGGTCTGCAAAGGACGCGACAACGGAGGAGGCCGCCCCGACGGACGCCGCCGCCGAGACGAGCGCCCAACCTCACCGGCGCCGACCAGCGCCGGCGATGTAGCCGCCGACGCCGGCTGACCACCGAGGTCCATCACACGCCCAATCTCAACCGCCACCGGTGGGCAACAGCGAAACGCCACATCATCCGACGCGGTGATCTCGAGCCGCTCCGGGTGAGGTCACCAGACTCGCTGACGATCGGCCTGCGACCGCTCGAGCGCCGAAACGGCGGACCGGATCGCTGGCCGCGCTGCTCCTCGTCCAACGATCGCACGGTGTCGTCATCGTTCATCCCGGAACCCTTGCGTGCAACCGCGGGCGGTGGGTGTGGTCAGCGCCTTCGACACCCGATGCGGACGGCACGGCAGTCGCCCGAGTCACCCCCACCACGTGCCGCACTCCCGTCTCCGCGATTCGGGGTCAAGCCCGCGACCAACCACCGGGCCACCGATCCGACACGCCGACCCGTCGGCGCCGAACTCCACCGCGGTCGTCACCGAGTAAGGCCCAACGAAACGACTGTTCCATCCGCCATGTCGTCCCCTTCCTTGCCGCGGGGCGAGGCTCTAGTGCCCAGTATCCGCCCGGCGCCCAAACGGATCAAGGACTCCAACCCCGGGAGTAAGCCGACGCAAACGACCGCCTCCTACCCGATCGGAGCCGGCGTGCGCAGGTCCGCAGCAACGGTCCTGTCGACGCGGCAACACTCGTCTGAGACGCCCGTGCGCGCCCGCAACGTTGCTCCGCGCCTACCTGCAGGTGGGCCCTACGAACATCACCACAACGAATCCCGGCCACCGCCGGCAGATCGTTGCGGAAGCAAGAAATGCCAGTGAGTTCGGCGTGCGTCTCGACGGGCTCAGCCTCGTCGTTCGGTGCTCGTCGCCGCCGTCATGTCGGCAACCGCATCTGGCACGGCTCGTCGCGCTCGCGAGGCGGCATTCGGTGTGAACGTTCGGGGCGCGCGCTCGCCGGGTCTGCACGAGTTGGGGGACGCTGTGCCGAGCGGCAGTTCGGGCCTGGCGCTGTCCGTGTCTCCCTGTACGACCCGTAGGGCGGGACTCTGCGCCCGCCGGTCAGGCGTACTCGACGATGATCCTGGCGCTCGTCACCGAGATGGACGCCGATCCCGGCGGGTTGGTGACCCGTGGTTGGTTGGCGCTGCGGCCAGCGCTCATCGAGATCGACACCGAGATCGTCGTGCTCTCCACGTTTTGGCCGGTCAGGTCGATCGAGCGGGCGAGGCTGGGCGTGGTGAAGCTGAACGGGACGCTGGCACCGCCGGCCGTCAACTCACCGGTGCCGCTCGCCCGCCAGTAGGTGCTCCGTTCCAGCAATCGGTTGCCGGACTGCACGTACTGAACGCGGCTGATGGTCATGCCGGGCGGAGCCGTGACGGTCACGGTGAACGTGTCGCCGACGCTCCCCGGGTTGAACGCCGTGGTCGCCGCGATGCACGCCTTTCTTTGGAAGGTTCCCGGGACGGCACCACCGTTCTCGATCCCGATGACCACCGAGTCGGCGACCACGGTGCTGGTCGCCGCGACGTAGCAACGGTGCGGCACGAGGTCGTGGAGATCGGCGAACGTCCCCAGCGTTGGCGGCGGTGTCGTCGTCGTGGTGGTTGTCGTGCTTGTCGTGGTTGTTGTCGTGGTCGTCGTCGTTGTCGGTGGCGTCGTCGTTGTTGTCGTCGTGGTCGTCGTAGGTGGCGTCGTGGTCGTCGTCGTTGGTGATGTCGTTGTAGTTGTCGGTGGCGCCGTTGTCGTCGTCGTGGTGGTCGTCGTCGTGGGTGGCATGGTCGTCGTCGGCGGCGGAGTGGTCGTCGGCGGCGTCGGAGTGCACTCGTCGAGTGACACTTGCACCGACGTCGCACCGTCAGTGACGGTCGCCTGGCAGTTGCTCGACTGGAAGTTGGCGGCAAGCACCCGGAAACGACCGTCCTCATCGGCGGGGCTGCTGGCCGACGACTGCGCCGATGTGACCCACACAACGGCATTCGGTACCGCATCCTCACCCTCGACTCTGAGGCCTTCGTCGGGGTCGAGCTCCGCCCGGTCGACGAGCATCGCGGCGAGCGCATTCGGCGGCAGGGCCAGCAGCGACGTCGACACGCCCGCCAGCGCAACTCCGACGGTGATCAGCCGTGCTCGTCTCGCAACCGGCTTGCTCATCGCTCCTCCTCCCACGACGCCCGAATCGGCGTCCCCCTCACTGGTGATCACTACGCACGGCCGGCTGGAACGGTTCGCGACAGGTGGTTTGGGAACCATTGCGCGATCGGAGTCCGCAGGATAGACGACGGGTCCTTGATCAGGCTCGCACAGAGCGGATCGGTCGTCGCCACGGCCGACGATATGCCCCCTCGAACGGCAGCGCAGAATGCTCGATCAGGTTCGCGAATGGGCGCTGCGACTCTTCGCCGCTGCCAACCGGATCCCCGACGCTGGTTACGGCTTGACCAGCCTGCTCGACCACGAGCCTTACGCGTTACCTGCCGACCTCGCCGACACCTACTGCCTGCCAGACGACCCGGTCGCCGTCGCCAACGCGGCACGGGCTGTCGTCACACTCCTGCACGACTGTGCAGATCGGGCACAAACCACGATCGGTGTCGACTTGTCGACACCCTGGTCGGCTACCGCGACGAGACGTCTAGACGCAGCCGGAGCCAAAGGACCATGACAAACCGCGTCGGCATCCCGCGAGCGTGCGTACGCTGCTGCTCCTATCTCCGCAAGGAGGAAAAGGGGACACGTGATGTTGCTGTGCACGACGTGGAAGTCGCGGCCGATCGGGCCCGACGCGGTCAAACGGATGATGGCAATCTGGGGCAAGATCGAGGCCGACCTGGCCGAGAACCCCGATGTCGAGCGGCTGTGCTGGTATCTGTACAGCGATGGCTCCGGCGGTTTCGCGGTCAATCGGATCGCCGATAGCGACTCAGCGCTGGCCTTCGGCCTGGAGACCGCCCTCGCACTCGAAGAGTTCTTGGAAATCGAGACCCGACCTGTCCATGACCTCGAGTCAGCGATGCCAGTGATCGCAGCCGCGATCGAGCGCATCAACGGGTGACGTCGTCCGCTTCACTGGTGCGGAAGGTGATGCAACCGGTCCATATGGGCCGTCTCACTGGCGCGGTGATGCCTGCGTTCGTTCGCAGCGGCTTGTGCCAAGGCGTCGCCCGTGATTCGGTGCTGTGGTTCGGTAGTTCCGTTCGATGCGGCCACGGTCCGATCGCCGGAACCTCTTGACTCCGTCGGCGCGCTTGCCAACGGAACCCGCTGCCGTGCACCTACCGCCGATGGTGTGCAGCAGGTCCGCAACCTTGGCGGGGTTCGGAATCTGAGATAACGGCATCAGCTACGGACCTTCTGACGAGCTCGCGCTCGCCGTGACTGCTTGCCGTGGCGAGCAGTCACGTCTAGCGCATCTCCGATGCGAGTGGCTGAGCGTCAGTTGCGAAGAACGTGGACGTCGCTGAGAACGGCGGCCGCCCGCCTCGTCCAGCCGCGCTGGCGAGAGGGGTGCCGTCGAGGTGCCAACAGATCGGAGGTGTCGAATTGGTTGTGGGTGTTGTGGTCGGCGTCGGCTTGTCACGTTGGCCGTCGTCATCGCCACTGTGGGTAGACCTCGACAGCGCGGAGCCGGGTCGCGGCTCAGGCTGAACTCACCCGCCGCCGACTATCCGCGGCTTCGTTGGCGGCGCGGGTCTGCCGAAACGACGACCCGAACTCGGCGAGGACGTGGGCGATGACGGCTCGCTGCGCGAGCAGCGCGTCGCACGGGTTGGGCAGCCTGCGACGCGGCGCCGCTGTGAAGCGTCGGCAGCGATCTCGTCGAGGATTCGCTCTTCGTGACGTCCGGCCGCCCAGCCGCCGGCAACGGCAACGACCAGGGAGCAGCAAAACAGCGCAAACAACATCAGCGCCCCGAGCGGTCCACCTGCCAGGCTCGCACCACTGATCAAGATTCCACGTCCCGGATGAAGCGACAATGCCCTGCACCAACAGTTCATTCGCCGGTCTGTTCATTCGCCGGTCATCGCGGCGTCACTTGCGCCTGGTGGCGCAACGTTCCACGGCGGCTCATCGGGTCGTCGCGAGTAATCGGGGTTGTCGTGGTCGAACTCGCTTCGCCGTCTAGGTGCCCGCAACGGCGGGAACCAACGCCCTACTCGGACTGACGGGCCGACCACCCAACCCCAGACCATCAGACGACCAACCGAGGAGTATCCACTCATGCAAACGCCCAGCATCTCCAGCTACGAGGGCTGGATCGGCACCGATGCCTACGACCGCAACGGCGACAAGGTCGGCGAGATCACCGACGTGTACTACGACGACATCTCCCGGCGCCCCGAGTTCTTCGCCCTGCGCACCGGGTTCTTCGGGATGAACACGAGTTTCGTACCGATCGCCGGGGCCACCCTCGACACCAGCGAGGGTTATCTGCGTCTGCCGTGGACGAAAGACCACATCAAGGACGCCCCTCACGTCGATCCCCACGAACTCGACATCGTCGGCACGTCCGCCGAGTCGGGTCTGTCCCCCGAGCACGAGCGGCGTCTGTTCGACCACTACGGCTTCGACTATCAAGCCAAGCGCTACGGCACCGACGTGCCCGGCACGCGTTTCGATGCCGGTTACACCGTCCACCCGCAGCAGCCTCGACCGGCCTCGATGTCACCCGACGCTCCCGACGTAGATACCTCCGTGCGACTGCGTCGTTACGTCTACACCGACCGGTGAACGGGCGCTGACTGACCTACTTTGCGCCCGAGACTCCCGCCTCCGAGGGGCAGCGGTCTTCGGCGTCTGAAGGAACACCGGCGCGTCTGTTCAGGCCGCCAGATCGGCGCTCACACGCCGTCCAACCGCTACTGCATCGACCCGTCGAACGGCGAGTCGCCGTTGGTGTAGCAGGCGGCGATCGTGGGAGTGCCCGACCAGGCACCCCGCGGCTGGTGGCGCTAGGACTGTCGAGCGATGGAACTCATCGGTGCGGGCCGGATGGCCGAGGTCTTCGCTGTCGACGACGAGACGGTCGTGAAGGTCGATCGACCGGAGTTCGACGGGGTGGCTGTCTACGAGGCGACGATCTTGCGCGAAGTCGGCCGTAGTGGCCTGCCAGTCCCGGATGTGATCGCAACGACCGTGGTCGATGGTCGCCACGGACTGGTGCTGAGTCGGCTCCAGGGACCAGCTCTGGCCGAGCTGGTTGGGTCGAGCGAGTCCGTTGAGCCGCTCGCCGAAGCGTTCGTCGAGCTCCACATCGCGCTGCACGCGGCGGACGTGCCAAGCTCACCCGAGCTCGTCGCTCGGCTCACCGATGAGATCGAACGAAGCGGCTTGCCCCACAGGACCAGGTCGGAGTTGAGCCGCTACGTCACCGAAGGGGCGGGCGACGTCGGCCTGTGCCACTTCGACTTCCATCCTGACAACGTCATAGTCACCGACACGGGCTGGAAGGTGATCGACTGGGTCGCCGCTGCGACGGGGCCGACCACCGCGGACTTCGCCCGGACGATTCTCCTGCGGGCCAACGCGACGGACAAGGCGACGATGTCCTTCATGGACCACGTCCGGCGCTACGGCAGCGAGCGACGGAGTATCGGCGCCGATGAGCTCGGCATGTGGCTGCGCGTCGTGGCCGCCGCACGTCTGTCGGAAGGATTCGCCGGGTCGTATGCCTCGTGGCTCGGCGCCGTCGCTCTATACGGCATCTAAACCCGCAGCCGGCTCTGGGGGAGGAGCGCAAATGCACGAGAGGTTTTCGTTAGGAGCGCGCCGCGACCGTTTCCGCGGTGTCGTTCTGTTACGACATTCGGTGTCGTGGGACGCGCCGCACGGAAACGCGAGCCAGCCGTCTGACCTGAACTTTCCGCCGATTCGGTCGCCGCGGCTACGTGGGGCCGACAGTCGGAGTCCTAGCCTCGATGGCATGGAGGCGGAGGAGACGCATGGGCTCGGCTACGGGCGGGTCGATGATGACTCGAATGCCGCGGTTCTCCTCTCGACGATGGACGCGACCGCCGCGGGGAGGCGACGCGGCGGCTGCGCGCATGGGAGCGGCAGCAGCTGAGTCTCGAGCATGGTCAGCGGCTTCTGGATGTTGGTTGTGGCCTCGGCGATGCAGCCCTCGCGCCTGGCGCTGACCTCGGCGCCGAGGGCGAGGTGGTCGGCGTCGACGCCTCTGCTGAGATGATCGCGGGGGCTTGGTCGAGGGCGCGCACCGCGAGATGTCGTGTCCGCTTCGCGGTGGGCGACGCCGTCGCACTCGACGAGCCGGACGACTGCTTCGACGTCGTGCGATCCGAACGGACGCTGCAGTGGCTGTCCAATCCCGGAGCAGCGGTGGCTGAGATGGCCCGGGTGCTGCGTCCAGGTGGCCTCGTCTCGCTTGTCGATACTGACTGGTCGACCTTCGAGCTGGACGTCGGTGACGACGATCTCGCGACACGAGTCCGCGACGCCATGAGGACCGAACGAGGCCGACCATCCAACGTCGGGCGGCGGCTTGCCGACCTCGTCGCCGACTTCGGCTTCGAACTAGTGGCTCGGACGACGGCCACCCAGCACTGGAATGCGTGGGATCCGGACGAGTCACCAGCGCCCGAGGGGTGCTTCTCGATGTCGAGCCTCGCCGATGACCTCGTCGACGCTGGCCAACTCGAGGTTGGTGAGCGGAAATGGTTCGTGTCGACCATCCACGAAGCCGCGCGTTTCGGCCGATTCTCGATGGCCCTCACGATGTTCGCCGTCGTTGCGGCAGCGCCAACGATCGGTTTCTGACGGGACCGAAGCCGGGGCACTCGATGCCCTGGCAGCGCTCGAGCGAGACCTGCCTGCTCGTGGCCTGCCGAGACCGCGACCGAACGAGACGGTGATGGCGTGCGAGTCGCCCCCGGGCGATCCGGCTGGCAGTTGCTACAACGGACGTCCATGCCTGATTGAAGTTATGGCGAGGTGCGTTGGGTCGTCGTTATGGGTGCGCGATCTGGCGTCCGTCTCGGCGCGGCGATCGACAGATCCGGTTGGATTCACGGAGATGGGTATGGCAAGCCATCCCACATCGCGGCACGAGCTGACGATCAGATCTCCCACTCGTAGGAGAACTTGGCGACGCGGACGACGATGGCGGTCTCGACCGCAGTGACGCCGGGGAGTGTCGCCACCACCCCGGTCTGGAACGCGAGCAGATGTTCGTGGTCGCGGAAGAACGCTTCGATGATGATCTGCGCCCGCCCCAACGTCAGGCCGAGATAACGCACCTCGCCGCGTGCACGGAGCTTCTCGACGACGGCGTCGAGGTTCTTCGGGTGAAGGCTGATCTCGAGGAACGCCGAAATCGTCGCTTCGGTGGCCTCGGGGTTGACGACTGCGACGACACCGATCTGCTTCTCGTCGAGCAAGCGGGCGACGCGGTTGCGGATCGTCGTCTCGGTGACGCCGAGGGCTCGGGCGATCTCGGTGTTCGGCGTTCGCGCGTTCTTCTGTAGCACCCGGACGATGCGCTTGTCCATGTCGTCGAGCACGATGCTCCTCTTCAGACGCCGACGGGCAGTGGATCGTAGGGAATCCGTTCCGACCACGGGACCCAGCGGTCGACGTTCTCGGGAGTGATCATCCGCCCGATCGGGCTGGCCGCGCAGAAGCCGTCGAGCTCCTCGTTGCCGATGAGCTGGCGGACGACCAGCTCGCCGACGGTGGCGCCGATCCCGGGGCAGTCGAGGTCCCACGTGCCGTGGTGCAGGCCTTGGCGGATCGCCTCGACCGCCTTCGGCGTCCCGTTCCGCGAAACCATCATCATCTCGCCGAGGCGCCCGGTCTCGCGCAGCGCGTCGAGCGTGCCGTGCAACGTCTCGTCGTTGTACGGCACGAGCCCATCGAGATGGGCGAAGTCGGCGAGCAGGTTGAGCGTCTTCTCGTGCCCGCCTTCGGCGACGTCGGAGTCATTCTTGTAGCGCGGATCAAAGGGATCGTTGACGGCGGTGAGGCCCTGCGAACGCAGACCGTGTTGGATGCCGAGGAGCAGCTCGATGTCGTCGACGACGTCCGGCCCGCCGATCAAGCCGACCTCCGCTCCGGCTGGAAGCAGCGTGGCGAGGTGCTCGGCCATGTACGTGCCGTGGTTGAAGTTCGGGTAGACGACGCACCCGTCGACGGCGAAGTGCGGTCGCTCGAGCGTGAACACCGGTATGCCGGCGGCCCGCGCCTCGGCGACGGCTTCGGCGGGGTTGGCGGCGTCGAGGACGTAGACGACGATGGCGTCGACGCCGGCCGCCACGCCGGCCCGCACCGCTCGGCCTGCTGGGCCTGCCAGTCGTGGCTGGCGGAAGTCGGCGTAGATCACCCGCATCTCGATCTGGTCCTGGGCCAGCCGGTGGGCGAGACCATGGGCGATGGCGTCGACGCCGGCGTTGGCGCCGTAGTCCATCGCGTTGACGTAGAGAGCGCGCATTTCCTGCTCCAATCGCTAGTCGAGGCCGAAGGTGAAGGGACGGACGTCGATCCGGTCGGTCCACGGCCGCCAGCTGTCGAGGTTGCCGGCGTGGATCATCCGCCCGACCGGGCTGATGCCGAGGTGGCCGTCGAGCGGCTCGACCGTCAGGTGGTGGACGATGGTGTCGCCGAGGGAGGTCCCGATCCCGGAGGCGTCGAGATCCCACGTGCCCTGCGACCGCCCGGCGCGCACCTCGTCGACGGCTTGTGGTGAGCCGTTGCGGGAGATCAGCGTCAACCCGTCGGGACGGCCGACCGTGTCGAAGGCGGCGAGCGCGCCGAGCATCGTCTCGTCGTTGTACGGCACGAGCGCGTCGAGGCGATCGAACTGCTCGAGCAGGCGGAGCGTGACCTCCTCTCCGCCGGCGGCGACGTCGGTCAGGTTGCACCACGCAGGATCGGTCGGATCGTTGGCGACGCCGACACCGCGACGACGGAACGCGTAGAGCAGCCCGGCTACCTCCTCGGCGTCGTCGGGAGTGTCCGGTCCACCGATGATGGCGACGCCGTGCCTCGCCGCCGAGGCGCTCGCTGAGCCACTCCGCCATGCACACGCCGTGGTTGAAGTTGGGGTACAGCAAGGCGCTGTTCACGGGAAAGTACGGGCGCACGAACGTGAACACCGGGATGCCGGCGGCACGGGCGGCGGCGACGGCGGCGGCGGGCTCGGTCGGGTCGAGGGCGTAGTAGGCGATGCCTTCGACGCCTGACGTCGATGCCGGCATGGATCGCCTCGGCCGTCCGCGCCGCGCAGTGCGGATCGCGGAAGTCGGCGACGACCATGCGGACGTCGATGCCGGCCTTGTCGAGGGAGTGCTGAAGCCCGTAGGCGATCGCGTCGATCGCCGGGTTCACCTCGCCTTCCATCGGGTTGACGTAGAGCACGCGCAATGGGTTCCTCCTCACACGTTGAACAGGTAGCGGTCGACCTCCCAGGGCGAGACGTCGGCGTGGTACTCCTCCCACTCCTGGCGCTTCATCGCCAGGTAGTCGTCGACGAAGTGGTGCGGAAAGGTGTCACGGACGAGCGGGTCCTCGTCGAAGGCGTCGATCGCTTCGAGCAGCGTCCGCGGCAGTCGACGACCCTTGCTCTCGACGGCCGAGTCCCAACTCGACGTGTCGTCGGGCACCGGCTCGCCGGGGTCGAGGTCGAGCTCGATCCCCTCGAGACCGGCCGCCAGCGTCAACGCCGCGGCGAGGTACATGTTGGCGGTCATGTCGACGGCCCGGTTCTCGATGGCGGGGCGATTGGCCGGGAGCCGGAGCATGCACGAGCGGTTGTTGTCGCCGTAGGTCGCCCACACGGGTGCCCAGGAGACGCTGCCATCGGCGAGGTGCGGCACGAGCCGCTTGTACGAGTTCACCGTCGGGCAGGTGAGCGCCGACAGCGCTGGAGCGTGGCGGAGCACGCCGGCGATGAACGAGCGTGCCTTCGCGGTCCACACTCGCCGGCCGTCGTCGCGCGGCTCGAGGAACAGGTTGGTGCCGTCGAGCGACTCGAGGCTCATGTTCATGTGCGCGCCGGATCCCCACAGAGTCCGCATCGGCTTGGGCATGAACGTGACGAAGCAGTCCTGGCGCCCGGCGACGTGACGCAGCAGGAGGCGAAGGTAGACGAGGCGGTCACAGAGCTCGAGCGCCTCGGCGTGGGCGCAGTCGAGCTCGTACTGGCCGTTGCCGCCTTCGTGATCGAAGCTGAACAAGCCCGAAGTCGGCGGCGGCGAGGTGGTGGGCTACTTCGGCGAGGAAGTCGAGCGAATCGAGCGTCGACTCGACGTCGTAGGCGGGTGTCGGGAACAGCGAGCTGCTCGGGGCGATCGGTACGAGATCGGGAAGGCCGTCGCGCCGGAACACGTAGAACTCGGTCTCGACGCCGAGCATCAATCGAAAGTCGAGCGATGCTGCCCGTCGCGTCACCGACTTGAGGATCGAGCGGGGGCAGTTGGCGAACGGCTCGGTGCCTCCGTAGAGGAGGTCGGCGTTGAAGAACACGACCCGCGGGTCCCAGCTGAGCACGCGCATCGACGACGGGTCGGGGACGGCGACGCACTCGTCCTCGCTGGGGTTCATGTGCCCGAGGTTGCCCATGCCGCGGGGCGTGTAGCGCTCGGATCCGGCGAGCAGCGTCGGCAGGCGGTGGATCGGGACGAACTTCGACTTCGGCCGCCCGTAGACGTCGACCCACGCGGCGAGGGCGAGCTGGGCACCCTGTTCGGCGAGCGACGTGGCGAGGATTTCGTGTTCTGCGGCTGGTTGTTCGAGGGTGTCCATGCTCAGCTCCGGAGGTTCAGCGCGGCTCGGGTTGTTCGGCGTAGTCGAGCAGCCACGCCCAGGTCGGCATCAGCGTCAGGCGCACCATCTCGGGGTAGCGCGGGCTGATCTGTTCGATCCAGGCCCGGCCGTTCTCGACGCCGAAGTAGCGCTCCGCCGACAGCACGTACTCGGGGACGATCCCCTTGACGACCTCGATCTCGCCGCGACCGCGGATCATCAGCGCCTGGTACGGCCACACGATCGTGTCGATGGTGACGGCGAGGGCTGGGTTGGCAGTGATCGCTGCCAGCTTGGGGCTTCCGGGTGAGGTCCCGAACACGAGCTGCGTGCCGTTCCAGTGGAACCAGATCGGCACGACTCGAGGGGTCCCGTTGCGGGCGACGTAGCTCAGCCGAGCCGGTGTCGTCGAGGCCAGCAGCGTCTGCGCCAGTGGTGTCTCGAGCACTGCGAGGTCACCGGGTGGATGGGTCATGTCATTCCTCGGTTCTGGAGCGCGTCGTCTCGGACGCCGGCGTCGGTGCCGGCTACGTCGGAATCGACGCGTGGTGGATCAGGGGCGGCAGCGGGAGGGGTCGCCGGATCGGCTCGTGGACGCGAGATGAACAACTCGGACGGCACGAGGCCATCGGGACGCACGACCAGCATGGCGAGCAGCACGATGGCGAGTCCGAGCTCGCTCATGCCCGAACGAGTCGGCAACGTCCACGGTCCGATCGACAGCCCGCGTTCGACTTGGCGCAGCAATTCGAGGACCGCGGTCACGACGACGACGCCGACCACCGCACCGGAGATGCTCGTGAGGCCGCCGACGACGAGCATCGCCAGCACGGTGAATGTGATCGAGATGTAGAAACTGTCGGGGTTGATGTTGCCGAAGTAGAGGACGAACAGGCCGCCGCCGACCCCGACGATGAACGCCGACAGGACCCACGCCACACCTCGCTCCCACCAGACGCGGATGCCGAGGGAGCGTGCCGACGGCTCGTCCTCGCGGGAGGCGGCAAGCCGGCGCCCGAGCGAGCCTCGTCTGAACACGACGGCGACGAGCAGGAGGACGAGGGTCCACGCGAGCATCGCTTCCTTAGATGGCGCCGGCGCGTCGACGATGAGGCCGGGAGTGCCACGCGTGAACGTCTCCCAGTTCTGGTTGACGACACGCATGGTGATGAGCAACGCCACCGTTGCCAACGAGGCGGTGAGGCCGGACAGGCGCATCAACGGCACGGCGACAACGAGGGCGAAAACGGCAGCCACGAGCCCGCCGACGATGACCGCCGGGATCGGCGAGACGTGCCACGTTCCCAGTGACCACGGCAGGTCAGGGAGCTGCAGCTGCTTCTGGATCGGCGACATCGTCAGCACGGCTGTGGTGTAGGCACCGACGGCCATGAACGCCATGTGCCCGAACGAGAAGACACCGGAGAGACCGACGAACGTGCTCAGCCCGAGGGCGAGGATCAGCCGGACGAGGGCGTTGACGACCGAGCGATCGATCGTGTTCGAGCCGAGCGAGCCGAGGTAGGTGGCGGCGACCACGATCGCCGCAAGGCCGACGAACAGCGCGGCCGTCGACTTGAGGCGACTGGTCACACTCGCTCCTCGAGACCGATGGCGTGCAGCAGGCCGCCAGGACGCAGCGCCATCAGCGCGAACACGGCGATGAACAAGAAGGCGTCGCGGTAGCCGCCGAGCTCGAACGGCAACACATTCTGCAGCACGACGGTTGCCCCACCGAGCAGGTACCCGCCGAGCACTGCCCCGGTCAGGCTGCCTAAGCCGCCGATGACCGCCGCGGTGAACCCGAACAACACCGGCGTGAGTCCCATCGTGACGCTGAGGCTTCCCGTCTGACCGACGAGCAACACCGCAGCCGCGCCGGCCAGCAGACCGCTGATCGCGAAGGCGATGGCGATGACGCGGTTGGCGCGCACACCGCACAGCCGGGCCATCTCGAAGTCCTCGGCCGCCGCCCGCATCTCGACGCCAACTCGTGTGTGGTTCATGAACAGGGCGAGGCCGACGAGCAGCACCGCGGTGACGGCGATGGTGATGACGCTCAGCCAGCTGATCCTGAGATCGCCAATCTCGATCGATCGCCGGAACGCCGGCGTGATGTCGGCGGACTTCGGCAGCGTGGTGAAGACGATGCGGGCGAGGCTCTGGAGGAAGAAGCTGACGGCGAACGAGGTGATCAGCAGCGTCGCCGCGCTCCGCCCGCGCACCGGTCGGAAGGCGACCCGCTCGACGATCAGCGCGAGGACGACGACAACGACGATCGACGCGACGACGACCAGCGGCCAGGGCAGGTCCTGGACGACGTACACGCCGTAAGCGCCGGCCATGATCAACTCGCCGTGGGCGAAGTTGACGAGGCGCATGATGCCGAAGATGAGGGCGATGCCGAGGGCGAACAGTGCGTAGAAGCTGCCCGCGGTGAGGGCGTCGATGACATCCTGAACGATGTTCATGGGACGGCCCTCAGAGCGTGCGAGCGAGTGAGCGCCAGACCGAGTCTTGGTGTGAGCGACGAGGCGCCAGCCGAGGAGCGGCCACAAGCGGCCTGCGTGGCCGGGGAACGCAATGACGGCCTGCGTGGCCGGGGAACGCAATCAACGTTCATGTGCGCTCCACGCCGAGGTAGAGGTCGGCGAGCTCGGCTCGCGACACCAGTTCCTCCTTCGTCCCGCGTATCCGGATCTGGCCGGTGCGCAGCACGTACGTGCGATCTGCCAGCTCGATCGCCCGGTGGGCGTTCTGTTCGACGAGCACGACGGTGACGCCCTCGTCCCGCAGCCCGAGCACCGACTCGAGCACACGCTCGACCATCATCGGGGCGAGGCCGAGCGACGGCTCGTCGAGCAACAGAAGGCGCGGCTCGGACATCAGGCCGCGGGCGATCGCCAACATCTGCTGCTCGCCGCCCGACAGCCGGCCGGCCGGTCCGTGCAACCGTGACCGCAGTACCGGGAAGCGATCAAGCTGTCGCTCCATCTCGACCTGCGCCTCGCGGCGCTGCGGCCGTGCTGTCGCACCGAGCATCAGGTTCTCGGCCACCGTCAGCGTCCCGAAGATGCGCCGGCCCTCTGGGACGAGCACGACGCCGCGGCGGACGACCGATTCCGGTGACGCGCCGTTGATCGACACGCCGTCGAGGATCACGTCGCCCGCCGACGGGTGGACCACGCCCATGATCGCCGAGAGCGTCGTCGTCTTACCGGCGCCGTTGGGTCCAACGATGGCGACGAGCTCGCCGGGATCGACGCTGAAGCTGATCCCGCGCACGGCGGCGATGCGCCCGTAATGCACCGTCAAGTCACGAACTGCGAGCATCCTCACCAGCCCACGTCGCGCCGAGATACGCCTCGAGCACCGCCTCGGCGCGCTGCGCATCCGGCGGCGCACCGACGAAGATCGTCCGCCCGTGGTCGAGGACCTGCAGGCGGTCACACAGGCGCATCACGAGGCGCATGTCGTGCTCGATGACGAGCAGCCCGCAGCCGAGATCGGCGCGGATCGACGCCAACACCTCGAGCAGCTCGTCGCTCTCGTCCTCGTTGAGGCCGGCGGCGGGCTCGTCGATGAGCAGCAGGCGGGGCTGACTGGCCAGGGCGCGGGCGATGCCGAGGCGCCGCTCATCGCCGTGTGGCAGCGCTCGGGCGGGGAGGTCGGCGACGCCGGTGAGGGCGAACAGCTCGAGCAGCTCGTCGCCCCGACGCGCCGCCCCGTTGGGGTTGTGCCCGGCAGCGAGTGCGGCGACCTCGACGTTCTCCCGTACCGAGAGGGCACCGAAAAGCCGAGCCCCCTGGAACGTGCGCGACACCCCGTGACGGGCGCAGCGATCCGGCTTCCAGTCGGTGGTCTCGATCCCGCCGATCCAGACCGATCCGGCGGTCGGCCGCTGAAACCCCGACATGGCGTTGACAAGCGTCGTCTTGCCCGCCCCATTCGGCCCGATCAGGCCGAGGATCTCGCCCTCCTCGAGGTGGAGGTCGACACCCTCGACCGCCTTGATGCCGGCGAAGTGAACCGACACACCCAGCGCTTCGAGCCGAAGCGGCACCGTCGTCACTGTGACCGGTTGCGCCAATGCGGTGTCGGTCTCAGCAGGTCGTGTCGGGAAGCTCCTGGGCGTCGCGTACTCCAGGAACGCCGGTGTCCCATCCTGGATCTCCAACACCGCCATCGGCCGGCCGAGCGGAACGTGGCACTCGGGGGTATAGGTGGTCGGCCCGACGAGCAGCGGTTCGTCGGTGAAGGTCTCGATCGCCGCTGCCAACGCCGTGCCCTCCGTGTCGCCGCCGTTCTTCTCCAGCGCCAGCTTGAGCGTCTCGACGATCTCGTAGCCGAACAGCGCGTAGATGGCGCCGCCGGCGGGATCGACCTCGGCGAGGAACTCGTTGACCGCCGGGCTCGGATCGTCGCCCGCCGACGAGACCATCGTCGGGTAGTAGAAGTCCGACAGGTCGGGGATCGCCTCGAGCCAGAACGTGCCGTCGTAGGCGGCGCCGCCGATGATCGGCAGGTCGACCCCGCCGGTGCGCACCTGGCGGACCGCGCTGGCCCCACCCGGCGGGTACGAGCACATGATCACGACATCGGCGTCGGACTCCCGCACCGCACTCACCTGATTGGCGATCGACGGATCGCTGCTGAGGAAGGTCTGCTGCCCGGCGATCGAACCGCCGAGTTGCGTCCACGCAGTCTCAAACAGCTCACAGAATGTCGCCGAGTACTCGATGCTGGTGTCGGCCAGCAGGTACGGGCGCTCGAAGCCCTGTGCCTGGGCGTACTCGGCGGCGACACCGGCTTCCGTCGCTGTGCCCTGGTAGACGTTGAAGTGCAGCGGGCCCAGCCCCGACCGGCCGAATTGAATTGCCCCGGCACCTCCCATCGAGACGACGCCCGCTTCCTGGGCGGCGAGAGCGGCGGCTGCACCGAAGTCGTAATCAGCCGTCACGACCATGACGTCGGCACCCTGATCGAGGACCTCACGGGCGGCTGACTCGACCTGCGCCGGATCGGTCATGTGGTCGGCGACGACGAGCTCGAGCATCCGCCCGCCGATGCCGCCGGAAGCGTTGTACTCGTCCATCAGGTAGCGGACCCCTTCGAGGACCTCGTTGTCGTAGAGCTCGAAGCCTCCGGACTGCGCCACTGCGGCGCCGATCACGATCGGCTCACCGTCCGCCGGGACGGTGCTCGCCCGCGTCGGCGTGCCGCCGAGAGAAGTCAGGGCCACCAGCATCACGCCAGCAGCGACCACGCCGATCCGACGTCGAACCATGCCACACCCCCGGTGCGATCACGAGAACGGGCTCAATTCCAACAAGCGCCGTCGCCGCAGGTGGAGTTTCCCCGTACCCCCCTTTTGAATGTCGACGCCAATCGTAATGGACACGTCGAAAGTTGCATAGTCCTGGTTTGCAAGCAACAGAATTCGAACCGGTTGGTGCGGAATCGGATCGAGCTTCGAAGTGACAGAGCGTGGCTAGCCTGCGCACCGTGGTCACGAAGTGGGAGCAGCTCACGTGGCCCGACCTCGCCGCCGCCGTGACTGAAGCGACCGTCGTGCTTGTTCCGGTCGGCGCCACCGAGCAGCACGGTCCCCATCTGCCGCTGTGCACCGACACCATGATCGCCGAGACGCTGTGCGAGGCCGCCGCCGAACGGACCGCGGCGCTGGTCGCTCCGGCCATCTCGGTGGGGTGCAGCTTCGGACACGGCAGACGGTTGCCCGGCACGGTCTCGCTGACGCCCGAGCAGCTGGCAACGGTCGCCCGGCAGTACGCCGAGTGGTTCGCCCAGTCAGGCGTCCGCAAGGTCCTCTTCGTCAACGCCCACGCGGGTAACGCTGCCGCGCTCGCGGTCGCGACCGACAACCTTCGGTTCGAGCGGGCCGACCTCCAGGTCGGGGCGATCAGTTGGTGGGACCTCGACCCCCAGCTCGCCGCCGAGATGACGGCCGACGGCGTCGACGTGCACGCCAACCGCGCCGAGACGGCAGTGATGCTGGCGATCGCCCCCGAGCTGGTGGCGCAAGAGCGGATCGACACCGCCGACGATCCCGACCGTACTGTCGGCCTGGTGTTCCGCTACACCGCCGACAACCTGTCACGCAACGGCGTGACCGGTCGCCCGAGCGAGGCCACCGCCGAGCTCGGCAAGCGGCTGTTCGCGATCGCCAGCGAAGCCCTGGTGGTCACGGTGGAGCGGGCGTCGGTCGAAGTGCCGCCGATCACGTGATCGTCAGCCATCGGCCGCCATGCCGACGGCGAACGTGTTCGCGTGCTACCCGAGAATGATTGCTCCCCGGCGAGACGAGTACAGCGAGCGCCTGTGCTCCAGTGCCTGGTCGGCGAATGTCGTCGGACTCGGCCATCACTCAGTCACCGCGTCGGCATCGTCCATCGTCATGCGGCGCGTGAGTCGCGGTCGGAGTCGTCGTGGTAGGTGTCGTTGGAGGGTTGGCGCCGTTGGTGGGCGGCGAGGCTTTCGAGTTTGTGGACTCGTTCGTCGTGGCCGATTTGGCGGAGCAGGTCGCCGAGGGTGTCGAAGCGTCCGTAGTCGTGGGCGGCGTCACAGACGACGGGTTCGTGGTCGAGTTTGGGATGCTGGGCGACGAAGTGCATGTACTCGTGTTCGGCGTGGTCTTCGAAGCTTGCGTTGAGCCGGTAGCTCCACGCCGGGCGGATCAGATGGAGCAGCCAGGTGAAGGCGTGCCACGGGCCGGCCAGCAGTCGGGGCATGATCCGGTAGCGGAAACGACCCGGTGCTGCGCCGCGGCGTATGAGCAGCTCGTCGATGATCAGGAGGTGGAACTGCTCGTTGTCCTGTTGTGCTCGGGCCTCGACGACGCGGTCCATGATTCGCAGGGCGAGATGGGAGCGTCCTGCGGTGCGGGCGATCGCCCGTTGGGCGACCCGTTCCCACGTCTGGTAGGGGATGCGGGCGAGGTGTTCGAGGACCAGGAACTTGGCGAGCGAGGGTGGCCGGCCGTAGAGCACGTTGACGGTGAAGAACATCAGGCGGGAGAAGGGGTCATAGCGCAGGCGAGGCGCGGCCAGGGTTGCCGCTTGCGCCGTCCGCAGGGCGTGCGATGGCAGGGTCGGCGGGCCGATAGGAATCGGCCAACGGACAAGCTGACCGGTGGGGGATGTGGACATGGTGATGCCTCCGAGAGGGTTGGGGGGCGAGGTTTGGGGGTGATCGTGTGGGGACCGAGACCAGGAGTGGGCGACGTTGAGCTCTCGTTGACGCTGGTCATCGCGTCGGCGTGCTCGTGTATCGGCTCCTGAGTTCGACCGGGGTTGAACCTGACGCCTTGGGGCGGTAGGTCCAGTCGGGCTGTTTGTGGCGGTGGTGCTCGTCGAGGATCGCCTTTCCGCGACGGATGTCGACGAGCTCGGAGATGAGCGCCGGCTCGGCCGGCGCGGCGTTGCCGGTGAGGTGGGCGTGGAACTCGTCGCCGAACTCGTTGAAGATGCTGGTGAGCACGGTCTCTTGCTGGGCGGCCAGGTAGCAGCGGGCGCCATAGCCGACCGTGCTGATGCGCTGTTCGATGACCTCGAGGTCGGCGGCGGTGGCGTTGGAGCGAGCGAGGCGGGCGAGGAGGGTGGCCAGGTCGATGCCGTCGGTCTTGCACGGGGTGCACTGTCCGCAGGACTCGACGGCCAGGAAGCGGGCGACGCCGGCGGCGACGGCGACCATGTCGGTGGGCTGGGCGAAGACGATGAACCCGGCCGAGCCGAGGCCGGCGCCGATGCCGGACATGCCTTCGTGGCTGACGGCCACGTCGAGCTGGTCACCGCGGATCACCGGGTTGGCGACGCCACTGAGTACTGCCTTGACCGGCGCCAGCGGTCCGCCACCGATGCTCTCGAGGATGTGCCACAGCGGGGTCCCCATGGCGATCTCGCCGACGCCGTGGCGGTTGACGTCCCCGGTGACGGTGGACACGACGGTGCCGGGCGAGTCGGCTGTGCCGATGGAGCGGAACCAGCCGGGGCCGTGGGCGATGATGTTGGGGACGTTGGCGATCGTC
Organism: Ilumatobacteraceae bacterium; assembly: GCA_963732335.1. Lineage (GTDB taxonomy): Bacteria > Actinomycetota > Acidimicrobiia > Acidimicrobiales > Ilumatobacteraceae > Desertimonas. The sequence continues at coordinate 130,407 of CAVSZO010000063.1, read as the reverse complement.
TCGACGTTGTTGACCAACGCCGGGCCGGCGTCGACCCGACGGTGGGGGTCGTCGCCGAGCAGGCCGACGCGGTAGGGAGGGACGATGCGGGGGAAGGGACCGCGGCCGTCGATCGTCTCGAGCAGGGCGCTCTCCTCGCCGTAGAGGTACTCGTCTGGCCCTTCGAACACGGAGCAGCCGATCGAGTCGGGCAGCACCTTCGCTGCCCGCATCTCGGCCAGCGCGGCCCGTGTCCGTTCGACCTCGGTGGCGAAGGAACCTTTGAGGGCGATGATCACCCGGTCGGCGTGCACTGCCCGGGCGGCGATGAACGCTCCTTCGATGAGCTGGAAGGGGTCGCGGCGCAGGATGCTGCGGTCCTTGAACGTGCCGGGCTCGCCTTCGGCGCCGTTGACGACAACGGTTGCGGGCGGTCCACCCAGGGCGTTGTCGGCGACGGTCTGCCACTTGCGGCCGGCCGGGAAGCCGGCGCCACCGCGGCCGCGCAATCCCGACTCGAGCACGGTGGCGACGATCTCCTCCGGGCTCATCGCCTCGGCTACAGCCAAGCCGAGAAGGCCACCGGCGGATCGGTAGTCGTGGAGCGAGGACAGCGCGTTCGGGTGTAGGACTCGGAGCCGTCGGGGCTCCGGTCGGTGTCGTGTAGCCGGTTCGGCGGCGATCGGAGCGATCACGCGCGTGGCTGCTGAGAGGTTCGTCGTCATGGGGGGTTCTCCGGGGGAAGGAGCCGGCTGGGCCGTTGGTTATGTGACCCAGCCGGAAGTGCTCATGTGACGGCGGCGCGCTTGAACACGCGGATGGAGGTAGCGGTGAGGGCGGCGGCGAAGACGCCGACGACGGCCATGCTGAGGGCGGCCATCGCCGTGGTGTTGCTCATCCCCCAGATGTCGTGGAGGCCTTGTCCGCCGCGGTCGACGAGCCCGTAGCGCATGAGCGCGAGCACGTGGGTGATGGGGAGCACCTTTGCGATGACGGTGAGTCCGGCTGGCAGGGCGCTGATCGGGAACAGCCCCCCGGCGAAGAAGTAGGGGACGATGGCCACGGGTGGCAGGGCGCCGATGTACTCCTCTTGGGTGGGCAGCCGGTTGGCCAGCACCTCGGCGACGCCGTACATGGCGACGGCGAAGCCCAGTGTGGAGGCGACAAACCAGCCGACACCGGTCGCCGTGATGTCGTACTCGGCGCCGCGCATGGCGGAGGCGCCAACGACCACCAGGACTTGCAGCCCGGCGAGGGCGACGGCGACGGCGAGGTTGCCGGCGACGATCAGCGGCCGCGGGATCGGCGCCGCCAGCAAGTCGCGGCGGGCGCCGCCGAGGCGGTCGACGACGACGCCGAGACCGGATTGGATGCAGCTCAGCGGCACGAGCAACCCGAGGGTGGACACCGCGACGAAGGTCATGTAGTCGATGCCGCCTGGCGAGGCATCGAACGTGTCGGCGAGGGCGGGGGCAATGACGACTGCGAACAGCAGCGGTGCCAGCACCGGGATCAGCAGCTCCCGGGGGGTTCGCGCGCTGAGCGCCAGCCGACGGCGGGCGAGGGTGGCCACGGCGGCGAGGTTGCCACTGCGACTCGGCCCGGCAGCGGTACGGGTTGGCAGGTCAACGGTGGTCGAGATGGTGGTCATTGGGGGTCTCCTTGAGGTGGTTCGTCCTGGGTCAGGCGGCGAGGGACTCGCCGGTGAGCTGCAGGTACACATCGTCGAGGGTTGGTGCGCGGCTGGTGATGGCACTGGCGGCCACGCCGAGGTCGGTGATGGCGGCCACGGCGTCACGTCCTGAGCGCTCCTGCAGGGGGATGTGGATGGTGGCGCCGACGACGAAGGTGTCGTCGGCGGCGATGCCCCCGCGACGCAGCGATGTGACGGCGGCGCTGACGTCACCGTCAATGCGCAGCTCGACGAGCTCGCGGCCCAACCCGGCCAGCAGTGCGGCGGGGCTGTCGAGGGCGACGATGCGGCCTTCGTGGATGACGGCGACGCGGTCGCAGAGCTGCTCGGCCTCGTCCAGGTAGTGGGTGGTGAGCAGGATGGTCATCCCCTGCCTGGCCCGCAGACCGGCGACGTAGTCGAGCAGCTCGAAGCGGATCCGCGGGTCGAGCCCGACGGTCGGTTCGTCGAGGAACAGCACCTGGGGGTCCGAGACGAGCGCCCTGGCGATCTCTAGGCGGCGGCGCTGACCGCCGCTGTAGGTGTCGACAGGTCGGTCGATGAGCTCTCCGAGGCCGAAGGCGTCGACCACGTCGCCGATGCGCCTGGCCGCCGCGGCGGGGTCAAGGCCCCACAGGCGGGCGTGCACGGCGAGGTTGCGGCGACCGGTGAGGGGTCGGTCCACGACCGGTTCCTGGAAGACGACAGCGCTCACCCGGCGCGCCTGGATCGGTTGCGTGGCGACGTCGAAGCCGGCCAGGCGGGCGCGCCCGGACGTGGGGGCGATGGTGGTGGTGAGCATGCCGACGGTAGTCGACTTGCCGGCGCCGTTGGGGCCGAGCAGCCCGAACACCTCGCCGGCCGCGACATCTAAGTCGATGCCCTTCACCGCCTCGACTCCACCCGGATAGGTCTTGGTGAGCTCGCGGACCTCGATGGCTGATGTGGTCGTGGTGGAATGCATGCCTGAGAGGACGTCAAGCGGCCGTCGGGTGTGACGTCGCCGAAGTCACACGGCGGCGATGTCACACTTCCCTCGCCAGAGCGTCCTTTACAGTCGGGCCGCCCATGCGGCACCGTGAGCAGAGGAGCACAACCCATGGATCGCCACCAGCCCGCCGATCAATCCCACGAGGTCGACGTCGCGCTCGGTCGGGCCTGGCGCGACCATCGACGTCACCTGCTCGACATCGGCTTCCGCATGCTCGGCAACCTGAGCGAAGCCGAGGACGCCGTGCAAGACGCCTTCGCTCGCCTGGTCCAAGCCGACGTCGACGAGATCGACGACGTCGGGGGCTGGCTGGTCGTCGTGGTCAGCCGGCTCTGCCTCGACAGGCTGCGGAACCGTCGGCGACACCCATCGTCGCCCGAGTTGTCGCTGGATGATCGGCGGGCCGACCCCGGCCTCGATCCCGCCGACCGCATCACCCTCGACGACAACGTCCGCATCGCCCTGCAGCTGGTCCTGCAACGACTCACTCCCGCCGAGCGCACCGCCTTCGTCCTCCACGACGTGTTCCAGTACACCTTCGAGGCCGTCGCCGAGATCGTCGGCCGCACCCCCGCCGCCTGCCGGCAACTCGCCGCCCGCGCCCGTCGCACGATCAGCGCCGACGTTGGCCCCACCCGCTTCCGCGTCGAGCTGGCCGAGCAACGACAGGTCACCGAGCAGTTCATCGCCGCCTGCACGACGGGCGACCTCGACGAACTGCTTGCGATTCTCGACCCTGAGGTCGACGGCTGGGCAGACCTCGGCGGCGGCGTCTTCAGATCGGACGCGGGCGCGGTCCGAGTTGCCACCGGGCTGCTGCGCTACCTCGGCCCGAGCGCGTCCACCACCCTGCTCTCCCTCCCAGCCGTGAGCGAAGCCGGCGTGATCGCGCTGCGCGACGGCCGGATCGTCACCATCGTCACCCTCACCGTGCGACAAGGACGCATCGAGCACATCGAAGCTCTCGTCGACCCATTCAAACTCGAACCCATCGCCAAGGCACTTGGCACCCGCCAGCATCCGTCGTAGTCGGGAAGCGTCGCGACTGACACCGATGACGAACATGTGGTCCTGGCGCAAACGAGCGCGGCCATTGTTGATTCAAGGCGTCATTCGGTCGCGCCGCTCGGAGTGTTAGAGCGCATCGGGTGTTCAGCTGCCGGAACTGCTGGACCATCGATCAGCGCGGTGAGGAGTGGCTGACACCAGGTGTCAGTCGTGGGGTCGTAGACACCGAAGTCGGTGGCGTAGTCCCAATAGCACCAACCGAGGTTGAGCCGTTCGGCGACGGTGCGCACCGTCGTCGTCCAGTCAACTCGCGATCGGGAATCGGCATGCTCGATACTCCCGAACTCGCTGATGACCAACGGCACATCACGGCTGTGTGCCCACGCAGCGGCTTCGGTAAGGCCAGCTTCGACGGTTCGACGGTCGTCGTCGTTGCCCCATGTTGTGCCGAGCCAGCGATCTGCTCCAACCAACCAAGGCGCACCTTGGTGGGTGAAGGGGAACGGGTCGTAGCAGTGGATCGCGACGACGAGATGGTCGTCATCGGGGAGTTCGAGGTCGGACAGGCCCTCGATTGTGTTCATCGCCGCCGGTCCGACCAACACGACCCGCAGAGGGTTCGACGAACGAACGACATTGAGTGCTCGCCGTAGCAGTCGGTTCCACTCAGCGGCGGTCATCGGCGAGCGCGGTTCGTTGAGCAACTCGAACCGCAGCCGCCGTGGGCACTCCGCATAGTGGATTGCGATCTGGTCCCACAAGGCGAGGAACCGCTCGGTGTGCCCATCGACGTCTTCGAATAGCTCGTCGTAGTGGTGGACGTCGAGGATCACGTCCAAGCCTCGTGCCAACGCGTGCCCGACGGCGTCATCGACGAGTCTCAGGAAGTCGGCATCGATTCGGTACGGAGAGTCCAGCCCGGCGTGACCTGACCACCAGACCGGCAAGCGGACCGCGTTGAAACGCGCAGCAGCAACGACGTCGAAATGCTCCGGCGAGAGACGAAATCGGGATGCGGCCCCGGGACGCCAGTCGAGCGCGTTACCCACGTTCACACCTCGCATCACGTAGACCGACCATAGGCAACGTGATCCGCCATCGACGTCCCCGCTGCGCGCGCCATCGATGACTGCGCTATATGCGGGCCTTGCCGGCCGAGCCGGCGTTCTGTGCCGGCATTGTGTGGGCCGGGCCACGGGTAGCCCAGCGTGGCGTCATCGAGCCCGAGCAGCCGCGGATCGCTGATGAGAGGTCTGGGGCGGGAGGCCAGAAGTGGTGCCGGTGTCGGTTGATGGGTCCAAAGGTTCCAGTTCAGGACTGCTACGAGGCACCTGTAGCCCATGGTCGGCTCCGCCAGTCAGGCAAACCGGAGTCGAGCCAAACTTCGACAATTCGGAGCCAGTCGTCTGCTCCCTGCGCATCCCGCCACTGCAGCTCGGCGCTCTCGTCGTGGATGTACAACGTTTCGAGGAAGGCGTCGAACGACGGTGAGACGAGGCCGCCACTGTCTCGCTGATTGCCGCCCGCCCAGTCTGGAAGTCCGTGGACAAACGCCCACACCTCGCCAAAGTGGTCGGGGTGCAGCCTGAGATAGAGCGACGATCCGCTTCCGTCGCTGGCGATCGGCACGACGTCACTCGGGAGGATCTCTGCGATGTAGGCGCCGTCGAGGTGGCGCTTCTCACCAAGCACGGTGCCCCAAGAGAAGTCACCCGAACGCCCGGGAGTGATGGTGTGCAGTTTGCTGAACTCGATTGGCTCGGCATTGACGGCCCCCGGAGGCAGGTCGACGGCGTAAGGCAGCACGCCGCCGTTGGCAACATCAATGAATCGGCGGTAGTCATCGGGTAACCGCCTGCCCAGTTCCTTCCGGACCCTTCGCATGTCCGAACGCGTGACGCGAACGAACGTGCCCCACAACACAAGACGCCCGAAAGTCCGGCACGTTACGGCAGCCATCACCCAGCAACGTACGGCATCACGCACGGCGACCAAACGACGACGTCGCAGCGAACAAGGTCACGGGCGACACGTGTTATCAGCCTGTCGAGCTCGTCGTACTTCGACCTTGACCCGCACGGTGATGCCAGTGAGTATCGGTATCTGCACGAGGAGCGTCGGGGACGGCGTTCTGCGTGAAGGTTATGGACGTCAGAGGCACTTCGAGGCGCAGAGCCGCACGCATCGATGAGCGTCGCAGTGGACGTACGAGTCCGGGACACACGACGCCGGATGAGTGCGCCAGTCGGCTACTCGGCCAGCTCGTCGGGAGTGAGCGAGCGCAAGACGCAGAACTCGTTGCCCTCAGGGTCGGCGAGAACGACCCACGTCACGTCGTTGGGCTGACCGACATCGACGCGCCGGGCACCCAACGCCTCGAGCCGGGCGAGCTCGGCCGCCTGGTCGTCAGGGCGCAAATCGAGGTGTAAGCGGTTCTTCACCGACTTCCCCTCCGGAACGCGGAGGAACAGAATGTCGGCGGCAACGCCGTCCTCGGGACTTCCGGGCGGCGGTTCGAGGACCACCTCGTCGGGTTCCTCGAAGGTGATGCGCCAGCCCAACGCCTCCGCCCACCACCGTGCTTGTGTGGCCGGATCGTTGGCGTCGACAGCGAGCGCTTGCACACGGATCGTCATGCCTCGATCCTCGCGCCGAACCGTGTTGGCCACGTGGTCGTCTGCACAGACCTGATGGCACCACCCCACAAGAATCAACAACGCCGTGATGACCGGCTTCGACCACGCTTTAGCCCGAGATTCGGTGCTGTCGTTCGGCGCTGTGGTTCGGTGTGGTCACTGCTCTCGGCGATGGCCCGCTGGATCTCGCCAGCGGCGCGGGTGCCGATTTGGAGTTGTGTGCATCTATCGCTGAATCGGTGAGAACTCGCGGCAGCGAGCAGGACGGTGCCAGGTCGCTGATCGATGCGCCGACGAGCCCGTGTCGCCACGCCTGGCGGGCATTACGGTCTTGTTCGTCGTGCGCGCCGTCGGCGAGGGAGGATCGATGAGGATTGGGCTGTTCGTCGGCGTGACTGGGCCGATCACGTTCGCTGAGGCGCTCGCCAGCGCGTGCCAGGCGGAGCAGGCGGATCTCGACAGCTTCTGGCTTCCGAACATCTTCTCCCTCGACGCGCTCACCTCGCTCGCAGCGATCGGTGGGCAGACTGAACGAATCGAGCTGGGCACCAACGTCGTGCCGATCTATCCACGTCATCCGATGGCCCTCGCCCAGCAGGCGCTGACCACGTCGGTGATGACCGGCGGCCGGCTGACGCTCGGTATCGGGCTGTCGCACAAGTTCGTCATCGAGGGGATGTTCGGACTGTCGTTCGACGCGCCGAGCCGGTACATGGGCGAGTACCTCTCGATTCTCCAACCGATGCTCGCCGGTGAAGCCGTGCACTTCGAAGGTGCCGTCCTGCGGACGAACGGTCAGCTCACCGTCACCGACGCGCACCCCGTCCCGGTGCTCCTCGCGGCGATGGGTCCGCGAATGCTGCAGCTGGCCGGCACGATGACCGACGGAACGCTGCTCGCTTGGGCCGGCGCGAAGAACGTGCGCGACTACGTGGCCCCGGCCATCCGCGCCGCGGCGGAGACTGCAGGGCGCCCAGCACCGCGCATCAGTACGGCGTTGCCGATCTGCGTCACCGACGACGTCGATACCGCGTACCGTCTCGCCACCAAGCTGTTCGCCGTCTACAAGGACCTTCCGTCGTACCGGACGATCCTCGACCGTGAAGGCAAGGCCACTGTCGCCGACGTGGCCTTGATCGGCAACGAGGAACGCGTCGGCGAACAGCTCGCCGAGCTCGCCGACGCCGGGGTCACCGACTTCGCCGCAGCCGTGTACGGCGCGTCCGAAGAGCGTGACCGCACCATGTCGCTGCTCAGCACGGCACGCCGACCCGGTTGATTACGGCTCTATCGGCGATCGCGTCGGCGCATTCAGGTACGTCGGGTGTCGTCGCTGGTCGTCGTTTTGGCGCTGTCACCCGCCCGGTCGAGCCGCTCGAGCTCCTCGAGGTGGTCGCCCATGCCTTGCAGCACCTTGGGGTCATGCGGCATCCAGTCGACGATCCCGCCAACGACGCGCAGCGGGTGCCGCGTGCGGTACGACCTCGTCGGGTTTCCCGGGTACTTCCTGTCGGTGAGGTTGGGGTAACAGCACGACGCTCGCTTCCCGACGCGCCACGGAACGCTCCGGGGAGGGCCGTCGGGATGGACGCCTGACCGACCGCGCCGGTGATGCCGATGTGGCGCAATCGTCAGCGCACTCCTGGCGATGTTCGGGCGGCACACTGACCCGCGCCTTCTGGACCGCGCTGGCCTGACACTGATCGCCCTCGGCACGACGGGCCTGCTCATGTACCTCATCCGCCGACGTAAGCGGGCTCGGCGACGCCCCTCGGCGACTCCCTCACCGGTCGCCGCGGCCCCGTTGCGGCCGGATTTCGGTCGCGCCGCCGCCGTCCTCGGGACGCGTGAACCTCGCTGAGTCAGTCAGCTCGGCACCTCGCCGGCCACCGTGGTTCGATACATCTCGCGGCGATAGCCGTCATGGTCGTTGAATGCCTGATGCAAGCACAGGCGGTTGTCCCACACCGCGAATGTGCCGGGAGCCCAACGGAGCCGACACGTGAACGCCGGTTGGGTCGCATGATCCGAGAGGAACTTCAACAGCGGTTCCGACTCGGCTTCGGTGAGTCCCTCGATGCCGACCGCGTAGGTCTTGTCGCAATACAGCGACCGCTCTCCAGTCACCGGATGGGTGCGGATCAACGGGTGGGCGACACCCTGCACCTTCCGAGTCACCTCGGGATCGAGCGGTCCAGCGTCACGGGTGGCGGCGAGCCTCCCGATGGTCGTGTCGTCTGGCTCCATGTACTCCTGCGCCGTTGCCAACACCCTCCGCATCGACATGCGAACCCGCAGGCCGGTGAGCATCGCCTTCATCGTCTCGCTCAGCGTGGCGTAGGCCAGAGCAGCGTTCGCCCAGATCGTGTCGCCTCCGTACGGCGGGATATCGACTCCGTACAGCATGCTGATCGACGGCGGCCTCGGCAGAAAGGCCGAGTCGGTATGCCAACCGGAGCCGAAGATCATCGCCACCTCGACGCCGGCCTCTTTGATCACCGGCTGGATGTTGACGTACCCGTCCACGCCCTTGGTGTAGGCGTCGTCGGCGAACTCGCCGAAGCGCAGGCTGAACGACTCGTGATCCGCGTGGGAGATCTGTTGATCCCTGAAGAAGATCATCTTGTGCCGGAACAACGCGTGCTCGATTTCCGCGAACTGAGCATCGGTGAGCCGGGCCAGGTTGACCCCTTTCACTTCGGCGCCCATGGCCGCAGCGAGTTCTTCAACGACAATGTCCTCGTAGCGTTGAGCTTTGTTGTCGAAGCGACCCGTCGGATGGATTATCAACGAACATTCCCTCCGCGAAGACTCTGCGATCCTCTACAGAGGCGAGGACGCGGGACCGTGTGCAGACGGCTTTATCCCGAACCGTAGTCTGGCCGACGACGTTCCTGGCCGAGTAACGAGCCGAGCCCCAGTGCGAGATGCCAACGAGCCGACCATGGACAACGACGGCAGGAACACTGCCGATCGGTGAGTGGACGGGCATGGCCCTAGTGATGCCCGACTCCGGCCGTTATGGCGGAGCAGTGATCGTGGTTGTTGACTCTCCTGCTACGGGAGGCTTGAACCTGATCGGCATGGCTTCTATCCATCAGCGTTTCCGCGTCGATCGCGACGCCGAGTCGGTGTGGGACGCGTTGCGCGACTTCGGCGCCGTGCACGAGCGTGTCGCTGCTGGCTTTGTCACGATGGCGGAGATCGACGGCGACGTCAGGACGGTGAGCTTCGGCAACGGCGCCGTCGCCAGGGAGATCCTCGTCGATGCCGATGACGACCGGCGGCGCCTCGTTTACAGCGTGATCGAGAGCCCGCTCGGCCTCACCCACCATCAAGCGACGGTCGAAGTCGTTTCGGTCGACGGTGAGGGCTGCGAGTTCGTATGGACAACCGACGTGTTGCCGCACGAGGCGGCACCGACGATTGCGGCCATGATGGCCGAGGGTGTCGGTGCCATCGAGCGGACGCTGTCGCGGTGAGCGAGACTTTCGCGGTGGACGTCAAGTTGACGATCGGCGAGTTCTCGCGGATGACCTATCTCAGTGTCAAGGCGCTGCGTCACTACCACGACGTCGGACTTCTCCCGCCCACAGACGTCGATCCGGCCACCGGCTACCGGAGCTACGCAGCGAGCCAGGTCGCCACGGCGCAGGCAATCCGTCGCTTCCGCGATCTCGCGATGCCTATCGACGAGGTCCGCGCCGTACTGCAGGCCGGCGACATCACCGAGCGCAACGCAGTGATCATGCGTCACCTCGAGCGAATGCAGGACCAGCTGGCACGAACGCGGGCCACGGTCGCGTCATTGCAGACACTGCTCGCCCACGAACCGCGACCCCAGCCCGACATCGAACTGCGTCACCTCGACGCGACCCCGGCCCTCGTCTCCCACAACACGGTCGGGTTTGACGACTGTGGCGCATGGCTTGAACGTGCCTACAGCGACCTGCACGCAGCGATCACGACGCAGGGTTTGAGCTCCGCCGGGCCCGATGGTGCGCTGTACCCCGACGAGTTCTTCGAAGCCGGGGCCGGTCGGTCACCGCCTTCATCCCGATCGCCGACAGCGATGGAAGTAACCTCAATATCCTGCCCGACGTGACCGTTGCCGTCCTCGTCCACGACGGCCCCTTCGCTGACCTCGACCAGACCTACGGCGCGCTCGGCATGGCCGTCACCGAGCGGGGGATCGGCGACGTCGGCCCAATCCGCGAGCACTACCTCAACGCGACGACTACCGAGGTCTGCTGGCCAGTGGCCATCGGCCGACACTGAATCCGACGATCACCAGCGCAGTACCGACGAACCGCTTCTTGCCAGCCCAAACTCGTCAGCGGGTGCCCGAGGATCGGTGACTCACCACGACAGCGCCAGCGGGAGTGTGCAGGTTATGGATGGACGACGGCGACGACCGCGACAACGGGTTCGTGACCGTGGTTGGTGAAGCGGTGCGGGCGCGTCGAGTCGAACCTGTGCGGTGGGCTGGTCACAGGAGACCCGACGGGACCCGTGTTTGCCGGCGAATTGCAGATGCCCGCGATGGGACTCGCCATGGACGTCGTGGATGACGCCGGCAAGTCGTGCGGGCCGGGCGTGGTCGGCGAACTCGTATGCAAGACAGCGTTCCCATCGATGCCGCTGCGCTTCGCCAACGATCCCGACGGAAGTCGTCTCCACGACGTGTACTACCTACGGTTCCCGGGGTGCTGGCACCAGAACGACTTCGCCAGCTGGACCGAGCGCGGTGGCGTGGTGATCCACGGCCGGTCAGATGCCACTCTCAATGCCGGTGGGGTGCGGATCGGGACTGCGGAGATCTACGACGTCCTCGCCGAACTTCCCGAGGTTTCGGATGCGGTCGCCGTCGGTCAGCGCATCGACACCGATTGCCGCGTGGTGCTGCTCGTCACCCTCGCAGATGGTGACGCGCTCCACGACGAACTCGTGGGGCGCATCAAGGCGAACCTCCGTGAGAGATGCAGTCCACGGCACGTCCCCTCAGCCATCGTCGCGGTGCCGGATCTGCCGCGGACGTCGAACGGCAAACTCATGGAACTGCTGGTGGCCGACCTGATCAACGGCGACGAGCCACGAGGCTTGAGTTCGGTAGTGAACACCGACTCGATCTCGATGGTCTTGCGAGTGCGCGAATCGCTCGCGTTCGGACATCGCCGAATCAGCTCGCTGAACCTGACCCCCGGTCACAGCGGTAGCACCTTCTAGGCGCGGCCCGGGTAGACGGTTGGCGGGCAGGGTGACCGGCAGTGGTGATCGGTGCGAGGGGTTGGTCGAGCCACCGCCGCTGTCGTGTATGAGGTCGTTCGGGTGGCGTGACACGTTTGGTCTGTCGAACCTCCGGGCATCACCTCCCGACACCGAGGTGAGGAGCAGCGATGAGTGACCCGATGAAGCAGGCTTGGGACGGCGTTGCCGACGGTTTCTCGACACTGGGCCGGATGATGAAGGAGCGCTACCAAGACACTGGCGACAACGGCGAGACCGCCACGGTCGGTGCGGCGTCGGATGCCGACGCCGCCTTCCGGCAAGCGTTCGAGCGATTAGTCGCCGCCGGTCGTGAACTCGGTGCTCGCGCCGCCGACGTAGCCCGCGACGATGACATCAAGGCGCAGGCCAAGCGGGCCACCTCCTCGCTGAGCGACGCACTCTCGACGACAATGAACTTCCTCGGCGAGGAAGTCGGCGGCTTTTTCAGGCGGACGAAGGGCGAGGGTGATCCAACCGAAATCCCCACCTCCGAGCCGCCGGCCGACGACGCCCGCCAATAACCCTGCAGATACGCCCGCGACGATGCTGCTGACCCACGCATACCGGTATTCGAGCCCGTGCTCACAAACGTGACGACAACCACGCGCTATCCGGTGCAGCGACCGCCGCGCGCCGATTGACGAGGAGGAAACGTCAGGTTCGAGCCACGGAGAACCGCGTCGCTCGCCTCGCCCGCACGTCTATGCCTGTTCGTTCGGGCGCGGCTGCAGCTGCTCGTTGGACGACGTTCAGTTGCGGTGTTCGGTCGCGTCGACTGACGAGCACGAAGCCTGGGCGGCCACCGGTTTCGAGGCCCAGGTTGGTCTAGGGCGATCCGTTGGATCGCAGGATCGCCGGAGAGGTCCGATGTCGGCCAGGTTTCTCGGGCGCGCTGTCGATCGGGGCGTGTGCACTTCGTGGTGATGGTGAGGATCGGTACCGAGCCGGCCCACGACCCATGACAAGGAGTTTGTTCCATGACTCGCAAGCTCATCGAATCGACGTTCGTCACGCTGGATGGCGTCATCGGTGATCCCCAGGTCTGGGGGCCGCCCTATTGGGACGACGAGCACGCCGCCTACGCCGCCAGACTCATCGATAACGTCGACACGCTGCTGCTCGGCCGCGTCACCTACGAAGTGTTCTCCGTCGCCTGGCCACCGCGCGCCGGTGACCCGTTCGCCGACCGGCTCAATGCCATGCCCAAGTACGTGGCGTCCCGCACGCTGCGCGACGCTTCGTGGAACGCCTCCATTCTCGACGGCGACGTCGCCGCCAGCGTCGCCGAGATCAAGGCCGCCGACGGCCAGGACATCTTGAAGTACGGGACCGGCGAGCTCGATCGCACTCTGCTCGCGCACGGCTTGATCGATGAGCTCCACCTGTGGATGTTCCCGGTCATCGCCGGCGGCGGGCAACGGCTCCTCGACGACGTCGAGACCATCCATCTCGAACTGGTCGAGACGACCAGGTTCCGCTCGGGCATCGTCGTACTCACCTACACCCCCAAGGCCTGACATCGCCGCCCGCCGACCGCACGTCATCTCCGAGCAAGCGGCGGCAACGGTCATGCCGATCTGGCGCGGCTCGTCGCGCTCGCGAGGCGGCATTCGGTGTGAACGTTCGGAACGCCGTTGCCGGGTCTACACGAGTGGGCAGACGCTGCGCCGAGCGGCAATCGTGGCGCGTCGTGCTCCATCTGGTACCGTCGGCACAACGTGCATGTTCGGCTCGTTGAGACAGCTGGAGCCGTGAACCTGGAGGCTTTATTGCACGCGCCTATGCCTGTACCAGCACCTCGAAGGTTTCAAGGCCTTCCATCATGGCGGGCATCCCTTCCGGTACCCCATAGGTCTGGATCTCGTTTGCGGCGGCATCGAGCTGCATCCTCGGACTCGAAGAACAGCAGCGACCGACCAGCGTCGCCGTCCGAGGACCGAAGCCAGTACCCGGCCTTGAAACCCGCAAACTCCTGTGCGCGGGGCGCGATCACGTCGTTGAGAAACTGGCGGACCTCAGTCATGCGGTCGGGGTCGATCTTGACTTCATCGATCACTACGTACATCCCCGCCTCCTCGCCTCACGACCGCGCCGAACGCTACATGCGTGACACACAGCGCACGAGCCAACTCGCTGCTGTGTGACGCGCTTGCACGTGAACCCGGTGAGATTGCCCGTGGTGGAGGCCGAACGGAACCCTGACCGTGGTCGCGTTCGCCCAAGATGTCCGTGTTCTGGCGAGGCGCGTCCTGAACTTCCTGGAGCGTGACGACATCGTTGGGTAGATGAGTTCGGTTCGGTTGCGGATTCTCCTCCCACTCCCGGTCTGGGGGACAGCGGAACGGATGTGGCAGCTTTGCGACTATCGAACCCAGCTTCAACTCGGCGCCGTTGCGATCGCTCGACGTGTTCGGCCACAACCTGCCGACCCGTCTGACGTCGTTGATCGGTCGGGAAGCGGACACTGCGGCGGCGCTGCTGGCGATGGGTGACAGCCGGTCTGGTGACGCTGATCGGCACGGGCGGCGTCGGCAAGTCCCGGCTGGCGTTGCAGGTCGCCGCCGAGTCGGTCGACCAGTTCGACGGTGGAGTGTGGTGGGTGGAGTTGGCGACGGTGAGCGATCCGAGTTCGCTGCCGGGCGCGGTGCTCGACGCGATCGGCCTCCCCGCGCAGCCGGGTCGACGGCCGGTCCGGGTGGTTGCCGACCACGTCGGCGACCGGCCGATGTTGCTCGTGCTGGACAACTGCGAGCACGTGATCGCCGCGTCGGCGTCGTTCGTCGACGAGGTGCTGAGCACGTTGCCGGCGGTGATGGTCTTGGCGACCAGTCGCGAGCCGTTGTCGGTTCCCGGTGAGACCGTCTGGCGTGTCCCGTCGCTTGCCGTGCCCGATCCGTTGGTGCCGCAGACCGTTGACTCGATCGGGATGCGCGTGACGCGGCCCGACTGTTCGTCGACCGGGCGCGACGAGCTCGGCCAGATCTCGTGCTCACCGACGAGGCGGCGGGTGCCATGGCGCGGATCTGCGCTCGACTCGATGGGATTCCGCTGTCGATCGAGTTGGCCGCGGCCCGCTGTCGCAACCTCGCGCTCGAGCAGATCGCCCGTGAGCTCGACGACCGCTTCCGGTTGTTGACCGGTGGCGCCCGTACGGTGGTGGAGCGGCAGCAGACACTGAAGGCGTCGCTCGATTGGAGCCATGGTCTGCTCGACGCAGCGGAGCGCGCTGCGCTGCGCCGACTGGGGGTGTTCTCGGGCCCGTTCACGGTCGGCGCCGCCGAGGCGGTTGTCGCCGCGTTCGGTGACATTGACCGCTACGACGTCCTCGATCTCGTCGATCACCTGGCCGACAAGTCGCTGGTCGCGTTGGACGGCGTCGATCCGGCGGGGAATCGAGGTATCGACTGCTGGAGACGATCCGCTACTACGCGCTCGACCGGCTCGACGACGCCGGCGAGTTGGTCGCCGCTCGCGATGCCCACGCCGAGTTCTGGGCGGGTTGGGCCGAAGCGCGCAACGTCCACTTCGACTGCAGCCTGACGATCCTCGACGCGATACCTCCCGACCTCGCCAACCTGACCGCAGCCGCTCGGTGGGCGTGCGTCAACCGGCCCGAGCTGCTCCAGGCGCTGATGCTGTGCATCGGACCGTTCGTCCAGTTCGAGGACGGTGAACACCGGGCCGACGGCCTGTTCGAGTCGGCGTTGGCTGCGCTCGAGGGACGTGACGACATCGCCTGGGCGCACGTGGCGATGGCCGCCGAGTTCGCCCGGACGTTCACCTGGGTGGTCGTGCCCGACGAGGAGCTGCGGTTGCGCACCGAGGCCGTGGCGATCGAACACGACCTCGTGCTGATTCGAGCGAACCTCGCATTTATCTCCGCGGTGGTGACCACGAAGGATCCGGGAGGCTTCGCCGTCGCCAGCGAGCTGTTCGACGAGGCCGGCAGCCCGACTTGGGGGCCGTTCGTGCGCGCCGTCGGAGTTCGCTACTGGGCTGCGACCGGCCGGCTCGCCGCCGCCGAGGAACTGCTCGCAGCCGAGCGTCACACGAGCAACGACCTCACGCTGGCTGCGATCGTCGGCGGCGCTGCCCAGGTCGCTCTCGTCCGCGGCGAGCTCGACCGGGAGTGCGCGCAGGGCGCGAGACGAGTTGGTGAACCTCACGACCACCGAACAGTACGAGGATGCACATCTTCACGAGCCTCGCCTACGAGAGCGTCGCCCGCGTCGCCTTCTTCTCCGGCGACCGTGACGTCCTCGCGTGGGCGGCCGCGAGCACTCAGCGAGGGAGCCAAGAGCAAGGTCGCACGTCGACTCGCAGCCGTCGCTGCGGCTCATCTCAGCGTGCTCGAGGAGGACCTCGCCCGACTCATCGGCTCGGACGGCGGTCGAGTCGACCCTTCGTGACCGCGTCATCGGCTCGGCGACTGGTGGCGGCCTCCTCCGACGGGAGACGCCGTACCTGGCGATCGCTGCCGGCGACCCCGAGTGGATCGCCGCGGAACGGGCCGCGATCGAGCACTACGCCGCCGACGACGATCAACGCGTGCGCTGCTTCATGAGCCTCGCCGACGGCGTCCTCGCACTGCTCGGCGGCGACGACAGCACCGCCGAGCGGCATTGGCACGATCTCCTCGCCGTGTCCAGCGAACACGGTTTCGGTCTCCTTTGGATCGACGCGCTGGAGGGTCTGGCGATCTGCGCAGCACGGGCCGGCGCGACCGATGAAGCGGCGCGGCTGGCCGGCGCCGCCGAGTCGGCGCGTCACGACCGGGGCTACCGGTACCGGTACCCGCACCTCGCCGAGCTGCCGACCGGGTCCGACGAGGGCCGGGCACTCTCGCTGGAGGAAGCGACGGCGTACGCACGACGTTCGCGCGGCGAGCGGACTCGGCCCGTGTCGGGTTGGGCGGCGCTGACGCCCACCGAAACCGAGGTCGCCCGCAGCCGTCGCCGACGGACTGACCAACAAGCAGGCCGCCGAGCGTCTGTTCATGAGCGTGCCAACCGTCAAGACCCACCTCCGCCACATCTTCGCCAAGCTCGCGATCGACAACCGCTCCCAACTCGTCGCCGAGGTCGCGCAGCGCACACGGTGACCCGACGTCATCCCGCATCGGCGGAAACGTCATCCTGCAAGCCGTCGACCTCATCCCTCGACCCGTCGAATCGATCCGATCGTGCCGCCCGATCTCATCCCGACGGTCGATGTGCCAACACCCCGACCAGACGAGGTTGGTGGCATGACCACCACATCGGCGACCAACCAGCACGCTCCCGCCAACGACACGCCGATCCGTGCGGTGCTCTTCGACCTGTCCGGCACCCTGCTCGACGAGGGATACCTCCACCATGGCCTCGTCCACCTCGCCGCCGCACTGCACCAACGATGGGACATCGATCCGACAGAGACCTGCACCGGCTTCATGGTGGCCTTCCGAACGGTCTCCCACGAATGCGCCGACCAGCCCTTCTATCTGATGCGCGACGTGATCTACAGGGCACTCGAGCAACTGATCGCCACCTGCGGCCACTCACCGACACGCAACGAGCTCATCCACCTCGAGCAGCTGCTCTGGACAGCCGCCATCCCCACCGCCACACCCGCAGACGGGGCCATCGAGACGCTGACACGGCTACGCGACACAGGCATCCGCACCGGCATCGTCAGCTACGCCGACATCCCGGTCTTCGAGGCGCTGCTCAAACTGACCGGACTCGCCGGATCGACCGACGTCGAGGTCTGCTCGGAAGTGGCCCGCTCATGCAAGCCACACCCCGAAATCTTCCACAAAGCCCTCCGCTCGATCGGCGTCGACCCGTCCGACGCCATGTTCGTCGGCGACGACGTCGACACCGACATCGTCGGCGGCAACCGCATCGGGATGCGCACCGCCCTGCTCTCATCCCGCCAATTCACAATCGGAGACGGCTCGACCAACGGCCCAGAAACACAACCCGACCACCACCTCGACAACCTGCACGACGTCATCAACATCGTCATCGGCAACCTTGCGCCCCAGCGATGCGCATGAAGCCTGCCCTCGGTCGCGACAGCAGGCACGCCGACCCAGATAGCCCAGCCCGAACGACCTCCGAGAGGGCCGTGACGGCGGCGTTCGGCGCTGTCGTTCTGGCGGCGTTCCGTGTGGACGCGGCCGAGGCGATTTGCCTTTGCGCCCGGCAGCGTGCCCGACCGAGAGATCGATCCGCTCGAACACAGCGGCGAAGGCGCCGGATGGCTCGGACGCAACGCCATCACGGCATCACCCGGATGGTACGACGTACCGACCCGGACCGTCACCGACACCGGCGAACCGCCGGAGGGACTCGAACGCCTGCTGGTGTCAGCTGGCGGCGAGCGGCTCTACTTCTCTTCGCCAACGGAGACGTGTCGACCATCGACGTTGCCACCCGGGAACAGATCGGACCGACCCTTCACCTCGACGCATTGCCCATATGGGTATCGGCAACCCGAGAAGGATCCACGGTCGTCGTCACCACCACCGAAGGCGAGACTGCGGTGCACGACGGCACCACCGGCGGTGACATCACACGCTACGACCTCGACACCCTGCAACCGATCGCCGACCTTCCCGGCGCCCGAGGTGAGATCAACCCGGCCTGCAGTTCAGCGACGACGGGGCGATCCTGCTCGCCACGTCGAACGACAAGACGGTGTCGATCTACGACGTCGCGACCGGCACCCGGATCAGCGACCCGATCACGCACGACGCCCCGTTGGTCTACGGCGCATTCCTCCGCCACGACGGTGACGCCATCGCTGTCACCGACCGCACCGGTGTAGCGATCTGGGACCTCGACCCCGCCCACCTGCGAGACGCCGTCTGCCGGCTCGCCGGACGCAACCTCACCAACCGGGAATGGGACACCTACCTCGCCGACCTCGGCCCCCAGCGCCCGACCTGCCCGCAATACACGTGACCTCTAACGGGCTCGGTGCGACGGAAGCCGTGGGACAACCAACTCGACCTTCCGGTCACGACGCACGTCCCACAACGCTGATACGTCCATGCCTGCCGTTCTGGCGCGGCGCGGGCCGAGCGCATTCCGTTCGGTGTTCATGATCTGGACGGTGCAAAGCGGCGCTACCGATCAGTCGGTGGTGCCTCGCCTTCTGGGTCGTCGAGCCGCGCGCCCGCTTCCTCTAACTCCTGCACGTCGACGTCGCCGTCGCCTTCCTCTACGCCGCTATAAGCCAGGCGCGTCTCGTCGAAGCGCGTTTCATCCTCCTCGGCGGCGATGTCGCCCATCTCCGCCGCGTCGGCCAACACCAGCTCTTGCTCTAGCTCATCCTCGTGCGCCTCGGCCCGCTCGACGCCGTCCTCGTAGTCGTCTAGTTCGTCTGACACAAGCCACCACCTCCACTCGAACCTCGCGCGGTCCACGTTAGGGACGTGCTCCGTATGGCGCGGCATCATCGAAGACGCGATGGCCCTGGCTAGACAGGAACGCCGACCGGCGATCCGAATCGACGCGATCGACATTGCCGCTATGTGCGGGTCGAGAAGGCGGCGACGCCAACATTCGGAGCCGCGAGTGTGTGCGCGTCGGCGGCGCTCATCCACCGTCGATGCGTACATCGGGGAGGTGCCGCGGTCATCGCGGATCGGTCGAATCTGGCACGCTCGCGAGTGGATGAGGTGCCGCCGGCGGGCGCTGTCAACGTGTGCGCAAGCCGGCGGTCGGACGGGTCAGGAACACGCCACTCACCCTGACCATCCGCGCGCGTCTCATCGGCTCGGGCCTGGCAGTTCCCGAGCTACTGGGGGCCGGGGTCGTGTTGCGGCCCACACCTGTGGGGGTATCCCACGAACGTCGCGCACGGGTCGTTGTTGAATGCGTCGCCCGGGGGCGTGTCCACGCCGGGCGGCGCATCCGCCACTGTGGCCCCCGCGGGTTAGATGAGAGTCCGATGGCGGCCGGGACGGTTGCCAGGGCGGCGGCGACGGCACTTGCGGCGAAAGCGGCCTTCAAACGCATGGTCATAACTCCTCCACGTGCGACACCCCCTGTGCGGGAATAGTCAGCGGGAGTTCGTGGCCGGCGCCGCGGCGGATTGGCGCCTACGGCTTGTCCCCGCGCACCACGGCGATCGCGACGTGAATGTCCGAATCGGCGCGCCCGATATCGCGCGGATTCTCGACACGGGCGCATCCTCTTTGTGTCGGATGCCGCGCTCGGGACCACAGATGCCGATCTGGGCGGCTCGCGACGCCACCGAAGGTCGGTGTGTGCGCGTTCGGTGTGGGTGGCGGGTTCAGGCGATGATGTCCGGGGTGACTGATCTCGACGCCTGGGACGAGCAGACTCGGGAGGTGTTGGAGGAGGTATACGTCAGCGCCGGTGATGGCCCGATGGGTTCGGGATCGCGACACGCGTCGGTCGGTGACTGGCGCGCCAAGCGTCAGCATCTTGCCGTGCCGATGGACCGCGACGGCAGCTGGCTTGATGTTGGTTGTGCCAACGGCTTTCTGCTGGTCACGTTGCCGTCGTGGTGCTCCGAACGCCGCGTCACCGTCGAGCCGTACGGGCTCGAGTTGATCGGCCGAGTCGCCGAACTGGCTCGCGGGTTGTATCCCGGCCTTGCCGACCGGATCTGGACAGGTTCAGTGATGAGGTGGTCGCCTCCCCGACGGTTCACCTACGTCACTGCCCTGGAGGATCAGGTGCCGTCGCACCGGTTGGGTGACCTTGTCGATCGGCTTCTCGACCTGTTCGTGGAGCCCGGTGGTCGGTTGATCGTGAGCGCATACGCGAACATCGACGAGGCGCCGCGTGATCTGTTCGGCGACCTCGCCGCCTGCGGCCACAAGCCCGACGGGCGGATCTACATCGAGAGGCCCGACCGCGGCCCGCTGATCACCGCATGGCTCGACCAGCCCTCAAACTTGGTGTCGTAGAGCCGCCCCCGGCGATCGACATGCTGATAGGTGTGCGCTTCGTCGACCGACCCGCGGGCGTTCGGTGTTGCGATTCGGAGCGCCACCTACCCCGCGTGACAGTGTGGATCGGGCGACCATCGAGCCGAGGAGACACGTGAGCAACGAGCAATTCGACGAAATCGCCGCGGTGCCTAGCGACGAGCGTACCGCTGAGCAGTTTCGACGAGAGTTAGATGCCCTCCGCCGCAAGTACGAGGAGTTGGGACTCGACTTCGACGCCGCTCTTGAAGAGCACCTGGCGCGGAAGCCACGCGACAGCTGAAACTCGACCTGGTTGGACCAGTTGCGTTGCCGCCGGCGCAGCGGGGCCGCTGCCTGTCCACCCGACAGCACGGGTAGCGGTGGCACTGTCACCTGAAACGACACCCCACGCAGAAACTTCGCCTTGTGCATTTCCAAGTACCTCCGGTTTCGGGCCGGGGTTAGGCGACACAGCGACCGCTACGCGGATCGGTGCGCATCGACGGGCAGGTCTTGCCGTCGTTCGGTCGCGGCGTTCGGCGCCGTGCGATCGGCCGCTATGTGCGTGGGCGGAAGCGACGCCATGTCGCCGTCATGACCGCTCGCGCCTTGTCGTCGAGTTCGAGTTCGGACCTGACGACAACCTCCGTCTCGTCGACGGTCACAGGGCTCGCCGTGAGCCGAACGGTTGGGCCAAGCGGCGTCGGCCGGAGGAATCGGACTTCGAAGCCTGCAGTGATGAACGGCACCGGCACGCCCGACGCAGCGCGCCAGTCATGCTGCACGGCTTCCCACATCACCACAGCCGCGCCGTGACAGTCGAGCACCGTAGAGATGATGCCACCGTTCAGGAAGCCGAATCCGTTGTCGTGTTCGGGACCGGGGGTGAACTCGGCGACTGTGAGATCGCCTTGGCGGTAGCTGCGTAGGTGAAACCCCTTCGGATTGGCATGCCCACAGCCGAAGCAGGTCAGCTGCGGATACAACGCCTCCTGAATGCTCACCCGGTCGATCATCGTGGCCAATCATGATGCCCGATCCGGAGCAGCCGCCGCGGACCCTGTCAACCGCTGCCACACCTCGATCGACGGAGATGTGCCGATCGCTGCCACGATCGTTACGCCGGTGCTCCGCCCGAGGCGCGCTCGGCCTTGAACCGACCGATCGCGACCCGCACCGCAATGCGTTCGGGTGGGCGCGGCCGGCACGTGTTGTGTTTGTGTCGTTCGGTCGCGGTGTCAGGTGCCTTCCACTTGGCCCGTTGTCCGCGGTCGGAACTGACAACGGCGCCGGTGCAGCGTCGATTCGATTCGTTCGAGGTGGGCGCCCGCCGATGGTGTTCGCCGCGGACCGTCGCTTGGCGCCGCGGGGACGTTGGGAACTGCGCTGTAGGTCCGGTGTCCATAATCGGTGCACCCTCGGTGGGGCGCGCAGTACTTTGCCGAACGCCGAGCCGGCTACTCACCGAGCGCGGTGGAGGGCCGCCGTGAGTTACATGCTGTTGCGGGGAGTGTTTGTCATTCGCTATCCGGATCTGCCCCGGCAAGGTCCCGAGCCCGACGGTGACACGGTCAAGTTTCGACCTGATTCGCCGCTGCTGGTGGAGGGGCTGCCGCGCCGATCGGGGACGCCGCCGGACATCAACGCCCGGGGGATCTCGGTGCGTCTGGAGGCGATCGATGCTCTGGAGACCCACTTCAACGAACATCACCAAGAACTTGCTGGCGCCAACGCGGCCCGCGACGAGCTGCTCGCTCAGCTCGGGTTCACCAACGTCGAGTTCTTCGCCGATCTGCCCAACAAGGTCGAATCGGCCGATCAGGACGAGCTCCGTGGCCATGTCCTGTCGAACGGCATCGACGGCAACGGTCGACTGATCGGATTCATCTATCCCGGTGACAACCCGCTGCCCGACGGTTCGGCGATCTTCGTCGACAACACGCTCGTCGACGCCTCGATCAACGCCTCGCTGCTGCGCCAAGGGCACAGCTACCCGACCTTCTACGCCACCCTCCCCGGGTCGCTACGCGACTATCTCGCCGGGGTGTCACGAGCAGCCCGCGCCGCCGAGGCGCCAGCGGGGTTGTGGCCCCGCTCCACCGCCGACCCCGACGGGGCGGCAACCGTGCCAGATCTCGCCGCTCTGGAGCAGCTCGTCATCTGGCCCAAGCTGTTCCGACGAATCGTCCCCTACCTCGCCGGCGGGTTCACCAACTTCGACGGCTTCGACGCCTGGCTACGCGCCGACCCGGTCAACCGCGACGACGAACTGTTCCTCCTCGGACCACTCGAACGCGGCAACATGCACGACGTCATCACCGCAACCGGCCACTCACATCCAACTCACGGTGTGGCCCGAGGACTTCATCGTCAGCCCCGACCCGGCCCCACCGGGCGCCCCCACCGAACCGAGCCAAATCGCCATCGGTGACGTGCTGATCGTCGCTGCCCTGCCCAACCCGACCGGACAAGACCGCGGCCACGAACTCGTCACCATCTTGAACACCACCGCCGACAGTGCCGACCTGACCGGCTGGTCGATTGCCGACTCCGCCGGAGGACGCCACCCATTGAACGGACCAATCGCTGGCGGAGCAATCCGTCAAGAAACCCTGGTCACCGAGCTTCAGCTCGGCAACCAAGGTGACACGTTGATCCTCGTCGACGCCGACGACACCACCATCGACCAAGTCAGCTACCTCGCCAACGAGGCACAGTCCGGACGCACCATCTGCTTCGGACGCTAACCATCGACCTCACAGATCCGATCCGGGAGACGACCGATCGGGCGGCGTCACCGTATGCGGTCTCGGAGGGCGGCCAGAGGGTGGGCGGTCGCACGTCCGATGCGGAGAATTGAGCGCGGTCCGGCGGTCAGCGGGCACAGCGCAGGACCGCGGCGATGGAGCGGTCGATGTCGCTCTCGGTGGTCGTGGCGTTGCTCACCGAGATCCGTATCAGCCGGCGGCCCTGCCACGTCGTGCCGCCAAGCCAGCATGTGCCATCGCGCTGCACGGCGTCGATGATGGCGTCGGTGCGGGCGTCGTCACCGAAGCCGGCGAGCACTTGATTGAGCACGACATCGTTGGCGATCACGGCACCTCCGTTGGCGAGGCCATTGGCGAACCGGCGGGCAAGCCGGCAGCACCGCTCGACGACGTCGCTGATGCCTGAGGAGCCGAGTTGGCGGATCGCCGCCCAGGTGGCGAAGCCGCGGGCCCGTCGCGACGAGTCGAGGGTGAGGTCACCGACCCTCGCCACTGGTCCCCCGGCACCGACGAGGTATGGGGCGGCGTGGCGGAGCGCCGCAGCGTGGACATCGGGATGGGCGCAGATCGCGTATCCGGAGTCGTACGGCACGTTGAGCCACTTGTGCCCGTCGCACGCCCACGAGTCGGCCAGCTCGACGCCGCTGACAAGATGGCGGGTTGCCGGGCTGGCGGCGGCCCACAGCCCAAACGCACCGTCGACGTGGACCCAGGCGCCATGGGCGCGGGCGATGGTGCACGCCTTGCCAAGTTCGTCGATGGCGCCGGTGTTGACGTTGCCGGCCTGCAGGCAGACGATCGTTGGCCCTGCCGGCTGGGCCGCCAGCGTGCGCTCGAGTTCGGCGACGTCAATCGCCCCGTTGCCGTCGGTGGCCACCGCTTCGAGCGTGGCTGAGCCCAGACCGAGGAGACGAAGGGAGCGGTCGATCGTGACGTGGCGCTCCTCGCCGGCGACGACGCGGACCGCCGGGCCGCCGATCAGGCCGTCGCGCTCGACGTCCCAGCCGACGTCATCGAGGACGCGGTGGCGCCCGGCGGCGAGGCCCACGGTGTTGGCCTGTTGGGCACCGGTGACGAAGCCGACCGATGCTCCGGCCGGGAGCCCGAGCAGCTCCTTGAGCCAGGTCCCGGCAACGTCCTCGGCGGCCGCCGCGGCCGGCGACAACACGGTCGTGAAGGCGTTCTGATCCCACCCCGCCGCGACGATCTCGGCGGCGGTCGCCGCATCCAGCGCCCCGCCGACCACGAAGCCGAAGTAGCGCG
Source organism: Ilumatobacteraceae bacterium (assembly GCA_963732335.1). Classification (GTDB taxonomy): domain Bacteria; phylum Actinomycetota; class Acidimicrobiia; order Acidimicrobiales; family Ilumatobacteraceae; genus Desertimonas. The sequence goes on along the minus strand of CAVSZO010000063.1, from coordinate 105,893 downwards.
GCCCGACCGAGGCGACCAATCCCGGCTCGACGGCGGCGACGAGAGCATCGAACACGTCGTCGGGCGACGCCCCGTCAACGGGGAGCTCGTCGCCGAAACCTCGGTGCAGCACATCGAGATCGGCGGGCGGAGCCACCGGCCGCTCCGCAACCGACTTGCGGTATGCCGCGGCGACCGCCGCCGCCCGTCCGTACAACCCGCCAGTGTCGACCACCGCGGCGCACTGTAACGCCAGCCCAGTCCGACCGGACCTTCCACGAGCGCCCGGTGATGATCGGGGAGAAGTTCCCCGACCTGCCATCACAAACCCTGCCGCAAACCACGAACCGACGGGCGCGCACCGCGGTCGACACCGAAACGACACGTGGGCACGTGATTCGGTTGCGCTGTTCGGTGTCTCCGGAGACCTAGGCGTCGGCTCCCGAGGGAGGTTCGCCGTGAGAATCAACGGCCTGGTATTCGTTGGCACGCGCGCAGTTGCTCGGGAAAAGATGACCCGGTTCGTCCAGGAGGCGCTCGGCCTTGCACCGACAGACCTGTCAGGGATCGACGCCGACCTGTTTGAACTTCCCGACGGCTCGATGTTTGCGATCGCCCCGACGGACGATCCAATCGGCGAGCGCACGGTCGGCTTCCTGGTCGAGAACCTCGACGCCGCCTGTGCTGAGTTGTGGCCGCCGATGATTGAGGTCGACGACAGCATCGCGACGAACGAGCGCTTCCGCTATGTGCACTTTCGCGCCCCGGACGGCAAGCGCTATGAGTTAGTCGAAGCCCGCAGCGACTGATCGCCTCCGCTCGGCACATGTTGCGCGTGTGGGCGCCAGGGTCAACGACAGAGAACTACGAGTACCAGCATGCCGAGCTGGCGCGGTTGCTTCAGCTCGCGAGGCGTCATTCGGTCGCGGCGTTCGGCTCCCACGACAGTCCGGTGATCGACGCGAGGGTGTTGCCGATCGGTCGTTGCCCATCCCTCAGCCAGCCGATGCGGCGAACGGGCCCGCGGACCGGTTCAACCGCCTGCGACCACGCCGCCATGCCGAGACCGCGCCGTACATGCGATAAGTGGAATTCGGCAGGTGCGATGTTTGGCCGATGCCGAAGCTGTCCACGGCCAGGTGCACCAGCTGTGGCGGTCCCGGACCGGTGAAGTGTGCACACAGCTGATCCCGAGGCACACAGAGTGACCCCGCGCGCCCGCCGACCCTCGCGAGATGGCGTTCGAACCGACCGGGGCTACGAACTCTGACCGTGGAGCTGTAAGGTCGATTTGCCAGACCGTCGGGAGGTCACCATGAGCATCGTTGTCCGCTTTCCACTCTCGAACGTGACGAAGCAGCAGTACGACTCCGTTCACGCTGCGCTCGAACAGTCGGGCGATTGGCCTGTAGCGGGGTGCCTGATCCATGTCGCCTTTGGGGACGAGAACAACGTCCGCGTCAGCGAAATCTGGGAGTCGCGGGAGCAGCTTCAGGCGTTCGGCGAGAAGCTGCAACCGAAGCTGGCAGCGGCAGGAATTCAGCTCGCGGGTGAGCCGGAGATCTTCGAAGCCCTCAACGTCGAAACGTTCTAGCCACCTCCAGCCAAGGGACGCAGCGAACGCCGTGGCAAACGGTTACCCGCTGAGTTCGGCGTTCGAGGGCCATGATCGCCGGGACCACCGACGTCGGCTTGAGGGTCGCGGCATTGACTGATTGTGCTAGAGCCGAATCAGATGCCGTTATGGGCGGCCCGCGACGCCGCGCTCGGCGTCACTCTGGAGCGTCGTTCGGTGCGGACGGCGGCTGCCCTCGACCTCAACTCGCGTCCGGGCGGCGGGCTCGGTACCCACCGCCGAGTCGGGGCGCTTCCGGTGCTCGCAATAGCTCGCGTCGGCCGTCGCCGGCCCGTTGGCACGCGCCATCGAGCCGGCGGTTGCGGTCGCGCCGGGCTGGGATTCTCGGCGTTGTTCCGGATTGGGTGGGCGGTGGCGCAGGCCGTCGCCCCGAGACAACGGCCTGTTGCTGCTTGGCCACTCATCTCCCCGGACAGGAAGTCCCCGTAGAAGCCGTGAGGCCCGCTAGTAGAGGTGACAACGTACGACATGTCGCCGCCCGGCATGCCCGATGTCGCGCTCGGACGGCACCGTCGTGCGGCAGATGTCCATCGCCTTGGGGCAGCGCGGATGAAATGGGCAGCCGGACGGCGGAGACTCGGGGTCAGGCATCTCACCCTCGAGCACAATGCGCCCCGCCCGGCGCTCGACATCGGGGCGCGGCACGGCCGACAGCAGCGCTTCGGTGTAGGGATGACTTGGCCGCGCGAACAGATCATCAGCGGATGCCGTTTCGACGATCCGGCCGAGATACATCACAGCGACGGTGTCGCTCACGTGCTCGACGACTGCGAGGTCGTGCGAGATGAAGATGTAGGAGAGGTTGAACTGCCGCTTCAGCTCCACCAGCAGGTTGAGGATCTGCGACCGGATCGACACGTCGAGCGCGGAGACCGGCTCGTCGGCGATGATGATCTTCGGCCTGAGCGCCAGGGCCCGCGCGATGCCGATGCGCTGACGCTGGCCGCCCGAGAACTCGTGTGGGTAGCGCTCCGCTGCGCCGGCCTGGAGCCCAACCGTGTCGAGCAACTCCAGAACCGCCTTCTTGCGGCTGGCGCGGTCGCCGACCCGGTGGATCTCCAGCGGCTCGGCGACGATGGCGCCGACCTTGAGCCTGGGATCGAGGGAGGCGTACGGATCCTGCGAGACGATCTGCATCTCGCGCCGCATGGTGCGAAGCGCCCGATGATCGAGGGCTCGGAGGTCCGTGCCGTCGAATTCGATCGTTCCGGCGGTCGGCTCGACGAGGCGCAGGACGGTGCGCGCGAGCGTCGACTTGCCGCAGCCGGACTCGCCGACGATGCCCAGCGTCTCACCGCGCTTGACTGTAAAGCTGACTCCGTCAACGGCACGGAGCACGCCCTTGCCCACGCGCGACGCGAAGTGCTTGGCGAGCTGATCTACACGCAGCAGCTCGTTCATGACACCGGGTTCCAACAGGCCGCGTCGTGGCCTGGCACCACCGGCTCGAGGGGCGGGATCGCAGCAAGGCACTGGTCCAGGGCGCGTGGGCAGCGAGAGGCGAAGTAGCAGCCCGAACCGCGCTGGCCGGGAGCCGGCACGATGCCGGGGATCGTTGCCAGCATTGGGCGCTTGTGGCCCAGCCGGGGCGACGACGACAGCAGGCCTTTGGTGTACGGGTGGTGCGCGTGGCGGTAGAGCGCGCCGACGCTCGCTCGTTCGACTAGGCGCCCCGCATACATCACCATGACGCGTTCGCAGGTCTCGGCGACGATGCCGAGGTCGTGGGTGATCAACAGTACCGACATGCCGATCTCGCCCTGCAGCCGCTTGATCAGCTCGAGGATCTGCGCCTGCACGGTGACGTCGAGCGCCGTCGTCGGCTCGTCGGCAATCAGCAGCGCCGGGCGGCAGGCGATCGCCATCGCGATCACCACGCGCTGGCGCAGGCCTCCCGACAGCTCGTGCGGGTACTGGCCGGCGCGGCGTTCGGGCGCGCCGATGCCGACGAGGCGGAGAAGTTCGAGCACCTCGGCCCGCGCCGCGGCTCTGCTCATGCCGCGGTGGATCCTCAGCACCTCGGCGATCTGGAAGCCGACCTTGTAGGTCGGGTTGAGGCTCGTCATCGGCTCCTGGAAGATCATGCCGATCCGGTTGCCGCGGATGTCGCGCATCGCCGGGCCGAGCGCCAGCAGGTCGCGGCCCTCGAACAGGATGCGTCCTGAGTCGACTCGGCTGGGCGGCGAAGGGTTGAGGCCCATGATCGCCATCGCCGTCACGGTCTTGCCACAGCCCGACTCGCCGACGAGACCGACGCTTTCGCCGGTGCCGAGGGCGAAGGAGACGTCCTCGACAACACGGATCTGGCCCGAGTCGGTTCGGAAGGAGATGCTCAGAGCGTCGATCTCGAGCAGTGGCGGTTCCACGCCGGCGCCCGTCAGTCGAGGACGACCTTGGGAAAGTAGAACGAGACCACCCAGTTGGGCTGATCAACGATCTCGCTGATGCGAAGGTCAGCGCAGACGCTGCACAGCATGTACGCCTCGGCCGCCGACATGCCGTTGGTGGCGGAAAGCTGATCGATCATGCCGGCCACGGCGGCGCGAGCGCCCTCCATCAGATCGGGACCGATCCCGGTGGTGACGAAGTAGCCCTTCTCGTCCAAGTGGCGCGAGACGGGTCCGGGCGTCTCGTAGCGCGGGAACGGCAGATCGGCGCCCTTCACCAGGTCGAAGCTCAACGCCAGCTTCATCGGACTCTCGATCGCGGTGCCACAGACCTCGCCGTCGCCCTGCGCGGCGTGGGTGTCGCCCACCGAGAACAGCCCACCCGCGACCTCGATTGGCAGGTAGAGCTCCGTGCCCGCCCCGAGGTCGCGAGCGTCCATGTTGCCGCCCACCCGCCGCGGCGGCACGATGCTGTGCGTCCCGGGCTCCGCCGGTGCTACTCCGATGGTCCCGCAGAAGGGCTTGAGCGGCACCCGACCGCCTGGCCCGAAGGCGGCGGGCGCGAGCTCTGTCGTGTCGTAGCGCCAGATGTTGAGTGCCGGCTCGGGGAACTGGTCGGCCAACAAGCCGAAGCCGGGAATCACCGCCGTCCAGCCCCAGCCCGACGGCGTAAAGGATTCGATCCTGACCTTGAGCGCGTCCCCCGGCTCGGCCCCGTCGACACGGACCGGGCCGGTGACCGGGTTGACTCTTCCGAAGTCGAGCCCGAGCACATCCGCGACGGATGATTCCGGCGACAGCTGACCCCCCGAGGCGTCGACGGTGTCGAACTCGACCGTATCGCCGGGCGCGACGGTGAGGACCGGTTCGTTGGCGTTGTCCCAGCCGAAGTGATGGTGCGCGCTGTGGATCGTGTGGCGCAGGTCAGCCGGCATCGAGGGCGTAGACGTACTCGTAGTGCACCGGGATGTGGATCGGGTCGGCGAAGAAGATGTCGTCGCCGCCGATCCTCGGCGAGTGCATGGCGAAGCGGACTTCGTTGAACACCGGCACCCAGGGCGCGTCCTCCATGATCTGCAGGTAGATGTCGCGCCACATCTCGATGCGCTCTTCGGCCTGCTCGGGGCTCGACATGCCGTCGGCCTCGGCGGCGAGCGCGTCGATGTCCTCGTTGCAGTACTTCGCCCAGTTCCACCCGCCGGGCACGGCGCCACCGCACCCGAGGATCGGCCCGTAGAAGTTGGAGGGGTCGGGAAAGTCGGCGATCCATGCCATGCCGCCCGACCAGACCATCGGCGCCGTGCCGTCGCCGCCCGCCGCGATCACGGTCGACTGGGCCAGCGAGACGACCTCGGCCTCGATCCCGATCTCGGCGAGGTCCTGCTGGATCGATTGGGCGATGCGAGGATTGGGGTCGGTGTTCATGGCGTAGAGCTCGGTCTCGAAGCCGTCCGGATAGCCCGCCTCGGCGAGCAAGGCCTGCGCCGCCTCGGGGTCGTAGGGGTAGCCCTCGTAGTCCGGCGCGTAACCGGGCATCGCGGGCGGAAGGGGCTGGTTGGCGACCGAGCCGCGGCCGTTGACGATTTGGACGACGCGGTCCTTGTTGATCGCCATGTTCACCGCCTGGCGCACCTGCACGTTGTCGAAGGGCGCCTGGGTGGTGTTCAAGGTGATGTAGCCCGTGTGCAACAGCTCGCCCTCGACGATCAGGCCCTCGTTCGCTGGGTCCTCCAGCTCCTCGAGGAAGTTGGCCGAGGGGATCGGATCGCCGAGCACGTCGACCTCGCCGCGCTCGAGCCGAAGGAGCGCCACCTGCGGCTCCTGCCCGACCTCGAAGATGATCGTGTCGAGATAGGGCACGCCTTCGCGGAAGTAGTCCTCGTTGCGCTCGAACACGACGCGCTGGCCGAGCGTCCACTCGCTCATCGTGTAGGCACCGGTGCCGACCGGGTTGCGGCCGAAGTCTTCGCCGAACTCCTCCACCGCCTCCTGCGGGACGGCGAAGCCAAAGTTGATGGCCATGACGTGGAGGAAGGTTGCGTCAGGCTGGGTGAGCTGGAACACCACGGTGCGATCGTCGGGCGTGGTGATGCCGGAGAGCTCGCTCGCGTCGCCGGCGACCATCTCGTCGAATCCCTCGATCTGCCAGAAGAAGCCCTGGCCGGGGCTCTGTGTTTCGGGATTGACCGCACGCTCGATGGAGTACTTGATGTCGGAGGCCACCAGTTCGCGGCCGTTGTGGAACGTCACGCCGTCGCGCAGCACGAAGGTATAGGTGAGCTGGTCGTCCGAGATCGTGTAGCTCTCGGCGAGGTCCGGGATCAGCTCGGTGGTGCCCGGCTCGTAGTCCATCAGCCCGTCGAACAGGGCTTTGATCATCGACCAGTTCTGCCAGTCGTAGCCGATCGCCGGATCGAAGGTGGAGATGTCGTCCTTGTAGGTGACGATCATCTCCCCGCCCTGTTGGCCCGCCTCCGGGCCCGTCTGTGCGGACGGCGCGACCGGCGTCGCGGCGAGCGCGGGCACAGACACCGACATCACCGTCACGGCAAGCGCTCTCAGCATGTGCGATCCCCCTGAACTTCTGAACGAGCGGCTTCTGCACGTTACTACCGGTGGTGGCGCACCCTGGGATCGACGACCGAGGTCCCGATGTCCGCCAGCAGGTTGCCGAGGACGATGCCGACCGCCGCGACCAGCGTCACCCCCATGATCACGGGAATGTCGACCCGCTGGATCGCCTGAAATGCAAGCTGCCCGATGCCCGGCCAGCCGAACACTGCCTCGACGACCACGACGCCCTGCATGTACAAGCCGATGTCGATGCCCACCATGGCGACGATCGGCAGGATGGCGTTGCGCAGGCCGTGCACCAGCACAACCCGTTTCTCGCTCATCCCCTTGGCGCGGGCAGTGCGCACGTAGTCCTGGCGCAGGACGTCCACCATGCTCGACCTGCTCATCCGCGAGTACCAGCCGGCGATGGTGATGCCGAGGGTGAGCGCCGGCAGCACCACGTGCGCCGGTGTCCCGTAGCCGCCGAGGGGGAAGATCTCGAACTTGTACGCGAACACATAGAGGAGCAGCAGTCCGACCACGAACTGGGGTGCCGAGACACCGATGAAGCTCAGCACCATGACCACTTTGTCGGAGGTCCGGTTGCGCCGCGTGGCCGAATAGATCCCGGCCGGCAAACCGAGCAGTAGCTCGAAGAAGATCGCGGCGACCATGAGCTGCAACGTCGCCGGCAGCCGGCTGGCGATCAGCTCGCTCACCTCGGCCCTCTGTACGTACGAACGGCCGAGGTCGCCCTGCACCAGGTTGCCCAGGTAGCGCAGATACTGCATCGGAATTGGCTGGTCCAGGCCGAGCTGGTGGCGGATCGACTCGACCGTCTCCGGCGTCGCGCTCCGTCCTGCGATCAAACGCACCGGGTCTGCCGGGATGAGAAAGCTGAGGCCGAAGGTGATCATCGTGACGCCGATCAGAATCACGACTGACTGCACCGAGCGTCGAGCGAGAAAGCGCAGCATCACTCTCGTCCACGCTGGGTCGGGTCGAGCGCATCGCGCAGCCCGTCGCCGACAAGGTTGAATGCCAACGCCACGAGCAGGATCGCGACGCCCGGGAAGAACACCAACCACGGTGCCGTGAGGAAGTAGGACTGGCTCTCGAAGATGATGTTGCCCCACGAAGGCGTCGGCGGCTGCACGCCGACGCCGAGGAAGGAGAGCGTCGCCTCGAGCAACACCGTGACCGAGATGCCCAACGTGGTCCACACCAGGATGTTCGGCACCAAGTGCGGCACGATGTGCCGCAGCACGATGCGCGGCCGAGCGGCCCCGAGGGCGCGGGTCGCCTCGATGAACTCGCGCTCCATCAAGCCACAGGTCTGCGTGTACATGACGCGCGCCGTCTGCACCCAGTTCACCAGCGCGATGACGAGGGCAACGATCCAGAGGCTCGGCTGGAGGATCGCAGAGAGCGCGATCGCGAGCAGGAGCGCGGGAAACGCCATCATGAGGTCGGTGAACCGCATGATCGCATTGCCCACCCATCCGCCGACACAACCGGCAACCGTGCCGAAGAAGGTGCCGATCAGCACCGCGACCGCATTGGCGGCGATACCGATGATGAGCGAGGTCCGCGCGCCATAGACAATCCGTGTGTAGAGATCGCGTCCAAGCAGATCGGTGCCCATCCAGAAGCGTTTGCTCGGCGGCAGCGGGGCCCCGTCAAGCGTCAGCCCGTCGAAGAACTGCTCGTTCGGGTCGTAGGGCGTGACCCACGGCGCGAGAACCGCCGCGGCGACCACGACGGCGATCACCGCGGCGCCGAACACTGCGGCCTTGTCTTTGCGAAAGCGCCTCCAGCCGTCCGTCATTGGCTGGGCGCCCCCTCGGTAGAGGATTGACGCAGATGGCGTGCGCTTGACGCTCGTGCGTGCCGCGAGCCGGAGGTCGATGGTCGAATCAGATGCGAGATCATGTCACCCGCTGAATCCTCCTGCTGCCCTCCGCGTCGGCGCACTGCGCAGCTTGCTACAGGGTTGCGGTAATCAGGTCCGCGGGGGACGAATCAGACGCCGAGCGCTCAGTGCGTGACTCCGCGGCCGCCTTCCATCTCGTTGCCGGTCGTCATGTCGATGGTGCGAGCTCCGGCACGTCACTGCGCGGGCGCGTCATCTCCGCAACGGTGTCGGGTGACACGATCCGCCCGGGAAACTAGGCGTCCCACGGGGCGTGGACGTCGGCCGCGGTCGTGCAGATCCCGCCGTCTCGGTTGCTCCGGACCGGGAGGTGCAGGACGTCGGTGCGCACTCTCTCGTCGTCGAGGTAGCCGACTGCAGGGCGGCCGGGCAGCTCGTCGGATCGCAGGAACGACGTGGCCTGTGCCAGCCGGCCAGCACACGCGTTGGTCGACCAGGTCATGGAACGGCACGCCCGAGGCCGACCTCCGCCGTCTCATCGGTGCCCGATGACGATTTCTCGCTCCCGCTCGGACAGGATCCGCCATTCGAGCCTCTGGACCCAGAAACGTGCGAGCCGAGCAAGATCGCGTACGTCAATGACGATGCGGTGCAGTGACACGGCCATGTTGGCAGTGTGCCGCAACCGGTGAGACCGCGCCCGCCGCTGCCCCGGCGACGACGGATGTTCCGGTCTTGCTGCACCTCTCACATGCCTCCAACTAGTTGCAGCCGCAAGGAAATGCGGTTCGGGGCGGCCGTGATCGGGCCGTTGCCGGTGATTCGGTGCTGAAGTCAGCCGGGGCTTGTCCGTCGGAGGCGGTCCACGATCGATCGGGCCTTTGCCCATAGGGTCGCTAGCACCTTGTGGCTCTCATCTCGGTGAGGCGGTGGTACCGGGTGGAAGACGTCGGCGACGGCGTTGGCGATGTCGGTTCCGTAGTCCTCGCGCGGGCGTGGGCCTTGCTCGATCTGGATGCCGCCGCACGGGCTGAGCCGGTTGACGAGGTTGCTCGGGTCGTCGCCGCCGAAACGTTCGTCGGGGCGCGCCACCCGAACGGCGAACTTCGCGGGGAGGACGCGATCGATGGCCTGCTTCAGCCGTTCTTTCAGCTCGCTCGGCGCTGTTCCACCGATGAGCACGCCTGGTTCGTCGTTGAAGCCGTGGAAGGCCACGGCGTGGGCGAAGTGTCGGGACATCACCGAGGCGAGGAGGGGGAAGCCGACAGGGTTGAGGTCGGTGGACGTGATGTGCCAGCGCTCGAAGGCTCCGCCGTCGGGCCTCCAGCCCTTCGCCCGCCAGGCGCTGGCCAGGTGCGGGCCGAGGCGCTCGACCACCCGCTCGGCTTGCTCGTCGGTGTACTTTTCGATGTCGCCACCGTGAGGGGCGATGGCGATGAGGTGGGTCTGGGAGCCATCGTCGTCGAGCCGCTCGACCAGTTCGCCGGCATCGCGGGCGTCCTCGTCGCACAGCTCCTGATCGACAACCTTGGTGTCGAGGGCGCCCTCGAACTCCTCCACCTCCTCCTCCTCCTCCTCCGACACGATCCGTCGCCGACCACCGAGACCCATGCGCACGACGGCGTCCGCAGTCTCGTGCAGCATCTCGCTCACGGTGTAGAGGGCGAACTCGTCGTGACGATGGATCCGCACCTGCTGACCCAGCTGGCCGCCGAGCGACGCGAGCACTCGCGCCGCTGGCGCACAATGCTCTCGGCGGCCCTTGAGGTCCTCCTGGGTGTCCAGCGCCTTCCTCACGAGTGTCGTTGTTGTGGCCATGCGATCTTCCTCCGCTCCCGCGCCGTTCGTATTCCAGAGCACGGTGACCGCGTCGAAATACACCGCTCGGCCACCTGCGCGGGATCCATCGCCGCAGCCTTTTCTGCGTCGCTGCCGTCTCACATTTGAGCCGCGACCGCCGACTCCAGTCCGGGCGTCTCACGGCGCCCCGCTCGACCGAAGGTCGCGACCGATGCGGGTCAGCTCAACTGACAGGGGAGCGCTCGATCTCGTCGCGGAGCTGAATCCATACACACCGATGTGGGTGACGTCAGACCGCGCCACCGGCAGAAACCTACATCCGGCTCAACCGCGGCCATCGCATGTCTCCACCGTCGCGATCGAGATGCCGGATCTGTGCGCGCGTCTGGCAGGCCGTGACGGCGGCGTTCGGTGGGCGCGTTCTGGCGCTCCAGGATTGCCTTGATACGTACCACGTACTACGGTAGTCGGAGCATGAGCGATGCCCGATTCCTCGTCCTCGTCAGCCTCTCAGACGGTCCCCGACACGGCTATTCGATTCAGCACGACATCGAGGCCTTCGCCGGTGCCCGCCTGGGACCGGGCACCCTCTACGGGGCGATCAACACGCTCGAACGAGACCAGCTCATCGAAGCGTTGCCCACGACGGAAAGACGACGCCCGTACCGGCTCACCTCGGCCGGACGCCACCATCTACGCCAACAGCTCGAGATACTCGACCGCATCCGGGCGCGGACGGCTGCAGTGAAACTGGCATGACCCGCTGGCTGTTGCGGCTGTACCCGCAGTGGTTCCGCGACCGCTACGGCGACGAACTCGCAGATCTGCTCGCCGACTCCACTCACCGCCGGCGCGATGTGCTGAACATCGCTGTTCACGCCGGCCGACTGCGATGGGAGAGTGCCATGTCCCGCCCACTTCGTCTTGTTGCCGATGCCGTCGTCCTGATCACGGTGTTCGGTCTCGGCTACATCGTCAACGATCTCGAAGACGGCATCACCGAGGTCGGTAGACACTGGTGGAGCTCGATCGCCCTCGTGGTCGCCGTGCTCAGCATCGGTGCCCGTGCCGCCCTCGACATCATCGACTCAAGACACGGTCGACCGACAGGACCGTGACCAGCGGAACCGCGGCGGAGATGCCAGCGATCGGTGCGCGATGAGCGCATCTCGGTGGCGTCGTTCGGCGCCCGCGTTAGGTCGCCATGTCGCACGAGAACCGCAACTCGTTGTCGAGTCCAATTGTCATCGTCGGCGAGTCTCACACGGTCAGAATCGCTCCTGCCCGGTGATCCTTTGCGGATCTGGAAAGTCGCGCCACAGCGCCGCATGGAAGTTGGTGACGAGCGAGTTGACTCCGTGGTGGAACTCCTCGATCGGGTCGGCGCGCGTCGACACGACGGCGAACGCGGCGTCGAGCTGGGCGAGGTCGCGGGTTTCGATGAGCACCTTGAACTCGCTCCGCGCGCCGAGGCCGAGCTTGCTGCGCAGCAGCCGCCAGCGCTCGATCCGCCCATCGGCCTGCAGCGCGGTGAGGTACCGGTCGAGCGCCGCGACGAATTCGAGGTCACGCACGCCCGGCGCGAGGTCGACGCTCAGCTCATAGACATCCACGGCGAGCATTGTGACCGAGTCCGGCGGGCGCCGCCGTGCGCGTATCTCGAAGGTGTTCGTGCCCTGCGCCGACCCCGCAAACGGTTACCAACGCTCTGGCATCGTGCGAGATGCCCGATCCGGTGCTCCTGGTCGATCAGTTCGAGGAGCTGTACATCGGCGGCGAGGCTGTCGCGCTGGCCGTCACCCACCGCCCGATGGAACACACGCGTCAATGCCGGTCGGTGTGCGATCGATCGGTGCGAGTGGCGACGTTCGGTGTGCGCCTTCGGGCGTCTTTGCGATCGACGGGTCACCAACGGCGCCGAGTGAACTTTCCGGCGTGCACGCCGGAACAGTGAGAAGCTTTCTCCGTGGCGAGGGACGTCGAGTACTTCGACAACTTCTACTCGAACATCCTCGAGTCGCCGTCGAGCGATCGGATCGTCGCGGAAGCGCTGGGACTGCCGCCCGACCTACAAGCGACCGGCAACCTGCCGTGGGCGGCGATCGACGACATCGTTGCAGCACTCGTCGTTGACGTTGGCGCCGTCCTCGTCGATCTCGGGTGTGGCCGAGGTGGCTACGGCATCGAAGTCGTTCGACGCACCGGGACCCGCCTCCTCGGCGTCGACTTCTCCGCCGTCGCCCTTTCGCAGGCTCGGTCTCACGCAGATGCGGCCAACCTGGCTGCGCGAACCGAGTTCCGCCTCGGAGATCTCCAAGCCACGGGCCTGGACGATGCGTCAGTCGACGCCATCATGTGCATTGACACCATCCAGTTCGCCGACTCGACAGTCGGCGCACTGGTCGAGTGCCGACGCATTCTGAGACCAGGCGGACGCGTCGTGCTCACTTGGTGGGAACCGCGAACCCGTGGCGACCCATCCTTCCCGCCAAGCCTGCCGCGACCTCGATGTGGAAACTGCGCTGCGGCAAGCCGACTTCAATGACGTATGCGTCGTCGAACGCACCGACTGGCAGGCAGCTGAGCGGGCGATGTGGACAGCCGCGGTCGACATCGAACCCGACGAACACGACGAAGCGCTACGAGATCTCCAAGACGAAGCCCAACGCGTGCTCCCCGTCCTTGACGCGACCCGACGACTCGCCGGACGGGCCACCGCCCCACAGACCGACCAGCGCGCAATCGACGAGCGGATCGACCGACACCCGTAGAAAACCGCGGCAGCTTCATCCATCACACCACCACTGCCATGTACGCCAGCGCTATCGATCCTGCTTCGCAACGAACTCTGGCCAACCGGGTCTGCCGTCCCGAACCCATCGTCCGATGGACCGGTGGCGACACACCGATGACGTGGTACGGGGAGAATCTGTTCCGCGCCAACGTACCGACGTCGGCGGGTTTGAGGTTTGCGCCACCGACGCTGCCGGCAACGAGACCTGCGCCGCCGAGAGCTGAACGAACTCCATCACAGCACCGCCATGCCGTTACGCGTGCGGGGCGTGGGAGATCGGAGCGACATTCGGTCGCGACATTCGGTGTCGTGGGTCCGCGGCTTGGTCATCGCGTCACGCCTGTTCGAAAGGCTGGTCGGCATCGTTCCGGGCTCGCCGAACGCCGAACGCGATCACGAGCAACCCGGCGCCGATTAGGGCGGCCGGGATCAACACGTTCGATGTCGTTGCGGTGACCGCGAGCGCGGCTGGAAGCGCGGCCGACGAAGCTGTCGACACCGCCGGCGAGGCAGCGGAATCCATCGTCGTGGTGACCCGTGGATCGGTGGACGCCGCTGAGGGGCCAACTCCCGACGATTGCTCGGCGTCCCCAACGGCGGCCACTGTTGGATTGGTCATCGGGTCCGGGGTGGGGGTGACGGTGATGACCACGTCGACGACGAGGCCGGTGCTGGTGCCGTGGTCGTCCTCGACGGCATAACGGAATGAATCGACTCCGCTGAACCCGGGGTCGGGGGTGTACAGGAACGAGCCAACCTGCTTGGCGATGATTTCCCCGTTGGAGGTCGCGGTGATCCGGGCAACGGAGATCGGGTCTGTGTCGGGGTCGGAGTCATTGGCGACCAGGCCGGGCGCGGCGACGTCAAGTGTCGTGTTCTCGGCGACCTCGAAGGCGTCGTCGACACCCACGGGCGGACGGTTGGGAACACTGCTCAAGGTCGTCGGGTCCGGTGCCGCGGTCACAGTGATCGTCACGTCGACGACCAGGCCGGTAAAGCTGCCGAGGTCATCGCGCACGGCGTAGGCGAACGAGTCGACGCCGACAAAGCCGGGATCGGGCTCGTACGTGAACGCCCCGTCCTCGGCCAGCGCCAGGATGGTCCCGTTGGCGGGATCGCTGTGAAACCCACTGGCGATCGGATCGCCGTCGGGATCGAAGTCGTTGACGAGCAGGCCCGGAGCATCCACGACAAGCCGCGTGCCTTCGACCACCTCGAAGTTGTCATCGACACCGAGTGGCGGACTGTTCGCAACGCTCTTGACGTTCAGTGCGGTCACGGCGACGACTGCTGCCACCACGAGCATGGCGAGGCGAGATTGGAATCTTGACATGGCTCACTCGAACTTCGTGAGGGCGCCGCTGGGTCCGTTTGACGACCTAGCGGGGCCGATTGGGGGGTGGGTGGCATCGCGTGACGCCGGGAGCATGATCCGACCCCACCGTTACCCACGCGTTACCCGTCCGCATCGCCTCTCGGGCGCCGCTGGCCTACAGGGTCGACCAGCGGACTTCGGATCCTCCCCCGCTCTTCGGCAAGCATCGGCGACGACGCACTCCAGGCGGAAGTTCGTAGCCGGGCGTGGCAATCGGCCGATGGCGTGGAGTCGACAATCGCGGAGATGCATCGATCTGCATCCCTGCTAACGGACTCAGCGACGTCGTTCGGATGCGTCGTTACGCGCTCCGGTTTTGGGGTGGTGCAAAACTGATGACCCACCGTGACTGCTCGCGTAAGCTTGCCCGATGCTGCTTCGCGTAGCTCGAACGGTCCTACTCGTCGTGATGACGTTCCTCACGATCGGGCTGGTTGTGGCGTTGGGACGTCCGGAGACAGGACCGATCGAGAAGGCCGTCCTGGCGGTCGTTGTCATTGGCGTGATCGCGGCGTCGGCACCTGTCCGTCGTATCGGTTCAGTCCACAGTCGTCATTGACCTGCGGTCGGACTCGCCGGCTCGGCCATCGACGCCGACGGTGATGGGCCGACGTTCTTTTCCAACCGTGGCTGAATTCCTGAAGTCGCCGGACGCACTTCGAACATGAAAGGCCGCCACTGGTGACGGGCGTGGAGGGGCGATCATTCGGCTCGTCTGGCTGTGGTTGACAGGTCTCGGGCAACGCAATGTCGGCGCCGGGATGCTCGTGTACGGGGAGGATTCCAAGCTCGTTGTCGCGCGATGATCGTGGCGTGGATGGCGTGCACGATCTGGGCGGGATGCACGGCTTCGGCGCCGTTCCGATCGAGGCCGACGAGCCGATATTCCATGAGCGTTGGGAAGGGCGGGTGTGGCGGATGCTCGCCGCAGTGATGGCAAGCACGACGATCGATCGCTTCCGCTACACGATCGAGCAGATGCCGCCGGGGGAGTACCTCGCTTCGAGCTACTACGAACGGTGGCTGTGGGCGATCGAACATCTGGCTGCGGAGCAAGGGATCCTTGACAGCGCCGACCTACCTGTTGCCGTGGCGCGGCCGTCGCCGACGCTGCCGACGTGGGATGGACGGTTCCACGACGGCGACCGGGTGCGCGTGCGGAACCCGGTGACACCTGGTCACACGCGGGTGCCGCGCTACCTGCGCCGGCACGTCGGCCGGGTCGAGCGTGTCGCCTTCGCCTGGCCCAACCCGGGTGAGTCGGCGGCCACCGGGACCTACGGCGAACCGGAGTTGGTGTACACGGTGAGATTTGCCGCTTCCGACCTGTTCGGCACGGCCGCCGACCACACCGTCACCGCCGACCTGGGCGAGAGCGACCTGGAGCAAACGTGAGCGACTTGACACCCGCCCAGCGCACCGAGATTCTCGAGCGCCACCTCCACGACCATGGTCACGTCGACCCCGACGACGTCGACGTGGCGATCGCCGCCGCCGAATCTGCTATCGGTGACGGCCCGAGCCCGGCCCTCGGCGCCCGCCTCGTCGCCAGGGCCTGGGTCGACGCCGACTTCCGGGAACGCCTGCTGGCCGACCCGGTCAACACGATCGCCGAGTACCACCCCCAGACGGTGCCGATCGCCGTCCTCGAGGACACTCCTGCGGTGCACCACGTGATCGTCTGCACGCTCTGTTCGTGCTACCCGAGCGGCCTGCTCGGCAACCCACCGGCGTGGTACAAGAGCTTCGAGTACCGCAGCCGCGTCGTGCGCGAACCGTGGGCGGTGCTCGCCGAATTCGGCATGGACGTCGACGCCGACATCGAGCTACGCGTCCACGACTCAACCGCCGAGCAACGCTACCTGGTACTCCCGCTCCGCCCTGCCGACACCGAAGGCTGGGACGAGGAACAGCTCGCCCGCCTCGTCACACGCAACTCGATGATCGGCACCGGCCGCCCACTGCCGCCTTGACCCACCGCGAACCGCGACGTCGCCGACCATAGGCCGACCGCAATCACAAACCGGGCGGTCGCGGAGATGCCAGCGACCTGGCGCGGCCGGCAGCGCTTCCCCGGCGGCGTTCGGTGCGCGCATTCGGGGCGGCGCCCTCGATTGTCATCCGCACTGACCGTCCCGGCGCGAACGAGACGACTGATCGGCACATATGTACGTCCGCGGGCGTCGCGAGTTATGCCCGTCGCCGGCGCATGGCTGCCAGGAGTGCGAGTCCCGTGGCGATGCATGCCGTGGCGGTGGCGGCGATGGTGCCGGCGGAGGTTCCGGTTGCTGGGAGTGTCGCCGGGGTAGTCGATGTCGGTGCCGTCGTTGTCACGGTGGTGGTCGTCGCTGGGTCGGTGGTGGTCGTCGCTGGGTCGGTGGTCATCGTCGCTGGGTCGGTGGTCGTCGTCGCTGGGTCGGAGGTGGTCGGCGCCGGGTCGGTGGTCGTCGTGGTGTCGACTTGCTGGGGGGTGACAGTGACGGTGAACGTCCCGGTGGCGACGTTGCCGGTGTCGACTTGCTGGACCAGCCGGCTCTCACCGAACACGCCGAGCGGTGCGGAGCCGCCGTCGGTGGCAGTGCAACTGGCCGTCACGGACGGTGGCACCCGAGATCGGGGCCAAGCTGGTGTTCAACCCGAACAAGCCGGTGCGGATCGGAGAGGAGGGAATGATGGAGCTGATCAACAGTTACGAGGGCTGGATCGGCACCGATGCCTTCGATGTCAACGACGACAAGATCGGTGAAATCGCCGCCGTCTACTCGGATGACGAGACCGGCCGCCCGGAGTGACTGGCCAAGTGATAGAGAACCAGTACCCGCAGACGCAGGTTGCGTATCCAATCTCGCTGCTCGACCGTCCCGCGTGCTGGTCCAGGTAGACGGCCTGTTTCTTTGGTGCGGAACGGCTCACCAAGGAACTGCGTCGAACTGCGCGTATGGAACGCGGCGTCGGCGGGAACTGTTGGAAGGAACCGACAGCGGCGGCCTGTTGTCGCGCCCAGAAAGGACACTCACGCTGATCAGCGGGCGCACTAACACGTCACACCGAACAGCGGCGACCCCGGCCATCGCTACCACGTCGCGACGCCGAGATTGACGCCAGAGAACCCCTGAAGGCGCCGTCCCGCCAGGCAGCCTTCGGGGCAAGCCAGACGGCCCCCGCACCATGTACATGGGGCGGGGGCCGCGGCGACATCATCGACCTCTGTCGAACGATCTGCCAACGAATCCGAACCCTTCAGGCAACGTTGCCATAGGACTCACCCTTCCCTCGGACCATCAAACACCGAAATGCCCAGCGAGTTGGGAGTGCCGGGGTCCAGGGCTCTATCGGCGAGGCCAGCACGCCAGACGGCAATCGCGTGCGCGGACCACTCACCGGCCCGCCTCCGCATTCACGCGCATTTGGACACAGCCAGCGACGCGCACGCCGATGCCGATCGGTGCGCGTCCGGAGCTACCCGGCCGACGCCGTTCGGTAGCGGCGTTCCGTGCTCGTCTTCTGAGCGCGGCCTCGTCGGCCGGGAAAGAGGGCAGCGACGGTGCGTCGCCGCAGCGCTCATTAGTGGTGCGAGAGCTTCGTGGACTGAAGCCGGGTCATTTTCGGTCGGAGACGATGATGCCAGCGGCGCTCGAGGGCGTCGGCACATCGCTGTTGATCCCACCGGTGTACATCCTGACGACGATCCTGATCAGCGACATGACCTCGCGTGCCAAGGCCTTCGGGGTGATCACCGGGATGGGCGGCATCGGTGCTGCGGCGGGTCCGCTGATCGGGGGACTGATCACCACGGCGATCAGCTGGCGGGCGGCGTTCGTCTTCCAAGCGATCGTCGTCGGTGTGATCGTCGTGCTCAGCCGAGCGATCGTTGACCCCCTCCCCGTCACGCCCGGTCAGCCGTTTGACACTCTGGGTGCAGTGCTTTCGGCTACGGGGCTTGTCCTCGTCGTGATGGGTGTGCTTGCGGCGGACGACAATGCCGCGCTGATGGCGGTGTTGTTGGCCGTGGGAGCGGTGCTGATCTGCTTGTTCTTCTTCCACATTCGCTCGCGCGAACGCACCGACCGTGAGCCGTTGTTACCCACAGCCGTGTTTCGCAACCGGATCGCCAACCTCGGGCTCGTGACCCAAAACGTGCAGTGGCTTTTGCTCATGGGCACCGCCTTTGTGGTGTCGGCATACCTCCAAGTCGTGCGCGGATACAACGCCATCCAAACGGGTGTGATCTTCACCGCGGCGACCGGGGGCATCCTCGCCTCCTCGCTCGCCGCGCAACGTCTGGCCACACGGCACTCCCAGCGGGCGCTGATCATCGCCGGCTTCATCACGACGATCGCGGGCATCGGGTTGCTCCTCGCGCTCGTCGCCGGCACGCCCAGTCCATGGGCCTTCGCTCCTGGGCTCCTGCTGATCGGCCTCGGCGTCGGAGTGATGCTGACACCATCGGTCAACGTCGTGCAGTCGGTGTTCCCTGAAGATCTCCAAGGCGAGATCTCCGGCCTGTCGCGATGCATCTCGAACCTCGGTTCGTCGCTCGGCACGGCGGTTGCAGGCACCATCCTCGTCGCCGGGCTCGACAAGAGCTCCTACGCCGCGGCGATGGTCGTCCTTGCCGTCATCGGCTTCGTCGGGCTCGGAGCAACGATGCTTGTTCCGTCCAAGTCCCAGCGGAGCACCAGCTGATCAGACCCACCCGCAACGACACCAAGCAGGCTCACGAACGGGCGCGGCACCCCTGCTACGGCAGGTTCGTAGCGGAATCGGTGCTGCGGGACAAGGATTCCTGGGCCG
This sequence comes from Ilumatobacteraceae bacterium, assembly GCA_963732335.1. GTDB lineage: Bacteria > Actinomycetota > Acidimicrobiia > Acidimicrobiales > Ilumatobacteraceae > Desertimonas. The sequence goes on along the minus strand of CAVSZO010000063.1, from coordinate 86,699 downwards.
CACATAGGCGGGGACCCTCACGGGGGTAGCTGGTTGGGCGTCATCGAGGCTCGTCGGACGGACAAACCGTGCCCTTGACCCGGCGCGCACTGTTGAGCATGCTGCGGGGGGACTTCGACGACATTCCCGAAGACAGGAGCAATGGACATGGGCGACAAGCAAGTCGTGGTAGCCATCTTCCCGGACGAAGCGGCCGCCGATGCCGCCGCCCAGTCCCTGAAGGACTGGGACAAGCTCGACGACGATGTCAAGCTGAACGCGATCGGCATCCTCGTGCTCGATGAGAGCGGCAAGATCAAGACGCAGAAGATTGGCCGGCGCAGCTGGGGCAAGGGTGCGGGCATCGGGGTGGTACTTGCGGCCCTTACGCCGCCCGGGCTGCTTGCCGGAGCCCTCGCCGGCGGTGTGCTCGGAGGGCTCCACCACAAAGGACTCGGGGTCGACAGCGCCGAACGCGAGCAGATTGCCGATGCCTTGTCGAACGGCCAGGCCGCGGTCGGAGCTCTGGTCGTGGAGACCGAGGCGTCGGCAGTCTCCGACAAGCTCACCGAACTCGGCGGCGAACTCCACGTGCTGAGTCCCACGGACGAGGCGGTCGCCGAAGTCGACGCGGCAGCTCCTCAGATCGAAGCGGCTGAAGCGCAGGAGCAGGACGCGCCGGCAACACCTGAGTGACGCTCCCGCCCCGACGCGCGCCTCGCCCGACGTCGCTGTCGAGTCCTTCGGCGACCACCGATTCCGCGGACTCAGACTGAGGGAGTCCGAGTTGGTAGAGACTCGAGCTGCATCCTCATCATCGTGTGCGCTCTCGCCGGACTGGCCAGCTGTCGGTGATGACGAGCCAGCAGCTCACGCTCAGCTTCCGTTGCACTCGGCACGACGAGCCGCCCGAGCTCCACCGAACCCCACCCGCTCGAGGCGAACTCGATCAACGCTTCCCTGGCCTCGGCCGTCATGCCATCCGTTCGACAATGGGAGCCGTTGACGAGGACGAGCGCCGATGTCCGCGCTGGATGCATCGCCGCGAACACGATGGCGATCGGCGAACCCGGGCCTAACCCGACGACAGCTGCTCGATCGATCCCCACAGCATCGAGCACCGCCCGGATGTCCTCGCTCCAATCCTCAAGTGTTGGCAGGGCGCCTCCGGGCATTGGGTCGGACGCCCCGTCCCGTGCGGGTCAAGGACAACGACGCGGGCGAACGCGGCGAGAGTGCGGAAGAATCGGGCGAAGGACGGGACGTCCCACGACGACTTCACATTGGTTGAACCAATTCGGCACGAGCAGGATGTCCTGAGTTCCCACACCGAAGACCTGATAGGCGATATGAAAGTCGCCGCTCTTCGCGTAGTGAGTCTGGGCTTCGTTCAATCCACTCCAGGCGGGCTGTGCATCGAGGTCGGGTGCAAACCTGGGCGAGCGGTTGTGAGCGTCCTCGGGGCGATGTGCGGTGCGGAGGCTTCATGTCGCGCGTCGACGACGGTGACCGTTCCGTAGCCTCAGCGGCGTGGCCGACATCGAAGTGCTCGACGGCGGGATCGCCAACGCTGGAGCCGTCGTGCGCGATGGCGGCCACGTGCTGCGACCGTCGAGCGTGCACACGCCGACGATCCATGCGTTCCTCCGCTTTCTGCGCGGTGAGGGCTTCGAGGCAGCCAGTCAGCCGATCGGCGTCGATCCTGACGGTCGCGAGCGGCTCTCGTTCATCCCGGGCGACGTCGCTGTCCCGCCCTACCCGGCGTGGGCCGAGAGCGACATGGCGCTGGCGACAGCGGCCGCGCTGCTCCGCCGCATGCATGACGTCAGTGCTCGCTATGTCGCGCCGTCCGGGGCCACATGGAGCGCCGAGATGGCCGACCCGGACGCCGGCCGTGTGCCCGCCGTGAACCTCGTCATCTGCCACAACGACGTCTGCCTGGAGAACCTCGTCTACCGCGACCAGGTCGCCGTCGGGCTGCTCGACTTCGACTTCGCGGCGCCCGGCCGGCGCGTCCACGACCTCGCCAGCTTCGCCAGGATGAACGTCCCGATCGACACCGACGAGGACGCCGCCCTGCTCGGACGGTGCGGTCCGTTCGATCCGATGCGGCGGCTGCGGGTCGTTGCCGACGCCTACGGTCTGCCGCCCGGTCGCGCCGAGTTCTTGGACGCGCTCGCCGACGGTGTACAGCGCGGTGGTCAGTTCCTGCAGCGTCGCCTCGACGAAGGCGACGTGGCGTTCCGCCAGATGGTCGTTGCGACCGGCGGCATGGCCAAGTTCGACAGGCGCCGGGCCTGGTTCATCGCCCACCGCGACCGGTTCGCCGACGCGCTCGGCTGATCCCGATCGGAACCACCGAGGTCGAGGCCAACGCCGCCCCGCCGTACTCGGAACGCCAGAGCTCTGGGGTCAGGATCACCACGACATCGATGCCTGCTTGTTAGGTCGCGGCGGGCTTGCCGTTGACTCCCACGTTCGGGCGCGGCGTTCGGGCGCGTCTTGTCATCTTGGGAGGTATCGAGTCCGCCCTGGCCGAGGGTCGGGGTCCAGATCGTAGGCGAGTCGATCGACGTTGATGCCTGGCGGACCGTGGATCAGCTTCAGCGCGAGCAGTGCCCGCGTCGTCGGACTCGCATTGCTGGGCAACACCAGGAGAATCTTGTATCCGGAAGTTGAACGTCCGGAACGAGGCGTACGGTCCAACCATGACCGAGAACCCGCAGCCCGACGAAGCCCGAGGCGCCCAGTTCGTGGATGCCGACCTGCGCGGCGCCCGTTTCGTTCGGTCGGACCTGTCGGGTGCGGTCATGCGCGGTGTCTGCGTGGCGGGCGGCGACATCGACGGCGAGATCGGCGGCCTGCGCATCAACGGTGTGGAGGTCCTGCCGCTCGTCGAGGCCGAACTCAACCGGCGCTTCCCCGGGCGCGAAGGCAGGCGGGCCACCGATCCCGACGGTCTGCGCAAGAACTGGGCGGCGCTCGAACGCACGTGGGCCGCGACGCTCGAGCGTGTAGCAGAGATGCCAATGGGCACGGTCGACGTGTCGGTCGACGGCGAATGGTCGTTCGCGCAGACGCTGCGGCACCTCGTCCTCGCCACGGATGCGTGGCTCAACGGCGCGATCCTCGGGGTCGAGCACCCGTTCCACCCGATCGGCCAGCCGTTCGCCGAGTACGAGATGGACGGCTTCGACATGTCGATCTTCACGGCGGGCTCGCCCCCGTATGCGGAAGTGCTCGACGTGCGTGCTGGCCACGTCGCCGGGGTGCGCGACTACCTCGCGACGGTCACGCCGGAAGTGCTCGACGAGACGCGGCCCAACCCGTGGGCGCCCGACCACGACGTGACCGTCTCGCGCTGCCTGCGCGTGATTCTCAACGAGGAGTGGGAGCACCATCGCTACGCCGTGCGCGACCTCGACGCCATTGACACACGAGGCGGCGCCTGACCTGGCACCGGCACTCGGCTCGCACCCGCGCGACCCGCTCACGCACGTCGCCATCCTCCAGATTGGAGCTGGCGCACATCGCGCTGCTCGGTACAGTCACGTGGTGGCACTGTCGGCCGAGAAGTACCTCCGGGTCACAGGCGGTTTGGCTGGGTGTCCTCTCCCGCGGTTTGGCTGGGCTTGGCGGCGGCGTTCGGTGGGAGCATTCTGGCGCTTGGTACGTGCTACGTACTACGCTGTGCGAAGCATGAGCGATGCGCGATTCCTCGTCCTCGTCAGCCTCTCAGACGGTCCCAGACACGGCTACCGAGCGACCTTCGATCTGCGGCTGAGGCTTCAGCCGACGGTCATGACGAAGTGGGCATCGACGTGAAGGTTGACCGAGCGCACGAATGTGTCGATGTCTGCGGCGACGCGGTTGGGCTGTTCCCAGTTGGGGCTGTGCCCGGCGTTCTCGTAGATCACGAGACGGGAGCGGGGAATGGCCGCTAGGAGGTGATCTTGCTCGGAGCGTGGCACGAGCGCGTCGTGGTCGCCCCAAATGAGAACCGTGGGAGCCGTGATCCGAGCTGGGGTTTCGGGTGGCATGGAGCGGACGCCGGCGAAGGCGGCCTGCCACACCCGTGCCGGCGCCTTTCGGCTCTCTGCGATGAGCTGCTCGAAGAACGACTCGGGTACGGGTGCAGCGAGGGTGCTCGATTGGAAGTCCCGGACGAACTGCTCGTCGATCGGATCGCGGAGGTCCGACACCACGGACCAAACCTCGTCGAAGACGTCGTCGGGAAGTTTGGTGAGCCCGCCGATCAGGACGAGGCCGGCGACGAGTTCGGGGTGCTGGGCGGCGAGGCGTTGCACGACGAGGGTGCCCATGGAGTGACCGACGAAGACGGCCGATGTGATGTGGAGGTGATCGGCGAGCTGGCGGATGTCGGCGGCGAAGTCACCTGGCTCGTAACCCTGTGTCGGGGCGTCTGAGCCGCCGAAGCCGCGGAGGGAAACGCTGATCGCTCCGACCTCGGGCGGGAGGGCGTCGAAGACCGGTTGGAACGAGCGCCACGAGTCGGGCCAGCCGTGGACGAACACCACGCTGACGGGCTGCGGGCCGCGGGCGGCGTAGCGGAGGCGTTGGCCGTTGGCCAGCGCCACGGCGTGTTCGGTGATTGGGACGGTGGCGGTCATGGTTGGAGCTCCATCGCGTGGGTGGCCTGTTGGGTGAGGAAGTCGGTGAGGACGTCGAGGTAGCGGTCTCTGGTGGCCCGGTCGCCTCGGATGTTGTGGGCGGCGCCTGGCATGGCGATCACGTCGACGTGCGGGGAGCTGCGATGCAGCCGGTCCTCGTGATCGGGGTGGAAGCCGGGGTCGTAGTCGGCGTCGGCGCGCACGACGAGGGCGGGGCGCTGCAGTGGGCGGTCGGCTTGCCAGGTGCCAAAAGTGGTGCCATCGAGCACGGCTGTTATGGCCAGCGGGTCGGTGCGCGCCAGGGATCCGGCTCGGGACCTGAGGGCGTCGTCGTGGAGGTGGTCGCCGAGATGGTCACCAGCGGGGTGCGGCGAGGCGGCGAGCAGGTCTAGGTACGTCTCGATCGGCGCCTGTTCCGCCTGGAGACGGGCGATGTGCTCGCCCAGCACGCTGAACACTCGTGCGAAACTGCTGGTGGCGAAGGTGCACGGTTCGACGAGGTACAGGGGCGGGTCCTCCAGGAACACCGCCGCGACCTGTGGGTGGCCGTCCTGGGCAAGAGCGGCGGCGACGATGGCGCCAAGCGAGTGACCGACCACGACCGCCGGTTCGCCGATGACCTGGAGGAGGCGGTCGACGTCGGTGAGGTAGTCGTCGAGGCGGTAGGCGCCGGGTGTGCGGGCGGAGCGCCCGTGCCCGCGGAAGTCCAGCGTGTAGGTGCGCCATGTGCTTCCGACGCGGTCGATGACGGGGGCCCAGCTGGTGCTGTCGGCGGAGAGCCCGTGCAACAGGACGAGCGGCCGGCCTCCATCATGATCGGCGATGTCGTAGGCGATGTCGGGGCCGCCGTTGGGCAGGACGTGCTGGTGGCGGTCGGTCATGACCGGATCGCGGAGATGGAGGCGGTGGCGATGGCGTCGATGTGGTGGTGGTTGCTGCCGCAGCAGCCGCCGAGGACGCGGAGGTTCGGAGGCTGCCGGCGCAGCTCGCGGTATTGCTCGGCGAGCTTTGTGGGGTCGCCGGTGTCCAGCTCGGTGGCGGCGTCGAGCTCGGCCTGGGACATAGCCGACGCGTTGGCGCGGATGCCGCCGATCCTTGCCGTCCACGGCACCTCCGGGTCGAGCACGGAGGCGAAGTGGGTGGGGTGGGCGCAGTTGATCATGTAGTAGGCGGGGGAGCCGCCGGTGGCCTCGTCGACGGAGGTGATGGCGTCGCCGAGTCGGTCGCCGGAGGGCAATGTTCCGTCGGTCTCGACGGTGAACGAGATGACCACCGGCATGCCGACATCGCGCGCGGAGAGGGTGAGGCCGATGGCCTCGGCGGGGTGGGTCATCGTGATCGCCGTGATCAGGCCGGCCTCCGACTCTGCGAGGACCCATGCCTGCAGGCCGTGATAGCTCCGGGCCTCTTCGACTTTCATCAGCTCGGCCGGGTGGTAGCTGTCACCGCGCGGTCCGATGCAGCTGCTGATGACTAATGGTTTGTCGGGGCGTTCCCAGCGATGTCGAGCAGCGACGAGCAGGTCGACGGCGGCCTGGTTGACTGCGCTCAGCTGCGCTGTCGAGTAGGACTGGCGGGTGGCCCAGTCGGGCGACGCTCGCCATGTCGCCGTCTCGAGCACGATGCCGACGCGGTTGCGCACAGCGATGGCCAGGTAGGCGTCGAAGTACCGCGGCAGCGCGGCGTGACCTACGGTCTCGTTGAGCAGCGGGAAGGCCGCGAGTCGGGCAGGTCGAACCCGTCGTCGTAGATCAGTGTCGTCTCGATCCCACCTTCGGTGAGGAAGACGGCGTCGATCAGCTGCGGGAGGCTGTCGCGGTAGGCGGCCATCGTTGTGTCCGATCCGTGTCGTTGGGTCATCGTGCATGTTGGTGGCCTCGATCAGGCGACTCGTCGGAGCAGCTCGACCTCGAGCTCGAGGTCGATCTCCTTGGAGACCAGCAGGCCCCCGGCTTCGAGCAGCATGTTCCACGTCAGGCCCCAGTCCTCCCGGTTGATCCGGCCGTTCGCGCTGAAGACCGCACGGTCGTTGCCCCACGGGTCAGCGGCGTGCCCGAGGTAGTCGACGTGGAGCCGCACCGGTCTGGTGACGTCCTTGATGGTCAGCTCGCCGACCAGATCAGCGGATGCGCCGAAGCGGTCGACGCTGGTCGATCGGAACGTGGCGCTGGGGTAGCGATCGACGTTGAAGAAGTCGACCGATCGTAGATGGTCGTCGCGGGCCTGGTCTCCCGAGCTGACCGTCGCCATGTCGATCACCACCTCAACGGTCGAGTCCGCGGGTTCGTCGGCGATCACGATCGTGCCCTGAACCGCTGTGAAGCGACCCCGGACCTTGGTCAGTCCGAAGTGACGGCCGACGAAGCCGACCTCGGCATGCCCGGGGTCAACGGTCCAAGTGCCGGCGGCGGGCAGCTCGGTCCCGGCGATGGTGCGGGTTGCGGACATGCCGCTCCTCTCAGTGATGCGTGCGTACACACGTAATCTACATTTGCGTGCCTACACACGCAAGCTCTACGGTCGCAGTATGACCGATGACACGGACGTGGCCGCCTGGCGGGCGGTGCTCCTCGCCCAGAGCCGGGCGTTACGGGCGATCGAACGGGACATGGAAGCCGCCGGGGCCATCCCGCTCGGCTGGTACGACGTGCTCCTCGAGCTCAACGCGGCACCTGGCCGCCGACTGCGCATGCAGGACCTGGCGGCGCGAGCGGTACTGTCCCGCACCCGCGTGAGTCGCATCGTCACCGAGCTTCAGGCCCAAGCCCTCGTCGAGCGCCGACCCGACCCCGACGACGGCCGTGCGGCGCTGGCGACCATCACACCGGCGGGCCGCGCGGCCCTCAAACAAACCGCGCCGATCTACCTCGCAGGCATTGAGAAGCACTTCAATCGCCACCTATCTCCGACCGCCCAGCGCAATGTCGCAACCGTCCTGCAGCGCGTCATCGATGCCCACCAAGAGCAGCTCGACCTCCGACGATGACCGCCTCGCCCCACGCCGACGTACCGCCGAGACCGGGGACGCAACGAACGCGTGCCATCTCCACCCGAACACCGCCACCGCGTGCGCTGTGACCGGATCCAGTCACGCCTCGGTTGCTGCCGTCGGAACGCCGATGACGGCTCAGCTTCGGTCGAATCGGTGTCCTCCGACGCGCCGCGCTCGAAGCAGCAGGCCCCCAGTCGCGGGTCGGTCACCCAACAACCCGAGCTGCCACGCGACCCGGGCGGTTCACGGTGCCTCGTTGGTCTTCGTGGCCCGCGTTTAGCGTTGCGGGGATGTTCTCCCGATTGTTGGCACTGACCCTCGACGCCCACGATCCACTTCGTCTGGCGCAGTTCTGGTCCGGTGTGCTCGGCAGGGAGATCGTCGTGGACGCTCGTGATGCGTTTGTGTCCGGCGACGACACGCAGCTCGGTCTCCGGTTCGTCCCGAGCGGCGCGGAAAAGATGGGGCCGAACCGTGCACACCTCCACCTGACCAGCGCCAGCCCCGCCGACCAGCAGCAGACGGTGGCGACGGCGCTGGAGCTCGGCGCCCGCCACATCGACGTCGGGCAGCGCCCCGAGGAGGGGCACGTCGTCCTGGCCGACCCCGAGGGCAACGAGTTCTGCGTGATCGAGCCAGGCAACGCCTTCCTCGCCGGGTGCGGCTTCCTCGGGGAGCTCGCCTGCGACGGCACCCGGGAGGTCGGCATCTTCTGGAGTGAGGCGCTGGGCTGGCCGCTGGTGTGGGACCAGGACGAAGAGACCGCAATCCAGTCACCGCACGGCGGCACCAAGGTCGCGTGGGGAGGCCCGCCCCTGGCCCCGAAACAGGGGAGGAACCGGCAGCGCCTCTACCTCGCTCCGGCCGACGGCGACCAGAGAGCGGAGGTTGACCGGTTGGTCTCCCTCGGTGCCACTCATCTCGAGGTCGGCGAGGACGGCGTCGTCGAGCTGGCCGACCCGGATGGCAACGAGTTCTGCGTCAAGGCGGGCTGACCCTCACGCGACGTAGTCGGTTCGCCCGTCACCAGCAGGCGCACCGGCGTCCGGGTCGATTTCACTCGCGTCACGTCGGCGATGCACCCGACGGGGCGGCGGCACGCCCATCCCGCAGCCGGCCCTTCTTAGGCGCCAACACCCTCGATCGTTCGGGCGGGTCCAGGGAGAGGCGGAGCGTCACGCGAACCGTCTCCCGTCCAACGGCGCGTCCAACGCTGTCCTGTAACACCTAGTGCATCGCAGGGGCGCGGCCAAGATGCCGATCGGTATGCCTGCGACGAAGCGCGGCGTCGTCGTTCGGTAGCGGTATTCGATACGCCTTGGGTTGCGGGGGCCGCCTCTGTCGAAGTCGTACGTGGGCCGTGGTCAGGCCCAGATTGCGATGGGCCGTCCGTCAGGGCCTAGCGGAGCGGATTCGGGAATCATCAAGGCCTGACAGCGGGCAATCCGCCGCGCACTCCATGCGGCGACCGTGGCGTCGAGCATGTCGTCGACGGCGGCCCGTACTGCAGCGTCGCCGTGGATGTGGTCGAGGGTCAGCCCGGCGCCCTCCAACGCCCGGCGTCGCTCATTCGCTCCAGCCCAGCTCTTCTTTGGCGCCGAGGCGGGCGCGCCGAGCAAGATCGCGAACGAGATCTCGGGATGCACCTCGTACACGGGGAATGGCGCGTGCTGAACCCACTTGTCGACCTCGCGAAGCTTCGGAGCGAGTGCAAAGGACTGCTGACTGATGCCAAAGCCGGTCAGTCGCATGGCGGTGGCGGTTGCTTCAGCGTGAGTCGCGGCCTCAACGGCAGCGCGAGGCGGTGTGAAGAACACTGAGTTGCGCCGCGACCCGAGGCGCGAGCGGGCGGCAAGGTCTGCCTCACGTCGAGCTGATTCCGGGAGACCGATCGGGATGTCGATGCCAACCACGCTCGCATTCGGCACGGTCGCCGTCAGCGATGCGATCCCGGGCAGATAGTGAGCAGCGAGGACGCCCGTGTCGTCCACGGCGACCGCGATCCAGCCGGTCTTACAGGCATCGACACCAACCGCGACCATCACGCCGGCAGAGTGTGCCACTCGGTCAGCCTCGCCACGATCGACGGCGAGACGGCGAGCAGAGGGACAAGGTGATGCCGATCGGTGCGGGTCGTCGCGGGTTTGGAAGCCGGGATTCGGTCGCGTCATTCGGGCGCGTCGACTTGGAGCGTGGGCGGGTGGCGCTGAGTGAACGATGTTCGACGAAGCTTTAGCGTGTGGTTTGCCGTGTGGTGCGTGCGAGCACACCGGCTGTGGCAGCGAGGAAGGCGGTGGCGAACGCTGTGAGTATGAGCCAGTAGGTGCCGGTGGAGGCGGTGCCGGCGTTGCCGTAGGAGTCGAGCAGGGGTGGTCCGAGTGGTGAGCCACCATCAGCGAGGATTTGTCGGGCACCGAGGTCGTGGCCGATGGCCTCGAAGGCCCAGCGGGACGGGATGACGGTGCTCGTCAGCGCGCCGGCGCTCGCCATGATGTGCACCGGCAAGATGGCGCCGGAGAACAACACGGCAGGGAAGCACAACATCGGCAGGGCGAGGGTGGCCTGGGCGACATTGCTGACTGAGGCTGAGGCGAGCAGGCCGAGGCCGAGCGCGGCGATCGCGCACAACAGCAGCGTGACGGTCATCGATGCGTATGTCGAGAAGGGGCGGCTGGGTAGTCGGTCGAGGAGGCGGAGCACGCCCAGCATTGCCACGATGACGACGAGCAGGAAGGGCACGAGAACGGTGACTTTGGATGCGACGTAGGCGCCGAGGCGCAGACCGACGAGGCGTTCGCGGTGCACGATGGTGCGTTCGGTGCAGATCTGGAGCAGGCCGTACGTGATCCCGAAGAAGAAGGCAGCAAAGACGATCCAGAAGCCGATCATGACCATCGAGCTGGGACTTGGGTCTTCGAAGCTGAAGGTGCCGGGTCGAAAGAGGATGGCGAACATGCCGACGACGAGCACTGGTGAGGCGAGCAGAATGGCGAGTGTCAGTGGATTGCGCACGAACGTCTCAGCCGTGCGGCGGGTGAGAACACTCCATTGTGTGAGGGCGCCGGCCACGGGGCGCCGGTCGATGTCTCGGGTCCGGTGCTCGGGGGTGGATCCGGCCGGCACCGTACCTGATCGATAGGCGCTGACGTCGGAGTCGGTCAGGCGGCGGAAGAGTGCTGGGACCGAATCGACGCCGAAAGAAGTGAACGCTTCATCGACGCTGCCGACAAAGCCGACCCGCCCGCCGTGCGCCATGAACACGACGCGGTCGCACTGGGCGAGATCCTCGACCGAGTGTGTCGTGAACACGACGGTCGCTGAGCGGTCGGCCAGTTTGCGCAGGTGGGCGATGAGGTCGGCGCTGGTTGACGGGTCGAGGCCGGAGGTGGGCTCGTCGAGGAAGAACACCCGCGGGTCGGTGAGCAGTTCGGCTGCGATGCTGGCACGCTTGCGTTGCCCCCCACTCAAGGCACCGACTCGAACGCCGATGTGCTCGGTGAGGCCGACCGTGGCGATGGCGGCGCGGACCGCTTCGTCGACGTCGGAGGCGGTCGTCGACGACGGGCGCCGCAGCCGAGCTGCGTAGCGGAGCGAGTGGTCCAGTGGCAACTCGGCGTGGATCGTGTCGTCCTGGGGCACATAGCCGATCACGCCGCGGAACTCCCGAAGGTTGGCGTGCACGTCGACGCCGTCAAAGCGCACTGATCCGACCGTGGGCGGGGCCACCCCGGCGATCACCTCCAGAAGTGTCGTCTTGCCCGCACCGCTGGGCCCGACAATGGCGACGAGCTCACCTGGCGCGATCGTGAACGACACAGCGTCGAGGAGCGTGACCTCGCCTCGCCGGCGTTCCTCGACGGACCGCGAGACCGTCTCCACCTCGATCGAGAATCCATGACGAGGCGCCGGCTCGATTGGCGGCGTTGCCTCCTGAGCAGGCTCGACGTCGTCGTCGATTGGTGCGTGGAGTTGTGCAGTCATCATCGCTCCTAGATAGCACGATCGGTCGTACTTGCAGTAGAGTACGACCGATCGTGCTATCATGTCAAGATGCCGAGTGCACGGAAACCGCGTGCTGACGGAGAACGAACCCGCGAAGCAATCGTCCGCCAAGCCGTCTCGCTGGCGACGATCGACGGTCTTGAGGGGCTGTCGATCGGCAACCTCGCCCACGCCCTCGACATGAGCAAGAGCGGCATCTACGCCCATTTCGGTTCGAAGCAAGATCTCCAACTGGCGACCGTCGATGAAGCAGGTCGGATCTTCCAGTCCGAGGTCATCGAACCCGCACTTGGCGCCCCGCCGGGGCTCGGCCAGCTCGTCGCAGTGTGCGACGCGTTCTTCGAATACCTCGCACGGCGAACGTTCCCCGGCGGCTGCTTCTTCGCCGGAGCCGTTCTCGAGATGGGTACGCGCCCCGGACCAGTCAAGGAACAGATCGCTGCGTTCCAAGACGCGTTCACCGACCTGATCCGCCAATTCGCCGTCACCGCGCTCGAACAACACGAGCTCCCCGACGACGAAAACCCCGACGAGCTCACGTTCGAGCTCAGCGGCATCATCCTCGCCGCCAACACCAGCTTCGTCCTCCGCCAAGACCTGGCCGCGCTCGACATGGCGAAGCACATCGTCCGCCGCCGCCTCCGAATCACACCGCCGACCACACACCGCATCCGACGAACGTCGCCAACCCAGCACCTTCAACGACCCGCGGCCCAAAGCGCCCGCGGACGGCGCTGACCCCCGCAACACCTGTAACCGAGCCTCGAGGTTGCTCGTCTTCGGTGTCGTCGTCACCCATCAACACGACACGGCGGCGGGCATTCGCGCCCAATGATCCCTGCACGCTCAGATCCACGGTGACCACTTGAAGCTCATGCTGGAACCGAACTGTGCATAGAGGCCAACCCGCTTCATGCCGAGCGCGGTAGCGAGGTTGAGAGGATCGTCGCGTGTGCCGATGTGCCCACGGACACGTTGACATCACAGCACGATCGTTCGCAGACACTGGTGGAGCTCGATCGCCCTCGTCGTCGCCGTACTCAGCATCGGTGCCCGTGCCGCCCTCGACATCATCGACTCAAGACACGGTCGACCGAGAGGACCGTGACCAGCGGAACCGCGGCGGAGATGCCAGTGATCTGGGCGGGTCGATTGCGGCTTCGGGCGTCATTCGGGCGCGGTGTTCTGTGCTCGAGGCGCGCCTCCCGACGAAGTCAGCGAACTGGTCGCACCGCGTCGCGGAGGGCGGAGAGGTAGCGACTCGTGGTCCGGCGTTGAATCTGTCGCGTCGCCGGCGACCCGACGCGAGCGAGGAATCCAGCCGGACGCGACACAGCGACGACTTCAAAACGGATCCCTGCCGCTGTTCGAGTCACGACAAAGGATTCCTCGCCAGCCGCAGGGTGGCCGACCAAGGTTCCGTAGGCAAACCCGAAGCTGTCACCCTCATCAACGGTCCACACGATCCGACACGGTCCGATTGCCGTCACCAGCGGCAGCTTGATCGCCACGACGACGGACACACCGGCGGCCAGCGGAGCATCCGCTGGCGCTACCCGAAGCCCGGCGCCGTGATGCACGCCCCAGCACCGCAAAGCCGCCCTGGCGGCCTCGAACAACACCGTCGCCTCGCCACCGACATCGATGCCGTCGCGGTCAACTCGGAACCCGCTGACGCGAGCCGCACCGAGATCCCTCGTGACGCCCGGCTGCAGATAGGACAGCGCCAGCCCAGCAGCGCGTTCAGCTTCTCGCGCCAGGGCGGCATCATCGACGACTCCAAGCACCAGACCCACTCATGCACAGTACGGGCGACCCACCAGCAGGCCAAGAGAAGCCGATCTGGCGCGAACGTCGATCGGGGCTATGCCGGCATTCGGTGCCGACGTTCGGGTCGTGCTGAACGTGACCGATCACGAGCGCGGTCCACGACGGCGCACGCGTGCGTTGGCGAAGACGTCCGAACCGCTGGCGGGGTACGCCGATTCCGGTATCGCCGCGGCGTGAGGAGCTAGACGCCGGGCGCTCGGTACTGGACTTGTCCGGCCTTGCGCAGGGCATCGATCGTTTCGTCGACGGTGAGGAGGACTGTTGTTTCTATCGAGCTCAGCGCGCCGCCGCTGCCAATTGCCACTGCAACCGCGGCCATGGACACGTTGTCGGGCGCCTCCCAGAGGGTGTAGCCGTCGTGGGCGCCGAAGGCGTACCAGAACCCGTGAAGCTTGCCGCCGACCGACTCGATATACGACTGAGCGGCCTGTCGGCGGTCTTCTGGGTTGCCGATCAGTCTGGCCCACGTCTCCGGCGTGTAACTAAACCGTGATAAGTACAGCGGCATCGTCGCTTCCTCCCATCCGCCGACCCGTGCGAGTCGAGGTTCGGCGTCAGAGTATGGCCGCCCCGGCACTCACCACCACTGGTCTAGCCGCGCGGCTGGTTCGCTGACCGCCCAAGGTTCGCGATCTCGCCACGTTGACCTTTGACGCGCACAGCCATGATCCCATGTGGAGCTGATTGATGAGCCGAGCCTCCTCCGCTGTGGTTCGGCGTCACGACTACGTACGCAGCGGCATCGTCGCGGCCTACGCCACCGAAGTAGAACGGGGCTCAGACCTCGCGTGATCCCTTGCTCGCCCAGAACTCGTTGAGCACGCGCTGCACCTTGACGTACCAGATGATGTTGCCAATCAACGGCAGGAGGAACCACAGCCCCCACACCGTCGAGATCGGGCTCTGACGCCCGTCGCGCTGGTACATCTTCTCGATCTCGTTCGGGATCGTGAACATCAGCACGACGGCGATCAGCAGGGGACCGTCGAACGCGGCACTCGACGGAGAGAGCCGCGGTCGATGGTCGTCGTCCCGATGTCTCGCTCAGCGCCTTACGGTCCGAGTACCGCGCCACGACCAGCCGCGTGTGTTGACGTGTTGAATGGCGCTGGGGCGTCCGCGACTGATCGGCAGATCGGAGCTAGCTGCCCTCGGTGGCAGGTTTGATGTTCTGGTTCATTCGAAAGAAGTTCTCCGGGTCGTAGCGCGCTTTGATCCTCGCCAGGCGTCCGTAGTTCGGGCCGTAGGCCTTCCTGATGTACCGACTTCCGTCCGGTCCCAGTGTGTTGACGTAGACACCCGTCGAGTGCCGGCTCAGCGGTCTCCACACGTCGTTGGTCCATGAGATGTTCCGCTCGTCGTCGGCCCTCTCGTCCCAACCGGAGGACAGGATCAGGTTGAAGCCGAGGGCGCGGTGTGGGAATGCCGTCGCTGTCGGCGCGACTCGTGTCGCCGCGCCGTGCATGTAGTCGATCAGCAGCAGCGTCATCTGCGAGGGCACCCGATCGAAGCCCTGAGTCAGCACATCGATCGTGTCGTCGTCGAGCTCGGGCAGGAAGCCCGACCTCCAGTAGTAGCGGCGCCCGGCGCGCCCTGACTCGTCCATCATCGAGCTCGCTTCCGAATAGCTCATCGGGCCAACGGTGTCCGCGACCGGTGCGCCGAACCGTCGCAGCGGGGCCACCAGCCGTTCTCCCTCGGCCAGATCGCGGCCCGAATAGACCGGGACGATCGCGACCACGGCCGTGCCGTCCGGCGTGTGGAGCACGCCCGCGCTGACGGTCAGTTCATCGGGGGCAGTGGCCGCAAACTCGCGGAAGAACCGGAGCACGCCGACCGCATCGGCAAGTCGATGGACGACTCGTCCGGCGAGCAGTGTCCCTTGATCGTGGAGCTCGAACTCGAATTCGGTCACGACTCCGAAGTTCCCACCACCGCCGCGCAGCGCCCAATAGAGGTCGGTGTTCTCGTCGACCGCGGCACGCAAGACTCGGCCATCGGCGGTCACCACCTTTAGCGACACGACGTTGTCGATCGTCAAGCCGTTCTTGCCCATCAGCGATCCGATGCCGCCACCGAGGGTGAGTCCGGCAATTCCGACCTGCGACACCCGCCCGACGGGGATGGCGAGGCCGTGCGACTCGACCGCGCGGAGCAGTTCGCCAGTTCGTACGCCCGGCTGGACCCATGCCCGCCGGCTCGGAGCGTCGACTCGGATCCGGTTCATGTCGGAGAAGTCGATGACGAGCCCGCCGTCCACAACGGACGTGCCGGCGACGTTGTAGGAGCCGCCGCGGACGGAGACCGGCAGACCTGACGAACGGGCGAACGCGAGGGCGCGCACTACGTCGTCGGTGTCGGCGACGCGTGCGATGACCGCGGGGCGTCGGTCGACGCGCGCGTTCCAGGCGGCGCGGGCGTTCTCGTAGTCGGGCTCGCCCGGCACGATGAGCTGTCCCTTGAGCCAGCCAGTCGAGGAATGTTGCAACGCAGCCATGTGTTGTGTCCTTTGAGTCGATGGGCACGTGTAGCGATGAAGCTAGGAAGCCGTCGTGGCGCACACATCCCAGGATCCTGGGTATTTGGCGCCGACGGCGTGAAAGGAGTTCCTGGTGACGACCGTCTCAGCGGAGCGTCTGGGACGCGACCTGGTTGGGTTGGCACATCGCGGCCTCGACGTGCGGAGCTACGCGCTCGCGGCATCGCGTCTTCTTCGCCGGGGTGTGCCGTTCGAAGGCTTCTGCCTGTTGACGCTGGACCCGGCCACGCTCATGCCGACCGGCGAGATCGTCGAGAATGGCCTTCCGGGGTGGGCCATGCCCCGGATGATCGAGATCGAGCTCGCCGAAGACGACTTCAACAAGTTCAATGTTCTCTCGCGTGCATCGCGTCCGGCATCGACCCTGAGCGAGGCGACGGGAGGCGACCTCGACCGAAGTGTCCGCCATCGAGAGCTGAAGCGGCCGCTCGGATTCGGCGACGAGCTGCGTGCCGCGCTCGTCGGCGACTCGGGGACTTGGGGAGGCATCACCCTGCTGCGCGAGACGGGCGATCCGCCGTTCACGCCCACCGAGGCTGCGCTGCTCGCCTCGCTGTCGCCCTATCTGACCGAGGGTCTCCGGTCCGCGATCGTGCTCACGGGGCGGCTCACGGCCGACCAGACGGAGACAGGCGACGACACTCCGGGCGTTCTACTCGTGGCCAGCGACGGCACGATCGAGATCGCCGACGCCGCTGCCCGCCGGTTGCTCTCCGAGCTCGACCCGGACATCGGACCCGACAGCAGTGCTCCCACCGTGATCGCCGCCGTCGCCAACCAGGCCCGTGCCGCCGCGATCGGCCAGTCGCGCGAGTCGCTTGCGTGGGCGCGGATTCTGTCGCGGTCCGGCAGATGGCTCGTGGCCCGCGGCTCGATGTTGGGCGACGGGTCGGACGGGCGAGCCGCCGTCATCCTCGAGCCGGCGCACGCCCACCAGCTTGCGTCACTGATCGCCGAGGCGTTTGGCCTCACCGAACGCGAGCGGGCGGTGACCCAACTCGTCGCGCGTGGGTTGTCGACCAACGAGATCGCCGGCCGGTTGTATCTGTCGCCGTACACCGTGCAGGATCACCTGAAGTCGATCTTCGACAAGGTCGCGGTCCGTACACGGGGTGAGCTCGTGGCCCGGGTGTTCTTCGACCACTACGCGCCCCGGCTCACGTCGTGGGATCGCCCTGGGCGAGACGTATCACCGCCGACTCGCAGTTGATCGGCCGCTCCCGACTCACTGGCTCCAGAAGGCGGTTGGTCGGGCTTGGATGACGACCCTGTCGCTGGGATCGTCGAGGCGGACGTCCAGGTCGTAGCGCGGAGCGAGACGGTCGAACAGATTGCCTTCCGGATCGGGCGTGATGCTCTCGACCGTGGCGACCAGACCGAGGTACCGGTACGGCAGGTCGGGATCAACGATGCTGAGCGCCACCGTCGGGGTCCGGCCGAGGATCCGGGTCTGCGGCCGCAGGCGCGTGTTCGTGAAGGAGAGCACGCCGTCCTCCCACAGGAACCACATCGGGTAGCTACGCGGCGACCCGTCGCCGGCAATCATCGCGACATGCGCGAACAGCGGCCGCTCAAGCAGGTCGGCGTGTCCCGGAGGAACGTCCGCGGACGGCACTGCGAGGACACTAACCACGACACGAGTGTGGTTCGTGTGCGTGCCGCGCCGGGGGAGCGCGCCCTCGGAGGCTGCCAGGTATCCCGGTGAATCGCCCCCGGGGCCGGCTTACACGTCCCATGAAGGAGAGCAGTCACCGACCAGCTGTTGGCCAGCAAATCGAGTCGCACCCCGAAGTGACACCAGCCAGTCAGCTACCGACACGAACGAAGGGGATGCCAACCAGCAATCAAACCCATTCTCACTGCCAGCCATGGCGTGTCGCTGCCTGTTCCGGCCAGCGCGCGACCTCGCGCATCGTCGGAGTGGCGGCGCTGACCGGTGCAGCGGAACCACCGCATGCACGGCACCTACAAGCGCCGCGTTCCTCGTTGGTCGTGCTGCGGCCCGGCGAAGGACGGGCAACACCGTCGCGACAAACCCGAACACGGCGCACAAGCGGCTCGCGGACGAGCATCGAAGTACGCGACCTCCAACCCCGCGGGAGTACTCCCATACATCGGTACTCGTCCGCCATCCGTCCCGGCACGGGAGTCAGGGATACATGGTGGGATCCTCCAAACAGACCGGGTGCTTGTAGGGGCTGCCATGGTTGGTGCTCTGATCCTCATCAGGGCCGCCGCACTCTCCGGTGGCGCTGGCGGGCACTGCGGAAGCGGCCGCAGCGCCGGCCGCGATCGCCAGTGTGGCCACGACGGTTCGCATGGTCCTGCGCATCTGTTGTCCTCCTGTTCCGACACACCGCCCGCCCGTCGCCTCTGCGACGCATCACAGCGGTGGCGTTGTGGGTTCGTCGCCGGAGACCCCATCTGGTGGGATCGCGGAAGCGCTGGTGTCGGGTCAGTCCGCGGATCGTGCGGTTCCCGACAACCCAAAGGAGATGAGGGCGCTTCTCAGCGACCCCGGTGCGATGCTCGGGTTTCGGCTCCTCGCCTGGGACGCTGTTAGTGACGCGCCCCAGGACCTGACGACGGCGACGGCTGGCCGTTTCCCTGGCTGCCCGCGGTCAAGGAGGTCCTTGACCGGTGCACCTATGCCAGCGATCTGGCGCGGCCGCGTCGTGTCCGGAGGTGTCGTCTGTGGCTCGACAGCAACCTGATCGGAGGCAGTCGCCCCGGTTCACCGTGACGTCCGTGACGCCGGATGTGGTTCAGATTGCGTCCCGGTCCTCGGGCGGCGGGGGCTCGTCGTCGAGGTCGAGCGGCTCCTCGATGGCCTGTTCGATGGCATCGGCCTCGGGGACGTCGATCGCCCGGGAGAATCGCGTCCACCGCTCCCCGGGAACCACC
This sequence comes from Ilumatobacteraceae bacterium, assembly GCA_963732335.1. GTDB lineage: Bacteria > Actinomycetota > Acidimicrobiia > Acidimicrobiales > Ilumatobacteraceae > Desertimonas. The sequence continues at coordinate 67,822 of CAVSZO010000063.1, read as the reverse complement.
TCGCGAGCCTGGTCGAGCGCATCCGCCTCGGGAACCTCTGGATCCCGAGGCCGCGGCTGCTCCTCTTGATCGCTCTTCGAGATTGCCTCGATGTCATCGTCGTCGGAAGCCATCGCTCCCTCCTCTCCGGGGTCGCTGGGTCGGCCGGGGTTGTTCGGTACCCGGTCGCCGGATCAACGCAAACAGCCGGACGTGGGCCGCCGGCATCGCGGTCGCAGGCCGGGGTACGGTTGGTGCCGTGGAACCGCACGTCGATGACGCCGACGGCATCACCGACGACGAGTTGACGGCCCTTGCCTTGACTGCGGACCCTGACCAGCCCGTCGAGCGCGACGCCGTTCCGATTGCCCTCGACGGCGCTGCCGCCGGCCTGTTGCCCGAGTGGTTCCGAGCAGGTCTGGTTCAGCTAATCGGGCCCTATCCCTCGGCGAGCTCGGCGACGGACGGACCGGCGAGCGGCGCAATGTAGGACTCGACCCGGCAGAAGATCCGCTGCACAAACCTCGAGTCGTAGGGACGTCGACCCCACGCCGATCGACGGATCGGGCATCGGTGACGCGCCGACGTGCGAGGAGCGGGGTTCGACCTCGGCACCGGGTGGATAGATACCGGATATGGGCGGGTCGACAAGTCGGCGACGCCGACATTCGGTGTCGCGAGTATGTGCGTGTTAGCGGCATTCATCGACCACTGCACCGACGCGGACGTCGGGGACGTCATGCGGTGTGTCCGCGGATCACCGAATTACCGGGCGCGCCGGCGAATGAATGATGGTGGGTCGGCGGACGATGCGTTATGGCAGATAGGGGTCGGCGGGCCGGGCCGCAGCGTCCTTCAGTCGGGGCGTTCCAGCAATCAGGGTGAGAGCCTCAGCCATGTCTGGTCTCCGGCGACGTGGCTCGTGCAGTCCGGCTCACCGCCCGCGGTCTGGAGAACTTTGGCGCTCTGCGAGAGGTCCTCGTGAAGTCGGACGTCGTCGAGGACGACGCTTTCCCACAGCTGGATGTCCCCAGCGGTGCAGGTCGCTGATCCGTCGCTGGTGAAGGTGATCGTGTCGCCGTCGATCTCGTAGGCGCCGGTGTCATCGGGGTCGATTCCGAGCAGACCGCCGTCGTCGATGGCGTAGTCACCGAAGTCGCCGAGGTGGAGTAGCTGGCCAGAGCCCTGGCGCAACCAGGTACCAGCCATGGGGGTGTCTGACGGAGAGTACGGGTTGTCGAAGGCGTCACCGGGCGTGCTGAGGGCCTCTCCTGCGGGTGAGCTCGGCGAGACACGGATCCAGGACCACTCCACCCCGACGGGGATGTCGTTTCCGCAGCCCTCGATGCCCGGCTCGGCGATCACCGTGTGCAATCGTCCGTCCTCGGGTATCACGGCGCGGAGGTCCTGACCGCAGCCGCCTAGGAACACGATGACGTCGCCGTCGAGTTCGTAGCGCGAGACGATGTAGGGACTGGTGACGAGGTCTCCGTAATTGTCGACGGCGATGGTGCCGTCCGCTTCAATCGCCATCAGCAACCCTTGTGTCCGCTGCGCTGGACCGCCGGGCACTTGAAATGATTCCAGGTGCCAGATCCCGGCCATTGTCTCGACCGACAGCGGAACGCCGTCTGTCGATGTTGGGCTGTCGGTAGTCGGCGGCTCCACGCTATTGACCGCGAGTAGCGCTGCCGCGATGGTCGGAAGTGGGTTGATTCGCATGCGTGGCTCGCTCCGTGCTCAGTGGGGGTGGTGGTGGTGGTGGTTCAGGTACCCGCACTGCCTGCGGGGCGGTGATGCCGAGCCTCGACGTCCTGACGGGATCTCAGTCGGCTCCCGATTCGCGCTGCGATTCGACGAATTCGTTGGTGTATTGCTCTTGGAGGGCGAGGGCTTCGGGTGTCGAGTGGACGATGGGTTCCGCGCCGCTGAAGTCGTACATCGCGTCGACGTCGTCGGGGTGGTTGTCGGTCAGCCAGGCCACCCACACTTCGAAGACCTGGGGGGAGAACAGGTTGAAGTCGAAGTAGTGGGTGATCTGTTGGATCTGGCCGTCGGCGATCACGAACGTGAAGCTGCTCCCGGTGAACGGTCCCACACCGAGGGCTTGTGACCAGGCGTTCTCCATCGTGTAGGTACATCTCACCCTCGCCGTGGGGTCGACGTCGGTGGCGGTGCATTCGGGTTGGCGGAAGTGCCATTCGGTGACCCGCTCGAAGTCGGCGTTGACGAGGTACTCGTCGGCGGTCGTGACCTGGTTCTCGCCGACGATCTCGGCGTCATCGGCGACCAACGCACGCGCCGCCTCACCATCCCAACGGTCCCGAGCTGCAACGAAGTCGACGGCGGTACGCACCGCTTTGAATTCGTTGGTGTATTGCTCTTGGAGGGCGAGGGCTTCGGGTGTTGAGAGGACGATGGGTTCCGCGCCGCTGAAGTCGTACATCGCGTCGACGTCGTCGGGGTGGTTGTCGGTCAGCCAGGCCACCCAGACTTCGAACACCTGCGGCGAGAACTGTCCGAAGTCGAAGTAGTGGGTGATCTGTTGGATCTGACCGTCGGCGATCACGAACGTGAAGCTGCTCCCGGTGAACGGTCCCACACCGAGGGCTTGTGACCAGGCGTTCTCCATCACGTAACTACAGGTCACCTCGATCGGCAGGCCGACGTCGGTGGCGGTGCATTCGGGTTGGCGGAAGTGCCATTCGGTGACCCGCTCGAAGTCGGCGTTGACGAGGTACTCGTCGGCGGTCGTCACCTGGTTCTCGCCGACGATCTCGGCGTCATCGGCGACCAACGCACGCACCGCCTCACCGTCCCAACGTTCCCGAGCCTCGACGAAACGCTGTGCAAGGTCGATGGCTTGTCGTGTCTCGTCGGTCTCGACGACACGATCGGCGTCGTCGCCACCGCGAGTCACCGCGACGACCCCAACAGTGATCAAGACCGCGGACGCAGCAACACCAACCCACAGCAAGACCCTCGCTCGCGAAGGGCGTTGCTGGTCGTCGGGGTCGCGCCACACGACCTCGATGTCGGCCTCGTCGGACTCTGTTTGGATTCGGGACAGGATCGAGTCCCACGCTGTCGGCGACGGAGTTGCTCGTTCGGCGATCTCGTTCAAGTCACGCCTCACGCGTTCGGACGCGCGGTTCACAGTTCGAGTTCCTTTCTGAGTGTCGCGAGTCCTCGACGGAGATGGGACCGCACCGTCGCCGCCGGCATGCCGACGATTGATGCGATCTCTGTCGATCGGTAGCCCCCGTAGTACCGGAGCACTACCGCGATGCGTTGGTCCGCTGTCAACGTGGCGAGCACCTCCCAGAGATCACCCGCCTCGCCCGTTAGGCCATTCGGAGGTTCGGGTGGGTGCAGCGCGATCGTCCTGCGACGGTGCAATGCCGATCGGCATCGGCTGACAACGGCGCAGCGCAAGTAGGCGCCTGGCCGGCGGATCTCGTCCATTCGTCGAAAGACCTCGACCAAACTGTCCTGGACCAGCTCCTCGGCCTCGGCCGTGCTGCCAACTTGGGGTCATGCGGCTACCTCCGTTGGTGTTGCGGGATGGTGATCGGGAGTTGTTGGAGGCGTGGGTGAGGTCGGGGACGATCGAGGCTCGTCTGGCTCGACGGGCCCGGATCGTGTTGCTGGCGGCCGAAGGAGTGTCGAATCGGGACATCGCCGACACCGTCGGGTTGCACTACAACCAGGTGGGGATGTGGCGGGCTCGCTACGGCGAGTTCGGGTGTGGGCGGGTTGGCCGACGAGGAACGACCGGGCCGGCCGTGTGTGTATGACCATGACGACGTGTTGTTGTTGGTCAAAACGGTGACCGAGCCGCCGCCTGAGGGTGCGACCCGGTGGACGATGGACGCGTTGGCGGAGGTGATGAAGGGTCACGGGGTCCCGATCTCGCCGTCGCAGGCGTGGCGGATCTGCCGGTCGTTGGATCTCAAGCCGTGGCAGGTCGAGTCGTGGATGACCAGCCACGACCCCGATTTCTGGGACAAGGCCGGTGACGTGTGCGGCCTGTACCTGAACCCGCCCGAGAACGTGGTGGTGTGGTCGGTGGACGAGAAGTCGGGCATGCAAGCCAAGAGTCGGGTCAACCCGACGATGCCGGCGGTGCCCGGCATCGCCGTGCGCCAAGAGTTCGAGTACCGCCGCCACGGCACCGCGGTGTTGTTCGCGGCGCTCAACGTGCACGAAGGCGGGGTGGCGGGATGGGTGACCGACTCGACCCGTTCGGAGAACTTCGTGGGGTTCCTCGGTGATCTCGTCGCCCAGACCCCGGCTGGTCTGGACCTGCACTGCATCGTCGACAATCTCAAGACCCACAGCACCGACCACGTCGAGCAGTTCCTCCAACAGCACCCGCACGTGCATCTCCACTTCACCCCGACCCACGCGTCGTGGCTCAACCAGGTCGAGCTGTTCTTCTCCATCCTCGAACGACGGCTCCTGCGCCGAGGCGAGTTCGACTCCGTCGACCATCTCGCCGACCGGTGATCGCCTTCATCAAGGACTACAACCGACGGGCGGCCCCGTTCCGATGGACCTACGAAGGGTGTAGGCGAGGCGAACCATCCCGGTGTACTCAGCCCGATACACCGCGTCGAGCCGCCCGACACGATCAACGGCGACCGGGGCGGCGTCGCGCCTGGCCTTCACCTCTTCAATCATCATTGCTACGGCGACCGACGGACGAGAAACGTTGCACGGACGCAAGATCTCTTCCGCCGGACTCAACTCCGTATAGGTACCCGGCCCTCGGGAGACGTGGCCGACCACCGACACCCGATCACGACGCGCCGAGTCCCCACATCGCCCGAGACACGCCGCAATCGCCGATCATCGAGACAAGGCTGTGGGACCCAAAGCTGTCGCTCGTGCCTGGTGCGGCCGCACCCTCGACCGCAAAGCGGCCGAAACGCGTGAGATCGCTGACACGGGCGGAGGCCCGGCGCCCGCACCGATCAATCAGACGGTGATGGTCTTGGTGACGTGTCGGTCTGCTACCCGCCCGCTCGACAACGGGACCGTGGGCATCGATGCCGATCTGAGTGCATCAGGAGCGCTCCCGCGACGTCGTTCTGTCTCGCGAATCTGTGCTCGCCCATACCGGCACTTCAGGGAGAGTGGTCGCCGCGGCTGTCAGCGCGCGTTTTGGGCTAGCGCGAGGACGCAGATCGGAGGTGCGGCCCACACGGGCGGTCCGGCCGGGGCACGGCGGTGACCATGCCCACCCCATGGAGACGAGGTGCCCTCGGTCCGCGGCGCTTACGAACGCGATCAGGCGGCGCCGAGCCGCTCGGTGGCGGCGAGGTTTGTTCTCAAGAATGTCGACGCCCGGTCGAGCGCGGCATCCGCCTCGTCGAGCATGGCCGCAAACGCTTGGAACACGTGCGGGACGCTGTCGGTAACGTCCAGCGTGACCGTCACATCGGCCATCGCGGCCCGCTCGGCCAGCCGGAGGGCGTCGCTCAGCAGGATCTCGTTCGAACCCACCTGGATCAACAGCGGGGGCAGGCCGGTCAAGTCCGCGAAGACAGGGCTGATGAGCGGGTCCGAGGCGTCGGCACCGGCGACGTAGTCCGGGATGCGAAGACGAAGGCCCTCGGGCGTGAGGGTGCGATCGACCGCCTCCCTGTCGGCAATCGAGTCCCCTGACAGCGTTAGGTCCGCGTACGGCGACATCAAGAACGCACAGGAGGGCAGCGGGATGTCGGCGTCTCGGAGGGCGAGCAGGGTAGCCACCGCCAGCCCACCACCGGCCGACTCGCCGGCAAGCGCGATCTGGCCCGCGTCAACACCTTGTTCGAGTAAGCCCTGGTAGGCGTCTTGCGCGTCTGCGACCGCGGCCGGGTATGGGTGTTCCGGCGCGAGTCGGTAGTCGAGGGTGATGGCCCTTGTGCCCGTACGCCGGGCGAGGTCCCCTACCAAGGGGACGGTCGCTGCCGCCGTGCCGATGACGTAGACGCCGCCGTGGAAGTAGAGGATCACGCCGTCGGCGTCGGCGTCGGCTCCGCGAACGGTGACCTCGATGGCGCCGACCCCGCCGATCGTCGTCGGGCTCTGTTGGACATCGTCGGGTACCGGGATACGGGCCATCAGTTCGTTGAAGCTGGCTCGCAATGTCGGGACGTCGGCTTGAAGGTCGAGCCCGCCTTGGCTCAGGACCGCGTCCAGCGCAAGTTTCTGCTCTTTGCTCATGGCCTCTCCTCCGGGACGGTCAGCGGTACGTCATCCATGGCATCCGCAGCGGGTCATCTGCCGAACCACGGCGGCCGGGCTCGGCGTGACGGCCGACTCGACGACTGGACGCGGCTCGGCAGGACGCGGGCGTAGCAGCAACCCGCCGATGACCGCCGCGCTCACCATCAGCAGGGCGCCGACGATGAAGGCATACGCATACGAGCTGGTGGTGGCCGAAGCCAGCGCCGCCGGCGTCGGGACGCGTGGGGCGACGGCGTCGAAACGGGCCGTCGCCACCGCGGTGAGGATGGCCAGACCGAGCGACCCGCCGATCTGCTGGCTGGCGTTGAGCAGGGCGGACGCCACCCCGGTGTCCTCCTGGGGGACCCCGGCCACCGCCGAGGACGTGACGCTCACGAAGGCCGCACCCATCCCCGTGCCGATGAGCACGAGCGACGGCAGCAGGTCGAGGTAGCCGCTCGTGGGTGAGAGGCGCGCCAGTAGGGCCAGGCCGCCGGCTCCCAGGAGGAACCCGGTCACGAGGATCGGCCGGGCGCCGACCCGACCGAGGATCCTGGAGCCGACGCCGGCGCTGATGACGAGCAGGATGGAGAGGGGGAGGTAGGCGATGCCGGTCTTCAGGGGGGAGTAGTGCAGGAGGTCCTGCATGTACAGGGTCAGGAAGAAGAACACGGCGAACAGCCCGGCGCCGGCGATGAGCATCCCCACGTCGGCACCGACGAGGGTCCGGCTGCGGAACAGCCGCGGGGGGACGAGAGGATGCCGGCCCCGCAGCTGGAGAATCACGAACGTCGTCAGCAGCACGGCCGCGGCGGCCAGGACCAAGAGCGTCTGCGCCGAACCCCAGCCCCACACGTTGGCCCGCACGAGGGCGAAGACCAAGGCTCCGAGCCCGGCCGTGCCCGTCACGGCGCCGGGCACGTCGAAGCCGCCGGCGACGGGGTTGCGGCTCTCGTCGATCAGCCGGAAGGAGGCCACGACGGCGACGGCAGCGATCGGCAGGTTGACGAAGAACACCCACCGCCACGACAGCGCTGTTGTCAGCAGGCCCCCGGCCAGCAGCCCGACGGCTCCGCCGGCGCCGGCGATGGCCGACCACACGCCGAGCGCTCGGTTGCGCTCCTCGCCCTCGGCGAAGATGACCGTCAGCAGACTCAGAGCGGCGGGGGCCATGAACGCTGCGCCCAGCCCTTGGACGGCCCGTGAGCCCACGAGCAGTGCCGGCGAGTTGGCCAGGCCACAGGAAAGGCTGGCGGCCGCGAAGACGACGATGCCGGAGACGAACACCAGGCGGCGGCCGTAGCGGTCGGCGACCCGCCCGCCGAGGAGCAGGAAGCCGCCGGCGGTGAGGACGTAGGCGTTGATGACCCACTGGAGGTCGGCCTCGGACGTGAAGTGCAGGTCCTTCTGGATCGAGGGCAGCGCCACGTTCACGATGGTCGTGTCGAGGATCACCATGAGCTGCGCCACCGACAGGACGGCCAGCGCCGCCCACTTGGAGCGGGTGACCGAGCCGGTCGAGGCGGGCTCCGCGCCAGTCGTCGTGGTCTGTGCACTCACGGTCTACCGCGACAGGTACGGCGTGAAGAGACGGATCGGGCCGCCGGCCAGCATGGTTTTGAGTTCAGCGCTCGGCTCTCCGATGAGCTCGCCGGCGAACGATCCCGTCCGAATGATTGCCTCGCTCAAGTCGCCAAAGTGCTCGGCGTGCTCGATGAGCGCCTGGGAGTCCCTGTACCGCTCGAGGACGATGCACTCCGATTGGTCGTCGTTGAAGGAGATCTCGAACTGCAGAGTTCCGGTGTCCTTGTTCCGCACGATCTCCATGGCCTGCGCGGCCAGGCGTTTGAACTCCTCCAGCCCGTCCTCGTGGAACTTGCACCGAGCGATGCCCTGAAGCTCGCTCACGGGTGCACCTGGCTGCCGTAGCCGAGGTCGAGGCGGATCGACTCCATCACCCAGAACGCGGTGCTGGCGGTGAACACGTCGACGGCCGCCATCCTGCCGGTGTACTTCTCGATGACCGGTGCGGCGGTGGCCGCGGTGACGGCGTCGAGGTAGCCCCGCACCCCCGCCCAGGAGTTCTCGCCGTACTTCATGAAGTACGGCGTGGGGTCGAGGGTGTCGATCGCCTTTCGGGCAGCGGCGGCGATGTCGGCCATGTACTCCTGGTGCAGCGTGACGTCGTCGCGGGTGCCGACCCGCCCCATGTGGCCGCCCAGGAAGTGCGTCCAGGGGTAGGCCATGGCCTTGGCCGGCGCCTCGATGTACCCGGGGATGTCCTCGCTGAGGTTGGAGATGTAGATCGGGGCCCACCCGGGGTTGACGATGTCGACGAGCATCAGCGCGTCGTGAGCTGGCAGGTGGATGTAGATGTTGTCGGGCGAGTGGTTGGAGCCGAGCCAGGCCAGGTCGATGCGCTCGCCGCCGATCTCCAGGCTGCGCTTGTCCTGGAACGTCTCCTCCGGCGCCGGCCGGGCCGGGTCGTTGTCGCGCAGCAGGAGGCGGCGCGTCTCCTCGTGGCCGATGCGGACGATGTCCTTGTCGTCGAAGAGGGACGCCGCTCCGCCGTGGTCGGCGTGGTGGTGCGAGTAGATGAGGTGGGTCACCTTGTTGCTGACGCCGTTGGCCGAGGCGATCTCGTCGACGGCCCGCCGGATGTTGTGGCCGATGGTCGGCGGGGCGTCGAGCAGCACGACGCCGTCGGATGTGGTCAGGAACGCCGACTGGTAGGTGCCGTCGGTCACCGCATAGAGGTTCCGCTCGACACGCTCCACGTGGTAGCCCTGCTCGTTCAGGGCGGGGCCGAGCGCCGACTTCGGGATCGGCGCGTAGTCCGGCAGGTCTGCGGCGTCGCCGGGGCGTGTGTCGGCAAACGCCTCGGTGGTCGTGTCGGCAGTGCTCATCCAACCCTCCGTCTGTTGCGCTCTGCGTGCCACGATCGCCCCGATCCAGGTGAGCCGCCATCACCGGATGCTGGTGATTCTTCGGCCGCGCAAAAGCGGGGGAGACGCGCGAGCATGACCGGTGTGGCGAAGGGGCTGCTTCGTCGTGATGACCTCTTCGCCGCGTTGGATCGCTCCTCGCTGAGGAAGGTGACCGTCATCTCCGCGCCTGCGGGGAGCGGGAAGACGTCGCTGCTACGGGCGTGGTCCGACCGAGCGAGCGAGGATCGCCGGGTCGCCTTCGTGTCGGTGCCCCGCGACCAGCAGGATGCGCAGCAGTTCTGGCTCGCCGTCTTGGAGGCGATCCGGCGAACGGATGCCGTCGCTGATTCCCGACGGCAGCCCGCTGCGCCCGATTTTGACGGCGATGTGATTGTCGACACGGTTGTATCGGAACTGGCCAAAGCGGCCGGAGTCGTTGTGCTGGTGATCGACGATCTCCACGAGCTGAGTTCCGCTGACGCCCGCTCCCAACTCGAGCATTTGCTCAGCTCGCTGCCGGAACCTGCGCACGTCGTGTTGTCGTCTCGCCGCGATCCGCCGATCAAACTGCACCAGCTCAGGCTGGCCGGCGAGGTCGCCGAGCTTCGAGCCAGCGATCTGCGCTTCAGTGTTAGCGAGACACGCGAACTGCTGGCCGCGTCGGGGATCAATCTGTCCGAGGCGGGGGCGGCCGCGTTGCACGAGCGCACGGAGGGTTGGGCGGCTGGCCTGCGCCTGGCAGTGATCTCCCTCAGCGGTCATCCGGACCCGGAGCGCTTCGTGGACGAGTTCTCCGGGACCGACCGGGCGATCGGGGAATACCTGATGGCGGAGATGCTCGACCGCCAGCCGATCGAGACCCAGAGCATGCTGTTGCGCACCTCGGTGGTCGATCGGTTGAACGGCGAGCTGGCCGACCTGCTGGCCGACCGCCCAGGCTGTGAGCAGATGCTGCTGGCGCTCGAGGACGCCAACGCATTCGTCGTCTCGCTCGACGCCCAGCGCACCTGGTTCCGCTATCACCACCTTCTCGCCGATTTCCTGCGTTTGGAACTGCGCCGAACGATGGCTGAGCAGGTTCCTGACCTGCACCGCAAGGCCGCAGCGTGGCTCGGTGATCACGGTGAGGTCGTCGAGGCCATCCGACACAGGCTCGCCGCGGGCGACTGGTCCGATGCGGCCGGGCTCCTCGCCGACCACTTGTTCAGCCTGACGCTCGACGGTCAGGAAGGCAGCATCGCCGCGCTGTTGCGGTCGTTCCCGGCTGGGGCATCGGCTGAGCATCCCGAGCTGGCTCTGGCTCACGCCGCGACGCAGCTTGCACAGGGACGGCTCGATGAGGCATCGGCTCAGCTCCAGGTGGCTGCGTCCCACGTCGAGAGCGCACCGCCCGCCCGCCGTCGTCATCTCGCGATTGCACACGCCTCCCTCCGGTTGGCGCTGGCGCGCCGCAGCGGCCAGTTCGCGGAAGTCGTCGAGCAAGTGAATCTGCTCGATGCGTCGACTGCAGACGGGTCGATCGACCTGATCGGGATGGAGAGCGAGTTGCGCGCCGTCGCGCTGATGAACCTTGGGATCGTCGAGAGATGGTCCGGCCAATTCGCCGACTCGGAGCGTCACGTGACCGAAGGAGCGGCGCTCGCCCAGGCCATCGGCCGACCCTACATAGAAGTCGCGTGTCGCGCCTATCAAGCGTTTCCGTCACCGCTCGTCTCGCTCACGAAGGCACGCGAGCGCGGTCGTCAGGCGCTCGCCCTGGGCGAGCGCTATGGCTTGAGCGATCGCTCGGTGCTCGCGCCCGCGTTCGGGGCGGTAGCCACAACCGCGGTGTGGATGGGCGAGTTCGAGGAGGGAGAGCGTTGGCTGCGCCGCGGCTGGGACGTCGTCCAGGCAGGCATCGACCCTGCTGTCGAGGTGCTGCTGCACATGGTCACGGGCATGTTGCATGCCGGTCGCGGGGAGCATCGGTCGGCACTCGAGGCGTTGACCGCCGCCGTGCAGGCGCAGTCGCTTCTCAGCGGTGTGCACATCCTCGCGCCGGTGATCGCCGAATGGCTCGCTCGTCTCGGAATGCCAGATGAGGCGCGCGCAACGCTCGACGAGTTCTCCACCGAACACGAATGGATTGACGCCGTTGACCTCGCCCAAGCAGCGATCCGCCTGGCAGAGGGAGACCCTGCCGCGGCGCTGGCTGTCCTCGGAGACGCTCAGCGCATGGTGCCGCCCCCCGGCTTCCCGGCGTACGGACTCGTCGAAGCGCATCTGCTCACCGGCCTCGCGAATCTCGCTCTGGGCGATCGGAACGCCGCCGCGGCCGCAGCCGAGGCCGCGCTCGCGGCTGCTGAACCAGATCGGCTGATCTTCCCGTTTGCTATGAGCAACGCTGGCGAGCTCCTCGACGTCCTCCCACGTCACCAAACGGCGCACAGCGCGTTGCTCGCCGATGTCGTCGATCTCCTGCGGGGCGCACCGGCGCCAGACATCGACCGGAAGCGTCTATCGCCGCCCGAAGAGCTCAGCCCAAGCGAGTTGCGGGTGCTGCGGTTCCTGCCGACGAACCTCACGCGGCCCGAGATCGCGCGATCGCTCGACGTCTCCGTCAACACGGTCAACACCCATATCCGCAGCATCTACTCCAAGCTCGGCGCGAGTGACCGCAGTTCGGCCGTGGGTCGAGCACGCGAGCTGCGGCTCCTCGCCACCGGCCGCGCCCCATCACCGTCGAAGTGAATTCCGCGTCCGCCGGCGGGCAATCACCAGATTCCGGTGGCGACCGCTCACCGGGTCACGCCCCAGGATCATCGGGTGGCCACGGAGCCCGGCTGCCAGTACATGATCCGGATAAGGGGGCGGCTCGGAGCTACCGCGCTGTCCGCGTTCCCGACCATGGAGTCCGAGGTGCGCGGCCGCGAGACGGTGCTCACGGGCTCACTCGAGGACCGGTCCGCGGTGTACGGGGTCCTGGCGCAGCTCGAAGCGCTCGGCCTCGAGGTTCTCGAACTTCGCCAAGTCGGGCCACCAACCGTCCATGAGCCCTAGCCGAGCAAGGAGCGAGCCGTGCCAGAAGCGACCGACTGGAACACGAAGACCATCAACGAGTTCCGCGCCAACGAAGGCCGCGTCGGCGGGCCCTTCGAAGGCGCGCCGATGGTCCTGGTAACCCATCGCGGCCGCAAGAGCGGCCACCAGCACGTCACCCCGATGATGTACCTGCCCGACGAGACCGACGACAGCGTCATCTACGTGTTCGCCACCAAGGGAGGCGCACCGTCCAACCCCGACTGGTACTACAACCTCACCACCGTCGGCGAGGGCTCGATCGAGCGTGGAACCGACAGCTACCCGGTCACCGTTCGCGAGGTCACCGGTGACGAGCGCGACCGCGTCTACGCCGAACAAGCCCGCCGCTACCCCGGCTTCGCCGACTACGCAAAACAAACCGAAGGCATCCGCACCATCCCCGTCCTCGCGCTCACCCGGACCTAGCCGCGGCGTCACGATGGCGACGCGTACATACGAGAAGGGCGGCTTCACCGTCTTCTGGGACTCCACCCGCTGCATCCACACAGGGATCTGCCTCCGCAGCCTGCACTCGGTGTTCAACTTGAAGAACCGTCCGTGGGTGAACCTCGACGGCGGTGATGTCGAGCAGATCATCGCGACCGTTGAGAAGTGCCCGACCGGAGCGTTGCGGTACAGCAGCGGCGGCAAGGCAGAACCCGCTCCCGAGCCGACGGCGATGATCCCCATCCCCGACGGTCCGCTGCTCGTGCGCGGCGACCTGACGCCTGGTCGATCCCGAGACGGGTGGGGTGATCGCCGAAGAGACACGTGTGGCGCTGTGTCGCTGCGGCAAAAGCGAGAACCAGCCATTCTGCGACAACTCCCACCGCCGCACCCATTTCACCGAGGCATCCCACATCGAAAGCAGCGCACGGCCGATGCGAGGTCGCCAGCCGACATCTGCCCGCCTCAAGACTTCGCGCTGGAGTAGAGCGGCCGGGCTTAGCCGGTCCGCGGGGTCTCGACCCGTCCCAGAACAACAGGGCGCCTCGGCTCGACGCTGCTACCCAACGTCGTTGAAATGGTGTCTGTCGCGGCGTCGACGGTTCAGCGGCCCTCGGCGCCGAGCTGGCGGAGGAGGCTGCGGCTGTCGGTCTGGATCCACTCCTCGGCGAGCCGGCCGTTATCGTCGTAGCGGAAGATGTTGCTGAGCTCGAACGTCACCCGCTGCCCATTCGGCGGCAGCGGTCCGACCGGTGACTGGGTGAACCCCCGCACGAAGGCTCCGGCAATCGTGGTCTGGCAGGCGACGTAGTTGCCCTCCACGATGACGATGCCCCGCTTGATGGTCCGGTCATCGAATGCGCCGCGCAGTGATGCGAAGTAGCTCTGGAGTCCCTGGTAGTCCAGCTCGCGTCCGTCGGTCCCATGGAACCTGAAGTCTGGGGCGAAGTAGGCGTCCACCGCTGCTTGATCGTCGCCGGTGATCTCCAGTTCGCCGATGCGGACGAGCTCGCTCACGAGCTCGTCCCTGCTCGTGCCTGTAGTCATCGGTCGCTCCTTCCTAGCCAGAGTCATGGTGGGTCTCCTGCCGGCGAGACGGTCTCCGCCGCCGACGTCGCTCCATGGTTGGACGCCGTCAAGTCTGTCTCACTCGTTGACGGTTGTAGATCCTTCTCGATGACTCGCCTGTCGTAGCCGCTCCATCCGCCTTCGGAGTGTTCCGCGAGTCCGAAGGCACTGCACGATTTGTCGGTCCAACGGTGTCCTGGTACCGCGTCCGGACAAGCCGCCAGCCATCCCAGTACGCCGGATCCACGGCGAGGTGTCCCTGGGCCTCCCACCATGAGGAGGTTCCACGATGACCACGATCTAGTCGACACCGACGTCTCTTCAGAGGCTGGACGCGGACACGTTCGATGAGGCGCAGTTGGCTGCTGCTGCGTTCCTTGCTCGCTACAGCGGCCGAACCCTTGTCGCCTATCGCCACGATCTTCGTGGCTTCTTCCAGTGGTCGGCCGTTGTCGGCCTCACCGTGCTGGCCGCGACGCGACCCCACATCGAGCTCTACCGCGGCTGGATGGAGGACCGCGGCTTGGCAGCCTCGACGATCGACCGGCGACTGTCGACAGTGTGCGGCTACTACCGGTTCGCGCACATCGACGGGCGCATCCCGTCGAACCCCGCCCAGTACGTCCGCCGACCGAAGGTGCAGCCAAGCGAGGGCCACGGCATGGATCGTGGCGAACTTGACACCTTCCTGTTCACTGCCGAGCGCTTCGATCACTCCCGCGCCGCGCTTGCCGTGCTCCTCGGGCTGAACGGCGAGCCGGGTTGGGCTCCGTGCACCCACATATGTTGCGCGCCGGGTTCATCATGGCGGCCCTGGACGCGGGAGTCCCTCTACGCGCAGTGCAGATCGCCGCTCGTCACGCCGATCCCCGCACGACGACCATCCATGACCGCCGCCGAGAGAACTTCGACCGCCACGCAGCGTATGTCGTGGTCGCCTTCGTCGCCGGCGACTGACCGGCAGAGGGCGCGTCACTTCCCGGCACGTCAGGGACACCGTCTGCGATCGGAATGCCGGTGCTGCACGGTTGCGCCCACCCAATCGTGCGAGCGTTGAGCGTCCCGACGAGCGTTTGGTGTAGAGGCGACAGCCAACCCGTGACTTGGGCACGATGTCGAGAATGCGGTCTCTGTTCCGATCTATACCTGTGAAGGCGGCCAGCGGAGTCGCCTCATCGAAGGAGTACCAACATGGACGAGTTGCAGGCGATCGTTCGGTTCACGTTCCACGCCGGCATGGTCGGTGAGTTCAAGCGTCTCTCCGCCGAGTGCCTGGAGATCGTGCGTTCCAAGGATGTAGGCACGTTGCAGTACGACACCTATTTCAATGACGACGAGTCCCAGGCGATCGTCCTCGAGCGGTTCCGCGACTCCGACGCACTGATCCTCCACGGCCAGAACATGGCCCCTTTGATGGATGCCATCATGGCAACGGCCGATGTCAGCGGCGAGCTCCTCGGCGACCCCAACGAGCAGCTCCGGGCGCAACTCGCCGGCAGCCCGGTCGGTCTGTTCGCGCTGTACCAGTCGCTGTAGCGCAGGAGAGCGCCAAAGATCTCCTGGCGACAGTCCATCTCGCCCGGTCGGCCCCGAGGCGGACGGTCCGATCGCCTCTGTGGCAGGGTCCCTGTCTCCAAACGCCGGGAGTCCGCGCCGCTTGTCAGCGGCCTCCAGGCGAACCGTCGGTCGTCATGGTGCGATGAGATTGGCTGCGCGCAACCGTCCAACTGATCGTAAGTGTCCGCTAGGGGCGCCGGGGCTGCAGCAGGAGGAGTGCACCATGAACTCGATGGCACGCCGGATGTTCGCGCTAGTCGAGCCGATCGGTGTCATCCCCTACTCAGCCGACGAACCCAACGACGCGATGTTCGCCCTCGGGTTCACCAACTACTGGGACACCTACTTCGCCGGACGGGCGGCGCCCCTGGGCCTCGCCACAGCGGAGGTGGTGGACGCGCTCTTCTACAACTTCGCTCCCGGTGAGGTGGCCCGACACATTCCGAAGGTGTGGCGCACCACCACACCCGAAGCGGCGATCGCCGCTCGCCAGGCGGGCTGCGTGAAGGCGTTGCGGCGGATCCTCGGCGATCACGTCGACTCTCCCGGCTTCGCCCGCGCCGCTGAACTGTTGACCAAGGCCGCGACCACCGCACCGTTCGAGGGCCGGCCGATGTACGCCGCGCTGCCGCGCGATCCCGATCCCCAATGACGTGGTGGCCCGCCTCTTCCATGCCGCTTCCTTGCTGCGCGAGCACCGTGGCGACGGACACATCGCAGCCCTGATGATTGGGGGTGTCGGCGGCCTCGAGGCTCACGTCCTGTTCGCCCTCGACATGGGCATGCCCGCGGAGAAGTTCGGACGCATCCACCACCTCCCGGCAGCGCAGCTCGCCGCCGTAATCGACGGAATCCGCGATCGCGGCCTGATCGGCGATGACGGTTGGCTAAGCGAACAGGGTCGCGCTGTCAAACAGCGGGTCGAGGCGCTCACCGACGACCTCGCGGCGAAGCCCTACGAAAGCCTCGAGCCGGGCGAGCTCGACGAGCTCATCGCCGCGCTCGAGCCGCTCGCCGCGCTGCTAGTCGCCGCCCAGGACTGGTAGACCCAGCAGCGACAGTTCTGTCCGAGCGGGCTCGTCGTTACGTGCTCACGTTCGGTACCGCTGAGCGATGCAGCTGCCGAAGGGCGCCGAGGGCTCGTATCGTCAGATCATGACGGCGTTGCACGGCAAGCTCGTCACGCTGCGCTCCGCCACGGCTGAGGACTCCGCCACGTTGGCGACGGTCAGGGCGACACCAGAGGTGCGGCAGCGTTGGGGCGGAGGCGACGATCTCATCCGGGAACTCCTCGACGACCTGGCTATTCCCGAGTTGCACGTGTTGGTCATCGAGTTCGAGGGCCGGATTGTCGGGGCGATCCAGTGGGAGGCCGAGGACGACCCGATGTATCGCCACGCGGGCATCGACCTCTACGTCGACCCTGCTGTCCATGGACGCGGCCTCGGCAGCGATGCCGTGCGCACTCTTGCCCGTTACTTGTTCGAGGACCACGGCCACCATCGCTTGGTCATCGACCCGGCTGCCGACAACTTCGCAGCCATCGCCTGCTA
Organism: Ilumatobacteraceae bacterium; assembly: GCA_963732335.1. GTDB lineage: Bacteria > Actinomycetota > Acidimicrobiia > Acidimicrobiales > Ilumatobacteraceae > Desertimonas. The sequence goes on along the minus strand of CAVSZO010000063.1, from coordinate 51,015 downwards.
CCGCAAGGTGGGCTTCCGAACAGTCGGCGTGATGCGCCAGTACGAACGGTCGGCGGACGGCAACTGGCACGACGGCCTGTTGATGGAACTGCTTGCCGGGGAGCTCACGGACTGACGCGGTCCAGAGTTGCGCATCGTGTCGCTCGATCGGCGACAGGCCACGTCAGAGTTGGCTTGGGCGCACTGTTAGACATACTGCCAGCGGCGAGTGCTCCGTTGATCCGCTTGTATTTGTGATCACATGGCCTGTCGATTACATCGGGTGCGCAGGCAGGTGGTTATGTGGCAGACCATCATCCGGCCGGGTGTCGACGGATCGACTGCCGAGTGCTGCACTGTTGCGCTTAAACCGCTGGTGGGGGCGGCCCGCTGAAGCGCCACGTGTTCGCCGTATCGCTCGGCGACACATTGGGGTACCAGGACCGCGTAGCGGCATGGGCCGCACTCACGATTGGAGGTAACTCCATGGAGAAGACCACCAGCTATGAGGGCTGGATCGACCACGATGTCTACGACAGCGACGGCGACAAGATCGGTTCGATCGACGCCATCTACTACGACGACATCACCGGACGACCGGAGTGGTTGGCCGTCCGCACCGGCTTGTTCGGGATCAACACCAGCTTCGTCCCGATCTCCGGGGCGACTGTCTACAACGACGACCTCCAGGTGCCCTACACCAAGGACACGGTCAAGAAGGCCCCCAACACCGACCCGCATACCCTCGACACGGGTGCTCTCGGCCTCGGCTCCAGGGATGAGCAGCGCCTGTTCGATCATTACGGGTTCGCCTACGACGACCGTAATTACGGCACCTATCCGAGGATCGACACCGACTTCAAGGTCCGCTCGATGGAGCGCAGCGACGTTGCCGAGACAGTGCCGTCCGGCAAGACCCGCCTGCGCCGCTACGTCGTCACCGAGACACGGCGGTAACACACACACACCGGGCCGCTCCCCCACGGGTGGGGGAGCGGCCCGGGCGGTTAGCTCGGTAGTAGGCACCTCGTTCACACCGAAGCTCCGGGGTTCGAATCCCGTCTGCCCACCCAGTTCGTCTGGTACCGGATCCTCACCGAGACTGCGCACGGAGCGCTTCGTCTACGAGGTACAGAGTTGCGCATCGTGTCGCTCGATCGGCGACAGGCCACGTCAGAGTTGGCTTGGGCGCAGTGCTGGACATACTGCCAGCGGCGAGTGCTCCGTTGGTCCGCTTGTATTTGTGATCACATGGCCTGTCGATTACATCGGTGCGCAGGCAGGTGACCCACTTGCACCAGTCGGCCGGGTCGACGGTTCTACCAGACCGAGCTCGAGACGTGGGGTTGACAGACACGTCCATGCCGATCTGGGCGGCTCGTCGGCTGCGGAAGAGTGCCGTTATGTGCCGTCGTTCTGCGCTCCTCCACAGCGGCACGTCGGGGACGGCGAGACGTCGCCGCCGGGGCGATTTCGCCGACCGGCTCCGTGTGGCGGCGGTTGTTCGGCCTGAATGACGTCGGCCTGGGCATGACTTTGGTCAGCTCAGGTGGCTTTCCGATGCGAACGTGTGGATCCAGACCTGCTCGAGCAGTTTCTGTCTGGGGACGACCTGGTGCCGCTCGGCGATCAAGGTTGATCGACGGCGATCCGGCGGTGGCGCTGCGTCGGGCTGATCAGGTCGTCGACACCGTGCGGCCGTCGCCGAGGAACCGGTCGATCTCGTCGAGCAGGCGGCCCCAGGCCGGCTCGTCCGGCCGCAGCAGATGGTTGCGGCTGTCGAGCGTGACGAGCCGGCTGCGGGGGATCAGGGTGGCGTATTCGAGCGCATGCTCGTACGGCACGCGCATGTCGCCACGAGCGTGCACAATCATTGTCGGGACCGTCACCTCGGCTGCCGCCGTGGTGACGTCTGTCCATGCCGAGGCGTCGAAGATCCGCAGCGCGTTCTCTGCCGAGGTGGTCCGGCGCAGCAGTTGCGCGAAGTCGGTCCATAACTCGGGCGAGGCGTCGGGCATGAACGTCGACGAGAAGAAGAGGCGGTGCGATGGATCGTCCCGGCCCCACCCGATGCGGATCAGGTCGCGTTGGAGGTCGTTGGAGGCCACGAGGTCCGGATCGTCGGCCCGTGCCAGGCGACCCTTGACGAAGGCGCCGACGAGGATGAGGTGGCTGACCCGCCCGGGATGGCGGCGGGCGTACTCGACCGCCACCGGGCCGCCCTGGGACACACCGAGTAGCGGGAAGACGTCGAGGCCGAGGTCGTCGACGACAACCTCGAGGTCCTGCACAAAGGTTTCGAACGTCAACTCTTCGGGATCGTGATCGGAGAGCCCACAGCCCCGCTCGTCATAGCGCACCAGCGTCCGGTGCCGCGAGAGCCCGTCGAGCCAGTGCCGCCAGACCGGGCTGCGCCAGTCGTACTCGAGGTGGGTGATCCAGTGGGCGGAGCGCACCAGCGGGGGGCCGTGGCCCACGGTCGCGTAGGCGACCCTGACGCCGTCGGGCGTGCGGCAGAAGTGGATCCGCTGTTCGTGGTGCGGGTCGGGCGGCAGTGGTTCGCTGCCGTCCGGTTCCGCCGGTTCGGGCAGCTCGTCGACCCCGCCGACCCAGCGGTAACCGCGGCCGTAGGTGGTCTTGATCGTCGTCTGGTTGATCCCGTTGTCACCAACGATCTGGCGGGCGACCTTGATCCGGCTCGTCAGGGTGGACTCGCTGACGAACCGATCTCCCCAGATCTCGTCGAGCAGCTCCTCCTTGGGGACCACCCGGTCGCGATGGATGATCAGGTACCCCAAGACATCGAACACCTGGGGTTGCACATGTTGGGCCTCGCCACCGCGTTCGAGCACGTAGCGGGCGGTGTCGATGACGAAGTCGTCGAACCCGAATCGCACGTCCGGCATGCTGGCACACCCGACATCCCGGCGAACAGCCGGTGTTGCCGTCACCAGAGGTGTTCGACTACCGCCACGCACCAGAGCGTGCACATCCCGCCCAGCAACGCCACCGACGGACTCCGGCGGGTGGCGACCGTCCCCGTCACCAGCGCCGCGGCGAGCGCCCCGCCCGAACCTCCGACCCGAGGAGCGAGCAGAGCGGCTGCGCACAACCCGGCGAACGAGGCTGGCATCACGTAGCCGGACAGCTGCTCGAGCCACGGCGGCATCTGCCAGCGGTCGATCACGGCGACGATGGCGAACCGCAACGCGAAGCTGCCGAGCCCCGCCAGCACCAAGGCCGTCCACCCGCTCACGACGACCTCGATTGCACCACGACGCCCGCGCCGACACCCGCGGCGATCGCCACCAACAGCCCGCTACGCATCGGGAGCCCGGTGGCCAACAGCCCGCCCATGGCACCCGCGACCGCCGCTGCCAGCCCGGCTCTCGTCCTCACGGCGGTGACCAGCTTGGCCAGCAAGAACAGCGGCACGACGTGCTCAAGACCTGCCGAGGAGGGCACGACCGCGCCCATGCTGGCACCGACCAGGATCGCCAGCTGCCACGCCACCCACAGGGCGATCGCCGCCCCGAGGTAGAACCGGTGGCCGCCGTCGGGCCGCATGCGGTAGCGCCGGTCGCCCTCTGCGTACGACGGATCCACGAGCAAGTACGCGGCGAGGACGCGGAACCAGCGGTTCGTCCCACGCCAGCGTGGAGCCATCGCGCTGCCGTAGATGAGCAGTCGAACGTTGATCGCCAGCACCGACGCCACGACCACACCCGCCGCGGCCCCCTCGCCGACGAGCTCGATCGCCGTGACCTGAGCACTGCCGGAGTAGATCGTCAGCCCCGTCGCCAGCCCAAACCATGGCGTCAGACCGTTCGCAGCCGCGGTCATGCCGACCATCAGGCCGAACGGCACGAGGCCGACCAGCCAAGGAAGCATGGCACGGATGCCGGCCAGCACGTCGGCCCGTCGCGCCACGGCCGTGACGCCGGCGGTCATCTCGGGCCGGGCCGCCCCGGCGACTGGCCTAGCCGTGCCGGGCTCCGGGTGCACCGCCGTCTGAGACATCGTCGGACCTCTCCTCGCTCGCTGGACTTGCAGGTTCGACTCTGCGCTCGCAGCACGCCGCATGTCGTGGAGCCAGCGTGGACAGTTCGTGGATCCGGGCCAACTGCCTGGCCCCGACCAGGTCAAACCGATCTTCGTGATCGACCTCGTCGCCGACAGCCTCGTCACGCAGTTCGCGCTCCAGATTCCGGCGACGTTCAAAGGCGATGGCTGCCGCCAACTACGCGACACCGACGAGGCGGTGGCGTTCACGACCACCACCCGGGACCCTTGGCCGGTCTTGACCACGCGCCGCACTTGGCTGCGGGGGCTGCGCTTACTCCCGCAAGCGCGACATAGTCAGCAGAGAGACGATCGGTGTCCACTGACCGTTGTGGCATCCACCATCTCGAAATGGGGGGTCTACGGCCGGTTCCGTCTACGGATTGGTCTGACTCCTGATGCCATATCTCTGAACCCGTAGCGACGGGAAGGGTGGCGATGCCCATCGCAAACATGTCATGTTCGATGACCGCAGGTGTCGATACGCACACAGATGTGCACATCGTTGCCATGGTCGATCAGGTTCGTGGGCTGGAGGGCTTTACGGCAGCGGTTGAAGATGGCCAGGCGTGGGTTGTGCGCTACCACATCGTGGTCGACGAAGACGGGGCGAACCAGATCGGCGCGGGTGTGGACGCGGACCCCATCAGGCGAGCACGAAATGCGCCTCGACGCCGACGGATCAGGACGATGGCTGATCGACGATGCCGCCGCGAAACACCTCGACAGATGCATCGACGTCGACCTTGAGTCGTCCGCGTCCACGAACACGCTGCTGGTCCACCGAATCGCATCCTGTGGCCTGCACCTCAGGGCATCACGTTGCTGACCCCTACATGCCTGCTTTTCGATCGGAGCGGGATGTAATCGTTGCGGCGCTGGGATTCGGTGCCGCGAGCATGTGCGCGTTAGCCGCGTTCACCCCGGCACCGATGGTGACCGTCGGAGGGCCGTCGCGCAGCAGGTGTGAATCGCGCCGACGACGCTCGTTGGCGGCGTGTGCGTGTTTGGCTGAAATCACTATCGCCGCCGATTTGTGAGAGGCACGATGAGGCCGTGATCCTGATGGCGGTGCTGGGGCTGATGCTGGTGGTCGGCATCGTCTTCACGTTGTGGTGGAGTGGCATCGCCTATCGCCCGTGGGACCCGCTTTCGGTTGATGACATCGATCACGGCGAGACGCACAACGTTCCGCCATTGGTGCGAACCACTGTGCTGCGCTACTTGCGCGGGGTCGCCGTCGCCCTCGTCGGCGGTTTCTGGGCGGGTGCGTTGGTGACCGGTCCTGCCGTCCGGTTGATCATGCGCTTGCTGGCCGTGACCGCAGGTGATGACGCCCAAGGCAGAGTTACCGAGGCCGACGAGGTGGTCGGACGCATCGAACTCGACGGCACGATCGGCCTGTACCTCTTCGGCGGCATCCTCCCCGGGCTCATGAGCGGCGCGATCTACGTGCTTATTCGGCGCTTCCTGCCGGCGGGACGGCTCGGCGGCGTCGTCTTCGGGTTGTTGCACCTGGTGATCGCGGCGACGCGGATCGACCCGCTGCGGCCGGACAATCCGGACTTTGACCTCGTCGGCCCCGGTTGGCTGTCCGTCACTACCTTCGGCCTGACCTGCGTGCTCCACGGCATGGCCGTCGTCGCCATCGCCAACCGGTACAGCACCAGCCTGCCCCCAGCGGCGAACACTCGAGCTGCGTGGATCCGGGTCCTCGCACCGCTCGCGTTGCCAGCCGTGTTCGTCGTCATACCCGTCGTCGCCGCGACGCTGATCCTCGGGCTCGCCCTCACCATCGTCTTCTCGCGAATCGTCCCGGCCGTTCGTGTCGCGCACAGTCGAGGCGCGCTCCTGACTGGGCGCGCAGCCCTGTGCGTCGCGGCCCTCGCTCTGCTGCCCGGCACGATCATCGACCTACACGACGTGGTCGTTCGGGACACCGCCGCCGGCGCTTCGACTCTGGGCGCGCGATAGCGACCCGTCCTGTCGCGCAACATCGATGCCGATCGGAATGCGACTCGCGAGTGGTGGCCGTCGTTCGGAGCTGTGGCCGGCACACGCCTCCTCGGAACTGTCAACCGGCGGCGCAGCCAGAGCCGTCGTCGCATTTGACACCAGTGATCGTGGCGATCAAAGTGCCCGGGTCGGGAGGGAGCCATCGTGAAGTCGCCGTGGAAGTGGTCGTCGCCACTCGAGCCGGAACGGCAGTACCTCGTACTCGCATCGAGTATCCCGCCCCAAAGCCGTCGCTCCACCTGGAGCCTGTTCCGCGGCGCGAGCGCAGTCCGCAAACAGTTGGTTGTGACCGATGGTGTGATCGGCTTCGCGCTAATGGCTCGCCCGTTTGCCAAGCAATACGCCACCCTGTCGGTGTGGCGCGACGAGGACGCCCTCGCGGCATTCGCCAAGGCCGAGCCGCACCGCGGGTTGATGACCAAGCTGAGCCCGGAGATGGGGCCGACGAAGTTCGTGCGTTGGACAATCCGCGGAGTTGACGGTCGGCCATCGTGGAGCGATGCGCTACAACGCTTGAGCTGATCGCCGTTTGACACGCCGCGCTGGCCCGGCATCTCACGAACTCCGTCCAAACCGGGACGTTCTGTGTCTATCGGCCCGAAGATGCCGTCGACTGGACGTTGTAGCCGAACGATGACGCATCGCCACATCCGATCTAGCGCCTCTCGGACGACCACCAACCGAGCGGAGCACGCCATGACCGACACCGACACCACCGAAGCCGAGCTGGAAGCCCAGATCGGCGCCTACGCCGAGCGAATCTTCCAGACCGGGCTCGCCAGCCTGGAAGCCATCACCATCAGCCTCGGCCGCGAGCTCGGCCTCTACGATCACCTCGCCACCGAGGGTGGCGTCACCCCGGACGAGCTGGCCCAACGCGCCGGCATCGACGGCCGCTACGCCCGCGAATGGCTCGAGCAGCAGGCCATCCGCCGGGCTCATCGAGGTGACCGCGCCGAGCACCGACGCCGAAGCGCGCCGCTACGCCCTGTCGCCGGCCGGGCAGGAATGCCTGCTGCGACCGGAGAGCCTCGCCTCGGTCGGACCACTGATCGACCTCATCCCCGCCGTCGTTCGGGTCTTCCCGACCGCCCTCGTCGATGCCTTCCGAAGCGGCCGCGGCATCCCCTACGCCGACCACGCATTGCACGACGCCCAGGGCGACTTCAACCGCCCCGCGTTCTTGAACCTCCTCGCGTCGGACTGGCTGCCATCGATCCCCGGCCTCACCGGCCGGCTCGCCGCCGGCCCGGCGCGAGCCGCCGAGATCGGCTGCGGCGAAGGATGGGCCGCGATCAGTCTGGCCAAGGCCTGGCCCGACATCGAGGTCGACGGGTTCGACAACGACGAAGCCTCGATCGCGGCGGCCCGCAAGCATGCCGCCGAGGCAGGTGTCGGCGACCGTGTTCGCTTCGAGGTCGTCGATGTCACCCGCGACCTGCCCGACCGAGTGGTCCCAGCCAGCTACGACCTCGTGATGGCCTTCGAGATGGTCCACGACCTCGCCCGCCCCGTCGAAGCACTGGCCACCATGCGCCGACTCGGCAAGCCCGACGCCACCGTCCTCGTCGCCGACGAGAAGGTGGCCTTCGAGTTCGACGGCCCCGAGCGACGACCCCGTCGAACGGCTTCTCTACGCCGCCAGCGTGCTGCACTGCCTGCCCGTCGGCAGGGCCGAATCGCCCTCCGCGGCCACTGGCACCGTCATGCGGCCGGCGACCCTCACCGCCTACGCCGAGGCGGCCGGTTTCTCCACCGTCGAGATCCTGCCGATCGAACACGACTTCCTGCGGTTCTATCAGCTCGTCGCCTCAGTCTGAGTGGGACGTTCCAACCACCACGACCGAGCACTCAAGCCACCCCTCTCGAGAACGAGGGCACGAGCCGGAACCGGCAAGCACCCGAGACCCGGCCGGGTTCCACCCAACTCGTCGGAACCTCCGACGACAGGTCACACGAGCTGACCAACGCCCACACGGTCATGGCTGATTCGGAGCGGGTTTGGCGCGCCCGCGTTTTCGTTCGGTCGTCGCGTTCAGTGGTTGAGTGACGGCGTCGAGGCGGGCCTGGTTCGCGGGCGGTCGGCGTCCTTGCAAGCACCCTGCGACTACGGTCTGGGTGGGACGATCGAGCCTGATTGGCGGTAAGGGATGGTCGTGGGCGAACGCGTGGCGATTGGTGGGCATCTGACCTGGGTGGAGGACCGCGGCATGGGCGCCGCGACGGTGTTGTTGCTCCACGGCGGATGTCGAACAGAGACTTGCTGCTCGACGGGTTGGGTGACCCGTTTGCCGAGCACTTCCGGGTCGTGGCCTTCGACCGTCGTGGCCACGGCTACACGGCGGACACACCGGCAGCGTTCACTACGAGGATATGGCCACAGAAACCATCGGTGTGCTCGAACAGGTCGTCGGCGGTCGTGCGCATCTGGTCGGGTTGAGCGACGGCGGGATCGTCGGACTGTTCGTCGCCATGCGTCGCCCGGAGCTGGTCGATCGTCTGGTCGTGATTGGCACCAACTTCCACCACGACGGAGTGCTCCCCCTCGAGCTGGGCGAGGACTCGCCGGTCGCTGCCCAACTATTCGAGGCCTACGCCGCTCGGTCTCCCGATGGCCCTGACCACTTCGGCGAACTGTTCGAGAGGTTCATGGCGATGGCGACCACCGAGCCGACCTTGAGCGTCGGCGAGATCGCCACGATCACTGCACCGACACTGGTGATGGTCGGTGACGACGACCTCGCCCGTCTCGGTCACGGCTGTCGTGGTGGCCGTGGGGGATCCTGTCAATCTCGATCGGGCGCTGGCGTCGTTCGATGATGTGTACAGCCGTCGCATCGTCGCTCATGTCGACGACTGCTGTTCGAATGGAGTGGGTCAGCTCCGAGGGCCCGGCCTTGGCGGTGTTGATCAGATTGGGCGAATGATCGCCGACAGCTGCTTCCGTCCGCCGTGGGATGGAGATTCGCGGCCGGTGTCGTCCGACTCGGGTCGAGGACGAATCGATCTTGGGGGCGATGACGGCGAGTCGGATGCCGCGGATCATGTCCCTGTGAAACTCTTGAGATGCTCTTGGCGGCGATCGTGGTCGAGGCGCTTGACCAGGCGGGTCGCCGGTAGGCAGCTGTTCGTCGGCACGGGGCGTGGTGTCGCAGTCATTGCCGCCGTCGCGGTTGCCGTCTCGGTGATCGTCGGCTCTGTGCCCGGTGATGGCCCTGCCGCGGGAGCGGCGATGTCAGCCGATGGCCCGTTGGTGGTCTCGTCGGAGAACCCTCGCTTCTTCACTGCCGGGTCGGGCGACGAGGCGGTGTACCTCGTCGGCTCGAACCTGTGGAACAACCTGCAGGACGGCGTCGGGATTGGGTAGCTGCGACCAACCAGGCCCGTCGTTCGACTGGACGGCGTATCTGGACTTCCTCGAGTCCCACCACATGAACTTCATCCGCGGATGGCGGTGGGAGCACTTCAAGTTCAAGCTCCCGCCCGACCTCGACACGGGAGGTCCCTATTGTGTGGCTCCGCACCCGTGGCAGCGGACCGGTCCAGGCGTGGCCTATGACGGCGAACCGAAGTTCGACCTCGCCACGTTCGACGCGACCTACTTCGACCGCCTGCGGGCGCGGATCATCGAAGCCGGTGACCGCGGGTTCTACGTCTCGGTCATGCTCTTCGAAGGTTTCTGTCTCCACCAATGCGATGACGACACGATGGTGGCCGGGCATCCCTTCGACGGCCCGAACAACGTCAATGACATCGACATCGACTCCATCGACGACTACCAATCGGCCAACGTTGCTGCACCGGTGCTCGCGCTGCAGCGGGCCTACGTACGCAAGGTGATCGACACGGTGCACGACCTCGACAACGTTCTCTACGAGGTGGCCAACGAGTCCTGGACGGGCTCGGTCTCGTGGCAGTACGACGTCATCGACTACGTCACACAGTACGAGTCCGAAATGGACTACCAAACTCACCCCGTCGGCATGTCGGCGATCTGGCCGCAGGGGAGAGACGACTGGCTGTTCGAGTCCCCGGCAGACTGGATCATGCCCGGCACGTACCCGCCCGTTGACGACTACCGCAACGACCCACCGGCGGCGACAGGTGCCAAAGTGATCATCTCTGACCACGACCACTACGCGCCGTGTGACGTCGACGCGGTCTGGGCCTGGAGGTCGTTCACCCGTGGCCTGTACTCCAGCCAACTCGACTGCGCAATCGGCGATCCCACCCAGCCAAACCCGGACTTCGACTTCCTCGAGTCCGCCAGGCTCGCCCAAGGAGACGTACGCCGACTCGCGGACGAGATCGACCTGTTGGCAACCGAGCCCCGCGGCGACCTGACATCTACCGGCTACGCGTTGGCAAACCCCGGCATCGAGTACATCATCCTCCAGCCCGAACCTGACGCAAGCTTCACGGTGACCCTTGCAGCTGGCACCTACCGGCCGAGGTGGTTCAACGTCGACACCCGCACATGGACAGGGGCGGCCGCGATCACCGCCGTCGGTGAGCAGGTCGTGGACTTCACGCCCCCCTTCGCCTCACCCGGCCCGTCGGTGCTCTACCTGCGGGAGGTTTGAGCCCGGTTCCACCGTGTCGCAACGGGGTGATCGGTCGACCACCTACGGCCAGCGTCTCGCCGAAGGCACGTACGAAGGACAGCCCGCCAGAGCCTCGACCGATTCGATGTGACCTTCGAAGACGAGGGGAGGTGGCCAACGCCGCGTTCATCCTGTCGGCGCCACCGGCCGACAGCAGCGACTCCAGTCGTCGCAGGCGGTCTCGGGACCCGCGGACTGGCCGCTACCGAGGTGGCTCTGTTCTGGTCATGATCTCGGCGATCACGTCAGAGTTGGCTTGGGGCGTACTGCTGGACATGCTGCCAGCGGCGAGTGCTCCGTTTGTCCGCTTGTAGTTGTGAACACATGGCCTGTCGATTGCGTCGGGTGCGCAGGCAGGTGGTTTGTGGCAGACCATCATCCGGCTGGGTGTCGACGGATCGATGTGCCGAGTGCTGCACTGTTGCGCTTAAACCGCTGGTGGGGGCGGCCCGCTGAAGCGCCGTGTGTTCGCCGTATCGCTCGGCGACCCATTGGGGTACCAGACGCGTAGCGGCATGGGCCGCACTCACGATTGGAGGTAACTCCATGGAGAAGACCACCAGCTATGAGGGCTGGATCGACCACGATGTCTACGACAGCGACGGCGACATGATCGGCTCGATCGACGCCATCTACTACGACGACATCACCGGACGACCGGAGTGGTTGGCCGTCCGCACCGGCTTGTTCGGGATGAACACCAGCTTCGTCCCGATCTCCGGGGCGACCCTCTACGACGACGACCTCCAGGTGCCCTACACCAAGGACACGGTCAAGAAGGCCCCCAACACCGACCCGCATACCCTCGACACGGGTGCTCTCGGCCTCGGCTCCAGGGATGAGCAGCGCCTGTTCGATCATTACGGGTTCGCCTACGACGACCGTAGTTACGGCACCTATCCGAGGATCGACACCGACTTCAAGGTCCGCTCGATGGAGCGCAGCGACGTTGCCGAGACAGTGCCGTCCGGCAAGACCCGCCTGCGCCGCTACGTCGTCACCGAGACACGGCGGTAGCACACACCGGGCCGCTCCCCCACGGGTGGGGAGCGGCCCGGGCGGTTGGCTCGGTAGTAGAGCACTTCGTTCACACCGAAGCTCCGGGGTTCGACTCCCTTCTGCCCACCCAGTTGGTCTGGTACCGGATCCTCACTGAGACTGCGCACGGAGCGCTTCGTCTACGAGCACACCCCTGAGTTGGCGATCGCGGTTGTAGAAGAGTTCCGTCGACGAGGAATCGGTGCGGCGTCGATGGAGGCGAGGCGACGCATGATCGCTGGGGCGTGACGGCGTTGCGCGTAACTCCCTGAGCGTCAATGCCGACAACCCTGCCAAGCGCCTGGTGTGTCTCGCCTCGGCTATGTCGACGGGTCTACCAGACCGAGCTCGAGACGTGGGTTTGACAGACAGGTCCATGCCGATCTGGGCGGCTCGCGACGCCGCGCTGCGTCTGGCGCGTCGTTCCGTGCGGCTGCGGCCGATGCGATTTACCTTTGCGCAGGCGGGGTGCCGAGTAACGACCGCCGGCTCGACTGTCGAGATCGACACGCGATTCTGAAGACGATCGGTGTGACCTGGTCAACGAGCAAGGTCGATGAGTCGTTGGATCTCGGCGTCGACGAGGTCGGGCTCGCTGGGCCAGATCTCGTGACCTGCGTCCACCGAGACGAGCCGTCCATTGGGCGTTCGGCCAGCGAGCTCCTCGCCCCAGGCCTCGAAGAATGGATAGATCCGGTGGCAGATATCGCCGGGTGCCTCACACTGGGCGTCGGTCGACATCATCACGGTGTAGGGGATGTCGTCGGGCGGTGTTGCTGCCTGCAGCAATGGGCCGAGGTTTTGCTCCGAGAACTCGCGCTCGCCGGCGATCTCCTCCTCGGTCAGGGCACCCTCGAGCTCGTCCCAGTCGAGTTCAAAGAACCCGGCGTTCATGATGAGCAATCCGGCGACGTCCTCGGGGTGTCGATCGGCGAACAGCCACGCCTGGTCGCCCCCGACGGATTGACCAACGAGGACATAAGGCGTCGGAACCGCGGCCGCATCGAGCAACGCCGCCAGATCCTCAACGACCGTTTCCACAGTCGCCGGCGTGTCGGGAGGGTCGCTGTGGCCTTCACCGGCCCGGTCGTAGTGGCAGACGCGCACGTCGTCCCCGAAGCGATCCTCGATCGAGGCCATCTGGTTGCTCGGCCAACCGGTGCCCACGAGGAATACGAGCGTGGGCGTCCCGGTACCCCGACAAGCGATGAACAGGCTGCGGCCCCCGATATCGAAGGAACCATCGATGGCCGTCTGCGGCCGCCGGCGTCGAGACCGTCGTGGACACAGGAGCTGTGGTGGCGGTCGTCATGGCCGGGATGGCGCCAGCAATGACGGCCAGCGGAAACGCCACGAGGAGTGACCGACCTCGTCGCCGACGATACACGTGCATGTCGGGATGGTCGCGTCGATCCACCGGGCCGTCCACGGAAAATGCATGGTCCTCGCGGCGGAGTCCAAGATAAGTGGCTGACCTGATCGACGACCTGGTCTGCACCACAACACGAGATCTCCCCGACCGTCCGAGCATCACGGCGATGGTCCCTGGCCCTGCCATCCGATAGTGCCAGGCATCTGACGCTCAGGTCGGTGCGCCGAGGAGAGTTCCCGCTCCTCTTCCGCGGCGGCACAGAAGGCTCGGGAGTGTCCTCTGGAGTCGTCGATCGGATGTCAGTGCGCTCCGATGGACGGTGATGACGCCGGCGACGCCCCGATCAGTGAGACCCGCCTTGCATAGCCACCCAATGGACAGATGCCGTTCTGGCGCGGCGACGACGAGTTCGTCGATGTCGTTCGGTGTTGAAGTTATGGCGCGGGCGAACGACCCTCGACGACGCTTCCAGGTGTCTGGACGTGGTGTCCGCGGTGTGGCGTCCGGATTTCGATCCCGGTGAGCTTCTCCGCTGTTCGCTCTGTCTGCGCGGGAGGTGCCGTGGTTGGGTCGTCGAGAGCGTGGCCGACGACTCGGGGCTCAGGCGGTCCAGTCCGGGAAGCTGTCGGTCCCCCAACATTCAACCTGTCGCCAGCTGGTGACGTGCCCGGCGAATCGTCTGCCACAGCTCCGGAGCCCTGAACAGTGCCAGGGCGGCGAGCGTGACACCGCCTCGGGCGATGTCACCCCACGCGGCAGGCCAGCCCAGGAAGGGAAGCACGTTGATGATCAGTGTCAGGAAGAGTGCGCCGTTGACGGCACCGATGAATGAGCCGCGGCCTCCCCCGAGCGCTGCACCGCCGAGGACGGCCGCGGCGAGCGTGGGCAGCGTGAACGACGTACCCAAACGTGGGTCGCCGATACCCACGAGTGCGGCCAGGAATAGGCCGCCAGCACATGCGAACATGCTGGACAAGAGCAGTGCACGGAGGAAGCGGATGTTCGCTGAGACACCGACCCTTCTGGCGGAGGTGTCGTCGAGTCCGACCGCTCGAGTGGTAAGGCCGTCCCGGGTGCGATACAGCCAGAGGTCGAGTACGAGAGCGAGAGCGACGACGCCGAGGAACGAGTAGGGAACGAACCCCCAACTTGTCGTCATGGCGTCGACGAACGAGGCACTGATGAGCCCATCTGGTGTCGGGCGAAGCATCAGCGTGATCCCTTGCAAGACGCTCAGCGTCGCGATCGTCGCAATGATCGATGGGATCGATAGCCATCGAATCAGGACAAAGTTCACGAGTCCCACAAGAGCGGCAATCGCGAACAGTCCGGTGATCCCCAGCAGGTTCCAAACCCACGACGGATCCGTCACAAAGAACGATGCGCAGACGACCGTCAGGCCCATTAGTGCACCGATCGACACGTCGAACGCTCCGAGAAGCATGGCGTGCAGCTGACCCATCGAGGCGAACGCCAGTGGCACGGTGAGCAGTAGAAGCGACTTCATGTTGAACTCGGTGAGGAAGGCGTCGGACCGTTGCCACGTGTACGTAGCGACGAGGAGCGAAAGGACGGCGAGCGTCACGACGGGCACCCACGGGCGGTCCAGTGCGGCCGCGGCTGGTGGTCTCGCCTGTCGCTGGGGTAGCGGTGCGTCAACCGCCGAACTGTCGACGTGGTCCGGCGCGGGTGCAATGCAGTGCCCGCGACTGCGGCTGGCGGGCGATGCGCCACGGACTGTGTGCGGATGATGGCTTCGACGATGCGATCCTCGGAGAGATCCGCTCCACTGACCTCACGGACGATCTGGCCACGCGACACGATGACCACCCGATCGCAGATCCCAGCCAGTTCGATGGCGTCGGCGGAGCGAACGAGAATCGACATCCCGCGACTCGATCTCGACCGCAACGCCTCGTAGATCTCGAACCGGCTCCTGATGTCGACGCCCTGGGTCGGCTCCTCTGCCAGCAAGACGTCAACATCGCTAAGGATCGGTCGGGCCAACACGACCTTTTGCTGATTGCCACCAGACAGGAAGCGGACCGGTTGCTCGATCGACGGAGTACGGACATTGAGCTGTCGTACGACGTCGGCGGCGGCGTGAGACTCGTCTCGGCGGTTCACGAAGCCCAGGCGGGCAAATCTCCGCAGGACTCCGATGGTGGCGTTGGCGCGCACTCCGAGGACGGGAAACAACGACTCGCGAACACGTTCGCCGCTGAGCAGCATGATCCCGCGATCGAGTGCGTGAGCCGGCGCCTGTGGACGGACCTCGACGCCATCAATCCGGATCTCTCCAGATGATGCGGCATCGACGCCGGCGAGTGCCCGCATGATCTGCTCTTGTCCGTTTCCCTCAGCACCCGCGAGCCCAACGATCTCTCCGGGGCGGAGATCCATGTTGACGGGCCCAAAACGTTCGCCACGGAGCGCGTGTACCACGAGTCGCGCTTCGGCCGCGGCCGTGGCGTCGGATCGCTCCGGGAACGCCAGCTCGACCGGTCGTCCGATCATCAGGGCAACGACTTCGTCCTCGGTGACGGAGTCGGCAGCGAACGTGCCGATCCGCTCGCCATCGCGCAGGATGGTAAGTCGGTCGGCGACCGCCATGATTTCGGAGAGCCGGTGGCTGACGTACATCACGCCGGCCCCGCCCTTCACCGCCTCGGACACGAGCGAGTGGACGCGACGGACCTCTTCGATGCCGAGAGCTGTAGTCGGCTCGTCGAGCAGGAGCACGCGTGGACGTGCCACCAGGGCCTTGACGACCTCCAGGAACTGGCGCTCCGCCAGCCTCAGGTCGCCCACCCTTGTGCTCGGGTCGAGATCCACGTCGAGTCGATCGAGTTCCTGGGACGCCCAGTCGATCGCCTCGGCGAACCGTTTCGGGCGCCGTGAGGGTGGAACCGAAAGGAGCAGGTTGTGGGCGATCGAGAGCTCCGGCACCAGCGAGTACGTCTGATACGCCATCGCCAACCCTCTTTCAAGGGCTGCAGAGGGATGTCCGACCTGAAGTTCCTCGCCGGCGATCACCACCCGGCCGCTGTCTGAGGTGATCACACCCGAGGCGATGCCGAACAGTGTGGACTTCCCGGACCCATTCTCACCAAGCACCCCGTGGATCTCGCCTGGCTCGCAGTCCAGCGACACGTGCGAGAGCGCCTGTACCGTGCCGAACCGCTTCGACACCGAATCGATGACGAGGAGCGGCGATCTGGTCGACAGGCTGACCGACTCTGCATTCGGACCGGCCTCCGACTGCGTCATCGGACGTCCCGATCATCACGTCGTCCCGGTGATGCAACCATCGGCACTCCGTCGCTCTCCTTTGACACGGACTCGTGAGAACGAGAGCGCGTTGTCACTGCCATGCCGACCACCCCGACGATGCGATCACCGGAGATGACCATGCCAGCGGCGATAGCCGCGCCGAACACCACGAACTGGAGCGCTGAGGGCAGGCCCATCACGCGGAGCATCGTCTCGAGAAACGTCAATGCGAAGGCCGCCCCCCAGGTCGAAATGGCGCTGGCCAAGCCGCCGGACAGCGACGCCCCGGCGATCACCACTGCGGCGATCGGACCAAGCAGGTAGGGCGCGCCAATTGTGAGCGTTGGAGTCCCGATGAAGCCCGCGAGCAGAATGCCTGCGCTGCCGTACAACAGTGCCGCAGCGACATACGCCGCTGTCGTGTACCGGCGCACGTCGATTCCCGCGATCCAGGCCGCTCGGGCGTTGGCACCCACGGCCTGGAGGCGGCGACCTGTCCGCGAGCGATTAAGCAGGATGGCGACCGCGATGGTGACTACCGCACCGAACCAGAGCAGTGTCGTGACTCCGAGGACCCGGCCCGATGCCCAGTCGGCGAGGGAGGGCGGCACCGATGACTCGTTGGCGATATCGCTGCGGTACTGCGCCGTGAACCCGAGGACGATCTGACCGACTGCCAACGTGACGATGAGTGGGTTGAGGTGCATGTAACCCACGAGCACTCCGTTGATGAGGCCGATGGCCGCCGACAGCCCGAGGGCGACGACGATTGCTTTCAGGAGCTGGTTGTTCTCGCCCGAACCGACGCCGAGCAAGACGGTTCCGACCATCGTGATGACGGACGGGACCGACAAATCGATGCCCCCAGTCATGACGACGAGCATCTCGCCCAGCGCAGCGACGGCTAGGACGCTCGCAAACGGCCAGATCTGCGAGAACGAGGTGTCCGAGATCGTGTTCGGCGCGACGAATGCCGCAACGAGGAATAGGGCGACGATGACGAGCCAGACCGGGAAGAACCCGGCAGCCCCAAGCGCGCGACCCGTGAGTCGAGCCCGAAGCGAACCAGGATCAACGAGTTCGCCACTGGCCACCGACACGATGCCCCCTTCTTGTTCGGTGCCGCCGCGCCGGTCTCCGCCTCGGAGAGCCGGGGTGGAGACCGACGCTGGGTGTTGCGGCGCAGATCAGCCGTACATCGCCTGCAGGACGTTCTCGGGCACGAGTGTCGATGCCGGCGCGGCGCCGGGAATCGCAGGGTTGCAGTCGCTCTCGGTGACCTCGCGCATCTGTGCCGGGACGACGATGTTGGGTGGAACGGACTCGCCGCTCAGGGCCATCATTCCCGCAGTGAGGGCAATCCTTGAGTCAAAGCCGCCACCCGACGAGAAGAAGATCCGGAAATCGGGATTGGCGATGTCGGCCCATTCGCAGAACAGTCCCACTTCGTCGGTCCGCAAGGTGAGCACGAGGTCGAGAGGCACACCGGCGGCCTCGTACGCGCGGATGCCCCCAAGGAAGCCGTCGGCGTACTCGTAACTGATACCTGCGAGATCGGGATGCTCGGCCAGGAGACCCGACACCGCCTGCAAAGTTCCTTCCTGGGTCCAGCTGGTGTCGGCGGTACCGACGAGCTCCACCTCGGGTCCCAGCTCGGGCTCTTCACAGCTCTGCCATGCCTCCGAGAGCGGATTGCCCGGTGTGCCTCCGAGGAACGCCACCTTTCCTGAGCCAACCTCAGTGTTGAGAACGTCAGCGAAGTTGACGCCGAGTTGGCACAGGTCTTCGGCGACGAAGGTCAGATAGTCGGTCCCTGGCTCCCCACCCAGCGACGCGATGTAGGGAACCACCTGAATGCCTTGCGCAGTGGCCTCCCTCGCCGTGGGGAGAAGGGCCTCGCCGGCGTCAGGGAACGTTACGATGATGTCGACGCCTTGAGAGATCAGTGAGCGGAAGTCCGAGATCGCCTTCTGCGTGTCACCTTGCGCGCTGGTGTAGATGATTTGGCCGATCTCGGGATAGGTCAGCGCTTGGAGGACGAACTCCATGTAGGTGACCTCGCGCCACACATTCTCGCCGAATCCATCTGCGAGGGCCACGGTGACCTCGCCGCCGGTGCCCGTTTCGCACGACTTGTTGCTCCAGCACTCGAGCGCCACCTCAAGCATTGCGTCATCGACCGGGGTGCCGGCCCGTGCGATCGCTGCCAGCACGGGCTCCGGCACCCCCTCAGTGGTTTCAGAACCGAGCGCCTTGGCGAGCAGGGCCGGATCGGCGTCGAGGCTTTCACCCGACTCGCCGCCGGAGTCGTCAGACGCGTCGGCGACCATGGCGGTTGCCGGCATGACCAATCCGAGTGCAACGATCATGGACGGCAACGTCAGACGTCTACCGATACCTCGATGTGGGTGCCTCATCATTCCCCCTCTTGATTTGGGCACGCCACGGACTCGCCGTGTGTGCGGTTGACACCGTTCGCCCGAGGGGTCGTCTCGCCGTTGTCAAGGCGCGAGTCTCCCCCGCACGTCTATCGTGAGGTTGCCTTGGCGGTCGCTCGTGTCCGACTCTCGGACATGACGTGTCGCGCTGTTCGACAGGCTGAATCGCAACCTGGACCTGCGCTCAAAACGTTGCTCGGTCGAGGTCAATACGGTAACAGCGCAGCTTGCGGTACAGCGTCGACCGCGCGATGCCGAGTTCGGCAGCGGCGACCTTCTTGTTGCCGTCAGCGAACTTGAGGGCTTGCACGATGGCCTGATACTCGGCCTTCTCGAACGTCGTGAATGTCGAGGCCTTGCCCTCGATGACGTCGATCGGTAGGTCGGCCAAGGCGATGGTGCCGCAAGAGCGACCGGCGATGGCACTGCGAACGACGGCGGCGAGTTGCCGAACATTTCCCGGCCACGGCGACCGCATCAGCGCCTGTAACGCGTCACTGGACACAATGAGCCTCGGCACGCCGAGTCGGCCGGCGATTCGCCGCACGAGATCGGGAATGTCCCCGGAGCGTTCCCGAAGTGGAGGCAGGGCGATTCGATGCACAGCCATGCGGTCGGAGTGGGTGGAAGGCCAGGAATAGGGCCGGGGATCCACCGTCGTGGAGAGGCCGATCACATGCGTCCGCGCTTGACCAGGACGGTCGATCTCTTCGAGAAGGCTGGCGAGGGCGAGCGAGGTACGTCGATCGAGCACTTCGAGATGTCGCAGAATCAGCGTGGACGAGGACCCGAGGCTGCTGTGCACACGCCGAAGCCACACTCCGGCGCCGTCAAGCGATGCCAAGGCAGCGTCGAAGACGTTGGCCTCTCCTCCGTCACCGGTGAGCTCGTGCACAGCACGGGCGAGGTGCAACTTGCCCGTGCCGGACTCGCCAACCAGCAGTATTGGTTCCCAAGTTCGTGCAGCGCGATCTATCAGTTCCAGGCTGTGCAGCCACGCTCGGCTGGATCCGCCGACAAGCTCGCGAAGCCGACTCACACCGCTCCGCTCCGGCACGGGCGCCGCGTCGGCGGACGCCGACGAGATCGGAGTTGTGCCAAGCTCACCAATGGCGCCAACTACTTCGCCGCCGTCAAGCAAGGGACGGAACGTGGCGTGTATCTCGATCCCTGTCGGCGTTCGAATGGCACCCCGGGAGGGTTGGCGCGTCGAGATCGCCGCAGCTGCGTATTCCCACAGGGTGGCGTGCTCGACACCCTCGAGGAGTCGTGACGCAAGTGGATTGGTGATGATCGTCTTGTCGTTGACCGCGATGACCGGTCGGCGTGTGCCGTGAGCGGCCTTTGTGAACGCGTCGAGCAGCGCCTGCTCGCGCAGCGTTGCGAACGCCCGCAGCCGGTCCTCGATTGCGCCCGACATCTCCTGCACAAACGGCATCATCAGTGGACTGGCGTCAACGCGGTTGCAGACCAGCGTTACGGCGCCCTCGAGTCGGCCCGTCAGCGGGTTGATGATCGGCGCGCCGTAGCACGCGTAGTCGATGAATCGTTCGGCGAAATGCTCAGCGCCGCAGACGTACATCGGCCGGCGTTCCTCGACAACCGACCCCAGACCATTCGTCCCGCAGACGTCCTCGATCAACGAGAATCCGGGCGCCGAGTCCGATCGGTCCATCATCCGCAGCAGCTCTGGATCCGCGGCCCACCGGTTGAGGATTCGAGCATCCCTATCCGCGAGGAGGACCGCGGTCCCGGTCGATTCGAGACGCTCGGCGAGGCGATCGAGCACCGGGTAGGCGGCCTTCGTCAACCGTCCACCCAAGTCGAGTTCGGACGAGTACGGGAACGTTGCGATGTCGGGGTCGGCGCCACTCAAGGCAGAACGGCGCCACGACGTGAAGATCTCGCGGCGAATCGGGCCCGATGGCTGCTCCCCCTGGAGGAACTGCTCTCGAGCGAACGCGATCGCGTTGGCGACATCCTCGAGTCCAGACGCCAAGAACCCTCCCCCGGGTGTGTCGGGCCGCCCCGTGCGTCCTCAAACTGTAGGCGAACACCGTCGTGTGCTCGGTGTTCGAATCTCGGACACACGTTCTGTGTGCCGCACGATCGAACAGCGATGTCTCAGAGTCGGACAAGCACCGCTTTGGACAGGGTCCAGGATCTTTTCGTGCCGCCGAAGTCGACTCGGGCGTGATGGGCACGCGATCGCACGAACAGGGAAGGAAAGACATGAGCGAACTCGCCTTTGCATCGCGATCCTCGGCGACGCCGACCACAGGAGCGTCTGACGGCGATGTCGTCGCCGACATCGTGGTCGTCGGTGGCGGCGGTGGCGGACTGCCCGCCGCCCTGTTCAGTCGTTGGCTGGGTAACGAAGTCGTTCTGCTCGAGAAGGCAGCCGAACTGGGCGGCACTGCCCGCAAGGCGGCGTTTTGGTACTGGGTGCCGAACAACGAACCAATGCGCGAGCGAGGAACTCAAGACGATGAGTCCGGGTGCCTGCGATACATGGCACGGTTGTCTCGGCCGCAGTTGTATGACCCGGACCATCCCACCTTCGGCATGTCCGAATGGGAGTTCGAGCTCTGCCGTGGGATCTATGCATCCGCGTCCGAGGCAACCGAGACGCTGAACGAACGAGGCGCATTGGTCTACCGCCATTGTGCCGAGGTGCCTGACTACTGGGCGGAGCTCGAGGAGGACAACGCGCCGACGGGTCGAGTCCTTGTGCCCTCTGAGGCACGTGAGTCGATGTCCGACGGCGGTGAGGTTGCGGTGAGGACGATGAGCGCGGCCGCCGAGCGCGACGGCGTGATCATTCGCATCGGTCACAGGGTGCAGCGACTCGTCGTCGCTGAAGGCCGCGTCGTCGGGGTTGAGGCGTCAACGCTCGATGGTCAAACGCATCGATTTGGCGTACGTAAAGCGGTGATCTTCGCCACCGGCGGATTCACCCACGATCGTGAGCTGCGCGCCAACTTCCTCTCGGTGCCTGTGTACGGGGGGTGCGCTGCGAACTCCAATGAGGGAGACTTCATCCGAATCGCTTCTCCGGTTGGGGCTCAACTGCGAAATATGCAGTACGCCTGGATGTGTCCGGTTCCGCTCGAGAAGGCGGTCCGTTCGGATCCTGAACTCATCGGAATGTTCTCCATCGCCGGCGACTCGATGATCTTCGTGAACAAGCACGGCCGGCGCGTGTGCAACGAGAAGCTTCCCTACAACGAACTCGCCCAGGTCTTCTTCTCGTGGGACGGGGAGAAGGCGGAGTATCCGAACCTCGTGCTCATCCAGATCTGGGACGAGCGCAGCCAGCTGAACTCGGCGAGCGACGAGTACGGACGGCTGATCGTCCCGTCGGGCGGCAACGACAGTCATGTCATCAAGGGCGAAACCTTGGCTCAGCTGGTCGAGAGCATCGCCGCCCGCCTCCGGCAGTATGCCGATGTGACGGGTGGTCTGACCCTTGCTGACGACTTCCTCGCCAATCTCGAGTCATCGATCACGCGATTCAACGGCTTCGCTTCGAACGGGAAAGACGAGGACTTCGCCCGGGGCGAACGGGTCATTTCGCTTGTCTTCAACGGAGATGTCAGAGAGGAAGCAGGGCGTGCGAACCCAACGATGTGGCCGATCAGCGACAGTGGACCGTACTACGCCGCGCTCGTGACTGGCGGCACGCTCGACACCAAGGGAGGCCCCAAGACCAACGGTGACGGGAAGGTACTGGATGACATGAACGAACCGATTCCCGGTCTTTATGGAGTGGGCAACTGCGTTGCCTCACCGAGTGCGCAGGCGTACTGGGCCGGCGGCGCAACACTCGGGCCGATCCTCGCGATGGCCTACCGTGCCGCCAACGCCGCCCACGCGGAACAAGCGGCCGTGGACGTGCTCGCGGCACACGGTGGTTCGCAAGCCGAACATCAGTTTGTTGCGAAGTAGAGTTGTCGCTCGGAACGAACGGGGTGCACGGTGGAGTACAGGACGATCTTCGGTTCGCTGGAGGACTATCGCAAGGGGACGGTGGAGATCATTGACGATGACCCTAAGCACTATGCCTTCTCCAACGTGTTCGAGGTCGCTGGGATGTCGGCGCCGTACGAGAAGGTCGCCGTCGGCAAGAACCAGCAGTATGTCCTCGAGGCAATCCGCGCCGAGGGCTCGTCGGGGTGGCGTACTTGTGGCCACGATGAGGCGGTGCTGTGCATGGACGGCGACGTCACCGTGCGCCTCGTCAAGCTCGCTACGCCGCTTGCGCCCGCCGGCAAGGAGGGATCGATCGCCGTCGACGGCGAGCCGGTCGGCGAGGAGATGGGCTACGTGCGTATCCGTCGCGGCCATATGGCGTTGCTGCCGGGCGGATCGGCCTATCGCTTCGAGGCCGCGTAACCCGTCCGTGCTCCTTCAGCAGACCTGCGTCGGCGACGACACGATCGAGCGCTGGGCGGAGATCTGCCTGTCCTGAAAGGTCCTGAAAGGTTGATGCAATGACTGATCTGGTCGAACCGACGGTGCAGGCGTCCGAGCCGGATGTGTTCGGTTACCGCCAGTTCACCCTCGGCGGTTTCATGTTTCGGCGCGACGAGTATTTCGCTCACATCTCTTGGCCGACGGGCAGCCATGTGCTGAGCATCGACGGCTTCTTGCGCGCTCTTCAGCGCGATTGCGCCTGGGATTTCTTTTACGGCACCGTCAACTTCGACGAGGTGATCGGCACGGTCAACCACTACGGCACGGTTGATTTGTTCGCTGGTCGCTACAACGACAGCTACCGCAAGGCCGAGCTCGACCACACCGAGAACTTCCCGACTCCGGATATCCGCGGGACGTTCCGGGCGATGCTCGACGACTGGACGAACACCACGTTCGATCCGTTCGCCAGCCCGGAGGAGACCGAGGGACCGTGGGGGCTCAAGAACGGCAACAACACGGCGGCGGTGACGCGGCGCCGGGTATCGGCAAGACGAATGGTCGGCGTTGCGGGCGACGAGGCGATCCGCACCGATGCAACCCATCCGGTCAACCGGATGTTTGCCGACGTGTCCCAGGACGAGCCCGAAGTGCACGCCAACCCGGGGTTCGAGGACGAAGTCGCCGGGTTCAGCTTGTACGCCTATCTGTCGCGCTCGGACGTGACGTGGAACCCGAGCGTCACCAGCGTGTGCAAGGACAGCCTGTTCTGCCCGACGACGGAGGAGTACATCCTCCCGATCATCCACGGCAACGACCGCGTCGAGTGGTTCGTGCAGCTCTCCGACGAGATCCGCTGGAGTGTCGACGATCGCGATACCGGGGCGCAGCGCGCCAAAGTGATCATGCGTGCCGGAGACGTGGCGGCGATGCCGGCCGACATTCGCCACCGCGGCTTCAGCCCGAAGCGCTCGATGCTGTTGGTGTGGGAGAACGCCTCGCCGGATCTCCCCGAGCTGATCGCCACCGGCAAAGCCCCGCAATATCCCGTCGATTTCTGAGGACGACTGATGCTCGCCACCAAGCTGTTCATCGGCAACGAGTTCGTCGACGGGGTCGACGGGGCGACGGTCGAGGTCATTGATCCGCACGACTGCTCGGTGATCGCCGAGGTTGCCGAGGCCCGTGCTGCCGACGTCGATCGGGCGGTGGACGCTGCCCGCGACGCCTTTCCCGCCTGGCATGCGGTGGCCGCCGCCGAGCGGGGCCGCCTGCTGCTCCGCCTGGCCGACGCCATCGAGGCCAACGCCGACGAGCTCGCCACACTGGAGAGCCGCAACACCGGCCATCCGATCCGCGATTCCCGCGGCCTCGACGTCCCACGCACCGCCGGCTGCAAGCGGGTGAGCCCGGCCTCGCCGTTCGGTGGCACGGGGCTTCCGGCTACGGGCGGGAGCTGGGTTTCGAGGCGATGCACGAGCACATGGAGGCGAATTGTGGATCAACGTCGACGCGCAAATCCCCGCCTGGTATCGGAGGTAGCAAACGTCATGACGTTCCTCGGCCTCGCAAGCCGCTCCTCGGCTCGCGCCTCGTCGCTCGCACCAGTGATCAACTTCAAGAATCGGAGCACACATGGCTGTATCAACACAGACGATGACCGACGAGCAGCGCAAGAGCGTTGCCCTCGAGTACCTCAAGGCGTTCGACAATGGTGGTGTGACGTCCAGTGGGGGCAGCATCCTCGACTTGTTCGCCAACGACGCCCAGGTGTACTTCCCGAAGTGGGGGTTGGCCACCGGCAAGGACGAGATCGGCCAGATGTTCGGCGACGTCGGTGGGACGCTCAAGTCGATCGTTCACGATTACTCGCACTTCAACTGGGTTCTCACCGGTACTGACACGTTTGCGTGCGAAGGTACGAGCCATGGCGAGCACCGGGATGGTCCGTGGCGGGCCGGCAACCCGGAATGGGCGGCCGGTCGGTGGTGCGACGTGTTCGAGGTGCGCGACTGGCTGATCCAGCGCTGCTTCATCTACCTCGACCCCGACTACGCAGCCCAGGACACGACCCGGTACGCGTGGCTAGAGACAACGTGAGGTAGTCCAACGGCGTTCGCTGCCCACGCGGGGTTCTCAACACGCGGTTGCCTGCTTCCCGCGGCGCAGCCTGACTAGGTGGCTCACCAGCCGCCCTCGGGGAGCCTGTCGTCGATCCGGGCCACGCCATCCACCACCCGTCCCGTCGCACAGGGCACCGCCGATCGGAACCGCATCCGGATCCACCGCGGCTGCCACAACGCGAACGAGCTGCCGATCTGGTGCGGTCACGGCTGCCAGTTGAATGACGTTACGTGTGGACGTTCTGGGCGCGTCGCTTCGTCATCATGTGAGCCAGGTTGGTCAAGGCTGTGTCGCGCTCGATCGCTCGACGAATGCGGCTACGTCGGAAGCGAATCGCGACGCGTCCTGCCACCGCGGCGTGTGCCCGACGCCGCGGTACACCAGCAGCTCGGAGCCGCCGATGCTCCGGGCGAGCCGCATCTGCATGTCGCGCCCGACCAGTGCGTCGGCGTCGCCCCACACCAATAGCGTCGGCACGCCGATCCTCGCGAGTTCGGTGATGTCGTCGTAGTGCAGCAGCTCGGAGAACATCTCCCGCCACACCCGCGCCGGCACCTTGGCAAGCTCCTCCACCATCGGTTCAAGAACGTGGGCCGCAACGTCCTCCGACGATGTGCCGATGAGCAACGATCGGACGAAGCCTGGCTCGATCGGGTCCTCCAGGTTCGTGAGCGACTCGACGAAACCTTCGAGACCGGCGTCGCTGCGTAGCGTCGTTGGTGACGCTTCGAGCACCAGCCCGGCGACCCGCTCGGGGTGATCAATGGCAACTCGGCGCACGACCAGACAAGACCCGGAGTGGCCAGCCAGGACCGCCCGCTCGATGCCGAGGGCGTCGAGCGCTCGTACCACGTCACCAGCGAAGTCCTCCACTCGATACCCCGCCGCCGGCTTGTCAGAGTCACCGTGCCCGCGCTGGGACACCGCGACGGCGTGGATCGACGATGGCAACCGCTCGAGAACCGCCGCATACGACCGCCACGAATCCGTTGGCCCGGGAAGCATCACGAGGGTCGGGCCAAACCGGTCGCCCTGATCCGCATACGACAATCTCAGACCACTGTTGAGCGTGACCATCGAGACGTTGGGCTTCACTCGCGAATCGTAGATGCCCGCGGGGTTGACCTGAGTCCACCTAGCACCCGGTGTATCCACTACTCAGAACGTGACGCGATCGAGATGCCGTTTCGCGCTCGCCACGTCGACGCCGTGGGTGTGTCGTTAGGTCGTGGCATTCGGGTACCGCGGACGCCGCCGCTGCGGCGCCTTGTCCGACGATCAAACGGCGCGTTCGACGCGCACCGCCCAGCAGCCTCGTGACGCGTTGTGGACGTGCACGTGGTCGGCGTCGTCGTTGTCGAACAAGCGGTTGAGCGTGCCGGCGAGTTCGTCGCCGACAATGACTGCGGCGTCGATCATCAGGGCCTCGGCGTCGAAGGATCGCACCGAAAGCAGCCTGTTCGTCAACTGGCGAGGGAGTGTGCGCCGGTCGGCGGGCGGTGGGCACGGGGCGCGATGCAGGAAGATCGGGCTCGCCGACCGGTACGGGCTATCGATCGTGAACGGGTCGTAGGACACGAGCAGCAGTTCCTCGCCGAGGTCAGCGTCCCTCAGGCACTGGCGACAGGGGTAGCCCGGGTGCTCGTCGGCAACGTAGATGGATGGCGCGTTGGCGCACTCGACCCGCAGTCGGTCCGCTTCATCGGGGTCGATCGGACGCAGCTCGAAGGTGGTCGACATCGACTGAGCCATGAGCAACATCGTCGAGGTCCGCCGAGCGTTCGGCTAGCGAGATTCCGCCATTCAAGTGCGCACGCCGACGACGACGACCGCGGCTGCGAACCGATGTCTCGCACCCGCCACTCGTCCAGTGATGCCGATCGGTGTCCACCGCAACGCGCCCGACAATGTCGTTCGGTGTCGACGTTCGGAGCGGCACGAGCCCGTATCCGCAAGGTGGCGCTGGGCTGGCGTGCAGTTAGGGGTCAGATCACGTCGCGAGTGTGCTGGGAGCCGGGAGGGTGTCCAATTCGCTCAAACCAGTCGCTCAGTCATCGGCGCCGCAGCACACCTCGAGTTCCATCCCGTCGGGATCGCGGAAGAACAGCGACCACTCGTTGCCCAGCCGTTGGATCTCGCCGACCTCCTGGGCGCCGGCGGTGCTGAGTCGCTCTTGGACCGCTTCGAGCGTGGCACGCGAGTCGACGGCGAGGGCAAAGTGGTCGATGGCGCCGCGCTTGCCCTGACTGCGTCGCTCGCCGATGATCTCGTCGGCGGCAACCTCGAAGACATTGAGCGCGGCTCCGCCCCCGAGGTCGAGGATCTTCATCCACGGGTGGTCGTCTCGCTTTGCGACCTCGAAGGTGACAGCGGCGTCGAACGCCTTCTCGTAGAAGCTCACGGTCAGGTCCATGTCCGTTGTCAGCGTCGCCACGTGGTTGAAGCCGGTGGTCAGCGTCATCGCCCCGCCCCTTCTTGATCGGTCACTGTTCAGTCGGCAGAACAGTAGGTCGACGTCAGCCTCGACGGCTCGAGTTGACAACCGCGGACATGCCTGATCGGCGTCGTTACGTATTGAGAAGCCGTGATTCGGTCGCGTTGTTCGGACGCGTCTTCGATTGGCACTAAGGGCGCGCCGATATGGGTGCTGTGTGCCCGAAACCCGTGCCGGACCACTTGGCGTGGCGCTCGCGTCCTCGACCGCGCCTAACGGACTCGTCGACAAGAGCTGAGACGACCCCGACGAGTGTTCACGACCCTGGACCCCTGTCGGGCGCCGGGCGCTGGTCGACCGATTCTGTCTGCTGATCGTCGACCACTTCGGTTGGCTTGACCCAGACCGACACGTGCTTGTCGCTGTCGGCGGTGAATGGCGCGCGTGACCAGTCGGCCCAACGATGCTCGAGCTGCAATCCGGCGATTCGAGCCATGAGGTCCAGCTCCGCTGGCCACACATACCGGAACGGAATCGTCCGGAAACTCCCACTGCCGTCAGCGATCGAGATGTGGTTCGACGTGAACGACTGGCTGATGACGTCGTAGCGGTCGAAGCCGGCGGCGCCGCCACCTGCGCCGTCGGTGTCGATGTAGAAGGGCACGGTGTCCTGGCCGGGCGGGAGACGCCGCAGTGCAGGGACACCGACCTCGACGACGAAACGGCCGCTCGGTCTCAGGTGGGCGGCCGCGTTCCTGAAGCAGGCGACCTGCGCGTCCTGGGACGTCAGGTTGTTGATCGTGTTGAACACCAAGTACACGAGGGCGAACTCGCCCTCAACGCGAGTTGTCGTCATGTCTCCGATCGTGATGCCGATCGACTTGCCGCCAGGCTTGTCCACGAGGCGCCTCGTCATTGCCCGACTCACGTCGATGCCCTCGACTCGTATCCCACGCGCCGCGAGCGGAAGTGCGACTCGTCCCGTTCCGATGGCCAGCTCGAGCGCGGCGCCGTCACCGGCGAGCTCGGCAAGCACGTCCACGGTCCGTTCGATCTCTGCCTCGTCGTACTCGACACCGCGTCCAGCGTCGTAGCGGGCAGCGACGCTTTCACCGAACCACCCATCCGCAGCGTCGTCGTCGCTGTTGAACACGCCGGAACGGTACGTCTTCACCAGACCATGACCAGGACGCATTCTGTCCGCCTCGCGAATATCCGGCCCGAGCATGGTCGACCGAGCAGAACCGTCCAGAGCCAAGTACATCCGACAACGTCATTGAACCACGACGCCAACCGCGTCCAAGTCCGCCCGGTATCCTGCGTCCCCGCCACAACGATCGAGATGCCGATCGATCTGTGCGCAAGGTTGGTGGCACTAGGTCGTCGTTCGGGCGGCGCGTTCGGTGCGCTCGGAAGGCTGTCCGGCCCTGCGGTGCGACTGCGCGCAGGGAAGCGATTCTGATCCGTCTGCGTCGCACCGAGAGTGACGTCGGCTGAGCGGCTTTCAACGAGCCCTTGGGTGTCTCTCAACGATTTCACAACTTCGTTGCGTCATGATGGACCCATGCCCAACCGACCAATCACGACCACGCTCGTGGCGTCGGGTCTTGTCGGAGGGATACCGTTTGTCGGGGAGCGATGTCGGTGGTGAGGGCTTCGGGGTTCGCTGTGACCTTCGCCGCGGCAACTGGGCCGTCGGCGACGGTCGGTGCGACGGCGCCGCCTACCAGCGGCCCGGTGCAGGCGGCTGCGTTCGAGGCCGGTGATCGACCAATGAGACTGAGGACGCCCAGATTGCCCAGGTACGGAGTGTCAACCCGCAACGCGGGTAGTCGTGTTGACCCTGAGTCGAACGACGGTGACGCGCCTTGCCGAGCACGTCGGTTCCACCGCCGTCGCTGTGGTGGCGATCCCGGTCCAAGTGGGCGACATGGGACTCGCAATCGACTTTCGGTCGACGGATGTGTAACCGCCGGGGAGTGTTCGATCACGCCTTCCTCCTCGGCGTAGCGGTAGAACCCGACGATCGTGCACAACCGCCGCGCCACCGTCGCCCGCGACCTGCCGCGGTCCTCGAGCTCGCGGGCGAAGCATTCGATGTCGACCCGGCGGACCTCGAACAGGCGATGGTGACGCTGCCAGCACCACGACGTGAACTGGCGCAGATCCAACGTGTAGGCGTCGCGGGTGTAGCCGCGGTAGCCGGCGAGGAGCCCGAGCAGTGTCGTCTGCTCGGCCTCACTCATCACCGGCTGATACCGCTCAACCGCGGTCGAAGTAGTCATAGGCATGGTTGGGGACCTCCTGTGGTCGTCGCCGGAGACCCCGACTACAACGCAGCAGGCGCCCCCGACCGGTGAACCGGGCAACCTACGCCCAGCACTCACCACCGCACGCACGACCCGTCGATGCCTGATTGAGTTCGGAGTGGGCATCGCCTCGCCTAGGGCTGACATTCTGTGCTGCCGTTCGGTGTGCTGCGGCCGCTTCCCGGTGCTGTGCTGAACGCGCGCGAGCGGTCTTCGGATCTTTGGAAGCGCGACCCAGGACGCGGCATGACCGAAGGTGTCAAGGCCCGCCGGCGACCGATTTGAGCTGACATCGTTGGCGACGAGCGCAGAATCGACGTCGCATCCTGTGCATCGTCTTCATGCCCGAGACGCGGATTCGTTATCAACGAGCCCCGGGACAGGGCACAGCTAGGCACGGCGACGCCAGTGACGTCACCGCTGTCGCCGCGATCACGCTCCTCACGAGCGACAGGCACCGCAGGTATCAGGTCCGACTCGCCACACCACGCACGCCTCGGTAACGCTCGGGTAACGCCGTGCCTTCACAGTTGCTGGATAGGCCAGATCACGACGCCGCGGTACATCGCACGCGCCATCGGACGGGCGCGCACCGAGTTGGCGGCCTTCGACGCGGCACTCGTGACCGTCAGGGTCGCCAGCTACAACCTCATCCGACTCAGCTCGGTGATCCCGCCGAACAGGGAGGTCATCGACGTCGACCGCTGTCCGCTCGACGATCACGGCGCGTGGGGCGACCGGCTGTACTGCGTTTACGCCGGGCAGCGCACGTCCACACCTGGCGAGCAGGTGTGGGCCGGCGTCGGATGGGTCCAGGACGATCGGACGGGCCGCGGCCTATTCGTCGAGCACGAAGGATCGAGCGAGTCGGCTAGCTGGCAACTTCGGGGAGCATGGGTGAGGGAGCGTTTCCGGCGTGCGTTGATGGATGATCCGTTTCCACTGTGTTGGAGGTGGCCGTGAGCGAGTATGTCTTCGACCAGGCCTGGGAGCGCGAACGTGATCGTCTGCGCGGTCTGGAGTTGGTTTATGACGGCCCCACGGTCCGCTTCCTCGCCGAGCTTGGCGTGACCGAAGGGTGGAGCTGCCTGGAAGTCGGGTGCGGTGCCGGGGCGGTGGCGTTGTGGCTGGCCGACCAGGTCGGCACCACTGGACGAGTCGTTGCCACCGATCTGGACACACGCTTCATCGACGGACACGGCCGCACCAACCTCGAAGTGCGCACCCACGACATCTCGCGTGGACCTCCCGAAGTGGCCGCTTTCGACCTCGTCCACGCCCGCGCTGTGATCGAACACATCAGCGATCACGACACGGCGTTGGACAACGTCATGGCGGCCGTGCGCCCAGGCGGTTGGGTGCTCGTCGAAGATGTCGACTTTGGCGGCCCGATGGCGGCGGCACTGGCCAGGTACATCTACCCGTCCGAGGAACAAGCATTGACTGAGCGGATCTACCGCGCCGTCGACGCGATCTTCGCGTCGGTTGGCGCCGATGCCAGCTTCGGCACCCAACTCGCTGGCGCGTTGGAGGCGGCCGGGTTCGAAGAGGTCGGCGGTGAACTCCACGCCCCGATCGTCAGCGGTGGCACCGAGCAATGGACACGCGGCAGTGTCGAACAGCTCGGCGAACCGCTCATCCGCACCGGTCTGGTGACCGCCGACGACCTGTCACGCTTCGTCTCCCTCAGTGCTGACCGATCAGCCCACTACACACCACCGAGCATGGCCAGCGTTTGGGGTCGACGCCCGGCCACATGAAGCGGCCCCGCCAAACAGGCCACGCGCCTCCACCGCCACCCGCCGGGATCCGCGAACTGGAGCCGGGCAAGGGCAGCGAACAAATGACGATATGGGCGGGCCCATTTGGCGCCGTCGATTGCAGCTGGGTCAGTTGGTGACGTCTTCGAGATTCTTCATGCAGTCCGTCATCGCGCTCGACCTCCTGGCCGGGGTTGCCGTCTGGTGTCACATAGGGGACGGAACAACCTCGCACGGGCCACTGTCTGCTCGGCTGCGCTATCCGCATGCCGTTCTACATAACGACGCCGCGTCGTGTGCCGCGAAATCCGCCGGCAGCTCCGGCGGGACTCCCGGGGAGGGTGGCGTCGCACGGAGTCGAGGCCGGCGCGCGAGCCGAGCGCCTGACATCGTGCGAACGGTGAACGGAGCGACCACGGCTGGCAGCTCGTGAGTCCCAGACACACCGATAGCTACGTCTGCGAGTTGCGGGTGTCGACTGCGGCCAGCATTCCGACCAACCGACGACACCCGGCGGCGTTGCCAACCGTTTCCGATCGCTGCGGGCCATCTTCGGCCCTTGATCGAGGAGGAACCGATCGAGAAGATCCGTTCCAGCCGATGGGCGATTAGCCGAGGTAGGGGCCGTCCGGGGGTCTGATGGTGATGTTGCCGTTGGTGTTGACGAGCGTTACGTCGATGGTCCGCCCGTCGCGGTAGACGAAGTGGAGCTCGTGCACGTGGTGGGCGTCGGCAACGCACACCCTGAGCTCCTCGAGTTCCTCGGGGTCGTCGATCAGGTCGACTGCCCCTTGAGCCGACAGCGACGCGATCGATCGCTCGGTGAGGCCGACGTAGTAGCGGGTCATCTCGACGCCGCCGACGGTTTCGGTGCTTGCCTCGGTGACGTCGGCCCCGTCGATGGCAGCGCTCAGCGCTGCGAGCAACTCGTGGTAGCGCGTGTCGATTCGGTCGGCGGGCACGCGGGATCGGATCTCGGTCTGCCCCTGCGCCGTGACGTACACAGCGTCGCCGAGGTAGGTGACGGCAGACTCCTCGTTCCGCCCTTGGGCAAACACGGCTCGGCTGACGAAGGCAGCGTCATCGCCGTCAACGCGAATGCTCCACGCCTCGTTCCGAACGCCCGGCTCGACCTCTTCTCCGACCGCCTGGAAGGAAGGGATCTCCATCGACGCTTCGGCTGCGTCGCGCACCAGGGCGGCAGCGGAGGGTTCGCCGGTCGGCCACACGGCGAAGCCACCGATCGCGACGCTTGTCGCCGCAGCGATGCCGGCGATTCCCACCACCCATCGGCGTCGATGGGTCGCCGGCGCGGCTGCTGTGCGGCGGGTCGCCGGGATCGAGCGATAACGCTCCCAGTCGTCGTCGGGTGGCTGATCGTCCTCGACCGGATCGGGCGGTCGGATGCGTACGTGGAGGTCGTCGTCAGCAATTGCCATCTGCATTCGCCCTTCGTGTTTCCATGTCAATGACCCCATGCGTGATGACGCTGCGATCGTTGACCACGGGCCCGACGGCGCGCCCTTGCGGTTCGTCGTGTACGGCCACCGAGTCACCGCCTCTCTTTTCCGGATCCCGACAAATCCTTCCACGTCCCGCCCCCCATCGATCCCGAATAAGCGCCCCAAAGGGTGGCCTGCCGCGGACCCGAAGGTCTGTGGGCGTTCGTCGAGGATCTTCCTGCGGGAGCGGTGACGATCCCCGGGGCCGTGCGTGACGGCGCCGAGGATCGGGCTGTTCGGTGGCGCTCAGGGGCAGCTGCCAGGAAGCAGTCGTGGGCTATGCTCGGCGGCCCAGCGGGCGCCGTACTGGTCGCCGTTGCCGGGGATCCGGTCGAGTTGTCCGGGCAGGTTGTTGGAGCCGGGACTTTGGTTCGGATTGCCGGCACCGACGATCGGGGCGTCCTTGTTGGAGCCGACGTCGTGACAGGTGCCATTGGGTAGGAAGAAGTGGGCGGCATTGTGCGCTCCGGCGGGTCCTTGGGGGAGCCAGGCGGCGGCGAGGGCGCTGATCGCCACGGCCAGGGTCGTGCGTCTGTTCATGTGGGTTGTTCTCCTTTTGGTGCTGGTGGGTGTTGCGGTGCTGTCGTGCGTGACCGTGGCCGGCGCCGCGAAGGCCGGATTGACGAGGCGGATAATCCGGGCTGGTTCGATGCCGCCGTGGTGGGGTCCGGCGGCGGCCCACCAGGCGATCTCGGGGTGGTCGTTCACGACGGGCTAGCCGTCATCGGTGGCGGCTTGAGCGTGCCCGGGGGGTTACCGCCAACGACCGTGGGTTGCCTCGTCGTTCTCAGCAGGCGCGTGATTGAGCGGGTCAACCTGGTTGTTCTCGTGGTGAGGTCGTCGTTGCCCGTGGCGTCGACCGGGGCTCCGGTCCGTGCCTGAACGGCTCGTTTGATCATGTGGTTGATGCGGGCCTGTTCGACTCGT
Organism: Ilumatobacteraceae bacterium; assembly: GCA_963732335.1. GTDB lineage: Bacteria > Actinomycetota > Acidimicrobiia > Acidimicrobiales > Ilumatobacteraceae > Desertimonas. Next base: position 16,761 of record CAVSZO010000063.1, on the reverse strand, counting down.
TCCTGATAGGCGCCCAGCGCAGCCGTCGTGGCGATGTCGGGGTGGGCGATCATGTCGGGATCGCCGTCAGGTGTGCCGTGTTGCTCCGGGCGGTGCCGCCGCCTGCGGCGTTCAGTCGGCGTGCGGTCTTGTGCCAGTCGATGGCGCCGGCCGTGCCGGGGCAGAAACCGGCTCCGACGGGGTAGACCCCGACGCGGATGGCGACACATGGCATCGGCGGCCTGCGGAGCGCTTCACTCGTGCCGGTTGGCGCCGCGACCAGCAGCACTCCGCAGGCGGTCAGTGCGCCGATGCTGGTGGCGAGGTTGGGGCGGTTGGTGCGCATGAGATGGAGTCCTTTGAGATTCAGCCGGAAATTGCGGTCGGCTGCGTGTCGATCATCTGCGCCACCAGGGCATAAGTCCAATACATGTTTGTGTGACATGACATGATCTGTAGTTATGTTGCTGGAAGCACGTCTGCGGGCGTTCCTGGCACTTGCCGAAGCGGGATCATTCATCGCCGCGGCCGAGCGGCTGCACCTGAGCCAACCGGCCGTGTCCAAACACATCGCCGCCTTGGAGCGTGAGGTCGGTGTCGCGCTCGTGCGCCGCAGGCCATCGTTCGCGCTCACCGCACCAGGACGTTTCCTCGCCGACTACGTCGCTCGCGCCGGGGCGTTGCTCGAGCAGGCCGATCGGGGGGTGCGCGCTCTCGTCGAGGCGGAAGCCGGCACGCTACGTCTCGGTGCCTCAGGCACGCCGGGGACGTACCTCGTTCCTCGCGTCGTGCGGCGGTTCGTCAGCCAACGCCCCTTCGTCGAGGTCGACTTCCGTCTGGGAACATCCGCCGAGACGCTGACCGCGCTACGTAACCATGAGATCGAGCTCGCCGTCATCGGCGGTCTGGCGACCCACGAAGAATTCACCGTCGAGCCGTTGTTCGACGACCAGATCGTGCTCGTCGGCGCCCCAGCGTTGGCGCTGGGCCGGCTGTGGCCACGCGACCTCGACGACCTGCTGTGGGTACATCGCGAAGAGGGGTCAGCGACCCGGGTCGCCCTGGACGCGGCGCTCCACGCCATCGGCGCCGCGCCACGGCGACGCCTGGCGTTGCCGTCGTGGGAAGCCATCAAACTGGTCGTCGCCCAAGGCGACGCCGTAGCCGCAGTCAGTCGGTTGGCGATCGCAGTCGAAGAACAAGCCGGCACGCTGACCGAGCTGGCCCTCAGAGGCTGGCGTCTCGGCCGACCGATCAGCCTGGCCTGGCACTCCGAACTACCACTCGGCCCGCTCGCCACAGCCTTCGCCGATGAGCTCCGCCAAACCAGCGAGGCGACGACAGCGACCGCAACCAACGAGTGACTGACCTCGACAAATGCCGCGTGGCCAACGCGAACTCCATGCCGATCGGAACGGGGGATTGGGGTTTGCCCACACGGTGATGCCTGATTGAGTCGTCATAGGCGTCGCGTTGGCGCAGGTCCGTCGCGCCGACCACATCACCGTGTGTCGGCTGCTGGCCAAGCACCACACCGACGTGGCCCGCTGGCGGACCAAGCTGTGCTGTCGACTGCATGCCTTGGTGGTCGAGCTGGTGCCGGGAGGGATCAGCAAGGAAGTGGTCGTCAACCAGGCACGCGGTCTGCTCGACGGCATCGAGCCCGACGATGTGGCGGCGGTCGAGCGGCACCCCCAGGCGGTCGAGCTCATCGCTGAGATCGAGCACCTCGACATCGTCCGACAAGACTCCAGGACACGGATCACCGCGGCGGTAACAGCGTCGGGGACAACGTTGACGGAGATCTTCGGGGTCGGCCCGATCGTCGCCGCGATGCTCATCGGCTATAGCGGTGACCCGTTGCGGTTCACCACCGCCAGCCGTTACGCCGCCTACACCGGCACCGCCCCGATCGAGTTCTCCCCTGGTGGGCGGACCGTGCACCGGCTCTCACGGCGCGGCACCTGCCGATTGAACCACGCCATCCACTGCGCGGCGATCACCCAGATCCGTCACCGCCACAGCCCTGGCCGTGGCTACTACGAACGCAAGCTCGCCGAAGGACATACCCCGCGGAAGCGATCCGGGCACTCAAGCGCCGGCTCAGCGACATCGTCTGGCGACACCTCGTCGCCGACGCCCGACGCCGCCTCGTCGGCTAACCGGCGGGCCCGGGCAGGACACTCCAGGAACGTCTCTGTCGCCAGCGCGACCGGCTCTCACCTGAACACCGGCTCTTCGGCGCAGTTCACCTGATCGGCGCACCCGCTCCAACTTGCTCCGGCAGCGTCGAGATCACAGAACAAAGTGACCGCCAAACCAGTTCACTCGATCCATTCGAACTCGGCGCCCGTCCCCCACAACGCGGGACGATGCGGTGGGTTGCCGGAGTGGCCGCTGCCGATGGCCTGGCCATCGCCGGACTGGCGCGCTGTGAACCAGGAAGACGTCTTCGGCGTAATGGTTGGTGGCCGCGACGTGGTGGAGTCACGTCTGATGAACAGGGGAACCAATGCGTAGAAGCGTCATGTTGGCGGCGGTTGCCGCCGTGTTGTTCCTGCCCGCTAGCGCGCTCGCGGATCGACCAACTCCATCCGCCTGCACGATCGTTCCGGAGCCGTCGGCAACCTTCCACGTCGGTGACCTACAGACCTACTTCGTGACAACGACCGACTGTGCGACCTCGCAGAAGCCGGTGCGCTTCAAGGTCGTCGACGGAGACATTCCGCCGGGAATGAGGTTGTTCACGCAAGGAGTGAGTTCGGCCGGCATCACCGGCACGCCGACCACGGAGGGCACCTACGACTTCACGCTCGAGGTACGGGACGCAACCGGCACAAAGGACACCGAGTCGTTCACGATCATCGTCGAGGCGCCACGCCCGCTGACGATCGTCACGGACCAGCTCTCTCCCGGCACGGTCGGCGAGTTCTACTGCTGCGGGAACCTCTTCGCCGACGGCGGCGTCCCGGACTACAGCTGGTCACTTGCATCCGGCCAGCTCCCACCCGGCCTCAGCCTGTCGGAGAGCCCCGGCAACATCAGCGGCACGCCGACCAGCGCCGGAACGTTCTCGTTCACCGTTCGTGTCACCGACGATCGCGCCGCTACCGCGGACCGGACGTTCGCGATCACCATCAGCTGACCGGCACGATCACAGACAGGTGAGTGGTCCGATGCGGCGCCAAGCAAATGCGATGAGCGGACCCTGACGATCGGTGGGTGCAGCCGCACACGGGCGTCTCCATCCACCACCACTGACAAAACGAAACCTCCGACTTCGTGCGCGCAAGGAGATGCCGAAGCTCCTATGTCAAGTTGAAACTGGTGTTCGATTTCACGCGGCCGGTTGGAGCGCCGTCGATGAGGCGGTGAGTTTGGCGTTGAGGTCGCGTAGGAGGTGTCTGTAGATGACGTTGGAGAGGTGACGTTTGAGGATGCGCATCGCTTCTTTCTTGGTGTGCCCTCGTCGGCGGGCGTCCTCGTAGATCTGTCGAGCTCGAGGTTCGCAGCGCAGCTGGGTGATCGTCATGCGGTGGATCACGGCGTTGACTCGCCGGTTGCCGCCACGGTTGAGCCGGTGCCGTTGTGGTTCGTCGTCGCCTTCGGCCGAGGAGGCGGGCAGGGGAGCGGTGCCGTTGAAGCGGGCGAAGCCGCCCTCGCCGGCGAAGCGCCGGGGGTCGCCGGCCTCCACCAATAGTTCGGCCGCAGAGCGGGCAGCGATGCCGGGCAGGGTGGTGAGGGTGGAGCCGGCGGCGTCGGTGAGCCGGTGGAGCTCGCCGCTGGCTTCGCGTTCACGGGCGTCGAGGTCGGCGATCGCGACAGCGTGATCATCAAGCAGACGGAGCCGCAGCGTGGTTGCCGGGTCCCAGGGGATCGACCAGTCGCGGGCAGCGAGCGCCCGAAGCCGGGGACGTACCGCTGTGGTATCGGGCAGCATCTCGCGGATCGTCTCTGGCAGTTCGATGAGGATCGACTCGGCCTCGTTCAACAGGTGCTGGCGGCTCTTGAGCAGGCTGCGTCGCTGCTTGTGCCACAGAGTGAGCAGCTCAGTTGTCTCATCCGGGCCGGCGTCGCCGGCGGCCCGCTTGAACGCTCGGGGCAGGTCCGGGTCGGCCTGGGTCTCACGGGCGATGCGCAGCGAGTCCAACGCGTCGGTCTTGCCCTGACGACGTTTGCGGGACTGCTCGGCGGTGCGTGTCGGACACACGTCACGAACGTCATAGCCCCGTTCGATGAGGAACATCGCGGTGTGCCGGCCCAGCCCACTGGCCCCTTCGATCCCCCAGCGGCGCACCGGACCGAACCCGCTCGCCCACTCCACGAGCCCACGGTGTCCGACCCCGGACACCTTGAACGACGCCGTCGCCACCGTCCCGCCACGGCCGTCCAGCACCGTCGCGGTCAATGTCTTCTTGTGTGGGTCGACGCCGACGTCGTTATCGCCGGCCACCACCTCCAGGCGCAACTCGTCGACGCTGTTCGATACAAGTTTGTTGGCCATCACGGCCTCCTCTCACAGGCGTAAGGTGAAAGGGCCGGTCGACAAATCCCCGTTGAGTTGATCAACGCTCCTATCAAGTCAGGCCGGTCCCCGAAGGTCAGGGCTGGGGGCGACACTTCGGCATCCAGACACCCGCGCAGGGGTCGGATATGTGTTGAGTCAGCCCCCAGCCCGGCCTTCGAACCTACGAACCGGCGAACCGCCGAACGTAGATCCTCACACAGCAAGTGAGACACGGGGACATGCGTCGCCTGACGTGGGCAAGGGTTCGGCATTCGGGCGTGGAATTCGGGGCATGTCGATGGCGGCGCGAGCCTGGACGAGGTCGGTTGCGACCTCGGAGTCTGATCGTGGTGGTCGAATACGGCGAAGGCGACAGAGCGTGCGTGCCCGGCGGTTGTGACGAAGACTCGCCGATCGCCATCCACCGGATGCTCGGCGTCGAACAACCTCACGTCGATCACAAACCACACATGGAGCACATCATGAAGCACAAACTGGCCGCAGCGATCGTCGCCGGCGGCACGTTGCTCGGCGGCGCCGCAACCGTCCTGACCAGCGAAGGCGTGGCGGACGCCAGTCAGATTGTCACCGTCTGCAAACGCGAAGTGCTCAACCCCTTCGGCGGGTGGGATTGCGTGGAATGGACGACATGCTTGATAGAGAGCTGGGGAAGTTGGGTCTGCGACGACGGAACATCTGGTAGCCGGCGACCTCCTGGGACGATCGTCCCGATTCGCCCGATTCCACGCTGAGTGCGCTGCTCGCTGTTGCGTCACGAAATCGGCCACGCGTCGACGATCGGTCGTGGACCTGGAGACACTCGACGTGGCGAATGCCCACGTCCGCGACCAACAACATCTCAGCCAACGCAAGCGATCGGGGTCGCGGACGCGACCAGCAGCTCACCATCGATCGAGGCTGGAGCGACGACGACTACCGCGCCTGGCTCACCACGACCATCCAAGCCGTCCTCCTGCGCTGAGCAATGGGCGAGCGTTCTCACCGCCAGCACTCAGTGTCGGTGGCGGTGACCAAGATGGCTCTCCGTGCATTGAACGCGCTCGCTCGAGGCCATCGGAGACTTACCGCCGACAAGCCTGGGGCTGCCGCGTCATCGAACGTCGGCGAGTAGCACGCGGCGGTTGATGTCTGCTGTCCTCCCCATGACGGGCAGGGGGGTTCACGATGTCCTCGTTCAACTCGGCTCGCATGACACCGATTGTCCTGCGAGCGGGTGCGCACTCGAGACCTTTGTCAACGTGTCCTCGAACAACGGGGATAGCGCCGGACCGGCGCGTCATCGATCGCCGGCCGCCGGCGAAGCGCGGTCTGTTGGCCGGGAGGGGGTCGGCGCTCGCTGTGGTCCAGCTCTGTCTCTTGCGGGTTGACCTTGACGCGAGGTCAATCCTTCATGCTGATGGTCGGAGCTTGTTGCGGACGAGGCAACTGCTCCCGGAGGAGGCAGAGGATGGTCACGCTGACGACGCGATCGACGGTCGGTCCGGCTGTTCGCGTGCAGGGCTTGGAGAAGTCGTACGGGAAGCTCGAGGTGTTGCGCGGCGTGACCTTCGATGTGGCGCCGGGGAGCATCTTCGCCTTGCTCGGCTCCAACGGGTCGGGTAAGACCACGACCGTGAGGATCCTCACCACGCTCTTGAAGGCCGACGCAGGTCTGGCCAGCGTCAACGGCTTTGACGTCGCCACGGATCCGGCAGACGTGAGGGAGTCGTTCAGTCTCACCGGACAGTTCGCCGCCGTCGACGAGATCCTCAGCGGTCGGGAGAACCTTGTGCTCGTCGCCAAGCTACGTCACCTCGAGGACCCCGACACGGTCGCAGATGATCTGCTCGATCGTTTCTCGCTGACCGACGCCGGCGCACGGCGGGTGTCGACCTACTCGGGCGGGATGCGCCGTCGGCTCGACATCGCCATGAGCCTGATCGGGGATTCGCCGGTGATCTTCCTCGACGAGCCGACGACCGGGCTCGACCCGGAGGCGCGTCTCGAGGTGTGGCAGACAGTCAAGGAGCTTGCCGGGCGCGGCACGACCGTGCTGCTCACAACGCAGTATCTGGACGAGGCCGAACAGCTGGCCGACCGGATCGCGATCCTCCATCGGGGTCGGATCATCGCCAACGGCACGCTCGCCGAGCTCAAGCAGCTCCTGCCGCCCGCCACGGTCGAGTACGTCGAGAAGCAACCGACCTTGGAGGCGATCTTCCTCGCCATCATCGGCGACGACCACCGCGCCGCAACCGACACGACCGTCTGACAGGAGAAGACGATGACTGCCTACTTTCTCGCAGACACGGCCGCCCTCACAGGACGGACGCTGCGACACGTCACACGCAGCATCGACACCATCATCACGACCGCGGTCATGCCGATCGCCATGATGGTGATGTTCGTCTACGTGTTCGGCGGCGCGATCGACACCGGTGTGGTCGACTACATCGACTACATGCTGCCCGGGATCCTGCTCATCACGATCGCGTCGGGCATCTCCTACACGGCGTTCCGACTGTTCTCGGACATGCAGAGCGGGATCTTCGAACGCTTCCAGTCGATGCCGATCGCACGGTCGGGGGTCCTGTGGGCGCATGTGATGACCTCGCTGGTCGCCACCCTGATCTCGCTCGTGATCGTCATCGGCGTTGCCCTCGCGATGGGCTTCCGTTCGAGCGCGGGTTTGCTGGCGTGGCTCGGCGTTGCCGGCATCCTGGTCCTGTTCACCCTGGCGCTGACCTGGCTGGCGGTGATCCCCGGACTCTCCGCGACATCGATCGAAGGCGCGAGCGCGTTCTCGTACCCACTCATCTTCCTGCCGTTCCTCAGCTCGGCGTTCGTGCCCACCGACACCATGCCCGGCCCGGTGCGCTGGTTCGCCGAAAACCAGCCGGTGACGTCGATCGTCAACACGATCCGCGACCTGTTCGCCCAGCAGCCCGTCGGCGACGACATCTGGGGCGCTCTCGCCTGGTGTGTCGGGATCCTCGTCGTGGCGTACGGCCTCGCGATGGTGACCTATCGCCGCAAGGTCGCCTAAGGGCAGGCTGCGCACGATGCTCACCATCAGCCAGCTCGCGGCGTACGCCAGTGTGACGGTGCGGGCCGTCCGTCACTACCACAAGATCGGACTGCTGCCGGAGCCCCAACGCAACGACTCCGGATACCGAACCTACGATGCGGCTGCCGTCGTGCGACTGATCCGGATCAACACCCTGGCCCGCTCCGGCGTGCCGCTGGCCCGAGTGCACGAACTCCTCGACGCCAGCGAGGACGAGTTCGCAGATGGGGTGCGCCGGATCGACAACGACCTGCGCGCAGAGATCCGCCGGCTCCAAGAAACCCGGCAACGGCTCGCCAAGCTCGCCGCCGGAGACCACCTCGCAATCCCGCCCAGCGTCGTTGGGTACCTCGATCGACTGCGCAGCCTCGGCGTCGAGGAGCGATATCTCGAACTCGAGCGCGGCGCCTGGATCATGATCGCCGCCCAGGCGCCCGAGCGAATCGACGACATCATCGCCGTGAAGCACGCCGAGCTGGACGATCCCGACATGATCGAGCTCTACAGCCTGCTCAGCGGCGCGCTCGACTGGCCTGCAGACGACCCGCGAGTCGTCGAAGTCGCCGACATCATGGAGCGCCTCATGATTCGCGCCGTCGAGGCCGGTGAGACGGGTGACGACGGCCTCGACGACCAGCTCGTCGCCCTCCTGGACGCAACCACCGTGGAATCCGCACCAGCCGGCAGGCGACTGCTTGCCATCCTGGAGCAGCGAGGCTGGCGAGGCTGGACCCGCATCGAACGAATCCCTGCCGACCGACTCGACATCCACTCCCACTAGGAGAACGCAGGAGCGTCCGAGAACCACGGTCGAACATCTCTGCGTGCGGCGACCGAGAACGCCGGGTATCGGGACACCGGCTTGACCGGGGATACGCCCATGCCGCTATTTCGCATCAACCTCGCTGCTCAGGCCGGCGTTCGGTGCCGGTGTTCGGGGCGACGTCTCGGAGCCTTTGGCGAAGCGAACTGATCGTCAGGACTCTGAGGCGGTGGCACTCAATGGGTGATGGCGCCTCCCGCCGAGGCGTGGCTACGGAAGCGATCGGACGAACGCTGCAGCCAGATCAGTGTGGGCCGCGCCGGCAAACATCACGACTTGTCCCACATCGCCCAACGACCGTTTCAGAGATGAAACCCGAGACCTTCCTCATCGCCCATGCGCGGCTTGCAACCCATCCGATCGACGTCTTGTTCCGAACGAAAGATGAGCCACAGATGCTGGCCATCCACCGTGGCATGCAGAGAGGAGCATGACTGTGACTGAGACTGAGCAGAGCCTGGCGCCGTTGGCACGGCCCCGTCGACGCGGACTCCGGCCCGGCAAGATCTACTTCGCTGGGGTGAACGACTGATCGCAGCGATGTTCGTCATCGCCACGCTCCTCGGCGGTGCCACTGTTCTGGGAGCTGCCGTGCCGGCGAAGGCAAGCGCCGGTGACGGGTGGTTCTGCAAGATCTGGCGCGAGGGGGAGGGCTGCGTGTACTGGACCTATTGCTGGTGGGACGATCAAGGGGCCTACGGGTGCATAGGTGAGTAGCCACGCGAGCGAAACTTCGGCGGTCGCCCAGGTGGGATCTTTCGATTTGAATGACCCGCCACGATGTTCCCTGTAATAGGGAGCGTTGGGGGTATCCATTTAGCCGGCGTAGACCAGGTCAGGCGTTGTCCTGGGTCGGATCGCCGGACGCCGCTCGAGAGACGGCGGATGGCCCCAGCCGGACCCGTCCAGCGGCCGGTTTCCGCTTCGGTTGTGGGTCGACGACGAGGTCCCGGTAGCGCACCGGGTCGTGGCCGACGGCGAGCTCGAGCACGCGGTGGAACACGAGCCCCCGGCTGCGCGAGGTGCGGCGTTGAAGCGGAACACGAACTCGTCGAGGTAGCTCTCTGCAGGTGACCTCGAACGAGCCTTGGTGGGTGCCCAGCAGCCACCGCTTGGCAAGCGAGGCGACCCGGTGCACATTGGGCAACAGCGCGCGAACGCCGCGCCGCCGCTGCGGCCGACATACGTTCTGCGGCATCGCCGGCAGGCGGTTACCTACTCCGCATCGAGGAGTGTCGGGGCGTTCCTGGCCGCCACCGCCTCGCCACCCCCGGGACTGCTCGCGGCGATGGAGAGGCTCGGCACCATCCCGCCCCTTACGGTATGCGTCGAGAGCTAGTGCGTGTCAGGCAACGTTTGCGTCGTTGGCGGCGAGACTCCGCCCTCTTCGACTGCGTTGTCTTGCTTGCCGATAGAGACGTTTACAGGTAGTCGCGAGCTGTGCGGGTAAGGCGGTCCAGCGCATAGCGATCAAACGGTGCGGCCTCAACTGTGATGCACGCCAAGTCGACAAAGATGCACCAGAGATCGCGGCGTTGCGCGAAGTCGGCGTCAATCGGTGCGATATCACGATACGCGTGAAATACATCTTGGGGCACCGGCTGGAAGTAATCGACAAGCGTCAAGTCAATCTCGGGGTGTCCGAAGTACGGTGCGGCATCGGCTACCACGGCGCCGTCATCGGTGCTGACGAAGTTGTGTTGTTGAGCGTCGCCGTGAAGCAACGTTGGTTGTGGCTCTGGACCGCAGAGCGATGGCAGTCGATAAACGAGGCACTCCACGTAACGCGCAAGAGTTTTCGGTAGGTGCCCCGAGTCAACGGCAGACCTGAGTAATGGAACAACACGCCGTTCGCTATAGAAATCGACCCAGTAGTTGGAGGTGACGGGCTTGTTGTCTTGGGGCAAGGGGCCGAAGAAGCCACTGAAATTTTCGAGCCCGAACTGTCCGCCATGCACTTGATGCAGGGTGGCCAGGGTGTGACCGATAGCCCTCCAGTCGTCGCGTGTTCGATCCTTAGGAGGACGCTCGGATAGCGCCTCAGTCAACAGAAGGAATCCGTGATCTAATTGGAGAAGACCGGTTCCGATCGGCGTCGGGATGGCGATCCGTGCGCGATCTCGCAGGAGAGTCAGGCCGCTCAGTTCAGCCTGGAACATCTCCTCAGCGTTGTCGCCAATATCGAGCTTCGCGAACACCGAGAAAGGCTCGCCGTGAAGCACACCGCACGGATGTGATGCCCGGTCGTTCAGGTCGGTGAACGCATAGCTGACCCATCGTCGTCCGAGATGACGGGAGGCTGCGCTTTCAATGGCGCTCTTGACGTTCGATTCGAGGAGCGGGTGTCCAACGACCACGAACCGACCATAGGGGCGACGGCACGGGATTGGGACCCCGATCGAGAAGTGCCGGTCCTCAGCCATCTTTCAGCCATCTAGCGCCAAGAGAACAGCGGTTCCGGGCAGGCATAGTCGGGGATACCGGGCTGTGGTGGATGAGCCCGAACGAGGCAAACGTTGCCTGATGCGGCACTAGTCGTCCGAAAGACATCGGTAGCGACCCTCTCGCGTCCTTTCAGCCGAGCGGTCTCGGTTCTGGACTTGGTACCGAAGCATGCCGAGCGGCGATGGCTCACGGACGGCGGGCCGGCGTTCGATGACGCGGCATGTCGGGATATCGGCTGCGTTACCCCGACACTGCCCCCGGGTGGCGTTCGGTGCGCCGAATCTGTGCTGCGGCCGCGCCTCCATCAGGGCATTGTGTGCGGCTGCGGCTGCTCGACCCCGATCTATCCGCCGCCTGCCCGGTTCCGCTGGAAACCGTGTCGAAACGTCAGTCGGTGGATCTGGATCGGATCTGCCTGACGAAATCTGTCGGTAGGTCTACCGGCGCACTTCGGCGATGAAGGCGTTGAATGTCGGTTCCATCTGCTCGGTCCACATCGTTCGCATCTCGGGGGGCATGCCTGTGAGCATGCCGTCACGATGCTCCTGGTCGAGTTGCTCCCACACAAGCCCCATCATGAGCCACGGTTTGTCGGCGCGAAAGCTCATCATGTGGTGACCTGGCAGTCTCCCAAATTCTTCGGGACTGATCCACTTCGAGGCGATCGGCAGCAGCACGGTCTCCTCCTCAGTGAGGTGCGGCCGTAGCGGCTCGGCGATCGAGACAAGCGCGTCGGTGACCGCTTGGGCGTGGTCGGTCGAGGGTGCCGCCCGCCATGTGGCAATGGCCGATCGTCCTGCATCCATTGGTGCATGCAACAGCTTGTGTTGGTCGTTGATCCGCTCGAGTTCCGGTCGACTCTCGGCGCAGCGCTGTTCGAGCACCGGGTAGATCAACTCGTCCTCGCCCGAATGGTGGACGTGCAGGAACTCGATCACGTTTTCACAGAATGAACCGATCACCTCGACGCGCTCGGAGTCAAGGTCGGCATTGGCGACGTACGCCGGGGCCGCTTCCAGCGCGCCAGTGAGCGCCTTGTGGACGGCGTACATGTCCGACACGTCGGTGTTGTAGTTGCCAAGAGTTGTCGTGAGAGTTATGCCGTGGCTCCCTCGGCGTCGTCGTTGGAACCGTCATCAAGCCTTCTGAATCGCATTGTCCTGTCTTTCTGGTTGGTCCCGGTCACCCCGGTGGTTGGTTGTGTCGATCGTCAAGAAGCGACCCTTAGATGGGGGAGCACACCTTGATGGTTCGGGTCGGGATGGGCGTGCCGACCGCTCGCCGCGACTGTCGAGGTGGGCGAGTAGGTCAGTCGGTGACGACTGCATCGTCGACTGGCCGAAGGGGTTGCGGCGACCGGCTGATCGTCGCCGGGCGTACCGGCTGTCGGCGGGTGAGCAACCGTCGTAGGCCGCTCACGTTGCGGCGGAACCAGGAAGACTTGCGCCGGGCTAGGCGGGTCGTGGCAGCCTCGTCGAGCAACCGGTGCCGATGATGCGCAGCCAGGTGCTGCGAGTCGTAGGGATGGAATGTCATTCGTCGGCTGGCCCGGACGCAACCGCCCCGTCGATCGTTGCCGTCGCGATGTCAACGGGCGGCCCCGTGGAGGGTGGCCCTGCCGTCGCACTCCCAGTGCCCGCGCCGGTCAGAGCAGCCGCAGCTGCCATGTGCTCGCGCATGATTCCGCCGTTCCGCCAGCAACGTCCGCCCAATGGTGGATTCCGCCGAGTCCCCCTGCTAACTGAGGCCGCAAGTTACCCACGGGTAGGGGCAAACACAACTACCCGACGGATACGCCTGACGAGGCGTGCTGTCCTGAAGACGGCGAAACAATCCATCGGTGCGCGATGCCGCCCGACCTCTGATCTCAAACTCGCGGGCTCGACACGGTCAAGTCGACTGTCGAGAGCGCTGCGTCGACGCGGCGCATACTGCCCAGTGAGTATGTAGGGGTGTCCGTGTGCGTGGTCCACCACTCGTCTCGTGACTCTGGCTACGGTCAGCGCACCCGAGGACCGCGGTCTGACTGGTTGAGGCATCGAGCACGTTGAGATGCTTGTCGACCGCGGTCGCGGCGTTACATACGGCACGCCCCGTTCCGGAGGGTGATCGATCGGCCTGTTAGCGCAGTCCGATCGTCACGGTCTCCTTCCCGGGACGTACGTGCCACCCCTTGACCAACTTCAACTGAGAAGGGATGGCGAATGACCATCGTAGGTGCGACACGAGGGCGCACAGAGTGAGTGGCTACGTCGAGGAAAGGACTGGCTGATGACAGTGGCGTAGCTCGGGCGAGTGCTCAACGTGCCTGTCCCCCCTCGACATGCGTTGCTGGCAACGGCGGGGTGTGAAGCTCGGGGGATCGCCCAAGGACCTTCGCTCCACCCGAGGGTCACAGGCAAGGGGAAGGTCGGACGGGTGAATATCGTGAACCCTCGATGATGCCTCGTTAGGTCAAGCCTCGGTGGTGGGTCGGTGCCGGGGTGTAGGGACTGGCCGCTGGAAGCGGCAGGCGGCGGCCGAAGGACTACGTCTTGGGCCGCGTGAGCACCGCCGTCCCCGGGGTATAGAGGGCACCCATCCCGACCGCCTCTCGCACGTGCGCAACGTGACAATCCCGTTGGGGTCCGGGCTCTGGTCGACAGGGTCCGGTAAGCCGACCGTGGGGAAGCCCATTCCCCCAGCGGGCAAAGGATGACCAAGAAGCGAATGCCGGCGGCTGAAAGGCAACGGGAAGCCGGGACGAGAACCGACCCCTTTGTCGGTGTCTGGGTGAACCGGCCGGATACGGGTGATGGCCCGACCCGAAAGGGGGCTGACGTGGTCAGGTGGGCCTGTGAGGTAGACGATGAGCGAGGACTCCAGAACTGAAGGACAAGTTGGACGCCTCGGCGTTGCCGTGGTGAACGGACCTGAGGGCGACGATCTCGACTGGCGTGCGGTTGACTGGCGGCAGGTCGAGAACGATGTACGGCGTCTGCGTCAGCGCATCTTCACGGCATCGCGGAGCGGGGACCTGAACAAGGTCCGCAACTTCAAGAAGCTGATGCTTCGGTCTCGTGCAACTCGCTGATCAGTGTGCGGCGGGTGACCGAAATCAACGCCGGCCGCAAGACGGCGGGTGTCGACGGCGACGTCGTGGTGGCCGCACCGGGGAAGGCCGTGTTGGCCGAAGCGGTGCAGCGTCGCGCCGGACCGTGGAAGCCCAAGCCCGTCAGGCGGGTGTACATACCGAAGGTCAACGGGAAACGGCGCCCACTCGGGGTACCGGTGATCGTCGACAGGGTGATGCAAGCCCAAGTCGTCAACGCACTGGAGCCCGATTGGGAGGCACGTTTCGAGCCGAGGTCCTATGGGTTTCGGCCCGGACGTGGCTGCCATGACGCGATCGAATGCATCCACAACACGGGCAGCGGGAAGTCCGCGACCCGGCTATGGGTGCTCGACGGCGACCTGGCGGCAGCGTTCGACCGCATCAGCCACTCCCACTTGCTGACGGCTCTCGGCAGCTTCCCGGCCAAGGGACTGATCGAGGGCTGGCTCAAGGCCGGAGTGGTCGAAGGCGGATCAACTCGCCCCAACCAGAAGGAGACACCCCAAGGTGGAGTGGTCTCTCCGCTGCTGTTGAACGTGGCGCTTCACGGGATGGAGGAAGCTGCCGGTCTCCAGTACTACACAGCGGGCGTACGTGCCGGCTGGACGGTGACGGGTAGCCCGGTGGTGGTTCGATACGCAGACGACCTGGTGGCGATGTGTGTCAGCCGCGAGCAGGCCGAACAGGTCAAAACGCAGCTGGCGGCATGGTTGACGGCCAGGGGGCTGGCCTTCAACGAGGGCACGACGATAATTGTCCACCTCAACGAAGGTTTCGACTTCTTGAGCTTCAACGTGCGTCGCTGGCACGGAAAGCTGATCATCAAACCATCGAAGGCAGCGCTGCAGCGGCACCGGGACAGGCTGGCCGCCGAGATGAAGGCCCTGCGCGGGGCCAACGCCGCGGCGGTGATCGCACGACTGAACCCGATCATTCGGGGATGGTCGGCCTACCACCGGAAAGTGGTGTCCAGTCGGGCCTTCGCCCGCATGGACAAGCACGTATGGACGCTCACCTACAAGTGCCACCTTGCACTCGAACAAGCCAAGGACTAGGGTTGTCGCCCACTACTTCGGCCAGTTCAACAAGTCCAGACGTCACCGCTGGGTGTTCGGCGAGCGCAACAGCGGCGCCTACCTACGCAAGCACGCCTGGACTCGCATCATCCGCACCAAATCGTGCCCGGGACGGCGTCTCTTGACGATCCGGACCTAACCGAATTCTCGGACAAACGGCAAACGCAACACCGCACTGAATGGCATCAGCCTGCGACTGCTCCACGAGCAGCGTGGGCGCTGTCCCCGCTGCGATGGACTGTTGCTTGCTCGCCGACCACGAACCACAAACTCCCGACGAGTGGGAGCAGTAGCTCGCGGTGATCCGCACAGGCGGCTCGCGAACATGCGATCGCTGCCGAACCGGACCACGGCAAACCGGACGAGGCCGCCGCCCTCCAACTCGTACACACGCACTTCTCGATCGAGAAAGCGCGCGGGCGCCGACACCACCCTCAACATGACTGCACGCCCACGCTGCTTCGGACCTGCTTGACCCGGTGCGGTAAAAGTCGCACGCCGGGTTCTGAGGGGGCCTCGGCGCAGCGATGCGCCGGGGCTACCCGACGGACCGCGCCAGGTCACTGGCGGGGTAGACACCCACCTTGACGTTCATGTTGCCGCTGTGGTTGACAGCAATGGCGGGGTGCTTGGTGTCGAGTCGTTCCCGACGACCACGGCTGGGTTCGTCGAGCTGCATGAATGGCTGTGTTCGTTCGGCACGCTCGATCGGGTCGGTGTTGAGGGCACCGGTGCCTACGGGGCCGGCCTGGCCCGCTGCTTGGGGGCGATGGACGTGACCGTGATCGAAGTCGGGCGGCCGAACCGGCAAGCCCGACGGGCTCACGGCAAGTCCGACAGCATCGACGCGGTGGAGGCTGCTCGAGCGGCGCTCAGTGGCCGCGCCGGCGGCGTGGCGAAGACCGCCGACGGCAATGTGGAGGCGATCCGGGTGCTGCTCGTCGCCTACCGCTCCGGGCACGATACACGCATCGCCTGTCTCAACCAGCTCCGCCATCTCGGCTTTTGCGCCCCTGATGAGCTGCGGGAACAGTTCCGTGGCGCCACCGTCAAACGTCTCACCCGTGACGCCGCGGCGCTGTCCGCGAACCCTGATGGCGACCCGGTCAGCTCTGCCACCACCCTGGCGATGCACACCCTCGGCCGCCGCGTCATCGACATCGACGCCGACTGCACCCGCCTCCACAGCGAGCTCGCCGCCCTCGTCAAAGCGACCGCTCCGAGCCTGCTCGATCTACCCGGAGTCGGGGTCCGCACCGCCGCCTTGTTGCTCGTCGCCGCCGGCGACAACGCCGCACGGATCACCTCCGAAGCGGCCTTCGCGCACCTCTGCGGGGTCGCCCCGATCCACGCCTCGTCCGGCAAAGTGACTCGTCACCGGCTCAACCGCGGCGGCAACCGGCAAGCCAACCACGCCCTGTGGCGCATCGTCTTCACCCGCATGAGCTCGGACCCACGCACCCGCGCCTACGTCGAACGCCGCCTCGCCGAAGGCCGCTCCAAACCCGAGATCATGCGCGTCCTCAAGCGCTACGTCGCCCGCGAGGTCTACCGTCACCTCCCACGCGCCTAGCGCCACGATCGGAGTGGCGGGCCTGGCCCAATAATGCCCGGACGCCAACAGGCTGTCTTTCGAACGATCTGCCGGCCCGCCGCTCCAACCCTCCGGTGACACCGCCTGGCCTGATAAGAGCCTGCCCTCGAACCTCGAGTGGCCCATCACTGGTTTGCCAGCACCGTCGCCAATTGCCCCTTGACAAGACATAGGAG
>CAVSZO010000062.1:0-12474 GCA_963732335.1 Ilumatobacteraceae bacterium | reverse complement strand
TGCGCCGGCGGAAACCGCCGTGGTCACCGAATCCACGGCCGAGGGCACGATCCCCGCACCCACCGACACGACTGAGGCCCCGGCGGTCGAGCCGGCGACCATCTACGACGAGTCCGGGAACCCTGTCGCCACCGTCACTGTGACGGGAACAGAGCTGGCGTGGACCGACTACGAGGAGGGCAACGATCCGGAGTCCGGCCGCGAGTACGTGCGTGTGACGGTGAGCGTCGAGAGCCTGGTCACCGAAGGCACGTTCGGTGTTGCCGTAGACGACTTCATCCTGCAGGACAACGACGGTTTCGTCACGACCGCCAACAGTGCCCCGACGGCTGCGCAGGCCGAGGCCGGCGACGAGATCACCGAGGAGGCCGATCTGGCCAGCGGCGAATCGGTCGAGCTGGCGCTCACGTTCGAGGTCAACGCGAACGTCGGCCCGCAGTCGGTCTTCTACCGGCCCGACGACGAGCGCCTCGTTGACGTCTCTGAATTGGGCGGGCTTCGATCACCGTTCGCCTGGTGCTCCCGTCGGCCCCGGTCGGTGCGCTGGGTAGCGCCACGATCGACCGGCGCTCGCCACGATGCGGCGGAGTATCGGTATCGCTCGACGAGGTTGGGGCTGTTCTCCCGAGCGGGGTACTGGGTCGACGACGGCGATGCGCGTGCTGATGGGCGGATGCCTGGGTTGCCGGAACCTCTCGGTGGCCGCATGACGCGTAACGCGAACAGGTCGCAGCGGCGAATCATGCGTCGCGGATGCGGAGCGAACACGGTGACGACCAACGTCGGAACGTGCGTAGTCCGAACCGGGCGACGCCGGGTCTCGTACTTCGAACGTGACGCGCCTGCGCTTCGACGTCCTCGACGGAGGACCCATCGACGGCGAGTGCTTGGTGCTGCTCCACGGGTTCCCGCGGCTCTGACACCAAGGGGCAGCGAACGGCGGCCCGAGGGGCCGCTCCCGAACGTATTGAGGGCGCAGCATCGTCGCCTCCGAGCCGGCGGTCGAGGACGCGGCCGGCGCATCGAGAGTTTCGTTGCTCTGGGACAACGGACCGGGGTGGCGAGGCGAGGTTAAACTGGGCAGTAGGCGCCGACGCTTTTTATCCGAGGCGCTCATTGGATCTTGCGGCTCACGCAGCTAGTCGGGCAGGCGCCACAGTCGTGTCGGGTGTCGAGAGGTCACGCACCTACCGGAAGTGGTGTCTGCTCGATCCTCTGCGAGCGTGGGTGGCAGACCATCCGCCAGCGGCTTCATCACCACGCTAGGGTCGAGGTCGCCCCAGTCGTGTGTGCGCCCTCACCAAAGCGCTTCTCACGTTGGCCGCCATCCAACCAGTCGTAGGTGCGATTCGTGTGACCGAGATTGTTCAGTTCGAAACAGGGCATGGTCCAGTGCTCGTTGAGGTCCTTGCGGAAGTCAGCATCGGCACGGAGCACATCGTGCGCAACGAAGTAGGGGTGCTTCAGGCCGAGACGCGCCTCGACCAGGCGATACAGGCCGCGTGGCCGGCAATTCGTGTTCGTGTTGGAAACGCTGCGGGAACTTGCCTCCGAGGAGCATGTTGTCGAGTTCGGAATCAAGTTGAATGCCGAGGCAGGAGTGGTAGTCGTGAAGACAGCAGCTGAGGGCCACTTCATCGTGAAGATCAGATGGAGGCGGGACACCACGTCGGTGGAGTGACGATCGGTCTGGCGTTCATCTTCGAGGGGTGGTGGAACAAGCGGTCGAGGCCCCGGTGTTGAAGTCCAAACGGTGCGGGCCGACACCCTGGTCGTGGAGGCGAACGTGGTGTCGATGTCGGACGGGAACACCAAGCTGGCCGACAGGCCCGGAGATACGAGCGCGAAGGCTCAGGTACCTGGTTTGCGGCCGGGTTGATTCGAGAGGACGCGCCCACACTTGTGGGTGCGCCCGAGGTGACGGTTCCGCTGCCCAGCGCTGACCGGCAACGGCCCGGCTCGCCACTGAGCCGTGCCGTTGGAGGTGAGCCCGGTGCCTACTCGGCGGCGGAGCCTGCGGTGACGGCCTCAACCACGTCTCCGGCGTCGGTGATCTCTACCTTGCGGGGCTTGGCCTCCTCGGCGACGGGGATGGTCAAGGTGAGCACACCGTTTTCGTAGGTGGCGCTGAGGTGGTCACGGTCGAGGCCCTCGCCGAGGAATAGCTGGCGGCTGAACTCGCCCTGGGCTCGTTCGGCGATCTGGATCTGATCGCCCTCAGCGTGGACCCAGCCGCGTGTCGCCCGTACGGTGAGCAGATCCTTCTCGACGGTCAGGTCGATGAAGCGGGCATCGACGCCGGGAAGGTCGAACGCGGACCGTGAACTCGTCGCCCCGACGGTAGGCGTCGACAGGGATTTGGCGGGCTCGGCGTTCGCTCAGCATCGCCTCGGTGATCCGGTCGAACTCGCGGAACGGCTCGGATCGAATCAACATGTCAGATCCTTTCAGTCACCCTCGGGCAGCTCTCGGTCGGCGACCGGTAAGCTCGGGGTGTACACCCAGCCTAGGCCGGTTGCGAAACACTAGCAACAGTGGTCGAGCATTCTATTGCTGACTCGACCATCCATGCCCGCGTGGAGCTTCCGCACCAACCATGCTCGGGTCCTCGTGTGCATCGCTCATGACCCGGGGATCCGCCTGCGCGACATCGCCACGACGCTGGGTATCACCGAGCGCAGCGCCTACAGCATCGTCACCGACCTGACCGCCAGCGGCTACGTGGTGAAACACAAAGACGGCCGACGCAACCGCTACCAGATCCAGCCCCATCGCCCGCTCGGGGAAGCCGTCACCCAACAACGCACCATCGGTGAAGTCCTCGACGTCCTCGTCGAGTCCGACACTCCGCCACGCAACGCCGACAAGACATCCCGGATCAACCGCTTCTCCCGCCGACTTCGCCGTCGCCCTGGCGCTGCCGACCCACGTACTGCGACGCATCCGACCTTCGTCAGGGAAGCGGCGCGTTCGGACGCCGTCGTCCCGTCGCCTGTCGTGACGGGCCAACTGCCGGACAGACCCAAGACCAATCACCGCACCCGAGGATGCATAGTCGGAAACCCGATGGTTGCTGTGCGCCCGTGGTCAGAGCCGGTCCCCGGGGGAGGGGGCTGCGCCGCTACGCGACGATGAGCCACACCATGGCGAAGTGGCTGACGGCCCCGATGATGGTGCAGGCGTGCCAGACCTCGTGGAAGCCGAACACGTTGGGTCGCGGATCGGGGCGACCACGGAGGAAGACGATTGCTCCAACGGTGTAGGCGATCCCGCCAGTCACCATCAGCGCCAGCCCAGACGCCGGGACCGATACGACGAGGACGGGCAGAGCGACGATGACTGCCCAGCCGAGGATGATGTAGAGGGCATCTGACACGCCGACGAGACCCTGGATATCGGCCGCCTTGACCACGACGCCCGCAGTGGCGGCGCCCGAGACAGCAGCAGAGGACAGGGATGCCCGACACCGCCGGGGCATCGAGGACACACAGGGGTGCACAGATAACGGCGGTGAGCACAGACATCATGGAGTGGTCGAGCCACCGCAGGCGGCGCCTGGCAGTGGAGCTGCGGGCCAGCCGGTGGTGCGCCGTGAAGGTTCCGGACCAGGCGGCCCCCTCACGACGTCGACGGCGACGGCACTGCGGGCGGTGGCGCACGACGAGGACGAGGGCTAGCGATCGAGGACCTGTCAACGTGTCCAAGGGTGCCGTGCCAATCAGCCCTCGACCTTGCCGATCACCCGCTGAAATCGAATTCGTAACACATGATCGGACGAGCCGGCACGGATCGGGCGGGGCTGGTGATTCGGTGCGTCAGGCGTCTTCGGTGCGTACGATTTCGTGTTGATTCTTCGTTTAGCTCGTTGGCGGTCCGCTTCCACGCCGAGGCCTCCTGTCCGTCGTGGTCGAAGGTGACGTTGACGGACTCGAACTCTTTGTGTCGCTGGGCCGTCGCCGCGTCGGTATAGGCACGTTGGTCGGCGCTGGTGAGATCGACGTTGTCGGTGAAGGGGGTGAGCAGGGCGCATGGAAACAGGTGCTTGGTGCGCACGACGTTGATCTCGACGCTCACCACGACACCGAGGGCTGCCAGGAAGATCCACGCCAGCAGGCCGAGCACCACGGCGAACACCCCGTAGGTGGCGTTGGCGTCCTTGACGACGTTGGCCACGTAGGCCGTCCCGAACAGTTGCAGCAACTGCCAGATGACGGCGGCGATGATGGCGCCGGGCACGACGTCGCGGACGCTGAGCTTGATGGCCGTGGAGACACGGAAGGCGACAACGAAGATGGCTGCGTTGACGACCACTGCGGCGGCCGTCACGAGGACTGCGACCCATCCCGTGAACAGGGCGCCGCTGTTCGCCGCGCTGCCGCCGAGCGCCGACAGGATCGTCGTGGCGAGGACAGCGATGCCGGCGGTGCCGATCAGCAGCACGCTGCGCAGACGCACCTTGACCGGGTTGGGTCGACGGTTTCGCGGAACCGACCAGGCGACGTTCATGGCATTCTGCAACGCCTGAGCGACTCCGAGGGCGCCGTAGTTCGCCGACGAGCCCACCGATGACGACGGCAGTGCGGTTGCCTTGCAGACCCACCGGGTCGCTCAACTGGTCGCCGATCACCGGGAACTGGCCCAACGCCGAGTCGAGGATCCGTTGCTCAAGGTCGCCGTTGTCCTGGAGCACGAAGCCGAGCACCGACGCCAACAGCAACAGCAGCGGGAACAGCGACAGAAAGCCGTAGAACGTGATCAGAGCGGCAAGGTAGGGACCCTGGTCCTCGAAGAACTTGTAAATCACGGCCACGAGAAACCCGGCCCAACGATGTCGCTGCTGGTACCCGTCCAGCCACCCTGTCACCTGCATCGGAGCGATCGGCCGTTTGATGTTGGGTGGAATAGGATATTGAAGGCGGCCGCAGCCGACGCGGTCGGCCGGCAGCCCCCCGACGAAAGGAAGGTCTCATGCGCCGACACGTGATGGCCGCAGTGGTGCTTGCCGCCGTCGTTCCCCGCCGGCGCCGTGGTCGCCACGACGCCGCCGGATACGACTCCTCCCGCTTGATGGAAAGTGCCCCTTCATCGGAGTCTGCGCCGGCGGAAACCGGTGTGGTCACCGAATCCACGGCCGCCGATGGCACGATCCCCGCACCCACCGACACGACTGAGGCCCCGGCGGTCGAGCCGGCGACCATCTACGACGAGTCCGGGAACCGTGTCGCCACCGTCACTGTGACGGGAGCAGAGCTGGCGTGGACCGACTACGAGGAGGGCAACGATCCAGAGTCCGGCCGCGAGTACGTGCGCGTGACGGTGAGCGTCGAGAGCCTGATCACCGAAGGCACTTTCGGTGTTGCCATCGACGACTTCATCCTGCAGGACAACGACGGTTTCGTCACGACCGCCAACAACGTCCCGACGGCCGCGCAGGCCGAGGCCGACGACGAGATCACCGAGGAGGCCGATTTGGCCAGCGGTGAATCGGTCGAGCTGGCGCTCACGTTCGAGGTCAACTCGAACGTCGGCCCGCAGTTGGTCTTCTACCGGCCGACGACGAGCGCCTCGTTGACGTCTCTGAATTCGGCTGAACTTCGATCACCGTTCGCCTGGTGCTCCCGTCCGCCCGGTAGGTGCGCTGGGCAGCGCCACGTTCGACCGGCGCTCGCCACGATGCGGCGGAATATTGGCATCGCTCGACGAGGTTGGGGCTGTTCTCCGGAGCGCGGTACTGGGTCGACGACGGCAATGCGCGCTGATGGGCGGATGCCTGGGTTGCCGGAACCTCTCGGTTGCCGCATGACGCGACGCCAACAGGTCGCAGCGGCGAACCATGCGTCGCGAACACGGTGACGACCAACGTCGGAACACGCGCAGTCCGAACCGGGCGACGCCGGGTCTCGTACTTCGAACGTGACGCGCTGCGCTTCGACGTCCTCGACGGAGGACCCATCGACGGCGAGTGCTTGGTGCTGCTCGACGGTTTCCCGGGGCTCTGACACGAGTGACAGCGACGGCGGGCCGAGGGGGCCGCTCCGAACGCATTGAGGGCGCGGCAGCGTCGCCTCCGAGCCGGCGGTCGAGGACGGGCCGGCGCATCGAGAGTTTCGTTGCTCTGGGACAACGGACCGGGGTGGCGAGGCGGGCTTGAACTGGGCCGTGGGCGCCGACGCGGAGATATGCGCGCCGCTCATCGGATCTTGCGGCTCACGCAGCTAGTCGGGCAGGCGACACATTCGTGTCGGGTGTCGAGAGGTCACGCACCTACCGGAAGTGGTGTCCGCTCGATCCTGTGCGAGCGCGGGTGGCTGACCATCCGCCAGCGGCTTCATCACCACGCTAGGGTCGAGGTCGCCCCAGTCGTGCGGGCGCCCGTACCAAAGCGCTTCTCACGTTGGTCGCCATCCAACCAGTCGTAGGGGCGGTTCGTGTGACCGAGATTGTTCAGTTCGAAACAGGGCATGGTCCAGTGCTCGTTGAGGTCGCCGAAGTCAGCATCGGCACGGAGCACATCGCGCGCAACCAGGTAGGGGTGCTTCAGGCCGAGACGCGCCTCGACGAGGCGATTCAGGCCGCGTGGCCGGCAATTCGCGTCGTGTTGGAAACGCTGCGGGAGCTTGCCTCCGAGGAGCATGTCGTCGAGTTCGGAATCAAGTTGAATGCCGAGGCAGGAGTGGTAGTCGCGAAGACAGCAGCTGAGGGCCACTTCATCGTGAAGATCACATGGAGGCGGGACACCACGTCGCAGGAGTGACGATGGGTCTGGCGTTCATCTTCGAGGGGTGGTTGGACAAGCGGTCGAGGCCACGGTGTTGAAGTCCAAACGGTGCGGGCCGACACCCTGGTCGTGGAGGCGAACGTGGTGTGGATGTCGGACGGGCACACCAAGCTGGTCGACAGGCGCGGAGATACGAGCGCGAAGGCTCAGGTACGTGGTTTGCGGCCGCGTTGATCCAGCCGAGAAGGAC
This sequence comes from Ilumatobacteraceae bacterium, assembly GCA_963732335.1. Taxonomy (GTDB): domain Bacteria; phylum Actinomycetota; class Acidimicrobiia; order Acidimicrobiales; family Ilumatobacteraceae; genus Desertimonas. The sequence goes on along the minus strand of CAVSZO010000062.1, from coordinate 5,506 downwards.
GCGCCCGACACTTGTGGGTGCGTCCGAGGTGACGGTTCCGCTGCCCAGCGCTGACCGGCAACGGCCCGGCTCGCCATTGAGCCGTGCCGTTGGAGGTGAGCCCGGTGCTTACTCGGCGGCGGAGCCTGCGGTGACGGCCTCAACGACGTCTCCGGCGTTGGTGATCTCGACCTTGCGGGGCTTGGCCTCCTCGGCGACGGGGATGGTCAGGGTGAGCACACCGTTTTCGTAGGTGGCGCTGAGGTGGTCACGGTCGAGGCCCTCGCCGAGGAACAGTTGGCGGCTGAACTCGCCTTGGGCCCGTTCGGCGATCTGGATCTGATCGCCCTCGGCGCGGACCCAGCCGCGCGTCGCCCGCACGGTGAGCAGATCCTTCTCGACGGTCAGGTCGATGAAGCGGGCATCGACGCCGGGGAGGTCGAACGAGACCGTGAACTCGTTGCCCCGACGGTAGGCGTCGACAGGGATTTGGCGGGCCCGGCGTTCGCTGAACATCGCCTCGGTGAGCCGGTCGAACTCGCGGAATGGCTCGGATCGAATCAACATGTCAGATCCTTTCGATCACCCTGAGCAGCGACGGTCGGCGACCGGCAATCTCGGGGTGTACACCCATCGTATGCCGGTTGCATGACACTAGCAACATACTTCCAGAAATATTGAGCTAGGCTCTGCGCGCCATGACGGAGTGGAGCTTCCTCACCAACCACGCCCGGGTCCTCGTGTGCATCGCCCACGACCCCGGGGTCCGCCTGCGCGACATCGCCACGACGCTGGACATCACCGAACGCAGCGCCTACAGCATCGTCACCGACCTGACCGCCAGCGGCTACGTCGTCAAGGCCAAGGACGGCCGACGCAACCGCTACCAGATCCAGGCTCACCTGCCGCTACGAGAAGCCATCACCCAGCAACGCACCATCGGCGAGGTGCTCGACGTCCTCGTCGAATCCGACACTCGCCCCCAACGCCAACGAGCACCCGGGTGATCCACGGTCCTGCCACATCGCTCGCCCGGGTGCTGCCGCATTCACTTATTGCGACGCATCCGACCTTCGTCAGGGAAGCGGCGCGTTCCGACGCCGTCGTCTCGTCGCCTGTCGTGACGGGCCAACTGCCGGACAGACCCAAGATCGATCACCGCACCCGAGGACGCACAGTCGGAAACCCGATGGTCGCCGCGGGCCGTGGCCACGGCCGGTCCCCGGGGGAGGTGGGTGCGCCGCCTACGCGACGATGAGCCACACCATGGCGAAGTGGCTGACGGCCCCGCGATGGTGCAGGCGTGCCAGACCTCGTGGAAGCCGAACACGTTGGGTCGCGGATCGGGGCGACCCCGGAGGAAGACGATTGCTCCAACGGTGTAGGCGATGCCGCCAGTCACCATCAGCGCCAGCCCAGACGCCGGGACCGATACGACGAGGACGGGCAGAGCGACGATGACTGCCCAGCCGAGGATGATGTAGAGGGCATCTGACACGCCGACGAGACCCTGGATATCGGCTGCCTTGACCACGACGCCCGCAGTGGCGGCGCCCCAGACAGCGGCGAGAAGGGGATCCCCCACACCGCCGGGAGGGCGAGGACACACAGGGGTGTTTAGGTACCGGCGATGAGCACAGAGATCATCGAGTGGTCGAGCCGCCGCAGGCGGCGCCTGGCGGTCGAGCTGCGGGCCAGCCGGTGGTACGCCGTCGAGGTTCCGAACAAGGCGGCCAAACTCACGACGTCGACGGCGACGGCAATGCGGGCGGTGGCGCGCGACGAGGACGAGGGCTGGTGATCGAGGACCTGTCAACGTGTCCAAGGGTGCCGTGCCAATCAGCCTTCGACCTTGCCACTCACCCGCTGAAATCGAATTCGTAACACATGATCGGACGAGCCGGCACGGATCGGGCGGGGGTGGTGAATTCGGTCCGTCAGGCGTCGTCGGTGCGTACGATTTCGTGTTGATTCGTCACGAGCTCGTTGGCGGTCCGCTTCCGCGCCGAGGCCTCCTGTCCGTCGTGGTCGAAGGTGACGTCGACGGACTCGAACTCTTTGTGTCGCTGGGCCGTCGCCGCGTCGGTATAGGCGCGTTGATCGGCGCTGGTGAGATCGACGTTGTCGGTGAACGGGGTGAGCAGGGCGCGTGGAAACAGGTGCTTGGTGCGCACGACGTTGATCTCGACGCTCACCACGACACCGAGGGCTGCCAGGAAGATCCACGCCAGCAGGCCAAGCACCACGGCGAACACCCCGTAGGTGGCGTTGGCGTCCTTGACGACGTTGGCCACGTAAGCCGTCCCGAACAGTTGCAGCAACTGCCAGATGACGGCGGCGATGATGGCGCCGGGCGCGACGTCGCGCACGCTGAGCTTGATGGCCGTGGAGACACGGAAGGCGACAACGAAGATGGCTGCGTTGACGACCACTGCGGCGGCCGTCACGAGGACTGCGACCCATCCCGTGAACAGGGCGCCGCTGTTCGCGGCGCTGCCGCCGAGCGCCGACAGGATCGTCGTGGCGAGGACGGCGATGCCGGCGGTGCCGATCAGCAGCACGCTGCGCAGACGCACCTTGACGGGGTTCGGTCGACGGTTGCGCGGAACCGACCAGGCGACGTTCATGGCATTCTGCAACGCCTGAGCGACACCGAGGGCGCCGTACAGCGCGACCAGCCCACCGATGACGACGGCAGTGCGGTTGCCTTGCAGACCCACCGGGTCGCTCAACTGGTCGCCGATCACCGGGAACTGGCTCAACGCCGAGTCGAGGATCCGTTGCTCAAGGTCGCTGTTGTCCTGGAGCACGAAGCCGAGCACCGACGCCAACAGGAGCAGCAGCGGGAACAGCGACAGGAAGCCGTAGAACGTGATCAGCGCGGCAAGGTAGGGACCCTGGTCCTCGAAGAACTTGTAAATCACGGCAACGGGAAACCCCGCCCAACGATGTCGCCGCTGGTACCCGTCCAGCCACCCTGTCACCTGCATGCCGGGCTCCTCGCCCCATCCGTCCAGCCCTGTTCACCCAACTCTCGCACCACCGCCCAAATGCAAGAGCCGGTCAAGCTTCACACGCTTGACGAGGTTGTCACAGGCGTCAGCGAGGAGGAAGATGCCCGATCTGGCGCGCCACGCCGGCCGGGGCCGACAAGGTGTCGTTCGGTTGCGGCGTTTGTAGTTCGCGCCGACGGGCGGGCGCCGATCCTGGCGATTCAGGACGCGACTCCCGGCAGCCCGTCGAACTCGGGAACCTGCTGAGCTGCCAACTTTCCGATGTCGAGGCGTTCGGTCGAGCCTTGCCGATGTCCCAGACGTACGACGCGAGGCGTTCACCCCCCGGCATGCTTGCTCTCGCCAGCGCCGCCGACGGACGGTAGTCACGTCCACCGAGGTGAGGTAGGCCGCTGGTTTGACGGCGTTCCGGGCAGGTACCAGGCGATGGCCCCGGGTGGGGTTGTTCGTCTGTCGCTGTCCGGGACGTGGTCGCTCCAGCGGCCCCCTATCGAACCGTGCGTGCGGTTCTCCCGCACACGGCTCTCCGACATCGTTCATCGTCAGGCATGCGCACCCCACGGGCCGACGGTTCCGGTGAGCCGGTGAACGCCGAGGGACTGCAGCCATCGGTGGTCGAACCGGCGGCCCCAGTTGAGTGCCTCGGAGCCCGTGCTTGATGCTGGCCAGCCGGGCCAGGCGTTGGTGGACGTAACTGTCGACGGCTCCGAACTTCCGGCTGGAGTTGCCGTGCCGGAAGTAGTTCCCCCAGCCCCGCAGCACGGGGTTGAGGGAGCCGACGATCACCTCCACCGGGGCGCTGGCGTATCGCCGATCCGTCCGTTCCCGAACCTTGGCTCGGATCGAGCCGATGGCCGCGAGTGGACGGCCACCTGTTCAGGTAGTAGCGACCTCGCCACTTCCAGGACTTCACCAAACGATGGTGGAAGCCCAAGAAGTCGAAGCCGTCCCGACCCTCGGCGAGGGAGACGAGCCTGGTCTTGTCGGGATGCAGCTGCAGCCCGAGCGGTGCCAGGATCGCCGCCACCCGCTGGCGGGCCCGTTCGGCCCGCTGCCGAGTGCGGCACAGCACGACGAGATCATCGGCGTAACGAACCAGCACCCCCAGCCAGCTCAGCGTCGCCCAGTGCTCGTCCAAGACGTGCAAGGCGATGTTGGCCAGCAATGGAGACAGCGGCGAACCCTGCGGGGTGCCGGCCTCCGTGTCGGAGACCACCCCGCCCTCGAACACCCCTGCCCGCAGCCAGGCTCGCAGCAGCTTCAACAGCTGCCGATCCGACACCCGCCGCTCAACCTGGGCGATCAAGGCGTCGTGATCGATGTTGTCGAAACACGCTTTGATGTCGGCGTCGAGCACCCACTGCACGCTCCGGTTGACCTCGACCCTGATCACCTCGAGGGCATCGTGGGCCGAGCGCTTCGGGCGGAACCCGAAACTGACCGGCGAGAAGTTCGCCTCGAAGACGGGCTCCAAGACGATCTTGGCGGCCGCCATGATCACCCGATCACGGACCGTGGGAATGCCGAGTGGCCGGGTCTCGCCCGGCTTGCCCGGCTTGGGGATGTGCACCCGCCGCAACGGCTGGGGCCGATACGAACCGGCCCGCAGCTCGGCGGCGAGTCCATCGAGGAAGGCTCGCACTCCCTCCACTCCCCCATCGCCGATGGCGTCGATCGAGACACCATCGACTCCGGGGGCTCCACCGTTGGTGGCCACGTCGACCCACGCCTGCCACAAGACGTCGCTGCGGGCGACCTTGTCGTAGAGGGCGTGGAAACGACGTTGCGGGTCTTGCTTGGCACTGCGATACAGCACGCGTTGGAGGGCTCGAACCTTGTCCACACCCTCGGTGTGGCTGACGGACCTAGCCGATCGCTCGGCACTCACCAGGATTCCTCCACTCCTTGTCGTGCATCGATGAAGCAGGGGCCCTTCGCTCCGGCCGGGTTGTGTTGTCCCGACCATCACCGCTACTACGACCCCCTCCGACTTCCTCTCGGCCGCCTGCCCCTTCCCGTCGCCGGTTATAGGCAGGGACTGCTACCCGTCCCCGCAGGACGGGGCCGAGGAGGACCTCTCCAGTTCCAAGGACAACCCTCTGACCATTCCACGCCCCCTACGCCGGGAGGTTCCTAGGCATCGGCTCCAAGACCAACGATGCCGTCCATGGCCTTCGCCCTTCGGTGACAGGCTCGGCTCCTCCTTGTGTCCACCCGAAAGCGGACCGCGTCTCACGGCGCTGCAGGCTTCACTTCACGTTGCGGACTGGCCAGTTGCTCCACCCCGCTTCGCACCCCACCTCTCGATGACGCACGGGGGCTTCACTACCGGGGACCTTGGCGTCTCCCCGGACCGGACTCGCACCGGCAGGCTGCCCTCAGCTTGTCGCTCAGTTACGTCACAACAACCTCCCCGTCGTCATGGCGCCCAAACTGCTGGACGCACCACCGAACGGGACGACCGAATGGCAGCACCGAATCACGGACTGACCCGCGACCGTGGCCGCTCCGAA
>CAVSZO010000061.1:0-40896 GCA_963732335.1 Ilumatobacteraceae bacterium | reverse complement strand
TGGCACCACCTCCCGTTCCCCAGGTAGCGCCCTTGTCGCGGCGTGGTCGGAGGAGTCCACTGGGAGCACCATGGTGATCGCCCTCGACCGAGACGTGCCCGGGCGGCTTCGCGGGCCCGGGGGGCGCGTCGACGTACGCCGAGTTGCGTCCGGCCTACTGCCGCTCGGCGCCCCGATCGCGGTGGTCATCGCCGGTGCCGCCCTGGCGATCGCCCTGGCCGACGGGCCGTCGGCGGTGGAGATCGTCCGGCCGATCTCGTCGTCCTGTGGGCTGCGGCAGGCCTCCTCCTCGGGTTGCGTCGGCGGCGCGCGACTCGCACCGATCGTCCTCGGCGGAGCGCTCCTCGGGGCGGTCGGCACGCTCGCGCGGCGATGCTCGCCCATCGGGCCCTCGACGGGTCCGCCGAGTTGGCCTGGGACGTCGCCTTGCGCTTCGCTGCCGCGCTGCTTCCGGCGGTCGCCCTGCACCTGCTGCTCGGCCTGGCCGACGCCCGCCTGGTGACGCCGATCCGGCGCAACACAGTGCTCGCCGGCTACGCCAGCGGCGCGGCGATCGGTCTCGGTCTGCTCGCCAACCGGAGCACCTGCTCGTCTGGCCGCTGGCCCTGTTCTGGCTCGTGCGCTGGGCATCGGCCTGTATGCCGCCCATGCCCGCTATGTGAAGGCGGGGGCGGAGGACCGGCGCCGGATGCAATGGGTTGGTTGGGGCATGGCCGTCGCGGCCGAGGCCGGCGTCGTCGTCGTCGCCCTCCGGCTGCTCAGCGACTGGCCGGACGACGCCGGTGCCGTCGCCCTCGCCCTCACCGGTTTCGTTCCCATCGGACTCGGGTGCGGGACGCTGCCGAGGATGGTTGCCAGGGTCGATCGCCTACTCACCCACACCGTCGCCCTCGCCGGGCTGACGGCGCTCGTCGTCGGCATCTACGTGGTCGTCATCCTCGGCCTCGCCGCACCCCTACGGACGACGAACGCGCGCTGCTGTTGCTGTCGATGGTCGCCGCTGGCCTCGCCGCGCTGCTCTACCTGCCTGCTCGGCGCTGGCTGACTGAACGGGCCAACCGTCTCGTCTACGGCGAGCGGGTCGCCCCCGACGAAACGTTGCGCACGTTCGGTCAGCGGCTGACCCGCTCGATCCCGATGGACGAGCTGCTCCTCCAGCTCGCCGAGAGCCTGCGCAAGTCGATGGTGCTGGAGTCCGCCGAGGTGTGGACCGGCCAGGCCGGGCACTACGAGCTGGCGTCCGGCGTCCCCCATCGCCAGGCTGCACCGATCACCATCGGCGCCAAGGAACTACCGGTGATCGCCCGCGCCGGTATCAGTGGCGGGACCTGGCTCGACGTCTGGCTGCCGCAGCTCGTCGGACGGGGCGGTTCGGCGGCCACGCGCGTGGCTCCGATCGCTCACGCCGGCGAACTGCTCGGGGTCATCGCGGTGACCCGCCCTCACGACGGCGAGGCGTTCACCGAGGCCGAGGACCACGTGCTCACCGAGCTCGCCCGTCAGGTCGCCTTGGCGCTGCACAACCTCCAGCTCGACGCCGCCCTGCAGGCCAGCCTGGAGGAGCTCCAGCAGCGCAACGAGGAGCTGCAGCATTCGTGGGCCGCATCGTGGCGGCCGGCGACGCCGAGCGGCGCAAGCTGGAACGCAACCTCCACGATGGCGCCCAACAGCATCTTGTCGCCCTTGCGGTGAAGCTGCGCCTCGCCAAGGATGCCGTCGAGGACGACCCTGCCGACGCCCTGGCGATGATCGACGAGATCAAGGGCGACCTGCAGGGGGCGATCACCGAGCTGCGCTCGTTGGCGCACGGGATCTTCCCCCCGCTGCTCATGTCGGGGGGACTGGCCGAGGCGCTGCCCGCCGCAGCGACACGGGCCGCTGTCGCCACCACGGTCGAAACGTCGGGCATCGGCCGCTACGGCGCCGACATGGAGGCCGCCGTGTACTTCTGCGTGCTGGAAGCACTGCAGAACGCCGGCAAGCACGCCGGTGAGTCGGCGAAGGTCGCGGTCCGGGTCTGGGAGGCCGACAGGGTTCTCGGTTTCGAAGTCAGCGACGACGGTGCCGGCTTCGACACCACGTCGGCCTCCGGCGACGGCCACGGATTCGTCAACATGGCCGACCGCCTCGGCGCCTTCGGGGGCACGCTGACGGTGCGGTCGCAGCCGGGGGAGGGCACGACCGTGACCGGCACCCTCCCCCTGCCCGCCGCCTGAGCCGTTCCCCGGCGATCGATCAGCGGCTGGCCAGGGCACGTCGCCGCCGTTCTCCCACATCCGGCGTACGACCTTCGGGGACAGCTCGTCCTTGTTGACGTAGCCGACGGCGCCGCTGGCCAGCGCCCCGGGCGGTAGATCTTCGAGTTCGTAGGTGGACACCAGGATCACCTTTGTGTCCGGGCTGGCGGTGGTGATCAACCGTGTCGCGGCAATGCCGTCGAGCTCGCCCATGTTGATGTCCATCAGCACGAGGTCGGGCGTGTGGGCGGCGCTGGCGGCGACGGCCTCCTCCCCCGACGCGACCTCGGCGACCAACTCGAACCCGTCGATGCGGTCGACGACCGCACGCGCCGCGGCGCGGAACGGCGCCTGGTCGTCGACGATCATCACGGTCACTCGGTCGGGCACGGTGCTCTCCTTCTCACCCAAGTGTCCCACGGCCCTGAGCAGCGGGCGAGGGTGCCACTACGCCACCAGTGGTGTTGCTAGCTTCCCGCCGCCGAGAGGTACACGAGGACCGCCTTGACCCGCCGATTGATGTCGGGCTCCTCGGTGAGGTGGAGCTTCGAGAAGATCGAGTTGATGTGCTTCTCAACGGCGCGTTCGCTGAGGATCAGCGTTGCCGCGATGGCGGCGTTGCTCTTGCCCTGGGCCATCTCTCCAAGGATCTCGCGCTCGCGTGGCGTGAGCCGTTCGATCGGTGAGCTGGCGCTGCGCGCTCGTGAGGCGACGAGCTGCTCGACGACCTTGGAGTCGATGACCGATCCGCCCGCCGCCACGGCGCGCACGGCATCGACGAGATCGTCGGCGTCGGCGACGCGATCCTTGAGCAGGTAGGCGCGGCCATCGGACCCCGCCTCGAGGAGCGCCAGGGCATACGACGGAGCGGCGAACTGGCTGAGCACGACGACGCCGGTCGTGGGGTGACTCTGGCGCAAGCGGGCGGCGGCCCGGATGCCCTCGTCGGTGCCGGTTGGCGGCATGCGGATGTCGGTGACGACGACGTCTGGCGCAAGTTCGTCGACCAGTTCCAGGAGCTCGTCGTAGGAGCCGGCGACACCAGCCACTGAGAGGTCATCCTCGGCGTCGAGCAGCCGAGCGACCGCTTCGCGAACCAAGTAGCTGTCGTCGGCGATGACGACGCTGGTCGACGCGAGGTCAGATTGCGCGGGCACCGCTAGGACGATAGGTCAGCGCCGCGCCGTGCCCGTCGCTCACCACTCGACCGGCCCTAGTCGAGGCAGAAGGTACGCACGAGGGCAACGGTGCTCGACACCCCGCGTTCGGCGAACGCCGCCTGCGCCGCACGCGCATCGGCTTCGGTGCCGAAGTACACGCTCACCGTCAGCGACCCCGCCGGTGCCCCCATTGCTGCAGCGGCACCCTCGTCGCAGCCGGTCTGTCCGGTGGCATAACCGACGGCGTGGGCAGCTTCGATTGCGGCGACCAACGCCGGGTCGTCGAGCATCGGCGCGGCGGCGAGGATCACCGCCCAGATCTCACAGCCCTGGCACAGCGGAGGGCTGTCCTCCGGGAAGCCGGCGATCTCCGGAGTCGGGTCGAGCTCCCACGGGTCGACCACGCCACTGCCGTCCTCGTCCCGGCCGTAGACGAAGTCGGCGGTCAGCGCCGGCCACGTGCGTGGCCCGACGAGGCCGTCGACGGCGAGCCCGGCGGACCGCTGGAACTCGCGGACGGCGACCTCGGTTCGCGGGCCGAAGTAGCCGTCGACCTCCAACTCCGGGGCGACGGTGTTGCGGAGGGCGAGTTGGACGACCCTGACCGCCTCGCCGGAGTCACACAGCCGCAGCGGGTACTCGACACTGTCGGCGTAGTCGTCGCAGACCCGGGCGTTGGCGAGCGCCTCGTCGAGGCGGGCCAACTCGACCGTGTCGCCGACCCGGCGGGCGAACACGGTCCCGCCGATGTCGCTGGCAACGACCTGCCAGCCGGTCGGCACCGTGTGCCACGCGCCCGTGCCGTCGGCGGCGAGGGCGGCGATCACCGGCATCGTCTGGGAGAACTCGTTCCCTTCGATCGGCGCTCCGACGTAGGTCCAATACACGCCGCCCCCGTTGGAGGTCGGTGCCGGAGGGGACTCACCGGCGAACTGCGGCGTCCAGTCGGGGTGCCGCTCGACTGCCAACGTCCACTGCCGCGAGCCGTTGCTCACGACGTTGTCACCGTTGATCGTCCACAGCGGGCCTGCGGCAACCGTTGCCGGACTGCCCGTGACGTCGACGTGACCGATCATCACCGCGCCCGGCTGCCGAACGCGATCGACCACGCCGGCCGCGGTGTTGCCGAACGCTCCGAGTGGCAACTCGAGGTATTGAGAAGGATCGACGACCGGTTGACGAGCGATCACCTGCCCGGCGTTGGCCCCCATCAACGAGATGGCAACGGACTCGATACCACCTCCACCCGCTTCGGCGAGCCCGTACACGACAGGGCCGGGTGTGGCGACGATGAACCGGGGCACGACGTCGAGGGCGACCGACGACACGCTGCCGTCGCGGCCGACGAGAAACGCCGTTGAGCCGCCCTCGTCGACGAGGATCGCCCCGCCGTCCGCGAGCACCGCCACCTCCGGCACGTTCGTGCCAACCTCCAGCTCGGTGTCGACTGGTACGTCGACGACGGCGTAGGGCACGAGGTTGAGCGCCGGCGGGAGATCGGCGTAGCTGACGGTGATCGGCGTGCCGGGCGCCGGCGGTGCGGCAGCAGCGATCGCTCCCTGACACCCGGCCAGACCGCAGGCGAATGCGGCGGCGGCGATCGCTCTTCCGCGCATGCCCTGCGACCGTACCCGGCACGCCGGTAACCAAAGTCACCCCCACCGACCGAAGAGCGTGCTACGAATGGCCCCCGAGATGGCGTACTGGTTGCTCAAGTCAGAGCCGGACGAGTTCGGCTACGACGACCTCGTGGCCGCCCGTCGCGAACCGTGGGACGGCATCCGCAGCTACCAGTCGCGCAACTATCTGCGCGCCATGCGCAAGGGCGATCAGGCGATCTTCTATCACTCCTCGACCAACCCGCCGGGAGCCGCCGGAATCTGCAAGATCGTCAAGGAGGCCGAGCCCGACCCGACCCAGTTCGACCCGGCAGCCAAGTACTACGACCCGGCTTCCAAGCCCGACGATCCGCGCTGGGACATCGTCACGGTGGCACCCGTGAAGAAGCTGCGCTACGTGCCCCTCGACGAGCTGCGGGCGATGCCGGAGTTGGCCAACTCACGCCTGCTGGCCAAGGGCAACCGCCTGTCCGTGGTGCCCTTGGCCGACGATGAGTTCGCCGCCATCGTCAAGGCTGGCAGCCGCCGGCGCTGACTCAGCCGGCGGTCGTCGGGGTGGACTCCGGAGTTGACGTCGCAGTCGGGCAGCTCGTGCCCAAGGACACGAGCAATGTTCCTGCGGTGGTCACGACGTTGCCCAACGCCGACACGGCGTCGCGCACGCTGCCGCCGTCGCCGACGGCCTCGACAGCGGTCTCGAGCTCGCCGAGGTCGTCCTCGACGTCTTGCACCTGACTGCGCAGTTCAGCGCCCGCCGCTGATCCGACGGCGGCGAGGTCCTCCCGGACATCGCCGATGGCGTCGGTGACTGCGCTCATCCCGCCAGACGTGACGTCGGAGATGCTGACGTCGCCGAGGGCGGCGACGGAGTCCGACAAGTCGTCGCGTGCGGCGCACACCTCGCTTGCCGGGGCGCTCGATTCGGGGGCGCTCGATTCGGGAGCGCTCGACGTCGACGCGACTCCATCTCCGCTGCAGTCGTCGCCGCAGCGTCATCGCCGGCAGCCGCGCTCGTTGCCGTCGCATCGTCGGTTGCGGCAGTCGTCTCGACGGCAGAGATCTCGGCGGCGGTGCGGTCGTCTCGCCAGCCCCGTCGGCAGCCTCGGTCGTCTCGGCGGACACCTCGGCGACGGCTGCGCTGGTCACCGACGCAGCGTCATCGTCGTCGTCGCCACACGCCGCGAGCACCAAGCTGACGGCCAGGCAGGCGCCAGCCATTCGGGTGATTCGCGTCCGCTCGCGTGTCGTCATTGCCCACCTCCGTGATTTCGGCGCAAAGCATGCCACCCCAGGCAGCGGCGGCGGAGCATGTCTCCTCCCACGAGGATGCCAGCTCAAGAATTGTCGAACAGGTGTTGCATTTGGTGCGAACGTCTGTAGATGTCAGGTATGAGTGCTGGGACGTTGGAGTACAGCGAGGCGATTACCGCCGACGCCGCGCCGATCGGTGCCAGCACCGCCAGCGAAGCTGCGGCACGCGGTCTGGAGCCGCGCATCGCCGAGGTCTGCGGGCAGCTCAACGTGTTGTCCGCCGAACTGAGCCGGTTGGTCGGCGAGGCGGCGGCGACGGGGGCGTGGCAGGGCCACGGGATCCGGTCACTGGCCCAATGGGTGCAATGGCAGACCGGGCTCACCGGCTCCAACGTCCACCAACTCGTCGCCCTGGCCGCCGCCCGGGAGACCCATCCGCGGATCACCGAATGCTTCGACGACGGACGCCTGTCGGTCGACCAGGCAGCGATCGCCGTCGAGTGCGAGCCCGGTGACGACGCCGAGTTCGCCGAGTTGGCGACGGTGCTGACGATCCCCCAGTTGCGCAGCGCCGTGCGGGCCGCCAACCCACCCGAACCCAAGCCGAAGCCCGACGATCATGAGTCGGTGACGATGGGACCCAACCGCCACGGCATGTGGGAATGCACGCTGCGTCTGCACCTCGACCGTGGCGCCGTGTTCGAAGCGGCGTTGGCGGCGATGCGCGACGAACTGTTCCGCGACGGTGTCGGCGACGTCACCTGGGCTGACGCCGCCGTCGAGTTGGCCAACCGCGGCCTCGACAGCACCGCCGCCGCCCGCCGCGAACGATTCCGCATCAACGTGTTCATCGACTTCGACCCCGACACCGGTGAGCCGACGGCGACGTGGAGCAACGGCGCCCGGGTCCCCGACGCCATCCGCGACCTGCTCGGCTGCGACGGCGACGTCACCCCGATCACCCGCATCGGCGGCTATCCGGTCAACGTCGGACGGACCCAACGGATCGTCCCCGACCGCACCCGCCGCATCGTCGAGCACCGCGACCAGAAGTGTCGGGTGCCGTGGTGCCCGAACAGCCGCTGGCTACAGATCCACCACATCATCCACTGGACCGGCGACCACGGACCGACCGAAACGTGGAACCTCGCCGCCCTCTGCCCGCGCCTGCCACCGCCAGCATCACCTCGGCGAGTTGGGCATCACCGGCAACGCCGACCTCCCCGACGGACTGACCTTCACCGACCGCCACGGCAACATCATCGACCCGGCCACCCGGCCGGCCAAACCGACCGGGCCACCGCCCCAACCACGCCACCGCTACCGACACCCCGACGGCGGACGCCTGCAGAAAGACGCCCTCCTGTTCGACCCACAACGCCGCACCCGCCCCAACTGGGCACACTGACGTCGCGGCTCCTGCGTCGTCAGACGTGCTCGAGCAGGCCGAGCTCGTGCATTCGATCGATCGTCTCGCTGCGTGAGGAGACGCCGAGCTTGCGGTAGATCGAGATCGCCTGCGTCTTCACGGTGTGGCGGGAGACGTACAGCCGCTCGCCGATCTCGCGGAACGAGAGATGGGTGGGCAGCAGCGGGAGGAGCCGGAGCTCGGCCGTCGTCAGCGACGACGCCCCCGGGGCTCCGGCACGGATCGTGTCGACCTTGGCGCGCAGCTCGGCGGCACGCTGCGCCAGGATTCCCAGGGCCGGTCGCTGTTGGAAGATGTCGTCGGCCTGGCGGAGGACTGCCCTGGCGCCGCCCGGATCGGCGAGGGCGAGGTATGCCTGCGCCATCTCGAGCAGCGCCTGGACGGACACGACCGGGAGGGCGTAGTTGAGCAATGGCCGCAGACGCGCGGCCCGGGCGACGAGCTGTCGACCCTCCACGGAGTCACCCCGATGCAACGCCACTCGTGCCGCCCATGCGTACACGAGGGCACTCGTCCAGTACTCGTCGAACGGACCGCTCCTGCATGGTCGCCAGCGCTTGCTCGGCGAACACCTCGGCTTCGGCCCAATCATCACGCTCGATCGCCACGATGCCGCGTTCGGCGAGGACGACGGGGACGAATGGGAGGACGCCGGCGCGGGTCGCCGCGTCCACGGCACGGGAGAACAGGGCGTCTGACCGGTCGAGGTCACCTTCGAGCAGGTACGAGAGGCCCTCGGCGTGGAGCATCGTCGCCCGATAGGGACTGGCCGGGCTGAGCCCGTTCCAAGCGATCTGGGCGTCACGCCGCATCTCCTCCACCCCGTCGCGACACAGCAGGGCGCGCAGGTACGCCAAGGTCCCCTCCATCGTGTTCCCGTCGTCCAGCGTTCCCGTCGCGCGATGTCCGCTCGGCCGCCGCCGCCCAGCGCTCGGTGCCGGCAGGGTGGCCGGCCAACGCGTGCATCAGCGCCCCGTGCACGGCGATCGCCGGAAAGCGTTCGACGAGGCCGTTGGCTTCGAACCACTCCATCCAGCGCAACACGGTGTGGGCGCGTCCGCTCGCCCAGACCGGGTTGGCGATCTGCAACACGAGGCGGGCGACAAGATCGGCGTCGCCGGCGGCCTGGGCGTGCTCGATGGCTGCCTCCGGCTGGCCGTTCGTCTCGCACCACGTCGCAGCCCGGAGGTGGAGCTCCGTGACGTTGGCAGGCTCGCGCCGCCGCAATTCCGACGACAACAGCTCGCGGAACAGGTGGTGATAGCGGAACCACTCTCGGCGGCGGTCGAGCGGGACCACCAACAAGTTGCGGCTTTCCAACCGCTCGAGGACCTTGCTCGATCGCTTTCCACCGACGACGGCGTCGCACAATGGACCACACATACGGTCGAGGATCGACGTGCGGGTCAGGAACAGCACCTCCGCCCGCGAGACACGGTCGAGGAATTCGGAGCGCAGGTAGTCACCCATGAATCGGTCATCTCCGGTGAACGTCGCTCCAATCTGGGTGTAGGCGCCACCCGCCTTCACCGCCAAGGCAGCGAGGTACAGGCCGACCGGCCAGCCCTCGGTCCGGCGGACGAGCTCGTCGACGTCCGCGTCAGGAAGCTCGACTCCAGCCGCGCCGAGCAGCGAACCCGCTTCGTAGCCGCTCATCGCCAATTCTTCCGCTCCGATCTCCACGATGCCGCCTTGAGCCCGCAGGCGCGCCGCCGGCAGCGGCAACGCGTCCCGCGAGCCGATCGCAATCTGCGAACCAGCCGGCAGTCCAAGGGCCAGCGCAGCAACCGCGTCGAGACTCTCCCGGTTCGTCACGGCTTCGAGATGATCGAGGACGACGGCGACTGGTTGCTGCATGGCGGCCATGGCGGAGATGAGCCGCCGTGGTCCCTTGATGCCGGCACCCGTCGCGGTGAGCGATCGGAACACCCCCGGGTCGATCGGTTCGATGCGGTGCAGGGCGACGGCGATGTAGGTCAACAGGACGGCGGGATCGTTGTCGTGGACATCGGCAGACACCCAGCCCACCCGTGACCGCCTAGGTTCCGCCCACTGCGCCAGCAAGGTCGTCTTCCCGTAGCCCGGTGGGGCGACGACCGAGATGACCGGCGACGTGCCTTCGGCGACCAAGCGCTCGACCAAGTCGACTCTGGGCACGATCCCGGAACGGGCCTCGGGAGGATGCAGCTTGGAGTCCGACAGGTCGAACGAAAGCTTGGGCATCGTGCGATCGACGGTCGTAGGCCGAAGTCGGTCGCGGACCCGCGTTGCCACGCCCTGAAGGTACCTGGCCGCTTCGTTCCGTGCCCCTACTCGAACAAGCCGGTCTGCAGGTCGCGGAGGACGTCGTCGATCGGGTTCCCGCTGACGACCAGCGGTCCGCGCCATGGCGCGGCGAGTGAGAAGAGCACGGCAAGGCTCAGCCCGACGACGACCGCGAGAGCGCCGACCAGGAGCGCAGTCGGTAGGCCGCTGCGGAAGGCGAGGACACCGGCACCGGCGACCAGCGCCACTCCGCCGACGACCAGGGTGACGACATAGAGCACCGGGATCTCACGTGATGCGGCGGCGACGCGCTCTCGGCGCCCGCCGGTCACGGCATCCAATGAGACGAGCAGTTCGGTGCTGGCCGGCGTGCCGAGCTCCGGCCGCGCCGCTTCGGCGCGCACCACCTGTTCCAGCGTCGCGATCGTCGCGGCGACACCGGGGTCGCCGACTTCGGCACCGGTGCCGCGCCACTCGCGGGCTCGCGTCGCCTGGAGGTAATCGCCCAGGGCGTCGTGGATCGGCTGCGATCGAACGCCCAGGGCTGGTCGCCGCCCACGCCAGCCGGGATGCCGCCGCCGCCTCGTTGGCGACAATATCTTGCGCCGACTTCAGGTAGCCCGCCTCGCCGGCCAGGGTGAGGCCGATCAACACCCCGAAGGTCGCCCCGAGGGCGGGCATCAAGGGCCCTGCGACGCGCTGCACGTCGTCGTGTTCGTCCACCGGCACGATCGCCCGCACCGCCAGCCGGGCGCCGAAGGCGATCAGCAGTGCGAACGTGACCGAACCGACGACGAGGAGCCCCGCTGGTCGGGAGGTCAGCCAATCCACGCTGCCTGCCTACAGTGGGTTTCCGCGGAGTCGCACGGTGGCGGCGTGTCCTGGCCGGCGATCGAGAGCTCCTGATCGATGATCTCCAGGGTTCGCTCCATGGCCACCGGTTGGAGACCACCGATGCCGTCGTGGAACGGGTTGTTGAGGAAGTTGAGCAGCAACAGCATCGCCGCGATCACCGCTGTCACCGTGCCGATGAGCAGCGCTTGAACGACTGCCCGTTCCCCGCTGTCGGCGAAGAACAGCATGAACACGAAGATCAGACCGGCGCTGAAGAACAGCACCAGCCACAGCGGCGTGGGGATCACGCCGACTGCGCCGTGGATCCGATCGCTGCGCGCCTCCTCGCGCGCCGATGTCTGGTCCAGCCACTCGTCGTAGGCGGACTGCTCGGTCGGCGTCTGCGGCTCGACCGTCCGCAGCGTCCGGAACAGCTCGGCCCCCCAGGGATTGATCTGTTCCCCGAGCGTCCCGGACTCCATCCGCTCCCACTGCACCCCGGCCACCGAGCGGGCATAGCACACGAGCTCTCCGGTCAGTTCGCCGGCCACCGTCGGAGGGAAGAACTGCGCCGTCTCGACCTGTTGGGCAACCGTGAGCGCCTCCACTTCGGCGCCGGCGCGGGCTGCGTCGTAGCTGGTGAACGCCAGGAAGACCACGAAGCCGAGCAGCACGGCGAATCCTGTCGCCAACACACCGAACACGCCCGCGGCGCGATCTCCGTCGTGGAAGTAACTGCCATCCGGGGCGGTGCGACGCACCAGCAGCATCGCCGCGATCCCTGCTGCGGTTGCTGCGGCGACGATCAGGATGGCGATGACGAGGCTCATGACGTTCGGTCTCGGCGCCCCCGTCGGTGGGTACCGCGTGCTGATGGAACCTAATCGAGCCGGCTGGCCGCGGCGCGGTATCACCACGACGGAGATCTCTGCGTTTCACCCACACAGGACGATGCACGTCGCCGACGTGCCTCGTACGTTGGTGATGCAGCGGATGCGCCCGCAGGAGGACACGATGGCTGAGCGACCAACCGTTCTCGCCGTGGCGACCTATCCCGACAAGAGCGCTGCCGAGGCCGACTTCCGGGCGGTGTGGGGAAGTCACCGCGAAGGGGATGTCGATCACGTGGCCGCCGCCGTCCTCGAGAAGGGAATGGACGGCCAGCTGCGCGTGGACCGTCATGATTCGACCGCGAAGGACGTCGCGTTTGGCGGGGCACTCGTCGGAAGTGCCCTCGCGGTCGTTGCCGCGCCACTGGCGATCGTGCCCCTGAGCGTGGTCACGACGCAGGGCGCGACCTGGGCTGGAGTTTTCGGCATTGTCGGGCACTTCTGGCACAACATCCCGAAGAGCCAGCTGCTCCGGATGAGCGACCTGCTCGAATCGGGCCAGGCCGCCTTGGTGATCGTGGCGGTCGATCACACGGAAACCGACATCGCGGCGCTGCTGCAGAACGCCACCGAATCGATCGTCATCGAGACCGACGGCGGCGACATCGAGCAGGCTTACAACGAGGCGCGCCTCCAACCACAGTCGCCGTCCTAGCTCACCGGCTGGCGGGCTTCCGAGGCAGCCCGTCGCCAGCGGCGCTGGACCAACAGCGTCAATGTGCTGCCCGTCACGATGCACACCACGTTGGTGGCCAGCACCTCGAGCGCGCCGCCGCCCCCGTCGCTGGCCTCCAGACCGAGGGAGCACCCGAGGTAGGCGGCGGCGGGGATCGTCGTCACCGAGATGGCGACCCCGACCGCCGCGCTACCGGCCGTCTCGTACGCCAGCATCCCCGCCATCCCAGCCGCCAAGGCGACGAGGACGGTGCCCGGCCCGATCTCGGTGAGCGACGGACCGAGCACGGTGTCGGCGATCTCGAGGCCGCGATCGATCCGCCCGAAGATCCGCAGCAGCACCGTCACGCCCGCCGCCGTCAGCGCGGTGATCCCGAGGCCGATGCACAGCGTGAGTGTGGCGCGGGCGGCGAGCGCCCACCGCCGCTCGACGAGCCCGACGGCGGCAGCCGAGATCGGGAGCAAGTCCGGGCTCAGCGCCATCGCCCCGACGACGAGGATCGACGAGCCCTGGAGCACGCCGACGCCTGCCACGACGCCAGCCGCGGCCATGAACAGCACGTACAGCCAGAGCGGTTCGGGCGTGTTGCGCCGCCCGACCGGTGACCTCGGCCCACACCGCCGAGTCGCGTCCGGACGCGGTCCTTCGCCGTCTCCACCCGAGCGGCTCGATGCTCGTCGTGCGCCACAGGACGAAGTCGTCGACGGCGAGGTCAGCATTCGCGCAGCAACTCCAGCACGACGTCGGCGACGTCGACGTCGAGCTCGCCGGTGAGCTGCACCATGTTCCCCGCCGTGCGACCACCGACGATCACGTGCCGTACGCCGGCGACGGCTGCCAGCTGCTGTCCCACCGACTCGGCACGCTCCGGAGGTACGTAGGCGCGGAGCTGGAGCACGGTCCGGCCGCGTCAGTCGACGCCCTCGTCGGGGAGCAGGCTCTTCTGGTCGAGGGTGTAGAGCAGGATGAAGCCGGGCACCACGATGACCGCTGCGCCGATGGCCGCGACGAGAAGCGCGTTGAGCGTGCCCGAGGGAGCGGCGGCGTCCTCCACCTCGAGGCTCTCGGGAAGGATGTACGGCCATTGCGCCACACCCCAGCCGATGATGATGCTGGCCACGGCGCCGATGGCGAGCAGGCGGGCCCAGTGGTGGGCGTTGCGCGCCAGGAGGACGAGCGACGCCGTGCCGCAGACCGCCGACAGGATCACCAACGGCAGGGCCCTGGTGGTCAGCTCGTCGAAGAGGTAGCGAGCGTCGTCACGCAGGACGAAGATGCCGACGATCGCGGCCACCCCGGCGACGACGGCAGCTCCGACGGCGCGGCGACGGAAGTACTCCACCATCGCCTGATCCCCAACCGGCGGGCGTCCCAGACGAGGTAGACGGCCGCGAGGTAGGCGGCGACGACGACGGCGAGCACGCCGCCCAGCACCGATGTCGGGTTGACCCAACTGTCCCACGGATCACCGGCGACACCACCGGCTGGCACCCGTGCCCGAGGCGATGGCCCCGGCGACCGCGCCAAAGCAATAGGGGACGAGCACCGACGAGAGGGCGAAGGCGGCGCCGAAGTTGCGGCGGTCGCGGGTGCGGAACACGGTCTTGCGGAAGGCGAAGCTCGACCCCCGCAGCACGATCCCGAACGCGGCCAGGGTCAGCGGGACGAACAGGGTCAGGGTGATCGAGGCGTAGGCCTCTGAGAAGCCCGTCCACAGCACGACGAAGACAAAGATCAACCAGACGTGGTTGGCCTCCCACACCGGGCCGATGGCGTGGTCGATCACCTCTCGGGGACGCTCGCCGCGCACCGCCCCACCGGCGACGAGATCCCAGAAACCGGCGCCGAAGTCGGCACCACCGAAGACGGCGTACGCCGTGACGGCGGCGAACAGGAGCACGGCGACGGTGTCAGCCACTACACCGGCACCTCCTCGTGTTCGGGGGCCTCGGCGGCCGGATCCCTCGGGCCGTAGGGCACCTCGTACTCGGCCAGGCCACGCTCCCGGAACCGCTTGCTCATCTTGCGCAGGATCAACACCGTCGTGATCCCGAGCCCGGCGTACAGCACCGCCACGACCACGAACGTGATCCACACACCGGTGTTGGCGGTGGCGGCATCCTCGACCCTCATCAGGTTGTAGACGATCCACGGCTGGCGGCCGACCTCGCTGACCACCCACCCAGCCTCCATGCAGACGATGGCGGCCACGCCGGCGCACGAGGCGATGCGCAAGAACAGCTTGCTCTGGGGCATGTCCCGGCGGAAGATCCAGCACAGCCAGTACCAGGCGGCCAGCAGGAACAGCAGGGTGCCGAGTCCGACCATGACGTCCCACGCGAGGTGGACGGTGTTGATCTGCGAGATCGTCGGCCGGTCCTCCGGTAGCACCTCGGTCTCCTGCGATCCCTGTGGGATGTCGAGCCCTTGGACCACCGTGGCCGTGCCGTCGGTCGGGTCGGACAGCCACGACGCCAAGCCAGGGATCCTGATCCCGCCGGTGACCTCGCCGTCGGAGTTCAGCCTCCCCAGCAGCGTCTCGGGAACGTCGCTCTTCGTCACCGGAACGAGCTCGATCGCGGCGAACTTGGTCGGCTGGTTGTTGTACACCCAGCGGGCCAGCGAGTCGCCGACAGCCATCTGCAGCGGGATGGCCACCGCGGCGACGGAGAACGGGATCAGGAAGCCGAGGCGGTGATAGCGGTCGCGACGCCCGCGCAACATGCCCACGGCGTAGACGGATGCGACGAGGAAGCCACCGACGACGTAGGCGGCGATGACCATGTGGGCGGCCATCAGCGGCATCGCGTCGTTGAAGATCACGTCCAGCGGATCGACGTCGACGACCTCCCCGTCGCTGTTGAGGGTGAAGCCCTCCGGCGAGTTCATCCAGGCGTTGGCGGCGACCACCGAGATGCTCCCGAGGATGCCGGTGAGCACGACGGGGACACCGGTCCAGAAGTGCGCCCACGGCGACAGCCGCCGCCAGCCGTAGATGTAGATCGAGATGAAGATCGCCTCGGTGAAGAAGAAGATCCCCTCGAACGCGAACGGGACGCCGAAGGCCTCACCCCACTGCCCCATGAACCGCGGCCACAGCAACCCGAACTCGAACGAGAGAACCGTGCCCGTGACGGCACCGACGGCGAACGTCACCGCCATGTACTTCGACCAGCGCTGGGCCAGTTGCAGCGCCGCGGTATCGCCGTGCTTGATGCCGCGGTAGTTGGCGATCAGGGCCATGAACGCCCACGACACGCCGAGCGGCACGAGGATGATGTGGAACGCCAGGGTGAACGCCATCTGGGCGCGCGCCCAGGGAACGGGGTCGACAGCGAGGATCGACCCCCCCAGACCCTCGATCACGGCGCCCATCGCTCACCCTTCGACATGTCGCAGTTGCGAAACCCGATCGGTGCTGCAGCCACCCAACCATCGCACCGTCGCCGCTGTCGTCATCCATCCGGGATGAAACGACCTTCTTCACAGGTGGCTGAAGCCGGATGCCTCCCTGGACGTCATCGAGACCGTGACCGGATGCTTGGTGAAGTGGTCGACGGCGTTGCCCAAGTCGGCCAGCAGGATCGCGGCCAGGTCGCGGCTGACCCCTTGGCGGACGAGGATGCGTTGCACGGCGACGTCCGACAGCGTCCCCGTCAGGGGATATGCGGGCACCTGCCACCCGCGGATCCGCAGCCGGTCGGCGAGGTCGTACAGCGTGTAGCCCGGGTCGGCGCCGTCGATCAGCTTCCACGCGACGGCCGGAATGCCGGTCTGCGGGTTGCTGTCGCAGATCAGCTCGAACGGTCCGAGCTTGACGATCTGCTCGGCGAGGAAGCGACCCGTGTCGTAGGACGCCATGTGGACGCGGCGATAGCCCTCGCGACCAAGGCGGACGAAGTCGTAGTACTGGGCGGCGATCTGACCGGCGGGCCGGGAGAAGTTGATCTGGAACACCGGCATGTCGCCACCGAGGTACGACACGTGGAAGATCAGGTCGTCAGGCAGCTCGGCCACGTCACGCCACACGACCCAGCCGACACCCAACGGCGCCAGCCCGAACTTGTGGCCCGACGTGCTGATCGACTTCACCCTTGGCAACCGGAAGTCCCACTCGACGTCAGGGGCACAGAACGGCGCGAGGAACGCGCCACTGGCACCGTCGACGTGGATGTCGACGTCGAGACCCGTTTCGCCCTGCAGCGCGTCGAGGGCGTCGGCGAGCGGCTTGACCAGCTCGTAGGAGCCGGTGTACGTGACGCCGAACGTCGGCACGACCATGATCGTGTTCTCGTCGACGCGAGCCAGCATGTCGTCGACATCCATCGCGTAGTGCCCCGGGGACATCGGCACCTCACGCATCTCGACGTCCCAGTACTTGGCAAACTTGTGCCACACGACCTGGACCGGCCCACACACCATGTTCGGTCGATCCGCTGGCTGGCCGGCGGCTGCCCGCTTCGCCCGCCAGCGCCACTTCGCCGCCATCCCGCCGAGCATGCAGGCCTCGGACGAGCCGATCGCCGAGGCTCCAACCGAGTTGGCGGATTCGGGGGCGTTCCAGAGGTCGGCGAGCATGTGCACGCAACGCCGCTCGATCTCCGCTGTCTGGGGGTATTCGTCCTTGTCGATCATGTTCTTGTCGATCGCCAGGTCCATCAGCCGGTGGACCTCTGGCTCCTCCCAGGTCTGGCAGAACGTCGCCAGGTTCTGACGGGAGTTGCCGTCGAGCATCAGCTCGTCGGCGACGACGGCGAAGGCGTCTTCGGGGCGCCATTCCTCCGTCGGGGAAGCGGTACTTCGGCGCCGCCTTCGCCATGTCCTTGCTGCTGTAGACGGAATCGTCGAGCGCCGAACGGACGGACTCACGAGCGTGCAATGTCATTGACTTCTTCTCCCGAACCTTCCGAGGGCATCCTTGCGGCTGGCTCGACGGTACGACGGACGTCGGTCGCTGTACATCGCCCGGTTCGGATGAACCGTCTGAGCATCCGTCAGACGGAGCGGCTGGTTCCGGGAAGACTCTCTCTCGTGTCGTCTCGAGCAACAGAAACCGAAACGGGTGGCCGGGCAGTCCGCGCCGAGTCGCGGTGGCCGCCGGCGGTCGCCGTGCTCGTGTTCGTGGTGCTGAACACGGCGTTGCGAGTCTGGCTGCCGACAGAAGGCGTCGATCGCCGTACCGTGGCTGCTCCCTGCTCTCGAACTCGTCCTGCTCTGCGTCCTCGTGGCGAGCGATCCGCTCGGCGTCGACCGGCGGTCGCTGTGGCTCCGGCGAGTCTCGATTGGACTCGTCCTGCTCATGGTCGCCGCCGCTCTCTGGGCGACCGTCATCCTCACCGAAGTCGGCGATGGCGGTGCAGTCGACGGTCTCACTCGTGGTCATCGGCCTCGTCATCGCTCGGGCGGTCAACATCTTCACGTAGACGTGGCGACGGTGCTCCGTTGGGCTGCGCCTTCATGCGGCTGGCCATCAGGTACTTGACGCCCTCCATGGCGAGGAACGAAGTGACGACGGCGATCAGGATGGGCGCGGTTTGCAGCGCACCGACCTGGGTCATGAACGCTCCCGTCAATGCCATCGCGAACGGCGCAGCCACAAGAGCTCCTGCGACGGCGGCGAACAAGCAACTGAACGCGAGTCCCAGGGGCACGCTTCTAAACGCCTGGTGCACAGCAACCCCAGTGGTTCCCCCGATGAACAACGCGGGGAAGATCGGCCCACCGACGAAGCCGCTCCCGACGCTCACCGCGAAGGCGACGATCTTCGCAAACAAGATCGCCACCAGTAGACCCCCGCCGAGGGTCCCTGCATCCTGCAAGACGCTCTTGAGTTGCGCGCTACCGGTGAACAGGGTCAGCGGCAACGCGACTCCGATAAAGCCGAACACTGCGCCTCCCAACGTCGACATCGCGATGCTGGGAATCGGCAACCGATTGAACAAGCGGGTCAACCCCGCGGTCGTCGCGACCAACACTGTCGCGACGACCGCGGCGAGTAGGCCCAACGGAATCGCGGCCAGTAGTTGCCAATCTTCAAACTTGTACGACGGCACTGCGTAGGCATCAAGGAAGACCGCGCCGACGATCACGAAGTAGATCCCGAACGAGACACTCGAAGCAATGATCCCGCCGACAAGCGCTTTGGCGAACTTCTGACCACCTGGGCGGGCAACCTCGAGGATCAGCATCACCACGATCGTGGTGCTCGAGAACAACCCGCCATACGCGCCAGCGAAGCCGTTCAGGACGTTGGCGTCACCGTCTTCCTTGTCGAGGCCCTTTCGCCGGGAAATCCACGTGCCGGCACCTCCGCCCATCGCGCCAAGTGCTTGCTCCGGTCCGAGGCTTGCGCCGCCGATCAGTGACACGGCTGAGACCGCCACGATCCCGGGGACGAGCCGCGTGTCGACGTGGGCGCCCTCGATGTCGGCGATCAGCCCGGGGATCTTCGCGGGGAGCTTCGTCAAGGAGCGCAACAATCCGACCACGACGCCGGCCCCAGCCGTGACTGCGACCCACCACCATTGACCCCCGAACCAGCCCGGATCAGAAACGTCGTACCAGTTGTTCCCAGCTCCGGTCACGCCCAGGAACACCAGACCGGCGACCGCGCCGAGGAGCCCGAGCAGTAGCGCGTACCCCATCAGGATCCAGAACGAACGAGTCTCACCGAGCGGAACCGGCACCGGCTCGGAAGCAGAGCTCATTGAGGGCCTTGCCTCGCCGCCGTGACGGTCACTTGCCGATGCCTCCGTTCACCCAGAAGAACACGATGTTCGGGCGCTCGTCGCTCACGCCGTCGCCGGGCTGGCGTCGGCGGCGGTGAGCGGTTTGGTGATCGCTTCCAGCGACTTGCCTTCGGCGTTGATCCCGATCAGCCACTCGACGACGCCGCCGATGATCATGATCGCCGCCCCGACGAGGTAGCCGATGAACAGGCCGGTCCGGTCGGTGCCGTCGCCGATGAGGGCGCCGTAGAACGCCGGGCCGATGGCGCCGGCGATCGTGCCGATGGCGAAGAACACGGCGATCGCCTCCGAACGGATCTCGATCGGCCAGGTCTCGCTCACCGTGAGGTAGGCCGCGCTCGCCCCGGCGGAGGCGAAGAAGAAGATGACGACCCACATCAGCGTCTGGGTCGTCGCGTTCAGCGAGTCGGAGTCGAACAGGAAGGCGCTGACGGCGAGCAGGATCCCGGACAGGATGTAGTCCCCGAGATCATCTTCTTGCGGCCCACGGTGTCGAAGAGCCGGCCCAGCGCGAGCGGACCGGCGAGGTTGCCCACTGAGAACGCCAGGCCGTACAGCGGCACCCTGGTGGCGCTGACGTCGTAGAACTGGGTGAGGACGAGGGCGTAGGTGAAGAAGATGGCGTTGTACAGGAACGACTGTGTGATCATCAACGTCGCGCCGAGGATCGCCCGCTTCGGGTAGGTGTGGAAAACCAGCCGGAGGAACCGCAAGTAGCCGTACTGCTTCTCCGGCACCAGCTCGATCGCCAGATCGTCGCTCACCGGCTCCACCGGCCGGCCCTGCGCTGCCTCGATCTTCGCCAGCTCTGCCTCGGCCTCCTCCACGCGGCCGTGGGTGAGCAGCCAGCGCGGGCTCTCCGGCAGCGTGCACGCCACGACGATGACCACCAGCGCCAGCACCGGGCCCATCAGGAACGCCAGCCGCCAGCCGACGTTCTCGGCGAAGGCGTTGAGGAAGATCAGCGAGGCGAACGAGCCGAGGATCGCTCCGGCCCAGTACGACCCGTTGATCCAGATGTCGACCCGGCCCCGGTACTTCGACGGCATCATCTCGTCGATCGCCGAGTTGATCGCCGCGTACTGGCCGCCGATGCCCATCCCGGCGATCAAGCGGGTGGCGTAGAAGAACACCAGCCAGCCGGTGTGATGGCCAGTGACAAACGCCGCCAGCCCGGTGCCGAACAGTAGAGGAGCAAGTGAAGACCAACAGCCGCTTGCGCCCGAGCTGGTCCGACATCCGTCCGAACACCAGCGCGCCGATCAGTTGACCGATCAGATAGACCGACGCGATCAGGCCGACCTCGGTCGAGTCATGTCGAGCGTCGACGGCTCTGTCAGCACGCCGGTGACCGAGCTGGCGATCGTGATCTGCAAGCCGTCGAGGATCCACGCCGCGCCGAGACCGGCGACCATGCGGGTGTGGAACGGTGACCAACGGAGGCGATCGAGGCGGGCGGGAATCGTCGTGCGAATCGGTGCCTGGAGGGCTGCGGTGTCACTCATCCGTGTAGAAATTCGGAGCCCGACACGCGAGCGAGCGAGGGACATCAACCGAACGGGATGATCCGTTGGGCGACTGCGGCTTTCACCCCGATCGGATGACGACGGTGCGTTGGATCCGTCGTATACGTCGACTGCGGCCCGGTGGGCCAGATCGAGAGGAGGCGGCCGGTGACTACGCCGGGACCACGCCGATCAGAGGTTGTCGCGGTCTACGCGGCCGGGCTGTTCCAGGGGCTCAGCCTCGTCGCTGTACCGGCTGCCGCCACGATCCTCACCAGTGCGGACGCCTACGACCTCTCCGCCAGCCAGTACGGGCTGCTCTTCCTGCCGCAGGTGATCCTCGCCATCGCCGGCTCGCTGGCGCTTCCTTCGCTCGCCGGGCGCATCGGTCTCAAGCGCGTGCTGATCGTCGGACTGGCCGCCGACATGGTGGCGATGACGCTCCTCGTCGTCAGCAACAGCGTGCGCACCGACGCCGTCGCCTTCCCGATGCTGCTGGTGGTGACCGGCAGTCTCGGTCTCGGCTTCGGACTGACCCTCGGATCGATCAGCACCTACGCCGGAGCGTTCCAACCGCAACGGCGGGAGGTTGCCCTCACCGCCCTGAACGTTCTGCTCGGGTTGGGTACGGCGCTCTCGCCCTTGCTCATCGCCGTGTTCCTCGACATCGGCGAGTGGTGGTATCTGCCGCTGCTCACCGCAATCGGCCTGGCTGCCGTGCTGGTCATGACGCTCGGCCAGCCGCTCGTCGCTGAACGGCCGGCCGCGGGCGCCTCAGCGCGGCCGCCGATCCCGCGTCGCTTCTGGCTCTTCGCCGCCGCCCTCGTCGCCTACGGGGCGGCCGAGACGATGTTCGGGAACTGGGGCACCACCCTGCTCGTCGACGACGGCGTCGCCGCCACCTCGGCGACATATGGGCTCGCCGCCTTCTGGGCGGCGGTCACCGCCGGGCGGCTCGTCATCGCCCTCGTGTCGGATCGCGTCGGCTCGACCCGCATCTACGTCGTGCTGCCGTGGGCCATCGCCGTGGCCTTGTTCATCGCTCCCAGCTGCGGACAGCGCAGGCCGCCGGGATCGCCGTGTTCGCCTTCGCCGGCCTCGCCTGCTCCGGCTTCTTCCCGATGACGATCGGCTACGGCGAATCGTCGTTCCCCGGCATGGTCGAGCTGGCCGCCGGCTGGCTGATCGCCGCCTACCAGATCGGCTACGGGCTCGCCGCCTTCGGCGGTGGCGCCCTCCAAGAGGCCGTCTCCCTCTCCACGCTCTTCCGCATCACCGCCATCCTCGCCGTGGTGATGGGCCTGCTGTCCCTCCCCATCACCGGGACGCTTCGTCGACCTGCGACGATCAATCGGATCGAGACGATGACCGAACGGCTGAGCCGAACGCGGATCACCCCATCTGGACGATGACCTGCCCCGGCGGCCTCCGTACCGTCGAACCAGGACCGAGCCAGCCGACCATGCCGAGGAGCGAGCCATGCCCGACCACTACGACGTCATCGTCATCGGAACCGGAGCTGGAGGCGGCACCCTCGCCCACACCCTGGCCCCGTCGGGAAAGCGGATTCTGCTGCTCGAACGGGGCAATTTCCTCCCACGCGAGACCGAGAACTGGGACTCCAAGTCGGTGTTCCTCGACGGGAAGTACATCTCGCCCGACACCTGGTACGACGCCGACGGCAAGGCGTTCCAGCCGCAGGTCCACTACTTCGTCGGCGGGGCGACAAAGCTGTACGGCGCCGCCCTCTACCGACTGCGTCCCCAGGACTTCGGCGAGCTCAAGCACGCCGACGGCATCTCACCGGCATGGCCCGTGAGCTACGACGACTTCGAACCCTGGTACACCAAGGCCGAGTGGCTGTACCAGGTCCACGGCAACCACGGCGAGGATCCGACCGAAGGTCCGTGGTCGAAGCAGTACCCCTGGCCCGCCGTCTCCCACGAACCGCGCATCCAGGAGATCTCCGACAACTTGGCGGCCGCCGGCTACCACCCGTTCTCGGCGCCATGCGGGATCTTGCTCGACGAAGCTGACCGGCCGCGCAGCACGTGTATCCGCTGCACGTGGTGCGACGGCTATCCGTGCATGGTGCACGCCAAGTCCGACGCCGAGACGATCGCCGTGCGACCACTGCTGATGGCCCCGAACGTGACGTTGCTCGTCGAGGCCGAGGCGGTGAGGCTGGAGACCGATCCCACCGGAGGGAGCGTGACAGGTGTCGTCGTTGCGCGCGGCGACGCCGAGGAGACCTACGAGGCGGACATCGTGGTGGTGGCGGCCGGGGCGTCGAACAGCGCCAAGCTCCTGCTGCGGTCGGCCAACGACCAGCATCCCAACGGCCTCGCCAACGGCTCCGACCAGGTCGGGCGCAACTACATGTACCACAACTCCAAGGCCGTGGTGGCGTTGTCCAAGGAGCGCAACGACACGGTGTTCCAGAAGACCCTCGGCCTCAACGACTTCTATCTCGGAGGCACCGACGACGGCTGGCCGCTCGGCAACATCCAGATGGTCGGCAAGTCCAACGGCTGGGCGATGAAGGGCGAGGAGCCGAAACTGACGATGCTGGCTCCGCACTGGAGCCTCGACGAGGTGGCCAAGCACGCCGTCGACTTCTGGCTGACGACGGAAGACCTCCCGGACCCCGACAACCGGGTCACCGTCGATCGCGAGGGCAACGTCCACTTGGCGTACACGTCGAACAACGACGACGAGGCCGACCGGCTGTATCACGAGCTGAAGAAGATCCTCAACCACATCGGGATGGCCGAGCACCACGTCCTCGGCAAGAACTTCTACATGAAGATGAACATCCCGATTGCCGGGTGCGCCCACCAGGTGGGCACCTGCCGTTTCGGCAGTGACCCGGCCACGTCGGTGCTCGACCCGAACTGCAAGGCCCACGAGGTCGACAACCTCTATGTCGTCGACACCAGCTTCTTCCCCAGCATCGGCGCCGTCAACCCGGCCCTCACGGCGATGGCCAACGGCATCCGGGTCGGCGAGCACCTCATCGAGCGCCTGGGATGAGCGGCGCTGAACGCGCCCGGACCGCAGGGTTCGGCCAGCTCGAGGATGGGCTCCGGAGCTGCCAGCGACTGGTATCTGTGGGGACCGTACCTCAGCGAGCGCCAGTGGGGAACGGTGCGCGAGGACTACAGCGCGGACGGCGACGCCTGGGCGTACTTTCCTCATGATCACGCCCGCTCCCGCGCCTACCGGTGGGGCGAGGACGGCATGGCCGGTTTCTCCGACGTGGAGCAACGGCTGTGTCTGGGACTGTCGCTGTGGAACGGCAGGGACCCGATCCTCAAGGAGCGGATGTTCGGTCTCACTGGGGCGCAGGCCAACCACGGAGAGGACGTCAAGGAGTACTGGTGGTACCTCGACGCCGTCCCGAGCCACGCCTGGAACCGTTGGCGCTACCACTACCCGCAGGCGGCCTTCCCGTACGACGACCTCCTCGCCGAGAACGGCCAGCGCGGCAAGCTCGACGCCGAGTACGAACTGCTCGACACCGGCGTCTTCGACGACGACCGGTATTGGATCGTGGAGATCGACTACGTCAAGGCCGATCCCACCGACGTGATCATGGTGGTCCGGGCCACCAACGCCGGACCCGACGACGACACCCTCCACCTCCTACCCACCGCGTGGTTCCGCAACACGTGGTCGTGGGACGTCGACGCACCCAAGCCAAGGCTCCGCGCCGGTCCGGACGGCTCGGTGTCGATCGCCCACCCGTTCCTCGGCGAGCTCGAGCTGTTGGCGACCGCCGGAGTCGACGGCTCCGTACCGCTGCGGTGCTGTTCTGTGAGAACGAGACGAACACCTCGCGGCTCTTCGGCGCGCCGCCCGCGACACCGCTTCCCCAAGGACGGGATCAACGACCACGTCATCCACGGCGCGGCCACAGTCAACCCGCAGCACGAGGGAACCAAGGCGTCGTTCTGGTACCAGGCTCGCCGTCGCCAGCGGCGAGACCGCCGAGGTGCGGCTCCGGCTGCGCCCAGCGGGCTCCAAGCCGAAGCCGCGTCAAGGCGCTCGGCGCGGACCTCGACGAGGTGGTCGCCCTGCGCCGGCACGAAGCCGACGAGTTCTACGCCGAGATGACGCCCCCCGGCACCTCGGCCGAGCCGGCGATGGTCATGCGCCAGGCCTTCGCCGGCATGCTCTGGAGCAAGCAGTTGTTCGCTTACGACGTGAAGCGTTGGCTGGACGGTGACCCGACGCAACCACCCCCACCGGCATCACGACGGGCGGGACGCAACGCCCGGTGGTCGAGCTTCGCAGCATTCGACATCATGTCGATGCCGGACAAGTGGGAGTACCCCTGGTTCGCCGCCTGGGACCTGGGGTTTCACTGCGTCGCTCTGGCACACGTCGACGCGGCGTTCGCCAAGTACCAGCTCGTACTCCTGTGCCGGGAGTGGTTCCAGCACCCCAACGGAGCCCTGCCCGCCTACGAATGGGACTTCGGCGACGTCAATCCGCCGGTGCAGGCCTGGGCTGCGCTCGAAGTGTTCGCCATCGACGGCGCCCGCGACCTCGACTTCCTCAGCAGGGTGTTCGACAAGCTCTTGGTGAACTTCACCTGGTGGGTGAACCTCGAAGACTCCGGTGGCAACAGCCTGTTCGAGGGCGGGTTCCTCGGACTGGACAACATCGGGCCCGCTCGATCGGTCGCACCTGCCCTTCGGGGGCACCCTCGAGCAGTCCGACGCCACCGGATGGATGGCGTTCTACGCCCTCGCCATGGCCGCCATCGCGTCGATCCTCAATCGTTCCGGCCATCGCCCGGCGTCGGATCTGGCGCTGAAGTTCCTCGAGCACTTCGCGACGATCCGCCGAGCCATGGACACCTCCGGTCTCTGGGACGAGGAGGAGGGCCTCTATTACGACCAGCTCATCACCCCTCTCGGCACCGCCGTCCCGGTCAAGGTCCGTTCGATGGTCGGGATCATCCCGCTGCTGGCCGCGGTCGTCCTCGACGAGTCCGAGCTGGCGCGGGCCGAGACGATCGGCAAGGGCTTCGCCCGCCTCGTCGAGGACTTCGGGGGCCGGAAGGCGTCTCAGCGAGCAGGGCCTGATCCGCGGCGAACCCGGCGCCGAACGGCTGCTGGTCGGCGTCGCCGGAGTGGACCAACTGGAGAAGCTCTTCGCCAAATTGTTCGACGAGAACGAGTTCCTGTCGCCGTACGGGCTGCGGGCCGTCTCGGCGTTCCATCGCCAGCATCCGTACGAGCTCGACGTCGAGGGCGTGCGCGCCACGATCGACTACGAGCCGGCCGAATCGACGACCTCGATGTTCGGCGGGAACTCGAACTGGCGCGGGCCGATCTGGTTCCCCCTCAACTACCTCTTGATCAGCGCCCTCGAGCGCTACGCCCGGTTCTTCGGCGACGACTTCCGGGTCGAGTTCCCCACCGGGCAGCGGCTCCGACGCTCAGCCTGGGCGAGATCGTCGACCAACCTCCGCGCCACGGCTCGTGTGCCCTGTTCCTCCGCGGTCCCGACGGACGGCGTCCCTGCTTCGGCGGGGTGGACCGGCTGCAGCGGGATGCCGCGTGGCAGGACAACCTTGTCTTCAGCGAGTACTTCCACGGCGACAACGGGGCCGGGCTTGGCGCGTCCCACCAGACGGGCTGGACGGGCGTGGTCGCAGACGTGATCCGAGGGCGTCCTGGCGACGGGGTCTACTCCGTCGGTGACATCCCCCGCGTCCTCCGGGCGCGGTTGCAGCCATGATCGGCGACGAAGTCACCGTCGCCAGTCGGCATCATCCAGAACCGCCCCAGCGTGGGCCCACCCAAACTCCGAAGGGAGCGTCATGACAACACTCACTGGCAAGGTCGCCATCGTCACCGGCGGCAACAGCGGAATCGGCAAGGCCGATCGTGCTGGCCCTCGCCGAGGCCGGGGCCAACATCGTCATCGACTACGTCGCCAACGAGCAGGCCACCGAGGACCTCGAGAAGAAGGTGGCGGCGTTGGGTGACCAGTCGATCGGCGTCGAGGCCGACGTGAGCAAGGTCGAGGACCTCGAACGGCTCGTCAAGGCCGCCGTCGACGCCTTCGGCCGGCTCGACATCATGGTCAACAACGCCGGCGTCGAGACCCGCACGTCGATCCTCGACACCACCGAAGCGCAGTACGAGAAGGTGATGGAGATCAACCTCAAGAGCGCCTTCTTCGGGACGCAGCTGGCGGCCAAGCAGATGATCGCCCAAGGCGACGGCGGCCGGATCATCAACATCACCTCCGTCCACGAGGACTGGCCGATGCCGGGCAACACCGCCTACTGCCTGTCCAAGGGCGGCATGCGCATGCTCACCCGCACGGCCGGGGTCGAGCTCGGGCCCCACGGCGTCACCGTCGTCGGTGTCGGTCCGGGCGCGGTCGCCACCCCGATCAACGTCTCGACGATGAACGACCCGGCGAAGATGGCGACGCTCGACGCCGCCATCCCGCTCGGGCGGATGGCCCAGCCAGACGAGATCGGCAGCGTGGTGGCCTTCCTCGCCGGTGACGGCGCCAGCTACCTCACGGCGACGACGATCTTCGCCGACGGCGGCATCATGCACTCCAGCCCAGGCCTGTAGCCATGGCCGAGGAGCGGCGCGGCACAGAGTGGTCATCGTCGGCGGAGGATTCGGCGGGTTGCTGGCGATCCGGCATCTCGCCCATGCGCCCGTCGACGTCACGCTGATCGACCGGCGCAACCACCACCTGTTCCAGCCGCTGCTGTACCAGGTGGCCACCGGGATGCTCTCGCCGGGGCAGATCGCCCCGGCGATCAGGCACGTCGTCCGGCGCTACAAGAACGTCCGCGTCGAGCTGGCCGAGGTCACCGGGTTCGATCTCGACCGTCGGATCGTGCACGCCACACGCCGCCCACCTCCGGGCCCTCGAGATCCCGTACGACAGCCTGATCGTCGCCGCCGGGGTGAACCAGTCGTACTTCGGTCACGACGAGCTCGCCCGCTACGCCCCGGGTATGAAGACGATCGACGACGCCCTCGAGCTGCGCCGGCGGATCTTCGGCGCCTTCGAGATGGCCGCCGTGGAGGACGATCCCGCCGAGCGGGCGAAGTGGCTGACGGTCGTCATCGTCGGCGCCGGCCCCACCGGGGTCGAGCTGGCCGGGCAGGTGCGCGAGCTGGCGGTCCGTTGCCTCAAGGGCGAGTTCCGCACGTTCGACCCGGCCTCGGTGCGAGTGCTCCTGCTCGACGGTGGCAAGGAACCGCTCGCCACGTTCGGCGACCGGCTCTCCGGCAAGGCGACCAAGGAGCTGGAGCGCATCGGCGTGGAGTTGCGGATGGGCGCCAGGGTGGTCGGAGTCGACGCCTTCGGCGTCGACATCGCGGGAGCCGATGGCGCCAAGTCGCGGATCGAGGCGCACACGACGATCTGGGCGGCCGGCGTCCAGGCCTCGCCGCTGGCCGCCAAGCTGGCCGAAGCCAGCGGGGCCGAGGTCGACCGCGCCGGCCGCATCGTGGTGCTGCCCGACCTCACGCTGCCCGGGCATCCCGAGGTCTTCGCCATCGGTGACATGGCCGCCCTCGGCAAGCTGCCCGGCGTGGCCGAAGTCGCCATGCAGGGCGGGTTGCATGCGGCCAACACGATCCGGCGCCGGCTGAACGGCAAGGCCGGCGTCCCCTTCAAGTACCGCGACATGGGCAGCGTGGCCACGATCGGCCGGTTCCACGCCATCGCCAGCGTGCGCAAGGTACGCCTCAGCGGGTTCCCCGGTTGGGTGGTGTGGTTCTTCGTCCACCTTGCCTTCCTCACCGGGTTCGGCGATCGGTTCACGACGATGATGCGCTGGTTGCGCTCGATGATCGGCCGCGGGCGCGCCGAGCGGGAGTTCAGCACCGCCCATACGGGCGGCGACCTCAGCCTCCCGGAGTCGGTCCGCGAGATCGTCGAGCCGGCACTGTTCCCGAGCGCTCCGCGGACCCCCGACACCACCAGCCCGTGAGCGACGCAACGGCTGAGCCGGGCTTCGACCACCGGTCCCGGTCGATCCGGCTTGGTGCTTGCGTCAGCGGCGGGCGAGGAACCGCAGCCGGGCGGCGCGGGCGTCCCAGGAGTAGACGACAGCGCTGCCGGCGATGAGGTCGTGGAGGGCGCGGCGGTCCCGGCGCAACACGATCAGCAGAAAGCCGAAACCGAGGAGCAGGAAGCTCAGTGGCAAGGCGAGGACGCGGAGAACCGCATGCCACGCGCCGAGGTCGCCGCCGTCAGCCCGCACCGCCCGCACGCCGAGGGCCGCCATGCCGAACGTACGACCAGAGGCCGCCAGCGGATACGCGAAGTAGAACAACACCCACACGGCCAGCGCGACCTTCGACGCGACAGGCGCCTCGGACAGGCGAACCGGCTCACGCAGCAACACGGTCAGTACATACTCGACGACCTGCCCCCCGAGCGAGAACAGGATGGCGATGGTCAGAACATCGATGACAAAGGCGGCGAAGCGGGTGACGATTCCTGCGTAGTGCCCCTCCAGCCCGGTCCCGGCGACGCTCGCGCCCCCGGCCGCCCCCGCTTCGCTCACCTCGTCAACTCTGGTGGTTGGAGCAGCAGCGGTGGCCCGCCCGGCTGAGCCGATACGTGTCGGCGCAGGATTCGGAAGACCCAGCGGTGGACGAACGAATCGAGACCGACTCCCTGGCTGCGCACGACGTCGATGGCCTGGCCCATCACCGCCGACCCCGATCGAGCCATGAGCGTGCCGAGCTCCGTCTGCTCAACGAGAGCGTCGAGGTCGACCCGTTGGACGACTGCGTTGATGTCCACCTTGGCGATGATCTGATCGAGGTCGAGCCGATTGACGACCGCCTGAAGGTCGAGCCGGGCGACCAGGTCGTCGAGGTTCGCCGTGGCCAAGACGGCGTCGATGTCGACTCGGGCCAGGACACGGTTGATGTCCATCCGCTCCAGGACGAGATCGATGTCGAGCTTGTCCAGCAACTCGTTGAGGTCGAGGCGGGCGAGCAGCACCTGGAGGTCGACCTCCTCCATGACGGCTTGGATGTCGACCTTGTCGACGATCGCCTGCACATCGACCTTGTCGACGACCCCCTCGATGTCGACCTTGTCGACGATCGCCTGGACATCGACACGCTGGACGACCTCGTCGACATCGAGGGCGCCGACGACTCCGGGGGCGACCTCGTTGGCCACGGACTGGACGATCTCTGTCGCTCCGTCGAGCAGCGAATTCAGCAGCCCATGGCGTTCGCGTCGACGGCGTCCGCGCTGGCCTCGGGACACGACTCGGTCAGCCCGATCTCGTCGGAGTGGGACTGGCAGCCGTGGCTACGTAGCCGTCGAACGCCTCGTGCAGGCACTCGATCAGCAGTTCGGGCCGGGCGATGGCGACCGAGTCAAGAGCGATGCCCACGTCGAGGCGGCCGTCGTTGCCGAACGCCGTGATGTTCATCGGGCAACCCAGCCGCGGGCCGAGTGGATAGCTCGCTTCGATGAGCGACCCGCAGATGTTGCGTGTCCCGCGGAAGCCCGGGAGCGCAGTCGCGGCAAAGTCGACGGAGTCGGCTTGAGCGTGCAGCGCCGGGAGGAGCAGCCGTGTCGGCAGGCGCCCGAGCGTCGCCGCCAACGTCGACGCGACCTGCAGCGCGGGCTCTCGGCGGGCTTGCGCCAGGCGCTCCACCA
Source organism: Ilumatobacteraceae bacterium (assembly GCA_963732335.1). Taxonomy (GTDB): domain Bacteria; phylum Actinomycetota; class Acidimicrobiia; order Acidimicrobiales; family Ilumatobacteraceae; genus Desertimonas. The sequence goes on along the minus strand of CAVSZO010000061.1, from coordinate 10,600 downwards.
CGACACCAAACTGTGGCCCCGGCCGGGCCACCGACGTCGGAACCTCGAGACGAGCTGGGGCGAACCAGTTGCCGCCGGTCTCATGCTCGCCGCGCCGGCTCGTCGGCGTGGCCAGGCGGAGTTCGCTCGTCGGCTGTCCGAGCTTGTCGTGGTATCGCCCCAGTCCACTGGCCGCCGCGGCCACCAGCAGATCGTTGCGGCTACCTCCAAGCGCCAGTGACGCGGCTCGCGCCCCGTCGACGGTGAACACCTCGAAGTGACTGAGCAATGAACGCGTGGCCGGCCGCGACGACAGCGGGCCTCCGGTCACCATCATCTGGCGGGACACCGAGTTGGCGACATCGAGGGCTCGTTGGACCCCGCGGACCGCAGATTGGACAAGATCGACGTCACGCGCCGCGTTGACACCCTCCAGGAGCCGGCGCACCACTCGAGGGGCATCGATGGTGATCGTCATCGTTCCCGGCTTCCGGTCGCCGTCCGCCGACGGTTTCCTCTCAATCGGCCACTCCTCCTCGGTGGCTGTCGGGGCGGCGCTCGGCCACTCGTGGTCATCGAGCAGCTGCCCAAGGAGCCGGGCCCCTCCGAGGCCGTCGGTGAGCGCGTGGTGAGCGCGGCAGATACAAGGCGGCCCGACCGTTCTCGAGCCCCTCGATCAGCGTCACGTCCCACGGCGAGCGCTCGGGGTCGAACGGGATCGACTCGAGCAATGCGATCAGATCAAGCGCCTGCCGCAGCGACCCCGGTTCAGCGACCGAGAGCGATCGGAAATGGTTGGCAGGCACGGGATCCGGATCGTCGACCCAGGCCGGGCGGGTCCGCATCGCCGTCGGATCGTCGGGGCGCTTACGCAATCGCGGTACGTGGTCCGCCACCAGAGCGAGGCGTTCTTCCAGCGCCTTCGTGGTCGGCGGCCGATCGAGAAGGATGAGCGCGCCGACAGTCATCCTCAGCGTGGCGTCCTGGCCGACCCGCCACATGATCGCCTCCATCGGGCTCAGACGTTCAATCATCGCAACAGTCTCCCACCAACGGGTCGTGGTCGCGGCAGTGGCCGCGACCGGCCGCTACTCATCGTCACGTTCAGCCGCGGCGGCGTCATCATCCGGTTCGGGTGATGCGGACGGACCGATCCGCGGGGAGAATCATGGTGCAGGTCCGATGAGGGGGTGCCATGAGCAGCAAACCGGGTCAGAGCGCAGCGATGCCGTCACCGTTCACGCCGATCGCCGACTACGGGTTCCTGTCCAACTGCCACACCGGGGCCCTGGTGGCTCCCGATGGCGGTGTCGACTGGCTGTGCGTGCCGCGGTTCGACTCACAGAGCGTGTTCGGCAGCCTGCTCGACCGGGAAGCGGGCACGTTCCGCTTCGGCCCGTTCGGCATCAACGTCCCGACCCAACGGGTGTACGAAGCCGGGACCAACGTCCTCGTGACGACGTGGAAGACCCCATCGGGCTGGGTCGTCGTCAGGGACGCGTTGACCATCGGACCGACTCGGGGACCCGACACGGTGACGCCCCACACTCGACCTCCCGCCGACGACGACGCCGAACACATCCTCGTTCGGACGGCAGAGTGCATCGACGGAGACGTGGAGTTGGAGCTCGTCTGCGAACCCGTTTTCGACTACGGGGACATTCCCGCCACTTGGGCTCTCGCCGACGGGTCGGGCCATGTCGCCGACGCGCACGGGGCCGGCGGAGACGCTGCGCCTGCACACCGACATGGCCCTCGGCGTCGAGGCCGGCCGGGTCCGGGCCCGCCGAATGCTGCACCTGGGCGACCGCGTCTTCTGTTCGCTGTCATGGGCCGACGGTCTGGCCACACCAGACGACGTCGACGACGCCGCGGCGCGCATCGACACCACCGTGGCGTTCTGGCGGAACTGGCTCGACCGGGCGCGGATCCCCGACCATCGCTGGCGGCACCCGATCCAACGCTCAGCCTTGGCGATCAAGGGGCTCACCTACATGCCCACGGGCGCGACGGTCGCCGCCCTCACCACCTCGTTGCCGGAGACGCCCGCCGGCGAGCGGAACTGGGACTACCGGTACACGTGGCTACGCGATTCGACGTTCACGTTGCAGGCGCTGCACTGGCTCAACCTCGACTGGGAGGCCGGGGAGTTCATGCAGTTCGTCGCCGACCTCGAGGTCAACGAGGACGGCGCATTGCAGATCATGTACGGGATCGACGGTCGGCGTGACCTGACGGAGTCGACGTTGTCCCACTTGAGCGGCTACGCCGGAGCCAGCCCGGTACGGATCGGCAACGGCGCCTTCGATCAACGCCAGAACGACGTCTTCGGCGCCGCCCTCGACTCGATCCTCCTGCACACGCGACGGAGCAAGCGGCTCCCCCGCCGGCTGTGGCCGCTCATCCAGGCCCAGGCCGAATGCGCGTCGGGCGTGTGGCGTGAGCCCGACCAGGGGATCTGGGAGGCACGCGGCAAGCCGCAGCACTACGTGTCGTCGAAGCTGATGTGCTGGGTCGCCCTCGACCGCGCCGCCAAGCTCGCCCACCTCCGCGGGGCCGGCGACCTGAACGAGAAGTGGGGCGCGATCGCCGACGAGATCCGGGCGGACATCGAGAAGCTCGGAGTCAGCGACCGTGGCGTGCTGCGCCAGCACTACGAGACGGACGCCTTGGACGCCTCCACGTTGCTCGCACCCCTCTTCGGCTTCCTGCCCGGCGACGACGAACGGGCGCACAACAGCGTGTTGGCGATCGCCGACGAGCTCACCGAGAACGGCTTCGTGCTGCGCTATCGCACCGACGAGACCGACGACGGGTTGTCCGGCAAGGAAGGCACGTTCCTGATCTGTTCGTTCTGGCTGGTGTCGGCGCTGGCCGTCGTCGGAGAGCATTCCCGGGCGCGAGATCTGATGGAGAAGCTGCTCCGCATCGCTTCGCCGCTCGGTCTGTACGCCGAGGAGTTCGACGTCGAGACCGGCTACCACCTCGGCAACTTCCCGCAGGCGTTCTCCCATCTCGCGCTGATCGAGGCAGCGGGACGGATCATCACCGACGAGTTGCGTGCGGAGCTCACGTGAGCGCGAGCACGAACCGGGCGGAGTAGGAGTCACCGGGCTCCACCAGCGGTGCCGAGCCCGTTACCAGCGCGTTGGTCGGCGCCGCCATCGGTTCGAGGGCGGCATAGGTCTGTCCGGCCGGGACCCACACCTGGGCGTAGGGATAGGCCGAATCGCACTGCAGCTCGATGGCGGTGCCATCGTCGGCCTCGAAGGCGAGCCGGCGCGTGCGCCCGAGCCGGTACAGATCATCGAACGTCCGGCCTCCCAGCGGCGCTGCTTCCGCTTTCTCCGCGGCTTCCTCGCCCGTCGGAATACCGAACGAGTCGAGGGCCAGGTGCTGGCGGGCGGGCAGCCGCAGCCGCCATTGGCTCCGTGCAACACCAGGCAGCCGGAGGTACGGGTGCCAGCCGAACGCCACGGGCACGCGTCGTCGTCCGGTGGGGATGACGGTGGTCTCGACTCCGAGCTCGCCGTCGCGTGCGGATACCGCGACCTCGATCCGGTGCGGGAAGGGGAAGGCTGGCGCATCGACATCGATCGACGCGTGGAGACGGGCTGTCTTGCCGCGGACGTCGGCGCGATCCACCTGCCACCCGGGCGCACCCACGAGCAGGCCGTGGATCGGCAGGCCGTTGGGATCGGTCCCCAGCGGTAGGCCGGCGAGATCGACGGCGACACCAGCGGCGCGGTAGCGACGCGACGACAGCCGGTTCGCCCACGGGGCGAGCAATGGGAGCCCGGCGGTACCGCCAGCTCGCAACTGAGCGACGCCGCCGGGAAGGGCGAGGTGCTCGCGCCCACGGAGGCGCAGAGACACCCCGGTCATGCCGACATCGGGGAGGAACGTCGCCGTGAGTTCGCCGGCTTCCAAGGTGATCCCTCTCTCACCACGGAACCGGCTCTCCCCCGCGTGGACCATGGCGGCCAGGCTACGCACGACGGTTCATCCGGGGCTGATCACGCGACGTCGAATTCGTTGCCCTACTAAATCTGGGTGTCCTCGGTCTCATTGGTCGATCACCGGCCACCAACGTCATCACAGCAACCAAAGAGTTCGGGACCGGCGCCGAGCCACCGTCAGAGCAAGGTACGCAACCCCGACCCGGAGGCTCACCCACTGGTGTGTGGCGCCGGCAGAGCCGACGACCGGTGATGCGTTCGCTCGAGCGCGGCGACGTAGCGGGTCGCCAGCGGGCGGGCCGTGATGCCGTGAGCGAAGGCGGCCGGACTCCTGGCAAGGAGGCGCTCGTCGCGGTCCTCGCTCACGCCGCTGCTCAGGATTTCGCCGACCCTCGCCTAGTGCCCAGTGAGATCAGATGCTGGACAGGGGGATCAGGTGCGTCGGCGCCGAGGTTCCATACCCGGCATTCGGGGCGTCGTCTATTGGCGGGCCATGGCGACGCGGAGGCGTTCTTCGGGTGTGATGAGGTGGTCGAGGTTTTCGGCTTTGTCGTCGATGTCGATCTGCACCCAGTGGACTCGTCCGGTGAAGTTGTTGTCGCCGGTGGTGTAGTCGGGGGTGACGCCGGTGCCGGTGTCTTTGCCGACGTCGGTGGTTTCGTCACCGGAGAACACCATCGGAACGGTGGCCTCCACTCGACCTTCGCCGACTTTGTCGCCGTCGATGTACAGGGTGATGGTGCCGCCCTTGGCGAGGCCGCCGCCGTCGTAGGCGAACTCCATTCGTACTTGGTGATCTCCGGGTGTCAACGCTCGGTCGCCTTCGATCGTGGACAGCATGAGTCCCAACGTGTTGTAGCAGTACTTGGGTTTGCTGTTTTTGACGTAGAGGCTCCACCCTGCGAAGGCGCCGCCTTGGGAGACGATCACACCGTCGGCGCCACGGTCGGGCACGGTGATGTTGGCGGTCACGGCGTGCGACTTGTTCTTGATCACGATGACTGAGTTCTCCGACAGGCGACCCATGCCCCCGAACAACAGCTGCGAGCTTCCCTTGACGAGCTGCGGCCGTCCCGCCAGGTCGGCGTTGAACCGCTCGATACGGCGATCGTCGAGCGGCAGGACGTTGTACTTGGCGGCCTCGATGAGAAAGAGTCGTTGCAGTTCGGCCAGCTTCGTCGGGTTGTCGTTGGCGATGTTGCGGGCCTGCGTCCAGTCGTCGGGACCGTACAGTTCCCACTCGTCGTCGTCGATCGGTGGGGTCGGCTCGATCACCCATGGCGTCGAGTGCCGAGTGCAGGCGGTCCAGCCCTGGTGGTAGATCCCCCGGTTGACGAACATCTCGAAGTACTGGAGGTCGTGGTGCTCCGCAGCGTCGGCGGTGTCGAACGAGTAGACCATGCTCGTGCCCTGGAGTGGCATTTGCTGCACGCCGTGCACGAACGTCGGCGCCGGCAGGGTGGCAGCTTCGAGCACGGTGGGGGCGACATCGATTACGTGGCAGAACTGGGAACGGATCTCGCCACGGGCGGCGAAGCCGTTGGGCCAGTGGACGATGGTGCCGTTGCGGGTCCCACCCCAGTGCGAAGCGACCTGCTTGGTCCATTGGTAGGGCGTGTCCATGGCGTGCGCCCAACCGACGGCGTAGTGGTTGTAGGCCTCCGGGCCGCCGAACATGTCGATCTTCGACGCCATCAACTCGACGGTTTCCAACGCCGACGCACCGTTGAACATCAGCGTCTCGTTGAAGGTGCCATTGATCGTGCCCTCGGCCGAGGCGCCGTTGTCGCCGACGATGTAATACACGAGGGTGTCGTCGAGCACGCCAAGGTCCCCGATGGCGTCGATCAGGCGGCCGATGTGATGATCGGTGTGCGACAGGAACCCCGCGTACACCTCCATCTGACGAGCGAGCACCGGCTTGAAGTCGTCGGCGACGTCGTCCCACGCCGGGATCTCCTCGGGCCGGGAGGTGAGTTCGGCGTCCCCTGGGATGACCCCCACGGTCTTCTGCTGCTCGAAGATCTCCGCCCGCAACGCGTCCCACCCGCCGTCGAAGCGACCCCGGTAGCGCTCGATCCAGTCCTTCGGTACGTGATGCGGCGCGTGTGTCGCGCCCGGCGCGACGTACATGAAGAACGGTTTGTCCGGAACCAGCGCCTTCTGCTGACGCACCCAGGCGATGGCGTGGTCGGTCAGGTCCTCGGTGAAGTGGTAGCCCTCGTCCGGTCGACCCCACGGCTCCACCGGGGTCGTGCCCTCATACAGCGCCGGATGCCATTGGTTGGTTTCGCCGCCAATGAACCCGAAGAAGTACTCGAACCCGCCGCCGCCCGTCGGCCAGGCGTCGAACGGTCCCAAAGGACTGGTCTCATACACCGGCACCTCATGGCACTTGCCGAACTGTGCGGTCGAATAGCCGTTCAGCTTGAGCGTCTCGGCCAACGGCGCCGCCGTGTTCGGTCGGACGCCGGTGTAACCGGGGGCCGAGGTGGCGATTTCCGTGATGCCACCCATCCCGACCGAGTGGTGGTTGCGGCCGGTGAGTAACGCCTGCCGCGTCGGCGAGCACAACGCCGTGGTGTGGAACCTGCTGTAACGCAGCCCCGCCGCCGCCAACCGATCTGCCGTTGGCGTCTCGATCACGCCACCGAACGCGCTCGACGCTGCGAACCCGGCGTCATCGACCAGCACCACCAGCACATTGGGCGCCCCCTCTGGCGGCCGGACCTGACGGATCGGCGGAAACGACGTCGCCGGATCCTTGGCGTCATAGGTGACAAGACCGGGATACGGCTGATGGGCATCCGGGATGGGAAGGACCGCCCGACTCGTACTACCCGTCACCATGAAAACCCTCCTCGTTGCCCGACCAAGCGAGTGTAGGCAACCCCACGGACGACCCGCTTGGAAAGCGAACCGCACCGTGGCGGTCGCAGAACTGATATCCGGCGGGAGACACGGATCTGTGATCGCGCTTCCGACGGGACCCAATCGGCCTCGCGAGAGCGCACACACCGACGGTGATGGCGCTGGGGTCCTACGGTCAGTCGCGACGAACTCGACTGACGTCGGCCAAGTCGACGGGTGCCTTGCGAGACCGCCGCGAGCACTGAACGCCGACCCGGCGGGTATCCGCCCGCGGCCGCCTATCCCGACCCATGTCGAAGGCTCCTCTACCGCCGTGACGCCGGCGCCGATCGACTTTGTGTGATCCGATCGTGCATCGAGTTGGCCTGTCGGCAGGTGTTGTCCACCGGTGGCCAGGTCGTGGGTGACCACGGAGATGGCGCCGCGGGAACGGCCCGGCATTATCCCGGCGTTACTGGGACGGTTGCCGGCGGCGTCGGCGACGCCCGCTTTCGGCGTGTGCCGATCCGAGCCGACTCGATCGGTGCGTGTGCGGCACGCTCAGGGCACAATCTGACGGTACCGTCGACGGCCGGCTCGGTGTCCGCTCGTGATGTCATCGGGCCGATGCGATCGTTCGGTCGTGCTGCAGCGTCGTGATCAGCGCGAGTGTCGACTCGGCCCCGCGATTCTCATTGACCCCGTTGGCCTTCAGGCCGTCGAAGCATGCCCCGCGTTCGGCATCCCGGAGTGGTGTGTCGGTGTCGTTGACGCCGAGGAACCAGCCGACGGCGAGCCGGAGGCCATCGTTCCAGTCGGGATCTCCGGTGATCTGAAAGGCGCGAGCACACGCATCAGCCATGGTTGCGGCCTCGATCGGCTGCTGGTCGAACATCGGTGGGCGGTCGCCGGGGCCGGCGCCGTCGGTCCCGGTGGGTGACAGGTGGCCGGCAACCGTCTCGCGGGTCAACAGCCACCGCAGGGCCGCGAGCCCGTCGTCGAGTACGTCCGGTCGGCCCAGAAGCGCTCCCGCAGCGATCGTGGCCTCGGCCAGCACCGCGTTGGCGTACGTCAGTCGCCGCTCCGGCCACACCCAGCCAGGGTCGGAGTCGGGCCGACCGATTGCCTCGACGGCGTCGGACAACAAGTGTCGAGCGCCGGCGTGCTGTGGTCGGACCGCGAGGACTTCAGCTGCTCCGAGCGCTGCGAACGCCATCGCACGCGGCCACGGCGACCGCAGTTCCACGCCACGATCGAACGACACCTCAGCGCTGTCGCGCAACCACTCCTGCGGCGCGCTTCGCATCGCCGTGCCGAATGCCCACATCGCACGCCCCCAGCAGTCCTCGACCCCGTAGGGGCCGCTCCATCCGCCGTGCGCGGCGCGCCGGTTGCGAATCATCCCGTCGCTGCTCTGGGCTCCGATGAGGAACAGGTACGCCATCCGAGCGAGTTCGGCAGCGGTGTCGTCCGCGCCCGGCTCGCGACATGCGGCGACGAGCACCCTGGCCATGTCGTCGGTGCAGTAGCCCTCGTCGACACGTCGCGTCGAGTGCTCGGCGTGTTCGAACGTGCCGATCCCGTCGCTCATCGCCACGATGTGGGCGAACGTGGCCACCGACCCGCTCACGCGCTGGCCCGTTCTGCGGCTGCGAGGGAGTCCGCCAGCTCGGCGTAGCGGCGGGCCACCGCCAGCCACGACATGTCCGGTGCTAGTCGCCGGCACTCGGCGCCCATGCGGTCGAGCAGCTCGGGATGGTCGACGACGCTTCGCACCACATCGGCGATCGCCGTCGCGTCGCGCTGGGGCACGACGACCCCGGCGCCGCCGCCCAGCAGCTCGATCGCGTGGGGAAAGGCGGTCGCGACGACGGGACGGCCACAGGCGACTGCGTCGACGAGGACGCCGGAGGTGACTTGGTCGTCAGAGTCGTACGGGAGTACCACGAGATCCGCCGCCCGGATCATCCGCGTGAGTGCCGGCAGCCCGCGATAGGAGTCGTCGAACTCCACTGACCGACATGCGCCGTTCCGCCAGCTTCGGGTCACCAGCATCTCCCGATACGCCTCGCCCTCGTTGGCCAGCACCTTCGGATGGGTCGTGCCGGCGATGAGGTAGCTCGGACGGGGCCGCACATCGGCGAGCAACGCCATCGCGTCGATCGCCCACTCGATGCCCTTGCCGGGCCCCAGCAGGCCCCACGTCAACAGCCGCAGCCGATCGCCTGGACGGCGCTCCGCGGTCGGGGCATTGTCAGGCGGCGTCGTCGCGCCGTGGGGGATCACGGAAATCTTCTCCGCGTCGACATCGAACCGGTCGATGAGCCGGCGCCGGGCATAGTCCGTCATCACCACGACGGCGTCCGCCGCTTGACAGATTGCCTCGAGCACGAACCTCTGGTGGGAAGTCGGATGACGGACGACCGTGTGGGCGACGACGATCGACGGCACGGACAGGGCTCGAAGCACTTCGACCACATCGTCACCGTCGAGGCCGCCGTAGATCCCGTACTCGTGCTGCACGATCGCCACATCGACGTCGTTCAGTGCGTCAACGGCCGCGCGCACCCCACGCGGTCCTCCCGCACCGGTCGACGCAACGACGAGCGGATCCTCGAAGTCCTCGCTGTCGCCGCACCGCACGACGTCCACCGTGGCGCCCTGGGCCACGAGCCCGGAGGCGAGCGCGGCCGAGAACGTCGCGATTCCGCACTCGGTGGGCGGGAACGTGGACAGGATCCCGATCGACGGCGCGTCGGCGCCGCCAATGCGGGCCACGAGTGGACGACCGACCATGTTGAACTCCAGACGTCAGCTCAGTCGAGACGTCGAGCCTGCGGAGGGCGACGAGTCGAGACAGACCGTCCAGCCCAAGCGAGGCGACTCTTCCAAGAGAATGTGCAGCTCACCCTATCGGGCAGCATCGACGGCCCTGAGGTAGCCTGGGCGCACACGTACTCGGACGAGTCGCCCCGCTCGACGTCGGGAGCGCCCTCGCTCTGTCGGTAGCCGCCAGGCTCGACGCCTCGAATGAGCCAAGCGACAGGACCTCGTCGTCGAAACCACGGCTGCTACCACCATCTCCCACCACCCCGGCCTCGCCCGTGACCCCGTCGTGCCTGCTGGCTGGCGACTCCGTCCCTCGCGTCGCCTGGTCGTCGGCGCGATCGCCCGACGCCTCGTGCCGTACCTGGTCGAGGCGACGATCATCCCGACCACGCTGTTCTACGTCCTGTTGATCGTGGGCGACCTGCGCCTCGCGCTGGGCGGCGCGCTGATGTGGTCGTACGGCGCGGTCGTTCGGCGAGTGGTTCGGAACCGTCCCGTGCCGGGCCTGCTCATCCTCGCCACGATCGGGATCACGGTCCGCACGATCGTGTACCTCCTCAGCAGCAACGACTTCATCTACTTCGTCGGGCCGATCATGCGGACGACGCTCACGGGCTTGGTGTTCGGCGCGTCGGTCGTCGCCGGTCGGCCGCTCATCGCCCGCTTCGCCGGCGATTTCTGCCCGCTCACGCCCGACGTCAGTGATCGGCCGGGCATCCGGAGTCTGTTCAAGCGTCTGACATTCCTGTGGGCCGGCGTCAACGCGGCCGCCGCGGCCTCGAGCCTTGCCCTGCTGCTCACCGTGCCGGTCTCGGTGTTCGTCGTGACGGCTGCGGTGTCGGCATGGACGATCACCTGCACCGGGGTGGTGGTGACCGTCGCCGACTCCGTCACCACGGCCCGACGCGAGGGGCTCATCACCGCGGTCGCGCCGGATGGACGTCTCTACGCGGCGACGATCCACCCGGCCTGACCGCTGGAGT
>CAVSZO010000060.1:0-45591 GCA_963732335.1 Ilumatobacteraceae bacterium | reverse complement strand
CGCCAGTGTTCGACGCTGTGTCGTTTCCGGGCATCCCCACGCACAGGTCCTCAAGAAGTTGCTGACAAATCGCGGACAAATGGCACTTCGGCGTCGCTTGACAGCCGCAGAAAAGCACGATGACCAGGGCGTTTGCCCTGGTCAGATCGTGTCGGAGGGGGGACTTGAACCCCCACGGGATAAATCTCCCACTAGCACCTCAAGCTAGCGCGTCTGCCATTCCGCCACTCCGACGTGGTGGCCCTCAAACGCTACAGCGGGGCTGTTAGCGGACCAACAGGAAGCCGAGGGCGATCACCGTGATCACCCAGATCAGGGCGAACACGAACGTGATCCGGTTGAGGTTGCGCTCGGCCGCCGACGATCCGAGGGCGGCGCCGCCGCCACCGCCGAACATGTCGGACAGCCCGCCGCCACGGCCGCTGTGCATCAGGATGCCAGCGGTCATCGCCACCATCGAGACGACGTTGATGACGATCGTGAAGTACAGGACGGCGTCGCGCACGGCTGGCAAGGCTACCGACAGCGGCCCGCAACCAGGCAGATGTCGCTTGTGTCAGATGAACGGGCCCGCAATCGGCGCGATGAGCTGACGCAAACAACTGGTCGGGGCGTTGCGCTCTAGTGGCCGACGGCGTTGGTCAAAATCTTGGCGTATTCGTCGGGGTCGAGGCTGGCCCCGCCGACGAGGGCGCCGTCGATGTCCGGCTCCGCCATCAGTTCGGCGATGTTCCCGGAGTTCACTGACCCGCCGTACTGGATGCGGACCATGGCGGCGGTCGCCGGGTCGGTGACGTGGCCGACACGCTCCCTGATCGCCGCGCAGACCTCCTGCGCATCTGCAGCGGTAGCCGTCCGTCCGGTGCCGATCGCCCAGATCGGCTCGTAGGCGACCACCATCGAGGCGATCTGCTCCTTCGTCCGTCTGGCGATGGCCGAGTCGATCTGGCCGATGACCTTGTCGGTGGTCTCGCCCCGCTCGCGCTCGTCGAGCGTCTCGCCCACGCACACGATCGGCGTCATCCCGTTGCGCTGGACGGCCGTGATCTTGGCGGCGACCATGTCATCGGTCTCGCTGAACAGCTCACGCCGTTCGCTGTGCCCGCAGATGACGTACTGCACGTCGAGCTTGGCGAGGAACACGGCCGATACCTCCCCGGTGAACGGTCCCTTGTCCTCCCAGTGGCAGTGCTGGGCGCCCAGGGCGAAGGGCAGTCTGTCGGCGTCGATCAGCGTCTGGATGCTGCGCAGGTCGGTGAACGGCGGGTGGAGGCTCACGTCGATCGCCTCGGTGAGCTCCTTCGGTACGAGGTAGGCGAGTTTCTGCACAGCCTGAATCGCCTCGAAGTGGTTGTGGTTCATCTTCCAGTTGCCGGAGATGAGCGGTCGGCGCGTCATCCGCGTCACCCCGCGTCCGTGTCTGAGCGCCGCAAGGCCTGGCAGGTCGCCGAGCTCGAGCAGTTCGAGCGAAGCACCGCCACCGGTGGACACGTGGTCGACGTCGTCGTCGAGGCCGAACTGCGCGAGCGCCGCCGCAGAGTCGCCCCCGCCGACCACCGTGAAGGCCTTCGTGGCGGCCACTGCCTCGGCGATCGCCCGTGTCCCGGCGGCGAAGCGCTCGTCCTCGAACATTCCCATCGGCCCGTTCCAGAACACCGTTCGGGCTTCGGTGATCACGTCGGCGAACTGGGCGGCCGAGCCGGGACCGATGTCGAGACCTTTGCAACCTTCGGGCACTTGGGCGCCCCAGGTAGCGACGTTGCCGCCAGCGTCGAGGCCGATGATGTCCGTCGGCAGGTGAATCTCCTTACCCGCTCCCAACAACCGCTTGCACGTCTCGACCTGGTCGGGCTCGAACAACGAGTCACCGACCGAGCGGCCCTGCGCGGCGAAGAACGTGAAGCACATCGCTCCGCCGATGACGAGCGAGTCGACGGTGTTGAGCAACGCCTCGATCACTCCCAGCTTGTCGCTGACCTTGGCGCCGCCCAGGACCGTCACGAACGGACGCTTTGGCGACTCGCGGAGCGTCAGCAGCACCTCGACCTCACGCTGCAACAGCCGGCCCATCGCCGATGGGAGGTACTGCGGCGGGCCGACGATCGAGGCGTGGGCACGGTGTGAGGCCCCGAACGCATCGTTGACGTAGCCGTCGATGCCCTCGATCAACCGCTTGGTGAAGGCGTCGTCGTTGGCCTCCTCGCCGGGGTCGAAGCGCAGGTTCTCGAGCAGTTCGACACCGGGTGCCAATTCGGCCAGGCGGCGGCGCACCGGTTCCATCGAGTACTCCGGCGTCGGTTTGCCTTGCGGCCGGCCGAGGTGACTCGCCGTCACGACGCCGGCCCCCCGATCGGTCAGCCAGTTGATCGTCGGCAGGGCGGCGCGGATGCGGAAGTCGTCGGTGATCGTGTCGCCGTCGAGCGGCACGTTGAAATCGGTGCGCACGAGTATCCGCTTGCCTCCGAGACCGTCGAGTTGCTCGTCGAGGTCCTCCAGCGTCGGAATGTCGCGATTCACTCGCCGCGCTCGTTCACTTCTTGGCGCGGCGCTTGGGCAGCTTGGACGCCGGTGTAGGTGACAATGTCGACGAGCCGGCAGGAGTACCCCCACTCGTTGTCGTACCAGCCGTTGACCTTGACCAGCCGGCCCATGCTCATCGTCAACTCGGCATCGAAGATGCACGAGTGCGGGTCACCGACGATGTCGCTGGACACGATCGGGTCCTCCGTGTAGCGGATGATCCCCTTGAGCGGGCCGCTCTTCGCCGCCTTGGCATAGGCCGCGTTGATCTCGTCGACCGTCGCCTCCCGTTTCAGTAAGGCGTTGAAGTCGGTGACCGAGCCGGTCGCCACCGGCACCCGCAACGACGACCCGTCGAGCTTGCCCTTCATCGACTCGAGGACGAGGGACGTCGACCGCGCCGCGCCCGTGCTCGTGGGGATGATGTTGATCGCTGCAGCCCGGGCTCGGCGGGCATCGCGGTGCGGGCCGTCGACGAGCATCTGGTCGCCGGTGTAGGCGTGGACCGTGGTCATCAGGCCCTGCTCGACGCCGAAGGCGTCGTCGAGCACCTTGACGAGCGGCACGAAGCAGTTCGTCGTGCAGCTGGCGTTGGACACGACCTGGTGCTTCTTCGGCTCGAAGTCCTTGTGGTTGACCCCGTAGACGAACGTCGCGTCGGCCCCATCGCTCGGCGCCGAGACGACCACGAGGGGCGCTCCGGCGTCGAGATGCGCCGCCGCCTTGACGCGCGAGGTGAAGATGCCGGTCGACTCGACGACGACGTCGACCCCGAGGTCGCCCCACGGCAGGTCGGCCGGATCGCGGACCTGCAACACCTGAAGTTCGTCGCCACCCACGGTGATCCCGGTCTTCGTCGCCTTGACAGGCTCCGGGTATTTGCCGAGGACCGAGTCGAACCGCAGCAGATGGGCCATCGTGTCGATGCTGCCGAGGTCGTTGACGGCGACGAAGTCGATGTCCGAGCCGAGCGCCTTGGCCGCCCGGAACAAGTTGCGCCCGATGCGCCCGAATCCGTTGATACCCACGCGAAGAGTCATGGGCGAGAGGGTAGCTGCAAGCTGATCCAAGGGCAGGGGGACGGGCCTCGTCCTCAGCGGGCGACGTCGCGGTGGCTCGTGCGCACGGCCAGACCGCGGGCGCGCAGGCGCTCGGCGACCTCCTCGGCGATGGCGACCGATCGATGGCGTCCGCCCGTGCAGCCGATGGCGATCGTCAGGTAGCTGCGTCCTTCCGACTGGTAGCCGGGCATCACCGTGCGCAACATCGTGTCGAACGAGTCGAGGAAGGCCGATGTCGTCGAACGCTCGATGACGAAGTCGCGGACCGCCGGGTCGTGACCCGTCAGCGGGCGCAGCTGCTCGTCCCAGAACGGGTTCGGGAGGAACCTGACGTCCATGACGATGTCGGCGTCCAACGGCAAACCGTGCTTGAAACCGAAGCTCTCGACGGCGATCTGCATCTGTGTCGACCCGACGTCCGAGAACGCCGACACGACCCGTTCCTTGAGTTGGTGGATGTTGAGTCCGGTCGTGTCGATCACCAGGTCGGCTGCCTCCCGCGTCGCCTGGAGCATCGTCCGTTCCAGCTCGATCGACTCGAGCAGACCTTCGGCGTCGGCCGACAGTGGGTGCTTGCGCCGCGTCGCGTCGTACCTCCTGACGAGCTCCTGGGACGAAGCGTCGAGGAACACCAGGGTGACACGATGACCGAGGGCGCGGATCGCCGCGACTCGCTGCAGCAATTCGGAGTGGTTGCGACCGGCAACGAGGGCGAGGCGGTCGATCCCACTCGATCCGGGCAACGACGCCAACTCGACGACCTTCTCGACGAGCGATGTCGGGAGGTTGTCGACGACGTACCAGCCGAGGTCCTCCATCACGTCGGCAACACCGGAACGCCCGGCACCGGACAATCCGGTGATCACGACGATCTCAGCCATCCGCGCCCAAGCTACTTCCGCCGGCATCATCAGTCCCTGACATACGCTTCGCCCGTGCCGACCGACGTTCGATGGGACATCCGCTGGCTCGGCCACGCCAGCGCTCTCGTCGAGCTCAGCGGCACCCGCTTTCTCACTGACCCGGCACTGACGGCCCGGCTCGCCCACTTGCGGAGGCATCACGCCGTCGACCTCGAGGCCATCCGTGACATCGACGTCGTGCTGATCTCCCACGTGCACATGGATCATCTTCACGTGCCGTCACTGCGCCTGCTCGGCGGCGACGTGCAAGTGGTCGTGCCGGCCGGGGCGGGACGGTTGTTGCGACGGCACGGATTCCGCAACGTCGTCGAAACGACCGTCGGTGAGCGCACGATCTTCGGTGCGGTGACGGTCGAGACCGTTCCCGCCACCCACCCGTCGGGACGGGGGCCGCACAGCCGGATCCGCGCTGCGCCGGTCGGCTACGTGCTGCGTTCCGCTCATGGAACCGTGTACTTCGCCGGAGACACCGACCTGTTCGACGGGATGGCGGATCTTCAGTCGATCGACGTGGCGTTGTTGCCGATCGCCGGCTGGGGTCCCTCCGTCGGCACCGGGCATCTCGATCCGCGAGCGGGCAGCACGGGCGACAGAGCTGATCCGCCCACAACTGGTCGTGCCCATCCATTGGGGCACGTACAGTCCGATCAGCCTGCTCCGGAATCACCCTGGGTGGCTTCACGATCCGGCGGAGCGCTTCGAATCGGCGATGGCCGACGCCGGCCACGGCGACCGCTTGCGCCTCCTCGAGCCGGGCGGACGCCTCGGTGGCAGCGCCCACGAGCCGACAACGCCGCTGATCGACAGGCACAAAACGTGAGTGGTATCGACGCGGGAGGTATCGTCCGCCGGCCCGCAGAGCGACCCTCGTGGTCACGCGTCCTCAGCCGCAGCGCCCTCGTCATCATCGTGACGGCAGTGTCGCTCTGGATCCTCGCCGCTCTCCTCGGTGGGTTCTCGATCGACCGCCCCAGGGATGCGCTCCTCGCCGGGCTCGTCGTCGGTCTCGTCGGTGCGGTCGTCTGGCCCGCCTTGGCGTTCGTCGTCGTTCCGATCTCCGTGCTCACCCTCGGGCTCGGCGCCATCATCCTCGAAGCGCTGGTCGTGGCATTGGTGCTCGACCTGTTGCCCGGCATCCACCTCGAAGGTTTCTGGACGGCGATCGTCATCACGGTCGCCCTCGCTGCCGTGACCACGTTGGTGAGCAGCCTCCTCGCCCTCGACGACGACTCCTGGCTCGACCAGACCACCGCCCGCCGCGCCAGCCGGCGGGCCGGCACGGCAACCGTCACCGACGTTCCGGGAGTGGTGTTCGTGCAGCTCGACGGCGTCGCCAGGGTTGTGCTCGAACGGGCACTCCGGTCCGGCGACGTACCGAACCTCCATCGCTGGATCCGCGACGGCACGCACCGACTGACCGGCTGGCAGACCGGGTGGTCCTCACAGACCGGTGTCAGCCAGTGCGGGATCCTCCACGGCTCGACCGTCGACATGCCGGCGTTTCGCTGGGTCGACAAGTCGACCGGCGACATCGTCGTGTCCAACCACCCGAAGTGGGCATCGGCGATCGAACAGGCGCATTCGGACGGCAACGGACTGCTCGCACACAACGGGTCGAGCTACGGCAACCTCTTCTCCGGCGACGCCGAACGCGCAGTGCTGACGATGAGCGGTGCCGGTCGCAAGAAGGAGGGACGCCTCGGAGCCGGCTACTTCGGCTACTTCTCCCGACCCCAGCAAGCAGCCCGCACGCTGCTGGCGGTGATCGCCGAGATCGGGCGGGAGCGCCGGGCAGCCGGCCTCCAGCGACGTCGCAACGTCGAGCCGCGAGTGCACCGCAGCCGGACGTATGCCCTGCTCCGGGCGTTCACGACAGTGGTCAGCCGCGACGTTTCGGTCCAGGGCGTCATCAACGACATGTGTGAGGGACGGGCGGCGATCTACGTCGACCTGCTCGGCTACGACGAGGTTTCCCATCACTCCGGACCCGAACGTGCCGACACGCTCGCCGTGCTGCGAGATCTCGACCGGCAGATCGGGCGCATCGAGCGGACGGCCCAGTGGGCGCCTCGACCGTACCGGATCGTGGTGCTGTCCGATCACGGCCAGACCCAGGGTGCGACGTTCGTCGAACGCACCGGCGAAACGTTGGCGGAGCTGGTCGGCCGGCTGTGCGGTGGGGCCGCATCGGGTGATCCCGACGCCGAGGCGGGGCGGACCGAATCGACGGCTTGGCTGCGCCAGGCGCGGCACCAGGACACGTCGAAAGCGGCGGTGGTCGCCGACACCCCGATCGTGCTCGCCTCCGGCGCTCTCGGGCTGATCTCGATCCCGGGCGAGGCGCGCCGACTGACCCGCGAGGAGATCGATGCCCGTTACCCCGCGCTCATCGACGGGCTCGTCACGCACCCCGAGATCGGCTTCGTGGTGGTCCGATCGGCGAACGGATCCTCGGTCGTCCTCGGGTCCGGCGGCAGCCGCGAGCTGGTCTCGGGCGAGGTCACCGGGACCGACCCACTGGCTCCGTTCGGGACCGATGCCGTGCGAGCAGGTCCGCGAAGTCGACGGCTACGGCATGGTGGCCGACCTGATGGTCAACAGTCGGTACGACCCCGAGCTCGACGAGGTTGCCGCCTTCGAACACCAGGTGGGATCACACGGGGCGCTCGGGGGGCCGCAGACCCATCCGTTCGTGCTCCATCCCGCCGACCTGGCCCCACCGGACGAGGCGATCCTCGGTTCACCCGCCCTGCACCGCGTGCTCAAGGGCTGGCTGGCCGACCTCGGTCAGCCCGTCACGACCCCTTGGCGCGAGACCCACCCGTCGCACGAAATCCAGCACAAAGCGCACCAGCGCTGAGAAAACTGCACGCTGCAGCGCTCTGTGCGGGTTTGGCGCGGTGGGATCGGGTCAGTTGGGGGAACGGCGGCAGCGGAGGTAGAGCAGGCGCGGCACGGTCGCCGCCTCGGTGTACTCCGGGGCAAGGGCGAGGAATCCGGGTGGCGGTTGCGGCTCGACCATCCGCTCGACGTACAGCCCCCGTTCCGCCAGGGCGTTGACGTAGCGCGAGAGCGGGCGGTGGATGAAGCGAATGTGCACCCCGAGCTCGACCTCCTCGATCGTCTCGGCCTCCTCGAGGTAGCGGCCGATGCGCCAGTACTGCTCGGGGGGCTCGACCATCTGGTCGTCGATCCACCCGCTGTCGGGAGTCTGCAGCAGCGGGTGGTTGAGGAAGAAGCAGAATCGCCCACCAGGTGCGAGCACCCGGGCGACCTCGGCGATGGCCTCGTCGACCTCGTCGATGTGCTCGAACACGAGGCAGGCGACCACGGCGTCGAACGTGCGATCCGGGAACGGCAGCTCGTGGGCAGCCGCTCGCGCGTAGGCGGCACCACCGACGCTCGCCGGCCGCGCTGATCTGGTTCCACGTCGGGTCGACGCCGGCGACGAACTCGACGCCATCGAGCCGCGCCGCGAGGCGGCTGATCTGGCCCTCGCCACACCCAACGTCGAGAACGCGCGTTGCACCGAGCAGTTCTTCGCCGGCCAGCGGCAGGATCTGCTCGTCGTACTCCGGGTCGGCACCGGCCGTGAACCCGTCGATCCACCACTGGGCGTGCTCCTCCCAGAGCTCTGCGCTGCTCGGAACGTCCGCCGCCGTCTCGTCATCAGACACCGGCGCACGTTACCCACCGGACCTGACTCGGTCGCTGCTAGACAGCCTCATAAGGCAACTTGATTTATAAAGCACGTTGACGTATCGTCCCGTTCGTGGCGAGGGGAGACCACGGATTCGATGGTCGTCGCAAGGCGTTGCCCGCAGACGCGAGGCGGCAGAACCGTTCGCTGCTCCTTCGTGCACTGTTCGACGCCGGCCCGATGAGCCGGGCCGACCTCGCCCGGGCGAGCGGGCTCACTCCCACAACCGTCTCCAACGTGATCGGCGAGCTCGTCGATGAGGGAATGATCGAGGAAGCCGGGCGGACACTGTCTGGCTCAGTGGGCAAGCCGGCCACGCTGGTCTCCGTCGTCCCCGACGCTCGACACGTCGTGTGCCTCGATCTCAGCTGTGCCGGAGAGATCAGGGGGGCCGTCGTGAACCTGGCGAGGAAGGTCGTCGCCCGCCGCAGCGCGCGGCGTCGCGATGCGTCGGGGAAGGTACTCGTCGGACAGCGGCTCGCCACCAGCGCTATCGAGGTCGCCTGCGAACTCGCCGGCGAGACCGATCGTCCTCTGTTGGGAGTCGGCGTCGCCACCCCCGGCGTCGTTGACACCGACGGCGTCGTCGTCCACGCCGCCCACCTCGGTCTCGACCACATCTCCCTCGGACCGCAGCTCACGGTCGCCCTCGGCTTGCCAGTGCGGGTTGCCAACGACGCCCACGCCGCCGCACTCGGCGAACTCGCCTTCGTCGCGAGCGACTCGGGGAACGTCCTGCTCGTGCGTGTCGTCGAAGGCATCGGTGCCGGTCTGGTGATCAACCATCAGTTGTTCACCGGCACGGCACACGCCGCCGGCGAGATCGGCCACGTCGTCGTCAACCCGCGAGGTGCCCTGTGCGCATGCGGCAAGCGCGGCTGCCTCGAGACTGTGGTGACGACACCGTTGTCTGAGGCTCGCACCGCCGGGCGGCACGACCGCAGCATCGTTACCAGCGCAGGTCGTCACCTCGGCAGCAGCACTCGCCCACCTGGTCAGCGCCCTCAACATCGACACGGTCGTCTTGTCGGGACGCGACGAAGTGCTCGGCGAGACGTTCCGGACGGCGGCACGCGACGCCATCCGCAAACACACCCTCGACGACCTCGGCGAGGTCGACCTGCGACCGAGCAACTTCGGCGACGACGACGCCCTGCTCGGCGCCGCCGTGCTCATCCTCGACCAGGAGCTCGGCGTCGCCTGACCATCTTCACCGCGTCTGGTTGTACAGCGGGTGGTCCTTGCTGTCACCGGTCCACGGCAATGTCGCCGGGTCGACCGGCCCGTAGCCCGGGTGGTCCTTGCTGTCACCGGTCCACGGCAACGTCGCCGGATCGACCGGCCCGTAACCCGGGATGATCCTTGCTGTCACCGGTCCACGGCAACGTCGCCGGATCGACCGGCCCGTAACCCGGATGATCCTTGGCTGTCACCGGTCCACGGCAACGTCGCCGGATCGACCGGCCCGTAACCCGGGTGATCCTTGACATCACCCGTCCACAGCGGCGCCGATGTCGTGCTGTCGTCGCGGAGGACGGCGACCGCCAGCACCGCCGACGCAGCGAGAGCGAGAACGACCGCAGCCCACCCGAGGATGGCGCGGTTCGACCTGGCCGGCGTCTTCGGTGGTGCGGTGTCCGGAGTTTCAGACGCTTGCACGTCCTCGGTGATGAGTGCCATGACGACTCCTCGTGTCGGCTGCGTGAGCAGCGGTTTGTGTGACACGACGAGCGTGCAACGAGGCCGTGGCGCGCCCGCTCCGGCGCTGTGGCATCCCTGTGGCACGTGACGCCCCCGGCGGCGCCAGCGTCTACGTCAGGCGTCTGGACAGCGTTCGAGGTGCAGGTACTGACGGCATTCGTCGTCGGTGAACCCGCGTGTGAGCCGGTCGTTGGCGATGGCGATCAAGTCGTCGAGGTCGAGCGCCCAGACGCGGGCGATGCCGTCGGTGCCGACCGAGGCCAGCTTGGAGCCGTCCGGGCTGAACGCCACCGTGCAGCTGACCGCCGCCACGTGGCCGGGGAGCACCTGCACCGTTGATCCCGATGCGGGTCCCACACGCGTGCCGTGCCGTCGAAGCGGGCGGTCGCCACCGTCGTCCCGTCCCGGCTGAACGTCGACGTCGTTCACGAGTCCTCTGTGGCCAGCGAGGGTCGTCAGCCGCGCGCCGGTCTCGACGTCCCACGACTCGACGATCCCTTCGAGCCAGCGGCCGCTGACGATACGGTCGCCGGTCGGGTCGAAGACCACGACGATCGCCTGGGTGTCGATCGTGCGCACCATCTCGCCGCGTTCCCAGTCCCAGATCGACACTGCTCGACGGCCGGTCGGACTGCGATCGAGCCGCGAGCTGCTCGTCGCCAGCAGGCGCCCGTCGGGGCTGAAGCTCACCGACTGAACTCGAAACCGGGTTCGGCGGTCGGAGGGTGGCAACCATCGGTCCCGGTCCGGTCGACGATCGACACTTCGCTGGACCCAAGGACCGTGGACGATCGCCAGACGCTCGCCGTCCGGGCTCCACGCGAGATCCCAGACGGCAGTCGCTACCCTCGCCGTCGATGCGGAGGAAACGTGTGTCCCGCTTGCAGCATCCCAGACGTGGACCGGGAGCGGTCCCAGCCGTGCCGGCCACCAGCTCTCCGTCGGGGCTCATCTCGAGGCGCACGGCGACGCATCCCGGCCCCGAGCAGATCGTGGTCGTGAGACGTGCCGCTCTCGACGTCCAGCATCGAACCGTGCCGCTGCCGACGCTCGCTGCTCGGTGACGAGCTGGCGGCTGTCGGCCGTGAATGCGCCGCACCGGGCGGCCAGGAACACCGTCGGGCAGCGTTCGCCCATTCGCGCACCGCCGTCGCGATCGACGATCGCAGATCTTCACCGCCGTGATGGCCCTGTCGTCCGACCATCAACCGGCTGCCGTCGGGGGAGAAGGCCACCCCGATCAGTCCGGCGCTCAGTCCCGGCGCCGAGAAGCGGAACAGCTCGCGAGCTGCCGCCGTCGTCGATCTCCCAGATCCGCGCCGTCCCGTCCTCGCTGGACGTGGCGAGGCGGGTGCCGTCGGGACTCCAATCGACCCCTGGACCGAGTGCTATGCCCGGTCCAACGTGAACGTGTGCTCCCCGGTTCTCGCCTGCCAGATCCGGGCCGGACGTCGCCGTCGGCGGTCGCGCGGCGATCCACCTGCCGTCCGGGCTCCAGGCCACGCAGCGGTCGCCCCCAGTCGAGCCCGCCGTCGAGCGCCAGCAACTTCCTCGCCGGAGAGGGCGTCAAGCACGACGCGGCGTCCAGGTCTGCGACGACGACCGCGGCCGCCCGGGCTCGAACGCAGTGCCGCAGACCACCCCCAACTCGATCTCGGCGATGACCTCGCCGGGCGGATGTCGATCGACGCGGACCAGCTCATCGTGTCCAGCCCCGTACTGCGCTCAAACGAGGCGGCCACCCGTCGGCGCTGAAGGACGGTGCTGGACACATGGTCCGCTCTCATCACCGAACTCGAATACCTCCTCACCCGTGCCCGGGTCCCACACCCGGACGGCGCCGTCGTCACCGGCGGTGGCGAGCATCGAACCGTCGCCGCTGAACGCCACGCTGTTGACATCGTTGTCGTGGCCGTGCCACGACCGGACCGACTCTCCGGTTTCGGCGTCGCGGACGTCGATCAACCCCGATTCCTCCGGACCCTCCGTCACGAAGATGTCGCCGCCGGGGCTCCAGTCCAGCGTGCCGCCGACGCCAGGCACGCTCAACACCTTCCGCGACGCCCTCGACCGCGCGGTGCAGCGCCGCCTCGGCCTCCGGCAGCACCGACCCGTCGCTCGGCCGGGTCTCGTCGATCGCGGCGAGTGCCAGCAGGATGCTGCGTTCCGGATCGTCGGAAAGGCTGGCCTCGGATGCCACGGCGAGCTCGCGAGCGGTCGCTGCCCGGCGCTCCTGCTGGGCCTCGCGCCGCTGGTCGACGGCGAGGAAGCCACCAACCAGGGCGACAACGAGAGCGATGCCGATGGCCGCCAGCTGGATTCGCAGACGGCGGTTGGCCCGTGCTTGTCGCTCGATGCGTTCCGCCGCCTCCCGCGCCTCGCGGTCGCGGGCGTCTCGGCTCGTGGCGAGGAACTCGCGCTCCAGCTCTGGAGGATCCTCGCCCTGACCCTCGGTGAGGTCGAGGGCGACCTGAAGGCGAGCCCCTCGGTACAAGGTCCCTTCGTCACGGCCGAGGTCGACCCAGCTCGCTGCCGCCTCGCGCAGGTGGCCGCGGCACGATGATCGCCTCGCGATCCTCGTCGATCCAGCCGCGAAGACGCGGCCATTCACGCAACATCGCCTCGTGGGCGAGCTCGACGGTCGGCACTCGCGTCTGGGGATGACGATCGAGGGTGAGCAGCCGCGCCTCCGCCCACCGATCGATGGTGGTGTCGTCGACGACGCCCGACAGCTCGGTGCGGCTCGCCCGACGTCTCGTCGGCTCCCCCTCGCCGCCGACGACGACAAGCCGTTCGAAGAGCTGCCGCACACCGGCGCGCTCGGCGTCATCGAGCGAGCGATACAACGACTCCGCCCGGGCCGCAATCGCCCCGTCGACCCCGCCTAGCTCTTGATACGCGGCAAGTGTCAGACACCCGTCCGCGCTTCGTTCGGCCAGCTCGAACAGAGCGAACTGCAAGCGACGGGAGTGCCGCCGGCTCGTCGACGACCGCACTGACGAGCTCGGCCACCAGCGCCGGCTCGACGGAGTGCGCCGACCCGCTCGGCCGGATCGACGATGGCGGCCTCGAGGTTGGCGGGCGACATCGACGTGATCGTGACCGTCGCCCCGTTGACGGCGGCGCCGAAGCGCTGGAAGGCGAGCGGACGGTCGTAGAAGTCGGCGCGGAGCGTCGCCACCACTCGGAGCCGGCTGCCGGGTGCTTCGACAGCGTGCACCAGACCGTCGAGGAAGCCTCGCTGGTCCCGCTCGGAAGCGAGGGTGAACAGCTCTTCGAACTGGTCGACGACGATGAGCAGCTCTCCGTCGCCCGGAATGAGCCGGCGGACCACACGATCGATGCCATCCTCGCCGTCGGCGAGTTGCTCGGCCAGACCAGTCGTCTCGACGACAGCGACGTGTTGCAGACTCTCGGCGAGCTCCTTGAACGGCGAAGAGCCGGGGAGCATCGTCGCGATGAACCAGCGCTCCGAACCGGGGACGTCACCGTGGCGAATCTTCGGCAGCAGACCGGCGCGCACGACACTGGACTTGCCGGTTCCCGATCCACCGACGACGAGCACGAGCCGACTCGAGAGATCTTCGCCCGCGAGGCGGGACACGATCTCGCCGATCAGGTCGCCCCGCCCGAAGAAGTCGGCGGCGTCGGCCTCGTCGAACGCCCGCAAGCCCTTGTATGGGTTGCGCGGCTTCCCGTTGACGGGCGAATCGTCGTAGGTGAGTGCCGCCACGAGCAGGGCGACGAACTCCGCAATTGGTGGCCGCCCGATCGTCGCGGCACCACGGGCCAGGACTTCGGAAACGGCGTCCGGGACGTTCGCGGCTGCGCTCCGGTCGCGAACACCGAGACACTCGCCCACCAGCACGGCAAACTCCTGCACGTCATCGCCGGCTGGCTGCGCCGGGTCGCGGCGGGCCGAGCGCGAAGTCAGCGAGGTAGCAATCACCAGCATCGTCGTAGAAGACACTCTCCGGGACGACCCTGCCGTGGATGATCCCGCTCTCGGCCGCCGCAGCCAGGGCACCGCCGATGCGGCTCGCCAGCGTCGTGACGGCGTCGACCGGCAACGCGCCGCGTTGCAGCCGGTCACGCAAGCGTCCCACCCTGCATCCGGCGCATGACGACGTAGGCGGCCCCCGGCTCCCGCCAGTAGTCGTGGATCGACACGATCGCGGGGTGGCGTAACGCCGCCACCCGATGGGCAGTGGCCTCGAACGATCGCACGAACTCCGGGCTGTCGGCGACCTCTTCGCGGATGACACGGATCGCCAGGTCGCGCTCGACCCCGGGCAGATGAGCGGCGTACACCGTGCCATCACGCCCCGTGCCGAGGCGCTCGCCGAGGCGATAGCCGCGCAGGGGTAGCCCTGCGGGCTGGGCCAGCGTCAGGGTTGCGTCGTGAGTAAGCACGCGCCGTTCAGTTCGCTCAAGGCAGGCGAGGGATCGAGGCCGAGCTCATCGACGAGCAGCTGCCGGTACTCCTTGACGACCCGAAGTGCATCGACCTGGCGACCCGCACGGTAGAGGGCGATCACCAGCTGCGCCCGGAACGCCTCGCGCAGCGGGTGCTCATCGACGAGCGCCTCGATCTCGGGGATCAACTCAGCCGCTCGGCCGCTGGCCAGTTCGGCGTCGATCAAGCGCTCGTGGACAACGAGTCGCAGTTCAGCGAGCCGCTGGGATTCGGGTCGAGCCCAATCCTCGTCGGCGAACTCGGCGTACGGCTCACCACCCCACAGTTCGAGCGCTTCGCGCAACACGGACGACGCCCCAACGGCGTCATCCTGCGACAGCCGCGCTCGGCCCTCGCCGAGCAGGGACTCGAAGCGTCCGACGTCGAATGAGTCGTCGGGCACCACGAGCACGTACCCAGGCGGCTTGGTGAGCAACGTCACGCCGGATCCGTTGCCGTCGATCACCTTGCGCAGTCGTCCGACGTAGCTGCGCAGCGTCGTGCTCGCCGCAGCCGTCGGCTCGCCGGCGAACACCGCGTCGGCAAGCCGATCCACAGACACCACAGCGTTGCGATGGATGAGCAACATCGCTACGAGGCGGCGCTGGCGCTGACCAGGGAGGGACGCCCCATCGCCGTTGCCGACGATGGACAGCCCGCCCAATACGTGGAACTCCGTCATCCGCCGCCGCCTCTCTCCGCCGAACGTTACCCCGGCACGTGGCACAATGCCGGAACGCTGTGGCATTCGCGTTGCACCAGGCCACGCGGGAGACTCGCAGTTCTACAAGGCTTCGACCTCGCCGTCGTGGAATCGCTCGTACACGGCCGCGGCGACCTTGTCAGGCAGCCAGGGCAGCGCCCGTAGCTGTTCCAGCGACGTCCGCTTCACGGCGCCGACGCCACCGAGCTCCTTGACCAGCCGCTTGCGCCGCGTTTCGCCAAGACCGGGGATGCCTTCGAGCGAGCTACGTGTCATCCGCTTGCTGCGCCGCTCGGCGTGGAACGTGTTGGCGAAGCGGTGGGCCTCGTCGCGGACGCGCTGCAGCATGAACAGCGCCTCGCTCCCCCGCGGGATGTCGACCGGTGTCCGCTCGGCCGGGCACGAAGACCTGCTCGAAGCGCTTGGCGAGGCCGGCGACAGGGATCTCGTCGGCCAGCCCGAGCTCGTCGACGACCTGTTCGGCGACCCCGAGTTGGCCCTTGCCACCATCGACGAGGAGCAGCTGCGGCGGATAGGAGAACTTCGCCGGGCGTTGCCCTGGTTGCGGCGTCTCGTGGCGGGAGGCGAGGTAGGCGGTCAACCGCCGGGTCAGCACCTCGCGCATCGCCGCGTAGTCGTCGTTGCCCGGCACGTTGACCTTGAACCGCCGGTACTCGCGCTTGTTCGGGAGGCCATCCTCGAGCACGACCATCGAGCCGACGTAGTCGGTGCCCTGGAGGTGGGCCATGTCGTAGGCCTCGATGCGCAACGGAGCCTCGGGCAACCCGAGATGCTCCTGCAGCTCGGACAGCGCCCGGCTGCGCGAGTTGTGATCGCCGGCACGGCGCAGACGGTGACGGTTGAACGCCTCGCGGGCGTTGTTCGTGACGGTCCGCAACAGCGCCTTGCGATCGCCGCGCTGGGGCACCCGGATCGTGACCCGTGAGCCGCGCAGGAGCAGTCAGCCACTCCTGGTAGAGGTCGAGATCCTCCGGCTCGACCGGAACGAGAACCTGCTTCGGTACGCCTTGCGGTGGATCCTCGCCGTAGAGCTGCTCGAGGATGCGGTCGATCAGCCGCCCAGGGGTGAGGTCCTCGACCTTGTCGAGAACGAATCCGTTTCGTCCGACGACGCGGCCGCGGCGGACGTAGAAGACCTGCACCGACGCTTCCAGGTCGTCGTCGGCGAGGCCGATGACATCGATGTCCTCGTTGCGATCGGCAACGATCTGCTGCCGTTCGATCGACCGGCGCACGGCACCGAGGCGGTCGCGCAGCCTTGCCGCCTTCTCGAACTCGAGGTCCGTCGCCGCGTCACGCATCTCCTCGTCGAGGCGCTTGACGATCGGCGCCGTGTCGCCGTCGAGGAAGTCGCACAGCTCCTCGACGAGCTGACGATGGGCGACCTCGTCGATCTCGCCGACGCACGGCCCGGAGCACTTCTCGATGTGGAACAGCAGACAGGGCCGGCCGAGGCGCTGGTGCTGCTGGAACTTCGCCGGGCTACATGTGCGGATCGGGAACGAGCGCAACAGCTCGTCGAGCGTCTCACGGATGGCGTAGGCGTGGGCGTACGGGCCGAAGTACCGCGTCCCCTTGCGCTTGCGCCCGCGCATCACCAACGCCCGTGGGAACTGCTCGTCGACGGTGACGGCGAGGAACGGATAGCTCTTGTCGTCACGCAGGCGGATGTTGAAGCGCGGGTCGTGCTCCTTGATCAACGAGTACTCGAGCATCAACGCCTCGACCTCGTTGCGCACCGTGGTCCACTCGACGGACTCGGCGAGGGCGACCATCTGCCTGGTCCGCGGGGGCAGCGTGCGCGGATCGGCGAAGTAGTTGGACAGGCGCTGTCGGAGGCTCGCCGCCTTGCCGACATAGATGACCCGGCCGGCGGCGTCCTTGAACTGGTACGAGCCCGGGGCCTCCGGGATCGTGCCCGCTGGTGGACGCTTGATCATCACCATCGAGGATACGGATGACGTGTCGCGCGTTACCGTGGCAGCGATGGCCGGCCGATTCTCGATCTCCGTTCCCGGACGCCGCGGCCCGAGCGATCCGTGGTTCCGGATCGGCACGCTCAATGTCACGACGACAGTCTTCGTCATCCTGACGTGCGTCGTCAGCATGCTCGTGTGGGCGCTCGAAGGGCCCGAGCACGAGATCCTCGGCAAGTTGATCCTGGTGCCCGATCTCGTCCTCGAGGGTCAGATCTGGCGGATCGCCACGTGGCCGGTGCCCAACGAACCGGACATCTGGCTGGTGATCATGCTCGCCGTGTTCTGGTACTTCGGCACCGAGGTGGAGCGACTACTCGGCCGCGTGCGCTTCGCGGTGTTCATCGGGCTGGTGACGGTCATTCCCGGGCATCGTCGGCACCGCTGATCGACCTGCCGCAGTACGGGATCCGGCCGGTCGAGCTCTGCGTGTTCCTGCTGTTCGTCGCCGAGTACCCGTTCGTCCGCTTCTTCTTCGGCATCCCCGGGTGGGTCATCGGCGCCGTGATCCTCGGCATCGAGATCCTGCAGCTGCTCGGCGAACGCAACGAGAAGGGCATCGTCTTCCTGTTCGTCGCCCTCGCCGTCGCCGCCATCACCGCCCGCACGATGGGCCTGCTCGGCAACTATCCGTGGGTGCCGGCGCTGCCGATCGGAGCACTCGGTCAGAACCGTCGGGCCAAGCGATCGCGGTCCAAGCAGCCCCGGTCGCGTCGCGGTGGTGGCGATGTCGTCGCCGGTCCGTGGACGGGGAGTCGGGGCGGTCCGACCGGAACGCTGCCGCAACCGCCGCCCTCCTCGCCAGGCGGCGGCCGATCAGGCCGAGCTCGACGCCATCCTCGACAAGATCTCGCAGTACGGGATGGACGGGCTCAGCGGCGCCGAGAAGACGAGGCTCAACGAGCTGTCCAAACGGATGCGCCGCGGCGGCTGAGCCGTTTCGCACGATTTCTCGCACAGAGCGCTCTGGTGTGGAGAAAACTGCGCTCGGGAGCGCTTTGTGCGTATCTGGCGCGACTCGAGGGGGAGACGTCGATGCCGCCCGCCAAGGGCAGACTCAGGCCCAAGCGTCCATCGAGCCGTCGGCGGCGCCGGCGTCGGTGCCGGCATCGGCGACCACTGGCTCTTCGTAGACTGCGGGTTCCTCGTAAGCGGCCGGTTGCTCGTAGGCCGGCTGCTCGACCGCCGACTCGACGAAGGTTGCCATGTCGTTGGACATGTCAGCCGCCGCGTAGCTTTCGACCCGACTCGGCTGAATCCACGCTGCTCGACTTTTGACGCTCGGCCTCCTCCGCAGCCCAGCGCCGCTCACCGAGCCGCTGCCTGGCCGTATCGAGGTCGCTGGTGTCGTCGGCGGGGCTCGTCGGGCTCGTCTTCAACTGCAGCTCGATCATGTCCCCGAGCCCGTCGTTGTCGCTGTCCGCCTTGCTCGGATCCGAGCCAAACTCCTTCTCGAGGTGGTCGCGGGCGAAGTCCTTGTCGCGGTCAGACCCCTCGGCGTCGAACTGCTTGCGCGCGTCCGCAAGGAACTTGGCCCGTTCAGCCCCGCCTGGATCGGCCCGCAGCGGGTCGCCGAACGAGAGGTCCTCACCGTCCGTCCACTGGTCTCCGTCGGTGTCGGCGTTGTTCGGGTCCGTGTCGACCCAGTACTCCGCCCAGTCGTTCAGGCCATCGCCATCCTTGTCCGCTTGGTTCGGATCTGAACCGAAGACCCTCGTCTCGAAGTCGTCGGACAGGCCGTCGTTGTCGGTGTCAGGGCCGTCCCCGACGTGTCGGCGGGCCTTCTGGAAGTTCTGTACCGGCGGCTTCGCTGCGGCGGGATCCGGATCGGGCATGATGCCCTCCTTTTCTCCCGACGGTACGGATCAGCGCCCGCCGTGTCGCCAGGAATTCTCCCGGTTCAGAGCATCTCGCCCAGGTAGCGGCCGGTGTGGCTCGTCGTCACCGTGGCGATGTGCTCTGGCGGGCCTTCGGCGACGACGGTGCCACCACCGGTACCGCCTTCCGGACCGAGGTCGATGATCCAGTCGGCTGTCTTGATGACGTCGAGGTTGTGCTCGATGACCAACACCGTGTTGCCCTGATCGACAAGCCGCGAGAGCACCGTCAGCAGACGGCGGACGTCGTCGAAGTGCAACCCGGTGGTCGGCTCGTCGAGGAGGTAGATCGTGTGCCCGGTCGAGCGCTTGGCGAGCTCGGTCGCCAGCTTGACGCGCTGGGCCTCGCCACCGGACAGCGTCGGCGCCGGCTGGCCGAGGCGCACGTAGCCGAGCCCGACGTCCATCAGCGTGTGCATGTAGCGGGCGATCGCCGGCTGGTTGGCGAAGAACTCGACCGCCTCGGCAATCGGCATGTCGAGGACGTCGGCGATGTTGTGCCCCTTGAACTCGATGTCGAGGGTGTCGCGGTTGTAGCGAGCGCCCTTGCACACCTCGCACGGCACGTAGACGTCGGGGAGGAAGTGCATCTCGATCTTGATCGTCCCGTCGCCGGCGCACGCCTCGCAGCGCCCGCCCTTGACGTTGAAGCTGAACCGCCCCGGCAGGTAGCCGCGCACCTTCGCCTCGTTCGTCGCGGCGAACAGCTTGCGGATGTTGTCGAACACACCCGTGTAGGTGGCCGGGTTCGACCGCGGCGTTCGCCCGATCGGCGACTGGTCCATGTCGATGACCTTGTCGAGCTACTCGATCCCCGTGATGCGACGGTGCTTTCCCGCCGGCATCTTCGACTTGTAGATCTTCTGCATCAGCACCGGCAGGAGGATGTCGCGGACCATCGTCGACTTGCCGGAGCCCGAGACTCCGGTCACGCACACGAAGTTGCCGAGGGGAATCGACATGTCGATGTCGCGTAGGTTGTGCTGGCGGGCGCCCTGGATCTCGAGCACCTCGCCGGTCAGCGGCCGGCGCGCCGCCGGAACGGGGATCCGCTCGCGACCGTTCAGGTACCTGCCGGTGATCGACTTGGCCACCTTGGTGATCCCGTCGACCGGTCCGCTGTAGACGATCTCGCCGCCATGCTCGCCTGCGCCGGGTCCGATGTCGACCATCCAGTCGCTCTCGCGGATGGTCTCTTCGTCGTGCTCGACGATGATGACCGTGTTGCCGAGGTCGCGCAGGCGCGTGAGCGTGTCGATCAGCCGCCGGTTGTCGCGTTGGTGCAGCCCGATCGATGGCTCGTCGAGGACGTACAGCGTGCCGACGAGCCCCGAGCCGATCTGGCTGGCGAGGCGGATGCGCTGAGCCTCACCGCCGGCGAGCGTGCCTGCCGACCGCGACAGGGTGAGGTAGTCGAGACCGACGTCGAGGAGGAACCCGAGCCGCGCGTTGATCTCCTTGGTGACCCGCTCGGCGATCATCCGGTCGCGTTCGGACAGCACGAGGGAGCCGAGGAACTTGGCGCTCTCGACGATCGAGAGGTCGCAGATCTCGGCGATGTTGCGCCCGCCGACGCACACGGCGAGTGACGCCGGCTTGAGTCGTGCCCCGTTGCAGGCAGTGCACGGCACCTCCCGCATGTACCCCTCGTACTGCTCCCGCGACCACTCGCTCTCGGAGCCCTCGTGGCGCCGCTTGATCCAGGGGATCACGCCCTCGTAGTCGGTGGTGTACTGGCGCTCGCGACCGTACCGGTTGCGGTACTTGACCGTGACCTTGCCGCCGGTGCCTTCGAGAATGACCTTCTGCTGCTTGGCGCTGAGCTTGGACCACGGGGCGTCGAGGTCGATGTCGTTGGCCTCGGCGACGGCCTGCAGCATCCGCGTGAAGTACTGCGTCTGGGCGGTCCGCCATGGTGCGATCGCCCCGGCGTTGATCGACACGTCGGGGTCCGGGATGACGAGTTCGGGGTCGATCTCGAACGTCGTGCCGAGCCCATCGCACGTCTCGCACGCGCCGTACGGCGAGTTGAACGAGAAGTTCCGCGGCGCCGGCTCGTCGTAGCTTCGCCCACACGTCGGACACGACAGGTGCTGGGAGAACGTCATCGTCTCGTTCTCGGCCGTGTCTCCCGGGCTCCGCCCGGACCCGGTATCCGTCCGGACGATCTCCACCTCGGCCACACCGTCGGCGAGGCGCAGCGCCGTCTCCAACGAATCGGTGAGGCGTCGCTCGATGCCTTCACGCTGAACGAGACGGTCGATGACGACCTCGATCTTGTGCTGCTCGTAACGGGCGAGACGGGTCTCGCGCTTGAGGAACTCGTCGATGACGACGACCTCCCCGTCGATCCGGGCACGCACGTAGCCCTGCCCGGAGAGATCCTCGAGCAACGTGTCGTATTCACCTTTGCGACCACGCACGACCGGGGCGAGCACCTGGAAGCGTGTGCCCTCGGGGAGCAACAGGATGCGGTCGACGATCTGCTGGGGCGTTTGGCGCTGCAGCCGCGTCCCGTCGATCGGACAGTGCTGCTCGCCGACGCGAGCGAACAGCAGCCGCAAGTAGTCGTAGACCTCGGTGATCGTGCCGACCGTCGAGCGAGGGTTGCGTCCCGCCGACTTCTGGTCGATCGAGATCGCCGGCGACAGCCCCTCGATCACGTCGACATCGGGCTTGTCCATCTGACCGAGGAACTGCCTGGCGTACGACGACAGCGATTCGACGTAGCGCCGCTGGCCCTCGGCGTAGATCGTGTCGAAGGCGAGCGACGACTTGCCCGACCCGGACAGGCCGGTGAACACGATCAGCTTGTCGCGTGGCAGCTCGACGTTGACGTTCTTGAGGTTGTGCTCGCGGGCACCGCGCACGACGATCTGCGAAGCGTCCGTCGATGCCTTGGGCTTAGCGGTGCGAGCGGTCCGGGGGGTCCGGGGGGTCATCAGCCGACCACGTTACCGAGGAACATCACGGGCGTAGTTTAGCACCCTGCCGAACAGGTGTACGAGCCGATTCCCTACCAGACGTCGCCGTCGCGCCAGTCACAGGTCAGGTCACCGGACGAGGTCGACGGGAGTGCCGACCGGCAGGACGTAGATGCTGTCGTCGTCGTCGGGAGTTCGTTCGATGCCCCTCGGAGTGAGCGCCCACGTCGCTCCCCGCCACCGCTGCCAACCGAGCGACACGTACAGCCGCCCGGCATCCTCGCCCGCCGCCAGCGCTCCCAACTCGTAGGCGCCTCGGACCACCGGGTCGAGTGCCTGCATCACCGCCGCGCCGAGGCCGCGCCGCTGCCGGTCGGGGCGCACGGCGACCGCCTCGACGTAGCCGGTGCGCAACGCCCTTCCGCCGTGAAGGATGCGACGCTGGACGACCGCGGCGTGGGCGACGATCGCCTCGTCCTCGACCGCGACGGCGTGGATCCCGCCGAGGGCGTGGTCCCAGTCGTGGTCGTCGAAGCCGTCGGTGAACGAGTCCTCGAGGAGGCGGCGGACCTCCGCCAGCGGGCGGCATCGAGCTCGTACGTGTGGGCGAGACGGACGGCCGCCATCGGGTCATCCTCACAGAGGTCAATCAGGTTGCGCCGACGGCACCGCAGCAATTAGTGAGACGCCATGACGCGGCTCACCTGGCGCATCGGCGCGACCTCCCTGTTCGGAACGACTCTGGCGATGCTCCCGAGCATCGCCGCCGATGGATCGGCTGCGCCGCCCCCGCTCGCGTCAGGGCACGCCGAAGTGATCGCCCAGGGCCTCGTCGACTTCCCCGACGGCACGTTCCACTGGCAGGTTGCCGACGGCAGCCTCGCCGATCGGCGCCGACCCGACGGCTGTACCCGGAGGCGGTGACGTTCGTGCTCGCCGATGGCGGCGTCGTCGACGTCACCGGGACCGTCGCGTCGTACCGCCTCGGCGCTGGCGAAGCGGCGATGTTCCCGGCATTCTCGGGGGCGGTGCTCTCGACCGCTGGCGACGCCGCTGCCTACTGGACGTTGTCGATCGCCGACGTCGCCCAGACCGGAGGGGCGGGGGCGACCGGTGGAAGCTTCTCCCTCGACGCGGCGCTTCGCGACGTCGACCTGCTCCGCGACGTGCTGGCGACCGGCGAGACCCTGACGATCCCCGACCGGCGACGCCGCCACGCTGTTGCTCGTCACCGGTGGGACTGTGGGCGCAACGTCCGACAGCGGAGACTCGATCGACCTGGCCGACGGAGACGCAGCAACCCTCGACGGCGAGCTGACCATCACCAACGACGGCGCCGAAGATGCGACGGTCGTCGCCGGGGTGATCGGATCGACGCTCCCCGCCCTCGAACAAGCGCCGCAGGCGACAACACCGCCACCACCGCCGAACACCGGTGAGACCACGTCGCCGGGACCGACGACCACCGGCGAGACGACCACGACGATGCCACCTACCGACTCCGACGGCGACGGGCTCTCCGACGACGACGAGACGGGAATCCACGGAACCGATCCGAACAATCCGGACAGCGAAGGTGATCACGTGATGGACGGCGACGAGATCAACGTGTATGGCACCGACCCGCTCGACAACGACTCGGATGACGACTTCGCCACCGACGGCGACGAGGTCAACATCCTCGGCACCGATCCGAGTGTCGCCGATACCGATGGCGACGGTCTGATCGACAGCGACGAGAACCCCAACGGCGCCGATCCGAACGTCGCCGACACCGACGGCGACGGCTTCGACGATGGCGCCGAGGTCGCCGCCGGCACCAACCCGGCGGACGCGACGAGCCATCCGTAGCCTCCGACTCACCGGCCACCGTGACAGCTCACCGTTACGCTGACGACATGCGCACGGTGATCCTCGGGGAACGCCCGAAGGAGCTCGAGGCAGGCGATTATCGCCGCGTCGAGCGCCGCGTCACGGCCCAGGTCGACTGGCCGCCGACGTGAACCGACCACGGATGCGGATCACCGGACCGGTGCTCGACGCCGCCGACGCCGTCGGCCTCGCCCGCTTCTACGAGCGGCTGCTCGGCTGGACGATGGTCGAATGCGAGGGACCGCGCGACGGCTACCCCGCCGAGGACGGCTGGGCGAAGCTGCGCTCACCGGAGGGTGACCTCAAGCTCGAGTTCCAGTGGGAGCAGCACTACCAGCCGCCGGCGTGGCCGGCCGTTCCCGGTGAGCAGCAGATGATGATCCACCTCGACATCGAGGTCGACGACCTCGATGTCGGAGTCGCCTGGGCAATCGAGGCGGGCGCAACGCTCGCCGAGCACCAACCCCAGGACGGCGTCCGCGTGATGCTCGACCCCGCCGGCCACCCGTTCTGCCTGTTCGCCTGAGTCGAGCTACACCACGCACCAGCGAGATTCGGCGGTGCGGCCGGAGGCCGCTGCTTCGAGCTCGAGCCGACAGGTCTCCTTTCGGCTCGAAACGCGTTAGCCCGCGTCGCGTAGCTCGCGACGGAGGTCGGCGATCTCGTCACGAAGCTTGGCGGCGTACTCGAAGCGCAGCTCCGCCGACGCCTCGTGCATCTCCTCTTCGAGCGTCTGGATCAGCCGCTGCATCTCCTGTTGCGGCAGCGTCCTGAGCTCGCGCTGGACCTTGTCGCGCTCGCGCTGGCGGCGTCGATCCTTCATCGGGATCGGCGCCAAGTCGTCGGGCCGCAGCAACGACAGGATGTCGCCGACCGCCTTGCGGATCGTCTGCGGATTGATCCCGTGCTCGGCGTTGTAGGCGATCTGCCGTGCGCGACGCTCCTGGGTGATGTCGATGGCCCGCCTCATCGAGTCCGTGATGCGGTCGGCGTACATCACGACCTGACCGTCGACGTTGCGGGCGGCCCGGCCCGTCGTCTGGATCAGCGAGGTCTCCGATCTCAGGAAGCCCTCCTTGTCGGCGTCGAGGATGGCGACGAGTGACACCTCCGGGAGGTCGAGACCCTCGCGCAGGAGGTTGATGCCGACGAGCACGTCGAACTCGCCGAGACGCAAGGCACGCAGGATCTCGATGCGCTGCACCGTGTCGATGTTGGAGTGCAGGTAGCGCACGCGCAGTCCCTGCTCGAGCAGGTACTCGGTGAGGTCCTCGGCCATCTTCTTGGTGAGCGTGGTGACGAGGACCCGGTCGCCCCGTTCGACGCGTTCGTTGACGCTCTCGATGAGGTCGTCGATCTGACCCTTGGTCGGCTTGACGATGACCTCCGGATCGACGAGACCGGTGGGGCGGACGATCTGCTCGGCGACCTGTTCGGAGACGCGCAGCTCGTAGGCCGCGGGCGTTGCCGACATGAAGATGCACTGGTTGATCCGGCCGAGCACCTCGTCGAACGTGAGCGGCCGGTTGTCTCGCGCCGACGGGAGCCGGAAGCCGTGCTCGACGAGAACGTCCTTGCGGCTGCGGTCGCCCTCGAACTGGCCGTGCAGCTGCGGAACGGCGACATGGCTCTCGTCGATGACGAGCAGGAAGTCGTCGGGGAAGTAGTCGAGCAAGGTGAACGGCGGCTGGCCGTAGTCACGCCCGTCGATGTGCATCGAGTAGTTCTCGATGCCGCTGCAGTAGCCGACCTCGGCCATCATCTCGAGGTCGTATTGGGTCCGCATGCGCAGGCGCTGGGCTTCGAGGAGCTTGCCTTCGTGCTCGAAGTAGGCCAGCCGCTCCTGTAGTTCGGCCTCGATCTTGACCATCGCCGTCGCCAAGCGCTCGGTGCCGGCGACGTAGTGGGTGGCGGGGAAGATCTGTGTGCGATTGAGCTCGCGGAGCGTCTCGCCGGTGAGCGGGTCGATCACCGTGAGCCGGTCGACGGTGTCGCCGAACATCTCGATCCGCAGCACCGACTCCTCGTACGACGGATGTACCTCGATGGTGTCGCCGCGGACGCGGAACTTGCCACGGCCGAGGGTGGCATCGTTGCGGTCGAACTGCATGTCGACGAGCCGGCGCAGGATGCTGCGCATGTCGTAGTCGACACCGACGGAGAGGTCGATCAGTTGGCCGCGGTACTCGTCGGGGCTGCCCATGCCGTAGATGCAGCTGACACTCGCGACGACGATGGTGTCGCGGCGAGTCAGCAGCGCTGCCGTCGCCGAGTGGCGGAGGCGGTCGATCTCGTCGTTGATCGAAGAGTCCTTTTCGATGTACGTGTCGGTCGATGGGATGTATGCCTCGGGCTGGTAGTAGTCGTAGTAGCTGACGAAGTACTCGACCCTGTTGTTGGGGAAGAACTCGCGCATCTCCTGGGCGAGTTGGGCGGCCAGGCTCTTGTTCGGGGCGAGGATCAGCGTCGGACGCTGCACCCGCTCGATCGTCCAGGCGATCGTCGCCGACTTGCCTGAGCCGGTGATGCCCAGCAGGGTCTGGAATCGGTCACCGCGCAATACACCCTCGCTGAGCTTCTCGACGGCGTCGGGCTGGTCGCCGGCGGGCGCGAAGTCGGACACGACTTTGAACGGTTCGTCGCCGACCGGCCCGAGCGTCGACGGCGTTGGGAACCGGGTGAGATCGATCGGCGGTGCCGGCGGAGGGGGTATCGGCCACCCGTCCAGTCTACTCCCGAACAACCGTTCTGGCCGCGCAGTTCCGTTCTCGTGGCGTTATGACCGAGCCAGGCACTTGTGTTGCCGAATTCCGGCAAGTGGCGTGCCTGGGTCGACGTCCGGATGCGGCCGGTCGGTCCGCCCTGACACCCCATCGGCAAGTCTGCGCCATGAAGCCCGCCGATCGTGCTTTGGCCGAGCTTGCCGCTGGGCAGCGGCAAGTGTTTACACGCGCTCACGTGATTGCGAGCGGACTCTCAGCGTCAAGCGTCTCGCGACGGTTGGCAAGCGGACTGTTCGCCGAAGTCGGAACGCACACTTCGACCTTCGCCGGCGTCACCCTCGATTGGCGCCGCCGGTTGCAGGCCGGGCTCTCGACCTCGGACCCGGCGCACCGGTCTCCGCCGAAGCCGCCGCCTTGCACGAGCTCGACGGCTTCGAACCGGGACCGCTTGCCTTCCTCGTCCCGCGTTTCATGCGGCGGAGATCCACGAGCGAGACGTAACGTCAACGTCGGATCTGGGCCCACTCGACCGCTGTGGTCGTCAGCGGCACCGGTGACCCTGCGCCGCTACCGGCACGGTGTTCGGCAGACCATCGACGATCGTCGACGGGACGCCGGCCAGCCGAATGGTCTTCGAACTCGCCGAGCGGTGACCCAGGCACTCGGTGGCGTGCGCTCGCTTGGGTTGGCGTGCGATAGGCGCCGGGTCTGTGGCGACCGTTTGGTGGCACACAGCCGTTCCTCGGGTGAAATGCAATGGCGCTATCCACGCGGCTCAGCGCACACGAGTTGCCGAACGCCTCTGATGGTGTCATCCAGTCGAGGCTTGCGTCGAGGCCGGTTGTTGAGTTCGTCGGGCGATCTGTCGAGCTCGGATCTCGGTAGCACGGACAGGTCTGTGTCCTTCGGGAGTATTGGCGTAGCAGCCCGTTGGTGTTCTCGTTGCTGCCGCTCGTTGCCACGGGCTGTTCGGATCGCAGAAGTAGATCTGCACGCCGGTATCGACGGTGAACTGGACGTGTTCGGCCATCTCTTTGCCTTGGTCCCAGGTGATCGAGCGGCGCAGCTGCTCGGGCAGCGTCAAGTTCCGCTCGGTCATCGCGTCGCGGACCGCCGCGGCGCTGTGGCCGTTGCCGGGCAGTTTCAACAGCATGCACGTAGCGGCGTGGTGCGTTCGACCAGGTGCCGATCGCCGATCTTGCTATCGGCGCCGATGATCAGATCGCCTTCCCAGTGGCCGGGCACGGCACGGTCGGCGACCTCGGCCGGTCGATCGCTGATCATCACCATGTCGCGCGAGCTGGCCCTGGCCGACGCTCGCCGCTGGTCGGCCTCGGCGCGGCGCATCGTCCGCCCGGTACGCAGGCAGGCGTGCAGCTCCTTGCGGAGCGCTCCTCGGCCTTGCACGAACAGCGTCTTGTAGATCGTCTCGTGCGACACCCGCATCTCCTCGTTGCCCGAGAAGTCGATACGCACCGGTTCTAGATCTGTCGAGTATCGGCGCTGACGCAGCCCCTCCTCAACCTCGGCGGCTAACTTCTCGTTGACCTCCAGCGCGCCGGCTGGGCCTTCGCCCAACGCTTGAACCGCCGTTCCGCCGGCAGCCCGATCTGGTCACGCCCCCCGTGGACGACCTCCCGATAGATCGTCGACCGCGACCGGCGAACCGGTCAGCAATCTACTGCACGACACCTCCCGATCGTCAGCCAGCTGATCATGATCTCCACGTCGGCCAGCACCCTCGAGTTCCGAACAGCCCGCGCGAGGAGGCACCCCATCAGCATACACACGTGACACCGATCGAGCGGCTCGATCCCCACCGGCCACCGATCTGCGTCCACGACTCACCCGGCGCTCTCCGCGCAGCACCCCAGCTACCCCAACACCCACCACCCTCCACACAGACCACCCACCTCAGCACAAACACCAGCAAAGACGACGCCTCAGCAATAACACCACCAACTGCATTGGCTCCGGAAATGTCAGCACCACCCGTCGCTGATCACCAGCGCACCTCCTTCAAGCCTCTACCACACTCACCACAACATTGAACTCTGATCTCAGACGAAAGGCTGCTAGGCGCATCCATCTGACACAATCAGCGCCGAGACCATTCCCCGCTCGGTCAGCCGCCGATGATCAGGCCGCCGATGAGGAGGAGTTGGCCGGTGTGGTACGTCACCATGATCGGCAGATCGGCCCTGGGGAACGGCTCGACGAAGCGGTTGTAGGCGATCATCGAGTCGCTGACAGCGAACAACGTCGCCCCGGCGAACGCCAGCCAGCTCGGGGTCCCGGTGGCCGTGACGACCATCGCCGAGATGATCACTGAGTACACGGCCACGGCGACGAGCATCGGCGGACCCCCTTGGCGCATGCGCCCCCGGCAGCATCTGCGTCACTGCCTGGAACCCGAGGAGCACGGCGAGGACCGGGAACGCCATGGCGAGTCGCGGCCACGACACGCCGACGAGCAGTGCTGTCACGACGTAGGCGACGTGACCGCAGCGCGAACGCGCCGAGGCCGACGAGGAACCGCTTATCGCTGTCGCCCAGCAACGCGACGTCGCCGGCGAGACAGAGCACGGCGGCAATGACGAGTGCGCTACGGGCATCACCGTCCATCTCCCCCGCCACCGCGGCGATGGCGACGAGAACAACCGTCGCTAGCGGCTTGGTCGAGAGTCCGGCGGCGGTCAGCGCCCTGCCAGATCGCCGTCCAGTCGGCGACGGCGAAGGCCGCGAAGGCGGCGACGAGCGCGACCGTCGTTGGATCCACGTCAGCTCGGCTGCGGCGGCAGTGTGTGCATCCACGCCCAGACGTCGTCGACTTGGCGTTCGAGGGCGTCGCGATCTCCAGAGTTGTCGATGACGCGATCGGCGATCTCGAGCCGCCGCTCGCGGGAGATCTGCTTGGCCATGCGGGCCCGCACGTCGGCCTCGGACATCGCTCGTTCGGCGACGGCTCGTTCGACTGCCACCTCGATCGGGACGTCGACCACGACGAGTGCGGCGACGGGATAGGCGTCGCGCTCGGTAATCAGCGGGATGTCGAGAACGACCACACTGTCGGTTCCGGCATGCGCCTGCAGGCGCCGGGCGATCTCCGCCCGAACCGCCGGATGGACGATGTCGTTGAGTTCGCGCACGGCGTCGTCGTTGGCGAACGCCAGCTCGGCGAGTTTCGCCCGATCGAGGGCGCCGCTCGTCGTGATGATCTCGTCGCCGAACCGGGCAGCCAGCTCGTCGAGCAGCGGCGCGTGTGGCTGCTGCAGCTCGTGGACGATCGCATCGGCGTCGATGATCACCGCGCCGCGGCGTGCCAGCAGCCGCGAGACTGTCGACTTTCCCGACCCGATGCCACCGGTGAGGCCGACGACGATCATCGGCCGCTCAGGGCAGCGGGATCACTCGGCGTCGTCGGCGGCGGGCACCGCGGCGGTGTCCTCGACAGCCGACACGACTTCGGCGGCGCCGGCATCGGCATCGGCAGCCGGCATCGGCAGCGACCGGCTCGGCGGCAGCCGGCATCGGCAGCAGGCCTCGGCATCGGCAGCAGCCTCGGCATCGGTAGCCGCTCCCGGCTCGTCGCCGTAGTACTCCGACCAGGCGGCTTCGCGCTCGGCGTCGGAATCGCCCGACGCCCAGTTGCCGTGCTCGTCGACCTCGAAGTGCTCGCGGTACTCCTCGGCGAGCTCGCCACCCTCGGCGGCCTGCTTGATCGACAGGCTGATCCGCCGGCGGGCGAGGTCGAGGTCGATGATCTTGACCCACAGCTCCTCACCCGGCGTGACGACCTGATCGGGCGAGTCGACATGATGGGTCGACATCTCGGAGATGTGCACGAGACCTTCGATGCCGTCACCGACCTGCACGAAGGCGCCGAACTGGACGAGCTTGGTGACCCGCCCGTAGACGAGCTGCCCGACTTCGTGGGTGGAGGCGAACTCCTGCCATGGGTCCTGCTGCGTCGCCTTCAGCGACAGGCTGATCCGCTCGCGACTCATGTCGACGTCGAGCACCTGCACGGTGACGTGGTCACCGACGGCAACGACAGAGCCCGGATGGTCGACGTGCTTCCACGACAGCTCGCTGACGTGGATGAGGCCGTCCATGCCGCCGAGGTCGACGAAGGCGCCGAAGCTGACGACCGACGACACCGTGCCCTCGCGGACCTCGCCGACCTTGAGGTTGTTGAGGAACGAGTCGCGTGACTCCTTCTGCGTCTCCTCGAGGTGGGCGCGGCGACTCAGCACCACGTTGTTGCGATTCTTGTCGAGCTCGATGATCTTCGCCTGGATGCGCTGCCCGACGTACGGCTGCAGATCGCGCACACGGCGCAGCTCGACGAGCGATGCCGGCAGGAAGCCGCGCAGACCGATGTCGACGATGAGGCCACCCTTGACGACCTCGATCACCGGACCCTCGACGACGCCGTCCTCCTCCTTGATCCGCTCGATCGTTCCCCACGCCCGCTCGTACTGGGCGCGCTTCTTCGACAGGATGAGCCGGCCTTCCTTGTCCTCCTTCTGGAGGACGAGGGCTTCGACCTTCTCACCGAGCGACACGATCTCGTTGGGGTCGACGTCGTTGCGGATGCTCAGCTCACGGGCCGGGATGACCCCTTCGGACTTGTAGCCGATATCGAGCAGGACCTCGTCCTTGTCGATCTTGACGATCGTGCCGGTGACGATCTGGCCGTCATCGACTTCGACCATCGTGCCGTCGATGGCATCAGCGAAGGACATTCCGAGATCGTCGACGGAGATCTCGCGGGGGGTGTAGTTGCCCTCCTCGTCGAAGGTTCCCATCGACGAGGGGGTGATCGTGGTGTCGGACAAGAGTTCGTGCTGCTTTCGGATGGACAGGGTCGTGTGGTGGACAAGGACAGGACCACGGAGTCGCCCGCCGTCGGTGACACGCGGGAAGGCCGAGATCCGGCGGCACAGGCTAGCAGCGGCGATGCCGCACGGCTCCGCGACAGCAGGTGGCGGCGACGTCTACCCGGCGTTCGTCCCCGTCAGGCGAGCGCCTGGGCGATCGGTCCGATCGGAGTCATCGGTGGGACATCGCCGGTGGCGATCACCGCCTTGGCAAGTGGCGTGAGCGCGGCGATCAGCCGGTCGATCTCGTTGTCGTCGAGAGTGTCGTAGGCGGCGAGGGCGATCTGATCGGTGCGGTCCTCGAGCTCGGCCTTGAACGCGGCGCCCTCGTCGGTCAGGCCGCCGTCAGCCGTCAGCCACCCTCGCTTCGACAGGGCGGCGACGTTGGCGGCCCACTCCTCCTCGTCGTAGTCACGACCGATGGACATGAACTCGGGGGCGCGCCGCCCGACGCGGAATGGAGCACGTTCGCCTCGCGGCCGGCGACTCCGGCCGCGGTCAGCACTGCGACATGTCCGTCGCCGCGGTGCTCGCGCAGCAACGTGGCGGCGTGCCAGAGCGTGGCCAGCGGGTCGTCGGGCCACGGCAATGTGGTGTTGGCCGCGAACAGCGCCCGGCCCTGGGGCGGCGCCGACTCCGCGGCGCGCCGAGCCAGCGACGCGACGTCGGCGACGTCGACATCCCCGAGCGCTCGCCGCAGGGCCGCGACCGAGCCCTCGAGGCGCGCCGACAGCGCCGCCTCGGGCGGGGCGAAGCCCCAGGCGTCGGGCAACGCCCTGGCGACGCGCGACGGGGCGAAGTTGTAGAACAGCGCCGTCACGACCTCAGGCCCGACGGCGCCGAGCGGGGCGGCCCGCCCGGCGAAGTAGCCCATCCAGAACCCCTTGTAGCCGGCGTCGCGCAGGGCTCCGATCGGTTCCGGACTGAAATAGGTGACGGCGTGGATGAGCTCGAGTCGTTGCCAGATCTGGCGGGCGAGTGCCGGGTCGCGGGACATCTACAAGTTGTAGGCCGTCTTGTGACGCGGTTCGTAGAGCAGGATCTGGCCCGCCCCGGGTAGCTCCAACATCGCCAGCCGACCGAAGCCCTCGTCCATGATGTCCGCCGGCGAACACGGCGCCTCGGGCCTCGAGGTCGGCCTTTGTGGCGACGATGTCGTCGCACATCAGCGAGATCTCATGGTGCACGGAGTGAGAGAAGTCGGCGCCTTCCCACGTGCCCGATGTCGGGTGCACGCCCAGCTCGCTCGGCCCGGTGCGAAAGATCAACCAGCCCGGCTCGGATCCGACGTCCTCGACGTACGGCCACCCAAGGACGTCGCGCAGGAACGCCCTCGTCGCCGGCGGATCGTCTGAATAGATCAGGGTGTGGATCGACGTGATCATCCCGGCAACCCTACGTCTCGCCGGCCATCCGAGTGCTACGTGTCCGACAGGTGTGCACGTGGCACTCCGATACCACGAAACACTCGGATCGCTAGGACTTGGCGTCGGCCCAGGTGGCGCCCCAGGCGGAGTTGACTTCGAGGGGGACGTCGAGCTCGGCGGCGTGGCGCATCAACTCGACGACGTACGGGCCGGTCTCGTCGCGCTCGTCCTCGGGCACCTCGAGGAGCACTTCGTCGTGCACCTGCAGGACGAGACGAGCATCACTCCCCCGCTCGCGGAGTCCCTCGTCGATCCGAACGAGAGCGACCTTGAAGATGTCGGCGGCGAGCCCTTGGATTCCGGCGTTCATCGCTTGGCGCTCGCCGGCCTGGCGAATCCGCCAGTTGCCGTCGAGCAGCTCCGGGATCGGCCGGCGCCGCCCGAACAACGTCTCGGTGTACCCCACCTTGCGGGCCTCGACGACGGTGCGATCCATGTACGACTTGACGTTGGGGAAGGCCGTGAAGTAGGCGTCGAGGATCACCGCCGCCTCCTCGGTCGGGATGTTGAGGCGTTGACCCAGCCCGTAGGCCTCCATCCCGTAGGCGAGCCCGTAGGAGACCATCTTGGCCTTCGAGCGCTGGTCGATCGTGACCGCGCCCGGATCGACGCTGAACACCCGTGATGCAGTGGCGTTGTGGATGTCCTGTCCACCGGTGAAGGCGGCGATCAACCCCGGGTCGGCGGCGAGATGGGCGATGCAGCGCAGCTCGATCTGGTTGTAGTCGGCGACGAGCATCACGTACCCGGGCGCCGGCACGAACACACGCCGGAACTGGCGGCCCTCGTCGCGCCGCACGGGGATGTTGTGCAGGTTCGGCCGGTCCGAGCTGAGCCGACCCGTCCGGGCGACCGTCTGGTTGAACGTGGCGTGGATGCGCCCGTCGGCGGC
This sequence comes from Ilumatobacteraceae bacterium, assembly GCA_963732335.1. Lineage (GTDB taxonomy): Bacteria > Actinomycetota > Acidimicrobiia > Acidimicrobiales > Ilumatobacteraceae > Desertimonas. The sequence continues at coordinate 11,932 of CAVSZO010000060.1, read as the reverse complement.
GACCTCGAGGAGCAACCCCTCGCCGTACGTGCCGCGCAGCTTCTCGACCTCGCGATACTGCAACAGCGGGCCAATGAACTCCGGCCACTGCTCCTGCAGCTTCTCGAGCGACGAGGCGTCGGTCGACGCCCCCGTCTTCGTCTTCTTGACCGGCGTCAAGCCCCGTTCGGTGAACAGGATCTGGCGTAACTGGATCGTCGAATTGACGTTGAGATCGTCGTGACCGGAGAGCGTGCGCAGTTCCTCGCCGAGCCGGGCGACGTCGGCGGTGAGCTTCTGATACAGCTGTTCGAGGAAGGCGCGATCGACGGCGATGCCGACGTGCTCCATCCTGGCGAGGACAACGACGAGTGGGTTCTCGATCTGTTCGTACAGCTCGCTCATGCCCTGCTCGGCGAGGCTCGTCGTGATCGGTTCGACGAGGGCAGCAACCGCGAGGGCATCGCGAGCGGCGCGGACCTCGGGGGACACCTGGGTGCCGCCGAGGTCGAGCTGGCCGCTCGTCGTCGGGTCGTCGCGCGGCGCGGCGTACGGCGTGTAGTCCTCGAGCAGGTGGCCCAGTTCGTAGCGGGTCTCGGCGGGAGAGAGCAGGTAGGCGGCGATCGCCGTATCGAGTTCGAGTCCGACCACCTCGATGCCCTGGGCGAGCAGCGAGCGCATCAGCGACTTGGTGTCGTGTCCGCGGAACCGGACCGTACCGAGGGCCGACGCGACTGCGGTGTCGGCGAGATGCTCCGCCGGGACCCACAGGACGTCAGCCGTCTCCGGTGTCGTCACGACGGCGAGTCCGGCAACGGGCGATCGCCCCGGCTCCCCCTCATAGGCGGCGGCGAGCGACACCGCCTCCAGCCCGGCGAGGGCGGCGGCGGACTCGGCGGGCGACTCGCTGATCCTCAGCTCCGGGTGCAGCTCACTGCGATCGGCCGAGGCGACCACGGCCGCAGCGGGGCCGAGTGCCTCGGCGAGCCGCGCTTCGAACGTGCGGAACTCGAGGAAGTCGAACAACCGCTTGACCTCGGGTTGGTTCGGGCGGATCACCAGGTCGTCGGGGATCTCCACCGGAGCGTCCCGGCGCAGCACGCTCACCTCGAGGTTCTTGCGCACTCGCGCCTCGGACTCTGCCAAGGATGTGCGCAACTTCGGGGTCAGCTCGTCGAGGTGGGCGAAGATCCCGTCGAGCCCACCGTACGTGGCGATCAACTTGGCAGCGGTCTTCTCGCCGACTCCGGGGACACCCGGGAGGTTGTCGCTGGGATCGCCGCGCAGGGCGGCGTACTGGGGGTACTGGGCCGGGGTGACGCCGGTCCGCTCGAAGATCCCCGCCTCGTCGTACAACGAGTAATCGCTGACCCCGCGCCGGTTGTACAGCACCTTGATGTGGGGATCGCGGACCAGTTGGTAGGCGTCGCGGTCGCCGGTGACGATGACGACCTCGTCGCCTCGTGCGGCAGCCTGCTCCGCGGCCGTGGCGATCACATCGTCGGCCTCGAAACCGGCCAGCTCGCACACCGGCACGCCGAGGGCGTCGAGCACCTGACGGACGAGCCCCATCTGCTGACGCAATGGATCAGGAGCGCTCTCCCGCTGGGCCTTGTAGGTGGGGTCGGCTTCGTGGCGGAACGTCGGCTCGGGTCGGTCGAAGGCCACGAGCACCTGGTCGGGTCGCTGCTCCTTCATCACGTAGATGAACATCGACGTGAACCCGAACACGGCGTTGGTGAGCTGTCCGCTGGCGGTCGCCATGTCCTGGGGCAGGGCGAAGAACGCCCGGTACGCCAGCGAGTTGCCGTCGAGGAGAGAGCAGCTCTGGTCATGGGCGGAGGGTGCCGTCGATGACACGCTCGGCGACGGCGCGCATCTTCGAACGTTCGCTCATCGCCGTGCGCTGGATGAACGCGAAGGCGTCGTGCTCGGTCATCTTGACCTCGTCCATCAAGATGCCCTTGGCACGATCGATCGCCTTGCGTGCCTCGAGTTGCTCACCGAGGGCGTCGATCTCGCCGGTCAGCGAGCGCAGCTCGCGGAAGCGACCGATGGCGACCTCGATCGCAGGGACGAGGTCGGCCTTCTGGAACGGCTTGACGAGGTAGGCGAGGGCGCCGGCGTCGCGGGCATCCTCGACGATTTCGCGCTGGCTGAACGCCGTCAGGATCAGCACGCCGCACAACTTCTCCTGGTTGATGAGGCGGGCGACCTCGAGGCCATCCTTGCCAGGCATCTTGACGTCGAGGATCGCCAGGTCGGGAAGCAGATCACGGACAAGTTCGATCGCCCGGTCGCCGTCACCTGTCTCGCCGACGACCTCGTAGCCCTCCTCCTCGAGGGTCTCGCGCAGGTCCATCCTGATGATCGCCTCGTCCTCGGCGATCACGACACGGATCGTCACAACTTCATCTCCTGTTCAGGCCCCACTCAGTCGCTCGAGTAGGTCGTCCTGGCGCTGTTCTAGTTCGGCGATCTCTCCGGCGACGTGGGCACGGTGCTTGCGCATCGCATCAAGGTGCTTGCGGGCCTCGTTCGACTCGTGGGATGCCTGGGGAGTTTCCGACACGAGCGCTCGGAGCGACAGCTCGTCGGCGTCGTCGGCGAACTGCACGATCTGCTCGTCGATCATCGCCAACTCCTCGCGCAGCGAGCGCAGGCGCGCGGCGACCTGGGTGAGGCGGCGCTCGGTCAGCCAGGTGCCCATGGACGTTCCACTGTAGGAGCCGCGCTCGAGGTTCAGGTCTGGTCGCGGCTGCGCAACTCGTCACGGAGGTCGTCGGCGCGCTGCCGGCTGGCCCGCTGCGAGCGGACGAGGTAGATGCTGCCCAGCACCGCAGCGACGCCGACGATGGCGCCGACCAGGCTCCACAGCCGGAATCCGGGTCCCTCGACATCGAGGATGCGGTCGCCGGCATGGGCCGCGTCGCTGATCCCGAGCACGATCCCGAGCGTCATCAGGTTAGGTACGGCGAGGAGCAGGACGAGGGCGAGCCAGCCCAACCAGCCGAGCCATGTTCGCCGCTTGCTCCGCCAGCGATACACCGCGAGGACGAGCAGAAGTGGCGCGACGGTGAACACGAAGCCGATGAACAGCCCGTACAGCGCCCCCACGGTGAGGCTGCCCTCGACGACGTTGCCGACGCGCTGCGCCCACCAGCGCGGGATGACCGCCGCGGCGATGAGATACCCGAGCAAACCGGCCACGACGACGACGATGCCGATCGTGATCCGGCGTTGCCAGTTCGGCTGCGGTGGGGCGTCGCCGTCGTGCATCGCCACCATCGTGGCAGCACCCGGGTGGCGGTGGCGCGGACCTACTGGCGCAGCGTGGCGTACTCGGCGAGGCGCTGGCGAACGTCGTCGGATGCCTTGAGCACCGAGCCGGAGTCGAATGGCGGCTGGGGGTCGTACTCGATCTCCAGCTGGGCGGCCTCGGCGGCGGTGCGATCGACGAGTAGCTCGACGAGGCGCAGGGCCATATCGATCCCGCTCGACACACCGGCGGCGGTGATGATCCGCTGGTCGAGATGCTCGACGACGCGTTGCGACGTCGGCACGGCACCGAGCCGGCCGAGGTAGTCCATCGCCGACCAGTGGGTGGTCGCCGCCAGACCGTCGAGCAGGCCGGCGGCAGCGAGCACGAGCGAACCCGTGCACACGGAGGTCGTGAATCTGCTGTGCTCGTGCGCGTGGCGCACCCATCTGAGCACCGGTTCGTCCTTGACCAGCGGTCGCGTCCCGACTCCACCGGGGAACACGACGACCTCCGGCTCCGGTAGCTCGTCGAACGTCGCATCGACCTCGACGCCGAGGAATCCGTTGTCCGAGCGGACGACGCCACGCTCGTGACCGACGAACGTGACGTCGATCGTCGGGATGCGTTGCAGCACCTCGTACGGCCCGATGCCGTCGAGGGCGGTGAACCGCGGGAACAGGGCGATGGCGACGTGGATCCGATCGGTCATGGACACACTTTGCCCGTCATCGGTTTGCCAAGCCGTGTTTGGTTTCACCGAGCCGTTCTGGCGGGTAGTGGCAGAGTTGACCATCGAGGAGGAGTCAATGGATGCATCAACACTCAGGGACACTGCCGGCACGATCACCGAGACGGTGAGCGATCTCGCCCACACCGTGGCCGAGGTGACTCCCGAGGTCACCAGCAAGGTCGGCGAAACCGCGCTCAAGCTGGCCGCACTGACACCGTGGGTCGAGGAGGCGTCGACTTCATGGTTCCGGCGCAGGTGGATGTTCGCTGTCGCCGGGCTGGCTGCCCTCGGCATCTTCGGTTGGTGGTGGAAGAACCGGCGCACCCCCAGCGTCGACTTCGAGTCGGCTGAGAGGACCGCGGCACCGGACCAGGCGGATCGTCGCCTCCGCGCCGCCGCCGGCAGCTGATTCGCCGGAAGGTCACAGGCCCGTTCTTGAATCGAAGGAGTAGCCGAACACCCGTTCGTTAGTCTGAAGGGATGAGACCCGAGGAGGACGTCCACGCGGTGTTTCGTTTCGCCGTGGCCGGGCACACGACATCTGAGATCGCTCGGCGGGTGGGCATCGCCCGATCACCGTTCGCGACTGGGTGACGGCCGGCGAGATGGGCGTCCTGGCTCGACCGGGGCGGTCCGGTGGTCGTACTGGCCACGAGCACTCTTGCGTCTCGCCGACCATGTGGACGAATCGGCGTACGCGTATCTACTCGGCCCATATCTCGGCGACGGCTGCTCAGCCGGATGCGATTCAGCTTCCGGCTGAGGGCCAGGAAGCAGAGCGTGGCGCTGCTCGACGAGTTCGTTGTACCGAAGGAGTGACCGGTCCGCATCGGTCATCACCACCGTGTGCCCCGGGTGGGATTCGAACCCACACTGTATGGATTTTGAGGCCATCGACTCTGCCGTTGGTCTACCGGGGCAGGATCGCGCAGTTTACTGGCCGCTGCCGCCGGAGTTGATCCTCGGCCGAAGCCAGGTGCTCGACAATCTCACCAACGGTGATGGCGGGGTTCGAGCCGCTAGTGCGTTCATGTCGCGAACAGACCGAATCGGTCTTCAGTCGACACCGACGACACCGAGCTACCGGTGGGTAGCGGACGGAACCCGTCGGTCGGCCGTCTACTGTCAAGACGATGCTCGCGTTCACGTTCCCTGGGCAGGGGTCGCAACGTCCGGGAATGGGTCGACCATGGCTCGACCACGAGAGTTGGGAACTCGTCGGTGAGGCCAGCGAGATTGCCGAGCGCGATGTCGGCAAGCTGCTCCTCGATGCCGACGCCGAGGAATTGCGCGACACACGCAATGCCCAGCTGACCACGTTCGTCTCGAGCCTGATGGTCCTCGACGCGGCCGAGCGGCTCGGCATCGAGCCGAGCTACTGCGCCGGCCACAGCCTCGGGGAGTACACCGCGCTGACGGCGACGGGCGCGCTCCGATTCGACGACGGCGTGCGACTCGTCATCTCTCGCGCCCGACGCGATGCACGACGCCGGCACGGAGAGGCCCGGAACGATGGCCGCCGTGCTCGGCCTCGACGACGAACAGGTCGACGTGGCATGCCGGCGGGCGGACGCCGACGTGTGGATCGCCAACTACAACGCTCCCGGACAGGTCGTCATCGCCGGATCACCCGACGGCGTCGCCGCTGCAAACGAACACGCCAAGGCGCTCGGCGCCAAGAAGGTCATGCCTCTGCACGTTTCGGGAGCGTTCCACACGCCATTCATGATCGGAGCCCGCGATCGGCTCCGCGAGGCGATCGCCGCGGCGAGTCCGCGTGACGCCGAGGTGCCCATCGTCTCCAACGTCGATGCCCTCCCCCACCAGCTGGGTACCGAGTGGGCGAGCCTCCTCTCCGCCCAGCTCTCATCACCTGTGCGCTGGAAGCACGTGCTCCTCGAATTGGCCGATCAGGGAGTAGACGAGTTCGTCGAGTTGGGCCCTGGTGGCGTGCTCACAGGGATGGCCAAGCGCACGGTAACCACGGCGCGAACGGTCTCCGTGGCGACGCCTGAGGACCTCGACAAGCTCATCGAGTTCGTCCAGCACGAGATGCCGGCACGGCCGGCACGCATCGAAGGCGAGCACCTCTTCGCCAGCGAGCGCCTCGTCGTCAGCCCGGCTGCCGGGATCTTCAGCCGCGCCGCAGACATCGATGACGACACGGCGATCGAGGTCGGCACGGTGCTCGGCCACGTCGGAGACCAGGAGGTTCGCTCCCCGTTCGCCGGCGTGCTGCAGAGCTACATCGCCGTCGACACCGAACGGGTGATGCCGCGCCAACCCATCGCCTGGTTGAGGACGTCGTAGGCTGGCTGCCGTCAAGAAACGAGAGGGGTAGCCGATGCCTACCGTTCCGCCATCCGCCCGCGGCGCGGTGATCACCGGGTGGGGAACCGCCCTGCCCGACAAGGTGCTCACCAACGACGACCTGCGCGCCAGCGGGCTCGACACCAGCGATGAGTGGATCGTCGAGCGCACCGGGATCAAGGAGCGACGGATCGGCGGCTCGACCGCATCGCTGTCCGTCGAAGCTGGTCGCACGGCGATGGAGATGGCCGGGCTCGAGCCGTCGCAGATCGACGCCCTCGTGCTGTCGACCACCACGCCCGACCGCACCATTCCAGGAACCTCGTCGACGGTGCAGTACCAGCTCGGGCTGTTCTGCGGGGCGTTCGACGTCAACGCCGCCTGCTCCGGCTTCACCTACGCCCTGGTCGTTGCCCACGGCCTCATTGCGATGGGCTCGGATCGCGTCCTCGTGATCGGCACGGACACGTTGTCGCGCGTGACCGACTGGGACGACCGCAACACCGCAGTGTTGTTCGCCGACGGCTCCGGAGCAGTCGTCCTCGAGGCGGTCGAGGGCCGCGGCCAACTGCTCGGCTGGGACCTCGATGCCGACGGCAGCGCCGAGGAGTTCCTCTACGCCGACGTCGGCGGCTACATCCAGATGGACGGCAAGGAGGTGTTCCGCCGTGCCGTGCGGATCATGGTCGACTCCGCCGAGAAGTCGATGGAGGCCGCCGGGGTCCACGCCGACGACATCGCCCTCGTCGTGCCTCACCAGGCCAACGCACGGATCATCAAGGCTGCCTGCGACCGACTCGGCATCGACATGGACCGCGCTGCCGTCGTTCTCGACCGCACCGGCAACACGTCGTCGGCGTCGATCCCTCTCGCTCTCGCCGACGCTCTCGAGAACGGCCGCGTGAAGGAGGGTGACCTGATCCTCCTCGTCGGCTTCGGGGCCGGGATGACGGCTGCCAGCACGATCATCCGCTGGGCCGGCAGCAAGCGTGACTGATGGGGCAACCAAGGCCGTAGCCCTGGTCACCGGAGGTTCGCGCGGCATCGGCCTGGCCTGCGCCCGCCGACTCGCTGCCGACGGGCACCGCGTCGCCGTGACCTACCTCACGTCGCCGCCCCCAGAAGGTCTGTTCGGGGTGAAGTGCGACGTGACGTCGGGTGACGACGTCGACCGCGCATTCACCGAGATCACCGCCCACTTCGACGCGCCGGTCGAGATCCTCGTGTCCAACGCCGGGGTCACCCGCGACGGCCTGCTGCTGCGGATGAGCGAGGACGACTTCACGAGCGTCATCGACGCCAACCTGACGGCGTCGTACCGAGTCGTCAAGCGAGCTGCCAAGGACATGTTGCGGGCCCGCAAGGGCCGCATCGTGCTGATGTCGTCCGTCGTCGGCTTGCTCGGCTCGGCCGGGCAGGCCAACTACGCCGCTTCCAAAGCCGGTCTCGTCGGTTTCGCCCGTTCGCTGGCGCGCGAGCTCGGCTCCCGTGGCATCACGGTCAACGTCGTCGCTCCAGGGGTCGTCGCCACGGACATGACGGCTGAACTCGGTGAGAAACGGCTCGCCGAGCTGACGGCCGCCGTCCCGCTCGGACGAATGGCGAGCCCAGATGAGATCGCGGGTGTCGTCGCCTTCCTTGCGGGCCCGGACGCCGCCTACATCAGCGGTGCGGTCATCCCAGTTGACGGTGGCCTCGGAATGGGCCACTGAAGTTCCTGTACTCTCCGTCCATGGATCAAGAGACGTTCGCCCGGTTCAAGAAGTGCGCCGTCGAGGTGCTGTCCGTGCCGGAGGACAAGGTCGTACCCGAGGCCCGCTTCGGCGACGATCTCGACGCCGACAGCCTCGATCTCGTCGAGCTGGTCATGGCCCTCGAAGAGGAGTTCGGGGTCGAGGTGCCAGAGGAAGAGCTCGAAGGAGTCGAGACCGTCGGTCAGGCATACGACCTGATCGCCGGCAAGCTCGGCTGATGGACGGTCGCGGGCGTCGCGTCGCTGTCACCGGTCTCGGTGTCGTCGCCCCGTGCGGGATCGGCGCAACGGCGTTCTGGGACGGCTTGCTCGGGCCCGGGAATCACCTCGGGAAGGTCCGTTCGCCTTGCCGACTGGGATCCGTCGCCGTGGTACGACAGCCCGAAGGAGGCGCGCCGCGCCGACCGAGTGGAACAGTTCGCCACCGCCGCGGCGGCCGAGGCGATGGCGGCCGCCGGCGAGATCGGTGTCGACCCGGCCCGCTTCGGCACCATCTTCGCCACCGGGATCGGTGGCCTGGAGACGCTCGAGGAACAGGTCGTCGTGCGGATGGAGAAGGGAGAGCGGCGGGTCTCGCCGTTCCTCGTCCCGATGATGATGGCCAATGCCAGCGGCGCGGCGATCTCGATGCGCTACAACCTGCAGGGGCCGAACGAGACGATCTGCACGGCCTGCGCCGCCGGCACCCACGCCATCGGCAACGCCGCCCGGCTGATCGCCTGGGGTCGCTGTGACGCGGTCGTCACCGGTGGTTCGGAGGCGGCCGCCACGGTGACGTCGCTGGCCGGGTTCGGGAACATGACGGCGCTGTCGACTTCTGGCGTGTCACGCCCGTTCGACGTCGACCGCGACGGGTTCGTGATGGGTGAGGGTTCGGCCGTGTTCGTCCTCGAGGAATGGGACCACGCCAGCGGCCGCGGCGCCACGATCCTCGGTGAGATCGTCGGCGCGGCGAGCAATGCTGATGCCCATCACATCACGGCGCCGTCGCCGGGGGGATCCGGGGCGATCGTGTGCATGAAATTGGCGCTGGAGGACGCCCAACTCGAGCCGGGCGACATCCGCCAGATCAACGCTCACGGCACGTCGACACCGCTGAACGACGCGGCCGAGGCCGAGGCGGTGCTCAAGGTGTTCGGTGAGCCGGGACCTCCCGTTACGTCGATCAAGGGTGTTACCGGACATGCCCTCGGCGCTGCCGGGGCGCTCGAGGCAGCAGCCGTGCTGCTGTCCTTCCAGCACCGCCTGATCCCGCCGACGGCCAACACCACCGACGTAGATCTCGGTATCGATGTCGTCACCGGCGAAGGGCGACCATGGGAGCCGGGGCCGACGATCTCCAACAACTTCGGGTTCGGCGGGCACAACGGCAGTGTGATCATCACCCCCGCCTGAGGCCACGAGCCACGGTGTCGGCGAGGGAGATGACGACCGCAATGCACCCCAAGGCGATCACGACTCCAGCCGCCGTGCGCAGCCACGGACTCGCCGGGAGCACCTGGAGCAGCTCCGGCATCGGCTGACCCCGGTCGCGAGGCCGTCGCTCGGCTGCCGGATCGACACCCGACGGCACGTTGCGCAACGCCCACCACCCCATCAACACCACTGTGATGGCCGGCAGGACCCGCGGCCACAGGCGATCGAGGGCGAGGGCGAACAGGGCGGCGGCGACTCCCAACGCCGGCAACAGGTATCGGGCATAGCGGCTGCCGCCCCCGGAGACGTGCTGAGCAACGGTCACGATGACCACGAACACCACGACGATGCACAGTCCAAGCGCCGGCCTGGTGACGACCCCATGCACGCCGCGCCGCACGACATCGCCGGTACGGCCGAGAATCGCCACGATGACCAGGCCCACAGCGACGAGCAGCAAGACGAGGTTGACGAGCGGTGCCCTGATCGTGACCAGCGGCGACGGCGACATCAACATGTGGTAGAGGTCGACCCACAGGTGGCCCCACATGAGCACGTCGAACAGCGAACCACGCGGGATCCGCCCGAACCGGTCGAGAAGGAACTCGGATCCGGCGAGGTCGCCGTACAGCTGGTTGTTGCGGACGTAGTACCACCCGAACACCACGGCAGCGGGGACGAGTCCGTAGGCGACGACCGTCGATGCCGAAGCCAACCGGCTGCCGACCGTGCTCGGCGCCGTGACCAAACGGGTCACCGCCACCCAGAGCACGACGACGACGGCAATGAGAAGGGTGGCGCTGCGCGCTCCGGCGCAGGCCGCCGCAGTGATACCGAGCGCGACCAGATCGCCGCGCTCCCACCGGCCGGACGGTGTGCCGATGCATCGGACGCCGGCCCAGACGACCGCCGTCGCCGCGGCGAACCCGAGCCCGTCGTTCATCGCTTCGGAGAACAACACGGTGCCCTGTGGAACCAGGGCGGCGATCGCCGCGGCGGCCACACCGATGCGGCGCCCGCCACCGCTGAGGTCGCGGGCGAGCAGGTAGGTGAACACCACGCCGGCGGCGGCGAAGGCGATATTGGCCAGGCGCATCAGCATCAGGCCGCCGTCGGGGCGGTCCGTCGCGTCAGCGAACCAGATCAGTGGCGCCGTGACGACGTAATGCAACGGGGGGTGGTTGGCGACCCAGACGGCGCGATACCGGTCATCGCGCCCCGACTCGCGCTCCGCTTGCCACTGCACGGCGCTGTCGGGAACGTCAGGGGGTTTGGTGATCTCCGGAAGTTCGAGGTCGGCGATCTCGTGGGCGTACCCGAGGTGGGCAGTCTCGTCGGGCGGGGCGAACGGTGGCTGCTCGAAGGCGAACAGCAAGGAGATCCCGACGAACACGACGACTGCTCCGACCAGCCCGATCGAGACCGCATGACCACGGACCCCGGTGATCGCGCTCACGCGCTCGTCCCACCCACAGCCGATCGCACCAAACGCGCTTTGTGCGCTCCAGCGTGCAGAAAACTGCGCTCCGGTGCGCTCTGTGCGTGATTTGGCGCGAACCTCACGCGTCGACGACGACGAAGAGCAGGTCGCAGGTGCAGGCGACCTCCCCGTCGGGTCCCCCGACGAGGGCCCGGCCGCTTCCCTTGCCGGCCCGTGCCGACATCCGTGACAACCCGACCTCCAGCCACAGCGTGTCGCCAGGCACGACTTGACGGCGGAACCGGGCGCCGTCGAGGCCGCCGAACAACGGCAACTTGCCGGCGAAGCGCTCGTCCGTCAGCACGGCGATGGCTCCGACCTGGGCGATTGCCTCGCACATCAACACGCCTGGCAGCGTCGGGCGTCCGGGAAAGTGGCCGGCGAAGAACCACTCGTCACCGCTCAGGGCCCACGTTCCGGTCGCCGAGGTTCCAGGTCGAGTCGAGTGACCTCGTCGACGAACAGGAACGGTGGACGATGCGGCAGGACATCGACCGGCCGCGGAGTTCGATCATTGGCCGAGGGCGGCGAGCAGATTCTTCGGCGTGTCGGCCGGACTGACCTTGTACCACGCGCTCGACGACCTTGCCCTGCTCGTCGACCAGGAACGCCGACCGCTCGATCCCCAGGTACTTCCGTGCCGTACATGCTCTTCTCTTTCCAGACGTCGAACGCTTCGGCGGTAGCAGTGTGGTCCGGATCGGAGAGGAGCTGGAAGCCGAGTCCGTACTTCTGGGCGAACTTGGCCTGCTTCGATGGCTTGTCGGGACTGATCCCGAGGATCACGGTGTCACCGACGTCGCCGAGCACGTCGTTGAGCCCGCACGCCTGCTTCGTGCAACCCGGCGTGTCGGCCTTCGGGTAGAAGTAGATGAAGTGACGTACCTTCCGCTCCTCCAGTGACTTGGAGAGCGTGAAGGGCTTGCCCTCCTGGTCGAGCAGGGTGAAGTCGGGGGCCTTGTCACCTGGCTTGAGCATGCCCGCACCGTATCCGTTCACCGC
>CAVSZO010000059.1:0-15442 GCA_963732335.1 Ilumatobacteraceae bacterium | reverse complement strand
TGCACAAGCTGCGCCGGGCGATGGTCCGCCCAGATCGTGAGCGTCTTGGCGGCGATGGCGTCGCCGTGGAGGTCGACCAGACCTTCATCGGTGGCCGTGGCCAGGGCAGAGGCAGTCCGCGCTACGCCAACAAGGAAGAGGTGGCGATCGCCGTCGAGCGCTTCCCCACCGCACCGTCTGGGCCGGGTCAGGATGCGCAGCATCGACAGCACCGACCGCAAGTACGAGCTGTTGCGCTTCTCGGAGGACTCGATCGCTGCCGGCACAATCCTGTACACCGACGGCGAGACCTCCTATCCCTTCGTCGCCAAGAAGCTCCATCTGCGCCACGTCCCGATCGTCGTGCACTCGTCCCGAACCCCGCACACGAGCTGCTGCCCGGCGTCCATCGGGTCAGCTCGCTGCTCAAACGTTGGCTCGCCGGGACGATGCACTACGGCCAATTCACCGACCATCTCGACTACTACCTCGACGAGTTCACCTTCCGCTTCAACCGGCGCAGCAGCCGCTCACGAGGACTGCTGTGGTATCGCCTCGTCGAGCAGGCCGTGCACACCGGCCCCCATCCCTACGACGTCATCACCCACAAGATCTAGACCCGACTGGACTTAAAGGGATACGCAATACCCATGTACCCCATCATAGAGAAGGGGTGTAACAGTCGCTGCCGGGCGTCAGGTCTTCGACCGATGGTGCCTGGAAGTCCCGACTCAGCGGGCCGAAACGTGGTCGATGTGTCAGGACTTCGTGTCGCCCCCTGGCCTGTCGGTTGATGGACAATTGGCCGCTCCCCGGGACGACTTTCCTCCCTTGGTTGCCGCGTTCAGAGCCCGCTCAGCACGTCGAGGATCTCGTCGCCGTAGCGCTCCAGCTTGGCCGGACCGATGCCGTCGCACGCCGCCAGTTCGGTGGCGTTGCGAGGCTTGGCGACGGCGATACCGCGCAAGTGCCGATCGTTGAGCACCACGTAGGCGGGGACATTGTCGGCCTTGGCGCGCGTCGTGCGCCAGTCGCGCAACGCCTTCTCGGCCACCACGGCGGCGACCGACAACTCGACGTCCTCCGGGACAAGATCGCGCCGCGGCCCGCGCCGCGCCGCGTCAGGCAGCGCAATCCGGCGTGCGGGGCGGGGTGCTACACCGTGTAGCTCGTCGAGGAACGGCGAGCGGCGGGAGCGGTCGGCAAGCACGGCGACCCGGCGCCGCCCGCGGGTGATGCCCACATGGAGGACGCGACGCTCCTCCTCGACGTCGTCGGCGAGCCGGTGCGGGGTGATCCCGTCGACGACACCGAACACGGCGACGTGGTCCCACTCCCGACCCTTGACCCGGTGGATCGTCGACACGGTGACCCCGTGCGGGTCGCGCTCGGCATGGAACGCTTCGCGCAACCACACCTCGAACGTCGCCGCGTCGGGATGCAGGTCAGCGACGGCGATCAGTCCGTCGAGGTCGTCGAGATGGCTGGCTCCCTGCCCACCGCCTGTGCGGTCGAGCAGGCTCATCGCCGAGCCGAGTCCGACGACGTCGCGCACGACCTCGAGGATCTGTCGTGCCGACCCGTGCCGGCCCGCGTCGACGACCAGGCGGAGGTCTTCGGCGAGGTCGAGGACTTTGCGCAGGTCCTTGTCGGGAACCTTCGTCGCCAGCGCTTCGATCGCTCCGACGGTCCACGAACGCCGCCGCGAGATGCGCTCGGGGAACCATTGCGGCAGACCTCGCGACGGCCGCCGCAGGATCTCGACGACGTCGCCACTGGCGAACCCGTCTGGATTGGTGGCGATGCGCAGGTAGGCGATGGCGGCGCGCAGCCCGGTTCGGCCGAGGAGGTCGGGTGTCACGACGGAGTTGAGGGCGATGCCGGCGGCTCTGAGGGCGACGTGGGGCGCCAGCAGGATCGAGTTGACCCGGGCGAGCACAGCAATCGATGCCGGCTCGACTCCCGGCTCGCCGAGCCAGCCGTCCACGACCGCGACAACCGCTTCAGCGCCGCCGTCAGGTTCGTGCTCGACCATGCGCAGCGTCCCCTTGGCGGCGTCGTTGAGCGGACCGGCGACGATCTCCTTGGTCACGCGCCGCTCGTTGTAGCCGAGCAGCGTCGCCGCCGCGGTGACGACCTCCGCCGGGCACCGGTAGTTGACGCGCAGGGCGTGCTCACCGGCACCTGGGAACAGTGAGCGGTAGTCGATCAGGAACGCTGGGTCGGCCCCGGCGTGCCCGTAGATGCACTGGTCGTCGTCGCCGACGCCGAACACGTCGAGAGCGGGCAGGCTGAGTAGGCGGATCAGCAGGACGTGGGCCGGCGTGAGATCCTGGAACTCGTCGACCAGCAGGTGCCGGCAGCGCCGCTGCATCGCGGCGCGAAACGAGCCGTCGGCGAGGATCGTTTCGATGGCGGCATAGATCTGCTCGTCGAAGTCGACGACCCCACGATCACGGAGCGCCCCGCGGAATCGTGGGAACAGCTCGCCGAGGCCGTCGACGTCGTCTCGGGAGCCCTCGACCTCGTCGGGGTCGCGCAGCCCGAGGCGGATCGACGCCAAACCTTCCAGATAGGGGCCGATCGGGTCGACGTTCGCCCGTCTGCGCCGGTGCCCAGGCAGCAACGAGTCGATGAGTTTGCGCACCTCGCGCTCGTCGATGACCGGAGGCTGGCGGCCACGGTGCTCGCGAAGTACCCACAGACCGAGGGAGTTGAGGGTGCGGACGTGCGGTCCGAACGACCCGGAGCGCGCCGTCAGCTCGCGCTCGGCCTCCTTGTTGTAGGCGACGGCGAGCACCGAAGCGGGGTCGTAGCCGCGGTCGACGATGAGGTGGCGCAATCGCTCCGTCAACACGCGCGTCTTGCCCGATCCGGCCGGGGCGATGACTCGTGCCGGCCCGCTCCGGTGGCCAACCGCTCGCCGTTGGTCGGCGGCGAGCTCGGCGCCGGGCAGTGCCGGCGCAGGCTCCACGGCCGGCCGAGTGGCCTCCACCGCCTCGGCGTGGATCACCGCACCGATCGTGGCCGGATCCCAGGGCTGGCGCGGACCACCATCGATCCACGCCAGCGTCCCGTCCGCAAGCAGTAGGTCGCCCCCCTGCGTGGACGGCCCGTCACCGAAGAGTTCGACGACGGCGCTGCCGGGGAGCAATCGGTTGGCCTTGCGAGCCCACCACCACACCGGCGCTGCTTCACCGCGGCAGTCGTAGTTGTTGGCCCAGACGAGAAAGTGCAGGCGGTCGAGCCACGGCTCCGTGCGCGGCGTGTGCTGCCAGGGTTCGCCGATGATCGACTGCGGCCCCCGGAACGACCCCGGGTCGACGGCGAGCCGGACGACGATCGGCCGGCGAGCCGACCAGCTCTCGTGGAGTCGCTCGACGACGGGCTGCGGCGCATCGAGGGTGTTGGCGCCGATCGTCACCGACTCGGTGGTTGACCACGGATCCGGAACGGGGCGACCGTCGACGACGATCACCCCGCGTCCGAACACGGTGATCGGGTCCAGGGGCACGGGTGGGACTCTAGGCACACACTGTCACGGCGCATGGGGGCGTGTACGGTGCCCCGACGTGGTCACGTGCGTCTTGTTGATCCGCCACGGCGAGACCGACTGGACTGCCGATCGCCGGCACACTGGCCGGACCGATCTGCCGCTGAACAGCGAGGGTGAACGCCGAGCAGGCCAACTCGCGCCGTTCCTCGCCTCGTTCCCCGCCGCCGCGGAGGCGACGGTGTTCACCAGCCCGTTGCTGCGGGCTCGCCAGACTTGTGCCCTGGCGGGGATGGGCGAGCGGGCGACCGTCGACGACGACCTCGTCGAGTGGGACTACGGCGAGCTCGAAGGGACGCGGACGGCCGATCTTCGCGAGGCCGATCCCGAGTGGTCGATCTGGACGGCGACGATCCGCCACGGCGAGTCCCTCGACGATGTCGCGCGGCGCGCCGATCGCGTGCGGATGAAGCTCGCTTCGATCGGCGGGACGGTGATCCTGTTCGCCCACGCCCACTTCCTGCGCATCTTCGCCGCTCGTTGGTGCGGTTTCCCGGCAATTGGCGGCAGCAGGCTGACCCTGCTGCCAGCCAGCATCAGCGTGCTCGGCTTCGAACGCGAGGTAGCGGTTATCGAGCAGTGGAACCTCAACACCGATTCACCGCCAGGGGTTGCCGATCACGGCTACGCTGGCATGGCCAATGAACGTTGAGCAGGTCCGAACGGCAGCTGTGCATGCGACGGCGCGTTCGACCGTGCGAGCGACGAGGCGCCAGCCAAGGCCGGTGCGAGCGACGAGGCGCCAGCCGAGGAGCGGCCACCATCGGCCTGCGTGGCCGGGGAACGCAGTGGCGTCTGCGTGGCCGGGGAACGCATTGAACGAGGTCCCGACGAGTACATGACGGCAACTGGAACAACGGCCACCGTCGTCGTGCCGGGCACGCACCTGATGGCCGCTCTCGTCGGTCCCCGAGATCAGCACCTGCGTCAGATCGAGGACGCCTTTCCGGGTACCGACATCAGCGTCCGTGGCAACGAGGTCAGCATCCGCGGCGACCAATCGGACGAGGTCGGGCGCCTCTTCGAAGAGCTTGTCGATCTCCTGCAGATGGGCCACCACATCGATACGGCCAGCCTCGGGCGAGTGATGAAGATGGTGTCCGCCGACGAACGACCGAGCGAGGTGCTCACCCACGACGTGATGCGTGGGGCACGCGGTCGCCCGGTGCGTCCGAAGTCGAGCGGCCAGAAGCGCTACATCGAAGCGATCGAGGACAACGTCATCACGTTCGGTATCGGTCCGGCCGGCACGGGGAAGTCATGGCTCGCCGTGGCGATGGCCGTCAAGGCCCTTCAGGCCAAGGAGGTGCAGCGGATCATCCTCACGCGGCCGGCCGTCGAGGCTGGCGAACGCCTCGGCTTCCTGCCCGGCGACCTGATGGCGAAGATCGATCCGTACCTGCGCCCGTTGTACGACGCCCTCTACGACATGGTCGATCCGGAGTCAGCCCAGCGGCTCCTCGAACGTCAGACTGTCGAGGTCGCCCCGCTGGCGTTCATGCGCGGGCGTACCCTGAACAACAGCTTCATCATTCTCGACGAGGCGCAGAACACGACGCCGGAGCAGATGAAGATGTTCCTCACTCGCATTGGCTTCAACTCAAAGGTCGTGGTGACCGGCGACGTCACCCAGGTCGACGTCCCGAACGGCAAGAGCGGGCTGCTCGGCCTCGAGCGCGTGCTCCGCGGCATCGAGGGCCTGGTATGGGTCAAGCTCGGTGCCGCCGATGTGGTCCGCCACCGAATCGTCGCCGACATCGTCGCCGCCTACGAGCGTGACACCGAGGCCGGCGCCCCCCCGACACCGTGAACGCCTCGACACCGTGAACGCCTCGACAGAGCCTCCGAGTCTCACCGTCGGCACCGACGGGCCAATCGTGGTCGTCGGCGCCGACGAGCAGGCCGACGTCGAGGTCGACGTCGACCGATGGTGTCGTCTCGCGACCGCAGTGTTGCGCGACGCCGGCCGTCACGGTGAGTTGACGCTGACCTTCGTCGATCGCGACGAGATCGCCGTGCTCAACGGGCAACACCTCGGCCAGCCGGGACCGACCGACGTGTTGTCGTTCCCGCTCGACGAGGGCGATGACACGGCAGCGACCGGCGATCCCGTACCCGTGCTCCTCGGTGACGTCGTGATCTGTCCCGACGTCGCGCGCACTCAGGCCCCTACCCATGCGGGGACGCTCGACGACGAGCTGGCGCTGTTGGTCGTCCACGGAGTCCTCCACGTCCTCGGCCACGACCATGCCGAGGCGGACGAAGCGACTGCGATGCGGTCGAAGGAGCTCGAGCTGCTCATCGCCCACCACTGGGGCGGTCCGGCGCCGGCCGCCTTCCGCCAGGCACAGGGGTGACGATGAGCAGCGCAGAGATCTGGATGCTGCTGGCGATTTTCGCCATCCTCCTCGTGCTGGCGTTCCTGGCCGTCGCCGAGACATCGCTCAATCGCATCTCGCGTGTCAAGGCCCAGGCCATCGCCGACTCGCGGGGCACCAAGTCGGCACGCGCCTTGCTGCGGCTCGTCACCCATCCTGAGCGCTTCATCAATCCGCTGCTCGTCACCGTCACCGTGCTGCAGATGGGCCAGGCGTTCCTGACGACGTTGCTGGCCGACAGACTCTTCGGCGCGAAGGGTGTCGCCGTCGGCTTCGTCCTCAACGTCATCGTCTTCTTCGTGCTGACCGAGGCGGTGCCGAAGACGTGGGCGGTGCTGTCGGCGGAGCGGGCTTCGCTGTTCACGGCGCGCCCGACCGAGTGGCTCGTGTCCTTCCCGCCACTGCGCCTCGTGAGTCGGGCCTTGATCGTGCTCACCAACGTGATCGTCCCAGGCAAGGGCCTCAAGGAGGGTCCGTTCGTCAGCGAGCAGGAATTGCTCGGCATCGTCGGCGCGGCCGCCGATGACGAGGTGATCGAGCACGAAGAGCGTCAGCTGATCGAGAGCATCATCGAGTTCGGCGACACGGTCGTGCGCGAGGTGATGGTGCCGCGTCCGGACATGCTCATCGTCGACAACGACGCCACGGTGTCGGCGGCGCTCGACCTGGCGATCGCCAACGGGGTGAGCCGCCTCCCCGTCCAGGGCGGCGACGGTGACGACATAGTCGGGCTCGCCTACACCAAGGACCTCATCCGTGTCGAACGTGAGGGACGCGGCGACGAACCCGTGCTCGACCTCGCTCGCCAGGTGCGCTTCGTGCCGGAGAACATGCCGGTTGCGCGGCTGATGCGGGAGATGCAGCGAGACAAGTTCCACCTGGCCATCGTCGCCGACGAGTACGGCGGCATCGCCGGCTTGGTGACGCTCGAGGACTGTCTCGAGGAGCTCGTCGGCGAGATCATCGACGAGTACGACGTAGAGGACGTCGACATCGAGCGCTTGCCCAACGGTGACTATCTCGTCGACGGCGGCACGCCGGTGGAGGACATCAACGAGTTGCTCGACATCACCCTGCCAGACGAGGACTGGGACACCGTGGGTGGGTTCATCTTCGGCACCCTCGAGCACGTCCCCGAGGTCGGCGAGTCGGTCGCCCACGAGGGCTGGCGGTTCACCGTCGACGAGGTCGACGGCCGGCGCGTCCGGCTCGTCCGCATCAGCGGCGTGTCGGCGTCCTCGCGCCCTGAGTCCGACGAGCAGCCGATCAACGCGGCGCCTGAACCGACCAGCTCCGAACCCAGCTGAACCGTCGCCGGGCGGTTACGTTCGCACGCCATGGAGATCTCGCTGGCGGGAAGGACGGCGCTCGTCACCGGCGCGTCGAAGGGCATCGGCAAGGCGATCGCGGCGCAGTTCGCCGCGTCCGGCGCCAGCGTCATGATCAGCTCGCGCAAACGCGACCAGCTCGTGGCCGCGGCGGAGGAGATCGCGGCGTCGGGCGCACCGGGAGAAGTGGCGGTGTTCGCCGCCAACGCCGGCGACCTCGATGCCGCCGAGGCGTGCGTGGCGGCGACCGTGGAGCGTCTTGGCGGGCTCGACATCCTCGTCAACAACGCGGCGACGAACCCGTACTACGGGGCGACCCTCGGGATCGATCCACCGCGATTCGACAAGACGTTCGAGGTCAACCTGCGTGGTCCGCTGTTCTGGTGCCACTATGCGTGGGAGGCGGCGTTCCGCGAGCATCCTGGGGTCATCGTCAACATCGCCTCCGTCGGTGGAATGCGGGCAGAGTTCGGCCTCGGCGTGTACAACCTCACCAAGGCTGCGTTGATCCACCTCACCCGCCAACTCGCCAACGAACTGGGACCGACGCGCGTGGTAGGCGTCGCGCCCGGGCTCGTGCAGACGGACTTCGCCTCCGTGCTCGTCGAGAACTTCGGCGAAGCGCTCGCCAAACAACTCCCGACGAGGCGGCTCGGCGATCCTGCCGACATCGCCAACCTCGTCACGTTCCTGGCCAGCGACGCCGCCAGCTGGATCACCGGCGAGACGTACGTGATCGACGGGGGTGCCGGCGTCCGCGGCGGCGTCGTGTAACGCCGGTTGCGACGACGGGCAGCCCGATCGCGAGTCATGGGGCTCTGCTCACCTTTCCGTGGGTCGCGGGCGCGGCGCGGGTCGGGCGCGTTGGCTCCGGAAACAGCACGATGCTCGGCCGCGGTGACAGTTGCCGCGCCATCGGCGAAGCACCGCATCTGGAGACCCGCTCGGTCGTCAGATCCTGTGGGTTGCGCTGTCAGCCCGGATCTTGGTGCGGCTGAGCACGAAAACGGTGCTCAGCGGCGACAAGATCGACGCGTTCCAAGCGATCCTGGCGAACTTCGGAGCCAGGTGCACCAGATCGGTGCAACCGGCTCACCGGTTCCCGACCGCACGCCATCAACCAAGCCTCGATGGCGTCGGCCATCGTCAGGGAAACGACAGCGATCCGGTAGCTCGCCCGGCGCACGATCACTACTGTGACATCGCAGACTGCTGTCGTACCGTTCGAGTCCCGACCACGCCTCCGTCGCGCTCTGGTTGCGCTCGCGGTCGCCGTTGTCATGCTGGGCGTGTGGGCGGACCACTCCAAGGTTCGGGCGTCGCCCCCTACTGCGGCACGGTACGACCTCTCGGCGATGGTGCTCCGCCCGACCGACATTCCCGGGCAGCCCTACGGGTTGCTCGAGGCCGAGGTCTGGCATACGGCGACCGACGCCACGGCCGCCTACTACTCCTCGCTCGGCTTGCTCGATCCGGCATCCGGAGGCGAGAAGCTCGCCCGCCGCATCAACACCACAATCGATGAGTTCGCCGACCCCACCACGGCGCAAGCGGAGGTCGATCAGTTTCGCCAGGAGATGACGGCGGCCGATCAGGATCCCCAGGCGCAGCGTCATCTCGTCGCCGGCGCGCCGGTGGTCGGTGACGACTCCGTGGCCACGTTGTACGTCACGACGACGGAGGATGGCCGCCCGGTGAATGTGTTCGAGGTCAGGTTCAGGACCGGCAACATCGTCGTCGACCTGGGCCTGAGCGACTTCCAGGGTGCCGTGCCGACGTTCGAGGAGGTGGCGCCTCTCGCCGACGTGCTGATCGGGCGCATTGCCGAGGTGTCGGCGGCGTCGGCTCCGGGACTCGGCCAGCGGGCATTGCATGTGGGCCCGGCCACCGAGGTGGTCTACACCGTCGACTTCGAGGGCTACCTCCACGTTGATGGCGTGACGATCCGTCAGTCGGCCGATTCCGAAGAGTCGTTCCAAGGACGTTCGGCGTGGCTCACTTCCGGCAAGGTGGACGACTACTACCTGGTGCAGCAGACGCTCGACCCATCCGGAACAGAGGATCCCGCCAAGGCGGTCAGCTACCAGTCACGCGTGTTCACGTTTGCGTCGGACGTCGACGCCGCGGCGTACGTAGATCATTCGCTCTCCGATGTCTTGGCGGTGCCGGGCGACTACCTCAACGCGACTGAAGTCCCCCTCAGCGGATTTGCCGGTGCCGCTCGGGCCATCTCCTACGACTGGGACTACGGAGACGGCCGGACCGGCTCCGGGTTCCGCACCTGGGTGCAGTCCGGAGCCGCCGTGGTCAGCATCCAGGTCGACGGCGTCGGCGGCGCGCCGCTCGAGGGAGTCCAAGAGCTCACCGTGGCGCAGGCGAGCTGCATCGCAGCCGCAACGCCGTGCGCGCCGGTGCCGATTCCGTCCACGCTGCTCACCCCTTGAGGAGACCCCGCGCCGCAGGGGACTGTGACACCCCCTGTTTACCGTCGGGAGCATGAGTGCTGTCGTGGTGCCGTTCCCGGGCAGGGATCCCAACCATGCTGAGCCGCTGTGCGCCTCTCACGACCCTTCGTGGTGGTTCGAGCCGGAGCTGTTCGCTCGGGCCGTCGAGGTGTGCGGTCGCTGCTCGATGCGCAGCAGCTGTCTCGACCAAGCGCTCCAGGCCGGTGAGCGTCTGGGGGTCTGGGGTGGTCTCACCCCGGAGCAACGCCTGGCATTGCCCGACGCCGTGGTCATCCCGATGCCACGCCGCAGGGGAGGTCGCCGGTGAGCTGGATCACCTTCTGGCTGGTGGTCGCAGTGCCGATCGCTGCGGTTTGCCCAGTGGCGTGGCGGGAATGGTGTCGACCACGTGCAACAGCCGCGGTGCGCAGTAGGCGGGGAGTGTCTCCCGGACAGCCGTACGCAGGGCATCCAGCGTCGGTGCCTGGTCGCCTGCGGGGACGACGTACGCCGTCACGAGCTGGCCCCACTCCGGGTCTGGCGTACCGGCAACTGCCACGTCCGCCACCGCCGGGTGGGCGCGGAGGACCCGTTCCACCGGTTCGGGCCACACGTTCTCGCCTCCACTGATGATCAAGTCGCTGCGGCGGCCATCGACGCGGAGGCGTCCATCAGGGAGCCACCCGCCGAGGTCGCCGGTCGCCAACCAGCCGTCGACTAGCGGATCATCGTCGTGGTCGGCCCTGCGATAGGCCCGCATCAGCATCGGCCCGCGAAGGCCGATCTCGCCGTCATCGGAGATTCGAACCTCGACGCCGTCGAGGGGCACACCGTCGTAGACGACGCCGCTGCCGGTCTCGGTCATTCCGTACGTGATCACGACGTTGTCTGGCACGTCGTCAGGTGGGGGTGCTCCGCCGAGCACGATGGCACGAAAGCGGGCCGGGTCGATCCTTCGCAGCGCAGCGGCGACGAGGCTGACCAACGTTGCGCCCGAGGACTCCGCCTCGTCCGGATCGAAACGACCGAGCACGGTGAGTCGGGTTCGGGTCAGCAATGCCCGAGTGACGACGGCGAGGCCGCCGACGTGGGAGAGCGGGAGGCAAGCGAGCCAGTGGTCGTCGCTCGTGACGTCCAACCGTGCGCTCGATGCGCGAGCTGATGCGGCAACGGCGTCGTGGGTGAGCACGACGCCCTTCGGGGCGCCGGTCGAGCCGCTGGTCGCCACGACCAGGGCGTCGCCGTCGTCGACGGGGCGGCCACCCGCCAGACGGTGTTCGGTCCCGTCGGCGTCGCGGACGACGGCTACGGCGAGGGCGGCGAGCTGCTCCTTCTTGGCCGGTGCGGGAAGCCGTTGATCGATCGGGAAGGCGGCATCGCCTTGGGTCCAGATGCGGCTGAGGGCGTCGACGAATCGAGGCCCGCCGGGCAGGTCGAGGGCGACGAGATTGTGCGTCACGCCGCGCGAATCGCCGGCGGCGTCGTGGTTGTGGCTTGCAGTCGGCGCCTCATGCCGCCCATCATGCCGGGCCATGTGGGGCGACCGGGTCACGATGGTGGCGCAACGATGAACCGTTGGGTGCTCGGCGCACGGCCACGGACGTTGCCCGCGGCGATCGTGCCGGTCGCCCTCGGTGTCGGGTGTGCCGCCGGACACGGGCCGATCTCGTGGTGGCGAGCGCTGCTCGCCCTCGTGGTCAGCCTGGCGTTGCAGGTCGGGGTCAACTACGCCAACGACTACGCCGACGGCGTGCGCGGGACCGATGCTGTCCGGGTCGGACCAGTGCGCCTCGTCGCCTCCGGGTTGGCGGCGCCGTCGGCGGTGAAGCGAGCGGCGCTCTCATCGTTCGCGGTTGCGGCCGCCGCCGGGCTCGTCCTGGCAGCCGCGACGTCGTGGTGGCTGCTCGGGGTCGGAGTGTTGAGCATCGCCGCGGCGTGGGGGTACACAGGAGGCCCGCGGCCGTACGGGTATCTCGGCCTCGGCGAGCTGTTCGTGTTCGTGTTCTTCGGCCTTGTGGCCACCGTCGGGACGACCTATGTGAGTGTCGAGCGGATCACCTGGCTGAGCGTCGTCGTCGGGTGCGCGGCCGGATTCATCGCCTGCGCGCTCCTCGTCGTCAACAACTTGCGGGACATCCCGACTGATCGGGCGGCGGGCAAACGCACACTGGCCGTCCGCCTCGGAGACCGGCGGACGCGCTGGCTCTACCTGGCGCTGGTCGTCGCCACGTTCGGGGCGGTCATCGTCGCAGCCGTGGTCTGGCGCCCGCCGGCACTGATCGGACTCGCTGCCGCCGCCCTAGCGGTGGCGCCAGTGCGCCGGATCCAGAGCGGCGCGACCGGTCCGGCATTGATCGCCGTCCTCGGCGAGACGTCCCGCATGCAGCTCGCCTTCGGTGCGTTGACGACCGTAGGTCTTGCGTTGGGCGCGTAGCCGTGGCGGGCGGCCGACAAGCCTTTCACTCGGTGGCGTCGAGCCAGCGTCGCAGCTTGGCGAGGAAGGCATCACGACGCTCGAGGTGGACGACGTGTCCGGCGTCGGGAACGATAGCGACGGTGGAGCGGGGGATCAGAGTCGCCATTTGATCGGCGACTGTGGCGAACTTGGTGTCCAACCGACCGGCCACGAGCAGCACCGGCATCGGCAGCTCATCCAGGTGCGGCCACAGCGAGTGTTGGGCCCCGGTCCCGGCAAGGCGCAGGCTCGAGGCCAAGCCCTCCGCCGTGTTCTCGAGTCGGTCTGCGAGCTGGGCGTCGTCATGCGCCAGATTGGCGAACAGTGGTAGCGCCAGCCATCGATCGAGAAAGGCCGCGACACCGTCACGTTCGAGTTCCTCGGCGCGGCGCTCGTCGTCCGCTCGCCGCGCGGCCCTGGCGGCCTCGTCGTCGATCCCGGCCGTGGAGCTGACGAGGACGAGCCGCTCGACGAGATCGGGCCGCGCGACGGCGAGGTGGAGCGCGAGGCGGCCTCCCATCGAGTAGCCGATGTACGTCGCCGACCCAGCGGTTCGGCCGAGCGATTCAGCCCCGGCAGGAAGATCCAGCCGCAGCGTCGACGACTCGCCATGACCGGGCGCATCGACGGTGACCACCTCGTACCCGTCAGCGTTGAGCGCGGCGGCGATCGGAGCCCACGTCCGTCGGCTCTGGGTGAAGCCGTGGACGAGCACGAGGCGCCCCCGGGGCGTCTGCTGAGCCGTTGTCGTCAGCCGGTCTGCGGCGAGTGTCACGATCACGCCACGCGACGCAGGGCGCGGACGAAGTAGTCGGGGTCCTGGGCGCCGGGAATGCTCCACCGTGAGTCGACGACGAACGTCGGGACGGCGGTGATGCCGAGATCGGCCGCCTGCTGCAGGGCGACGGCGAGGGCTTCGACACCTTCCTCGTCGGCCAGCGCCCGCCGAACCTCGTCTGCGTCGAGACCGCACCGGGCAGCTCGGTCCACGAGGACGTCGTGGTCACCGACGTCCTCGCCGTCAGTGAAGTACGCCGCCATCAGCTGTTCGTTGAGATCGTGCTGCACCGCCGCGCCGCCCCATCGCAGTGCCCACCAGAGCAGGCGGTGGGCGTCGGCGGTGTTTGGCCGCACTGCTCGATCGAGACGGAAGTCGAGTCCCTCGGCCCTGGCCACCTCGGTCACGCGGGCGACCACTTGGGCGGCGCGCTCCGCCCCACCGAACTTGCGGGCGTAGACGTCGAGGACCGGCTCGGCCCGCCCTCGCGGCGCCTGGGGGTCGAGCTGGAACGGTCGGAACACGACGTTGACAGTTGGGAACTCCGGATCCTCAGCGAGCGTGGCCACGGCGCGATCGAGGCGACGCTTGCCGACGTAGCACCACGGGCAGACGACGTCCGAGAACACCTCGACGGAGATCGTCCGATCCATCGCCTCGACCCTAGGCCACGACGACAAGACCCCGACCGTGGCCTGCTTGGCGACATCCTGTCCGCTGCACGAGCTGGACGACTACGGTCCTGATCTGGAATGACCTACAACGAGGCGACCGGGCGGGACTTCGGGTCGACGGAGCTGGCCGATCGCAACCGACGCATCGTCGAGGCCTACCTGGCCGGCGAGCCGATCTCCTCGATCGCTGGTCGTCACGACCTGAGCACCGAGCGGATCCGCCAGCTGATCCGTCGCGCTGAAGGCCGGCGACCGCGACCTCGTCGCCGTTCAACTACGGATGGGGAACGGGTCCGGCTGCGTATCGGCAACCTGGCCAAGGCCGTGCTCGTCACCGGGCAGGCATACCAGGATCCGAAGGATGCGCTCAACGAGTTCGTTTCCAACGCCGCCGACGATTACGCCGAGGCTGGGATGGTCGGGGCGCGCATCCGCATTCTCTTGCGCCGCAAGGGCGCTAGGGCGGTGATCGCGGTTGACGACGCTGGCCGCGGAATGACCCCGGATCGGCTGCGCGATGTCGCTCGCAACCTGTTCGAATCGTCGAAGGCCGGCGACGACCGTACGCTCGGCGAGAAGGCGATCGGCCTCCTCGCGTTCCAGCAACTCGGGGCCCGCTGTGACGTGGTGTCTCGCGCCGAAGGCAGCGAGGAGACTTGGACGCTGCGGTTGCGGCGCGGTGAGGCGGCCGCCGACCTTGTTCGCGAACGCCGGCGTGCCCGCTCGTCGGCCGGCACCACTGTGTTCGTTTCCGAGCTCGACACCGAAGCAGCTCGGGTGCTGACCCAACGCAAGGTTGTCGACTACCTCCGCCGCCGCCGCGGTCAGGCGATCGGTGCGGGCGCCTACTCGATCGAGGTGGTCGAGGGCCGGACCGGGGAGCTCGTCACCCCCGACGAACCGGACGGGCTGCCGGTCCCCATTCCCACCCGTGAGACGTTGTGGGGCAGGCTCGACTTCGCCCTCTACGTCGCCGCCGACGTCGACGTCCGCCGGCGAGTCGCCATTGTCGGCCGAGCCGGGACGACGATCATCGACGATCTCACAGAGCTCGAGGAGTTCGACCGCGAGCCGTGGTCCAGCGGTCACCTCTCCGGGCGTGTCTCGTTCGAGCCGCTGCGCCAATCAGCGGGGCGCCGCGCCGTGCTTCGCGACGACGAGATCTTTCCGGTGTTCCGTGACGCCGTGCAGTCAATCGAGCCCGTCGTGGCCGCGACGATCGAAAGAGTTCGTACCGAAGTCGATGCCGCCACGGCCGACCGCTTGTCGGACGCCCTACGCCAGGTGTTCGGCCGTGTGCTCAAGGAACTCGCTGACCTGGAGAATCCGATGCGTACCCTGCTCGGCGACCAACCGGGCGACGGTGCTGCTGCCGAGCAGCCAGCGTCGTTCCAGCCTTCCGGAGATCAAGGGGGCGAAGGGGCGAGCGACACCGGGCCGTCCCTCGACGAGCTGGAACCCCGGACCTCGGGAACCGCCAAACCCGGGTCGGGCGGTTCGGGCGGTGCCGATCCCAATGGCCGGCAACGGCATCTGCCGTCGATCGCCCCCGATCCAGAACCGGAGCATCGACGCAGCCGTTTCGACGGCGACAGCGGCACCGTGCTGTACAACGAGCAGCATGCCGACTTCCTCCTCGTCAAGGACGACGAGGCCGCTCTCCTCGATTACCTTGCCACGCTTGTCGCCAAGGAGTACGTCGTCTACAACAACCCGCGAGCCGACACCGACGACCTCGCCGAAGAGCTCGTCCGCATGCTTGTCCGCGTTCGCCGCCACCTCCCCGCGCGTCAACGACGCCGATAGGTGGCCGCTCCGATTGATCCACGCGACATGAACCCTCCGGATGTGCA
>CAVSZO010000058.1:0-24883 GCA_963732335.1 Ilumatobacteraceae bacterium | reverse complement strand
CTCGGGGTCACCGGAGGGTTGCGATTTGTCATTGTGTAGCCACGGCCCATCGCGGTACGAGGTTGGCCTGCACATGCTCTGCTCGGGGGCGAATCGAGTCGACCAAGGCGCTGACTCCAGGACTGGCGAGCTTGGCGGCGAGGTCACCAAGACGCCAGCCACTCATGAACGCCTCGTCGTCGTGCGAGCCACCGTGGCTGCGGCACAACACCATTGGCATCACCTCGTCGCAGTGATCCTCACCGATCTCGAACATCTCGCCTCTCCTCGTCCCGTCTCAGTCATCACCGGTTGTCGTTGCGGTTCGGCCCGACCGACCGGCTACCACCGTCGTTCCGCGTGTCAACCGGTGTTCAACGCCCGCGCAACCGGAACTCGGCAGCCTCGCCGGCGCCGCGATGACTCCGGGTCTAGGGGGCCGACACGAGGATCGTCGTGTCTTGCGCGGTCCGGGTCGTCGGCAGGAGGGGCGTCAGGGTCACGACGGCGGCGAGATCGTCGTCGGTGCCGGTGTCCTCGTCGAGCTCACTCAACGCGATCGTCGCCACCTTGGTGCGATGCGTCGTCAGGTTGCCGTTCGAGCTGACGCCGTTCACCAGGCTCGGCCCGACGAACAGGGTCGTGTTTAAGACGCCGTCGATGCCGACGATCTTCCACACCTCGCTGTAGCTGAGGTTGGTGAGCTGGTCGAACTTGCTCCAGTTGATGTCGAAGTCGACCGTGATGATGGCGTTGGCGACATCCTTGTCGACGGTCAACACGAGGTTGCTGATCATGGGTTTCGTAACAATGGCCATCGGAAGAAGGCTCCTGGGGGTGGTGATTCGCAACAGTCGTTGTTGCCCGATGCACCGTACGGACACGGCCGCCAGGGCACCAGCGGGGTTCCCCGACACATCTGAACGAGACCCGAATCCTCGCGACCCGCTCACAGCGTCGAGGCGACGACGTCAAACCCGACCGTCGCCGCGCGCGGGCGTCGTGTGACCGATTCGCGCCGGGTGGTTCGCAACGGCCTCTGTCAGGCGGGTGTGTCGGCGAGTCGCTTCGCCTCGCGGAGGCCGATGTTGATGGCGAGGTCGGTGAAGTCATCGGCCATCTCGCTGCGATATCGAAGCTGCACGATCGCGCCAGTGTGAGAGCGGTGGAGCAGGCCGGTTGGGTCAAAGGCTGCACGACTCCGGCTGACCGAGCGCAACGGACGCCTGCCTGGCGGCGTCCGCCAACAGATCGTCGTTGCCGGGGTGGGCGGTCGCAAGGCCCGAGATCGCAGCGAGGACGACGTTCTGGTCAATCGTGCCGGACACCTCGCCGTGGGCGTCGGACACCAGGCCAATGGAACGTGCCACCGCGATGACGCTCCACCTTGACCTCCAGTTTATGGTCGAGCAATTCCTGCCCGACCCACACATCTGCAACGGCGCCGGAGCCAGCGGTTCGGCGACCAGGGTCACGCGTCGGCGGTTGTCGCGACCGGCCTCGCCGACGCCGGCGAGCAGGTGGCGATCGCCACTCGTGGGTCGCGGTTTGGATCGCCGGCGGCGGTCAGCGAACAACGGAACAGCTTCAGGACGCCGACGGTGTCATCCGCGTCGAGACCGGCGTTCATGATCCGTTCCACTGACGGCAGCAGGTCACGGCGTTCGGCGATGATGTCGTAGGCGATGCCGTTGGCCGGACGAGCCCACCGCCCCGCGGCCGTGAGGTACGGGTTGCGCGGCGCTTTGGTGGATCTCTTCCTGACAACCATGGGGGCCTCCTCTTGTCAACGGTCCGTCGGCCGCCGGCAGTGTCACCGGACGGCTCAACCCGGTCACGGCGATCATCGCTGACCTCCCTCCACCGAGCAGCTCGGGAAGAGGCGTCGGGCCTGCACGGGGAAGGGCATCGACGCCCTCCTGCCCAAGCGAGGCGACTCACCCGCAAGGCCAGGCTATCTGGCGCGAGGCTCGAATCGGCTGTGAGCCGACTGACGCCGCGGATCAACTGACTCGGGCCGCGGTCGCCTCGGGCAGCCGCGGTCGGCCTCGGCCTCGCCGCGGTGGCGGCACCAGCCAGCGCCACCTGGACCGTCGACACCGACTACGCCCTGATCGTCGGCACCGACATCGAGTTCGGCAGCATCGTCGTCAACCCGGCGCCTACGAGCACCTCGCCACTCGCGGCAGCCCCGAACACGGTCCGAGCACCAATGACATCGAGTGGACGGAGATCGACATGGCGCCCTTCAGCGACCCAAACATCGCCCGGGTAGTCGTCTCCACGAGCGTCGAGAACGCCTTCGGACAGTTCGGCATCGTTGGCTCGCAGGGCCTCAACCTCGGGGACTGATCCAACCCGGGCGGTTGTCGAGCACTTGTCACCGGCTACGCAGCGGCAGCTCCCGGCGGTGGGATGCGGCGAGGCCGGCCGGCGGTCGCGATCGACCCGCTCGGCCGGCACGACCATCACCTTGGCCCGCGTCCCGGCGGTGAGGGTTCCGGTCCGGCGGCCGCCCTGCAGCACGG
The DNA here is from genome assembly GCA_963732335.1 of Ilumatobacteraceae bacterium. Lineage (GTDB taxonomy): Bacteria > Actinomycetota > Acidimicrobiia > Acidimicrobiales > Ilumatobacteraceae > Desertimonas. The sequence goes on along the minus strand of CAVSZO010000058.1, from coordinate 22,376 downwards.
CCCGCTCGCCGAGCACCGTCCCGGGGCCCAGCTCGACGACCTCGGCCCCGTCGACGCTGACCACGAGCACGCCGTCGACGATGATGTAGAGCTCGTCGCCTGGATCGCCCTGGCGGGTCAGTACCTCGCCGGCCTGCAGCCGGCGGACGGCCGGGCGGGGGGTGTCGCGCAACAGCATCTCCGCCAGCTCCCGCTCCAGCGCCGACTCGACCGCGGTGACGAAGGCCGGCGAGTCCTCGTCGCCCCACGGCGTATGAACGCCGATCGCGGTTCCGGCCCAGCCCTTCCAGTCCGTGATGGCGCTCGTCGCGTCGAGGCGACCGTCCGCGTCGTAGACCCAGTGGCGCGGAAAGGGCGAAGCGCCGGCCAGCCGTCCGTCGACCCGCCCGTCGGCGTGCAGTGTGAGCTCGAGCGTCGTCCAGGCGACGGGCGCGTTGAAGCGCACGAAGGGCGGCCGAAGTGTCGCCTTCGCCATGTTCGACGCCGTCCGTCCGCCCCAGGTCTGGTCGAAACGCACCCAGCCCGGTCCGACCACCGGCTCACCCCGACGCTCTGGCATGGGGATGGTCGTGACCGCCAGCTCGACCCCCTCCCGCACCGTGCGGTGGCCGAGCCGCCCGCTTCCCTGCTCGCCGTAGCGCCGGGCCTCACCGTCGTCGTCGAACTCGGCGAAGCCCCGGAGATGATTGGCGAAGCGATACCGGTCACCCAGCGCGTAGAGCGTGGCGTCGATGTCCGGGCCGAGCTCGACCGGTGGCGCGGCATCGGCGCGCGACGTCCCGAGCCGGAACCCGGTCCTGGCATCCCGTTCGACCGTTTCCGCCGGGACCCACGAGATCGTGGTGACGGATCCTTCGACGCGCACGGCGCTCTCCTCATCGCTCACCGTCGGCCGCGATGTTGCCCGCGCCGGCGGCCTCGCGCCAGCCCACCAGAAGCTCGGCGTGTGTCGAGCAGTCCGTCGAGACGATCTGTGGCCGGGGGTGGTATACCGGTTGCCTGATAGAGGAGCTCCTTTGTCGGGCCGTCGTTGCAGGAACCGACCTTCTTCATCCTGGCCGCTCTCGCCAGCGGTGACGCTCACGGCTACCGACTGCTGGGGGTGATCGAGGAGCTGTCGAGGGGGCGGGTGCGGTTGCGGGCGGGCACGCTGTACAGCGTGCTTGATCGCTTGGACCGCGATGGCTACATCGAGCTGGATCGGGTCGAGTCCGAGGGTGGGCCTCCCCGCCGGTTGTACCGGATCACGGCTGCCGGGCGGGCGTTGCTCGAAGCCGAGATCGCCCGTCTGGAGGCGAACGCGACGATCGGACGGGCACAGCTGCAACATCGTTTGGCGACGTGATGCGGGGATCGGCTGCGACGTGGGTCGCCCAACGGCTGCCGTTCGCCGACGATGAGCACCGTGAGGAGGTGGCTGCCTCGGTCGCCAGCCTCGTCGCTGAGCGCCCTCGTTGCGAGCGCGCTCGGGAGGCGGCAAGCCTGATCGGGCTCTGGCTGCGGCTGTGGGGCCGCCGCGAGGGACTCGACGACGCCCGCCAGGCTGTACGGCAAGGGGTCTACCTCGGCGGTGTACTACTCGCCATGGTTTTCTCCGCTGTGGCGTGGAGTCATGTCGGGTTCGACCGGCTCGGTGTCACGGGCTCGGTCGGCCTCGCCGCCGCGGCGATGTCGTCGGGTGCTGCCGTCCTCGCCGCCGGAGGATGGCGTACCGCTGCCCTGGCTGCGGCGGCGGTTTCAGTTCTCGCCGTCACAGTGAGCACGGGAGTGCCGCCCGCGACGGGGATGCTCGCGGCCTTGGCGCTGCTCGCCGGGGACCGCTTCGGTGCTCGTGGTTGTTGGCGCGGTTCGCTCGCCGGCGCCATGGCGGCCGGGCTGCTGGCGGCGGTTGCGACGCATGTGCCGACGGAGGTGGTGGGGGGCGGCAGTCTCGTGGTTCTTGGCGTCTTGCCGGTGGTGTTGTTGGCCGTCGGCTGGTTCGATCCCCGCTTCGCCGTCGCCGCGACCCGCCTGGCTCGGAGCGTTCGTGACGGTCGACGCCGTCACCTCCTCGACCCGTGCGACGACCGCACTGGTCGTGTGCGCAGCCGTACTCGTCGGCTGCCAGGTCAGCTGGACGGCGTTGCGGCGGAACTTCACGGTGTGATCCTGAGGGGTCTTCCCGACTAGTCATCTCATCGGTATACTGTTGAGTGGATGAGAGGGGAGGATGTGGGATGCGCGTCGGACGACTGACGTCCCGCCAGGTCGATGTCGTGCTCGAGGTCCTCCTTGTCGGGGCGTTGGCGAGCGGACTCACGTCGTGGGCCATCGGTACGTCGTGGTCGAAGGCTGCGACGGTCATTCACGCCGTGTGCGGATTCACCGTCCTCGTCATGGCTGGGGCCAAGCTCCGTGGCTCAGTTCGACTCGGGATGCGCCGGGGCCGTTCCACCCGTTGGCTGTCGGCGGGGTTCGGATTCTTGGTGCTGGCCACGATCGCTCTCGGCGTCGCCCACGCGACCGGCTTGTGGTTCGGTGTTGGCTACTGGTCCGCGCTGTGGACCCACTTCCTGGCGGCGTTCACGTTGCTGCCTCTGTTCCTCTGGCACATCCTCAGCCGCCCGGTCCGCCCCAAGTTGACCGATCTCGATCGCCGGGCTGTGTTACGGGCCGGGTCCGCCGTTGCCGTCGGAGCTGTTGTCTACGGAGCCCAAGAGGTCGTGGTGCGCGTCGCCGGGCTTGCGGGCGGCTCGCGTCGCGCCACCGGATCCCACGAGACCGGATCGTTCGAACCGAGCCGCATGCCGACCGTGTCGTGGATCAACGACGAAGCGCCGGCGTCCACCGATGCGGCGACCTGGCAGCTCGACGTGCTCGGCAAACGGGTGGACGTTGCCGGCTTGGCGACGCTCACCACTCCCGTGATCGCGGCACTCGATTGCACCGGGGGTTGGTGGAGTGAGCAGTCGTGGGATGCGATACCACTGCGGTCGCTGGTCGGCAACGACTCGGCGCGGAGCATCAAGGTCGCGTCGATTACCGGGTACAGCCGGCTCTACCCGTTCTCCGACCTCGACGAGCTCTACCTCGCCGTTGGCTACGGCGGTCAGCCCCTGCGTCGTGGCCACGGCGGCACCGGTGCGTCTGATAGCGCCCGGCCGGCGGGGGCCCTGGTGGATCAAATGGGTCACCTCCGTGCAGCTCGACGACCGACCATGGTGGCTGCAGACCCCCTTCCCGTTGGAGTGATTCCGTCTTCACGTTCACGGCCGGTGCCGACATTCGCCGCCGGTGATCGACTGGCAGTCGTGGCGACGTCGCTGCGACGATGACGGCGTGAAGATCACCTTCCAAGTCGTCGTGTTCGACGCCGCCGATCTCGCCGCGGAGAGCAGCTTCTGGGCCGGCGTGTTCGGCGGGACGGTCGATGCCGAAGATGATTGGCACATGGTGCTGGTCGACGGCCAACCGCGGGTCGGTGTCCAACTGGCACCGAACCATGTGCCTCCCGACTGGCCCGACGGCGCGCCGCAGCAGATCCATCTCGACCTCTGGGTCGAGGACCCGACCGCGGCCCATGACCTCGTCATGTCCCTCGGAGCGACGGTGTTGAAGGAGGCAGACGACGGAGCGTCGCCCGACACCTTCCAGGTCTATGCCGACCCCGCCGGCCATCCCTTCTGCCTCTGCTGGGTCACGCCGTGACGGTCGATAGCTCTCCGTCGGATCTGGTGTCACCGTCCGCAGTGGACTTCTTCGCGTACCCGCTCAGATCGGTCAACGGCGCACCCGATAGCGCAGGTGAAGCACCCGGTTGCCCTGAATCACCACGTCAGGATCCTCCAACAGGTGCTGCGCGTCGACCGACCCGAAGTAGCGCTTGCCGGACCCGAACACGACGGGTACGACGTCCATGCGCACCTCGTCGACCAGACCTGCGGCAAGCACCTGGCCACCGACGTCGCCAGCGGCGACCTCGACGATGCGGTCACCCGCAAGCTCCTGCGCCTTGGCCACGGCTGCCTCGATGCCGTCGACGAAGTGAAACGGCGCCTCGGGGTCCCAGCCCTCGGGCTTCGGCCGGTGCGTCACGACGACCACGTGGTCGATCCCGCTCGGAGGCTTCCCGTCCCAGCCGTCCGTCATGTCGAAGACGTGGCGGCCGGCGATCGTCACCCCGATCTGGTCCCAGTACGGCCGGATGTAGTCGTAGGACGTCTGCGACACCTTCAAGACGCCGCTCTCGTCCAACGGCACGTCACCGCTGGACAACCAGTCGAACAGCGGTCCGGGCTGGTCGTTCTCGTCCGCGATGAAACCGTCGACCGACACCGAGGCTGTACATGACTACCTTGCCCACGGGCTCTCCTCTGCTTTGGGGTGCCCCCAAGTTAGCGTGTCGTGAGCTGTCGGTCTTGTAAGAAATCAATCGGCCGGCAGCGGCCAGCCGTCCAGCGTGTGGCCGGGATGTTCGCGCAGGAACCGCCGCCGGACTTCGACGTACCGGGTCGGCGTGAGCCCGGTGAACTCCCGGAACTCGTGGCCGAAGTGGGCCTGGTCGAAGTAGCCTGCGCCAGCGGCGAGGTCGGCCCAGTCGATCGGTTCGGCGGGGTCGATCGAGAACACGGTGGCGGTGAAGCGGTGGGTGCGGGCCAGCCGCTTCGGCGTGACGCCGATGAGCTCCTTGAACCGCTGTGCCAGATGAGTGCTGCTGACACCGGCTGCCACGCTCAGGTCGCCGATCGCCACCGCCCCGCTGGTCGCCGCGATGACGCTGCTCGTATGGCGGACCAGCCCCAGGCCGGCGGTCTCGCACAGCCGTCGCATCAGCTCCTCCTCGAGCAGCGTCAGCATCTCGTGCGGTCCGTCCGCCGTGGCCAGCCGGTCTCGCAGCTCAGCAATGGCGGGCCGGCCCCAAACCTGCTCTACCGTCACCGGCCGGTCACACAGCTCGGCCGCGGGCATCGGCAGGAACGGCGCCAGCCCCCACGGCTTGAAGTGCACGCCGACGGACCGGGTCCGGAGTGGGTAGCCGAACTCCCACGCGCGGGTGGGCATGGTGACCACGCAGCCGTCGGCGTACTCGGCCGTCTCGATGTCGGTGCCGGCGCGGATGAGGAACGGCGCCCCGAGGTTGACGATGAGCAGCGCCGCCGGCGCCGGCGGCAGCGTCAGCCGGGCGTACGGCGGCGCACCCTCCAGGTAGTAGAGGTCGTCGATCAGCCCGTCCAGCGGCGGTCGCGGCACTCTGGACACGTACTCCACGCCCACAGCATCGCCGACGCCCCGCCGGCATCGCGCGCGGGGATGCGGCGCCGACACCGCGTGAACAGCTTCGTGGCATCGACAACAAGATCTCCACATAGTGCGACAGAAGGAAGTTCGACGACGGCCGGCTCCATGGCGCGAGCCGTGACGAGCTGCAACAGCTGCACACCGACGAGGTCGCCGCGGCTGTCGCCGACGTGCCGTGCGAAGCCGCCTACGGGCGACGTACCGCGATGCTCGCGACCGCCCGAGCCGAGGAGTTCCGAGGTCGTTCGACGCCGCTGTCGAGGCTGTTGCGTGAGCTCGCAGGGACTGAATGTTCATCCACCTCGGACGGCGGTGAGCGATGAGCGCTCAGAGGACGCCGATTGCTCACCGCACGAGTCGAGTACTGGCGTGAGGTGAGCGATGAGCGCTCTACGGCCGCTCATCGCTCACCGCCTTCATCTGGAGCCGACGCATGACGAGTCACCGCGATGCATCGACATGCGTCGGTCGGGACCTAACGCAACAGCCTCCGTCGCGAGTGGCGCCGCCCCAGACGATCTCGTGCACGATGCGCTTGTCGAGCTGCTTGGTCTCCGCCTCGACATCGATCGCTGCATGATCACGACGACGACCGGACACGGCGACCCGGCGCCTCGACATGAGGTCTGGCGGGCCTGACCGACGGCGCGGCACGAGCTGATCGCGCAATCCGTTCCCGCCGATCGTTCGTAGTCGTCGCTGTCGGGGGCCCACGCGTCGCGGAAGGAAGAGCGATGAACAAGGATGAGGCGAGACGAGCTCGGCTGATCGCGGTTGGAGTTGCGCTGGCCGGCATGACGGCCTGGCTGTTCGTCGTACCGGCGAACGCGCTCGATTCGATCAGCGTCGACCGGGCGGAGCTCGATGACGGCCTGCTCAGAGTCGAGGGTGAAGGTGCGGCACCGGACGCCATGGTGTCGGTCGCCTCGGCGGAGTCGTCGGCGAGCAGCCCCGCGGACGACGACGGCAGGTTCCGGCTGCTCGCCCCCAACTTCCGGTCGAGCAACTGCCAGGTGACGGTCACTGACGGTGCGACGGCGGTGCAGGTGGCGCTCGACGAGTGCACGCCGACGACGCCACCGACCACTCCACCACCGACGACCACGACGACTGCGCCGCCGACGACGACGACTGCGCCGCCGACCACCACCACTTCGACCACGACGCCTACGACCACAACGACGCTGCCGCCGACGACGACCTCGACCACGACCACGACCACGACCTCGACCTCGACCTCGACAACGACGACGACGACGACCGTGCCGCCGACACCGGTGACGTTCACCGATCTTCAGGATCTCGTCCCGCAGCGTTGCTTCAGCGCTGCGCTCAGCACGGTGGATGTGGCGTCTGTGCGTATCGGGATCGAGTCCGGCCACAACTCGGCAACCTGGCAGAACAAGGCGTGCATCGCGGCGACCACCGCCTTCAACCCGCGGAGCGTGAGCGACACGTTCACCGTCACGGTCACCGCTCAGCCGGGGCAGCACATCACCCGGGTTCACTACCAGCAGTCCGGCGGCCGGTTCCTCGAACGGAGTCTGTACTGGCGGGCGAGCGGCACGGGCCAGTTGACGGCCAACGGTGTCAGTGTCCCGTTCAGCTTCACGCTGCCGACCCTGACCAGGACCATCGACCTCACTGGTCAGAATGTGGAGAGCACGACGATCTCGGTCTCGATCGCCATGTCGGCGGGCCGCAGCACCAACCAACCCCGTGTCACCAACCCGCCGGGGTCGGCGAGCATCACCGTGTCGAGCGCTGTGATCAGCGTCGAGTCCGCCTGAGCGGCGGGCTTGTCCTCGGGCGCCGGGCGACGAAGACGAGTTCTCGGCCCGGGCGATCGGGAGCGTCGCGCACCTGGGCGAGCTCGAACCCGGCGGCGACCAGCGACGCTTCGACCTCGGCCCGACTGCGGAAGCGAAGTGTCGAGACCGACTCGAGGACCAGGTCGTCGCGCCGGAAGGCCGTCATCGAGCGAAAGGTCACCAGATCGCCTGACACGTCGGTCACGTCCTCCCACGACTCGACGCTGGCCGACGCCCGGGATGTCGACGACGGTTCGCGTCAGTTCCGGTGTCCACTGCTCCCATGCCCGGCGCGCCGGGTCGTGGGTCTCGAACACGAGCCAGCCACCGGGACGCACGGCGCGCCGGATGCCGTGAAGGGTGGCGGTCCATCCGTCGTCGGTGACGAACACCTGGGCGACATTGGCCGTCATGAACGCGGCGTCGACGGACATCGAGGGCAGCGACGTCGCGTCGCCGTGCAGCCACCGCACCGCCTCGGCGCCCGGCTTCGAGCGGGCCACGTCCAGGCTGGCGGCAGCCGGGTCGACCGCGGTGACCTCGACGCCGCGACGAGCGAGCATGCAGGCGAACGTGCCGGTACCGCAGCCGACGTCGAGCACCGAACGCACGCCCAGCTCGACGACCATCGCCACGTACACGTCCAGGTCGCTGCGGTCGGGGTCGAGCGGGTCGTACACCCGGGCGAGTCGTGGGTCGTCGAAGATGGCGTCGGCCACGTCGATGATCGTGGCGCACGACCGAGGTCGCCGGCGAGGAAGAATGCCTCGGTGAACTGGCGCCGTCGGCCGTGACCCTCGCCGGCTCGCGTGCTGCGTTCGCCGGAGTCGTCGTCGTCACTCTCGCTCCGACGGTCGCCGCTGCGTTGTCGCTGGTCGGGCGGCACTGGCAGCCGGCCTCCGACCTCGCCATCCAGGTGCTGCAGATCGACGACGTCGGCGGGCGCCACACGCCGTTGACCGGCGCCCACTCACGGTATGGCTGGGATCACCCGGGACCGCTGCTGCATTGGCTGCTGGCCCCGTTCGACTCGTTGTTGGGCACCACGGGCATCCTCATCGGCGTCGCCGTGCTCAACTCGGCGGCGATCGTCGGCGCCCTGGTCCTCGCCCGGCGCCGCGGCGGGTTCATGTTGACCGTCCTCGTCGCGGTGGCGCTGCTCGCGCTGACCCTGGCGAACGACACCGACCTGTTCGTCAACCCGTGGAACCCGTGGGTCGCCGTGCTTCCGTTCTTCACCTATCTGTTGCTGGCGTGGTCGCTGGCCGACTGCGACATCGTCGTGCTGCCGTGGCTGGTCGGCGTCGGGACGTTCATCATCCAGGCCCATGTCGGCTACGCGCCGCTCGTGCTCGGCGCCGGTGGCATTGCCGCGTTGATGGCGTGGCGCTCGCGTCGTGGCGAGGGCGCCGGTGAGCAACTCCGGCGGAGCGTCGTGGTGTCGCTTGCGGTCGCGGTCGTGCTGTGGCTGCCGCCGATCGCCCAGCAGCTCTTCGCCGACGACGGCAACCTCGCCGCCATTGTCGAGTTCTTCCGCTCCCCACCGGAAGCGCAGGCCGGCTGGCGATTGGCGTGGGGGATCATGGGCACCGAGCTCGGCCCGCCGGGCGCGTGGCTGGCGGGCGACGAGCTCGGCCCGTTCGGCGTCCTGCCGAGCTCCACGTTGCCCGCCTTGTTGCTGCTCGCGGTCACGCTGTTCGCCGGCGCCATCGCCGTCCGCAACGGCTCCGCCAGCGCCGGCCGGTTGGCGCTACTCGTCGTCGCCGTCTGCGCGGTCGGGGTCGTCGCCACCTCGCGCATCACGGGACTCGTCGGCACGTATCTCGTCCGCTGGTGGTGGGTGCTCGCCGCGGCCGTCTGGCTGTCGATCGGCTGGTCGGTGGCGTGCTCGCTGCGGGATCGCCGAGCGCGGCAGGCCCTCCTCGGGGTTGCCGCGGCGGCCACCGTCGCGCTGTCCGTGATCGCCACGGCGCGCGCCGTGCCGGCTGCCCTTCCCGATGCTGACCAATCAGCGACGGTGGGGGCGCTGGCCGGCGAGCTGGCCACCCAGCTGGATCGCGGCCGCACGTACGTCGTCGACTGGACCGACGCCGAGTTCTGGGGCGCGGTGGGTGCGGGCGTCTTCGTCGAGCTCGATCGCCTCGGCTACGACGTTTCCGTCGTGCCGCCGAGGGCACCGATGTTCGGTGAGTGGCGCACGGCCCGGCCCGAGGATGTCGACGCAACCGTGCTCGTCATCGGCAGCTCGGACATCGCGACGGGCGTCGACCCGCCGCCTGGAGCTGCGGAGGTGGCGCGAGCCGAATCAGCCGCAGGGGAGCACTACGCCGTGTTCGTCGTCAGTGGCTGAGCGACGCCACCTCGAGGAAGGCCATGCCGTCGTCGCCGTCGAACTGGCGCAGGTTGGCGAGGCCGGTCGACACTCGTTCGATGAACCCCCATTGCCAGACCGGCTCGGGATCGACGTCGCAGATTGACGCCAGCAGGTCAGCTCGCCGGCGCACGAGCCGCGACGTGTCGCCGGCGAGGAGAGGTTCGTTGTACTCGCGCATCGGCACACCGAGATCGTGGGCGGGTTCCGACCGCAGCCCTTCCGGATCGACGAACTTGTAGGTCCCGGGGCCTGCCGCGAGCGTGTTCCAGCCGTGAGCGTCGCCGTGGACCAGCACCGCGTGGGCGGGATCGAACGCTGCCGCTCGCTCGTCGCAGAAGGCCACGGCGCGGTCGATGACCCCACGCCCGCACGGCCGGCCGAGCTGTTCCCACGTCTTGGTGATGTAGCCGGCGAGCCACGCAGCCTTGTCCGCTCCGGACGGCAAGTCGCAGTCCTCGGGCACCGGCCGCCAGAACTCGCGCAGCGTCCAGTGATGGTCTGCAGCATCTCCTGGAGGGGCATGCCGAGCTGGTCGAGGTTGGAGCCGAGGCGCTCGAGCAGCATCGCTCGAGCAGGCTCGTCGTGGCGGAACAGGAGCGCACATCCGCGGCCGCCCGCAAGCCGGTGGGCGACCACACTGCGTGCGTACGCCTCGACCTCGTCGGCGTCCAGTGCCATCGCCACCTTCAGCACGCACGCCCGCCCCGTTCCTTCGATGGCGTCGAGGACGAGCGACGCGGTGCCGCCGGGCAGCGGACGCTCCAGCGTGAGGCCCCAGCGATCGGCCAAGGACGCCACCACGTCGGGGAGGTCGCGGAACCACCCGCTACCTCGGACGCCGTTCGACATGGCACGTTGTCGAACGAGCTGGGGGACATCGAGCGGAGGTCGCACGGCGTTCGGCGACAGAGTAGAACGGTGGCAACGAGAGGGGGCGACCGTGACGATCACGACCGGTTTCAATCACGTGGCGACGCTGACGACCGACATGGACCTGACCGTCGGCTTCTACGAGCGCGCCTTCGACGCCGTCGTCGTGATGGAGATCGAAAAGCGCGACGATCACCCGTGGATGAAGATCGTCGACCTCGGCGGTGGGGCCGCGCTCAATGTGTTCGAGGTGCCGGCCGACGAGATCGTCGGCGACCGAAGGCGCCAGGGCGGGCGCGGCGCGATCGATCACTACGCCCTCGCCGTCGACACACGGGCCACGCTCGAGGTGGTCAAGGAGCGGCTCGCCGCTGCAGGGGCGCAGGAGGTCGGTGAGATCCAGCAGCTCGGTGACATCTGGTCCCTCTTCTTCCGTGATCCGGACGGGATGGAGCTCGAGGTCTGCTGCCCCAGCGACGCGTCATGAACGATCTCGACACTGTCGCCCCGGCCTTCGTGGCGATGGCCCATCGCATCGTCTGGTGCACGGGGGCAACCGTCGGTCGCGACGGCCGGCCGCGGTCGCGGGTCCTGCACCCGATCTGGGAGTGGGACGGCGGGCAGCTGCGTGGATGGATCGCGACGTCGCCGCTGTCGCCGAAGGCAGCCGAGCTGGCCGCGGTCCCGGCCATCTCGTTGAACTACTGGGCGCCGAACCAGGACACGTGCACCGCCGATTGCGACGCCGAGTTCGAGACCGACCCGGCCGCGGTCGAAGCCGGCTGGCGCCGGTTCGCCGAGGGACCGGCCCCGGTCGGCTATGACCCGGCGATCATCCCAGGGTGGGACAGCCCGACGGCGCCGAGCTTCGGAGTGCTGCGTCTGGCCCCACACCGCCTGCGAGTCATGGACGGCACCATGATGGGGGGCGGCGAAGGCGTGCTACTGACCTGGCGCGGATAGGCCGGCGAACTCCCGGCGCCGGCGCTCGAGGATTCGGATCCGCGAGTGCAACTCGTCGCGCTCGCCGTAACAGCCGCGGAGGAAGCGCACGCCGGAGCCCTCAGGGTAGGCGTCGCGCCCGTGGAGGATGCGCCGGTTGTCGAAGGCGAGCAGGTCGCCCGGCGCCCACGACACGCGGACCGTGAGGTCGTCGCGCAGCGTCACGTCGAACAGCGCGCGGTAGGCGGCGTACGCGGCCTCGACGCGGTCGAACTCGGCGTCGAGCGGGGCCCGCAGCCAGTTCCCCACCCGCACCTCCGTCACAGCCCCGTGACGGTCGACGACGATCGGCGTCGACGCCCAGCGGTAGTCGCTGACCTTCGAGCGGTTGGCCCACCGCCACGGCACGGTGGTCAGCACCTCGAAGTGCGCCGGTTGCTCGTCACGGAGGATCTCGGCGACGCGGAACCCGTCGAGGTAGATGCCCTGCCCGCCGGGCGCGGTGTTCTCGATGCAGTGCAGGAACTGCAGGCCCGGTTGGTACTCGCGCGTCGCCAGGTCGACATGCGGCGGCAGCGACAGCGCGGTGTTGGCGTTGGTGATCGGGTCGGGCTCCGAGCGGACGTCCCACAGCACGCCGAAGTTCGTCTCCCGCACGATGCCCACGCGGCCGGCCACCCGACCGACCTCGTCGAGGTCGACCGGGACGTCACGGAGCCGGGTGAGCCCGAACGAGCGCAGCGCGGTCAGCCACTCCAGCAGGGCATCGTCGTCGGACAGCACCGCCGGTCCGTCGAACGTCGGTGGCACGCCGGGCGTCGACGCGTCCCACAGCGTGATCTCGTCGTCCGGTCGTTGCCGTGTCTCGTCGTCGTAGCAATGGGCGCGCAGCCACGCCGCGTCGTAGCAGCTGCGATGACCGTCGACCGACCACACGACCTCCAGCTCGCCGTCGCCACTGACGGCGACGGACGCCGCCGGGTTGTCGGCGGGGCTGGAGATCAGCTCGAACATCTGCTCCTTGGTGATCTGGTGGACGCACTGCGGACAGGCGCAGTTGTCGCGCAGCCAGACGTGGTGGAAGCGCCCGGTCTGCCCGTCTGCCCAGCCGACCTCGACCCAGCGCTCGGCGTTCCGAGCGGTCGTCACGGCTGGGCCTGGCGGGTAGGTGTCGAAGTCGGGGGTCGGCGCCATCACTCGGCGTGCTCGGGGATCTGCGGGGTGTCGGCGAGCAGTCGCTTGGTGTACTCCTCGGCGGGGTCGGTGAGCACCTGCTCGGTCGAGCCGATCTCGACGATCCGCCCGTCCGCCATCACCGCGACCCGATGGGCGATCGAGCGGACGAGCGGCAGGTTGTGGGTGACGAACAGCATCGACAGGCCGAGGTCGCGCTGCAGTTCGGCGAGCAGTTCGACGACCGCCGCCTGGACGAGCACGTCGAGCGCCGAGGTGACCTCGTCGCACACCAGCACGTCGGGCTGGCTGACCAGGGCGCGGGCGATGGCGACCCGCTGCCGTTCGCCTCCCGACAACTGGTCGGGATAGCGGTCGGCGTAGGCCGCGGTGAGCGAGACCCGCTCGAGCATCTCGCCGACCTTGCGTCGCGCCTCGGCGGCCGAGACCTTGGCGATGGCGAGCGGCCGGGCGACGGACTCGCCGACCGGCCGGCGCGGGTTCAACGAGCTGTACGGGTTCTGGAACACGTACTGGATCTTCAGCCGGTGCTCGAGCGAACGGTCCCGCGCCGAGCGGGCGAGCGGCGCCTCGCCGAGCATGATCGAGCCGGTCCACTCGCGGTGCAGGCCGCCGATCGATCGGGAGACGGTCGTCTTGCCGGAGCCCGACTCACCGACCAGGGCCAGGCACTCGCCAGGGGCGATCTGCAGGTTGACGTCACGGACGACGGTGGTGCCGGTGTACGCCGCCGACACGTCGCGCAGCGTGAGCGCGGCCTCCGACGGCGGCAGCTCACGGTTGCGCTCGTGGGCCTCCGGCGCCTCGTGCGCGTCGGCGATCGGGGCACGCGGGTGGAAGCAGCGCACGAAGTGCTCGGCGCCGACCAGCTCGATCGCCGGGAACGTCGCATGGCACTCGTCCGTCGCCGCTTCGCAGCGCTCGGCGAACGAGCAGCCGACCGGTCGCCGCCCGGGCGACGGGGCACGCCCTGGCAGCCCGACGACCTCCCGGTCGCCGTCCATGTCCGGCACGGCGGCGATGAGGTGGCGGGTGTACGGGTGCGAGGCACGGGCGAACAGCTCCGCCGTCGGCCCCTGCTCGACGATCCGCCCGGCGTACATCACGGCGACACGGTCGGCGAGGTTGGCGACGACGGCGAGGTCGTGGGTGACGTACAACGCGGCGACGCCGTGGGCTCGGCACAGCTCGCGGACGGTGGCCAGCACGTGGGCCTGCGTGCTCACGTCGAGGCCGGTCGTCGGCTCGTCGAGCACGATGACGCTCGGCCGGCAGGCGAACGCCATCGCCAGCCCGACGCGCTGCTGCTGGCCGCCCGAGAGCTGGTGCGGGTAGCGGCGGATGAAGTCCGGCGTCGAGGGCAGCAGGACCTCGTTGAGCACCTCCTGCAACCGGTCACGCCGAGCCTGCGCCGAGCCGCCGAAGTCGTGGGCCTCGAGCACCTCGAGGATCTGCTTCTCGATGCGCAGCGCCGGGTTCAGCGCCGTGCTCGGGTCCTGGGGCACGTAGCTCACCAGCTCGCCCCGGCTGCGGCGCAGCTGGGCAGGTGCTCAGGCCGAGCATCGAGCGGCCGCCGATCTCGACCCGCCCACCCTCGATGCTCGCGCCCTTGCGGGCGTGGCCGAGCACCGCCAGACCGACGGTCGTCTTGCCCGACCCCGACTCGCCGACCAGGCCGAGCACCTCGCCGGCACCGATCGACAGCGCCACCTCGTCGACGATGTCGTGACCGGACGCGGCGACGTCGATGCGCAGGGCGTCGATCTCGAGCGCGCTCAATCTGGCCGTCCCGCGATCGATGCCGGCGACGGCCCGCCCGAGTCCGTCGGCGACGAGGCCGACGCCGACGGTCAGCAGGCCGATGGCGAAGATCGGCAGCAGCGTGCCCCATGGCTGCGGGCTCAGGGCGAGGCGGTTCTCGTTGACCATCTGCGCCCAGTCGGCCCGGTTGAGGCCGATCCCGAGGCCGAGGAAGCCGAGCGCCCCGATGAGGAAGATCGAGTAGGTCAGCCGCAGGCTGGCTTCGACGAGCAGCGGTCCGGCGACGTTCGGCAGCACCTCGGAGCCGAGGATCCGCGTGCGCGACTCGCCCAGCGCCTCGGCGGCGCCGACGAAGTCGCGCTCGACCACGCCGAGCGCGGCGCCACGTGTGACCCGGGCGACGCGGGGGATGACCGTCAGCGCGACGAGCAGGATGATCACCCAGGAGTTGCGGCCCAGCGTCGTGATGGCGACGAGCAGCAACAGCAGCCCGGGGAAGGCGAGGATGATGTCGACGCACCGCATCAGGAAGTTGTCGAGACGGCCTCGGTTGTAGGCGGCGACGAGGCCGACGACGATGCCGACGACGAGCCCGATCAACGTCGAGACCACGGCGAGGACGAGGATCGTGCGGCCACCGTGCAGGAACCGCGACCACACGTCCTGACCGAGGGCGTCGGTCCCGAACAGGATGCCGTCGACGTTGCGCGTGTTCGGCGTGCCGACGAACTCGGTCGGCCCGTGCGGCGCCACCCACGGGCCGATGATGGCGATGCCGACGACGACGGCGATGATCGCCAGCCCGATGCGCGTCCGCCACAGCCCGAGCGCGGTGCGGAAGATGCCTTGCCGCTTGCCCGACGGGCTGACGGTGATGACCTCGATCTCGGTCAGCGCGATCGCCGCGTCGCTCATCGACCGTCGCTCATCGCAGTTGTGTCCTCAGCCGCGGGGTGACGAGCACGGTGCCGACGTCGGCGAGCAGGTTGACGACGACCCAGATCCCGGAGATGAAGATGGCGATGAACTGCACGACGGGCACGTTGCGATCGCTGACCGCGTCGCGCAGGGCGCCGCCGATGCCGGGGTAGTTGAAGATCACCTCGATGAGGATCACGCCGCCGGCGAGGTAGGCGATGTTGAAGGCGATCACCTGCAGCGTCGGCCCGACGCGCGTTCGGCAGGGCGTGGCGCCAGAGCACCGCCCGCTCGGGCAGTCCCTTCAGCCGGGCCATCTCGACGTAGTCGCTCTCC
This sequence comes from Ilumatobacteraceae bacterium, assembly GCA_963732335.1. GTDB lineage: Bacteria > Actinomycetota > Acidimicrobiia > Acidimicrobiales > Ilumatobacteraceae > Desertimonas. The sequence continues at coordinate 6,893 of CAVSZO010000058.1, read as the reverse complement.
AGCACCTCGATCATCGAGGCGCGCATCACGCGCGACACGTACGGCACGACGACCAGCGTCAGGGTGAGCACGGGGAGCACGAGCCCGTCGAGGTCGGACCACGGAGGATCGCCCGGACGGATGCGCGTGACGGCGGGGAAGATGTGCCAGACGTTGGTCGCCAGCAGCACGACCAGCAGCAGCCCGAGCACGAACTCCGGCATCGAGGCGAGCACGAGGCTGGTCCCCGACGACGCCGAGTCGAACGCCTTGTCGCGACGGGCGGCGGCGTACGAGCCGATGACGATCGACAGGGGGATCGAGATCGCCGCGCTCACCGCCATCAGGAACACGGAGTTCCAGAGCCGGTCGCCGAGCACGTCCATCACCGGGAGCCCGTTGGTGAACGACGTGCCTGGGTCGCCGGTGAGCAGCCCGCTGATCCAGTCCCAGTACTGCGTGATGATCGGCCGGTCGAGTCCGAGCTGCTGTTGGAGGGCGCGGACCGACTCCGGTGTCCCGTCGCGCCCGAGGATGGCGCGTGCCGGGTCGGAGAGCGCCTGGGTCAGCAGGAACACGGCGACCGAGACGATGAACAGCGTGAGCACACCGAACAGGAGCCTCCTGACGATGAACTTCACGATCCCCATGCGGGCTCCGGTGTCAGGCTCTGAGCCAGATGTTCTTGAAGCCGCGGCCGAAGTGGTCGAGGTTGAGCACGTTCGGCTGGGCGACGAAGCCTTGGACGTTGGTCGCAGTGGCGTCGATGAGGTTGTTGAAGATCGGGATGATGTTCCCGCCCTCCTCGTACTCCTCGCGCTGCATCTCCTCGATGATGGCGCAGCGCGCCGCATCGTCGGTCTCGGCGATGGCCTGCTGGTACTTGGTCTCGAAGTCGCTGCCCTCCGGTGGCCAGTGCGTCTCCGGGTAGGTCGACTGCCTTCAGGCTGCCCGGCTGCACCTGGTTGAGGTACGGCCGTGTGCCCCAGAAGCTCGTGGCGAACGTACGCTTGGTGTACTCGTCGCCCCAGTACGTGGCGCCGTCGAGCACCTGGGCGTTGACGGTGACACCCGCCGCCGATGCCTGGTCGGCGAACACGGCGATGAGGTCGGCGAGTCCGGCCGTGTCGTCGGGCGCGAAGAGGTCGATGGTGAGGCCCTCCTGGCCGGCTTCGGCGAGCAGTGCCATCGCCGCCTCGATGTCCTGCTCGCGCTGGGGGAAGTCCGGGTAGCACGCGTCGAACACGCCGTACATGTCGTTGCCCACACGGCCGTGGCCGGACAGCACCCGCTGGACCATCTCCTCGCGATTCGGGATCAGCCGCATGGCCTGGCGCACGCGGACATCGTCGAACGGCGGCTGGTCGACGGCCATCGTGATCACCAGCCAGCTCCCGGCCTCCGACTCGAGCAGGCGCAGGTTGGAGTCGCCCTCGACGGCGCTCACCTGGGCGAACGGGATGTCGACGGCGGCGTCGATCTCGCCGGACGACAGCGCGTTGACCAGCGCGGGCACGTCGGCGAAGTCGATGATCTGCACCTCGTCGAGGTACGGCCGGCCCTCGCCCCAGTAGTCCGGGTTCTTCGTGTGCACGCTCTCGGCGCCGGGCGTGAAGCTCTGCAGGATGTACGGGCCGGTGCCGATCTGGTTGGCGGCGTCGCCGGCGAAGCGCTCGTAGCCGACCGGGACGATCGTCGAGATGTACTCGGCCAGGCCGTTGATGAACGTCACGGCCGGCTGATTGAGCTGGATCTCGACGGTGCGGTCGTCGACCTTCGTCAGCCCGCTGGCGTCGAGCAGCTCGACCAGCGCCGGGGCGAGGCCGAGCTCGGGATCGAGGCGCCGCTGGAACGAGTAGATCACGTCGTCGGCGGTGACCGGCTGGCCGCCGTGGAAGAGGATGCCTTCCTTGAGCCGGACGACGTACAGGTCGGCGGCCTTGGTCTCGATCTCCTCGGCGAGCGCCGTGCTCGTAGGAGATGTTGAAGTCGGCGTCGTAGTTGACGAGCGTCTCCCAACCGGCGACCAGGCGCGCCTGGTCGGTCTTGGTCACGATGTACTGGCCGTCGATGATGTCGTTCGTCGACCCGACGATGCCGACGCGCAGCGTGCCGCCGGGCGTCGGCGTCCCGGCAGCCGCCGGTCGCCGGCGCTCCCGATCCGGCCGGCGTGCGTCCCGGTCTGCCCGGTCCGGCGCCGGCGTCATCGTCGTCGTCGTCACCGCCGCATGCCGCGGCGCCGACGATCATCGCCGCCCCGGCTCCCAGGATGAGCTGGCGCCGGCTGATCGATCGCGGCAGCCAGAGCATCCTCGAACGCTCGTCCATCGTGAGCTCCCCTCATCCCCCGGATACGTTTGGCTACGCACCCTAAACCAGCGTGGTCCGGCTGCGAGCAGGTCGGAGGTCGACGTGAACTGGGACGTTTTCATCACCTGTGCCGTCACCGGAGCAGGGGAGACGACGGGCAAGAGCCCGCACGTCCCGGTCACCCCTGCGCAGATCGCCGAGTCGGCGGTGGACGCGGCGCGGGCGGGCGCGGCGATCGTGCACATCCACGTCCGCGATCCCGAGACCGGCGTCGGGGCCCGCCGGACCGAGCTCTACGCCGAGGTGGTCGAGCGGATCCGCGACTCCGGCACCGACGTCGTCATCAACCTCACGTCCGGCATGGGCGGCGACCTCGTGCTCGGTGGCGACGAGACGCCGCTGCCGCCGTCCGACGAGGGCACCGACATGGCCGGGGCGACGGAACGGCTCGACCACGTGCGCACGTTGCTCCCGGAGATCACCACGCTCGACTGCGGCACGATGAACTTCGCCTCCGGCGGCGACTACATCATGGTCAACAGCCCCGGCGTGCTGCGGTCGATGGCCCGCCAGGTGCAGGAGCTCGGCGTGCGGCCGGAGCTCGAGGTGTTCGACACCGGCCACATCGTGATGGTCAAGGAGATGATCCGCGACGGCCTGATCGACGACCCGGTGATGGTGCAGCTGTGCATGGGGATCGCCTACGGCGCGCCGGACGACCCGACGACGCTGCTGTCGATGGTCAACCTGCTGCCGCCCGACTGCGTGTTCTCGGCGTTCTCGATCGGGCGGATGCAGATCCCGTACGTGGCGATGGCCGCGCTGGTCGGCGGCAACGTGCGCGTCGGGCTGGAGGACAACCTGTACGTCGGTCCGCGCCAGCTGGCCACCAACGCCGAGCTCGTCGATCGAGCGGTGAAGATCCTCGGGTCGATGAACGTCAGGGTGATGGAACCGGCCGAGGTCCGCGACCGCCTGAAGCTCGTGCAAGCATTGATGAACGTCGGGCTGCTCGGCGGAGGTGTCATCGGCGGTGGCTGGGCCGCCCGCTTCCTGCTCCACGGCGCCGACGTGCGGATCTACGACCCCGATCCCGACGCCGCCGCGCAAGGTCGGCGAGGTCCTCGCCAACGCGCGGCGGGCGCTCCCGCAGCTGCTCGCCGCGCCGCTGCCTGCCGAGGGCTCGCTCACCTTCGTCGCCACGGTCGAGGAGGCGGTCGACGGTGCCGAGTTCGTGCAGGAGAGCGCGCCCGAGCGGCTCGACGCTGAAGCAGCAGTTGCTCGCCCGCGCCGACGCCGCCTGCGACGAGACGGTCGTCATCGCCTCGTCCACGTCGGGACTCCTCCCGTCCCTCCTGCAGGAGGGCATGCGCCATCCCGAGCGCCTCGTCGTCGGCCACCCGTTCAACCCGGTGTACCTGCTGCCGCTCGTCGAGGTCGTCGCCGGCAGCAAGCGCAGCGACGATGCCGTCGCCCGTGCCGAGTCGGTGTACCGCGGGCTCGGCATGCGGCCGCTCCTGCTCGATGCCGAGGTCGACGGGTTCGTCGCCGACCGGCTCCTCGAGGCGCTGTGGCGCGAGGCGCTGTGGCTCGTCGACGGCGGGGTCGCCACGGTCAGCCAGATCGACGACGCCATCCGCTTCGGCGCCGGGTTGCGGTGGAGCGCGATGGGGACGTTCCTCGTCTACCGGATGGCCGGCGGCGAGGCCGGGATGCGCCACTTCATGGAGCAGTTCGGCCCGGCGCTGCAGTGGCCGTGGACGAAGCTGACCGACGTGCCCGAGCTGACCGACGAGCTGCTCGACCGGCTCGTCGCCCAGTCCGACGAGCAGGCCGGCGGGCAGCTCGATCCGCGAGCTCGAGGCGCTGCGCGACGACTGCCTCGTCGCCGTGATGCGCGGCCTGAAGGATGTCGGCTTCGGCGCCGGCGAGGTCGTCGCCGAGCACGAGGAGCGGTTGCGCCGACAGGTCGACGCGGACGCGTCCCGATCGTGTTCGACGACGGACACCGCACCGAGCTGCACCACCTGTGGCTACGCGACAACTGCGAGTGCGCCGAGTGCGTCCACCCGCAGACGCGTGAGCGGTTGCTCGACACGTTCGCCCTCGACCCCGACGTCGCCCCGACGTCGGTCGACGTCGACGGCCGGCAATCTCAGCATCGTGTGGAGCGACGGCCATCACAGCGACTACCTGCTCGCTCAGCCTGCGCGAGCGGTGCCCGTGCTCGTCATGCGCCCGGTCCGACGACCCGCCGCGCCGCCACTGGGGAGCGGAGATGGCCGGGCGGCTGCCCGAGGTCGACTACGGCGCGGTGATGGAGACCGACGAGGCGCTGCTGCGCTTCGTCGACGCGGTCTGGATCGACGGCGTCGCCTTCGTCCGTGACGCGCCGACGAACGAGGACGCGCTGCGTGCGCTCGCCCGCCGGGTCGGCCACATCCGGGAGACGAACTTCGGGCCCGACTTCCACGTCGAGGCGATGCTCGACCCGAACAACGTCGCCTACACGTCTGTCGAGTTGCGTCCGCACACCGACCTCGTCAACCACGAGCACCCGCCGGGCATTCAGTTCCTCCACTGCCTCGTCGCCGACGCGCCCGGCGGCGAGTCGACGCTGGCCGACGGGTTCTGGATCGCCGACCGCCTGAAGGCCGAGGCACCGCAGGACTTCCGGCTGCTGTGCGAGGTGCCGATCCCGTACCGCTTCCACGACGACGACAACGACCTGCGCTTCGAGGCGCCCGTGATCGGTGTCGGCGCCGACGGCGCGTACCGGGAGATCCGCTTCCACAACGCCCTGATGGCACCGCTCGCCGTGCCGCCGGCGATGGTCGAGCCGACCTACGCCGCGCTGCGGCGGTTCGACGCCATCGCCAGGAGCGAAGCGGCCCAGGTCGTCGTCCGCCTGCAGCCCGGCGACGTGATGGTGTTCCACAACCGGAGGGTGCTCCACGGGCGCAAGGCGTTCGACCCGGGCGGCGGCTACCGCCACCTCTTCGGGCTGTACGTCGACGCGCCCGAGTGGCGGTCGAGGATGCGCGTCCTGCGCAGGGGAGGGTGACATGGCGACAGCGACCAACGGCGACTGCGAGCTGTACTACGACACGTTCGGCGATCCGGCCGACCCGACGTTGCTGCTCGTCAACGGGCTCGGCAGCCAGTGCATCAACTACCAGGACGCGTGGTGCGAGATGTTCGCCGCGCGGGGCCTCCACGTCGTCCGCTTCGACAACCGCGACGTCGGCCTGTCGACGTCGTTCGAGGGCGCGCTGTCGCTACCGGCTCTCGGACATGGCCCGTGACGGCCTCGCCGTGCTCGACGCGTGCGGCGTCGAGCGGGCCCACGTGATGGGCCTGTCGATGGGCGGGATGATCGTCCAGACGATGGCCATCGAGCACCCCGACCGCCTGCTGTCGATGACGTCGGTGATGTCGTCGACGGGCGAGCCCGAGTACGGCAAGCCGGCACCGGAGGCGTGGGCGTTGCTCACGGCGGCCGCCGCCGACCGACCGCGAGTCGTACGTCCAGCGGTGGATCGACGGGCTGCACGTGTGGGGGAGTCCGGCGTTCGCCGACGAGGACCGCTGGCGCGCCGACGCCGAACGGGCCTTCGACCGCTCGTTCAACCCCGGCGGCACCGCTCGCCAGTTCATGGCCGTCGGGTCGTCGGGTCCGCGGGCCGACCCGCTCCGCACCGTCGAGGTCCCGACGCTCGTGATGCACGGCGACTGCGACACGCTCATCGACCAGAGCGGCGGGCGGCGCACCGCCGAGCTGATCCCCGGCGCCCGCTTCGAGCTGATCGAGGGGATGGGCCACGACTACCCACCGCAGCTCTGGGAGCGGTGGGTCGACCTGGTCTGCGGGCACATCGAGAACTCATCGGAGGCTCGCCGCCGCTGACTGTGAAGCTTCGGCACGTGGAGTCACGTGCCGTCGTGCTCGTCGAGGGCCGGAGCGATCAGCTCGCCCTCGAAGCGCTCGCCGCGCGTCGTGGCCGGGACCTCGAAGCCGAGGGCGTCACGGTCGTCCCGATCGGCGGCTCCAAGAACATCAGCAAGTTCCTCGCCCTGTTCGGCCCGCACGGGTTCGACGTCCGGCTGGCCGGGCTCTGCGACGTCGGCGAGGTGGGTGACTTCCGCCGCGGCCTCGAGCGAGCGGGGCTCGGCGCCGACATGACCGGCGCCGAGATGGAGAAGCTCGGGTTCTACGTGTGCGTCGCCGACCTGGAGGACGAGCTGATCCGCTCACTCGGCGTCGAGGCCGTCGAGCAGGTCGTCGAGGAGCAGGGCGAGCTGCGCTCCTTCCGCACGTTCCAGAAGCAGCCGGCGCAGCAGGAGGTGGCGACGGACCAGCAGCTCCGGCGGTTGATGGGCACGAAGGCCCACCGCAAGGCCCGCATCGCGCCGCTCCTCGTCAACGCCCTCGACCTCGACAAGGTCCCGCGCCCGCTCGACGCCGTGCTCGATCACGTCGTGCCACGCTGACGACATGGATCCGGTCGACACCGTGCGCAAGTACGCCGAGGCGTGGAAGGCGAACGACATCGCCGCCGTCTTCAGCCTCTACCACGACGAGTTCGTGCTGCACTACTTCGGCG
>CAVSZO010000057.1:0-26174 GCA_963732335.1 Ilumatobacteraceae bacterium | reverse complement strand
TTCGAGAAGTTCTTCACGACCAAGGAGGTCGGCAAGGGCACCGGCCTCGGGCTCGACATCGCCTGGCAGATCGTCGTCGGGCGCCACGGCGGCGAGATCAGCCTCGAATCGGAGCCCGGCGACACCCGATTCACGGTGGTGCTTCCCCTGAGCCCGCCAACCACAGAGTAGAACGCTGATGTGACGTGTTACGTGTTGGCATACGGCGCGTGAACAGAGTAAGCAGGGGTGCGAAATGAGCGAGCGAAGCGAGCTCAACATTACGGTGCATTTTTTTTCGCCGCGAAGCGGCGAAGCGCTCACAGGTGCTCCGTAGGCTCGGGGCCCGTTGATGCACGCGACGACGAGAGGGAGCACCTGTGAGTGAAGGGGACCTGCGGACGACCCTCGAGCCGCCGTCGACGCCGACCGACCACTCGTGGTCGCCCTCGACGACGCCACGACCCCGATGCCGCGCTCACCGGCGGCAAGGCCGCGGCGCTCGCCCGGGGCTCGCACGGCCGGGCTGGCCTGTCTGCCCGGCGTGGTGCTGACCACCGCGTTCTCGCGACGCGGTCGACGCCGGCGCCGACGTCGCCGGGCATCCCGCGGTGCGCGAGGCGTTCGAGCGGGCGGGTGGCGACCAGCAGTCGCTGGTCGCCCGCAGCTCGTCGGTCGTCGAGGACACCGGCGACGTCGTCGATGGCCGGCCAGTTCGAGTCGGTCATCGGCATCAGCGGCTTCGACGCGTTCGTCGACGGCGGTGACGGCGGTGCTGGACTCGCGGCAGCGGGCCGGGGCGGCCGACCATCCGATCGCGGTGCTCGTCCAACCGCTGATCGAGCCCCCGTTCGGCGGCGTGATGTTCGGCATCGACCCGGTGACCGGTCGCACCGACCGCCGGGTCGTGAGCGCCGTGCGCGGCGGGCCCGAGCCGCTCGTGAGCGGCGAGGTCGACGGCTCGCGCTACGTGCTCGACCCGTCGAACGCCAAGGTCCTCGAGTTCGCCGCCAACGACGGCCCGCCGCTCGAGTCGGCCGACCTGCGGCGGCTCGTGGAGCTGTCGGCCAGGTCGCCGCGGTGTTCGGCGGGCCGCAGGACGTCGAGTGGGCGATCGCCGACCGACGAGCAGCTGTGGCTGCTGCAGTCGCGCCCGGTCACCACCGAGATCCGGGGCGTGCCCCGCGGGCCGATCTACGGCCCCGGCCCGGTCGCCGAGACGTTCCCCGAGCCGCTCACCGAGCTCGAGCACGACCTCTGGGTCCCCCCGCTCCGCGAAGCGGTGCGCGAGGCGGTGCTGCTCGCGGGCGCGGCCACCGAGGCCGAGGTCGACGCCAGCGACGTCGTCGTCTGCGTCGACGGGCACGTCGCCATCGACCTGCGCCTGGCGGGCGAGATCAAGCCCAAGCGGACGCTGCTCAGCAGGCTCAACCCGATCCCGGCCGCCCGCCGCCTGCGCGGGGCATGGCGGGTCGGCCGGCTCCGGTCCGCGCTGCCCGCGCCTCGCCGAGCACCTCCTCGACCGCACCGACGCCGACCTCGAGGCGGTCCCGGCGCTCGACGAGCTCACGAGCCGGCAGCTGATCGCCCTGCTGCACCGCAGCCGGGCCGATCCTGCGGGCGCTCCACGCCCACGAGATCCTCATCGGCATGCTCACCGACACCGGCGGCAACCGCATGACCGGCGCGTCGGTCGCGCTGCGCGTCCTCGCCGAGGCGCGCCAGGACGGGCTCGCCGACGAGGAGATCCTCGCTCGCAGCCCGGCCGTGCTCGCGCTCACCGCGCCGCGGGTCGCGCCGGCGCCGGAGCTGCCGGCAGAGGCGATCGACGCTCCACGTCCCGACCGCACCGGCGTGCCAGCGCTGCAGCGACAACGGCATCCTCCGCGAGGCGCTGCGGCTGCGGGTGCGCTGGGTGCAGGAGCTCTCGGGCCGGGCCGCGTGGGAGCTCGGCGAGCGGCTGGCCGCCGCCGGCGACCTCACCGAACCCGAGCTCATCCGGCACATGACCCTCGAGCACGTCGAGGCGGTCGCCACCAAGCGGGCCGTGGTCGTCCCGGCGCTCGTGGCGACGCACGACCACGACTTCGGCGCGCCCGCTCCCGGCCTGGTTCCAGCTGTCCGACCTGGGCAGGCCGATCCGCGTCGCAGTGCGCCAGCGAGGTCGGCGGCGGCACCGGCGCCGGCGGCGGCACCGGCAGCGGGCCGGTCACCTACGACGCCGACGATCCCCCGACCGGCTCGGTCCTCGTCACCACGACGCTGTCGCCCGGGCTCGGGCCCGCTGCTCCCGCGGCTGAAGGGCATCGTCTCCGAGACCGGCTCGGTGCTGTCCCACCTCGCGATCCTCGCCCGTGAGGCCGGGGTGGCCACCGTCGTCGGCTACGCGGGCGCGACCGACGACCTCCCCGAAGGCGCCGATCGTCCACGTCGACGGCGACACCGGACAGGTCACCATCGCAGGACAAGGAGACGCACGTCATGAAGATCATCGCCTGGCTGGCCGGCATCGGCACGCTGCTCGCCGGCGCCATCTACATGGTCGTCTCGCTGAACCGGTGGGAGTGGAACCGGGCGCTGTTCTTCGGGCTGATCGTCCTCATCGCCGAGGTCGGGCTCGCGACCGGGCTCGTGCTGCGCCGCCTGGCCCGCCTCGAGCACAACACCAAGGCGACGTCGACCCGGCGGTCGTCGCAGATCCTCAGCGAGACCCGGCCGTCGCGCGACCGGTTCGCCTGGCTGCGGGAGTCGACGGGACAGCTCGAACGTCTTCATCACCTTCCTCGTCGGCGGCGGCGTGCATCCTCTCGGGCGATCGCCTGGATCGTCGACCGGGTCGCGTCGAAGACCTCGTCGCCCGCCGGCGAGCAGCGGCTCGCCCGCCAGCTCGACCCGATCAGCTACCCGCGGGCGGGCTGCTGCTCGACGACGTCACCGTGCTCGCGCAGGAGGTGCCGGGCGCCGACGACGCCCAGATCCGCCAGCTGCTGCGCCGCGGCGGCCGCCCGTGACGAAGCTCACGCCGGCCGAGTCGGCGCTCGGCGTCGGTCGGGTCTCGCGATCGGCGTCGCGGGCGTGCTCGCGCTGCGGGAGGCGACGCTCTCCACGCACGAGCCGTGGTCGCCGGTCGCGAGATCGAGCTCGTCGTGTCGCGCCAGCACCAAGGGCGGCGAGACGGGCCAGACGCTCGCCGAGATGGTCGAGGCCCAGCTGCTGACCTGCCGGCTCGAGGTCAGCTCCGACCTCGTCGGGACCGATCGAGCCGCTCGGCGACGGCCGCTTCCGGCCGTGCTCGACCGGCGCTGGACGAGACGAACCGCCGGCAGTTCCGAGGCTGCGTCGAGGACTGGGTCATCGACCACCTCCAGATCGACGTCGTCGAACTCACCGAGATCGGCTGAACCGCCCACACATCGCTCACGTCACGGCTGCTCCAAAGCGAGTTGACTGGTCCGGTGCAGAGGATCGAGCGCTCGCCGGCCGACGTCCTGCGCCTGCTCGTCGCCATCGGTGCGGCGCTCGCGCTGCTGCTCGTCGAGTGGCTGTTCGGTGACACGCTCGTCGGCTTCGCGTCGGATCTGCTGCGGGGACTCGATGCCGTGCCGGCGTGGATGATCGACGTCGTCGTCGTCGGGACACGGATCCTCGGTGTGGTCGTGCTCGGCGGCGGGCTCGTCTGGGCGCTGTGCGGCCGACGGTGGCGGATGCTCGTGACCGTGGTGGCTGGCGGCGCTGCTGGCCGAGCTGCTGGTCGCCGTGCAGGAGGCGCTGATCGACCGTGACGAGGGACGCGACCCTGGTCGACGTCGGCGTCGACCTCGGGCCGCTGAGCAACGACGGCTTCCCGACCGTGTGGGGGATCGGCGCCGTGGCGGCGGCGCTCACCGCGGCGGCGCCGTGGCTGAGCCGTTGCGTGGCGGCGGGCCGGGTGGGCCCTGCTGCGTCGGGATGATGGTCACGGCCTTCCTGGACTCGCCGGTGTCGTTCGCCTGGCTCGCGGCCGCGGTCGTCGGATGGGTCGCCGGCGCGGCCGTGCTGGTGGCGCTGGGAGCGCCGTCGCGGCGCCCGACGGCGCAGGCGGTGATCGACGGGCTCTGCCAGCGTCGGGCTGCCCGCTGCAGCGAGCTGCGACCAGGCGGGCGTCGACGCCCGCGGGTCGACGCCGTACTTCGGCGTGCGCCGAGAACGGCGACGAGCTGTTCGTCAAGGCGCTCGGCGAGGACGAGCGCAGCGCCGATCTGCTGTTCCGCCTCTACCGGCGGATCCAGCCGCCGCGATCTCGGGGACGAGAAGCCGTTCTCCACACTGCGACGCGCCGTCGAGCACGAGGCCCTCGTCGCGCTCGCCGCACGAGACCTGCCGGTCAGGACGCCGCGTCTGCGGGCCTTCGCCACGGCCGAGCCGAACGGGTACGTCCTGGCCTACGACAAGATCGAGGGCAGGTCCCTCGACCGCCTCGACCCGGCCGAGGTCACCGACGACGTGCTGGCGGCCGATCTGGCACCTCGTCGGCCAACTGCGGCAGCGCCGCATCGCCCACCGCGACCTGCGGCTGGCGAACATCTTCCTCGACGACGGCGGTGAGGTGTGGCTCATCGACTTCGGCTTCAGCGAGATGGCCGCCTCGGACCTGCTGCTGGCGACCGACGTCGCCGAGCTGCTCGCCTCGTCCAGCCTGTACGTCGGGCCCGAGCGGGCCGTCGCCCACGCCGTGGCCAGCCGTCGACCGGACGACGCTGTCGCGGGCGCTCCACCGGCTGCGCCCGTGGGCGCTCGCCGGCGCGACGCGGACGGCGCTCAAGTCCCGGCCAGGTCTCGCTCGACGAGTTGCGCAGCCGCCTCGCCGCCGCCGTCGTCGCCGGCTGAGCGAGCGGAGCGGTGAACGCCTGGTGGCTGCTGGTCGCCGGGTGCCGGCCTGATCGTGCTCGCGGCGTCCGTCGCCGCGGCGCGCAAGCCGACCATCAGCGCGGCCGAGTCGAGGGTGTTCCACGCCATCAACGGGCTGCCCGACTTCCTCTTCCCGGTCCTGTGGCTGCCGATGCAGCTCGGCAACCTGGTCGTCGGCACGATCGCCGGCCTGGTGGTCGCGGTCGTCGACGGTGACCTCGCCGTCGCCATCGGCGTGGTCCTGGCGATGCTGCTCAAGCTGGTCACCGAGCGCATCGTCCGCAAGGAGATGGCCGACTACCTCGCCGTCCGCCAGCGGCCGGGGACCAGCCAGGTCGGCGCCATCCTGCGCGGCGGCGACGTGCCCGTCGTCGGGTCCGAGCTTCCCGTCAGGGCACGTCATCCTCGTCGCCGCCGTGGGCACCGTCGTCGCACCGGTCCTTCCCGACGCCTGGTGGTGGGTGCCGCATCGCTGCTCACCCTCCTCGTGATGGTCGGGCGCGTCTACGTCGGCGCCCACAACCCGCTCGACGTCACCGCCGGGCTCGGCGCCGGCCTCGTGCTCGGCGGCGTCCTGGCGGCGTTCGTCGAGTGATGACGCGGGCAGCGGAGCGCTCAGGTCGCCGACGATCCGGTCCACCTGCACCAGCAGCGCGGCGTAGCCGAGCCACTCGCCCTCTGCTGCGTCATCGGGGCTCGTCACGTGCTCGAGGGCCAACCGGGCCCGGCGAGACGCGCCCTGTACGCACGCTTTCCTTCGGAGCCGGACCTCGTCGAGCGCGCGGGCGACGTCGGCGTCCTCCGACTCGCCGAGCACGTCCTGCACCGACGCGCGCACCGCGCTCGCCAACGCGATCAGGAGCGCGCCCATTGCGGGCATGGCCGGGTGCATCGTGCCGGAGAGGCGGGCGTGATCGTCGAGGCCCGCGAGATGACCGAGACGCCGATGGCGGTCCGCTCGAGGCGCGGCACACCTCCTCGTAGCGACCGAGCGTCGTCGATGTGGCGCCGATCGCGGACGTTCCAGCGAGCAGCCTCCCGGCCGTTGCCGACCGCCTCGGCGGCCTGGCCGACCAGGCGCTCACGCGCGGTGCGCGCCCGCCGCCGCCACTCCTCGGTCTGGTCCGTCGACCAGGGCTGCTGCAGCCCGGCGCCCATCGCGTCGAGCACGCCACCGAGGTTGACCGCCAGCCGGTCCAGGGTCTGGCGGGCGTCGACGAGCCGCGACGCCGGCAGCACCAGCGAGACCACGACACCGACCGCCGCCCCGAGGAGGGTGTCGAGGGCCCGCCGCCAGCCGGCTCTCCGGGTCGACGTCACCGCCGCGAGCACGACGAGGACGCTGATCGGCACCTGCCTCGCCGCCGCGGCCGGGAGCCGCAGCACGAGTTGGGCGACGCCGAGCGACACGGCGACGAGCACGCCGACGGTGAAGCCGTTCAAGCCGAGCGCGTCGCCGATGGCCAACGCGAGGAGGACGCCGAGCACCACCGCGACGCTGCGCTGAATCGCCGTGCGCACGGATGCTCGCACCGAGACCTGCACGACGACGAGGGCCGTCAGCGGAGCGAGCACCGGGTCCGGCACATCCGTCACCACGGCGATCCACCACGACAGGCCGGCCGCCAACCCGGACTTGGCCACGGCGCCGATCTCGGTCGACGTCGGCGGTGTCCACGAGACGGCGTCGGCGACGCGCTGCCACAGCCGACGAACACGACTGCCGGAGGGTTTCGTGGCCACGGTCTGGTGGCTAGTGGCGCCCGCCGTCGGTACCGGCCCATCGACAGCATCGTAGGCGTCCGAGGATGCGGGAGAACATTAAGGTGACCAACGGTGATCGGCCTTGTCCAACCACCCACTCGTGGGTGGACGCCGCCACCCGGTTCGCAGGCGTACCGTCGTTCCCCAGCCCCAGAACGGCTATGCTCTGCGGCAGTCGAGAGGAGCGCGAGGTGACTGACGTAAGTTGAGGCGATGGGACCGATCAGCTATCCGGTCGTCGAGTTCCCCGACAACAGATGACGGGTGGCCGATTCCCCGCCCTGATCGATCTCGTCGACCGGGGCTTGATCCGGATTTTCGACCTGGTCTTTGTCACGTGCCGCGACGACGGGTCGGTGGAGGCCATCCACCTGCGGGAACTCGATACACGAGGGTCATCTTCGACCTGACGATCTTCGAGGGCGCGTCGTCGGGGTGCTCAACCAATCCGACTTCGACGATGCCCCGAAGGCGCTGTTAGCCGGGCTCATCGGCCGGGATCTTGATCTTCGAGAATCGCTGGGCGACCGACGTTCGTCGACGCGATGCGCCGCGGCGGTGGCCGACTTGGTCGCGGCCGGCTACATCCCGCTGACCGATATCGCCGCCTCGCTCGACGCGACCCAGACCCGATGATCCGGCAGTCAGAAGAAATGAGAAAAGGAAGAGGACATGCCAGGACTGCTCAAGGTGTCGCCGGGACGGCGGTTGTGGCAGGGAGCCGCGACCGCGGTCTCCAACCGTGTTTCGTGGCGACAGGCCAATCGCTGGACGCAACAGCAGGAGGCCCAGGCCTACGAGCAGCAACAGCAGTACTACGCCCCGCCACCGCAATATGCCCAGCCGGCTCCGGCTCCCGCTCCCGCTCCCGCGGCCCGGATCCGATCGCCCAACTGAAGGAGCTGGCCGAGCCGAAGAACCAGGGGATCCTCACCGACGCCGAGTTCCAGGCGCAGAAGGCGAAATCCTCTCCTCCTAGGAACCGTCGGTCCACCCATGTTGTTCCTGTACCGGCCCCGGCAGACCTGGATGCCGTTCGCCCTACCGCGGAACCGCACCCAGCAGGCCGCCTACAACCGTCATCTGCACGAGACAGTTCGATTCCACTCGCCGGGTCCCGCCGCCGGTACCGGCGGCACGAACTCGACCCGTTGGAGGATCTCAAGGAGCTCGGCGAGCTCCACCGGTCCGGCGTGCTGACCGACGCCGAGTTCGCGTCGGCCAAAACGAGGCTGCTGGCACGATGACGTCGAACGAGCACGCGGGCGACGTCGTTGGTGCGTGCCCTGCGCGCCGGCATCGCCGGCGACCGGGAGGCGCTGGAGGCATTTTCACCGACGACGTTCGGCGTGGACGCGGACCTGTCGACCTCGTCGCTGAGCGAGCTGATCGACGAGCTCGATCGCCGCGACGAGCGTTCTCCGACATCGAGCTGGATGTCGTGCCGCTCGACGTGGGCGGCGACTACGCATGCGTCGAGTGGACCGTCGAGATGACTCACACCGGCCGGATCACGCTCGCCGACCACACGACTCGAGCCTTCCGGCATCCGGGTCCCTTGCACGGTGTCACGGTGGCCGAGTTCGACGGTGAACGTCTGTTCACTCCGGCAGTACTGGGACGAGTTAGCAGTGCTCGAACAACTCGGCGTGCTTTCCGGCGTCGGCTAGTCGACGCCTTGTCGGTGCCGCGGTTCCGACAAGCGCCGAGCGAGTGCTGGCAGAGCCGCTACTGTGACCTGACGGGGCCGAAACGGTCCCCGCGGTCACAGTTCCCAGGCTGGACGGCGGGACGCTGGTTGGCCGCTTCCAGAACAAGCAGCCGTGACGCAGCGAGCCGGCGCACTCACGGATCAGTCAGGAGCCATCTCGCCAGGTGGTTCGACGCGTGGCTACCAGGTGAGTTCGAACTCGATCTCGTTCTCGTCACCGATCTCGATCTCGACCTTCAGCTTGACTTCGTCGGGCACCGTCACCGAGTACCTGGTTCCATCGCGCACGAATTCGATCTGGTTGTGGCGTGCGAGCTGATCGGCGAGCTGACGCAGCCGAGCGGCGGCCGCCTCGCGGCTGAGGATCTGACTTCGTCAGCTCGATCAGTTCCTCGCTCATTGAGTCCTCCGTCTCCACACGATGCGGTGCCCGGCGCGGTGAGTTCGACGCCGTGTCGCTCGCCTGCACTCTGTCAGACGTAGGCGCCGAGGACGAGCACGATGACAGTGAGGAGGGCCAGGATCGCGAGCAGCGGCCACACGAAGCGGAGGTACTTGCCGTAGGGGACGCGGGCGATGGCGCCAACCGGTGAGCTCGGGGGAGTTGCTCGACGGTCCCTGCATCTGGGCGGGTTACGTCTCAGCCGGGCTTCTGGGCGGGATCTGTTCCAACTGTTGCGACAGATCCCGCCCAGTCGACAGGAGGACGCGGCTGACAATGGACATCGAAGTACTGTCCTCGGCTGAGCACGGCCGAGGTGGTCGAGCGGCGACAGCGGTACGGGTCGAACAAGCTGGCCGAGGAGGCCAAGGAGCCGGGCTGGCGGGCATTCCTGCGCCAGTACCGCGACCTGATGCAGCTGGTGCTGCTCGGGGCGGCGGTCGTCAGCATCGTCGCCCTGCAGGATGTCTCCACCGGACTGGTCGTCATCGGACTGACCGTCGTCAACGCGCTGATGGGGTTGCACCAGGAGGGCAAAGCCGCCGAGAGCGTCGCCGCGCTGCGCCAGATGCTGATCATGACGGCGAACGTCCGCCGCGACGGTCAGCGGGTCGAGGTCCCGGCCGAGGAACTGGTTCCGGGGGACATCGTCGGGTTCGAGGCCGGCGACAAGGTGCCAGCCGACGGCCGGATCCTCGTGGCGGCGACCCTCGAGATCGAAGAAGCCGGGCTGACCGGCGAGAGCACGCCTTCGGCGAAGAGCCTCGACCCGGTCACTGGTGAGGACGTACCGCTCGGCGACCGGGTCGACATGGCGTACATGAACTCGCAGGTCACCCGCGGCCGGGGAGAGATGGTGGTGACGGCCACCGGGATGTCGACGGAGGTCGGGCACATCTCCGGGATGCTGAGCGGGGTCGAGCAGGAGAAGACGCCGCTCACCAAGCAGCTCGATCAGCTCACCGTGATCATCACGATCATGGCCGCGGCCGCGCTCGTGCTCATCATCATCCTCGGGCTGGCCCGCGGTGAGGACTTCGACTCGCTGTTCCTGACCGGCATCACCCTGGCCATCGCCGCCATCCCGACCGGGCTGCCGGCGGTCGTCACGATGCTGCTGTCGATGGGGACCCGCCAGCTCGCCGAACAGGGCGCGATCGTGAAGCGCCTGAAGTCGGTGGAGACGCTCGGTTCGACGTCGGCGATCTGCTCCGACAAGACGGGGACCCTCACCCTGAACCAGATGACCGTCCGCGAACTGGTTTGGTCGGCCGGCGCTTCGCCGTCGACGGCGAGGGCTACTCCACCACGGGCAGGGTCCTTCACGTCGCGGGCGAGGGCGATACGCCGCTCGAGCCCTTCATGCTGCCGATGGCGCTCGCCAACGACGCCGTGATCCGTGACGGCGCGTGCATCGGTGACCCGACGGAGGGCGCGCTCGTCGTGCTGGCCGCCAAAGGCGGACTCGACGTCGAGGACACCCGAGGAGACCTATCCGCGTGTCGCCGAGGTGCCGTTCGACGCCGAATACAAACTGATGGCGACCTTCCACGAGATGGAGGAGGACGGCCACCGCGTCGTCAGGTGCTTCGTCAAGGGCGCGCCCGATGTCCTGCTGGCGCGGTCCTCCCGGTACCTCGACGTCGACGGATCACCGAAGCCGATGACGCCCGACGCAGCCGATCGGGTGCTCGCCGAGAACGACCGGCTCGCCGGCGAGGGTCTGCGCGTCCTCGCCGTCGCCCGACGCGACTTCGATCCCGCCACCTTCGATCCGGCCGGCGATCTCCTGGCGGTGGTCGAGAGCCTCGACCTGCTCGCCCTCGCCGGCATCGTCGACCCGCCCCGCAAGGAGGCGAAGGACGCCATCGCCCTCTGCAAGGACGCCGGCATCCGCGTGCGCATGATCACCGGCGACCACGCGACGACCGCCGCGGCGATCGCCGGCCAGCTCGGCATCGAGGGTCGGGCGCTCACCGGCGCCGAGTTCGCCGCCCTCTCCGACGACCAGCTCCGCGCCGAGGTCGACGACATCGGCGTCGTCGCCCGCGTCGCGCCCGAGGACAAGGTTCGCCTCGTCAGCATCCTCAAGGGACAGGGAAACATCGTCGCCATGACGGGCGACGGCGTGAACGACGCTCCTGCGCTGACCAGGGCGGACATCGGCGTGGCGATGGGGATCACGGGCACCGAGGTGACCAAGGACGCCGCCGAGATGATCCTCACCGACGACAACTTCGCCACGATCGTCACCGCCGTCGAGGGCGGTCGCGGGCTCTACGACAACTTGATGAAGTACGTCCGGGTCCAGATGATCATGCTGGCCGGGTTCATCCTGCTGTTCGTCGGGGCGGGCATCTTCGAGATCGCCAACGGCACGCCGCTCCTGCCGCTGCAGATCCTGTGGATCAACTTCGCCATCGATGTGTTGCTCGCCTTCGGACTCGGATTCGACGCACCGACCCCCGGGTTGATGCAGCGACGCCCCCGATCACCCGACCAACCGGTGATCGCACCGGCGCTCGGCGTGCGGTTGGGCATCGCCGGCCTCCTCATCGCCATCGGCACCCTCATCGTCGTCGCGTGGGCCGAGGACCGCCACGGACTGGTGGTCGCCACCACGATGGGGCTGACCACGATCTCGCTCCTCCACATCGTCGCCGCCATGGAGTGGCGCGATCCCTACCGGAGCATCTTCACCCGCGACACCTTCGCCAACGGACGCTTCAACCTTCTGATGCTCACCGCGATCGCGCTCACCTTCCTGGCCACGAGCATCGACGGACTGAACACCATCCTCGACACCGTCGAGCTCGACGGTGACCAGTGGCGAGTGTGCCTGATCGCCGTCGCCGGCTACCTCGTGTTGGCGGAGGTCGGCAAGTTCATCCTCCGCCTCGTCGAGCGCAGGCGGGCCTCATGAACGCCTCCACCTCGACGACAGAAGGGTCCGGGGACCGACGGCAACGGATCGCCGCCGAGCTGCGGGTCGAACCAGGGACGGACGGCCAACCTCGCCGGGCGGGACACAGGGTGGACCGGTGGCGGCGAGTACGACGAGCTGTCGGCCCCCGAGCTGAAGGCCGCGGCCAAGGGCATCCTCGCCGAGGGAATCGAGCAACTGAAGGAGGCGCAGGAGCTGCTCTGGGCGAGCGACACCTACGCCCTGCTCGTCGTCTTCCAGGCGATGGACGCCGCCGGCAAGGACTCGACGATCGAACACGTCATGTCCGGGGTCAACCCCCAAGGCGTCCACGTCGTCTCGTTCAAGCAGCCGTCGAGCGAGGAGCTCGACCACACGTTCCTGTGGCGGATCGCCAAGGCGGCTCCCGAGCGGGGACGCATCGGGATCTTCAACCGGTCCCACTACGAAGAGATCATTGCGCTGCGGGTGCACCCCGAGTGGCTCGACAAGCAGGCGCTGCCGCCGGGCGACCGGGGGCCGGACTTCTGGGCCGCCCGCCACGACGACATCAACGCCTTCGAGCGGCACCTCGACCGGAACGGAACGAAGATCGTCAAGTTCTTCCTCCACGTCTCCAAGGCCGAGCAGAAGCGGCGCTTCATGGCTCGGCTCGACAACCCGGACAAGCTGTGGAAGTTCAGTGCCGGCGATGTCGCCGTGCGCCGCCATTGGGACGAGTACATGCAGGCCTATGAGGATGCGCTCACGGCAACCTCCACCGAATGGGCGCCGTGGTACGTCATCCCCGCCGACAACAAGCGCGTCATGCAGGCGATGGTGGCGACCATCCTCGTCGACACGATCGGAGGTCTCGACCTGCAGTGGCCGACCGTCTCGGACGAGGAGCGAGCGGCCAACGCGAAGGCCCGTCGGGAGTTGGAAGCCGAGTCAGAATGACCGGACCGCCACGGCAATGCCGCGGCGGACACGCACCACCATTGGAGGAATGATTCATGCTCTTCGCTGAGTTCGGGACCGGCCAGGTGTTCTGGTCGATGATGTGGTTCTTCCTGTGGTTCATCTGGATCTGGCTGCTGATCGTCGTCTTCGGCGACATCTTCCGCAGTCGCGACCTGTCCGGATGGGCCAAGGCGCTGTGGACGATCTTCGTCATCTTCCTGCCCTACCTCGGGGTGTTCGTCTACCTCATCGCCCGGGGGCACAAGATGGGTGAGCACGCGGCGGAGCAGGCGGCGGCCCAGGAGGCGCAGATGCGGGAGTACGTCCAGAACGCCGCCTCCACGAGTGGCGGCGGTTCCGCCGACGAGATCGCCAAGTTCGCCCAACTCCGCGACCAAGGTGTGATCTCCGAGGACGAATTCCAACAAGCCAAGGCGAAGGCGTTGTCCTGACCACGTGAGGTGCGCAACATGACCGTCGGACCCATCCAGGCGTTCGTGATCGGCTTCCCCGACAACGAGCTGTTCGAAGGACGCATCGCCGACGAGCTGGCACGCCTGAGCGATGTCGGCCAGATCAGGATCATCGACGCCGTGTTCGTGATGCGGGAGGGCGACGACGTCTCGATCCTGAGTGCGTCGGATCTCGACGCAGCCCAACGGGCCGAGTTGCGTGCCGCGGTTGCTGCCCTCGTCGGCCTCGGCGTAGCCGGCGAGGACGGCGCCGTGCTCGGCGCGGCACTCGGCGCATCCATCGATGCTGATGCTCCCACCGCAGCCGAGGCGGTGGCGAAAGGGCTGATCGACGACCTCCCCGAGGGCAGCTCGGCACTCGTCCTGGCGATCGAGCACCTCTGGGCGATTCCACTGCGGGACGCGGTCCGCGGTGCCGGTGGCGTGGTGATCGGGCACCACGCCATCACCATCGAGGACCTGATCATGCTCGGGATGACCCTCGCCGACGAGGCGAGCCGCCACCGCCACCGAGACCGCCAGCGAGGACTGATCGGCATGGCTTCTCGTGACGTGAGAGTGACCGTTGGGACGATCGCCAAGGCCCTGCTCTGGGTCGTGTACGTGTGGGTCGTCCTCAACCTGGTGCTGTTGTTCCTTGCCTTCGTGTTGCGCCTGTTCGGCGCCAACCCGGAGGCCGGCTTCACCCAGTGGGTGTATCGATCGGTCTCCCGCTCGATGGCACCCTTCCGGGGGATCTTCGAGCCGATCGTCCTCTCTGATCAGTCGGTTCTGGACACGTCGTTGTTGTTCGCGATGATCGTCGTACGGCTTGGCGGCCCTGTTCCTGCGGGCTGGCATCGACTGGGCGAGCGAATTGGTCGCGCGGCGTCGCCGACGCCTCGAGCAGCAGGTCTGGGACGATCGACTCGAGGCAATGCCGGCCGCTGGCGCCACCGGTGGCGGCCCACCGCGTCGCCGGCCGGCTCCCCGTTCGACCAGCCACCTCAGCGCTAGCTGCTGTCTGGCGCTGGCGGGCCGGTCGGCTCGTCGCTGGTGCGAGGCGGGATGTCGAGGATCTCGACACTGCCGGCGAGAGCCGGCGAGGTCGCAAGTGGTCGACCCGCGAGGTGCGCCTCGATCAGGGACGCGATCAGTTCGGGCTCGCTGTAGTTGAGGGCGTGCGCCCCTCGAACCTTCACCGCTTGAACGTGGGGCAGCCCGGCGAAGACGTGGGCGCGGTCGATCCGCACGAGCGGGTCGCGGTCTCCAGCGATCACGAGCGTCGGCATGACCAGGTGCCGCACGCGTTCGAGCGTCGGGTAGCTGGTCATCGCCTTGAACAGCGACAAGCTCCGGAGCGCGCCGAACCGCAGGTAGTCGCGAACCGCGATCGGCAGCATCGACCTGGGCTCACGGAGCCCGTCAACGGCCATCTGCCGGAGTGCCCTCGTCAGTGGCTGGTTGTTCGGGCCCGCCCGCCGGCGACACCAGTACCGCGTGCGTGATGCGATCGGGGAACGCCGTCGCTACTTCGATGATGATCGGGCAGCCCAGCGAGTTGCCGACCAACGTCGCCCGTTCGACGCCGACGGCATCGCAGTAGGCCATGAGCGCCCGAGCGAGGCCTGGGAGGTCGAGCGGTTGGCGCGGCCGCATGCTCCGCCCCATCCCCGGTAGGTCGGGGACGTAGCTGCGGTGACGGGGAGCGAGCAGGGCCGCGGTCGGCTCGAGGTACGTCCCGGAGATGCCGAACCCGTGGACGTGGACGATCGCGTCGGCGGTGGGACCCGCGTCCATGGTAGATGCGGTGGTACACGGGGAGCCCGTCGACGATGACCCACTGCGGCTCGAGTGGCGGAACGGGCAGTCGTGTCACGGGACACCATTGTTGACGAGCGCACCAGAACTCTGATGAGAGCTCACCCGTCCGTCGCGGGCGTCGGACCGACCGACAGGCGGCCGTCGCGGACCCGCTTCCATCCGAGGTCCAGCCCGACGCTGACCATGAGGACCACAACGAGCAGCACCGCGGTGGCCGGTTCGTCGACGAGCGTCGTGAACACGAACGTCACGAGGACGATGACGGTGCTGGCGAGGGCCAGCAGCAGCACCGGGAGGCGGGCCCCGGTCTCGGCGCGGACGCGGAGATGGCCCGCCGTGACCAGGGCGAAGATGACGAGCGCGATCACACTGCCGAGCGAGGCGATCGAGGAGAGGTCGAACCCGACGGCGAGGATCGCGGCGACGACGGCGGTGACCACCAGCCCGGCGGGGACGCGACCCCGAGCCGGCGTCCGAGGATCGGAGGGAACTGGCCGATGGACGTCATCTGCTCACAGAGTCCGCCCGGCGGGGTAGAGCCCGGAGTTGGTTGCACCGGCCGTGGCGAAGAGTGCCGTCACCGTCATCATCCAGTAGCCGGCCCGACCCAGCACCGGTTCGGCGGCGACCGCCAGCGCGGTCCCTCCGGAGTCGATGACCTCCTGGACGGTGAGGGTGCCGAAGACGCCCAGGGCGACGGCGACGTAGATCACGGTGGCGATGCCGAGCGCGAGGTACAACGCCCGAGGCAACTGCCGTGCCGGGTTGGCCAGGTCCTTGGCGGTGAACGTCACGACGCCGAACCCGAGGAACGCGAAGAAGGTCAGCGCGACGCTCGACACGATGTCGGCGATCCCGGGGTAGCCGGAGAACGCCAGAAGGTCGGGGTCGAGGTCGGCGAGGGTCGCGACGGCGAACACGGTGAGGATCCCGGTGACGATGACGACGACCACGGTTTGCGCTCTGGCCACTGCCTGCGACCCGAGGACGTTGAGGGTCGCCATGACGAGGACCACGGCGACGGCGAACACCTTGATCCACGGTTCACTTCCGTCGGCCACTGCCGAGCTCGCATAGCTGCCGAAGGACACCGCGACCATGCCCGTCACGATCGCGTTGGCCGCGAGGATCAACCACGCGATGATCCCGGCGGCATGTCCGTTGCCGAAGCCCCGGACGACGTACTCGAGCAGCCCTCCGGCTGAGGGGTACCGGGCGCCGAACTTGGCGAACGAGTATCCCTGCAGCCCGGCGACCGCGCCGGCGATCAGGAAGGAGATCCAGACGGCCGCGCCGGCCACCTCGCCGGCCGAGCCGAGCAGGGCGAAGATCCCGGCGCCGACCATCGCGCCGACACCGATGAACGCGGCCTGGCGAACGTTCAACTTGGGGGTCGCCACCGCGTCGTCGGCTGCCGCGTTCGTCACTCCCGATCAGCCCAACGCGATGCCCTCGATGGACGCTTTGGGTTCCGGCTCAGGCATCCGCATCATGCGGAACGAGTTGATCAGCCCGATGAGGCCGGCGAGGATCGGCACGAGCAGGGCGAACTGCAGCGCACGCGGCCTCGCGTCCGTGTTGATGCGAATGATCTCGTCTTGGATCACCTCGGGTTCGCCCGCGAGCTGCTGTTCGAGCTTGGCGTTGCTCATCAGTTCGGCGTCCTCCTCCAACACCTCGGCGACCTGTTGCTTGTCCGCCGGAGGGAGCACTGCGCTGTCCTCGGCCATGCTGGTGAACAGGAACGACAAGGTCGCCAGCATGACGGCGCCGGCGAACGCCAACCCGAACGACAGCCCGAACGAACCGCCCGCGGAGTTCACCCCGGCCGCCTCACTGATCCGCTCCTCCGAGATCGGCGCCAGCGTGTAGTTGTTCAGCTGGGACACCAGCAAGCCGAACCCCGAACCCGCAACCACCAACGGGATGAAGAAGGCCCAGCCGGACTCGGCCCGGGGAACGATCGGGAGCAGTGCCACCATCCCGATCGTGAGCAGCGCGAACCCCACCCGGATGATGCTGCTCGGGCGCCGATCACCAGCCTTCTTGGCCGCCAGCATCGTCATCCCGAACATGCTCAGCGACAGCGGCGCGAGGGAGAGACCGGTCTGCATGGCGTTGTACTCGAGCACCATCTGCAGGAAGATCGGCAGGGCGATCATCGCGCCGCCCAGGGCGATCTGTTGCATCATCTGTTGGCTGATGCCGATCCGGAAGGGCTTGGACCTGAACAGGTCCGGATCGAGCAGCGTCAGCTTCTCCTTGCGCCGACGCCTTACCAGCCAGTAGGCCAGCGCGGACAGCGAGACCGCACCGATCACCAGCAGGGCTCCAACCGCCTCGCCACCTTCCTGCCACACCAGGATGCCGAGCACGATGCCGCCCATGCCGAGGACGGACAGGACGGCGCCGACGGCGTCGATGCCCCGAGGTCCGGTGTACGCCACGTCGCGCACCTGCTTGACGCCGGACAGCACGATGGCGATGATCACCGCCTCGAGCAGGAAGCCCACGCGCCATGAGAGATAGGTGGTGATGAACCCTCCGAGCAGCGGTCCGACAGCAGCGGCGATCGCCGCCGCCGCCCCGACGAGGGCGTAGACCTTCTTCTGCGCGGCACCTTCGAAGTTGCCGTGGATGAGCGACTGCATCGCGGGCAGAAGGAGTGAGGCGCCGAGACCGCCGAGAATGGCCCAGAAGATGATGATCGCGGTGAGACCCTGGGCGAGGGTCATCGCCACCGCGCCGATGGCGTAGCCGAGCAGGCCGAGCACGTAGGCCCGCTTGCGCCCGAAGAGATCGCCGATCTTGCTGCTGATCAGGATGAACGCCGCGGAGACCAGCGCCTCGAGGGCGATCGCGGACTGCACGCCGCTCACGGTCGTGTCGAGGTCCTGAACCACCGCCGAGATCGACACGTTCATCAGCGACGTGTCGACGACGAGCACGAACATCGCCATCGCCAGCAGGATGGCGACCCGTGTATTGCCGGTTCCCGCTGCGGGAACCTCGGAATCAGCGGCCTCGGTCACGGCAGGTTCCCGCGAGCGCCGGGTCCGCTGGCATCGAGCACGCCGATGTTTACCAGCCCGGCCCGTCGGTCTTGCACGTCGAGAGCTTCCTTTCTTCGCGGTCTCGCCGTCGAACGCCATGCTCACCGGTCCTCGGGTGCGCGCGCCCCACCCTGCTCGGGGTGGCTCGACAAGCGACCACCGTTCGCCCTCAGTGACCGAGAACCAGCTTGAGGAGCACAACGGCGATGCCGATGGCCGCAGTCGCGGCCGCGTACGACCACGGCGTCGCGCCATCCGCGGAGACGGAGACTCCGACGAACGCACCAACCGCAACCAGTTGCCCGATGGCGACGGCGACGGAAACCCACAGCGCGATCCGAGGGTCCAGAACGTCGACTCGGCCGAGCAGGAGCACGACCGCTGGTAGTACGGCGGCCAGCAGGATCGGTAGGCCGTCCACCATGGCTCTGTTGATCTCGATCCGGTCGAGCACGGACCCACGGCGAAGATGGTCGCCGACCACCTCCGCGTAGAGGTGGGCCACCCACGTCGCCACGCCGACTCCGGTCACGAGCTCCCATCCCAAACCGGATGACACCTCGTCGGCATCGATCAGCGGCAGCGCCGCGAGCACCAGGACCGTCCCATAGCACGCGGCGCTCAACCGCTCGGCGAGACGCTCCCGCGGCCAGCCCTCGAGTCGATCGCCAACGTTCCGGATCCCGCCATTGTGACGCCGCCGGCGTCCTAACGTGGGGACGTGAGCAGTGGCGCGGTGTGCGGACTGCGGCGATAGCGGCGATCGTGGCGGCAGAACCCTCCCGTCGCCTCGGCGATGGTTTCCGGCAACTGTGGCGGCGCCTGGCCCACGCCGTCGCGTGGACGCGCCCGACCTCCACCGAGATCGCAACTGTGGCCAAGTCCGGGCTGGCGGCCGGACTGGCCTGGGCGGTCGCTCAGGCGGTCACGGGCGCGCCGGACCCGGTCCTCGCGCCGCTGACCGCCCTCGTAGTCGTCCAGGTCTCGGTGCGCACATCGATCTTCACGGCGCTCCAGCGCAGCGCGGCGGTGGTGCTCGGCGTGCTGCTCGCGGTGGCCGTCGGCGACGCGTTGGATCTCAACGGCATCACCGTCGCCGTGGTCGTCGCCGCGTCGCTCGGCGTCGCCGAACTGGTGCTGCGGCTCCCGCGTGCCGCGGCAAGGCAAGTGCCCGTCAGCCTGTTGGTCGTGCTCTCGGCCGTGGCGGCGAACCAGGGAAGCCAGGCCGGGCGGCGGGCCCTCGACACGCTCCTCGGAGCAGCGGTCGGCATCGCGGTCTCGTTCGTGCTGCCGGCGTCGCGGCTGGTCGACGCCCGCCAGACCCTGCACCGGCTGGCGGACGGCCTCGAAGGGGTGCTCGAGACGATGGGTGCCGGGCTGCAGCAGCCATGGTCCACCGACCAGACCGAGGACTGGCGGCGCACGGCGCGCACGGTGCGCGATCGACTGGTCGACCAGGCTGCCGAGGCCGTCGGCGACGGCCGTGAAGCGGCCCGCTGGAACGTCCGCGATCGGCGCCACATCGACGTGCTTGGTCGTTACGAGGATGTGCTGCCGCGCCTCGAGCGAACGGCCATCGGCGTCTCGGTCATCTCACGGGGGCTCGACGATCACGCCCGCCTGGCCGGCACGATGCACCGGGCGATGCCCTCAATGGGTGCGCTCCTCGTCGCGTTGTCGAGCGCGGTCCGAGGGTTGGCAGACGATGTGCTCGGTGCACCGGCGGACGCCGACCTCGCCGCCGCGCTCGCCGAGGTCCGCACCCGACGGGATCGGTGTAGGCAGGGCGCATTTCGCCGGGCGCGGTTGGCCGTCGAGCACGGCGCGCGGCCAGGCGGCGACGAGCTGGAGGGCGAGTGGCTCGGCTACACCGCCTTGCTGGTGCAGGTAGACCGGATCGTCGGCGACCTGAGCGGTTCTCTACCCAGCTGACAGCACCTATTCGACGGCCGTCGTGACGCCGAGCTGCTCGAGCACGGCGAATTCGTCCCAGTACTGGCGCAGCGAGCAGATCCGCTCGCCGTGGAACTCGGCGACCGTGACACCGTGCAACGTGACGCGGATGCCGGATGGCTCGATGCTGGTGTCGTCGGCGAGTGTGAGCGGGCCGGTGTGCGTCATCGCGACGGCCCATTCGACGCATGCGAAGTCGCCGCCGACATCGAGCGGCACAACGTCCAACTCGACGTCGGAGAACGCATCGTCGCGGCGATCGAGCTCGTCGATCAGGTCCGTCAGCGACGTGGTCGACAGTGCGGGCGTCCACGCTCGAACGTCATCGGTGAACACGGCGTGGAGTGCATCCCGGTCGCCCTCGACCCCGGCGCGCAGGGCGCGCACCAACGTCGTCGCCCGCGCCTCGTTCGATGTCATCGCGCCAGGAGCCTCGCCTTGGCCGACTCGAACTCGGCGTCGGTCAGCACCCCGGACTGGTGGAGCTCGCCGAGTCTCTGCAGATCGTTCAGCGGGTCGCGCTGCCGGCACCGGCGGCGGGACACGGCGGGTCGACGCGAAGTTCGCCTGCAGCTGACGGTTGTACGCGGCCTGCTGGGTGCGGTTGCGCGGCAAGGCGAACGGCATCCACGTCTCGCGGGGCCGGTACAGGAACAGCATCGGCCGACCGCTACGACCGCGAGGATCTTCGCCTTCTGCGCCTGGAACTCGGCGTCGGTGAGGATCCCCTGGTTCTTGAGCTCGGCCAGCTTCGTCAGTTGCTCGATCGGATCCGGTGCCGGGGCGGGGCGGGGGCGGGGGCCGGCTGGGCGTACTGCGGCGGCGGCTCGTAGTACTGCTGCTGCTGCTCGTACGCCTGCGCTTCGCTCTGCTGCGTCCAGCGATTGGCCTGGCGCCGCGAGACACGGTTGGAGACCGCGGTCGCCGTGCCCGCGACCACCGCCGTGCGGGCGACACCTCTGAGCAGTCCTGGCATGTCCTCGTCCTTTCGTCTGGTACTGGCCGGTCAGCCGGCCTCGGTCGCGTCGAGCGAGGCGGCGATGTCCGCCAGCGGGATGTAACCCGCCGCCACCAACTCGCCACCGCCTCGGCGCATCCCCTCCACGAAGGTGGTCGCCCACCGATTCTCGAAGATCAAGATGCCCGCCGACGAGCCCGCCTGGAGCGCCTTTGCGGCATCGTCGTAGTCGGACTGATCGAGCAGCTCGGACGACACGCCTTCGAAGATCGTCAGGTCGAACTGACCGTCAGTGTCGATCTCCCGCAACTCGACGGCCTCCACCGACCCGTCGGGACGACACGTGACGAACCTGAGGTCGAGGATCCGGATCACGCCCCGGTCGACCAGATCGATCAGGGCCGGCAAGCCGTCACCGGTCATCTTGTTGCCCGGGAACTCGACGATCAGATAGCTGATCGGTCCCATCGCCTCTTCGTCAGACACCTACTGCTCCTTCTCCGAATTCGTGAGTTGGTATCGCTTCGCGGTCGACACGATGGTCGCCGGTGCTCGGGTGAGTCGTCCCCACCCTGCGGGGGGTGGATCGACGTACCTCAGGCTGGGTCGTCGGGCGCGCTCGCTGGAGCCGCTCGATTCCATCCTTGCAGCTCGCGCGGGAGTCGGGTCCGGGGTCCACGGCGTCACGCGCCGAACGAAGTGTCGGAAACGGTCCGCGTCGGCCTTCGCGCCGGCGATGAGGGTTGCGGACACCTTCGGCTTGTCGGATGACAACTTCGAGGCGCTGGTCGCGGTGGTCGTCTCGACGATCCGGCTCTGCTCCCGGCCGTCGGGATGAGGCCGCGGCCCGTACGGCGCCAGCGCTCCATGATGATCACGCCGGCGATCACGCCGCCGAGCCACACGAGAAGGTACGTCTTCATCGAGCTCATCGAACTCCATTCCTTCGGCGGGGCTGGCGGGATGCCGCCAGACCAGTACGAGAGCGGTTGGCTACCTTCGCAGCTTCGTCATCGTGCGTGCCACCTCGGCGGCTTCAGCACGAGAGGTCACGCCGAGCTTGCGGTAGATGATCCGAAGGTGGAACTTCAAGGTGTTCACGGAAACGTAGAGCTCGTCGGCGATCTCGCGGACGGTCAGCCGGCTGGGCAGGAACCGCAGGACGTCGCGTTCGCGCTCGGTGAGCGGCTCGATCAACCCGGGACCGGCGGGCGCCGGCGAGTCCCGTGTCTCGGCCATGGATCGTCGCAGGCGGTCGAGCCACTCCGCCGGGACGCGCCATGCGGCCTGCTCGACCAGCTCGATGACGTCGGCGCCTTCCGAGGCCACCGTCTGCAGGAGGCCATCGCCGGAGGCGAGCTCGACGGCAGCGCTGGCGCACTTCGCCGCCTCGTCGCGATCGGACACTGCACGCGCCTGCGAGCAGGGCCAAGACGACTTCGTGACGGACGCACCGTGGCACCGCCGTGTCCAGGGATGCCATCGCCGCCGCACTGTCGCCGAGGGCGAGTTGGACTCGCGGCGTCGCTGACCCCACCCCAGAACGAGTCGTCGACCTGACCGGCCCAGCGCCGAGCGGCCTCGAGGTCGCCCGCCGCCAAGGCGATCAGCGTCCCGACTCGAGTCAGCCAGCCCCGCACGTCGGCGCCGAGCGACTCCTGCTCGACGAGGGCCTCGGTCTGGGCAAAGACGTGCTGTGCCGAGTCGAGGTCGCCCACGTCGAGATGTGCCTGGGCGAGTTCGGACATGGCCAGGATGCGACAGAAGAGCATCGTCTCGGCCGGCGCATCGGCGAGCGCCGCGAGTTCGGTCAAGGCCCGCGATCGATCACCGAGTTCCCGATGCGCCAGCGCCTCGGCAACGGCCAACTCGGTGCGCAGAATGGTCATGTCGGCGACCTGGGCGGCGCGACGAACGCCGGCGGCCACTCGGAGGGCGTCCAGCGGCCGGCCCGCCAGCACCTGACCCAACGCTCTGGTCCCCTCGAACGCCAAGCGCCGCTCCGGATCGCGGCTCAAGGCGACCTCGACCTGTCGCACCTCGTCGGACGAATCGTCCCAGCGCTCCGAGTACGCCAGCTCCCGTGCGATTCCGATGGCCGCGAACCGGCCGAGCGGGTCCTGCCAGCAGGACTCGCCCAGTTCGAGCATCACCTGTCGATTCAGCGCGCCGCTCTCGACCCAGCGTCCGCTGACGATCGCCGCCGAAGCCCGCAGTACGTTCACACGGCTGCGGAGGGTGTCGTTCGGCCCGGACCGGTTGACCCACCAGGTCAATTGTTCGACGAGCTCCACGAACCGACGACGGTCGACCAGGAGATGGCACCACGCGTACTCGACCATCGATTCGAGGTCGTTCACGGCGACGCCCGTGGGTATCGCCGCGAGCGTCCGCTTGACCGTGGCCTCACGACCGCTGTCGTAGAGGCGGCCGTGGATCGCCGAGAGGAGCCGCAGCACGTCTCTCGGTCGATCGGCAACGAGCCACTGATCGAGCGCGACGACCACTTCGTCGGCGTCCTCGAGCCATCGCGCCGCGCGGGCGTGCAGCTCGGCCAGTCGACTCGGTGACCGACTCGCCAGGTCGGCCGTGAGCACGCCCCGCACCAACTCGTGCAGGTCGTACCAACCGTCGACGCCCCGGCGGGACAGGAAGAGCCCACGATCTGCGGCCGTGCGGAGGAGCTCACCGGCGTCGGGGCGCTCGGTCAGCGCGTAGGCGAGGCTCGGATTGATTCGTGGCACGATCGCCGCCGCGGACAGGACGTCGATCACCTCGGGTGCCTCGTTCGCCAGCACCTCGTGCAGCACGTAGTCCTGGACGAGCACGTCGTCGTCGTGACCTGGGCCCGGCACTGCCGGCTGGGCTCGCGCCGAGCGCGCGGCGAGTGCCCGCCAATTGCAGGCTCGTGGCCCAGCCATCAGCGCGTTCCACGGCCGCCTCGATGCGTTCCTCGGACAGACTCGGGGACAGCCGAGTCATCAGGTCGACCGCCTCGTCCGGCGAGAACCGCAACTCGGCAAAGCGGATCTCGCCGAGCTGGCCGTGCGATCTCATTCGATCGATGGGCAGGTGCGGCTCCCGCCGCGACAAGAGGACGAGACGGAGCCACTCCGGCAGGTTTCGCACGAAGCGGGACACCGACTCGAGCACGAAGTCGTCGGCGTCGACCAGGTGGAAGTCGTCGACGACGAGCACGGCTTGCGGCCGATCCCGGGCCTGCAGGTCAGCGACCAACTGGTCGACTGCGTCCGACCGAGTGGCCGCACTGTCGCAGCAGCGCCAGGCGCGGTCACCACATCCCGGCGCCAAACTGTCCAGGGCAGCAATCACACCGGACCAGAACTGGACACCGTCACGGTCGGTCTCGTCCAGCGACAGCCACGCCGTCGGCGTCGAGGACTCGGCCACCCACCCGGCGACGAGCGACGTCTTTCCCGTGCCGGCGGGCGCCACAACCAGTGTCAGTGGCGTGTGCACCATCTCGTCGAAGAGGTCGAGCAGACGCGAGCGACGGACGTAGTGCTCCGCCCTCGCGGGACGACGCAGCTTCGACCGATGCAGCGACGACAGCGCCGACGCGCTCAACGACGTTCTTGCTCGGGCAGGCTGTGTCTTCAACCTGCGTACTCCCGCGCTCCTGGTCAACGGTCAGAGCGTAGCGGCGGGGGTCCTCCCCTGCCCGGTAACCGTTCCAGGCGGCTTGTCAGCGGCGCAGCTCACCGAGTTCGGCGGCCGGCACTCCGATGTGAGGGTGAGCGCCCATACGGCGCCGATTGCTCACCGAGTTCAGCGGCCGGCACTCCGATGTGAGCGGTGAGCGCCCATGCGGCGCCGATTGCTCACCGAGTTCAGCCGCCGGCACTCCGATGTGAGCGGTGAGCGCCCATACGGCGCCGATTGCTCACCGTAGCGGCCGCCGAGCGACCGCTCCGACACGTGTTAGTGGCGCAGCTCTCCTTCTTCGGAGCCGGAAGCCGTCAGCGGGCGGCTAGCGCCAGCAGGCCCTCGGCGGAGAAGTAAGGCGAACGGCAGAAGTCGATGAGGTCCCGTTCTTCCGCCTCGACGCGGCACGTAGCGGCGGCGAGTGCCCCGGCAATCTCGAACGGGATCGCAAGCACGCCGTGCTGGTCGCCGTGGAGCAGGTCGCCGGGCCGCACCGCCAGCCCACCGACGGTCACCGGCTCCCCGACGCCCCACGAGGTGGACGTAGGCGTGCGAGACGGCAACGCACCCGGCGAAGGCTTGGATCCCGATGGCCCGCATCTCGGTCAGGTCGCGCACCGCGCCGTTCGTGAGCACGGCGACGCACCCCAGTGCGGTGAAGATCGAGCCGTTGACCTCTCCCCGGTCGCAGCGCCACACCCGGTGGATCGTCGAGGTCCTGGATGACCACGAACCGGGCAGCACGGGCAGCTCGAGGACGTGCTCCCACAGGGCCGGCGGCGGCATCCGACCCCCTTCGGCGGCGCTCCGCATCGTGGCCGTCGCGGCGTAGCCGATCCTGGCGCCGAGGTCGGGAAACATAGACAGCACCGTCCCGTCGGCGAACCCCTCGTTGCGGGGGCGGACGTCGAAGGTCTCGATTCCGTTCGACAACGACGAGCGCGGTGAACGATCGCAGCTCGTCGAGGACCGAGCGGTCGTGCACCTTCACATCGATCCCGGAACCGTACCGTCACCGCCCGGCGGCGTTCGTGGCTGGTTGCTTCCGGGCAGGTGCTGAGGATGGTGCTCGGGCGTCGTTGTTTGCGCCGGAACGAGCATCGATGCGTCTCGGCAGGATCGATGAGCGCACCGCAGCGATCGCAGACCGCATCCAGCCAGCAGGCTGAATCGCCACCCATTTCGTTCATGACGACACAGTATGGAGAGACTCTGCCCCCCGGACCCCTGACGGGGTAGCACCACCCCGCGATGCAGGCCCACACCCTGCCGTCCCGCACGGCGCTTGTGGTTCGATGTGATCGTGGCGGCCAACGGCCCGACCTTCACGGCGGCGTGGACCTGTGCATGGTCGGACCTGCGCCGGCGCTGGCTGTCGTGGGTGGTGCTCGGGCTGCTCGCCGGGGTGACGGTCGGGCTGGCGTGTGCCGGCTTCGCCGGCGCCCGCCGCACGTCCCGCGTGCTGTCGAGCTACGCCAGCGCGTCCGACGTCCCCGACGCCGCCGTGCTGGCGAACGATCCGGACTCAGGCGAGCGTGCGCGCCGCGGTGGCCCGGCTCCCGGAGGTCGAGCGGACGACTCCGTTCATGGTGCCATTCCTGCTGCGGGTGACTTCGCCGG
>CAVSZO010000056.1:0-14410 GCA_963732335.1 Ilumatobacteraceae bacterium | reverse complement strand
GACCATCAGCGAGAAACACGGGACTTCTGTCCCTGGGGCGGCGTGACCACAGCAGTCACGCTGGGAGCATGCTGATCGATGAAGGGCTCGAGCTGCTGGAGGAGACCGAGGCACTTCGCCTGCTCGCCGGCGGCGATATCGGTCGCGTCGGTGTCACGATGGGTGCTCTGCCGGCGATCTTTCCGGTGAATTATCGACTGATCGACGGCTGCATCGTGTTCCGGTCCTCGCCTGGATCGAAGCTGTCGGCGGCGGCAAGCGGGGCGGTGGTCGCCTTCGAGGTCGACGACTACAACGCCGCCGACCGGTCCGGGTGGAGCGTGCTGGTCGTCGGACCGTCGGAGGTCGTCCACGACCTGGATGTGACCTTCAAGACGTTGGAGGCGGGGTTGCAGCCCTATGTCGACGGGCCGCGCGGCGCGATCATCCGGATCGAGCCGACGTTCGTGTCCGGTCGCCGCATCGTCCACGTGCCCGCCGGTGACGTCCCCCCGATCAGCTGAGTAGCGACGTTCGTCCTCGACGACTGATTCAGCGACCGGGCAGCACGAGCACCTTGTGCCCGCGACGCCGGTGAGCGGTCTCGAACGCTTCAGCGACGTCGTCGAGACCGAAGCGGTGGGACACGATCGAATCGACATCGATGAGCCGCTCCTCGACCAGGTCGATCGCCCGCGGGTAGACGTCGCCCATGCGGCGCGACAGCAGCAGGGTAAGGCCCTTGCGACGAGCCGTCGACGCCGGGAACGTCGTGCGATCGCCGTCGGGGATGCCGACAAACACCACACGGCCGCCCGGTCGCGTCATGCGGATGGCGAGCTCGACCGCTTGGTCCGCGCCGGCGACCTCGAACGCGGTGTCGACCTCGAGTTCACGCGTCGCTGCGCCAACGCTCGCCTCGTCGAGCGCCTCGTCCGGCGCCAGGGCTACATCGGCGCCGAGCCGGTCGGCGGCTTGCCGGCGATGGTCGAGGGGATCGACGGCGACGATCGTGGTTGCCCCGCGACACCGCGCGACCTGGACGACCAGCAGCCCGATCGGCCCGCAGCCAATCACGGCGACGGTGCTGCCGGCCCGGACCTTTCCGAGATCAAGGGCGTGGATCGCCACGCCAAGCGGTTCGAGCATCGCCCC
The DNA here is from genome assembly GCA_963732335.1 of Ilumatobacteraceae bacterium. Taxonomy (GTDB): domain Bacteria; phylum Actinomycetota; class Acidimicrobiia; order Acidimicrobiales; family Ilumatobacteraceae; genus Desertimonas. The sequence continues at coordinate 13,276 of CAVSZO010000056.1, read as the reverse complement.
GGCCTCCGCCGTCAGTGGCGATGGAAGCGGGTGCAGCGAAGTCGTCGGCCAGGCCATCATGTCGCGTAAGCCGCCGTCCACACCCCCGTGGCCAGAGAAGCGCACCGTCGGGCAGAGATGATGCAGCCCCCGCACGCACGTGTCGCAGACACCGCACGGAATCGCCGGATCGACGGCAACGAGTTGTCCGGCGAGCGGGCCATCCTCGACGGTACCGGCGATCTCGTGCCCGATCACCAGCGGGGCGCCCAGCTGAGCGTCGCCGATCCCACCCTCGCCGAACCAATGCAGATCCGAGCCGCAGATGCCTACGGCATCGACTCGAACGAGCACCTCGCCCGGCGCCGGCCGAGGCGGTGACTCGTCGTGGAGGCGCAGATCGCCGACACCGTGCAGTCGAGCCACTTTCATAGGAACGTCACCTGCCGAACGTTGGTCGCTGTGACGACGCTAACGGCAGGATGATTGCGTGATCGCCCACGCGGCCGACGTCGCGCTCGTGGCCTTGGAGCTGGGTACGGACACCGAGCGCGGTTTGGCGGCGGACGACGCCGCGGCACGTCTGACTCGCCTCGGACCCAACGAGCTCGAAGCCGGCGAAGAGCTGCGGGCTTGGCCAATCCTGCTCGGCCAGCTGACATCGCCCATGGTGCTGCTACTCGCGGCGGCAGGAGCACTGTCGGCGGCCCTTGGCGACGTCACAGAAGCGATCTTCATCCTGTTCGTCGTCGTCCTCAACGCGTGGATCGGCTTCCGCCAGGAATATCGAGCCGAAAAAGCCATGGCATCGTTGCAGGCACTGACTATTCCGACGGTAAGGGCGCTGCGCGACGGCGTGATCCAGGAAATCGGCGCCCGAGAACTCGTGCCGGGCGACGTCGTTCTGCTGAACGCTGGGTCGCGCGTCCCGGCCGACGGCAGGCTGCTCGAAGCGTTTGCCCTGCGCGTCGACGAGTCGGCGCTGACCGGTGAATCCGTGCCAGTGGACAAGGAGGTCGCACCTGTCGACGAGGTGACACCCCTCGCCGAGCGAACGTCGATGGCCTACTCGGGCACGAGCGTCACCGCCGGCCGTGGGGCGCTTGTGGTGACGTCCACGGGCATGGCCTCCGAGCTCGGCCGGGTGGCTGACCTCCTGCGCGGTGCCGAAGCCGGCCCGACGCCGCTGCAGCAGCGGCTCGATGCGCTCGTCAGGGGACTCGCCCTCGCGGCGGGTGCTGTCGTGCTCCTCGTCTTCGGGATCGGTCTGTTGCGGGGTGAGGACCTCGAAACGTTGCTACTCACGGCGGTGAGCCTCGCCGTTGCGGCGATTCCCGAGAGCTTGCCTGCGGTGGTGACCATCACGTTGGCTCTCGGGGCCCAACGGATGCTCGCCAGGAACGCGCTCATTCGTCGCCTTTACGCGGTCGAAACGCTGGGCTCGGTGACGACGATCTGCTCGGACAAGACCGGGACGCTGACCCAGAATCGGATGACTGTCGTCGTTCTCGACATGGCCGGCGACCGGCGCGACCTCTACGACCCACCGCTCAAGTCGCGCCCCGACAAGCTGCGTGACCAGCCCACACTTCGCCTGTTACTGGCCGGTGGCGCGCTGTGCAACGACACCGCAGTCGCCGACGATGGCGCCTTGATCGGTGACCCCACGGAGACGGCACTCGTCGCCGTCGCCCGCCAGTGCGGTCTCGAGAAGCCTGATCTCGAGGCCGCGCTCCCGCGCATCTTCGAGCTGCCCTTTGACTCGGAACGCAAGCGGATGACGACTGTTCATGCCCTGCCTGCTCGCATCGACGACATCCCAGAGGCTGTGCGTGCCGCCTCGACGCTGGAGGACCAGGTCGGGCTGCCCGACTGCGTGGCTTTCACCAAGGGCGCGATCGACGGACTCGTACCGCTCTGCACAACCTTCAGCATCGATGGGGCGCTGGCTCCAATGGACGACGACTCGCGGTTGCGAGCCCACGCCGCCGGCGATCGGTTGGCAGCGCAGGGTGTTCGCGTGCTCGGCGTCGCCATGCGCCGGTGGCCCGACGCCGACTCAGTGCCTCGCGACGCGCAGATCGAACGGGGACTCGCCTTCGTGGGTCTGGTGGGGATGATCGACCCGGCGCGCCCGGAGGTACGCGACGCCATCGCCACCTGCGAGGAAGCCGGGATCCGGGTCATCATGATCACCGGCGATCATCCCCTGACCGCCCAGGCGATCGGACGCGACCTTGGTCTCGTAGGCGCTGACGCCCGCGCCGTGACCGGTGCCGAGCTGAGCCAGCTGGAGGGCGACGATCTCGACGACATCATCCGCGACAGATCCATCTATGCGCGCGTTTCGCCACAGGACAAGATTCGCATCGTCGAGGTGCTGCAGCGCCACGGCCAAGTGGTCTCGATGACCGGTGACGGTGTGAACGACGCGCCAGCGCTGAAACAGGCGGACATCGGCGTTGCCATGGGAATCACGGGTACGGATGTCACCAAAGACGCCGCGGACATGGTGCTGCAGGACGACAACTTCGCCACCATCGTCACCGCCGTCGGCGCCGGTCGGGTCGTCTTCGACAACATCCGAAAGTTCATCCGCAACATTCTCAGCGGCAACGTCGCGGAGGTGACGATCATGGTCCTCGCGCCAATCTTGGGCATGCCCGTCGCCCTGCTGCCGCTGCAACTCCTGTGGCTGAACCTCGTCACCGACGGCCTGCCCGCTATGGCGCTGGCGGTGGAGCCACCGGAGCCGGGGGTCATGCAGCGTCCCCCCACGCCGCGGGGCGAAAGCCTGCTCGGGGCAGACCGAGGCCGGCGGATCCTGTCACGTGGTGCCGTCCTCACCTTGTTGACCTTGGTCCCTGCCTACGTTCTTTGGAACACCGACGAAGTTGCCTGGCAGACCGTGCTCTTCACCTCGATCGCGTTTGCCGAACTGGCCGGAGGTTTCGCCATGCGCTCCGAGCGCACGTCGCTGCGGCGGCTCGGATTCTTTACGAACCGCTCCCTCGTTGGAGCCGTCGCGCTCACCGTCGCACTCCAGGTGCTCCTCGTTGTCACGCCGTTCCTGCGGGACGTCTTGGAGTTGGAGCCGCTGCAGCCGTGGCAGTGGGCGCTCGTCGTTGCCGTCGCGCTCGCCTACCTGAGCGTCGTCGAGTTCGAGAAGTGGATCAGCCGCCGCTGGTGGTGACGACGAGGCGATCAGCGGGAACCCCGTCGAGCGGACGCATGGCGTCACGGGCTGGTAAGCGCCTTGGTCAACCCGTCGAGGTCCTCGACGGTGACCGTCAGCGCCGAGTGGCCCTTCCGTCGGAGCGCGGAAGGCACCTTCTCGGCGAAGTGGATGCACACCCCGGCGTCCGCGTTCGTTCCGAACGTGAGCCCATCGTCCTTCCACGAGCCCCTGGCACCGGCGGCAGTCCACCAGCGGTAGTTCCGGGTGATGTGAGCGCCATCGACATTCTCCAGCGGGGTCTCCAGCTTGAGGAGGCCGAACGTCGCCCGCAGCCGACCGTCGTCGGTGAGCGTGACTCCGTCCTTCGCTGGCCGAACGCCGAACACACCCCAGAAGACGACCAGCCGTTTGTCGAACGAGTATCGGTACAACGTGGTCACGGGCGCATACCTCCGCTCACAGTGTGGGACGATCCCAAGGCCGTGTCGAGGTCTCGGACCCGCCGACCCTTCCCGGTCGGCGCCGGCCAGTTGAACCAACGAGCCTCACGGAGTTTGCATTCCGGAAATCCCGGACAAGTGGAGCCGAGGCTGTGTGAGGCCTGCTGCCCTCGGAGATCACCGAGGGCCGGCCGTAACCGAAGCCGCGAGCGAGTCAGGTAGCGGCACCACGCCGGCTGTGATTTGGGGCCATGATCCGGTCGTACGTCAGCGAAGCGGTGGTGCCCCCGGCAGGATTCGAACCTGCGACGCACGGTTTAGGAATCTGAAGGAGACCATTCGCCGGGTGTCGCCTGCGCCCGCCACGTGCCGTATTGTCCCAGGTCAACGACCACTTTTCGTGTTGTTGCGTCCGGCGGCGTCCGCCCCGTATCACGGCGTGTCGACCCGTTCCGGGCGCAACTAGTGGGACAAATGATGGGACAGATCTGCGTTCGAGGTCGATGCAACTCCGATGGCTTCGAGCCGATCTACGTTGGCCTGGTGGACAACGATGCCGCAGCCCGAGTGATCGCGCTGTTCGAGCAACGCGGTCAACTCGATCGCCTTCAAGACATCGATGTCGACGCGGCGCGTGCGTGCCTCGATCGAGCCGCCGACCGATTGTCAGCTGCGACCTTGCTGATCCAAGCAGAGCACTGGGAGTCTGCGTTCACGACCGCGTACGACGCCTATCGCACGGCGGCAGATGCCGTCGTGCTGTTCCTCGGCTACCGCGTCCCCGCTACGCGCGGCGGCCACCGCATCGCCACCGACATCGCCCATGCGGCCTTGAGGTCGGACACCGAATCGTTCGCGCCCGCCGGCGCGGAGCGGTTCCGGCAGGGGCGCCACGAATCCGAGTACTTCGACCCGGCGCGGCCGGTTGACAAGACGGCCGCCGACGCGGCGTGGGCCGTCGAGTTGGCGGCCCGAGCGATCGACGCCGTTGATCGTGAGCTCTCAGCGGGCTGACGGACGGGAACCATCCAGCGGGACAGGAACCATCGGCCGACCTACGACGGTGTCGTGGAATGAGCCTTCGCCATTGGTGAGCCAGTCGGCGTCGCGAATCGTGATCTGGACGGGTCGGCCGATCCTCGGCTGTGCCGCCTCGATGGCCGCATAGAGCTGATCACGATCAGGCTCGCCGAGCACGAGCAGGTCGATGTCCTCGACCGGTCGGTCGCCGGGCCGCCGACATACCTGGCGGCCCACGAACCGTAAACGAACGCGGCCGTGACTCCAGCCACGGCTCGCAGCGCCTCGGCAACAACAGCGGGGACACCGAACGCGCGCGTCAGCACCTCTGACAGTCCGCCGAAATACGGGCTGTCCGTGCTCGCTCTCACGAGCCTTGTGTTACCGACCTTGCGGGAGGTCACGAGCCCGGCGGCCTCCGCCCGGTCGATCTCGCGATGAACTGATGGGTACGGTGTCCCCAGGCGCTCGGCGAGTTCCGAGAGGCTGAGTTCCAGCGCAGGATTGCCGAGCAAGAGGGCGAGCAGCTCGACCTGTTGTCGGGATCGGAAGATCGGCAACAACGGCGGCGCCGGCGTTTTATCCACAAATTGAATAGTACTTCTCTGTTTGCGGATAGAACGGGACCGAGGATTCGTAGAGCCTTTTCTCCGTTGACGTACCCACATGAAGAATGTCGCGCTTTTCGATTGTCGCTGACCTTTAACCGTGCGTGAAGAGTCACGCGCCGGAATCGACGGTCGTCCTTTTCAGCACCTTGTTGCGTCCGGCGGCGTCCGCCCCGTATCACGGCGTGTCGACCCGTTCCGGGCGCAACTAGTGGGACAAGTGATGGGACACATCTGGAGTCGGGCGCCGGCTCAATGGGGACGCGCAGGCGCCGGTCGCCGCGGAGGCGAGGCCCGCGTGTCTCGTTGTGGGCTGGCGAGTTGGCGCTCGAGGGCGGTGAACCTGTTGATGATCGCTCGCGCCTCGAAGGCGCGGTTGCGGCGACCGACGTTGACCTGTTGCACGATGCCGGCCGATTGGAGGCGGGCCATCGCTTCGTTGGCGGCTTGAAAGCTGCGTCCAATCAAGTCTGCCGCGCTGCTGACGGTCAGCACGGGCGCGCCGGGGAGAACGTGCAGAAGGCGCTCGGCGGCGGAGCCGGCGCGGACCCGGCCGAGGGCGTCTCGCCACCGTTGTTGGATGTGGCCGACGTCTTGTTCGAAGTCAGCTGCATCCTCGACGGCGCGACGGCATGCGGCTGCGAAGAGCGCGATCCAGCGGTTGATCCCCTCGTGCGCCGCGGCGGAATCGGCTCGGCCGCGGTAGCGCGTCGCGGTCAAGCCATCGATGTAGGACGCAGACCACGTCGCCAGCACTAACGACACCGGCGGGAGAATGCGTGCGCAGAGCGTCGGCGCAGTACGACGTGGATCAAGGCTCGGCCGGTACGCCCGTTGCCGTCGATGAACGGGTGAATGGTTTCGAATTGGGCGTGAGCGATCGCCGCCTGCGCGACCGCAGGTAGGTCGTCGCGGTTGATGAACGCACACAGGTCCTCAAGCAGGTCAGCGACGTGCTCGGGCGGCGGCGGGACGAACGCCGCAGAGCACGGGTTGAAGCCGCTGCCGCCGATCCAGTTCTGCTCGTCGCGGAGGTGACCGGCGTGTTCGCTCAAGCGCGTGTCGCGGAGGAGGTGGTCGTGGATGGTCAGAAGACCGTCGACCGCGAGCGTGGTCGCGTTGGCGAGGGCGTCAACGGCCCAGGTCATCGCCCGGATGTTCCCAAGGACTTCCTCGGCGGTGACATCAACGTCGCGCTCACCCGTGGCTGCCGCTGCTTCGGCGCGAAGCAGGCGACGACCACCGACGACCAATCCTTCGATGAAGGACGAGGCGACCGACTCGGCGCGCAGGAGCAGTCGGGCGAGGGCTTCGGTGTCGACGAGCACCTGCGCGGTCGCGTTCAGCTCGGCGATGGCTCGCTCGGCATCGGCGACGTCTGCGGCGACGTCGCCGTCCAGGCGGAACGCTCGTCCTGCCAGCGGATCCGGAACATACGCTTCGTACTCGCAGCCCTGGCGGTCGCGTCGGGGCAGCCCTTCGCCGAACGTCGTCGGCCAGCGGCACCGCACAAGCTTGCTCAAGGCATCTCCTTATTCAAGAAAACAGTCTAACCTTGAATAAATCAGGGCGATTCAAGGTGGCTGCGTCGCGGAGTCCGGACCCGTCAAGGCTTCCGTCGCGCTCGAGACGGCGGCAGTCCAAGATCCAGCGGACGGTGTGATCGTCATGTTGTCACGCCGATGACAAGATTGCCAACCTCGTGTAACGTGGTTGCCGTGACGACGATGAATGTCTCACTGCCCGACGAGCTGCGAGCCTTTGTCGATGAGCGGGTCGACCATGGTCGCTTTGGATCCACCAGCGAGTACGTCCGGGACCTAATCCGACGCGACCAAGACAGGCACCGCCTACGCACGATGCTGTTCGATGGCGCCGAATCCGCTCCTGGGCCGCTCGCCGACGCCGACTACTTCGGCGAACTCCGCCGTCGAATCGGACCCAACGGCTAAAGCGACGTGGCCAAGCCGGTTCAGCTACGCCGGCTCGCCGACGACGACATCAACACCGCCCTGGCTCACTACCTGGCCGAGGCCGGACCGACCATCGCCGCCGGGTTCATCGACGCCCTCGAACGGGGACTCGCTCACATCGGGCGCCACCCCCATAACGGCTCCCTCCGCTTCGCCTATGAACTCGACATCCCCGAGCTCCGAACGTGGCCACTCACGAGGTACCCATACCTCGTCTTCTACGTGGAGCACGAAAGCCGGGTCGACGTCTGGCGTGTCCTGCACATGCGACGCGACATTCCAACTGCACTCGCCGACAACCCCGAGGAGTGACCCGACGCACGCGTCATGGAACACAAGCTGCGAGACACGACCGAACCTCGCACGACGCCGTCTGATGCACGCGACGCGGTCGATGCGAGACAACTCGAGGGACGGCAATGCGGCGTTCGGTCGATTCGTCGAGCACTTCAGCGGGAGCCATTCGTCCCCGGCGATCTATCGGCGAGTAGGGGCGCTTCCGATGGCAGCCAGCCCGATGGCGGTCGGGGCACCGATCGGGCGCTCGGGCGCGGTTGCGAGTCTGAAGGAGACCATTCGCCGGGGTGTCGCCTGCGTCCGCCACGTGCCGTATTCTCCCAGGTCAACGACCACGTTTCGTGTTGATGCGTCCGGCGGCGTCCGCCCCGGTTTCACGCCGTGTCGACCGTTCCGGCGCATATTAGAGTGACGGGTCTGCGACACTTGGGGCATGATGTTGCAGGTGGTCCGCCGGGATTTCGAGGGGATGGAGCAGCGCCGCAAGCGGGCGGCGGGGATGTTCGGGCGGGGTGTGCCGCAGGCTGATGTGGCCCGCCAGCTTGAGGTGTCGCGCCAGTCGGTGAGCCGTTGGTATGCCGATTGGCGGCGGGGCGGGCCGGGTGCGTTGAAGGCGGCGGGGCGGGCCGGACGGATGCCGCGGTTGAGCGCGGCGCAGCTCGAGCAGATCGAGCGGGCGTTGCGCCGAGGGCCGCGGGCGCACGGGTTCGCCACCGATCTGTGGACCTTGGATCGGGTGGCGACGGTGATCGAGACCGAAACCGGGGTGCACCACCACCGCGGGCACGTGTGGAAGCTGTTGCGCGACAAGCTCGGTTGGAGCCGTCAGCGTCCGGCGCGGCGCGGAGTGAACGCGACGATGAGGCGATTGCCCGCTGGGTCGCCGACCGAGTGGCCGCGGATAAAAAGGGGGCTCGCCGACGCTGGGCGTGGATCGTCTTCCAGGACGAATCGGGGGTCTCGCTCCTCCCGCCGGTGAGAGCGACCTGGGCGCCGCGGGGCCGCACCCCGGTGCTGCGCCACCGGTTCGGGTGGAAGCGACTGTCGATGTCTGCGGCGGTGGCCTACGCCTCCCACCGCGGCGACGCCCGCATCGTGTTCCAGACCCACGCCGGCGCCTACAACGACGAGTCCCTCATCGAGTTCCTCGATGCGCTGCATGACGAGCTCGGCGCGCACCAAGGTGACCTTGATCTGGGACGGGCTGCCCTCCCACCGCAGCCGCAGATGCAGGCCTACATCCGAGCCCAGCGCCGCGGCTGTCGTCGATCGCGTGCGGCTATCCCCCGACCCAACCCGGTCGAAGCGGTGTGGGGCAACATCAAAGGCCGCGATCTGGCCAACCTGTGCGCCGACAGCATCGACGAGCCCGCCCACGCCGCCCACTGCGGCATCGACCGCGTTCGAGCCGACATCGATCTCGCCGTCGCCTTCTTCGCCGCAGCGGCCCCCGCGATGTCGCGGTTTGGCGTCGTCAGCCGACCTTTAACCGGATATGGAAGGCGACAATCCATTCGGCCGTCGGCGATCTCCGACCCCTTCGGGTAGTTCACGGCGGCGGCCATCGGTCTCCGGCGTCGGGACGAGCGACAGGTTCGGTTCCACCGATTCCGGTAGCGCCTCGTGCCGTCTCGGACCGTGGCGTGCCGCCTCGTCCACTCTGTGTGAACCGGGGATGAGTCGCCATGGCTGAGTCGAACCCAACGCACGGGTCCGGGACCGAGGGCCAGCCGTACCTGCTCACTGTCGAGCAGACCGCCGACTTGCTGAGCATCGGTAGGACCCTTGCCCACCAGAAGACGAAGCTCTTCCTCGACAGCGGCGGTGTCGCCGTCGACGGCATCCCGACGGTTCGGATCGGGAGGGCCAAACGGGTGCCTCGCGACCGCTTGCTCGAGTGGATCGACCGCGGGTGCATGAACATCCCGTCGGCAACAGCGCGCGACGAGTTGGCTCGGCGCCGGCGCACGGACGACGACAGCGCTCCTCGTCCGCAAGGCCCGAGGCGCGAAGAGCCACCGCCCGAGCAGCCACAGCTGTTCCCAGCCATGTGAGGGCTGTGGTGATTCGGCCCGAAGCAAGTTCACGAACCGCACGCCCTGCAGCAAACGAACGCCCTGTGAAGTTCGTCACACGCTCGTTGACGCCGGGTATTGCCTCGTGCCGGCCCTAGCGGGCTGTTCCGCCCCGTCCGCGCCTGCGAGCGCGCCGTTCGAGGAGACCTTGCTGCGATGGATGACATCGATGTAACTAGCAGCATGGGCAGGAACCGGCCGTGCATGTTCCACGTCGTCGAGGCCGCCGCGATGCTCTTCGAACGGAACCTGGCACACAACAATGCCCGAAGGGCCGGCCGCCGCGGATCGATCAGTCCTCGCAGCGCTCCGCGCGAGCTCTCAAGCGTCGGCGAGTGCTCCCGCTCACGTGGGGACGAGGCGCGCCGCTCCGCGCCCGAACGCGGACGACGCCGGTGTTCGTGGCGGCGCTCGGCGCCGCCCGGGCGTTCGGCATGGCGGCGATGAGTCTGCCGGCCGCGCCGGTTCGCCCCGCCTGTTGCCTCCGCCCGACCAGCCCCGCTCCTCCTCGAGGTCTGAGCGCCGTGTTCGTGTACTTCGCGTCTTCCGCCCGATCTGGTTTCTGCAGACAGGTGCCCGTGAGGGCGATCGGGTGTGGCATCTGATGCTGCGGGTCTCGACGATCCGTGCGTCGTCGGCTGGGGCGTCGGCGAAGTACTACACGCGGTACTTGACCGGCGCTCCCGGCGAGGTGCCTGGTGTCTGGTCGGGCTGCCAGGCAGCCGGTCTGGGACTGTCGGGCGAGGTCGGGCGCGACGACCTGCAGGCCCTGCTGGAAGGCCGTGACCCAATTTCGGGGACACGGCTCGGCTACCCGCTCATCGATCGCGTCACTTCTGATGGGCGGGTGGTGCATGCGGTGGCCGGGTTTGATGCGACGTTCTCGTCGCCGAAGTCGGTGTCGGTATGTTGGGCGTTGTCGGGCGACCGACCGGTTCTTGAAGGCCCATGATGTTGCCGTCACCGCGGCGTTGGCCCATCTGGAGCGGTTCGGCTCGACCACTCGCATTCGCAAGGACGGCGGTCGACTGCATCCGGACACGCAAGGCTTGACGATGGCGGTGTTCCGGCAGACGACGTCGCGGGCCGACGATCCGCAGATCCACACCCACGCCGTGATCTCGGCCAAGGTGCAGACCGTCGACGGCCGCTGGCTGGCGCTCGACGCCAGGTATCTGAAGCAGCATCAGCGGATGCTTGGCGGGCTGTACCAGTCGGTGCTGCGCAACGAACTGACCCACCGCCTCGGGGTCGAGTGGCAGCCGATCGTCAACGGCCAGGCCGAGATCGCCGGCGTGCCCAAGGACCTGTTGGCGGTGTTCTCCAAGCGCGCCGCGGCGATCGACGACACCATGGCGGTCAAGCTCGACGACTTCCGTGACCGTGAGGGCCGGGAACCGTCACCGAAGGAGCGCGGCGCCCTGGAGCGTGAAGCCTCGGCCGATACCCGCGGCGGCAAGTCCGGACTCGGTGTCGCCGATCTAGCGACACGGTGGCAACGCGAGGCGGCAGAGGTCGGCTGGACCGTCGAACGGCTCGTCGAAGGCGTTCAACGCGCCGCTGCGGATCGTTCCCCGACGACCTCGCTGACCGTCACCGACGTCGTCGAGGCGGTGTCGGCGCAGCACTCGTCGTGGGGCAGACCCGACGTCATCCAGGCGATCTGTGACCTGCACCGTCCCGTGTCGCCGATGTCGGGACACCGCTGGGCAGACGCGATCGAGATTGGCGCCGACAAGGTGCTCGAGCGGTGCGTCGACTTGGATCCGCCCGACGCGACACAGCGACGACACTCTGATGGTCGCTCCCTGTGGATCGAGCCAACGGCGCCAAGGTTCACGTCCGAGGTGGTGCTCGTCCAGGAGGAGCGGACTCTCGCCTGGGCGATGGAGGCTCAAGCCGGAACCGTGTCACCGTCGAGGACCGTTGAGCGAGCCGGCCTCGATGTGTTGCAGGCCGACGCGGCTTCCTCGGTGGCCGGCGAGGACCGTCTCGTGTTGGTGGTCGGCCCGGCCGGTACGGGTAAGACCCGGATGCTTGCCGCCGCCGTCAACGACCTACACCAGCATCAGCGACCGGTGTTCGGTGTCGCCCCGACCGCGAAAGCGGCCCGAGTACTCGAACGGGACACAGGTATAGGTGCCGACACGGTGGCCAAGCTCCTCCATGAGTGGCAACGCCCCGACCGGCCGCCACTACCCGAGTACCGGCTGCGCTCCGGGACGACGGTGGTTGTCGACGAGGCCGGAATGATCTCCACCCCGGCCCTGCATCAACTCGTCACCCTCGCCGAGGAGAACCAGTGGCGCCTCGTCCTGGTCGGTGACGATCGCCAGCTGCAAGCCGTCGGCCGTGGCGGCCTGTTCGCCGAACTGTGCGCCAACGGCCGAGTGGACCACCTCGAACACCTCCACCGCTTCACCCACGAATGGGAGGCGATTGCGTCGCTGCAACTGCGATCCGGTGATCCCCGCGCCCTCGACGCCTACGAGGCCCACGACCGGATCATCCCCGGAAGGTTCGACGATCACCTCGCCGCCATCAGTGACCTGTGGATCGAGCACCACTCGGGCGGCGTCACCGTCGCCCTCGTCGCCTCCACCAATGATCATGTCGACGCCATCAACCACGCAGTCCAGGTCACCCGAGTCGCCGCCGGACAGCTCAACCCTGAGATCGCCGCACAGATCGCTGGCGGAGAGTGCGCACACGTCGGCGACGTTGTCGCCACCCGCCGCAACGACCGCACCCTGATCACCTCGGCCGGCGAGCCGGTGCGCAACCGCGAGACTTGGACCGTTACGGCGATCGGGACCAATGGTTCGTTGACCGTGACCCGTGAACGGGGACACGGCGCCGTCATGTTGCCGGCCGACTACGTGCATGATCACGTCCGGTTGGGCTACGCGGCGACCGAGCACGGCTACCAGTCCGACACCGTCGACCACAGCCTCGCACTCGTCTCGACGGTGACGACCCGCCGCGGCCTGTACGTCGCCGCCACCCGCGGCCGCACCACGACAACCTGCTGTGCGTCGTCACCGACAGCAACGACGTCGCTGAAGCCCGCGACACCCTCGAAACGATCCTCGCCTTCGACCGCGCCGACGTCCCCGCCGTCACCCAACGCCGCAACCTCGCCCAACAACAACCGGCCGAGGCGTGGCGACAACCATCCGCACCCGCAGGGCGCTGTGTCGTCCCTGAATGGTTCGAACCACTCCTCGCTGAAGTACGCGGCGACCTCAACGACACCGAGCAGGCCGTGACAGCCAGTAAGGCTGAGCGGGCTCGACTTGTCGCACAGCTAGCGGCCGCCGAACGCGACCGCATCCGTGTTGAGACAGCGACGGCCCCGGCCCGCCAGGCCCTCACCGCGGCGACGAACAGCTATCACGATGCGTGGCGGAGCCACGCGCTCGCCGAGCACCACCTCGGCCACAGCGGCATCCGCGGCCGACGGGCGGCCCGCCGTGACCACGACGCCGCTGTCGTGCAACTCGAAGAAGCGACCGAACACCTCGAACGCACCCGACGACACACTGCCGCAGACGTCGACCAGGACCACCAGGCACGAACACGCGCCGACGAGACCGGCACGGCGCTGCATCGCCACGACATGCGCCAGCTGCTCAACCACACCGTCGACCACGTCGCTGCCCTGCGACGACAGCTCGAATCGCTCGACCTGTGGGGTCGCTGGGCT
>CAVSZO010000055.1:0-95083 GCA_963732335.1 Ilumatobacteraceae bacterium | reverse complement strand
CAGAATCCGTTCGGGTTGAGCTGCTCAATGGGCGTCCAGGCGATGTCGGTGAAGCCGTAGTGCGCTGGCTCCGTCTCCTCGAGGGTGACCGGAGCGGTAGGCAGGGGCGATCGAATTCCGATGACGGTGACGCGGCGCCCAACTCGAGCTCGGTATTGGAGATCGGTTCGGCGGACTCGGCGTCGACCGCCGTGATGATGTCGGGACTAGTGGCCGCAACCGCACCCCCGCACCACAAGACGTGATGCTCGTTCTGGAACCAGTCTCGGCCTCGACGTCTTCGTCCTCGCCACTGCCGCGCAAGAGGGTCCGCCCTTCATGTAGCCGTTCGGCGAGTCGTCCCACCGTCGCTCGTGACATCCCCATACAGCACGCAGCCCTGCCGGCCTCGACGGCAGCCAAGACGGGATCCTCGCCAGCGCTACGCGATGAAAGCACCGCACGCCCGAGTTCGAGCGAGCGGGACAGCGTCCCTGGAACGAGCGCGGATCCGACGTCGGCCATCCGATGCGCGAAGCCGGCGTGAGCGCAGGACGCGCCCATGTCGACGGCCTTCGTCACCTTGGAGACCATCTTTCCGATCCGCTCGGCAACTATTGGGCTTGGGCAGTCCTCGAGCAGCAGGGAGTTCCCCACGGATCGCAGATCGCCAGCGGCCAGGGGCGCAGGCCGAGCACGGCGGGGGTGCCTGGCTCATCTTGGGGAGGGCCCGCCCGATGTAGTCGCCGTCGACGAGGAGGCGGCCGCTGCGCACCGCCGCATCTACCGCAACGATCGTGTTGTTGGGACCAATTCGAACGGCACCACGGCGCCCATCCGTTCCCCGAGATGCCGCTCGAGCTGATCGAGGGCACGAAGCCATGGCCGCGGGTGGCGCACTCCGTCGACGCCGAAGGTGAGCATCTCCTCGGGCGTCATCGGCGGATGGGGAGCGATCGAACCCATGCCGAACACCGAGCAGGTCAGCGTGTCGCCGTCGATGTCCTCGTTGCGACCCACGCCACCTCGCGGCCGTCGTCCCGCAGCGATCGGAGGAGCCCAAGCCAGCGTGACGCGAGTCCGCCGCCGGCGGTGGCGAACAGGCCCAGCCCGAGGACGAAGGCCTCGGCATCCCGTTCGGTGCGCACCTGTTCGATTCCATTTCTCCTCCTCTTGACCCCAGCATGAGAGGATCAAGCCTCACCGCGAGCGGGAGGCTGAGGATCTCCGTCGGGAGGAGGGACGTTGGACTGCGTCGAGAGCGAGACCAGAACAGTCGTCGAGGAGCTGTACCGGGCTATCAGGCCGGAGATCCCGACGGGATGATCGCCACGATGTCCGATGACGTCCACGTCCGTTTCCTCGGCCTGGTCGACCTGAACGGTATCGAAGCAGCCCGGAGGTTCTTCCTGTCGAACACGGCCAAGCTCGTCGACCTCGACTTCCGTGTCCGCATGCTGATCGTCGACGCCCACCACGCCGCCGCACTCTGGGACGAGACGGCGATCAGTCCGACCGGCGAGCCCTACTCCAATCATGGCGTCGATGTCTTCGAGGTGCGGGACGGACAGATCGTGTCGGTACATGAGAACAACGACGTCACCGTCCATCGCAGGCATTTCGGCTGAAGCGGTCACAGCAGCGGTATCACCTCGCTCGCGGTCCGTGCGATCGTCTCGTCGACCTCTTGATTCGCCGCCGGAAACAGCGCCACGGCATCCGCGCCGGCCGCACGCAGTCGTTCGATCTTGGCGGCGACATCGGCAGGAGAGCCCGAGACAGTGAGATCCTCGACCCAGCGATCCGGCATCTCTTCGACCACGCAATCCACTCCTCCTTTGGCGATCAACTCCTCCAACTCGTCGGAGATCCCAGCGATGTCCGTCAGGGCGTTGCGCCCACCGCTCGCCTTGTAGAAGCCCAACGTCCGTCGGGCGGCCCGTTTGGCGCGGTCGGCGTCGTCGTCGACGGCGTAGATGGCGAACACCGTGAGGCGGTGCCCGTCGGTGCGGCCAGCGCGGTCCCGTCCGATATCGACCTGTTCCCGCGCCCAGCGGATGTAATCCACACCGGCAGCCACCGAGAGGATCGAGCCGTCGGCGATCTCACCGGAGAGTTGCAGCATCTTGGGTCCGATCACCCCGAGCTGTAATGGCACTGGCTCGGGGTAGACGAGCTTGACCCGGTCGAAGTGGAATACCTCGCCATGCTGGGTGACCTCGGTGCCGTCGAGGAGGCGTCGGATCGCGGTGAGGCACTCACGCACAGCGGACACCGGAGAGGCCGGCAGCAGCTCCATCTGCCGCATCCAGGCCGGCACACCAAGGCCGATACCCAGAACGACGCGGTTCGGGTAGGCGCGCGCTGTGGTCGCGACCTCCATCGCCAGGACCGCCGGATGACGCACCACCGCAGACACCACACCGAGTCCGACCTGGATGTCGCGGGTGGCGCCGAGGGCGATGTTCGCTCCCGAGATGCCGCCAGTGAATGTGAAGTCCTCTGCCAACCACAGTTCGTCGAAGCCGGCCGCTTCAGCTCCTTGCGCTGCGGAGGCCAAGCGCTCCGGGCCCACCGAGCTGCCGATCACCATCCCCAGGTCTCGTGTCACCACCGCCCTCTCTTCCCGAGCCCGTACAGCGTCGCACGTACCAAATAGCATGCTCGCCCGCGATGATCGCAGCGATGTCCGCCCGGGAACGTGCGCGCAACGTCGTCGCCGCGCTCGTCGACACCTACAATCGAAAAGACCTCGAGGGCACGACAAGGCTGTACGCCGAGGGGATTCTGCTGTGGAGTCCGCTCACGGGCGCCCTACGCGGCAAGGAACAAGCCGTGGAGTGGACACGCGCGCTGTTCGACCAGCTCCCCAACGACCGCGTAACCGCCGACACGGTCATCACCAACGGCGCCGCCACGGTCGTCGAGTTCGCGAGCCAGGGAGCGGCACCGTCCGGTCGCTCGTACTCCATCGCATTCAGCTGCGTCATCGAACTCGACGGAGATCTGATCGCCGAGGTTCGGACCTACATCGACCCGGATGACGTCGCAAGAGCCACAGTGGAGTAACGACGACCGCCGTCTGCTCAGGCGTGGCCCTCTATTGAGGTGTGTGTCGCCTCGGGAGTCACCGCGAAGCATTCGACCAACCGGCCCATGGAGGTGGGGAGCAAGCGCGGTTCGTCCTGGCGACATCTGTCGTGGACGAGCGGACAGCGATCTTGGAAGGAGCATCCGATCGGCAGGTCTGTCGGGTTCGGTGTTTCGCCGTGGAGAATGATGCGGTCCCGGCGCTGCGGTCCCATCTGCGGCACTGCAGACAGAAGGGCATTCGTGTACGGATGACGGGGCGCCTCGAACACGGTCTCGGTTCTCGCCAGCTCCACGACCCGCCCGAGGTACATAACTGCGACCCGATGGGCGATGCGCTGAACCGTCGACAGGTCGTGGCTGATGAATAGGTAGGCGACATTCCGCGCTCGCTGGATTTCTCGCAGCAGCGCAACGATTCGGGCTCGCACCGACTGGTCGAGGCTCGACGTCGGTTCGTCGAGCACGACGAGATCTGGGTCGCAAATGAGCGCCCGGGCGATCGCCACCCGCTGCTGCTGCCCCCCGGACAGCTGGCTTGGCCTTCGCTGCGCGTACTCCGGTCCGAGGCCGACGAGGCGGAGCACCTCATCCCTCTTTCGTCGCCGGTCGGGATCCGACAGGTCGGTGAGCAGGCGCAGCGGCTCGATCAACGTCTGTTCAACGCGGAGCCGGGGATTCAACGACTGCGCTGGGTGTTGGAACACCATCTGGACGCGCCGGCGGTGCCGCGGCACGTGGAATTTCCCGTCGATCGGTTCACCGTCGAACAGGATCGTGCCGGACGAAGCCTCCTGGAGGCCGACGACCATCCGGCCGAGGGTGGTCTTGCCGCAACCTGACTCTCCCACGAGGCCGAGCGTCTCGCCCCGCTCGACGGACAGCGTCACCCCGCGCACTGCGGGTACCGCACCGGACCCGTGTCCGAATGTCTTGCGGAGGTCAACCAGTTCCAGCAATGGCATGGGATCGCGCTTCTTCGAGCAGGAAACACGACGCGGCATGGCCGGGCTTGATCGGGATCATCGGGGGGAACTCACCGCACGCCGCGAAACCGTGCGGGCACCGGTGCCCGAACCGGCACCCCGCCAACGAGAAACTGACGCCTTTCTCGTCGACACGGGGATCGACCTCGCGTTCGATGGCATCGAGAAGGAACCGTGTGTACGGATGACCGGGCTTGGTGAGCACGTCCGAGTTGCTCCCGATCTCCATGACCTGTCCTCCGTAGAGCACCGCGACGTTGTCACACATCTCGGCAACTGCAGCGAGGGCGTGGGTGATGAACACGACTGCGCTGTGGGTCTCGGCGACAAGGTCTCGGATCAGGTCGAAGATCTGCGCCTGGACCGTGACGTCGAGCGCCGTGGTGGGTTCGTCGGCGATGAGCACTCGCGGCCGGCAGGCGAGTGCCATCGCGATCATCACCCGCTGACACATCCCGCCGGACAGTTGGTGGGGATAAGCACGGGCGACGCGCGCCGCTCCCGGGATGCGCACGCGGCCGAGCATCGCTACCGCCTCGCCGCGCGCCGCACTCTTGTCGAGTCCCTGGTTGCGGGCGAGCACACGGGCGATCTGGTTGCCGACCCGCATCGTCGGGTTCAACGCCGAACGCGGTTGCTGGAAGATCATCGCGATCTCCTGCGCCCGCCGTGTGACTCCGCCAGTGACCGGATCGACGAGCTCGCGACCCTCCACACACACGCGTCCCGCCCGTAGCTGTATCTCCCGGGGGAGAAGGCCCATGATCGCGAGCGATGCCATCGTCTTGCCGGACCCCGACTCGCCTACGAGTCCGAGGATCTCCCCCGCCTCCACGGCGAACGAAACCTCGCGTAAGAGGTCGATCTCGCTGCCGTCGACTCCAACGGTGAGGCCCTGTACTTCGAAGAGGCTCAGAGCGGCTCCCCCCGAACTCGTCGCCGATGAAGTGGAACGCCATCACGGCAAGCACGATGAGACCACCGGGGAACAGAGCTGTCCACCACTGCCCCGTGATGATGTCGGGGGTGCCTTCGGCCACCATGACGCCCCACTCAGATGTTGGCGGTCGAATCCCCACGCCGAGGAAAGCGAGACCGGCCACAGTCAGGATCGCCCATCCGGCGACGAGCGTGGCCTGCACGAGCGACGGTCGCAGCGAGTTGGGAAGTACGTGGCGAAAGGCGACGCGCCACGGCCGGTTGCCCGCCAATCGCGCGCCGTCCACGTACTCCATTTCGCGTTGGCCGAGTGCTTCGGCCCGAGTGAGACGTATGAAGTAGGGGGTATAGGCGACGATCACCGCGATCACCACGTTGGGGATGGAGTTTCCGGTGACTGCCACGAGGATCAGGGCGAGGACGAAGCCGGGAAACGCGAGGACGACATCGGTGAGCCGCATGACGCCCTCATCGACCCATGTCCCCCAATACCCGGCGACAACGCCGATGACGGATCCAATGACCATCGAGGAGATTGCGATTATCACGCCGATCGACAGGTCGAGGCGAGCGGCGTGAACTGCGCGGGCGAACACGTCGCGACCGAACTTGTCCGTTCCGAACAGGTGGTCAGCTGAGGGTGGAAGGAGCGCCTCACTGGGATTGGTGGTGAGCGGATCGTCGACGACAAGTGGACCCAGTATCGCGACCAGCGCATAGATCGCCAGGATGGTGACCCCCACTACAACCAGTGGCTTGCGCCGGGCAAACGACCTGCGGTGTACCGAACCGTCGATCTCCGGCGCGACCCATGGTTCGTCCGTCGCGATGTAGGGCAGTGGGCCTGACTCGGAGGGCCGCGTGACGCTCATGTCCGCGGTCTTCCCGCCGAGGCGAATCCGGGGATCGATCCATGCGTAGAGCACGTCGATGACCACGTTCAGTGCGACGTACATGACACCGACCATGATGACGAACCCCTGCAGCGCCTCGATGTCGTTGTTCTGGATGCCGTTGTAGGCATAGCGGCCTACACCCGGCCAGGCGAACAGGTACTCGACGATGATGTTCCCTCCGAGCATGTATCCGAAGACGATTCCGATCGCTGTCGCCACTGGGATCAGGGCGTTGCGGAACCCGTCACGAAGCAAGATCTGACGCCTCGGAATCCCCATCGCCTTGGCTGTTCTGACATGGTCGGCCCGAAGCGTGTCGATCATCGCCGCTCGGACCATCTTGAGGATCGGCGCAGCGAGCACGAAGCCCAGCGTGATGACCGGAAGCGCGAGGTAGTGGAAGGCCTCGAACATCACGTCGAAGCGCCCGGTGAGCGCAGCATCGATCGTGTAGAAGCCGGTGATCCTGCGCGGCGGGACGGTCGTCACCGCGAGGCGATCGATGGGGCCGGGAAACCACCGCAGCGTGTAGAAGAAGAAAAAGATGAGCAAGAGACCGAGCCAGAACAACGCCATTGATGACCCGAGAATTGCGAACACTCGAGCGACTTTGTCGACCGCGGTACCTTCCTTGGCGGCAGCCAGAATTCCGAGGGGTATCCCAACAATCGAGGCGGCGAGCACCGCGTACACGGCGAGTTCCAGCGAAGCGGGGAGGCGGTCCAGCAACTCGGCGGTGACAGAGCCGTCTGTCCGGATCGACGTGCCGAGATCTCCCGTGGCTGCGTTCCCGAGATAGCGCACGAACTGTTCGGGTAGCGGATCGCTCAGGCCGTATCGCTCGCGGACCTGCGCGATCCTCTCCTCGCCGGCGTACGGCCCGGCGCGGACGGCGGCGGCATCGCCGGGCAAGACGCGGACGATGAAGAATACGACAACGACTATCCCCAAGACCGTGGCGATCGAGACCAGTAGCCGCTTGGCGAGGTACTGGCTCATTCCTCACGTCCCAGGCTGTGCGATGCCGGTCGCCCGGGGCCCCTCGCGCTTGGCACGCGTTCTGGGACCCCCGGCAATCGAACTCATCGACTCAGCAGTCGTCGGTCTTCGTCACGTACTTGAACCCCGGAACCATCGTGTACTCGCCGTCCATGCCGACTACGCAGCGACCCGTGACGATGGTGCGGTCGGTCGACCACAGCGGCGCCCAGACAGCCTCGTCGAAGAAGATCTGCTGGGTCTGTGACGAGATGTCGGCCCGCATCGCGGCATCCAGCGTGAACTTGCCCTCCTCCACGAGCGCGTCGTACACCTCGTTGCAGAACCTTGCATAGTTCACGAAAGAGTCGCACTGGGTGAGGAAGGTCATCTGATAGAACGGGTCCTCGCCCCAGGAGAACCAGTCGTGGATGAACAGCGGCAGTTCGTCGTTGTTGAGTCTCTCTGCGAAGTCGGCGTCAGGCAGGATCTGCACCTCAACCTCGATCCCGGTCTGACGGAGCGCATCCTGGATGAGCACAGCCGCCTCCTGATCGCTACCTTGAGACTCTCGGACGCCGAGCACGAGGCTCACATCCGACGCGCCCGAAGCCTCGAGGGCCTCCCTGGCGAGGTCGAGGTCCTGTCGGTACTGCTGGCCGATCTCCGGATCGTGGGTTTCCATCGTCGAGGTGACCACTCCCTGCCGCGGGTGAGGCGTACCCGAACATCACTTGGTCGATCAGCGCGTCGTATGGCACGGCGTGCAAGATGGCACGTCGCAGATCGACATTGTCCAGCGGCGCGATGTTCTCGTTCATGCCCAGGTAGTGGACTCCGGTCGTGGGCCGAGAGATGATCGTCACGTTGTCGTCATTCTCGAGCTCGGAGAGGATCCTGGGGGGAATCCCAGCGGCGACGTCGATTTCACCGGACTGGACCAAGAGTGCCCGCTGGTTCGGATCAGGGACGCTGCGGAAGGTCACACCGCTGTTGGCGACGTTCTCAGCGTCCCAGTAGTTCGGGCTCGGGACCAGCACCGCCTCGCGATCGGGATCGAAGCTTTCCAGCACATACGGTCCGGAGCCCGCCGCATTCGTGGTCAGGTACTGCTCTCCCCACGGGTCGTCGGCAGTCGCGTTCGCTTCGACCTCCTCCTGGTTGATCGCACCGAATACCTGGAAGGTCATGAACCGCTCGAAGAGCGGGCTCTTGACATCCGTTTCCACCTCCAGTGTGTAGTCGTCGACGACCCGGATCTGGTCGGGTGAGCTGATGCCGATCAGCGGAAGCAACACGGTGATGTAACTGTGCTCGGCCAACATCGTGCGGTCGAACGCGTACTTGTAGTCCTGTGCCGTCACCGGACTGCCGTCGGGGAACATCGCGTCCTGTCGGAGCCGGAACGTTCCGAGCAGACCGTCGTCCGTCTCGACGACCTCGAACGACTCAGCACCAGCCCCGACGTGATCTCCGTACTCCCCGACCCACATACCGTCGGCCTGCTGTTCGAGCCGAAGTTGGATGAGCGGCTCGTACAGTGCCTTTGTCACGGCGTACGCGGACGTCGTCCGGAACGTGTGGGGCTCGACCAGGTTCGCTGAATCGGAGAGTGCAGCGACGATTCGTGGCTTTGCACCGTCTCCTTCGCCCGCCGCAGTCGTCGCGGTACCTCCATCGCCACCTTCAGCAGGCGTAGTGCTATCTCCCGCGCCTGCAGTCGTGGTCGCCCCGCCAGCGACACTCGAGCCGGCAGCGGTCATCAGCACCATGACCACGGCTACCCCCAGCCAACGGAACCCTTCTGCTCGTCGTCGCAACATGATCCCCCTCCTATGTTGCTCAGCCGGCCTTGGCCAACGGAGCGGATCTTATAAGGTTCATCCGGGCCGGGAACCAGGACGACGATCGACGGTTCGAAGAGTGTTCGTGGCGGGCCCGTCACGAGCAATCCTTCGCATGAACCGATCGGGATCCGCGAGATCTTCGACCTCACCAGCTCGATCGACAACGTCATCCAGTTCCGTCGCGGTCGACGCCAATCCGATACCCGGCGAGCGGCGCGCCGGCCCCGTATCGCAGCTGGCACACCCCGACTGCAAACAGCGCCGAAGTTGTCGGGAGTGAACCGACGTCGAGCCCATCGTCGATGGACAACCCGTCATCGTCGATGAGCTGATCGTTGTGGCCGGGGCCGACACGGTGCTGCATGGCGTTCTCGCTGCGCCGCCGGGCCCGACAGCCGCGCGGGGCGACGCCGCGACCTCATGCTCGGCACTTCAGTGCCGCGCGCTGTCATGGAGACCGCGTCCATTCCGAACCGGCATGAACCCAGTTGGTGCGGCGGGCTCGATCGCGTGGGGAAACGATCGACGGCTAAACGGCCACGACGCTGGTCGACCGGACGTCGTCGCTCTGGACCTGTTCATCGCGATCCGGCTGTCAGCGACATCTCGACAAGCTGACGTCGCTGGTGAGCGCAAACAATGACCGACCCCGTCGGCATCCCGCTCGCCATGGGCTGCCTGCACTTGGTCGGCCTTCGGACGGATTCTGGGATCGCTCGAGCTCGGCAACTGTCGGCGCACATAACGACGGCCACAGCGTCGCTCATCGCTCTCGTCGCCGATCCCGCAACCGGCGTTAGGAGCGTGAGGTCGTTACGTCGTCGCTGCTCGGACACGATGACTGGCCGGCCGCGGCAGGCCGAGCCTGTTCGAGGCCACCCGGGCCTAACCTCATCATGGACGTCAGTGCAGCTGGTGGGTGAAGCGGGGATTGCTGCAGTCAGTTTCCCGACGACTTTCGAGTGACGAGCCTTCGCGTGGCCCCGGAGTAGGTCGACGTGATCGACTTCGACGGCGTGCGTCGTCTGCCCAGCGCGATTGCCATGGACGGACCCCGACGTCGGCCGGGCCGTCAGTCGTGGTCGCCGGTGCAATCGGCAACGACTTCCTCGACTGTGCGCTTGGCGATCTCGACGAACGCTGGGTTCGTTTCCGGGTAGTACGGGATGATGAGCAGCGCCTGGTGCAGGGCCAAGCCACGGCCGCGGGCCCAGACCGAATCGTCGACATCGAGCGCGTCGCGGAACGAATCGCGCCCATCGTGGCTGAACACAGCCCACGCGGCGATGACGTCGACGGCCGGATCGCCGGTGCCTACATTTCCGAAGTCGATGACCGCGCTGAGCCGGCCGTCGACAACCAGCAGATTCGAGGGCAGGAGATCGCCATGGGTCCACACTGGACGCCCGTCCCACGCGGGAGCTCGCAGCGCCACCTCCCATGCCGCCGACATCGCGTCCGTGTCGATGACGTCACGGAGCGATTGAATCGCCGCTCGCGCCTCGGCGTCGCGACCGTGCAACGGCGCGTCGCGCTGGGAGCGTGGCGCGCCCGAGGGATCGATCCGCCGTAGATCTGCAACGAACTGCGCCAGATCGACGGCCGCTCGACGTTGATCGCATCGGGAATCGCGGCTGAACGGGTCGCCATCGAGCCAGCGGTAGATCGCCCATTGGAACGGGTAGCCAGCGGCGGGAGCGCCCATGGCCACGGGCTCCGGGACGGCGAGCGGAAGCTGCGGTGCGAGCTCCGGCAGCCATCGCGACTCCTTCGTCAAGTCGTCGGCCCACGCTCGCACCCGGGGGAGCCGGACGCACAGGTCATCGCCGAGGCGATGGATCGCGTTCACTGTTCCGGTCGAGTCAACCGCCTCGATCGGCAGGTCGGCCCACCGCGGAAACTGGGTGACCACCAACTGGCGAACAAGTTCGACTCCGACGTCAACTTCGCCCTCGTGCATTCTCCTCGCGACCACGGAAACGGTCATCACTCCGCTGCCGACTGCAACGGCACGATGAAGGACTCGACGCGTCGGATCAGATCCGCGGCGAACGTGAACACCGTGCAGAAGGCGAACTCGAAGACATCCCCATTCGTCTGTGTGCCCGACCCGGTGCCAATGGCGACGACGGTGTCGTCCTCTTCGATCACTCGATCGACGTCGAGCGCCGGTGACCCAACGAAGCCCTCGTTCTCGATTTCGCTGTCGAAAGCGTTCTTGCCCTCCAGGTGGTTGAACCCGGGGAGGTCCCAGACGACGTCGTCGGTGAGGCACTCGAGGATCTGGGCGTGGTCGGAGCGACGAAAGCCATCGAAGTAGCGATCAATCACGGCCTTGCGTTCGGACATTCGGTCACGGTAGGCGGCGCGATGATCAATGGCTCCTGCCACCGGTAGATCTGCCCGTCATGCTCCAGCGCGGAGTGTTGGCGGTCAAGCGGCACCCTCGCCGTCGCAGTTGCCCACGCCGATTGAGGAATAGTGCCGAGATGCCCGTACATCTCCACCACATCGTCATCGACGCCCATGACCTTGCCCACCTCGCACGGTTCTGGAGCGAGGTGCTTGATTGGCGGATCCTGTCCGAGCGCGAACGAGACGACGCTCGTCGGCTAGACGCGACACCCCTCGACGAACCCGTGCGGCGTGAACTCCGCTGGTGGCAAAGTGGACCCCGTGGAACCAGCCGTGCGGGACTATGTCGGCGGGATCACTTCGCCGAGCCGTCGACGAGATGCCGAGACGATGATCGACCTTCTGTGCCGCGCCACAGGCGAGAAGCCGACGATGTGGGGGAGCATCGTCGGGTTCGGCCAGTACCACTACAGGTACGCGAGCGGCCGCGAGGGCGACGCGCCAGCGGCCGGATTCGCTGCCCGCAAGGCGGCGACCACGGTCTACGTCTCGGACGGGGTTGCGGCCCACGCTGAGCTTCTCGAACAGCTCGGGCCGCACACGACCGGTGTCGCGTGCATCTACCTGAAGGACCTCTCCACCGTCGACCTCGGGGTCCTCGAGACCATCGTCTCCCGGTCGTACGCTGCGCTCACCGCCGGTATCTACACCAATCGTGCCCGCGACGGCGGAACGAGCGAGGTGGCCGGCACATAGGCCAAGGTGATGCTGACCGAAGACATGCAGCGTGTCGTCCGCGAGCAGCCGCTCGGGTGCGCAAGAGCTACCGCCTCAACGGACCGGCCGAACAAGTCTCTGGGAACGTTGTCAGCGTTCGTGTAGGCGCTGACAATCAACCGCCCGCCGGCCTCGACGAACGTGTCGAGCAGACGCCCAACCAGGTCGCCCAGCCGGTCCGGTGGCACCTGGTCCTCGAGGGTGGTGACGTAAGTGAACAGCTGAGGCGGAGACCATTGCATCACCGAACCAGTCCAGATGCGTTCGGCGAGCGTGGGATGCAGCGCACGGGCCAGGTCGGCGACCTTGGGCAGAAGTTCCGGACCGTACGGCTCGATCGTCACGTCCCGTTCCGCGCACCACGATGGCAGCGTCGCCATCAGGAAGCCGTTGGCGCAACCGACGTCGAGCCAGGTTCCATCCCGGTCCATCGGGACGGCGAGCTGCTGACGCTTTGCCCGCCAGTCGCCGAGCGACGCCTGTCCCGAGCCCGAACCCCGTGGTCCGTCACCCGCCTCGACGTAGGCCTGCTCGAGGAGGTCCCGAGTCCGCGCGTCCCACGCGTCGAAGTCGTTCACGCCGACGTCACGATCGTGAGGAGACGTTGGCATCGTGCCGGGTCGATGGTCAGGCCGATCGGTAGACCCCACAGCCAGTAGTCGACCGCCCGAACGACGGTCCAGGCCAACGCCTTGTCGGCGGCGAGCCGGCCCGCGTCGACGATGACGTCCAACAGTGCTCGCACCGCCGAATCGTCGAGCTCGTCGATGCGGGTCCACATCAGTTCGGGGACGGACTGTTCCGGATCGCCGCTGACCGCATGCGGGTCGACGGCCAACCACGGTTCGCGAACTCCGGCGAGGATGTTGCCGTAGTGCAGGTCGGCGTGCACCAACGACGACCCGGCGTTAGCGGCGAGCTCTCGCGGCGAGGGTCGTCGCCTGATCGACCCAGCGGCGCGGCACTGCCGAGCCGAACGCTCGGTTGCGGTGGGCGAGCGAATCGGCGAGTTCGACCCCGTAGGAGGTGACCACTGGGATCCCTTGTGGAGCGGGCACGTCGAGGCGCCCGATGAGCTCACCAGCCAACGCGGCCGCGAACCTGACGTCGACCCCGCGCAGTGTTCGATCGGCATCGAGCTGCTCGAGCAGCAGCGCGCCCTGACTCGGCTCGGCGTCGAACAGTTCGACGCTGCCGTGGCCACCCCAGGTGGTCAGCGCCACCGCTTCGTTGGCCACCGTCGAGGGATGCCACGACACCTTGAGCACACAGCGCTGGCCGTCACGCTCGACCGGCACGACGATGGCGTTGGCGCCGTGGCGGACCGGTTCGTCCACGACGTCGAGGTGCCAGCTGGCACGCAGCTCCGCGACCAACCCCGGCAGCCCAGCCAACCAACGACGTCCCAGCTCACCGCGCTGCCGGACGACTTCGACAACGAACGAATCGGGCACGGCGATCACCGCTTCAGCGTTGCTCGCCCCGTGGCCTTCCACAACGAACGACCGACGCCACGCAGTGGTCTTGTGTCAGCCTGTGCGACCTCTGCGGGCGCGTACGACGCCACAGGGGTATGTCGGCGTGTGTATGCCAGCGCTCGATGGGGCAATCTGTACGGATGAATTCTGCTGTGGATCTTCATCCGGCAGCCGAGCGTGTCGCTCGGCTCGTCGAGGTACTGCCCGACGACGCGCTCGACCGTCCGACCCCGTGCGAGGCGTACACGGTCGCGGCCTTGCTCGATCACGTCGCCGGCGGACTCGTGGCCTTCCGCGCAGCCGCAGTGAAGGACCCGCTTCCCGGCGCCCCGTCCGGCGACGCGCGCAACCTGGCGCCCGACTGGCGAACTCGAATTCCTCGCGACGCTCGAGCCTTGGCTGACGCCTGGGACGATCCCACGGCCTGGACGGGCATGACGGCCGCCGGGGGCGTCGATCTCCCGGGTGAGGTCGCCGGGATCGTGGCCCTGGACGAGCTGGTCATCCACGGTTGGGATCTGGCCAGGGCCACCGCTCAGCCGGCCGGCTACGACGGGCCCGGGCTCGAGGCAGTCATGCAGCTGGTCACGCAGTTCCGAGGTGGTGGCTTCGAGGGGCTGTTCGGACCCGAGGTGCCAATGTCTGACAGCGACCAGTTGTTCGAGCGGATCCTCGGCAAGACCGGACGAGACCCGGGATGGGAGCCGCCCCCCGCAGGCTCGTGAAATCCGCTCGCGTCAGTCGAGTTCGTTGAACTCGACGACGTCGATCTGGAGATGGTCGGTCACGAAGTCTTCGACGCAGCCGCGGAACTGCCGGCGGTTGGTCTGGTCCATCGCCGGCACCAGGACAACGCGGAATCGTCCATCGCCGAGCGACTCGATCGGCCCGGCGAGGTCGGAGTTGACCTCCAGGCGGCACGTCAGTAGCTGCGCCTCGACCATCTCGACGAGCGTCTGACTCTGCTCGCCGCCCCGGGTCTTTGCGGATACGACAAGCTCCACCTGTCGAGCGGCCACCGCCTCGTGGGTCGACAGTGTCGCTTCACGGAGTGCCAGCACTCCGACGACGCCGATCGCCAGCCCCACCGTCCCGAGGGCGAGCTTGACCGGCGAGAGTTTGGTCACGACGGGCGGCCGCCGCGACGCAGCAGCTGACGGATCTGACCGTCGTCGGCGCCAGGCACTTCCTGAGCCAGGACCGTGATGTCGTCGAGCAGGAGCCCACCCGACGGATAGCTGATCGGGTAGAGCTGCCGGGCCAGACGTTCCTCACCGGCGGGAGAGGAGGTCTTCGACGCGATGCGATCGACCATCCACGCGACCCCCGAGAGAAGCACGCCCCCGCCGACGAGAAACGTGATGAACACGTTGAGCTGTCCCGAGGACTCGCGCATCCAGGCAAACCGATCGCGGGTCGGCCGGGTCTCCTGGAGGATCTTGACGACCTCCTGGTCGGCGGGACCCTTGAGGTTGTGTTCCAGACGGGCCAGGCGACGAAGGACCAGACCGGTGGCCAGGGCAACCTCGGCGATGAGCACGATCAGCCCGAAGAACAGTGCCCGGTTCCACTCCCAGCGGTTCAACGAGATGACCATGTAGAAGACGCCCGCCAGCAACGTGCCGATGCCGGCCAGCCAGGCGATGGTCTTCACGACGTCAACTCCTTGTCCTCGATGGTGACTTGCCCGGTCTCGCCGTCGACGTGGACCACGGCGCCCTCCGGAAGGTCGCCCATCGCCCCGGCATAGCCGACGACCGTGGGCACCCTGGCCTCACGGGCCAGGATGGCGAGGTGGGAGAGCACCGAGCCCGTTTCGGACACGATGCCCTTGAGCCGCGGGAGCAACGGCCCGAGCCCGGGTGACAGCGTCGTGGTGACGAGGACGGAGCCGAGCGGCGGATCGCTGGTGTCATAGGTGACCGGCCCGCTGCCCTCACCTCCACCGGCGCCGGTGCCACCGCCCACCTCGCTGTCGCACTGCGAGCGGATCGGCTTGCCCAGATCGGACAGCTGGAACGACGCCGGCAACGGCGAGCCGAAGTCGTGGTCGTGGCTCTCCAGCAGTGCGGGCACGACGACGGCTCGCTTGGTGACGACCGCCTCGACATGATCGAGCGTCAGATGGCGGATCGACTCGGGTTCGGGAAGATCGCCGGCGGCCGCCAGTCGCTCCCCGATCTTCCAGGCGGCGCGGCCCGACAACTCCTGCACCCAGCGGACACGGAGGCGGAGCGCCTCACGAAGGATCCCGTTGTCACTGCAACGCTCACACTCCGGGGCGGTGGGGATGTTGAGCGTCATCGCCTCCTCGGGAAGGACGGGCGCCGACGCCACCTGGGGCCCGGTGAGGGCGAGGACAGCGGGGCTGCGGACGAGGATCTCCTTGTCGTCGAGACCGTCCTGGCGGGCCTCGGCGAGTACCCGCAGGGCCACCGAGGCGCCCGTCATCCGGTTGCCGCCGGTGTCGGTGAGCATGCCGATGAGGATCTCGTGGGCGTGGAGAGCCCGCAGGATGGCCTTGCTGCGATGCAGCAAGGCGACCAGCTGCCGGCTGGTGAGGTCGCTCAGCGCCGGGACGGCCTCGAGATCGGCGTCGGTGCGATCGAGGAGATGTTCGGCGAGGCGGGGGAGGGCGGAACGCAACCTCCCGACCCTCCACGCGCCGCGCAGGCGGCGGCTCGCGGGAATCGGGTTGAGCCGATGGAGCAGGGTCAGCTTGGGCTTGATCTCGCCTGCCAGGCGGAGGTCGATGGCGACGTGCCCGTCGACGCTCACCACGACCTCGCTGGCGGCCAGGTCCCCCGGGGTGGCCGAGCCGGCCAACACCACCGCTTCGCGGACCGCCTCTCGGAGCGGCGGTACCCACAGGTCGATCTCCAGCTCGGTGAGTGGGAACGGGAACGTCTCGGCGACCGGACCCGGGCCGTAGATGGGGCCGCGCGGAACTCCGCGGATCTCCGTGGTGACCGGGCGCGATTGCAGCAGCCACAGCTTCTGATCCGTGTCGATCGCCCACTCGACGTCCTGTGGCCCGCCGTAGACGGAGGCGACCTTGGCGGACAGCTCCACGAGCCGCCGTAGGTCGGCCGCCGGCAATTTCGGGCCGTCGTTGGCGGCGAAGTCGAGGACCTTGGCGGTCGACGGGTCGAGCACGTATCGGGAGCCGTCGACCTCTCCGCTCACCAACCGTTCCGGCCCGCCCGTGACGGCGCTGACGATCCGGCGGTCGGTGCGACCGGTCACCGGATCGATGCCGAACATCACGCCGCCGTACGCCGGCTCGATCAGCGGTTGGACGAGCACTGCGATCGGATGGTCAGCGGCTCCGGCTCGCGCCCGCGAATCCAACACGGCTTTGACCGCTTCGACGAACGCGTCGAAGCTGGTAATGCCGATGACGGATTCGAACTGGCCGGCCATCGACGACGACTCCATGTCCTCGACCACCGAGGAGGAGCGGGCGACCAGTGCCCGCTGGTCGCCACCCGCCTGCTCGAAGGCCGCACGCACGGCGTCATGGGTGGCCACGTCGGCGCCCGCATCGACGGCGTCCGAGAACGCGGTCGTGAGCACGACGCCGGGGAGGCTCGACAGTCCGGCGCCGCGGCCCCTGGCGAGGGCCGCCGCCTTGCCGCCCGTGAGCGAGGATTCGACGGCGGCCGGGTCGCCCAAGTCGACCACCAACGGTCGTTCGGTGGCGGCAACGTGTGGCGCGGTGCGCAGATCCCCTTCACTCATGGCGACTACCTTCTTTACTCCGTTCATGCCCCGTTTGCCAGCAGGTAACACTGTCGCAGTCGCTGCTCACTTTTCCTCGCCCCCGGATGGACGCAGGGGGAGCACGACCTCGAACTTGGTGTCGCCGGGTTCGGACTCGAGGCTCATCTCGCCGCCATGGCGCCCGACGACGATCCGCCAGGCGATGTCGAGCCCGAGGCCGGTGCCCTTGCCGATGTCCTTGGTCGTGAAGAACGGCTCGAACACGCGACTGCGAATGTCATTCGGGATCCCCGGACCCGAGTCGCCGATCTCAACGGCGATCCGTTCGCCCTCGGCTCGCGTGCGAACCGTGAGCGTGCCGCCTTCACCCATCGCATCGATGGCGTTGTCGATGAGGTTCGTCCACACCTGATTCAGCTCACCCGCGTAGGCGATGATCGGCGGAAGGCTGCGGTCGTACTCGCGGACCACCTTGATGTCGTCGCCGAGTTTGTGGCTGAGCATCGTCAGGGTGGCGTCGAGCAGATCGTGCACGTCGACCGTCTGCAGCGGCGCCCGGTCCATCTGGGTGTACTGGCGGGCAGATGCGAGCAAGCCCGAGATGCGCTCGACGCTGTCGGTGATCTCGTCGAGCAGGTTGTCCGACTCGATCGCCCTGACCGGATAGGAAAGCCCGTAGTCGAGGTGCGGTGGCGGGGTCACGTCGAGGAGTTCCTCGAGCCAGTCGATGCCAAGTCCAGCGGCGACCAACGTGGGTGCGATCTCCCACGCATCGGCGATCCCGTGATCGCTCAGCCAGTCGGTCACCTCGTCCTCGCGATCCGATGCTTCGATCGGCGACAGGTTCGGCGCCTCGCGCGAAGCTCGCCAGTGCCCGAGCGGCCAGGTCGGCGACCGCCTCGAGTTGGTCAGCCGGAAGGTTGCTGCGGATCAGCAAGCCGAGCTTCTCGCGCATCTCGGCCAGCATCTCGCGCAGGCGCGCGCTGGCGCGCAGCACGGCAGCGACGGGGTTGTGCAGTTCGTGGGTGAGGCCGGCGGTCACCGAGCCGAGGGCCACCAACCGCTCGTGGCGCTCGATGGCGTCGCGATTCTCCATCGCCTGGGTGGAGAAGCCCTCGAGAAAGTGCGCCGCCATCGGATACCACTCTCGGAACGCCTTGCCGAGCTCGGCGGCAGGGAGCTCGAAGAGCTGGCAATCCTTCACCGCCCGGGCGGTGGCCGGATACACGTCAGGCACATTGTGCGAGGTCATGTAGAAGTTGAAGGCGCCGGTGTAGGAGCCGCGATAGTCGGTGCGCGTCAGCTCGAGCTCGCCGCCCTGCACCCGCCGCGACATCGCCAGCATGCCCGACAGCAACACGAGGAAGCACGACGCCGGAGCTCCCTCGGTATGGATTATGGCCCCGGCCGGATACTCGACGATGCGACCGTGGGCGGCCAGCCACTCGAGTTGGTCGTCCTCCAGCTTCTCGAACAGGATCAGCGTTCGCAGCTCGTCGGCGGACAACCGCTCGGCCTGACTCACTGATACTCCAGGTAGCTGTGGATCAGCTGGATCGCCATGGCTCCCTCGCCGACCGCCGAGGCGACCCGTTTCACCGAGTTGGCTCGAACGTCGCCGGCCGCGAACACGCCGGGCGCGCTGGCCTCGAGGAAGTACGGGTCGCGGTCGACGCGCCAGCCCCGCGGTCTGCGCCCGTCGACCACAGGTCGGGACCGGTGAGCACGAAGCCCCTCGAGTCGCGTGCCACCACGCCGTCGAGCCACTCCGTTCGAGGGGCGGCGCCGATGAACACGAACAGGTGGCCCGCCTTCATCGTCTCTTGGGTCCCACCCGTGCGGTTGCAGACGGTCAGCGCTTCGAGGTGCTCGTCGCCTTCCACGGCGATCACCTCGCAGTCCAGCCTGACGTCGATGGTCGGGGTCTCGGCGATCTGCTGGACGAGGTAGTGCGACATCGACGCCTCGAGGCTGCTGGCCCGCACCAGCATCGTGACGCGCCGGGCATGGCGGGCGAAGAACACCGCCGCTTGGCCGGCCGAGTTGGCCCCGCCGACGATGTAGACCTCGTCGCCCTCGCATGCCGGGCCCTCCGTGGCCGCCGAACCGTAGAAGACGCCCCGTCCGGTCAACTCGTCGGCGCCCGGCACGTCGAGCTTGCGGTAGGAGATCCCCGTGGCCAGCAGCACGGTGTGGGCGACGACCTCACCGCCGTCGTCGAAGCGAACCGCTCGTGACGACGGCCGCAGGTCGAGGCCGACGACATCGCGGGTGGTGAGGATCTCGGCGCCGAACCGCTGGGCTTGACGGTGGGCGCGGTGGGTCAGCTGGGTCCCGCTGATGCCGTCCGGGAAGCCGAGATAGTTCTCGATGCGCGAGCTCTGCCCGGCCTGCCCCCCGGTCGCCCGTCGCTCGACCAGCACCGTGCGCAAGCCCTCCGAGGCCGCGTACACGGCGGCGCCGAGCCCGGCCGGACCACCACCGACGATGACGACGTCGTAGAAGTCGGTGGCGGGCGTCGTCGAGAGCCCGACCCGGGCTGCCAGCTCGCCGATGCTGGGAGCGACGAGATGCTCACCCGTGGGTGTGACGACCAGCGGGATCGCCGTGGCATCGACCCCGGCCGCCGCCAGCAGCCGTTGTCCCTCCGGTTCCTCGCTCGTTGTGCCACCGGTAGGGCACCGAGTTACGAGCCAGGAAGTCACGGACCTCGAACGAGTGGCGCCGACCAGCGGTGCCCGACGACCTGCGTACAACGGACCGGCTGGACGTCGCAATCGGCGCGCCACGCGTCGATGAGGGAGTCGACGACCGGGTAGAGCTTCTCCTCGGGCGGATCCCAGGGTTTGAGCAGGTAGTGGTCGAGGTCGACGTCGTTGATCGCCTTGATCGCCGCCCCGGTGTCGGCGTAGGCGGTGAGGAGGGCGCGCCGGGCGCGGGGAAACAGGTCCATCGCCTGCTCGAGGAACTCGATACCGGTCATTCCGGGCATCCGGTGGTCGGCGAGCAGCACCGCCACCAGATCGCCACGAAGCTTCAGCTCGCGCAGGGTGTCGAGGGCGTCCGGGCCGGACTCGGTGCGCACCACCCGGTACGCATCGCCGTAGTGGCGGCGGAGATCTCGAGCGACGGCCCGCGACACGCCAGGATCGTCGTCAACGGTGAGCAGGATCGGCTTCCGGTCGGCGTCAACGTCGAATTCGCGGTCGGTTTCGGTCGTCATGGCACCATCGACGCTAACCGGGAGCCCACGGAACTCTGGTGGTCGTTCCTCGGGGACGTACCGCCTCGGGGGACACCCGCCAAGCTGATGCAAAGTCGCGGGTGCTGGATGGCCATGCACACCGCGTCCAGACCCGCAACGCCCAGCACCGTCTTTGGTGAGCTGTTGCAGCGGAAAACCGCTGCGTGACCTCACCAATCGGACGGCAGGCACGCTCGACTGGCAGGGACGATGCATGAATGTGCAGCCTGGTGAATGACCATGCAGCCCGGGGTGTCATTCTGCAACAGCCTGCCGCCGGTCCTGTGAGGCGGTACCTCTGCTCCGAACCGCTGCTCGAGGCCGTCGACGGTGCGGCTGCCCTAGGGTCGCCCCAATGCGGTTGTACAACATCACGTTCGACGCCCACGACCCGGTCGCCCTGGCCACGTTCTGGTCGGCCGTACTGGAGCGCCCAGTGGTGGAGTGGGCCAACGAGAACTTCGCCGCGATCGACCGCACAGAATCGGCACCGGCCTGGTTGTTCATCCGCGTCCCCGAGGGCAAGACGGCCAAGAACCGGATGCACGTCGATCTCGACGTCGACGATCTCGACGGGGCTCGCCGCCAACTCGAGTCGCTCGGCGCATCGTTCGTCCACGAGCGCGACGAGTACGGCGTTCACTGGTACACGTTTCAGGATCCCGAGGGCAACGAGTTCTGCGTCGCTCGCCACAGCGAGTGACGGGGCGGCTGTCGCCCGCCCAAATCTGGGTGTCGACCGTCTCGGTTTCCGGGAACGACAACACCCAGGTCCGACCCGGTCGATCCCGGTCGTGAGTCAATTCCATGGCGGCGCCTACGATGTCCGATCGCATGCCAGCGGCGGTGCTCTTCGATCTCGACGGTGTTCTCGTCGATTCGGAGACGGTCTGGGACGAGGCTCGCAGAGCGGTCGTCGCCCGTCATGGCGGCCAGTGGCGCTCCGAGGCGACCCGGGAAATGATGGGGATGAGCTCGACCGAGTGGGCGACGTACCTGCCGCGACGAGCTAGGCGTGCGACTCGATCCCGATGCCATCAGCGACGAGGTGGTCCGGCTCGTGCAGGAGCAGTACGCCGATCGGCTCCCGCTCCTTCCCGGTGCGGTGGAGACAGTTCGGAACATCGCCACGCACTGGCGGCTCGGCCTTGCCTCGTCGTCGAATCGTCCCATCATCGACCTCGTCCTCGATTCCAGCGCGCTGGGACCGTTGTTCGCGGTCACGGTCTCCTCCGAGGAAGTGGCCCGCGGCAAGCCGGCGCCGGACGTCTACCTCGAAGCGGCCCGACGTCTGGGCGTCGCCCCCGAGCAGTGCGTCGCCATCGAGGACTCGACGAACGGCATCCGTGCCGGCCTCGCCGCGGGAATGGCCGTGATCGCCGTGCCCAACACGCTCTTCCCGCCGGACGATGCCGTGCTCGAGCAAGCATCCGTCGTTGTGGGCGGCCTTGGCGACGTGACTGTGGATCTCATTCGCACCGTCGCCGACGCGTGAGGGCTACTCGTCGACCGTCGGGCAGCGGCCAAAGGCCCGCTGGACCGTGGCTCGAGGAACGCTCAAGCCCCGATGACGTCGCATCGAATGCCTTGACGGACGCAACATTCTGCGCAAAGATTGCGTGAATCTCGCAAACTGTTGCAGGTTCAGCATGTACAGGGGAGCCGAACGAAGGTTGGTGACATTCGCGCGCACGACGGCCAGCGGCGAACGATCGATGCAGGGCATTTCGTGGGCGACTTGACGGCAACCTACCGCGGGGAGGTCGTGAGACGCCTCGAACGGCTCGCCGATGGGGCGAACGCCGGAGCGCTCGAAGCGGCCAGCAAGCTCATCGTCGAGGCGTTGACCGCCGGCGGTGTGGTGCAGGCCTTCGGCACCGGCCATTCGGAGGCCTTCGCGATGGAGATCGCCGGCCGCGCCGGCGGTCTCATCCCGACCAACCGCATCGCCCTCCGCGACGTCGTGCTGTACGGCGACCGCGACGCATCAGCCCTCACCGGCGCCACGTTGGAGCGAGATGCGTCGGTCGTCGGCGAGCTGCTCGACAGCCTCGCCCTGCACCCCGCCGACGTGTTCGTGATCGCCTCCAACTCCGGGGTCAATGGCTCGATCGTCGAGATGGCGCTCCGTGCCAAAGAACGGGGTCACGGCGTGATCGCGGTCACCAGTCTCGAGCACACCAACGCCGTCGCACCGAAGCACCCCAGCGGCAAGCGGCTCGCCGAGGTGGCAGACGTCGTGATCGACAACCTTGCACCCTACGGCGACACCACGATGACCCTTGGCGACGGGCTCGGCATCGGCGCCGTTTCGTCGATCACGGCAGCGTTCGTCGCCCAGCTGCTCACGATCATGGTTGCGGACCGCCTCGTCCAGGCGGGGGAGACTCCACCCGTTTATGTTTCGGCGAACATTCCAGGAGGTGACGAACACAACCACGCCCTCGAAGATCGCTATCGCGGCCGGATCCGCCGCTTGGCGTGACCCATTCGGAAGCGCCATCATTTGGAGTGCAGCATGAGGGGGAGGCTGCGCTCACGCCTTCCGGTTGTCCCCCAACCACCGAACCACTCGACAAGGAACGTGTAAACAACAACATGAACAAGGACAAGATCGAACAGGCATCCACCAACCGTCGCGGCTTCATCCGTGGCGCCGCAGCCGTGGGCGCCGGGGCCGCACTCGCCCCCTATCTCGCCAAGGCAGGCATCGTCGGCGCCACCAGCGTCCCGGACACCACTGTCCCCGGTGGCGACGGCACGGTCCCAGCTGGTGTCGACGCCGTCAACCCATTCGGCATGGCCGAGAACTCCACCGTCGATGCCGTGATCTTCGACGGCGGCTACGGCATCGACTACGTCGAGTTCGCCGCCGACATCTTCGCCCAGACCCACGAGGGCTCGACCGTCGAGGTCTCCCCGTCGACGCAGATCGCGACCGAGCTGCAGCCTCGCTTCGTCGGCGGCAACCCGCCCGACCTCGTCGACAACTCCGGTGCCCAGGCGATCGGCTTCAACACGATCCTCGACCAGCTCGAGGACCTCACCGACGTCATCGACGCCCCCAACCTCGAGGGCGTCACGATCCGTGACACGCTGTACGGCGGCGTGCTCTCGCCCGGCACGTTCGAGCGGCAAGCTCGCCGCGATCAACTACGCCTTCACGGTGTACGGGGTGTGGTACTCGGGAAGCCTGTTCGAGGAGAACGGCTGGACGCCGCCGACGAACTGGGCGGAGGCGCTCGAGCTCGGGGCCGCGGCGGCGGAGCAGGACAAGTACCTGTTCTGCTGGGGCAAAGAGGCGTCGAGCTACTACCGGACGATGTGCCTCGAGTCGGCGATCAAAGAGGGCGGCGACGAGGTGCGCCTGGCAATGGAGAACCTCGAGGAGGGCTGCTGGTCGCATCCAGCCGTGCAGGCGGCGTTCGACGGGCTGAAGGCGATCATCGACGCCGGCTACATGCAGCCGGGTGGCGGCGGTACGCAGTTCACCCAGGCGCAGGCGCAGTGGAGCCTCAGCCAGGACGCGATCATGTACCCGTCCGGCTCGTGGATCGAGAACGAGATGAAGGACCAGACCGCCGAGAACTTCCAGATGAGGGGCGTGCCCACGTGGGCGGTCACCGCCGACTCGGTGATGCCGGCGTCGGCGCTGCGCGCGACGGCGGGTGAGCCGTTCATCGTGCCGTCGCAGGGCGCCAACGTCGCCGGCGGCAAGGAGCTGCTGCGGATCATGCTGTCGACGGAGGCGGCGACCAACTTCGCCAAGACGAAGCTGGCCCCGACGATCGTGGCAGGCCTCGTGCCCGAGGACGGGTTCGGGTCCACTGCGCTGGTGTCGCAGGCCGAGATGCTGGCGGCGGCGGGCGAGGACATCTTCAACCTCATCTTCTACGACTTCTACGGCACCAACCAGGACGAGCTTCCGATCTGGAACACGTTCCTCGCCGGTGACATGTCGGTGGAAGACCTGACCTCGCAGTCGCAGGAGATCACCGACCGCATCCGCGAGGACGACTCGATCACCAAGATCGTGGTGGAGTGACGAGCTCGGTCGCCCCGACGACCACGGCAGTCGTCGCCCCTCCGCGCGGTCGGATCACCGCGCGGAGGGGTCGGCGCCGCCGCAAGCTGACGTTCGACTACGTCAGCTTCATGCTGGTCTTCCTCGGCGTGCCCGTGGCGGTCGTGCTCGTGTTCGTGGTGTGGCCGTTCATCCAGGCCGGCTACTACGCGATGACCGACTGGACGGGCTTCCAGGCCAACTTCAACTTCATCGGCTTCGACAACTTCACGAGCCTGTGGGACGACGACACCTTCCGCAAGGCGGTGCGGAACAACATCCTCATGGCGATCGTCGTGCCGTTCGTCACGATCGTGATCGCCTTGACGTTCGCCACGATGATCACGATCGGAGGTTCGAGTCGCGGCAACCTGCGCGGGATCAGGAACTCGACCTTCTACCGCGTGGTGTCGTTCTTTCCGTACGTCGTCCCGGCGATCGTGATCGGGCTGATCTGGAGCAAGCTCTTCGACCCCGCCAACGGGCTGCTCAACGGCGTCCTGACCGGACTCGGATTCAGCCAGTTCGACACGCTTCGCCTGGCTCGGTGAAGAGTCGACGGCCCGCTGGGCCGTGATGTTCGTCATCGTCTGGGGATTCGTCGGCTTCTACATGGTGCTGTTCATCGCCTCGATCAAAGGCGTGCCGGCCGAGATCTACGACGCGGCGCGGATCGACGGCGCCGGCCGACTACGGATGACGTTTTCGGTGACCATCCCGTTGATCCGTGACTCCGTCCAGACCGCCTACATCTACCTCGGCATCCTCGCCCTCGATGCCTTCGTCT
This sequence comes from Ilumatobacteraceae bacterium, assembly GCA_963732335.1. Lineage (GTDB taxonomy): Bacteria > Actinomycetota > Acidimicrobiia > Acidimicrobiales > Ilumatobacteraceae > Desertimonas. The sequence goes on along the minus strand of CAVSZO010000055.1, from coordinate 69,941 downwards.
ACACCCAGGCGCTGGCCCCCGAGGGTGGTCCGAACAACTCGACGCGCGTCATGACCCAGGAGCTGTTCAAGACGGCGTTCGTCGACGGCAAGGCCGGCCGGGCCAGTGCCATGGGTGTCGTGCTCGCCGCGGTCACGCTCGTGTTCGCCGCGATCGTGTTCATCGTCAACCGTTTGGCCGGCGGCAAAGAACGGGTGCAGATGGGATGAGGTTGCTGTCGTGACCACTGCGATCGCTCCCAGCGAGGCCACCCCCGCCTCCGTTGGCGACGACCAACCACCGCGCGCACGCGCGGCGACGTCGCGGTGGCGGCCGCCTCGCACTTCACGCTGATCCTGTGGTCGATCGTCGTGATCGCCCCGCTGCTGTGGACGCTGCTGTCGTCGTTCAAGACCTCGCGCGAGATCTTCGAGTCGCCGTTCTCGCTGCCTGCCGACTGGAGCCTGACGAACTACCGCACGGCGTGGACCGCAAGAGCGCTTCGGTGACTACTTCCTCAACACCATCGCCGTGGTCGGCAGCGCCCTCGTCATCGTGATGCTGCTCGGATCGATGTGCGCCTACGTGCTCGCCCGCTACCAGTTCCCCGGCAACCGGCTGATCTACTGGATGATGCTCGCCTGCCTGACGTTCCCGATCTTCCTGGCGATCGTCCCGCTGTTCAAGCTGATGCAGAACGTCCACCTGCTCAACCGGCAGCCGGGGCTGGTCGTCGTCTACGTGGCGTTCGCCCTGCCGTTCACCGTGTTCTTCCTGTACCCCTTCTTCCGGCGGCTGCCCGACGAGATCGCCGAGGCTGCCGCCGTCGACGGGGCCGGCGAGTGGCGGACGTTCTTCCAGGTGATGCTGCCGATGGCGCGGCCGGGCATCGCCTCGGTGGCGATCTTCAACTTCCTCGGACTGTGGAACCAGTTCCTGCTCCCGGTCGCCCTGAACAGCGACCAGGACAACTACGTGCTGGCGCAAGGCATGAGCCGGTTCGCGTCGGGCGCCGGCTACTCCGTCGACTTCGGCTCGTTGTTCGCCGCCGTGATCATCACCGTCTTGCCGGTGCTCGTGATGTACGTCATCTTCCAGCGCCAGCTCGCCGGCTCGGTCACCCAAGGCACGATGAAGTAGTTGGTCACCGAGACTCGATCGTCGGCAGCATCGTGTTGCCGACCGCGCCGCTCGGTCCGTGCGGTCGGCTGCCGATGCTCGATCCGCTCGTCTCCATCGAGCACATCGCCAGCGACGTCCCTGCGGACATCGCAACGCCGTGCCCGTCAAGGTACGCCGCCGACGCTTGCTGCCGTATCTCGCCCAGGACGACTACGGGCGCCGGCTCGAGCCACGACCGCACCGCGTCGCCGTGCTGGAGAGTGACCGGCTGCGCGCCACCGTCGCCCTAGATCTCGGCGGACGGTTGCTCTCGCTCTACGACCGGCGAGCGCGATCGAGAGCTGCTGTACGTCAACCCCGTCGTCCAGCCCGCCAACCTGGCCCTGCGCAACGCCTGGTGCTCGGGCGGGGTCGAGTGGAACATCGGCACGCGGGGCCATTCGCCGACGACGATGGACACGCTTCACGCGGCGAACGTCGAAGGGCCAGACGGCGAGCCGATGCTGCGGCTGTGGGAGTGGGAGCGGATCCGCGGCGTCGTGTTCCAGGTCGACCTCTGGATACCCCAATCGTCCACCGTGCTGCTCGCCCACGTCCGCATCCGCAACCTCAACGACACGGCGACGCCGATGTACTGGTGGACCAACGCGGCCGTCACAGTCAGGCCCGACACCCGCGTGTTGGCACCCGCCACTCGGGCGTTCCGCACCGAGTACCCGAGCACCCTACGCGTCGCCGCCGTCCCCGACGACGGCGACGGCGACGTGACCTTCCCGTCGCGCCACGTCCACGCCGCCGACTTCTTCTTCGACATCGGGACCGGCCAGCGGCCCTGGATCGCGGCGGTGAACGGTGACGGGACAGGAGTCGCCCACGTCTCGACGGGCGAGTTACGCGGCCGCAAGCTCTTCGTGTGGGGGACGGGCAGCGGCGGGCGGCGTTGGCAGCAGTGGCTCTCCCATGCCGGCGAAGAGGTTTATGCCGAGATCCAGGCCGGGCTGGCGCCGACCCAGTTCGAGCACATCTCCATGCCGGCGCGGGCGGTGTGGAGCTGGACCGAGGCATTCGGCGCGGTCGCCGTCGACCCCCAGCTGCAGCCACCGTGGGAGTTGGGAGGACGCAGTCGGCCACGTCGGTGGCGCCATCGACGAGCTCGTCCCGGCCGACCAACTCGACGTGTGGCATCGCGCCGCGGAGAACGTCGCCGATCAGGCGCCCACGGAGCTGCTGGCAACTGGCTCGGGCTGGGGAGCGCTGGAACGACAGCGCCGGCACCTCGTCGGGTCGGACTGGTTCGACGACACCGGGACACCCTTCCGGGACTCCTCGCTCGGACACGACCAGGAGCCGTGGCTGGAACTGCTGCACTCCGGACGATTGCCGTCGCAGCCGCCCGATTGCCCGCCGCGTTCCTACATCGTCGGTGGCGATTGGGAGGCGCGGCTCGGCGCTGCACCGCCGACCTGGTTGTCCGACTACCTCGGCGCCGTCCTGGCGCACGGCCGGGGTGACCTACCACGGGCGATGGCTCGGTACGAATCGTCGCTGCGTCGCGAGGCCAACGCGTGGGCGCTACGCGGCCTCGCCGAGATCGCCCGCGTCGACCGTCGACCCAGCCAGGCGGCTGAGTACGCCGTGGCGGCGGCGCGCATGGTGCCAAGCGAATGGCGGCTGTGTGCCGAGGCAGTCAGCCGGCTGCTCGATGACGGTCGCCCGGACGACGCCCTGGCGCTGCTCGACGACCTACCCGTCGACGTCCGGAACCGCAGCCGCTTGAGGCTGCTCGAGGCGTGGGCCGCGCACGGCGTCGGCGACGTCAGGAGAGCGCAGGCCATCCTCGAGGACGGTCTCGAGGTCGCCGACCTGCGCGAGGGGGAGCGGAGTCTCGACCAGCTGTGGAACGCCGTCTTCCCCGCCCGCCAGGTGCCCGCCGAGTACGACTTCCGCATGGTGGCGGAGCCAGATCAGCGCAACGCGGCAAGCGACGTCTGAAGGCGCGAGAAGACCGTGTCGTCGACCGGCACGCCGCCGTGTCGCAGAGCCAGCGCCGCGGCGCCTACGGTTCCGTCCGAAACGGTGATGACCAGCGCGTCGCCAGCGGTGGCCGCGTGGAAGGATTGCACGACCGGTCGTGCCACTGATGGCTGGTGCGAGAGGATGCTGCCGCCGAGAACGAGCGGCCCGGTGACGTCCTGCACCACAACGGCACGGAGTGTGGCGGCCAGGGCGTCCCCGGCCTCGGCGACGATGCGGCGGGCAACGTCGTCGCCGAGCGCCTCGGCCTCGAACGCCAGCGGTGCGAAGCGGGCGAGCTCGACCGGACGGAGGCGGTACACGGCGTCGACGGCCCGGCGGAGGCCGACGAGGCGACCGTCCGGGCCGCGTTCCGAGGTCCGCTCCACGCCCAGCCGCGAGAGAACCAGATCGCCGAGAACCGTCGGTGGTCCACGGTCGTCGAGCGAGCTCGTGGCCGCGAGCACCGCACGATGTCCGATCCAGAACCCTGAACCACCGTCGCCCAGCAGCCAGCCCAGGCCATCACAGGTCGCCTCGATCCGACCGCCGCGGATTCGCACTGCGGCGGCCCCCGTGCCGGCGACGAGGGCATAGCCCTCGGGGGCAAGCGAACCGGATTGATACGTGACGAGGAGATCCGACTCGAACTTCAGCCGTTCGGGCAGCCCGGCTCTGATGAGCTCGACACGGAGTGGCGGGCCGGTGTCGCCGGCCGCCCCGGCGATCCCGACGACCCCACCAGCCAGGTCTGCCAGCTTCGATCCGGCTTTGGCGATCGCCGCCTGTGCGGCGTCGAGGATCGCCGTGACGGCGGTCGCGGTGTCGAATGACGTGGGGTTTCCGCTGCCGGCCTTTCCGAAGCCGATGCAGTGGCCGTCCTCCTCGAAGATTGCAGCGCGGGTCGACGAGCCGCCAACGTCGACAGCGAGGTACTTCATCGTGGCAGTAGCTTGCCCCGGCGTGCGCACGAAGTTGGCGATGCTCGGAGTCCTCGTGGCGGCAGGGCTGACCGCGTGCAGCGGCGACGACGGAGGGCCGGACGACGCCGAGGCCACCGCCGCCGCGGGTTGCTCCGACGTCGATCAGCCGGCGCCTCGCGACGACGGCGGAGCGACCGCACCGGCGGGGTCAATCGACCCCGCACAGACCTGGACGCTCACGTTCGACACGTCGTGCGGCACGTTCGTCGTGACGCTCGACCCGGGGTCGGCGCCTGCCACAACCGCGTCGTTGGTGGCCCTCGCCGAAGCGGGGTTCTACGACGACACCGTGTTCCACCGCATCGTGCCCGGGTTCGTGATCCAGGGTGGCGATCCGACCCAGACCGGTGGAGGCGGACCCGGTTACCAGACCGTCGACGTGCCAGCCGAAGGCGCGGCGTACACACACGGCGTGGTGGCGATGGCGAAGGCTGGACCCGAGCCGGCGGGTACCGCTGGAAGCCAGTTCTTCGTCGTCACCGGCGCAGACGTCGGGCTGCCAGCCGACTACGCGATCGTCGGCGAGGTCACCGAGGGCCTGGACGTCGTCGACCTCATCGGCACGCTCGGCGACCCGGCCACTGAGCAACCGACGCAGGCCGTCGTCATCGAGTCGGTCACCGCCGCGTCGAGCTAGCCCGTTCGGCCGACGCCAAATCGTGCTTCTGGGCACCGTTCCTTACGGTTCGCGCAAGGTTTGGTGCCCAGATGTGTTCATGGCCGCGTCCGTCAGCCGCCGAGCAGTTCCAACTCCAGCCCGGTGATCGACTCGGGATCGGCGACGAGGTCGATCCCGACGATCTTGCCGCCGACAATCGTCAGGTCGAACACGACCTGTGGTTGACCACGCTGCATCCAGACGAGACCCACCGCTCCGTTCACCATCGCCGGCTGGGCGGCGCGGGCGCGTCCGGCGAAGGTGCCGGCGACGGCGGCGGCACCGCGTACCTCGCTCGACGCCCCGGCCTGCACGGCAGCGCGGTCGGCGCGGAGCACGACGTCGGGGTCGAGCAGGCCGAGCAGGGCGTCGAAGTCGCCGCTCCGCGATGCCGCGAGAAACGCGTCAACGACGGCGCGCTGGCGGGCGAGATGGCCGCGTTCGGCCGGTGTGGCGCCCTGCACTCGCCGGCGGGCGCGGCTGGCGAGCTGGCGTGCCGCGTCCGGAGAGCGCCCGACGATTGGGGCGATCTCGTCAAAGGGAACTGCAAACATGTCGTGGAGCACGAACGCCAACCGTTCGGCGGGCGTCAGGGTGTCGAGCACGACGAGTAGCGCCGGACCGACCGTGTCGGCGAGCATCGCTTCCGTCTCCGGGTTGAGCCCGACGGACTGACTGTCGGACGGCTCGCCGAGGCGGTCGACATCGAGCGGTTCCTCGCGGCGCGATGTCCGCGATCGCAACATGTCGAGACACACCCTCGCCACGACGGTCGTCAGCCAGCCCCCGAGGTTCTCGACGCCATCAGTCCCCGATCGACTCGAGGCGCAGCCACGACTCCTGCACGGCGTCGTCCGCCTCCAAGTGCGAACCGAGCATGCGGTAGGCCACGGCCCGGAGATGCGACCGGTGGTCCTCGAAACGCTTCGCCACCCAGTCCTGTTGGTCCATCGGTCACATTCTCCTGTCGCGGTCCCTCAGAGCAGTGACGTACCAATTCGGACGATTGTGACAATGAGACAGCGACCATGAACCCACACGTCAGCGTCATCACCCTCGGAGTCGGCGACCTCTATCGGACATGGGGCGGGTCGAGCGGGTACTTCGCCGATCCCGACGGATTTCTCTGGAAGGTTGCTTTCGGCGGCGGCGACGACCAGCCATTCGCCCAGTAATTCGCTCGGCGTCCACAGCCACACGCCCTCTGTCCCCAACAAATTCACACGGTTAAGGGGCTGACGATCCACAGGTCCTGTGGTTCACAATCGCACCATGTCGATGAGCATCCGCCGATCGCTCGATCGTCCTCGCCGTCACGGCGTCACGTTGCAGCCCGACGACCGCCGGGCCCTCGAGCGTGCCGGTTGGCGGACCACGCTCGACTACCGCGAGAACCACATCCGCGGGCGCGACGGACGTCTGCTCGAAGTGGTGCCTTCGTGGACCGCCGAGGCCGAGCGTTTCGACGGTGACCTTGCGGTCGCGTCGGCGATCGGCACGACCGCGGACGAGGCATGGGCCCACCTCCGCGACGACGTGGAAGCCGGCCGGACGACGATCACGACCAGGCTCCGCCTGCTCACCCGGTGATCCCCCCACCGGGTAGCAGGATGCGATGTGGCTGAACTGACCCCCCAAGTCCGCGAGTTCCTGTCAACCGGGACCCGAACCGGCAAGCTCGGCTGGGTTGCAGCGGATGGCCGGCCGCTAGTCGCCCCAATCTGGTTCGTCGTCGAGGGTAGCGACCTGCTGTTCAACACCAGCGCCGCCTCGGCAAAGGGGAGAGCCATCGCTCGCGACCCGCGTGTCGTTCTCACCGTCGACCTCGAAGAGCCGCCCTACGGTTTCGTGCAGGTGCAGGGCCTCGCCGAGGCCACGGAAGAGCTCACCGAGGTTCGGCGCATCGCCACGTTGGCCGGTGCTCGCTACATGGGTGCGGATCGTGCCGAGGAGTTCGGCGCCCGCAACGGCGTGCCCGGTGAGCTCGGCGTCCGTCTGCGACCGTCCAAGGTGATCGCCGAACTCGACATGACCGCGATCGGAGTGACCCGGGCACACGGTCGGGAGTGCTCATCCGTGACGCCACCGCCGATGATTGGCCGGCGATCTGGAGGTTCCTGGGCGTCGTGATCGGCGCCGGCGAGGCGTTCGTGTGGGACCGTGACGTCAGCGTGTCAGCCTTCGGGGCGGGCACGCCGGCTCACGCAGATCATGGTGAGTTGGCTCGGACGTCTTCGAGGGCGAGTTGGAGGTGTTCGGCGATCTCGTTCGCCGTCGTCGGTGGCGGCCGCTTGCGCCGGCAGGTGACTGGTTGGGACGGATTGTTGCGAGTGTCGTGCCCGGCGGTGACGTCGACGGTCGGTGGGTTGGTGCGGTTGGTGGTGATGCCGTCGTAGGAGAGGGTGCCGTCGGGGCGCAGCAGTGTGATTCGTCGTCCGGGGTTCAACTGGAGTGTCCAGGCGCCTTCGTGGACGAGGTGGTGGTGGAGTTCGCAGATGGGGATCAGGTTGTCGAGGTCGGTGCGGCCGAAGTGTTCCCAGTAGGTGGCGTGGTGGATGCGGCAGTGTTCGAAGCCGACGGTGCAGTGGGGGAAGGCGCAGGTGCGGTACATCGCCCGTAGCGCCCGCCGTTGTGCCCGGGTGGCCAGGCGGCAGTGGCGGCCGACAGCGAGCACTTCGTGGTCGCCGCCGAGCCAGATCGGCACGAGGGTGCCGTCACAGCCCAACCGGCGGATCACCTCGACGGGCAGTGGTTGCCCGTCGGAGGTCTCGGCCACCCGGGCGGCGCCGCCGTGGAGCAGGGCGGTGTAGTCGATCAGCACGGACACCTCGGCCCCCTGGGCCGTCTCGCCGCTGCGGCTGGCGCCTTCGCCGGCGGCTCCTTGGCGGGTGATGTGGTCGACGATGGCGTCGGTCTGGAGTTGATCCCAGCTGCGTTCGTCGGCTTGTTGGTTGGCGGCGCGGGCGGCGGCGACGGTGGCATTGAATGCCGTCCACACTTTGGCGTCGTCGAGCGGATCCAGTGACAGCAACGTCTTGCACATGCCGGTGTGCTTGTCGACCCAGCGGCGCACGTTGCGGTCACGGCGCATCCGCTCGTGGCGCGACAACCCGTCGTCGCCGCTCAGGTTGCGGGCCAGATCCTGACACTCACGATCGAACTGTTCGGGCGTCATCGATGCCGCGACCTTGACCAACGACTGTTCGTGCTGGGCCAGTCGTTCCTTTCCTTCGTCGTCGAGCTGTCGGGCAGCCTTGGCGAGCGCATCGACATGGCCCGCCGTCACCGTGCCGTTGGCCAACGCCACACCGACACCGGGCATCCGCGCACACATCGTGCCGCGCTCGGCGGCCGCCTCAGCGTCACGCCTCGCTCGGCGCCCACCGCCGGCGAGAACCGTCGCCGCTTCCGCCCCGTCTCCCTCGCCAGCCAGACGGTCCGCCGCCACGGCGATCCGGGCATCGACGGCGTCGAGCCAGCCACGGACACGCAAGGACCGACGCACCAACCCATCCAGCCCGTCACGGTCCTTCTCGTCCGGCTCGGCAACCAACAGCTTGACGAACGCCTCCAACACCGTCCCGTCATCGGGCAGATCACCATCGACGAATCGCCTCGAACCCATGTACCCCATCGTAGAGAAGGGGTGTAACAGTCGCTGCCTAGCGTCCAGTGTCTCCTATCATGTTGGTCACCGATGGACGTTGGCCGACGGCCGACAGGCCGGGGTCGACCGTATGGCGCCGTGGACGTGCAGTCGTTCGAGGCCTGGTTCCCTCGACTTGACGATCGATCCTGACGACGTGGTCGTCGCCAACCCACACGGTGCGCTTGTCGACGTTCTCGCTGCCTCCGAACTGTGGCTCGGTGCTCATGCGTCGAGCGCCGACGCGGCGTCGACCTGTCTCAGTCGACGTCGTAGCGGTGGCGCACGCCATCGATGGTCTCGCTGACCGCTTTCCGTACTCGCGCCTCGACGTCGGTGACGGCGGGCACGATCTCCATCGCAGCGCTACCCGTTGCGGGTGTGGTTCTCGGCTGATGTGGTTCGTCGTGCGCCCAGAAGCACGGCGTGTCGGCGCCGGTGATAGCGTGTTCGGTCACGGCCGTCGCGGCGTGGGCCTCGGAGACAAGCTCGCGGGCGTGGTCCGCCCAGATCGTGAGCGTCTCTGGTCTCGGTTCGACTGTGCCGTCGCCGCTGAGAGGTGACTCAGCCCTTCATCGGTGGCGCTGTGGCCAGGGCCGGGCGTCCGGTCTTCGCTACGCCACACAGGACCAGAGGTGGCGATCGCCGTCGCAGCGCTTCCCACCCACCGTCGGCCGGGGATCGCAGCACGACGCACCGACCGCAAGTAGGAGCTGTGCCGCTCCTCGCTGAGGACCTGATCGCGCCGGTCACGGAATCCTGTCCACAACGACGGGCGCGATCGCTGAGCACAGCACCTATCCTGTGACTCGATCGTCGAGCTCATGCTAGTCCCTTCGATCGTCGTGCCACGACGCTCCATCTCGCGCCACGTCGAGGCCGATCGGTGTCCATCGGCACTCGTCCTCGAACGCTGCGTCCTCACGGCTGATGCCCGGCCATCCATCAGCAGCAAACCACGCGCTTGGCTCGACGGTGACGATGCCACTCACGCTCAATCAACCGACCTCTCGACAACTGCTCGTGCGAGATCACCTTCCGCTTCAACCGGGCGCAGCAGCACCGCCCGCCGCTGCCGTGATCGACGTCGTCGACGCAGGCATTGACACCGACCTCCTCCACTCAACGTCGATACGCAAATGCTCTGACCCGAACTGGATCAGAGGGAATACGCAGATACCCACCTGCATCACGTCATCGACGTCGCGTGTAACATCGCTGCCCTCAGTCACCGATGGTGCCTGGAAGTCCCGACTCAGCGGGCCGAAACGTGGACAGGATGCCGAAACGTCGTCGATGTGTCAGGACTCGGTCGCCCCTGGCCTGTCGGTTGATGGACAATTGGCCGCCCCCGGGACGACTTTCCTCCCTTGGTTGCCGCGTTCAGAGCCCGCTCAGCACGTCGAGGATCTCGTCGCCGTAGCGCTCCAGCTTGGCCGGACCGATGCCGTCGCACGCCGCCAGTTCGGTGGCGTTGCGAGGCTTGGCGACGGCGATACCGCGCAAGTGGCGATCGTTGAGCACGACGTAGGCGGGGACCTTGTCGGCCTTGGCGCGCGTCGTGCGCCAGTCGCGCAACGCCTTCTCGGCCAGCCACGGCGGCGACCGACAGCTCGACGTCCTCCGGGACAAGATCGCGCCGCGGCCCGCGCCGCGGCCGCGTCAGGCAGCGCAATCCGGCGTGGCGGGCGCGGCGGTGCTACACCGTGTAGCTCGTCGAGGAACGGCGAGCGGCGGGAGCGGTCGGCGAGCACGGCGACCCGGCGCCGCCCGCGGGTGATGCCCACGTGGAGGACGCGACGCTCCTCCTCGACGTCGTCGGCGAGCCGGTGCGGGGTGATCCCGTCGACGACACCGAACACGGCGACGTGGTCCCACTCCCGACCCTTGACCCGGTGGATCGTCGACACGGTGACGCCCGTGCGGGTCGCGCTCGGCATGGAACGCTTCGCGCAACCACGCCTCGAACGTCGCCGCGTCGGGATGCAGGTCGGCGACGGCGATCAGCCCGTCGAGGTCGTCGAGATGGCTGGCTCCCTGCCCACCGCCGGTGCGGTCGAGCAGGCTCATCGCCGAGCCGAGTCCGACGACGTCGCGCACGACCTCGAGGATCTGTCGTGCCGACCCGTGCCGGCCCGCGTCGACGACCAGGCGGAGGTCCTCGGCGAGGTCGAGGACCTTGGGCAGGTCCTTGTCGGGAACCTTCGTCGCCAGCGCTTCGATCGCTCCGACGGTCCACGAACGCCGCCGCGAGATGCGCTCGGGGAACCATTGCGGCAGGCCTCGCGACGGCCGCCGCAGGATCTCGACGACGTCGCCACTGGCGAACCCGTCTGGATTGGCGGCGATGCGCAGGTAGGCGATGGCGGCGCGCAGCCCGGTTCGGCCGAGGAGGTCGGGTGTCACGACGGAGTTGAGGGCGATGCCGGCGGCTCTGAGGGCGACGTGGGGCGCCAGCAGGATCGAGTTGACCCGGGCGAGCACGGCAATCGATGCCGGCTCGACTCCCGGCTCGCCGAGCCAACCGTCGCACGACCTCGACGACCGCTTCGGCGCCGCCGTCAGGTTCGTGCTCGACGATGCGCAGCGTCCCCGGGGCGGCGTCGTTGAGCGGACCGGCGACGATCTCCTTGGCGACGCGCCGCTCGTTGTAGCCGAGCAGCGTCGCCGCCGCGGTGACGACCTCCGTCGGGCAGCGGTAGTTGACGCGCAGGGCGTGCTCACCGGCACCGGGGAACAGGGCGCGGTAGTCGATGAGGAACGCCGGGTCGGCCCCGGCGTGCCCGTAGATGCACTGGTCGTCGTCGCCGACGCCGAACACGTCGAGAGCCGGCAGGCTGAGCAGGCGGATCAGCAGGACGTGGGCAGGCGTGAGATCCTGGAACTCGTCGACGAGCACGTGCCGGCAGCGCCGCTGCATCTCGGCGCGGAACGGGCCGTCGGCGAGGATCGTCTCGATGGCGGCGTAGATCTGCTCGTCGAAGTCGACGACGCCACGGTCGCGGAGCGCGCCGCGGAATCGTGGGAACAGCTCGCCGAGGCCGTCGACGTCGTCGCGGGAGCCCTCGACCTCGTCGGGGTCGCGCAGCCCGAGGCGGACCGACGCCAAACCTTCCAGGTAGGGGCCGATCGGGTCGACGTTCGCCCGTCTGCGCCGGTGCCCAGGCAGCAACGAGTCGACGAGCTTGCGCACCTCGCGCTCGTCGATGACCGGAGGCTGGCGGCCACGGTGCTCGCGGAGCACCCACAGACCGAGCGAGTTGAGCGTGCGGACGTGCGGTCCGAACGACTCCGTGCGCGCCGTCAGCTCGCGCTCGGCCTCCTTGTTGTAGGCGACGGCGAGCACCGACGCGGGGTCGTAGCCGCGGTCGACGATGAGGTGGCGCAACCGCTCCGTCAACACGCGGGTCTTGCCCGATCCGGCCGGGGCGATGACCCGTGCCGGCCCGCTCTGCGTGGCCAACCGCGCGCAGTTGGTCGGCGGCGAGCTCGGCGCCGGGCAGTGCCGGCGCAGGCTCGCACGGCCGGCCGGCCGGCCTCCACCGACTCGGCGTGGATCACCGCACCGATCGCGGCCGGATCCCAGGGCTGGCGCGGACCACCATCGATCCACGCCAGCGTGCCGTCGGCAAGCAGTAGGTCGCCCGCCTGCGTGGACGGCCCGTCACCGACGAGTTCGACGACGGCGCTGCCGGGGAGCAATCGGCTGGCCTTGCGAGCCCACCACCACACCGGCGCTGCTTCACCGCGGCAGTCGTAGTTGTTCGCCCAGACGAGGAAGTGCAGGCGGTCGAACCACGGCTCGGTGCGCGGCGTGTGCGTGCCAGGGTTCGCCGATGATCGACTGCGGCACCCGGAACGACCCCGGGTCGACGGCGAGCCGGACGACGATCGGCCGGCGAGCCGACCAGCTTTCGTGGAGTCGCTCGACGACGGGCTGCGGCGACTCGAGGGTGTCGGCGTCGATCGTCACCGACTCGGCGGTCGGACCACGGATCCGGAACGGGGCGACCGTCGGCGACGATCACCCCGCGTCCGAACACGGTGATCGGGTCGACGGGCACGGGTGGGACTCTAGGCACACCCTGTCACGGCGCAAGGGGGCGTGTACGGTGCGCCGACGTGGTCACGTGCGTCTTGCTGATCCGCCACGGCGAGACGGACTGGACTGCCGATCGCCGTCACACTGGACGGACCGACCTGCCGCTGAACAGCGAGGGTGAACGCCGGGCACGGCCAACTCGCGCCGTTCCTCGCCTCGTTCCCCGCCGCCGCGGAGGCGACGGTGTTCACCAGCCCGTTGCTGCGGGCTCGCCAGACCTGTGCCCTGGCGGGGATGGGCGAGCGGGCGACCGTCGACGACGACCTCGTCGAGTGGGACTACGGCGAGTTCGAAGGGACGCGGACGGCCGATCTTCGCGAGGCCGATCCCGAGTGGTCGATCTGGACGGCGACGATCCGCCACGGCGAGTCCCTCGACGATGTCGCGCGGCGCGCCGATCGCGTGCTGATGCAGCTCGCTTCGATCGGCGGGACCGTGATGCTGTTCGCCCACGCCCACTTCCTGCGCATCCTCGCCGCCCGGTGGTGCGGTTTCCCGGCAATCGGCGGCAGCCGGCTGACCCTGCTGCCGGCCAGCATCAGCGTGCTCGGCTTCGAACGCGAGGTAGCGGTGATCGAGCAGTGGAACCTCAACACCGATTCACCGCCAGGGGTTGCCGATCACGGCTACGCTGGCATGGCCAATGAACGTTGAGCAGGTCCAAACGGCAGCTGTGCATGCGACGGCGCGTTCGACCGTGCGAGCGACGAGGCGCCAGCCGACCGGTGCGAGCGACGAGGCGCCAGCCGAGGAGCGGCCACCATCGGCCTGCGTGGCCGGGGAACGCAATGAACGTCCGGCCTGAATCCCGACTATACATGACGGCAACTGGAACAACGGCCACCGTCGTCGTGCCGGGCACGCACCTGATGGCCGCTCTCGTCGGTCCCCGAGATCAGCACCTGCGCCAGATCGAGGACGCCTTTCCGGGCACCGAGATCAGCGTCCGCGGCAACGAGGTCAGCATCCGCGGCGACCAATCCGACGAGGTCGGGCGCCTCTTCGAAGAGCTCGTCGATCTCCTGCAGATGGGCCACCACATCGACACGGCCAGCCTCCGGCGAGTGATGAAGATGGTGTCCGCCGACGAGCGACCGAGCGAGGTGCTCACCCACGACGTGATGCGTGGGGCACGCGGTCGCCCGGTGCGTCCGAAGTCGAGCGGCCAGAAGCGCTACATCGAAGCGATCGAGGACAACGTCATCACGTTCGGTATCGGGCCGGCGGGCACCGGCAAGTCATGGCTCGCCGTGGCGATGGCCGTCAAGGCCCTTCAGGCCAAGGAGGTGCAGCGGATCATCCTCACGCGGCCGGCGGTCGAGGCAGGCGAACGCCTCGGCTTCCTGCCCGGCGACCTGATGGCGAAGATCGATCCGTACCTGCGCCCGTTGTACGACGCCCTCTACGACATGGTCGATCCGGAGGCAGCCCAGCGGCTCCTCGAACGTCAGACCGTCGAGGTCGCCCCGCTGGCGTTCATGCGCGGGCGCACCCTGAACAACAGCTTCATCATTCTCGACGAGGCGCAGAACACGACGCCGGAGCAGATGAAGATGTTCCTCACTCGCATCGGCTTCAACTCCAAGGTCGTGGTGACCGGCGACGTCACCCAGGTCGACGTCCCGAACGGCAAGAGCGGGCTGCTCGGCCTCGAGCGTGTGCTCCGCGGCATCGAGGGCCTGGTATGGGTCAAGCTCGGTGCCGCCGATGTGGTCCGCCACCGCATCGTCGCCGACATCGTCGCCGCCTACGAGCGTGACACCGAGGCCGGCGCCCGCCGCCGACACCGTGAACGCCTCGACAGAGCCTCCGAGTCTCACCGTCGGCACCGACGGGCCCATCGTGGTCGTCGGCGCCGACGAGCAGGCCGACGTCGAGGTCGACGTCGACCGATGGTGTCGTCTCGCCGCCGCGTGTTGCGCGACGCCGGCCGTCACGGTGAGTTGACGCTGACCTTCGTCGATCGCGACGAGATCGCCGTGCTCAACGGGCAACACCTCGGCGAGCCGGGACCGACCGACGTGTTGTCGTTCCCGCTCGACGAGGGCGATGACCAGGCAGCGACCGACGATCCCGTACCCGTTCTCCTCGGTGACGTCGTGATCTGTCCCGACGTCGCCCGCACCCAGGCGCCCGACCCATGCCGGGACGCTCGACGACGAGCTGGCGCTGTTGGTCGTCCACGGAGTCCTCCACGTCCTCGGCCACGACCACGCCGAGGCGGACGAAGCGACTGCGATGCGGTCCAAGGAGCTCGAGCTGCTCGTCGCCCACCACTGGGGCGGTCCGGCGCCGGCCGCCTTCCGCCAGGCACAGGAGTGACGATGAGCAGCGCAGAGATCTGGATGCTGCTGGCGATCTTCGCCATCCTCCTCGTGCTGGCGTTCCTCGCCGTCGCCGAGACATCGCTCAATCGCATCTCGCGCGTCAAGGCCCAGGCCATCGCCGACTCGCGGGGCACCAAGTCGGCACGCGGCGCTGCTGCGGCTCGTCACCCATCCCGAGCGCTTCATCAACCCGCTGCTCGTCACCGTCACCGTGCTGCAGATGGGCCAGGCGTTCCTGACGACGTTGCTGGCCGACAGACCTCTTCGGCGCCAAGGGCGTCGCCGTCGGCTTCGTCCTCAACGTCATCGTCTTCTTCGTGCTGACCGAGGCGGTGCCGAAGACGTGGGCGGTGCTGTCGGCGGAGCGGGCGGCGCTGTTCACCGCTCGCCCGACCGAGTGGCTCGTGTCCTTCCCGCCACTGCGCCTCGTGAGTCGGGCGTTGATCGTGCTCACCAACGTGATCGTGCCCGGCAAGGGCCTCAAGGAGGGTCCGTTCGTCAGCGAGCAGGAATTGCTCGGCATCGTCGGCGCGGCCGCCGACGACGACGTGATCGAGCACGAGGAGCGCGAGCTGATCGAGAGCATCATCGAGTTCGGCGACACGGTCGTGCGCGAGGTGATGGTGCCGCGTCCGGACATGCTCATCGTCGACAACGACGCCACGGTCTCGGCGGCGCTCGACCTGGCGATCGCCAACGGGGTGAGCCGCCTTCCCGTCCAGGGAGGCGACGGTGACGACATCGTCGGGCTCGCCTACACCAAGGACCTCATCCGTGTCGAACGTGAGGGACGCGGCGACGAACCCGTGCTCGACCTCGCTCGCAAGGTGCGCTTCGTCCCGGAGAACATGCCGGTGGCACGGTTGATGCGGGAGATGCAGCGGGACAAGTTCCACCTGGCCATCGTCGCCGACGAATACGGCGGGATCGCCGGCTTGGTGACGCTCGAGGACTGTCTCGAGGAGCTCGTCGGCGAGATCATCGACGAGTACGACGTGGAGGATGTCGACATCGAGCGCTTGCCCAACGGCGACTATCTCGTCGACGGCGGCACGCCGGTCGAGGACATCAACGAGTTGCTCGACATCACCCTGCCGGACGAGGACTGGGACACCGTGGGCGGGTTCATCTTCGGCACCCTCGAACACGTCCCCGAGGTCGGCGAGTCGGTCGCCCACGAGGGCTGGCGGTTCACCGTCGACGAGGTCGACGGCCGGCGTGTCCGGCTCGTGCGCATCAGCTACGTGTCGGCGTCCTCGCGCCCGAGTCCGACGAGCAGCCGGTCGACGCAGCGCCTGAACCGACCGAGCTCCGAACCCAGCTGAACCGCCGCCGGGCGGTTACGTTCGCAAGCCATGGAGATCTCGCTGGCGGGAAGGACGGCGCTCGTCACCGGCGCGTCGAAGGGCATCGGCAAGGCGATCGCGGCGCAGTTCGCCGCGTCAGGCGCCAACGTCATGATCAGCTCGCGCAAACACGACCAGCTCGAGGCCGCGGCGGAGGAGATCGCGGCGTCGGGCGCACCGGGGGAAGTGGCGGTGTTCGCCGCCAACGCCGGCGACCTCGATGCCGCCGAGGCGTGCGTGGCGGCGACCGTGGAGCGTCTTCGGCGGGCTCGACATCCTCGTCAACAACGCGGCGACGAACCCGTACTACGGGGCGACCCTCGGGATCGATCCGCCGCGATTCGACAAGACGTTCGAGGTCAACCTGCGTGGTCCGCTGTACTGGTGCCACTATGCGTGGGAGGCGGCGTTCCGCGAGCATCCTGGGGTCATCGTCAACATCGCCTCCGTCGGCGGAATGCGGGCCGAGTTCGGCCTCGGCGTGTACAACCTCACCAAGGCGGCGTTGATCCACCTGACCCGCCAACTCGCCAACGAACTGGGACCGACGCGGGTGGTCGGCGTCGCGCCCGGGCTCGTGCAGACGGACTTCGCCTCCGTGCTCGTCGAGAACTTCGGCGAGTCGCTCGCCAAGCAACTCCCGACGAAGCGTCTCGGCGAGCCCGCTGACATCGCCAACCTCGTCACGTTCCTGGCCAGCGACGCTGCCAGCTGGATCACCGGCGAGACGTACGTGATCGACGGGGGTGCCGGCGTCCGCGGCGGCGTCGTCTGAATTTCGCGCGGAGCTGTCGACGGGCTCCGGTGTCTGCCCGCAACCCTCCGCTGGCACCCGTCCAGCGGACCGTGTTACACCCCTTTTCTACCGTCGACAGCATGAGTGCTGTCGTGGTGCCGTTCCCGGGCAGGGATCCCGACCATGCCGAGCCGCTGTGCGCCTCCCACGACACGTCGTGGTGGTTCGAGCCGGAGCTGTTCGATCGGGCCGTCGAGGTGTGCGGTCGCTGCTCGATGCGCAGCAGCTGTCTCGACCAAGCGCTCCAGGCCGGTGAGCGTCTCGGGGTCTGGGGTGGTCTCACCCCGGAGCAACGCGCTGGCACTGCCCGACGCCGTGGTCATCCCGATGCCACGCCGCGACGGAGGTCGGCCGGTGAGCTGGATCAGCCTGTGGCTGGTGGTCGCAGCGCCGATCGCTGCGGTTTGCCGAGTGGCGTGGTGGGAATCGTGTCGACCACGTGCAACAGCCGCGGCGCGCAGTAGGCCGGCAGCGTCTCGCGGACCGCCGTGCGCAGGGCATCCAGCGTCGGCGCCTGGTCGCCTGCGGGGACGACGTACGCCGTCACCAGCTGGCCCCACTCCGGGTCTGGCGTACCGGCAACTGCCACGTCCGCCACCGCCGGGTGGGCGCGGAGGACCCGTTCCACCGGTTCGGGCCACACGTTCTCGCCCCCGCTGATGATCAGGTCGCTGCGGCGGCCATCGACGCGGAGGCGTCCATCAGGGAGCCACCCGCCGAGATCGCCGGTCGCCAACCAGCCGTCGACGAGCGGATCATCGTCGTGGTCGGCTCTGCGATAGGCCCGCATCAGCATCGGCCCACGAAGGTGGATCTCGCCGTCATCGGAGATTCGAACCTCGACGCCGTCGAGGGGCACACCGTCGTAGACGACGCCGCTGCCGGTCTCGGTCATTCCGTACGTGGTCACGACGTTGTCTGGCAGGTCGTCGGGTGGGGGTGCTCCGCCGAGCACGATGGCGCGAAAGCGGGCCGGGTCGATCCGTTCGCAGCGCAGTGGCGACGAGGCTGACCAACGTTGCGCCCGAGGACTCCGCCTGCGTCCGGATCGAAACGACCGAGCACGGTGAGTCGGGTTCGCGGTCAGCAGTGCCCGAGTCACGACGGCGAGGCCGCCGACGTGGGAGAGCGGGAGGCAAGCGAGCCAGTGGTCGTCGCTCGTGACGTCCAACCGTGCGCTCGATGCCCGAGCCGATGCGGCGACGGCGTCGTGGGTGAGCACGACGCCCTTCGGGGCGCCGGTCGAGCCGCTCGTCGCCATCGACCAGGGCGTCGCCGTCGTCGACGGGGCGGCCTCCCGCCAGACGGTGCTCGGTGCCGTCGGCGTCGCGGACGACGGCGACGGCGAGGGCGGCGAGCTGCTCCGCCTTGGCCGGTGCGGGAAGCCGTTGATCGATCGGGAACGCGGCGTCGCCTCGGGCCCAGATGCGGCTGAGGGCGTCGACGAATCGAGGCCCGCCGGGCAGGTCGAGGGCGACGAGGTTGTGGGTCACGCCGCGCGATTCGCCGTCGGCGTCGGGGTTGTGGGTTGCAGTCGGCGCCTCATGCCGCCCATCATGCCGGGCCATGTGGCGCGACCGGGTCACGATGGTGGCGCGACGATGAACCGTTGGATGCTCGGCGCACGGCCGCGGACGTTGCCGGCGGCGATCGTGCCGGTCGCCCTCGGCGTCGGGTGCGCCGCCGGACACGGGCCGATCTCGTGGTGGCGAGCGGCGCTGGCCCTCGTCGTCAGCCTGGCGTTGCAGGTCGGGGTCAACTACGCCAACGACTACGCCGACGGCGTGCGCGGGACCGATGCCGTCCGGGTCGGACCGGTGCGCCTCGTCGCCTCCGGGTTGGCGGCGCCGGCGGCGGTGAAGCGGGCGGCCCTCGTCGTCGTTCGCCGTGGCGGCCGTCGCCGGGCTCGTCCTGGCGGCCTCGACGTCGTGGTGGCTGCTCGTGGTCGGCGTGCTGAGCATCGCCGCGGCGTGGGGGTACACCGGCGGCCCGCGGCCGTACGGCTACCTCGGCCTCGGCGAGCTGTTCGTGTTCGTGTTCTTCGGCCTCGTCGCCACCGTCGGCACGACCTACGTGAGCGTCGAGCGGATCACCGGGCTGAGCGTCGTCGTCGGGTGCGCGGCCGGGTTCATCGCCTGCGCGCTGCTCGTCGTCAACAACCTGCGCGACATCCCGACCGACCGCGCCGCGGGCAAGCGCACGCTGGCCGTCCGCCTCGGCGACCGGCGGACGAGGTGGCTCTACCTGGCCCTCGTCGTCGCCACGTTCGCGGCGGTCGTCGTCGCCGCCGTGGTCTGGCGTCCGCCGGCGCTGATCGGGCTCGCTGCCGCCGCCCTCGCGCGTGGCACCGGTGCGCCGGATCCAGAGCGGAGCGACCGGTCCGGCACTGATCGCCGTCCTCGGCGAGACGTCCCGCCTGCAGCTCGCCTTCGGTGCGTTGACGACCCTCGGTCTGGCGCTGGCGCGTAGCCGTGGCGGGCGGCCGACCAGCCTTTCACTCGGTGGCGTCGAGCCAGCGTCGCAGCGTGGCGAGGAAGGCGTCGCGACGCTCGAGGTGGACGACGTGTCCGGCGTCGGGAACGACGGCGACGGTGGCGCGGGGGATCAGCGCCGCCATCTGCTCGGCGATCGTGGCGAACTTCGGTGTCCAGCCGGCCGGCGACGAGCAGCACCGGCATCGGCAGCGCAGCCAGCTGCGGCCACAGCGACTGTTGGGCGCCGGTCCCGGCAAGGCGCAGGCTCGAGGCCAAGCCCTCCGCCGTGTTCTCGAGTCGGTCTGCGAGTTGGGCGTCGTCAGGCGCCAGGTTGGCGAACAGCGGCAGCGCCAGCCACCGATCGAGGAAGGCCGCGACGCCGTCACGTTCGAGCTCCTCGGCGCGGCGCTCGTCGTCGGCTCGCCGCGCGATCCCGGGTGGCTTCGTCGTCGATCCCGGCCGTGGAGCTGACGAGGACGAGCCGCTCGACGAGATCGGGCCTGGCGACGGCGAGGTGGAGGGCGAGGCGGCCGCCCATCGAGTAGCCGATGTACGTCGCCGGCCCGCCGGTTCGGCCGAGCGCTTCAGCACCGGCAGGAAGATCGAGGCGCAGCGTCGACGACTCGCCGTGACCGGGCGCATCGACGGTGATCACCTCGTACCCGTCAGCGTTGAGCGCCGGCGGCGATCGGAGCCCACGTCCGTCGGGTCTGGGTGAAGCCGTGGACGAGCACGAGGCGCCCGCGGGACGTCGGCTGCGTCGTCGTCGTCAGCCGGTCTGCGGCGAGCGTCACCATCACGCCACGCGCCGCAGGGCGCGGACGAAGTACTCGGGGTCCTGGGCGCCGGGAATGCTCCATCGCGAGTTGACGACGAACGTCGGAACGGCGGTGATGCCGAGGTCGGCCGCCTGCTGCAGGGCGACGGCGAGGGCCTCGACACCTTCCTCGTCGGCGAGCGCCCGCCGGGCCGCGTCGGCGTCGAGACCGCAGCGGGCAGCTCGGTCGACGAGGACGTCGTGGTCACCGACGTCCTCGCCGTCAGTGAAGTACGCCGCCATCAGCTGTTCGTTGAGATCGTGCTGCACCGCCGCGCCGCCCGATCGCAGCGCCCACCAGAGCAGGCGGTGGGCGTCGGCCGTGTTCGGCCGCACTGCCCGATCGAGGCGGAAGTCGAGTCCCTCGGCCCGCGCCACGCTCGGTCACCCGGGCGATCGACTCGGTCGGCCCGCTCCGCCCCGCCGAACTTGCGGGCGTAGACGTCGAGGACCGGCTCGGCCCGCCCCCGCGGCGCATGCGGGTCGAGCTGGAACGGGCGGAACACGACGTCGACGGCGGGGAACTCCGGATCCTCGGCGAGCGTGGCCAGGGCGCGATCGAGGCGACGCTTGCCGATGTAGCACCACGGGCAGACGACGTCCGAGAACACCTCGATCGGAGATCGTCCGATCCATCGCCTCGACGCTACGCCGGAATCGTCCGCGATCAGGTGCGACGGCCTAGCGTTTGGGCGCGATGTTGGCCGCCCTATCGGGAATCTGCGCGTGACATGAACCCTCCGGATGTTCAGGCGACGTTCTGCGCCACGCTCGTCGACGAGTGGGTCCACCACGGCGTCACGCCACGCCGTCGTCGCCCCCGGTTCGCGCAGCACGCCGATGGCCCTGGCCCTCGCCGGCCGTGCCGAGTTGCGCCTTCACGTCGTCCACGACGAGCGGGCAGCGGCGTTCGTCGCCCTCGGCCTCGGGCTGGGCGGCACGCCCGCCGTGCTGCTGTGCACCAGTGGGACGGCGGCCGCCAACTTCCACCCGGCTGTGGTCGAGGCCGGGCTGTCGAACGTGCCGATGATCGTCGTCACGGCAGATCGTCCGCCGGAGCTCCGCGACGTCGGGGCCGCCCAGACCGTCGACCAGAACGGCCTCTACGGCCGGTCGGTGCGCTGGTATCACGATCCCGGCATTGCCGACGGCGCCGCCGCGGGCAGTTGGCGCTCGCTCGGGCGACGGTGTTTCGCCGCCGCGGCAACGGGCCCGGTGCACCTCAACCTGCCGTTCCGCGAGCCGTTCCTCGGTGAGGTCGCCGAACTGCCGCCGCGCTACTCCGCCCCCGCCGTCGCGACCAGCGCGGCGACGGCAGCTACCGACGTGGCTGCGCCGTTGCTCGACGGTCGAACGTGGCTTGATCCTCGCCGGTGGCCGCAGCGGGGTCGAAGTCGCCGACGTCGAAACGCTGTCGGCGGCGACGGGCTGGCCGGTGCTCGCCGATCCGCTGTCGGGCTGTCGCCGGCTGGCGACCGCGATCACGGCGTTCGACGCGATGTTGCGCGTCGAGCGAGTTCGCCGCTGCGCACCGACCCGACGTCGTCGTCCGCGTCGGTCGCCCGGCGGCGTCGAAGGTGCTGGCGACGTGGGTCGCCGCGAGCGCGCCGACCATCCTGCAGGTCGGTGGGCCCGGCGTGATCGACCCCGATCACCGCGTCGCCATCGATCTCCCGGCGTCGTCGCTCGCCGCGTTGCCCGGTCTCGCGGTGAGGGCGCCGGGCGGTGGCGACTGGATGGCGTCGTGGACGGAACGGTCGGCGCAGGCTGAGCAGGCGATCGCCAAGGCGCTCGCCGCGGAGACGCAGTTGTCCGAGCCCGGCGTCGCCCGCACCGTCGCCGACAATCTCCCGGACGGCGCCAGGCTCGTCGTCGCCTCGTCGATGCCGGTACGCGACCTCGAATGGTTCGGTGGCCCGGCGGCGATCGCCCACGCCAATCGCGGCGCCAACGGCATCGACGGCGTCCTGTCGACCGCCCTCGGCGTCGCCATCGGCGGGACGACGACGGTCGCCCTCGTCGGCGACATCGCCTTCCTCCACGACTCCGGTGCGCTCACTGCGCTGGCGCGACGAGGGACCGACCTGCGCATCGTCGTGGTCGACAACGATGGCGGTGGCATCTTCTCGTTCCTGCCGCAGGCTGTCGGCGCTTCCCACGGCGCGCTTCGAGGAGCTGTTCGGCACGCCCCACGGCAGTGACCTCGTCGCCGTCGCCCGCGCTCACGGACTCGATGCGACGACTGTCGCCACGTCCGCCGAGCTGGCCGATCGACTCGGCGTCGCTGGGCCGGCGGTCACGCGCGTCGCCACCGACCGCGCCACCAACGTGACGATCCACGACGGCATCAACGCCGCCGTCGCCGACGCCATCAGGGGCGGATGATCGCCGACAGCATCGCCTGGAACTTGGCCTGGGTCTCGGCCAACTCGGCGAGCGGGTCGCTGTCGGCGACGATGCCACCGCCGGCGTGGAGGCGGGCGGTCATGCCGTCGTCGGACAGCTGGGCGCAGCGGATCGCCACCGCCCAGGTGCCGTTGCCGGTGGCGTCGAGCCAGCCGACGGCGCCGCCGTAGCGGTCGCGCTCGACACCTTCGACGTCGGCGATCAGCTTCAACGCCTCCGGCCCGGGGTGCCCGCCGAGCGCCGGTGTCGGCGACAAGGCGCGAACGAGCGTGGCGACGTGCGGCGGTGGCGACGAGAGGCGTCCTTCGATCCGTGTCCCGAGGTGCTGGACGTTGGCCACGGTCACGATCGACGGCTCGGGCTCCCAGTCGAGGTAGCTGCACCACGGCAGCAACGTGTCGTGAACCATGTCGATGACGACGCGGTGTTCGACCTGGTTCTTCGTGCTCTCGATCAAGGCCGCGGCCAGCGCCGCGTCGCGATCGGGGTCGCCGGCCCGCGGCGCCGTGCCAGCCAGCGGATGCGACGTGACCGTGCGTCCGTCGACGGCGACGAGCAGCTCCGGCGAGGCACCGAAGAAGCCGTCGACGGCGAAGCGGTAGCTCAGCCCGAAGGCGGCCTTGAGGCGGTGGAGGATGCCGTGGCGGTCGAACGGACGAGTCGCCGTGACGGCGATCTCCCGGGCGATCACCGCCTTGGTGAGGCGCCCGGCCCGCACCGCGTCGCGGGCGGCGGCGACGGCGGCGAGGTAGGTCGGAGTCGGAGTCACCTGCTCGATCCGGTAGCTGTCCGCAGCAGGCCGCGGTGGGCCGCTCGGAGCCAGATCGCCGAGGTCGGCGTGCCCGTCGCCGGCGTCGATGCTCGTGACCCAGCAGTCGCCGGCGGCCGACTTGACCACGGCGACCCGCGGGATGACGACCTCGCCCGGCTCGCCGGGCACGAACGGAATCCAGCCGATGCCGACGGGCGCGACCCCGAGCGACGTCTCGTCGGTGTGGTCGATCGCCGCCAAGCGCGTCAGGCGCCTCGTCGAAGGGCACACGGGCGGCGACGCCGCGGCCGGCGATGCCGACGCCGTCGCGTACGAACAGGTAGCCGTCTCCCCGGGCGATGTCGTTGAGGTCGAGCGCCTCTGGTCGACTCGTCGGCGAACACGGTGGTCGCGCGCATCAGCGGTCGCGAGTCCCCGTGAACAGTTGGGTCACCCCGAGGGTGAGCTGATGCTGTGACGCGTCGGCGAACCCGCTGCGCCGCAAGGCGACGACGAGCTGCTCGGGAGCAGGCAGGTAGTCGACGCTGCGCGGCAGGTAGCGATAGGCGGCCGGGTCGGAG
This sequence comes from Ilumatobacteraceae bacterium, assembly GCA_963732335.1. Taxonomy (GTDB): domain Bacteria; phylum Actinomycetota; class Acidimicrobiia; order Acidimicrobiales; family Ilumatobacteraceae; genus Desertimonas. The sequence continues at coordinate 45,940 of CAVSZO010000055.1, read as the reverse complement.
AGCCAGCCGCCGATCCTGGGCACCAACTTGCCGAAGTACACGGCGTGGCCGGTCCGCACGAGACGGTTGCGCGGCACTCCGACGTCGAGCAGGGCGATTCGACCGCCGGGTCGCACCACGCGGGCGAGCTCGGCGAAGAACGGCGGCAGGTCGACGAGATTGCGCAGGGCGAACCCGCACGTCACACCGTCGACGGATCCATCGGCGACCGGGAGGCGCAGGATGTCGGCCTGGACCCGCGGTGCCCCGCTGTGATCGGCGCGGAGCATCCCGAAGCTGAGATCGATCGAGGTCGGCCGGTGCCCGGCGGCGGCGAGGTCGACGCACAGGTCACCGGTGCCGCTGGCGAGATCGAGGACGTTGCTGCCGGGTGGCAACGTCAGCGCAGCGACGGCGTGGCGCCGCCAGCGGACGTCGAGGCGGAACGTCATCACCCGGTTGACGAGGTCGTAACGCGGGGCGATGGCGTCGAACATCTCGCGCACCGCCTTCGACCTTTTCGTCCCCCTGGGGCAGCGTCGGGCGGTCCCAGGCCGGTCGCTGCATCACCACGTCGTCAGGCTACGGTCCACGTCCATGCACTTCGGGGTGTTCATGCCGCAGGGCTGGAAGATGGAGCTGGCGTCGATCGACGGTGGCGCGGCGAAATGGGCGAAGGCCGTCGAGATCGCCACGGTCGCCGAGCAGCTCGGCTTCGACTCGATCTGGGTGTACGACCACTTCCACAACGTTCCCCGGCCGGCCCACGAGGCCGTGTTCGAGTGCTGGACGACCGTCGCCGCGATCAGCCAGCTGACCAGCACGATCCGACTCGGCCAGATGGTCGGCTGTGCCAGCTACCGCAACCCGGCGCTGCTCGCCAAGATCACGTCGACGATCGACGTCATCTCCGGGGGCCGTCTCGACTGGGGGATCGGTGCCGGCTGGTACGAGAACGAGTACCTGGCCTACGGCTATGACTTCCCGCGCCCGGCCGAGCGCATCGGCCGCCTCGCCGACACGGTCGAGATCGTCAAGCGGATGTGGAGCGAGCCCGACGCCACGTTCAGCGGCCGCTACCTCTCGGTGTCTGGGGCGCAGTGCGATCCCAAACCGCTGCAGCAGCCGCACCCACCGATCTGGATCGGTGGCGGAGGTGAACAGCTGACCCTGCGCGTCGTCGCCGAACACGCCGACTACTCCAACTTCGGCGGCGACCTGGCGACGTGGACGCACAAGCGCGACGTGCTGCGATCACACTGCGACGCGGTCGGGCGCGACGCCTCGGCGATCAGCATGACGTGGTCGCCGGAGATCCTCCTTCGCGAGCAGCGAGGAGGAGATCGCCGCCGCCGGGAATCGCAGCCTGTGGGGCGGCGACACCGAATCGTGGCGGGCGACCAACCTCGTCGGCACGGCCGAGCAGGTCTGCGAGAAGCTCGCCACCTACGTCGAGCACGGACTCGGCGGGGTCGTGGCGTGGTGCGCCGACCTCCCCGACACCGAGACGCTCGAACGCTTCGCCCGCGACGTCGTCCCCAACTTCCGCTGAGCCACGAGGACACGATGGATCTGCTCGCCCTGTACGCCCAGGCCACACCTGCCAAGGACGCCCTCATCGACGACCACGACGGCACCGTGCGGCAGCTGACCTACGCCGAGCTCGACGTCGAAGCGAACCGGCTGGCGAACGTCCTCGTCGATCGTGGTGTCGGCGCCGGTGACAAGGTCGCCTGGTGCGGGCAGAACTCCGTCGGTGTCGTCGTCCTGTTGTGCGCCGCACAACGCCTCGGGGCGACGGCGGTCCCGGTGAACTACCGGTTCACCGACGCCGAAGCGGCGTTCGTCATCGGCCACAGCGACGCCACGGTGGTGTACCTCGACGCCGAGCTGGCGCCGATGCTCGCCCGCATCCGCGACGACATCCCGGCGGTCCAGTCCGTGCTCGTGTTCGGTGGGGAGTGTCCGGATTCCGCCGACGGATGGTTCGCCGCCGCCGACGAGCTGATCGCTGCGGCGCCGTCCACCCCACCACCGCTCGGTGACGGCGCAGGTGATGGGGCGACGATGATCTACACCTCGGGCACCACCGGCAAGCCGAAGGGCGCGCTCCGCAAAGTCGCTGCCGTGGATCCGGCGGCGATCGGGGCGTTCGTCGCCCTAGTCGGCTACACGACCGACGACGTGTACCTCACGACCGGACCGCTCTACCACAGCGGGCCGTTGGGGTTCATGACGTTGGCCTACGGCCTCGGGCAGACGGTGGTCGTGCAGCGCAAGTTCGACGCCGAGGACTGGCTGCGTCTCGTCGACACCTACCGCTGCACGACGACGTTCTCGGCGCCGACCCCGATTCGAACGATCTGCAACCTGCCGGCCGATGTGCTCGACCGCTACGACCGCTCGTCGATGCGGATCATGATCGCCAATGCCGCCCCGTGGAGCATGGCCCTCAAGCGCCGCTACCTCGAGGTGTTCCCGCCGGAGTCGTTGTTCGAGGTCTACGGGTCGACCGAGCTCAGCGTCAACACGATCCTCCTGCCCGCCGACCAGCTGCGCAAGCCGGGCTCGTGCGGCAAGGAGTTGCCGATGGTCGAGATCCGTCTCTACGACGACGACGGCAACATCGTCACCGGCGTCGGACCGGACGCCACCGGCGAGCTGTACGTGCGCAGCGGCGCAGTCTTCGACGACTACTACAAGCAGTCCGACAAGTACGCCGAGGACCACCGGGACGGGTTCCAGACCGTCGGCGACATCGCCTACCGCGACGACGAGGGGTACCTCTACATCTGCGATCGCAAACGCGACATGATCATCTCCGGCGGCGTGAACATCTACCCGGCCGAGATCGAGGCAGCCCTCGAGCTGCACCCCGACATCTACGAGGCGGCGGTGTTCGGCATCCCCAGTGACGAATGGGGCGAAGCAGTCCACGCCGTCGTCGTCCCCCGCCCTGGCTCGGCGCTCGACGAGTCCCGCGACGAGGGCGTCGTCGTCGACCACGCCCGCCAGCATCTCGCCGGGTTCAAGGTGCCGCGGTCGGTCAGCTGGCTGGCCGAGCTGCCCAAGACCGGAAGCGGCAAGATCCTCAAACGCGAGCTGCGGGCGACCGTACTGGTCAGACGCGAGCAGAGCAGCGTGTGAGTGAGGGCGCCTTCCGCAGCGGGTTCGTCACGATGGTCGGGCGACCCAACGTCGGCAAGTCGTCGCTGATCAACACGATCTGCGGGGCCAAGGTGTCGATCGTCTCGGACAAGCCGCAGACGACCCGCCACCGGGTTCGCGGTGTCTACAACCGGCCGGGGGCCCAGCTCGTGTTCGTCGACACGCCTGGGCTGCACAAGCCGGTGACGGCGCTCGGCGAGAAGGTCAACGCCACGGCGCTGGAGTCGCTCGGCGACGCGGACAGTGTCGACGTCGTGTGCCTCGTGCTCGACGCCACCGCGCCGTTCGGTGCCGGCGACCGGTGGGTCGCCGAACGTGTCGACCTGGAGCAGGCCGTGGTCGTCGTCAACAAGACGGATCGGGCGGCCCCGGCGCAGGTCCTCGACATGCTTGGCGCAGCGGCCGAACTGGAGGCCGAGTCGTACTTCCCGGTCTCGGCTCGCACCGGCGATGGTCTCGACGCGCTGGTCGACCACCTCGTCGTCCGCGCTCCGGCAGGTCCGCCGATGTTTCCCTCCGACGCCGTGCGCGACGTCGCCGACGAGGTGTGGGTCGCCGAACTGGTCCGCGAGCAGCTCCTCGCCGTGACACGCGACGAGCTGCCGTACTCGATCGCCACCCGGGTCAGCGAGTGGGAAGGCAACCGGATCACCGTGGAGATCGTCGTCGAGCGCGAGAGCCAGAAGGGGATGGTCATCGGCAAGCAGGGCGCCGTGCTCAAGCGCGTCGGCGAGCGGGCCCGGGCCCAGCTACCGGAGGGCACCTACCTCGACCTCCGTGTCAAGGTCGACAAGGATTGGCAGCGCCGCCCCGACCGCGTCGAGCGGCTCGGCTACTGAGCCGGCGATTTCGCACTCCGTGGTCGTTGTGATGACGTTGGTGGCCTCACAGCGACCAAAGATTCGCTGCGTCAGTCGTTGAGCAGGCCCCAGCGGCGGCGGATCGCCCGGTCGAGCGTGCCGAAGGCGACGGCGTCGACGAGCAGGCCGATGACGAACACGACGACCATCCAGGCGATCATGTCGCTGTAGTCGCGACAGGCTGCGCGCCTGTTGCATCTGCTGACCGATCGACGGCTTGCTGGCGATGATCACGAGCAACTCGCCGGCCATCAGGCTGCGCCAGGCGAACGCCCAGCCCTGTTTCAGTCCGCCGACGAACGACGGCAGCGTCGCCGGCAGGATGACGTACCGATAGGCGCTGATGCCGCGGGCACCGATCACTCGCCCCGCCCGCAACAGCAGGGGAGGGACGTGGTCGATCCCGGTGATCAGGCCGTTGGCGATCGCCGGTGCGGCGCCGAGGATGACGACGAAGCGGATCGCCCCCTCGTCGAGTTGGAACAGCACGATGGCGAGCGGGAACCAGGCGATCGACGGCATCGTCTGGATCCCCGTGATCATCGAGCCGATCGCCCGGCGCACGATCTTCGAGCTGGCCACCGCCAAGCCGATGGCGACGCCGATGACGATCGATGCGGCGAAGCCGACGATCGCCCGCTGGAACGTGATCCCCACGGCTCGGCGCAGCAGCCCGCTCTCGGTGATGTCCCACAACGAGCTGGCGACCCGTCGCGGCCCGGGAAGGATCGTCTCGGACTTCCACCCGCTCCACACGACGCACTGCCAGGCGAACACGAAGATCGCCACGGCGGCGAGCTTCGGCCACGTCGCATCGAACACCGATCGGGCCGTGATCCGGCGAGCCCGTACGAGGAGGTGGCGCGAGCGGCGTCGGCCGTCGCCTGAGGACCCGCAGGCGTCGCGGCAACGGCGAGGTCGTCAGCTGCGAGCATGGACCAGCGCCTCGGCGCGTAGCGAGTTGGTGACTTCGAGGGCGAGGGCGGCGACGTCGGGCGCCTCGATCCGGCGCGGATGGGCGATGTCGACGTCGAACGTCGCCGTGACCCGACCGGGCCGCGGCGACAGCACGACGATGCGGTCGCCCAGGCGCGCCGCCTCGCGGACGTTGTGGGTGACGAACAGGACCGTCAGCCCGCGCTGGCGGGTGAGCGCCTCCAACTCGTCGTGGAGGGCGTCCCGGGTCATCGCGTCGAGGGCGCCGAACGGCTCGTCCATCAACAGGATGTCGGCGTCCTGGGCGAACGCACGGGCCATCGCCGCCCGTTGGCGCATGCCCCCGGACAGCTGGTGCGGACGCTTCTTGGCGAACCCACCGAGGTGGACGGTCTCGAGCAGCGCTTCGGCGCGCTGGCGACGCTGCTGCTTGCCGACGCCGGCGAGCCGCATCGGCAGCTCGACGTTCGCCCGCACGGTGAGCCACGGGAACAGGGCCGGGTCCTGGAACATCAAGCGCCGGCCGGCTCCGCGTCGACACCGTGCCGGCCGGTCGGCTCGTCGAGTCCGGCGACGAGATTGAGGATCGTCGACTTGCCGCAGCCCGATGCGCCGACGAGACAGACGACCTCGCCTTGGTGCACCGACGAGATCGATGTCGCGCAGCGCGGTGACCGCCTCGCGCCCGTGGCCGAACGTCTTGCGTGACCCCGGACAGGCGTGATCACAGGCGCGTCGCTCGGGCTCACGCGGCCTCCGTGGTCGTTGGGGTCGGAGAGGTCGTCGCTGACTGGGTCGAGCCCGCGCTCGGCGAGGACCTCGTTGAGCAGGGTCAGGTCGTAGATGCCGTGAGGTCGACCTCGTCGAGCAGGCCGACGGCGACGGCATCGTCGGCGGAGCCCTGCAGCGAGGAGGCGATCGGATCGACGGTGAACGTGAGGTTCTCGAACGCACCGGCGATCGTCTCGTCGGCGAGGCGGTTCGCCGTGATCGCCTCGATGCCGTCGTTCGTCGCCGCAGTGGCGGCCGCCGGATCGGCGTTGATCGTGTCGATCGTGTCGACCAGTCCGTTGAGCAGCCCAGCGACGACGTCGGGCTGCTCCTCGAGGAATCCGGTCTCGACGATGAGGTGCGTCGTCACGAACTCACCGTCGGGCCACAGGTCGCGTTCGTCGACGAGCACGTGGCCACCACCTTCGAGGATCAGCCGGGTCGCCCACGGTTCGGGCACCCAGGCGCCGTCGATCTCGCCTTCCTGGAACAGGGTGAGCGCCTCGGCGTTCTCGATGTTGACGACGGGGACATCGCCGCCGCCGGCGGTGTCGGTGGCGAAGCCGTTCTCGGCGAGCCAGGCGCGCAGGGCGACGTCCTGGGTGTTGCCGAGGGCGGGCGAGGCGAGCTTGGTTTCCGAACCGAGGTCCTCGGGGGAGTCGATCCCCTCGGCGACGACCAGGCTCGCCCCGCCCGATGTGGTGCCGGCGACGATCCGCAACGCCTCGCCCTCGGATTGGGCGAAACCGTTGATCGCCGGGTTGGGGCCGATGAACGTGGCGTCGATCGCTCCGGAGAGCAGCGCCTCGATTGCCTCGCCGCCGGCGTTGAAGTGGGAGACCTCCAGCGTGACGTTCGGCCCCAGCGCCTCGGCGAAGGCGCCGCTGTCGACGCCGACGATGGCCGGGGCGTGGGTGACGTTGGGGAAGTAGCCGAGGCGCAGCGTCACGGGCTCGGCGTCGGCGGGATGCGGGGACGCAGCCGACGCCGTCGCCCCGCCGGCGAGCGAGCGAGACGACCGCGGCGGCGCCGAGCAGGACACGACGGCGGGGAGACCTTGGACGAATTCTGACTGACATTGTCGGCTTTTCTACATCACGGAATGACTACTTCGCAACGTGGAAGATCGAAATGTAGCAAACTGTCGCCGTGCCGGGCGAGGAACTAGGCAGCCGGGACGGGCGCACCGGGACCCAGGCCGTCGACCGGGCCCTTCGTGTGCTGGGGTTGCTCGAGTCAGCCGCCGGACGATCTCGGTGTCACTGCTCTGGCGGCTGCATCCGGGCTCACCGTGAGCACGACACATCGCCTCCTCAAGGCACTCGCCGCGGCCGGCCTCGTTGCCCAGGACCCGGACACGGAGCGCTACCACCTCGGCGTCGGCCTGATCGCCCTCGGCCGCCGGGCCGAAGCTCGACTCGGGCTCAACCGCTGGCACGAGGCGTTGCGACTCCTCGCCGCCGAGACCGGCGAGTCCGCCAGCCTCGGGACCCGCGTCGGCAACGAGGTGCTGATCGCCGATCACGTGCCCTCCGCCAAGCCCCTGCGGTTCGATGCCGGGATCGGGGCGCGGGTGCCGATCCACGCCTCGGCGATGGGCAAGATGCTCCTCGCACTCGCCGACGACCCAGCGGCCGAGGTGGCCGCGCTCGGCGACGCTGGAGCGCTTCACCGAGCGGACGCTGACGGAGCCGGCGCTGCTCGTCGCCGAACTTGAAGCGATCCGCCGTCGAGGGTGGTCGCTCAACGACGGCGAACGTGATCCTGGCGTTCGGGCCATCGCCGTGGCTGTGCCCAACGCCGGCGGGCCAGCCGCGGCGGTGGCCGTTCAGGGACCGGAGGTGAGGCTGACCGACGAACGGCTCGCCTCGGTGGTGGCGCTGCTCGACTCGACCGTCCGCGCCGAGGCGTCGGTCAGCAGCAGCTCGTAGTCGCCGCGCCCCACCGCCTGGCCCGGCTCGCTCAGCGTGTTGTCGCCCCGGAACACCCGAATCGGCTCACCATCGACGGTGAAGTTGACTTCGTCGATGCCGGGTTGGTCGGTGAGGGTGAGCACGATCTGGCCGACCATCAACAGCTGATCGGCATCGTCGACACCGTCGAACAAGCTGGCGTCGAACGTCACCCGCGCCCCGTCGCCACCCCAGCGGGCCACCCCGCTGATCAGGTCCGGGACCAGGGCGGTGCGCACGCCGGCGTCGGCGTAGTCGGCGGGCGGGCCTTCTTCGAGCAGGCGCAGCTGACCGCGCAACGACGTGTCGACGGGGACCTCGACGTCGACGGCACGCAGCTGCGAACCCTCGATGAAGTACAAGACGGACCGTCTCGGTCGCCACGGAGGTCGTCGACCCGGGCGTCGAGCGTCGACGGCGGGTCGCTTCCGTCCGGTGTCGACGTCTCGGCGGTCGGCTCGTTGAGGCCGCCGAGGAGGTCGGCATCGACCTCCTCGACCTGGTCGCTGCCGCCGATGCCGCAGCCTGCCGTCAGCGACATCGCCGCGAGGCAGATGAGGGCGAATCGGCGCTTCACTCGTCGGCCTCGGGCGGTTGCCGTGCGGGCTGCCCGCAGCCGCACGACGAAACGTGCCCCGCCGCCCGGTCGGTCCTCGACCCACGCCGCCCCACCGAGGGCGCCGGCGTGTTCGGCGACGAGGGCGAGACCGAGACCGGTACCGACACGATGGCGTGACTGCGCTGCCGCGCGTGAAGCGTTCGAAGATCTGCTCCTTCTCGTCGTCGGCGACGCCGGGGCCGGCGTCCTCGACGACGACGAGCACGAAGCCCGGTTCGGTCGCCTCGACGGCGATGCGCACGGGACCACCGGCGTGCTGCTCGGCGTTGGCGAGCAGGTTGCCGAGCACCCGCTCGAAGCGCACCCGGTCGACGCGAGCCGCCGTCGGTGCGTCGGGATCGACGTCGATGGGGACGGCAGCAAACCCGGCATGCCCGGCGACGCGCCGGCACAGCTCGGCGATGTCGAGGGTCTCGAGGTGGAGGTCGGCGGCGCCGGCGTCGATGCGGGACAATTCGAGGAGATCGAGCACCATCCCGTCGAAGCGGCGGATCTGGCTGATGATCACGTCGACAGCTTGACGTGCCCGTGCCGGCATCTCGTCGCGGCGCGCCTTCGAGCACCTCGGTCGCCGCGGCGAGGGCGGTGATCGGAGTACGCAGCTCGTGGCTGACGTCGGAGGCGAACCGAGCCTCCCGCTCTACTCGGGCCTGGACGGCGTCGGCCATCGCGTTGAACGAGTCGACGATCGGGGCGAGGTCGGGGTCGCCTTCTGGAGACACCCGGGTGTCGAGGTCGCCGGCGGCGATCTGGCCGGCCGCCACGCTGATGCGGTCGAGCGGCCGAAGCAGCCGACGACTCGTCCACACGCCGACCGACGCGGCGAGCAACGTGATGACGGCAGACCCGATCGCCAGGGAGAGCAGCAGCACACGAAGCGTCTGTTCGGTGTCGTCGATCGGGAACGCCTCGAAGTACTCGGCGTCGACCTCGACCAGTGGGACGCCGACACCGAGGATAGACGTCGCCCCCGAACCGGAACCGTTGCATCCCGGCGGTCCCGTCCTCGACCGCCGCCCTCAGCTCGGGTGGGAAGGCATCCGGGGCAGAGACGTTGGAGGCGACCGAGCTTCCGTCGCTGTGGAACGGCGTAGTTGAAGCCGTCATCGTCGGCCGGCTGCGCACGTTCGGCAAAGCGGTCGCCGAAGTCCTCCGTCCCGGCGCTCAGCAGACGGAGCACCTCGCGGGCGTTGCTGATCGCCTGCTGCTGCGCCTCCGTCTCCCGTTCCTCGAGCAACGCGCGACGGGCGAACGTGTACGTCACGACCGACAGCGTCACCGTCGTGACGAGGGCCAGGAGACCGAAGAACACCGACACCTTGGTGCGCAGGGGCAGCCGTGGCCGGTGGAGCACGTGCCAAGTGTTGCAGCCGGACGCCAGACTGGAGCCGACATGTACTCGCTGTTGTTCATCGAGGATGACGATCACATCCGCCTCGCCCTGTCGATGGCTCTCGAAGACGAGGGCTACGACGTCACCCAGGCCGCCAATGGTTCCAGCGGTCTGGCCCTGTTCGACGAGCGCGAGTTCGACCTCGTGCTGCTCGATCTGCGGTTGCCCGATCTCTCCGGCTTCGACGTGTGCCGGGCGTTGCGAGCCAAGAGCATCGCCCCGATCATCGTCGTCACCGCCCAGACCGACACCCACGATCTCGTCGCCGGGCTCGAGGCCGGCGCCGACGACTACGTCACCAAGCCCGTCGTCGCCAAGGAGTTGGCGGCGCGTATTCGGGCACACCTACGGCGTGTCCAGCTGCACGAGCACCCGGCGGCCAAGGCCGAGCGGTTCAGCGACGTCGAGCTGCGCCGCGAGCAAGGAATCGTGCTCAAGGCCGGCAACGAGATCAGCCTGACGAAGACCGAGTTCCGCTTGCTCAACGAGTTCGCCGACCATGTCGGCTCGGTGCTGTCGCGCGACTACCTGCTCGAGCGGGTGTGGGGCTACGAGTACCTCGGCGACTCACGCCTCGTCGACGCCCACGTGCGCCGGCTGCGGGTGAAGATCGAGGACCACCCAGACGAGCCGAAGATCATCCTCACCGTGCGCGGCCTCGGCTACCGCCTCGTCGGCTAGACCGATCTGCGTCAGTTGGCGGTGTAGTCGCGTAGACGCTGGCGTCCGCAGATCGACCGAGGTCGACACCGCCACCTGCACCATGACCTCGTGACGTCGACCCGTCGGGCGTTGCACGGGGTCGCCGAGCTGCTGATCGCCGGGCCGCAGTACCGAGATCCAGGGCACGATCAGGCTGCGGGTGACACCTGGCGGCTTCGGAGGAATCGTGTCCGACGTACGCGTCGACGGGATCGACCTCGTCCACGCGATCCGGCGTCAACCACTCACCGGAACGGCTCGCCAGGTCGCCGTCGCCCTCGGCATCGACGTGGGGCCTCCTGAAGGGCTCTATTTCGACGGATCCGGGATTGGTGAAGACGATCCGCTCGTTGTCGATGCCGCCGCCGCGGCGTCGATCGCATCATGGTTCGCCACGGGCGATGCGGCGCTCCGTGACGCGTTCGACGCAGCCGAGCCGGTCCTCTGGCCGGAACACTTCGACCTCGCCGTGGTCGTGGACGAGGTGACCTACGGCGTGTCGCCGGGAGACTCGGCCTGGCCTCGTCCGTACGCCTACGTCGCGCCGTGGCGCCGACGATCGGGGGCATTCTGGAACGCCCGGTTCGGCGCCGCACGCGACGCCGTTGACCTCGACGAAGTCGCCGCGATCACCGACTTCTTCCTCGAGGGCCGCGCCGCAGCCAGCTGAGCCGACTCCACCTGGGCTGCGTCAGCGAGCCGACCCTTGATCGGCCGGCCCGCTGACGCAAAGGGTTGCGCCCGGGTCCGCCGTCCCGGAGCGCAGGCGGAACGTAGCTTGCTCGACACCGGTTTGTCACCAAATTATTTGCCCGCCTGGAGCTCGGCGGCTGGTCCATTGATCAGCCGCCACGACCCAAAAATGATGCGCTTGCTGCCCAGTTGGGTCAGGCCGGATCGGCGATGTCGGTCGGGTCGTGGGTCAAGGTGGTGACCGGTGTGTCCTGGACGTTGCCGGTCTCGGCGAGCTCGCGGACAGCGGGCACCGGGTCGAGATCGGCGAAGAGGTCACGGTCGCCGTAGTCGGCGTCGCGGCCGGTGGCATCGGTGACCCACCACGATGCCTCGAGGGCAATGCCGTTGGGATCGGTGAAGTAGATCGAGCGCATCACGCCGTGATCGACGACGTCGGTGACCTCGCAGCCGAAGCTCTTCAGTCGGGAGCGCAGCGACTCCAGGGCATGCTCGTCGGCGACGTTGAGGGAGAGATGGTCGAACTGCATCGCCCGCGGGTCGGGCACACCGGCGGGCTTGGCGAAGCTCTCGATCTCGGCGTCGTGGTACTCGAAGAAGGCAATCGTGTTCCCGTCGCCGATCTCGAAGAAGTAGTGCCGGAAACCTGGCGTGCCGATGGTGGCGACGAGCCGAGCGCCCAGGACGCCGTGGTAGAAGCGTGTGGTGGCATCCATGTCGGTCGTGACGAGGGCGAGGTGGTTGACGCCTCGCCAACGCGGCAGGTGCGGGTTGTCGGACATGCCCGCAGCGTAGGCGTCGGCCTCGCGGCGCCGAAGCCAGCTCGATCCGCGCGGCTTGATGACCAGTCAGGCGGAGCTCGAGCGAGCCCAGAGGTTGACGTCGGCGTCCGTCGCCAGACGGTCGATCTCGGCCAGCTCGTCACCGGTGAGATCGAGTCGTTCGAGAGCGCCGACGTTGGCCTCGAGCTGGGCGATGCTGCTCGCTCCGATCACCAGCGAGGTCATTCGTGGGTCGCGCAGCGCCCAGGCGAGGGCGAGTTGGGCGAGCGTCTGACCGCGGCGAGCGGCTACCTCGTTGAGGGCACGGACGCGGGCGAGGCGGTCCTCGGTGAGCATGTCGCGGCCCATCGCCCCGCCGGTGGCGACCCGGGAGTCCGGCGGCACACCGTCGAGATAGCGGTCGGTGAGGAGCCCTTGGGCGAGCGGCGAGAAGGCGATGCATCCGGCTCCGACCTCCTCGAGGGTGTCGAGCAGACGGTCGTCCTCGATCCAGCGGTTGATCATCGAGTAGGACGGCTGATGGATGAGCAGTGGCGTTCCGAGTTCGCCGAGGATCGCCGCCGCTTCCCGAGTCCGGGCCGAGTTGTACGACGAGATGCCGGCATAGAGGGCGCGCCCGGAGCGCACGGCTGTGTCGAGCGCTCCCATCGTCTCCTCCAGCGGTGTCTCGGGGTCGACTCGGTGCGAGTAGAAGATGTCGACGTAGTCGAGCCCCATCCGCGCCAGTGACTGGTCGAGCGACGCCAGCAGATACTTCCGCGACCCCCAATCGCCGTAGGGCCCCGGCCACATGTCGTAGCCGGCCTTCGTCGAGATCACCAGCTCGTCGCGGTACGGGGCGAGGTCGCTCGCCAGCATCCGCCCGAAGTTGACCTCCGCCGAACCGTACGGCGGGCCGTAGTTGTTGGCCAGATCGAAGTGGGTGACGCCGAGGTCGAACGCTCGACGCACGATCGCCCGCTGCGTGTCGTACGGCCGGTCGTGGCCGAAGTTGTGCCACAGCCCGAGCGAAACAGCGGGCAGCTTGAGTCCGCTGCGCCCGCACCGGCGGTACTGCATCGTGTCGTATCGGTCGATTGCCGCTTCGTATGCACCGGTCCACGGCGCGGAGCATAGGAGGTGCGTCAGCGACGGTCGTCGAGGAACCCGAACCGCGCCCGCACGTCGGCGACCCGATCGGGATCGATCGTCGCCAGCAGCATCGTCTCGTCGCCGGCTGCGGTCGCCAGCAACTCGCCGAGTGGGTCGACCACCCGGCTGTCGCCGGCGTAGTCGAGACCCCCACCGGAGCCGACGCGGTTGCAGCCGACGACGTACGCCAGGTTCTCGATCGCTCGCGCCTGCAGCAACAACTGCCAGTGGAGGCGCCGGGGAGCGGGCCAGTTGGCGGTGACGATGTAGACGTCGGTGCCGGTGGCACGCTGCCAGAACTCGTCGGCGAAGCGGAGGTCGTAGCAGACCAGCGGTGTCACTCGGGTGCCGGCGATGGTGAAGGTCGTCAACTCGTCGCCGGCACGGAAGTGCTTCGGCTCGCCGCCGTAGGTGAACGAGTGGATCTTGCGGTACCGGTGGATCGTTCCGTCGGGTCCGGCGAAGACGAAGCTGTTGAACGGGCGGCGATCAGCCTGCGCCGGGATCGTGGGGGATCTCCGGGCAGCGAACCGCAAACCCAGACGCCGTGCTCGGCAGCCTGAGCGGCGAGGAACTGCGCCGATGGCCCGTCTTCCGGTTCGCCGATGTCGGCGACGTCGACCACGAATCCGGTCGAGAACGTCTCCGTGAGGACGACGAGCTCGGCGCCACACGTCGCTGCATCGCGGATGCGTGGCGCCAGTCGGTCGAAGTTCGCCTGGCGATCGTTCCACACGATGTCGTGCTGCACGGCGGCGACTCTCACATCGTCGAGCGTACGCCGACGGCGGAGTTTCGCCGGCTCAGTCGATGTCGAACTGGACGCCCTGGGCGAGTGGCAGCGAGGTCGAGTAGTTGACGGTGTTGGTGGCGCGGCGCATGTACGCCTTCCAGGCGTCGGAGCCGGACTCGCGGCCGCCGCCGGTCTCCTTCTCGCCACCGAAGGCGCCGCCGATCTCGGCACCCGAGGGACCGATGTTGACGTTGGCGATGCCACAGTCCGATCCGTCGGCGGCCATGAACCGCTCGGCCTCGCGCACGTCGTTGGTGAAGATGCTCGAGGCCAGCCCCTGCGGAACGTCGTTGTGGATGGCGATCGCCTCGTCGAGTTCCGTGTAGCGCAAGACGTACAGCAACGGCCCGAACGTCTCGGTGCGCACGATGTCGGTCTGGGCGGGCATCGTCATCAGCGCGGGGGAGACGTAGTAGGCGTCGGAGGCCTCGTCAGCGAGTTGCCGCTCGCCGCCGACGACGAGCGTGCCGCCCTGTGCCGCCGCCGTGTCGATCGCCGCCGTGACGTTGTCGAACGCGGCACCGTCGATCAACGGACCGACGAGCGTGCCGTCCACCAACGGGTCGCCGATCGGCACCGTGGCGTAGGCCTTGGCCAGACGCTCGACGAGCTCGTCGTGCACGGAGTCGTGGACGACGAGACGGCGCAGGCTCGTGCATCGTTGCCCGGCGGTGCCGACGGCGGAGAAGGCGATGCCCTCGCACGGCGAGGTCGAGGTCAGCCGTGGGAGCGACGATCGCGGCGTTGTTGCCCCCGAGCTCGAGAATCAGCCGTCCGAAGCGACCGGCGACGAGCGGGGCGACGGCGCGGCCCATCCTCGTCGATCCGGTCGCCGACACGATGGCGACGCCGGGGTGGGCGGCGAGGGCGGCGCCGACGTCGGCACCTCCTTGCAGCACCTGATTGAGGCCACGCGGAGCACCGACCTCGGTGGCGGCCTGCTGGAACAGGGCGTCGCACGCCAGCGCGGTCAGCGGCGTCTTGTCGGACGGCTTCCACAGCACCGGGTCGCCGGCGACCAGGGCGAGGGCAGCGTTCCACGACCACACCGCCACGGGGAAGTTGAACGCCGTGATCACGGCGCAGGGGCCCATCGGGTGCCACGTCTCCATCAGGCGGTGACCTGGTCGCTCGCTGGCGATCGTCAAGCCGTGCAGCTGGCGCGACAGGCCGACGGCGAAGTCGCAGATGTCGATCATCTCCTGGACCTCACCGAGACCCTCGGACCGGATCTTCCCGGCCTCGATCGACACCAGCTCACCGAGCTCTGACTTGTGTTCGCGCAGCAGCTCACCGAGCCGTCGGACCAGCCCGCCACGGACCGGGGCAGGAGTCGTTCGCCAGTCACCGAACGCCGCTACGGCTGTCGCCACGGCGAGGTCGACGTCGGCGGGGGAACCAGCCGCGCCGAGCGAGCCGCCGGTGATCGGGGTGCGGGCGGACAGCTCACCCGAACGCGGCTCGACGCCAACCGCCTCGAGGATCTCGTTCGTTCGCTCGACGACGACGGGGTGATCGGGGAGCAGCTTGTGCACGATGACTCCTAGTTCACGACAGCGAGGCGACGGCCTCGCCGATGATCGACACCGCCGTGTCCGCCTGCTCGATCGTCACGACGAGGGGTGGCGCCAGGCGGACGCTTCGTTCACCGCAGGTCAGCGTCAGCAAGCCGCGACGGAAGCAGGCCTCCTGCAGCGCCTCGGCGGCGTCGTGATTCGGCGTGTCGAGACCGATCATCAGGCCGCGGCCGCGGACCTGCTCGAGGAACGGCCGCCGGGACGCCAGCTCCGTCAGCGCTGACAGTAGGTGTGACCCGACCTTGGCGGCGTTGTCGGCGAGCGCGGACTCGACGAGCTGCAGCGTGGCGTTCGCCGCCGCACAGGCAACCGGGTTGCCGCCGAACGTCGAACCGTGGCCGCCCGGCTCCCAGCTCATCAGCTCGGCCTTGGCGACGATGCCGGCGAGCGGCAGGCCGCTGGCGAGACCCTTGCCGACGCACAGGATGTCGGGCTCGATGCCATCGTGCTCGCAGGCCCACATCGTTCCCGTGCGGCCGATTCCGGACTGCACCTCGTCGACGACGAGGAGGATCCCGTGGCGGTCGCAGAGCTCACGCAGCGCGGCCAGCCAGCCCGCCGGCGGCACGATGTAGCCGCCTTCGCCCTGGATCGGCTCGACGAAGACAGCAGCAACGTCCGCCGGGTCGGTGAGCTTCTTGAACAGGACCTGCTCGACATAGTCGGCACCAGTCAGGCCCGGTTCTCCGTAGGGACTCCAGAACGGGGCGTGAAAGCTGCCCGGCGTGAGGATGCCGAAGCCTGAGCGCTGGCGCGACTTGCTGGCGGTGAGCGACAGGCTGCCGAGCGAACGGCCGTGGAAGGCGCCGAGGAAGGCGATCGCGTTGGGCCGCCCCGTGTGATGGCGGGCGAGCTTGAGGGCAGCCTCGACCGCCTCCGTGCCGGAGTTCGACAGGAACGTCCGCACGTCGGCACGCATCGGCGCCAGTCTGGCGAGCCGCTCGCAGACGTCCGCGTAGGCGGGCAGGTAGAAGTCACTCGAGCAGTAGTGCAGAACGTCGTCGACCTGGGCGTGAATGGCCGCGTTGACGTCGGGATGGGCATGGCCGGCGGCGACGACGGCGATTCCGGCGTTGAAGTCGAGGAAGCGGTTGCCGTCGACGTCCTCGATGATGCAGCCCCGACCACGACGAACGACCAGCGGGTAGACGCGGGTGAGCGACGGGCTGGTCACGGCCTCGTCGCGCGCGATGATCGCGGAGGCGTTCGGGCCGGGCAGTTCGGTCCGCAGGTCGGGAGCAGTCGAATCAGCCGTGAGGTCGTGAGCAATGCCGGTCACCGTCATGTTCGTCTCTCCCGTTTCCCCGTTCAGCTTCGACCTCGGCGTGTCTGTTCCGAAATTCATGTCAACTGTAATGTCTGTTCCATGAGCGGGCAACGCAGCACCGATGTCGACGACCGCGACGGACTCGACGAGTCCGAGTCGCAGCTGCTCGATTCCGTTGCTGCGATCAGCGTGTCTGCCCCGTCGAGCACCGTACTTGACGAGCCGGTCGCGCCTGGATCCACGCTCACGTGGCGCCGCCTCGACGTGCTGTTCGACGCCGAGGTGGCCAGCCGCAACCTCGACCACGCCGCTCGCTGGCTGCGGTCGTTGGGGCGGGGGTTCTACACGATTGGCTCGGCCGGCCACGAGGGCAATGCCTTCGTCGCCGCCGCGCTCCGCCCCAACGACCCGGCGTTGTTGCATTACCGCTCCGGGGGGTTCTACCTGGCCCGTGCCCAGCAGGTCGCGGGGCACGACGGCGTGAGCGACATCCTCAAAGGTCTCCTCGCCGCCGCCGACGAGCCGATCGCCGGCGGCCGGCACAAGGTGTTCGGCAATGCCGATCTCGCGGTGATCCCGCAGACGTCGACGATCGCGTCGCAGCTACCGCGGGCGCTCGGCGTCGCCTTCGCCATCGGTGCCGCGGGTGAGCTCGACGTGGACACGCAGTGGCCGCCGGATGCCCTCGCCGTGTGCAGCTTCGGCGACGCCTCCGTGAACCACTCGACCGCCCAAGGGACGATCAACGCCGCCGCCCAGATGGCCTACCAAGGAGTGCCGCTGCCGCTCCTTCTCGTCTGTGAGGACAACGGGTTGGGGATCAGCGTGCCGACCCCGGCCGGGTGGGTCGCGGCGTCGCTGTCGAACCGGCCGGGAGTGCCGCATCTGCTCGCCGACGGTGGGGATCCGATCGCCGTGTACGAAGCCACCGAGGAGCTTGCTGAGCTGGTGCGCGTCGAGCAGCGCCCAGCAATCCTCCACCTCCGGGTCGTGCGCTATGGCGGTCATGCCGGGACCGACGTCGAATCGGCGTATCGGGACGCCATCAGCATCCGCGCCGATCGTGAGGTCGACCCGATCGTTGCCACGGCTCGGCTACTCGTCACCGCCGGGTTGGCGACTCCCGCGGAGCTCGTACGCCGGATCCTTGAATCCCGTGCCGTCGTGCGGTCGAAGGCGACCGAACTGATGGACTGCACGAGGTTGAGCCATGTCGACGAGGTGATCGAGCCGTTGGCGCGTCGTCGACCGAGGTTGGTCGCCGATCGGGTCGCTGTCGCCGGGCCGGCCGCTCGCCGGAGAAGGTTCTTCGGGTCGTTGCCGGAGGATGGGCCGCCGTTGACCCTCGCCGAGTCGATCAACCGCACGCTCGGCGATCTGCTCGCGGCAGACCCGTCGGTGCTCGTCTTCGGTGAGGACGTCGGCGTCAAGGGAGGCGTCTACGGCGTCACCCGCGGGCTGCAACGAATGGCCGGAAGCGACCGCGTGTTCGACACGCTGCTGGACGAGCAGACGATCCTCGGTCTCGCCCTCGGTGCCGGCGTCTCGGGATTCCTCCCGATCCCCGAGATCCAGTACCTCGCCTACGTCCACAACGCCATCGACCAACTGCGCGGTGAGGCGGCGACGCTGTCGTTCTTCTCGACCGGCCAGTACGTCAACCCGATGGTCGTGCGCATCGCCGGGTATGCCTATCAAAAGGGGTTCGGGGGGCACTTCCACAACGACAACGCCCTCGGCGGTCTGCGCGATCTCCCGGGTGTCGTCATCGCGTCGCCGGCGCGGGGATCGGATGCCGCGGCGATGCTGCGCACATGTGCCGCGGCCGCCAAGACCGACGGCACCGTGTGCTTGTTCGTCGAGCCGATCGCCCTGTACCACACGCGTGATCTGCACTCGCCCGGCGATGAAGGATGGCTGTCGCCGTACGTCGGACCGAGTGGCTGGGCCGAGGCTCACGTGCCCATCGGGCGTGGCCAGGTCGCCCGCGACGGCACCGACGTGCTGATCGCCAGTTGGGGGAACGGGTTGTACATGTCGCTTCGTGTCGCCGAGCGGCTGCGGATCGAAGGTGTCAGCTGT
Organism: Ilumatobacteraceae bacterium; assembly: GCA_963732335.1. GTDB lineage: Bacteria > Actinomycetota > Acidimicrobiia > Acidimicrobiales > Ilumatobacteraceae > Desertimonas. Next base: position 27,235 of record CAVSZO010000055.1, on the reverse strand, counting down.
CGCGTGCTCGACCTTCGCTGGTTGGCGCCCCTGCCGGTCGACGATCTCATCGCCAACGCAACCGCCGTCGGCCGCGTCGTCGTCGTCGACGAAACCCGGCGCCAGGGCGGGATCGGTGAGGGAGTCGTCGCCGAACTCGTGGAGGGCGGGTTCACCGGACCGATCACGCGCGTCGCGGCTCGGGACTCGTTCGTCCCACTCGGCGACGCGGCGAACCTCGTGCTCGTCTCCGAGGACGACATCGCCGACGCCGTGCGGGCGATCCGCCGCTAATGGCGTCCCCCGCCACGCAGGGCCCGAATGGCCGCTCCCCGGCTGGCGCCTCGTCGCTCGTCATGATTGCTCATGGTGCCACGACGGTGGCCGTTTGTCGGCGAAGGCAGCCATCCCCTCGGCGGCTTCGGCGCTCTGGAAGTGGTGGTCCGACAGTACGCGCAGCCGGCTGAACGACGCCGTCCGTACTGCCTCGTCGATCGATGCCTCACGCAGCATCCGCTTCGTCGCCGTGACAGCGTTCGGCGCGCCGCGGGCGATCGCCTCGCACAGGTGATCGACGACAGCTGTGACGTCGTGGCTGACGTGGGTGACGAGCCCGACGCTGCGAGCTTGTTCGGCGTCGAAGGGTTCGCCGGTGAGGAAGGCGCTGGCCAGGTGCGACGGCGCGACCCGGCGGAAGATCGGCACCGAGATGATCGCCGCGACCACGCCGATGCGGACTTCGGTGAAGGCGAACGTCACGGCACTGTCGACCACGACGAGGTCGCACGACGCCATCAGGCCGATCCCACCCGCCCGCACTGCACCCGACACGGCGGCGATCGTCGGGGCGTCGGCGTCCATCAATCGTTCGAAGGCCCGCACGACCGGCCCGGAGTCCGGCGGCCCGCTCGCCCGCTCCTTGAGGTCGGCTCCGGCGCAGAATGCAGGCGGCGTGTGGGTCAGCACGATCGAGCGAACGTCGCCCGCCGCCACCGCTTCCTCGGCGCCATCGAGGGCGCCGTGCAGATCGGCGACGAGCTGTCGCGACAGGGCGTTGCGGTTGGCGGGGGAGTCGAGGGTGATCGTCGCCATGCTCCCGGCGACCTCGAGGTGGACCAGTTCCCTCATCGGGCCGACGCTAACCAGCAGGTGCACGTCGCAGCCGCTCTGACGCGGCGACGTGGCGATCTCGGCGAGGAAGGCCTCGACCTCGGCCCGGTCACGAGTCCGGCGCATCGGCGGCAAGGCGTTGACGATGTCCCACCGGTAACGAGCCGTGCCGAGTCGGCGGTCGAGGACGGCGACGACGCCACGGTCAGTGGCGGTGCGGATCAACCGGCCGGCGGCCTGGGCGAGCATCATCGCCGCCCGTGGCACGTCGATCTGACTGAAGGCCGCCGGTCCGAGCAGATCGCGGCGCGCCGACAGCAGGGGGTCGTCGGGGCGAGGGAAGGGCAGCCGGTCGATGACGACTTGGGTGAGCGTACGGCCTGGCACGTCGACGCCCTGGAAGAACCCGGCGGTGGCCATCAACGTCGTTGCCTCGTCGGCGGCGAAGGCGCGCAGCAGTGCCGGTTTCGGCAGATCGCGCTGGGTGAGCAGGGGCACCTGGAGGCGATCGCGCAATGCCGCCGCGGCGGCATCCATCGCCGCCCAGCTGGTGAACAGAGCGAGCGTCCGGCCACCAGCGGCGGTGATCAACGCGGCGAGTTCCTCGTGGACGGCATCGCGATAGCCCGGGTGGCGCGGATCGGGCAACGACATGGCGCAATACAGCAGGGCGTTGTGGGCATAGTCGAAGGGGCTGCCGACGTCGTGCTCGTCGACGGTGGTCGGAGGGAACCCGGCGCGTTGCACCAGCGAACCCGGAATGGTCGCACTCGTGAGGATCGCCGTGCGCCGCTCCCACACGCCCTCGCGCAGCAGCGGCCCGATGTCGAGCGGGGCGATCTCCAGGTGTGGGCTCGACGGGCTGCCGCTCACGAAGTCGACCCTGGTTCCTGCGGCAGCTGACGGCCCGGCCAGGGCGGTGTCGATGCTCTCGATCGCCGATCCCGTCATCAGCTGCGCTCGCAGTCTCTTCTGCTTGGCGTCGTCGAGCGGCGGATCCAGTGCGGTGAGGGCATTGAGGGCCCGCTCCAGGCGGGCGCGGGCATCGAGCAGCGCCGACTGGACGTCGTCGGGGTAGGGGACCGGCAGGCGCTCGCCGACGTGCGGGGTCAGTGCCTCACGCAGCACGTCGGCGGCGTCGACGACACCGCCGACCACCTCCGGGTCGTCGAGGATGCGGCGGATCACACCGCCGAGGGTGACGAAGCGGCCGGGGCCGATGCGCACACTCAACGTCGTGCTCATGATGTCCTCGAGGCCGTGCGCCTCGTCGAACACGACGACATCGTGTTCAGGAAGGATCGTCCCGCCGGACGCAACGTCCAGTCCATAGAGGTAGGTGTTGACGATGACCACGTCGGCGACCGTCGCTCGTCGTCGCGCCAGCTCGGCGAAGCAGGGTTCACCCATCGGGCAGCGGCTGGCGCCGGGGCACTCGTCGCTGCCAACGGTGATCGCTCGCAGGATCGTCTCACTCGGCGTGAAGTCGAGTTCGGCGACGTCGCCTGTATCCGTTCTGCCCACCCACTTGGCGACCCGGTCGAGGTCGGCGAGTGACTTCGGCGCCAGCTCGCCGAGCTCGAGCCGGCCTTGGGCCTCGTCACCGGTGGCTGTCAGCTCGCGGAGGCGTTGGAGGCACAGATAGTTGCTGCGTCCTTTGAGCACGGACCAGTCGAAGTCGACTGCGAGAGCCTTGGCCAGCAACGGGAGGTCCTTGCCGGCGAGCTGATCCTGCAGCGCCTTGGTGGCCGTCGCGACGACAACTCGGCTCCCTGACGAGATCGCCGGCACGAGGTAGGCGAACGTCTTGCCGGTACCCGTGCCGGCCTGGACGACGAGGTGGCGGCGGTTGTCGATGGCCTCCTCGACGAGGACCGCCATTCGCTGTTGACCCGGGCGCTCCTCGGCGTTCGGCAGCGACGACGTGACTGTCGTCAGCGCCGGTGACGACGACTCCGTCACGAAGCGAGGGCCATCGCCGCGTCGAGCTCGTCGCCGTCGAAGTCCGGCCAGTTCTTCTCGGTGAAGAACACCGGGGCGCCGGCGGACTGCCACAGCAGGAAGTTGGAGACGCGTCCTTCACCGCTCGTGCGCACCAGGACGTCGACGGGCGGGAGTTCGGGGAGGTAGAGCTGCCGGTCGATCGACGCCGGCGTCACGGGAGTTCCCTCGGCGCGCAGGCGATTCACTGCGTCGAGCAGTTCGACCCGCGTTCCGTAGTCAAAGGCGACGGTGAGCAGCATCCCGGTGTTGGCGCTGGTGTCGGCGATCGCCTTGCGGATGGCGCGCTGGATCAGTTTCGGCGTGCGTGCCCCGGGCGAGTCGAACGGGCGGCCAATCCACTGGACCCGAACGTTGAGTTCGTTGAGCTCGGCGACGCGGCCGAACAGCTTCTTGTGCAGCCCGAGGATGTGGCGCACCTCGGTGGGCGGCCGCATCCAATTTTCCGTCGAGAACCCGAACACAGTCAGCCAGCCGATGTTCCGCCGCACCGCGACGCGGACGAGGCGGGCCAGGTTCTCCTCGCCTTCGGTGTGCCCAGCGGTGCGTGGCTGGCCGCGGCGCGCCGCCCAGCGGCCGTTGCCATCCATGATGCAAGCGATGTGCAGCGGCCGCTGCTGGATCGTCCCCACCGCGGTCACGCTACGAGCCGAACTGGTGATCCGGTGCGAGAATGGGTGATGTGGGGACTCCGCTCGAGCACGTCATGGTGGTCGGGGGAACGCCCAAGGACTGGGACGACATCGGTCCCGACGAGTGGGGCGTCGTCGTCGATCAGCTCGCCGAGGTCGTCGCCTCCGCCGGCGCACGCTGGCTGACGTTCCGGCCCTACGGTCCGCACCCGGCGAGCAGCAGCGGCGGGGGACGACGCGACGTGACCGGAGGGCCCTGCACCGTCGTCATCAACCCAGCGGGGGACGGACGCGAGGCGTTTGCCGCGGCCGCCGCGGCAGTCCCACCCGGCGAGTTGGTCGACGAGCAGGCGATCGCTCGGCAGCTGTACGCCCCTGCTGACGTCGAGCCGGACCTCATCGTCATCCTCGGTCCGCACGATCGGCTGCCGCCATCACTGGTGTGGGAGCTCGCCTACGGGGAGCTGGTGTTCCTCGATCGGGACGTCCCAACCGAGTTGTCGGGAGCGGACCTGAAGGCCGCAATCGACAGCTTCCATGGCCGCAGCCGCCGGTTCGGCCGGCTCGACTCGGATTCATGAGCGAGAGCCACCTCTACCGCGACGTCGCAGTCGTGTTGCGGACGTACAAGCTCGGCGAGGCCGACCGCATCGTCGTCCTGTTGACCGCTGAGAACGGCAAGGTGCGTGCCGTCGCCAAAGGAGTGCGCAAGACGATGTCCCGGTTCGGCGCACGGCTCGAGCCGATGAGCCACGTGCGTCTGTTGCTGTATCGGGGCCGCGAGCTCGACATCGTCAGCCAGGCCGAGTCCGTCGAGCCGCTGGCGCCGATGCTGGCCAGCCTCGACCGGGCTTCGCAGGGGATGGCCGTGCTCGAGGCCGCCGACCAGCTGGCCCTCGAACGCGAGCCGAACGAGCAGCTCTACAGAATGGTGATCGGCGCGCTGCGGACGATCGCCGAGCGACCGTCGCCACTGGTCGTGCCGGCCTTCTTCTGGAAGCTGCTCGCCGCCGAGGGGCTGCGCCCAGAGCTCGACGCGTGTGTGCGTTGTGGGGAGGACGGCGAGGCCACCGCACTGGTCGCCTTCGATCTCGCCGAGGGCGGCGTGCTCTGTCGCAACTGTCGCTCCGGTTTGGCGCTGTCGCCCGGCGCCCTGGCCTTGCTGAGATCGATCCTCGGTGGTCGCCTCAACAATGCCCTGGCAGCTCCGGAGTCGCCAGCTACCCACGAGGTCGCCACGCTCGCCACCAAGGCGCTCGAGCATCACCTCGAACGCCGCCTCCGCGCCGTCGCCATGTTCGAACGCTGACCGAAACTGGACTCGCTCGCATGCTGTATCAGAGTCGCGCCTGGTACAGCCGCCGGATCTGTTGGCCGGACGCGCGAAGGTCGTCGCGCATCGACTGGTCGAACCGTACGACCTGCCAACCCACCTCGCCGCACGCCCGGTCACGGGCGTAGTCGGCCGCCATCCGTGGGTCACCGCCGTGCCACCACGAATGCCCCGGTTCGACGGCGAAGCGCACGTCGGGCCAGGCGATGTCGAGGTGGATCAGCTCGCCGCTCAGAAGGAGGAGCGGGTGCTGGCGAACAGGCTCCGGGAGGCCGGCCATCCGGATTGCGTTCAAGGCATCCAGCTCGAGTCCGCTGTGACTCGGGCGTCGGCGTGGAAGCGCCTTGTCCAGCCATCGTTCGTACGTAGCGACCCCCGCAAGCCCAGGACGGCGCACAAGCTCGAGATACTCGAAAGCCTGGATAGGGGTTACGAGTCCGAGATGCCAGGCGTCCTCAGCGGCCCGCTCGAAGCGGTGGAAGTTGAACTGGGCCGCCAGCGTGCGAAGGGTGTGCAGCGGATGGGCGACCCGACAGCCCGACGGATGCAGCACGGGTTCGGTGCCGCAGTGCTGCATCGACGCGACGGTCATCCACGGCGGCACCACCCGAACTGTGATCCTTCCGCTCGACACTGAGTTGGATCCGGCCACGAGGCATCGAGCGCAGGCCGAGGAAGGCGCCAGCAGTCACGCCGTCGAGGAACGATCGAGGCCCGCAATGGAGCTGTGCCGACATCGCCCTGGCTTCGAAGCTCCAGGCGTACCCGGCGAGGCGGTACAGCCCGGGAAGCACTCGGATCAGCGTCCCCCGCTCCTGAGCACGAACGATCGCGCGGCGCGACACGCCAAGGTTGAGCAGTTGTGCCGAGGTGGCCACGCCGAACTGCGTACCGAACAGTGTCAGAATCTCAGGTTGATCGATCACACCCTTCATGGGCGTCGGCCGGCCAGCCGTGTGGCAAAGAATCTGATACAGCATCTGTGCCGCCGGTGGCGCCGATGTTGTACTGAAGTTCGATGGGGTGGCCCGTAGCCTGGTGACCCATGCCGGCGACAGAGCTCGACCAGATCGTCAACCTCGCCAAGCGGCGCGGGTTCGTGTTCCCGTCGGCGGAGATCTACGGCGGCTTCCGCAGCGCCTACGACTACGGCCCGCTCGGCGCGCTGATGCTGCGCAACGTGAGGAACGCCTGGATCAGGGCGATGGTCCAGGAGCGCGACGACGTTGTCCTGATCGACGCCGCCATCCTCGGCCCCCCGCAGGTCTGGGAGGCGAGTGGTCACCTGGCCAACTTCACCGATCCGCTCGTCGACTGCACGAATTGCAAGATGCGCTACCGCCTCGACAAGCTCGACGACCCCCGGACGTGCCCGAACTGCGGCGAGCACGGCACGTTCACCGAGGCGCGGCAGTTCAACCTGATGTTCAAGACCTACGCCGGCCCGGTCGAAGACTCCAGCGCGGTTGCCTACCTGCGCCCGGAGACGGCGCAGGGGATGTTCGTCAACTTCAACAATGTGCTGCAGACGTCCCGCAAGCGGCCGCCGTTCGGCATCGCCCAGGTCGGCAAGGTGTTCCGCAACGAGATCACGCCACAGAACTGGATTTTCCGCACCCGCGAGTTCGAGCAGATGGAGATGCAGTTCTTCGTCCCGCCTGCCGACGGCCCGCGGTGGTTCGAGTACTGGTGCAACGAACGACTCGACTGGTACGTCCGGCACGGCATCCCCAAGGAGCACCTGCGTCTGCGTCCGCACGGCCCTGACGAGCTGTCGCACTATTCGGCAGGCACCTCCGACGTCGAATACTTGTTCCCGTGGGGTTTCGACGAGCTCGAGGGCATCGCCCAGCGCACAGATTTCGACCTCAAGCAGCACAGCACCCATTCCGGTGAGCGTCTCGACTACTTCGACCCGGCGACCAACGAGCGCTACACGCCCTATGTCATCGAGCCGGCCGCTGGGGTGACGAGGACGATGGCCGCGTTCATGCTGGCGGCCTACGACGTCGACGAGGTCAACGGCGAGGAGCGCACCGTGCTGCGTCTCCACCCACGCATTGCGTCGTACCAGGTCGCCGTGCTGCCGCTCTCGCGCAAGCAACCGCTGGTCGATCTCGCCGGCGACGTGCGCAAGGCGTTGGCCCAGCGCTACATGGTCGACTACGACGAGACCCAGGCGATCGGCCGCCGCTATCGCCGCCAGGACGAGATCGGCACGCCGCTCGCCGTCACGATCGACTTCGACTCGCTGGACGACAAGGCGGTGACGATCCGCGACCGGGATAGCACCGAGCAGGTCCGCGTCCCGATCGACAGCGTGGTGAGTGAGGTCGCCGACCGGCTCGGATTCTGACGATCGGGGTACGGTGCGTCCACCATGATTGGTGAGACCGGGATCCGTGCGAGCGACCGAGCGCCAACCAGAGCACGGATGCGAGCGACGAGGCGCCAGCCGAGGAGCGGCTATTCGGGCCTGCGTGGCCGGGGAACGAAAGCACGGCCTGCGTGGCCGGGGAACGCAGTGATGGTCACGTATCTCGACCGGATCGTCGATCGCCATCGCGAGGCAGCCGCCGCTGACACGCGACGACTCGGCGACCTGATCGCCCGCACTGCGGCCATGCACCCCACCCGCGGCTTCCGTGCCACACTCCTCGGGACTCCGGGGCTCGCCGTGATCGCCGAGATCAAGCGCCGGTCACCGGCGAAGGGCGACCTCAACCGGCACCTCGACCCCGCCAAGTTGGCGTCGACCTACGAGCTCGGTGGTGCCGCCTGCCTGTCGGTGCTCACCGATGAGGAGTTCTTCGGCGGTTCGGTCGACGACCTCGAGGCCGCCCGCGACGCCACGGCGTTGCCCGTGCTGCGCAAGGACTTTACGGTGGATCCGCGCGATGTCGTCGACGCCCGGCTGATGGAGGCGGACGCGATCTTGCTGATCGCCGCCGTGCTCGACCCGTTCGAACTCGTCGAGATGCATCAGCTCGCCTGCGAGGTCGGACTCGACGTGCTCGTCGAAGTCCACGACGAGCCGGAGCTGGAGGAGGCACTCAACGCCGGGGCGATGCTCGTCGGCGTCAACCAGCGCGATCTGGCTTCGTTCGAGGTCGACCACGGCCGCGCCTTGCGGATGGCTTCGGCGATCCCGGACACCGTGGTCAAGGTCGCCGAGTCCGGCATTCGTGGCGCCGAAGATGCGAAGCGCCTGGCGGACGCCGGATACGACGCCGTGCTGGTGGGGGAGACGCTCGTGACATCGCTCGATCCTGCGAAGACCTTGGCAGAACTGCTCGCCCGCTGAGGACCTCGCCAGCTCACACTGTGCGCCAGGCTTCTCGACGAGCTCGACTCGAGGGTCATCTGGGCGTAGCACACCGCCATCCGCGTATCCTGCGACGACCCGGACGTGGAGGAGATCGAGGTGCGACGAGCAATGGCAGTTCTGACGGTGGTCGGTGCAGGGCTGGCGTGTCTCGCCGGCGGCGCGTCGGCCCTGGCGCCGGCGACGGCTACTGCGACGACTCCACCGACGGAACCTGCGACCACCGTCGAGGGACAGGCAGAGGCGAACGCTGCACTACTTGTGTTGTCGGACTTCCCGACCGGTTGGACCGAGGAGCCGGAGGAGGAGCCGACCGCGCAGGAGCTCGACTACCAGGCCCAAATCGCCGAGTGTGCGGGCGGCAGCGGGAACCTCTTCGACCTCGGCGGTCCCCGGGCGCAAACCCCCGACTTCGTCGGCCCCGACGACCAGCGCGTCGAGCAGTCCGTGACGATCGTCGACGCGGCCATTGCCGAGGACTTCATTGCGCGGTTCACGGCTCCTGGAGTCGACACATGCATCCGTGATGCAGCGAGAGCGTTCGTCGCTGAGAGCATCGAGAGCCCGGCGGATCCGTCCGAGTCGCTTCCCGGAGCGGTCCAGATCGGCGACGTGACGATCGGCGACGTGCTCCTGCCGCCCGCCGGCGACGAGCTGGTCGCCTACCGGGTCACGGTGCCCCTCACGGTCTCCGGTGTCGACGTCGACGCCTTCGTCGACGTCGTGGTCGTGCGCTCCGGCGGGTCGCTCTCCGGCTTCACCTTCCAATCGGTGTTCGAACCGTTCCCGGCCGACGAGGTCGATCACTACGTCGACGTCGTCGTCGAGCGACTTCCCGGGTGACGGAGGCGCGCGCCAGTACCGTTACGGCTCACATGTTCGTGAAGATCTGCGGAATCACCAGCGAGGACGACGCCCTCCTCGCCGTGGCGATGGGCGCTGACGCTGTCGGCTTCGTGTTCGCCCCGTCGCCGAGGCAGATACCCGTTCAGCGGGTCTACGACATCACCCGCCGGCTGCCGCCGGAGATCATGACGATCGGGGTGTTCCGCGACGAGCACCCCAAGCGGGTCGTCGACATCGTCCACCGCTCGGGCGTCAAGGGTGCCCAATTGCACGGCAACGAGTCGGCGGACGTCGTCGCCGAGATTGCCAAGGCCGTGCGCTTCATCGTCAAGGCCTTTCCGGCGGGCTCGCCGCTGATCGCCCGCTCGGCATCGCTTGCCACGGACACGATCATGATCGACGGACCATCGCCCGGTTCGGGCCACCTCTTCGACTGGTCGCTGGTCGGCGAGCTTCCGGAGGGGATGCGCATGATCCTCGCCGGAGGGCTGACGCCGGAAAATGTCGCTGGCGCCGTGCAAACCGTCACGCCATGGGGGGTCGACGTCGCAACCGGTGTCGAAGCGTCGCCAGGCAAGAAGGACCCGCTCAAGGTCAAGCGCTTCATCGAGCGTGCCCGCGCCGCCGCCCCCGTGCCCTACCTCGCCGACAACGAACTACCCCCGTATGACTGGTCAGACGAGTGAACGACGAATGAGTGGGTTGATGGGGGAGCCGACTGGGCTCGGTCGGTTCGGCGAGTTCGGCGGGCGATTCATTCCCGAGACCCTGGTGCCGGCTTGCGAGGAGCTGGAGTCGGCGTTCCGCGACGCTTGGGCAGACGAGAAGTTCCGCGGCGAGTACGACGACATCTTGCGCGACTACGCCGGTCGTCCGTCGTTGTTGTCGGAGTGCCACAACCTCGGACGGCGGCTCGGCTTACGCCTGCTGCTCAAGCGTGAAGACCTCAACCACACCGGTTCACACAAGATCAACAACGTTCTCGGCCAAGCGTTGCTGGCCAAGAGAATGGGCAAGCCCCGGTTCATCGCCGAGACAGGCGCCGGTCAGCATGGCGTCGCCACGGCCACCGCAGCAGCGTTGATGGGGCTCGACTGCAAGGTGTACATGGGTGCTGTCGACGTCGCCCGTCAAGAGCTCAACGTGTTCCGCATGCGCCTCCTCGGTGCGGAGGTCGCGGCTGTCGACAGCGGGAGCCGCACGCTCAAGGACGCGGTCAACGAGGCGCTACGTGACTGGGTCGCCAACGTCGAGTCGAGTTACTACTGCCTCGGGTCCGTGATGGGTCCGCACCCGTATCCGTGGATGGTGCGTGAGTTCCAACGTGTGATCGGCGACGAAGCGCGTTCACAGTGCGACGATTTGCTCGGCGGCGATCCGGACGTGGTTGTTGCGTGCGTCGGTGGCGGATCCAACGCGATCGGTTTGTTCTCGGCTTTCGTCGACACTGACGCTCGGCTCGTCGGCGTGGAGCCCGCTGGTGGCGCCGCCGTCGGGCGCGGCGTCCCGGGCGTCGTTCACGGCATGCGCAGCTACCTCATGCAGGACGAGTACGGGCAGGTCGAAGAGGCCCAGTCGATCTCGGCCGGGCTCGACTATCCGGGCGTGGGACCCGAACATGCCTACCTCCACGCCATCGGGCGGGCCGAGTATCCCGCCGTCGGCGACGACGAGGTGCTCGAAGGGTTCACCTTGCTCGCCCGCACCGAAGGCATCATCGCCGCCTTCGAGTCCGCTCACGCCATCGCCTGGCTCGTCCGCGAAGCCTCGTCGCTCGCCGGTCAGACCGTTCTCGTCAACCTGTCCGGTCGCGGCGACAAGGACGTCGCCCAGGCGATGCAGTTGCTGGGGTGAGTCGCTGCACCGATGATTGAAACGCGGTTCGCCGCCGCCAAGGCCAGTGGTCACAAGCTGCTCGTCCCATACATCACCGGCGGCTACCCAGGCTGGGTCGACGCCGTGCGGGCCGCCGCTGCGTCGGGAGCCGACGCCGTCGAGATCGGCCTGCCCTTCTCCGACCCGGTCATGGACGGCCCGATCATCCAGCAGGCGTCGCAAGCCGCCCTCGACGCCGGAGCCACGCCACCGGCGATCCTCGACGCGGCGTCTCGCCTCGAGGTCGATATCCCGCTCGCCGCGATGACCTACTACAACATCGTCCACCACGACGGCCATCGCCGGTTCGCCGGGCGGCTGGTCGCGGCTGGCGTCGCCGGGTGCATCCTCCCGGACCTCCCGCTGGAGGAGGCCGAGCCGTGGACGCGGGCCGCCGACGATGCTGGGATCGAGACGATCATGCTTGCTGCGCCGACGGCGTCCGACGAGCGCCTCGCTCGTATCGTCGAGCGCGCTCGGGGGTTCGTCTATTCGGTCGGCTTGCTCGGTGTCACTGGTGAGCGAGCGAACCTTGCCGCCACAGCGACGGCACTCGCCGGTCGGCTGTTGCGGATCACGGACAAGCCAGTGCTCGTGGGCGTCGGCGTCTCCAACGCCGACCAGGCGCGGGAGGCGTGCAGCGTGGCCGACGGCGTCGTCCAGGGCGCCTCGGTCGTGCGACGGCTGATGGAGGATGGCCCTGATGCCGTCGGCGCCTACGTTGCCGAGGTCCGCGCCGCCATCGACTCGTGAACGCCTGACCGACGAGCACGCGTCGCCGACGGGTCGCTACGGTGGTTGGATCAGCGCCGCCGAGCTGGTCGCCGGGACGGCGACACTTCCCGAATCGAGCCTCGCCCGCGACGACGACCGAGGTGCCGTCGGCGCCGTCGCGACCCGACGAAGGATTCCTGTCGCCGTCATCGGGCTCGTTGGTGTAGTCATCGCCTTCGTCGGGATCACGTCGATGTTCGCCTTCCAGCAAGCGCCGTTCTACGACTCTGACGAGAAGGCGCACCTCGGCTACGCCCACGAGATCGCCGACTTTCGGCTGCCCGAGATCGAGCGCCAGCCAGCGGTTCCGGAGAGTGCAACGCAATGGCAGGTCGAGCGCGCGACAGGTCGTGACAACCGCTACCGCGCCGTCTGGGTGGCCAACCACCCACCACTCCACTACCTCGCTGTTGCGCCGCTGATCTGGTTCGCCGAGGCCACTGACCGCCCCGACGGTGGCTTGTTGCTGATGCGGTTCGCCAACCTCGTCTTTGCCGCAGCTGGCGTTGTGTTCACCTACCTGCTGGCGACCGAGTTGTCCGGCGGGATACGCCGGGTGGGCCTCGCCGCAGCGGCGATCGTGGCCCTCGTACCGCAGGGGCACACCTACTTCTCCCGAGGGCTCAACGACGGGTTGGCCTTTGCAGCAGGCGCGGGACTGATGTGGGCTGGTGTGCGCTGCCTGCGCCGTTTCGACCGTCGCAATCTGATCGTGCTCGGCGCGATGGCGGCGGTCGCAGCCGGCACGCGGACCGCGACGATGCTTCTCGCCGTCGTCGTCGTCGGCGCCATTGTCCTCGATCGCCTCACCCGCCCAGCCGGCGCTCCGTGGCGGAGCCGCCTGCGTGCGGCGGCGATCACAATAGCGATCGGTCTCGGTCCGGCCGCCGTCCTCTTCGGGTGGTTCTACGTCCGCATCCACGTGCTCTATGGCGATTTCGGGGCCTCAAGGTTCCTGCTCGACTACTTCAATCGGGTGCCGCGCGGCAGTATCGGCCACGTTTTCACGGTGGGGTGGTTGTGGTCCGATCTCTACCACCGGATGACCAACACGTACCCGTTGTCGTGGTGGGCGTGGCCGCGCTTCGCCAACCTCTTCGCCGTGGTCGCGATCGTCGGACTCATCGTGGCACTGATCAGGCCCCGACGAGGCACGAGCCGGCGGGCCATCGCCATGTGTCTCCTCGCCGTGGCGTTCATCACGCTGACGGTCGCCCAACACCTCGCCGGCGGCGGCAATCCCTACCCGCGGTATTTCTTCCCCGTGCTCGGCGCTCTTGCCGCGTTGGCCGCCCTCGCCTTCGAGCGTCTGATGCCGCGCCTATTACCTGCTGTGGTCGTCGCGGCGATGGCATGGTGGGCGATCAGGCAGACGCCAATCGGCGTCGATCCGGTGTTCACTCGGAGACCGCGCGACGACGGCGCCGTGCCACCGCCGGCGTTGCGCGTCCTCCCCGTTGGCGACGGCTGGCGGATGGCCGCGGCCGGGCTCATCGGCGTCGGCGCGGTCATCGTCATCGTTGCGTTGTTTGTGGGACTCGCGCGGTGGAGGCGCCCGACCGTGCCGTAGAGTCCGGCATCCCATGGCCATGGAGCTGCGCACGCGGTCGTTCGTCGTTCTCGGCCTGAGCAGCCTGGCTGTCGCCCAGCCGCTCCTCGATCTGTTCGGTCGCAACCCGGAGTTCTTCGTCGCCGGCAACTACAGCACGGGCCAGATCGTGTGGTTCGCCCTGATCATCACCTTGGTCCCACCGTTGATCGGCATTGCTTCGATCGCCATTGCCACGGTGATCAACCCGCGCGCCGGAACCATCGTGTACGGCGTCGTCGTCGCTGTGCTCGGCGCTGCCTTCGTGCTCGCCCTGCTCCGCACCATCGGTGTCAATCCGGTCGTGCTGGTCGTGGTCGTGGCTCTGGCGGGCGGCGCGGCCGCCGTCGTGCTGGCGTTGCGAACGCATGCCGGGCGCCTGCTGCTCTCCTACCTTGCCGTCGCCAACATCGCGTTCGTCGCCATGTTCCTGTTCATCAGCCCGACGTCGAAGCTGATCGCCGGAGGCGGAAGCGACGACATCGGGAACGTAACCGTCCCGGAGGTCGGCGGTCCGGTCGTCGTACTCGTCCTCGACGAGTTCCCGGCCGCCACGATCATGCGCCCAGACGGCACGATCAACAGTGACCGGTTTCCCGGATTCGCTGAGCTGGCGTCGGTGAGTTCGTGGTTCCGCAATGCGTCGAGTCAGCACAACCTCACCCACCGGGCGGTGCCCTCGCTGCTCGACGGTCGGATCACCGAGGACGGCCTGCTGCCCACGTACACCGACCATCCCCGCAACCTGTTCACGCTGCTCGGCGGCGAGATTCCGGTTTTCAGCTACGAGTCGGTGACCTCTCTATGCCCGCCCGATGTCTGTGCCGAGGAGGCCCCCCAACCGCTGACGCAGGCGCTCGAGGACGCCTCGATCGTGTACGGCCATCGTCTGCTCCCCGGCGCGCTGCGCGATGGCCTGCCGCCGATCGACAACTCGTGGGGTGCATACGGTGCGCAAGACGAGCGCGGCGGTGGCGACGACTACATCCGCGACGCGTATTCTCGCTGGCTCGGGCTCGACGCCGACGAGCGTAGTCCGCTGGGTCAGGCCGGAGTACTGAGCGAGCACATCGCCGCCATCACTGCCGATCCGGCGCTGCACTTCGTACACGTCGCCGTGCCTCACCGCCCTTGGGTGTTGTCGCCGAGTGGCTACGCCACCTCGTACGCGCCGACGGTGATCCGCGACCCGGCGGACCCCGCCTACGCGTTCGAGAACCGGATGGAGTTCCAGCTGCACAGCATGCAGGTCGGCGCCGTCGACTCGCTGATCAGCGAGCTGCTCGACCGGCTGGGCGGTCTTCCGACCTGGGACGACACGCTGCTGGTCGTGACGTCGGACCACGGCAGCAACCTCACGCCGCCGGACCTCGGGCGGATGAAGATCACGGCCGAGAACCGCGAGGAGGTGTTCCGCGTACCGCTCTTCGTCAAGTCACCCGGGCAGACCGTCGGGGAGATCCGCGACGACTCGGCGCAGACGATTGACGTGCTGCCGTCGATCGTCGATCTGCTGGGCGCCGAGGTCAGCTGGGAATTCGACGGCCACTCGCTGTTCGACGGCAGCTCACCCACCGCCGGGGCACGCGTGTCCGCTGACGTGGAGGCGGCCCTCGACATCGCCGCGCGGCGCAGCGAACAGTTCCCCCGTGGTGACGACTGGATCGGGCTCGCTGCCGTCGGGGTCAACGGCGATCTCGTCGGGCGCGACGTGGCTCAGTTCGAAATCGGAACGGACAGCGGGTACACCGCGACGATTGACCAGCGGGCACAGTTCGCCGAGCTGCCGACCGAACAGGGGGAGATGCCTTTCGCCATCTCCGGCAAGGTCGCGGGACCGGACGAACCGCCGGAGCTGTTGGTCGCCGTCAACGGTCGCTTCGCCGGCGTGATCGGTGGCTACGTCGCGGATGGTGCCGGCTGGACGTTCATCGGCTATCTCGCCGACCTCTATCGCGTCGGGAGCAACGAGGTGGCCGTCTACGAGGCCCGCCGTACAGGCGATGACGTCAGCCTGCACCCTGTCGGGACCACGTGATCGGCTAGCGCGGGCGGCACCGGTAGATCGTGCGCGTTCCGGTCGGCAGCGCTTGGCGCTCGTCGATGATGAAGCATCGCTCCAGCGCCCGTTCCCAGTTGGCTTGCTCGTAGGCGTCGAACAGCCCGGAGCGCTTGCGGGCGAGCAGGCGGGTGGCCATTACGTCGTCGCGATGAGGAAACTCGACGACGACTGGGGCGCCGAAGTCGGCGAGGAAGGCCACGATCTCGTCGAGCGGCACGTTGTTCGTCAGGGCGAGATGATGAACGACAGCGAGGCAGAGCACGAGCCCGGGTCGTACCCGCTCGACGAACGACGGACGTTCGCGAGACCGCCAGCCGATCGCCGGTGACGGATCGGCAAGGTCGACGACGAGCGGCAGGATGCGCCGCTCGCCCTGCTCACGCAGCTGGCGGTAGAGACGGTCGACGACGAGGTGGTCGGAATCGACGGCAATCGCCGACGCCGCACCGGCGTCGACGGCGAGCCGAGAGAAGTGGCCGTCGTTGGCGCCGAGGTCGAGCACGACGTCCGGACCGATGGCGGTGACCGCTGAGGCGACGAACGACGATTTGGCATCGAGGTCGCGATCGCTGTAGTGGCCGCGCTCGCCATAGCCCGACCACGTCGAGTCCTGCTGTTTCCACGACAACCGCTCGACGGCCAGCTGCAGGTTGCGCAACTGGGCGTCGATCAGCGCTGGCCCGAACCCGGCGCGCTTGAGCTCGGCACGGACGTCGCGCTCGCGGTCGGCGTCGGCGTACTTGCGTTCGGCGCGGGCGTGCAGCCGGACGTGGGTGAACACGCCCTTGTGGAAGTGGCCGCCGCTCCCGATGATGGCGGCGGCCATGCCGGGCGTGATCCCGTCGAGGCGGCCGCGCAGCAGCGGTTGGAACGGCACGTCGCGAAGCGCCTGGACGTACAACGGGTTGAGGAACAGCTCGCAGAACTGGCGGTAGCCGGCCCACGGCTCCCCCGAACGCAGCTTCTCGAACGACCCGACGTCGATGAATACTGGCTTGCTGCCGACGAACTGGATGTTGTAAGCGCTGGCGTCCTTGGTGATCAGCGACTCGGCGAGGGCCTGGCGGGTGAGCGCCAGCTGCAGCAGGGCGGCGTCGCGGAGCATCTCGAACGACCACTCGTAGGGATACGACAAGACGCCGATCCGCCCGTGGCGGAGAACCGCCGCCCACTCCCCGGGGAGCGCGGCCGCGTCGGCGGCGCGCTCGGTAGCGACGATGTCACCGCGCTCGAGGGCGGCGGCGAAGAACGCTGAACCAGCTAGTGCTTCGAAGTCCTCGAGGGCGTCGGTCCTCAGGCCCCGCCAGATGACCTCTTCGTCGACGAACACCCGCGAGAGCGGGTCACGGAACGACCCGCCGTCGGGTCGGACAGTCAGGCCGTGAGCGGTGCCGCGACCCGATGTCACTCGTCGTCTTCACCGATGAGCTGAGCACGTGCCTCTTCGGCCTGGGCCCGGTGCTTCTTGGAGAACACGCCGGCGATGCGGTGCCCGTAGACCCGCATCAGCACGCCGAATCCGGCCGCTCCGCCCGCGAATGCGGCGGCGATCATGCTCCCGGTGCCTGGGTCGAGGTAGCTCAGCATCCGGGCGATGTTAGTCGATGGACATCTTGGGGACCCCGTCAGGCAACCCGCGCGTCACGTCGTGTTCACCGTGTCGGCGGTTCGGGCGCGATCCCGAACTCTTTGGTTGCGGTGATGACGTTGGTGGCCGGTGATCGACCAATGAGACTGAGGACGCGGCCAATGCGACCGCGATCACCGGCGGCCTCGGCACAGGGCGCGGATCACGGCATGGTCGTGGCGGCGAGGATCGCGTCGATCTGTCCCACCGCGAGGGCCATGCCCTCGTCCTGGCCTATGGCGATGATTTGTTCCATGTCGGCGATCGAGGCAAAGCGGGAGGTCATCGTCATCCTGGTCTTGGCGGCCGTGGCGGCGGTGACGCGAACCTCGATGGATGTGGTCGGCAGGGCGTCGCTCGGCCGTCCGCTGTCGTCGGCAAACCCGTCTTCAATCTCGAGCGAGTGGGCCGGGTCGACGGCGATGACTCGCCACCACCCGTGGTACTTCTCACCGTCGGGCCCGGTCATGTAGTAGGTGACGCGGCCTCCGGGTGTGAGGTCGTGGTCGACGACTGTCGCGGGGTAGGTCGGTGGCCCCCACCATCGTTCGAGCTGTCGGGGGTCGGCCCAAACCTGCCAGACGCGCGCCGCCGGTGCGTCGAACTCGGACACGATCGTGAGCGTCAGGGCGACAGGGTCGCGGTCCACAGCGAGCACGGTCATCGGCTTCCCCCTCGTTCTGGTTCGGCGAGCACGTCACCAATGCGCCCGAGTCGATCGCGCCACAGCTGCTCGAATTGGGCG
This sequence comes from Ilumatobacteraceae bacterium, assembly GCA_963732335.1. GTDB lineage: Bacteria > Actinomycetota > Acidimicrobiia > Acidimicrobiales > Ilumatobacteraceae > Desertimonas. Next base: position 9,338 of record CAVSZO010000055.1, on the reverse strand, counting down.
AGCAGCTCTCCCGCCTCGGCGACGGTGTCGATATTGGTCTGGACGAGCTGCTCACGGCCCCGGCGGGTCCGGCAAACGAGCCCGGCCTCCTCCAAGAAGGCCACATGCTTCTGCACAGCGGTCGTGCTCATCGGATACAGACGGGCCAACCCCGACACCGACAGCGTCCCGCCCATGGCACGGCGGACGATATCGCGCCGGGTGCGGTCGGCGAGCGCCCGGAAGATGCGGTCAGCGTGATCTTCACCGGCTCTTCCACTTGCAACCATCTGGTTGTAAGATTACCAGCCATGACGGCCACGCCCGGCAACGCGAGCCCGCAATCTCCCCGGCAAACCGCCAGTCGTCGACCTGGCCACCTGGCAGGCGGCGCGCGATGAACTGCTGGTTCGCGAGAAGGCCCACACCCGTGAGGGCGACGCGATCGCCGCGGCCCGGCGACGGCTGCCGATGGTCGCGCTCGACGGCACGGTCGAGGTCACCGGCGTTGACGGGCCAGTCCCGTTCGTCGACCTGTTCCAGGGTCGCGACGAGCTCGTGGTCTACCACTCCATGTGGTACGACGGCGCGCCGCACCAGGGGCAGTGCGAGGGCTGCACCTTCAACCTCTGGCACATGAACGACGCCGTCTACCTCAACGCCCGCGGCGTCTCGTTCGCCGTCTTGACCTCGGGCCCGTGGGACGAGGTGGCCCCCTACGTCGAGTTCATGGGCTACACCCAGCCCTGGTACTCGGTGCGGGGCGTGGAGGCACTGCTCCTCGCAGAAGAGGGACACATCATCTGCTTCCTGCGCGACGGCGACCGCGTGTTCCTCACCTACTCCACAACCGGCCGCGGCAACGAGCCGGCCGACGGCTCCTTGGGCCTGCTCGACATGACGCCCTACGGCCGCCGCGAGGCGTGGGAAGACAACCCCGAGGGCTGGCCCGAGGCCCCGCAGGCCGGCTCGCCGGTCGGTGGGCATGGCGCGCCGATCTGCTGGTACTGGCGCTCCGACGCCGCGGGCGTCGCCACCTGGGGCCCGACCAGCCGGCCCGTGCCGCAATGGACCCGCCCCGGCGCGACCCCCGTCGAGACCCTCGGCCGTCAGCGCCACCACTGACGCGGGTTTCGTCGGGCTGGACGTAGCCCGCCCCCGGGCGGGAGCGCCGTCGCTACGCACGCGCCGCGACCGATCGACTGTTCCGTCGTCGGTCCGGCCGTGACTGGCTCGCGCCGGGAGACCTGTCTCGTCAAGTCGCAGGGCGCGGTCGCTCCGCCAGAACTTCGCTACCCAGGCGCACCTCGACGTGCGAGTCGACAGCTCCCAGCAGGCGGCGGTGAACGGATACGGTGCGGGCATGCTCAAGCCAGGTGACAAGGCCCCCGACTTCACCCTGCTCGACCAGGAGGGCAGCTCCTTCACGCTCTCCAAGTCACTGGAGGAGCGGAAGGTACGTCACTTCATCTACTTCTACCCGAAGGCCGACACGCCGGGTTGCACGAAGCAAGCGTGCGGTCTCAACGACGTGCTCGGCGACGTCGGTGACACCGTGATCCTCGGGATCAGTCCCGACAAGCCATCGAAGCAGGCCAAGTTCGCCCAGAAGTACGGACTCGGCTTCCAGCTCCTCTCCGATCCGGACCACACGACCGCCCAGGCGTTCGATGTCTGGAAAGAGAAGAGCATGTACGGACGGAAGTATCTGGGTATCGAACGGTCGGCGTTCCTGGTCGACGAGCAGGGCAAGGTCGTCGGCGCGTGGTACAAGGTCAGTCCGGCCGACACGCCGAAGAATCTGCTCGCCGCCCTCGCCCAATGATCGCGCTTCCGCGGCCGGTCGATGTCCTGCCGCATCGTCCACCGTTCCTGTTCGTCGACGAGGTCACTCGACTCGAGCCTGGAACCTCGGCGACCGGAACGTGGGCCCTGAGCGGTGAAGAGTGGTTCTTCGCCGGCCACTTTCCCGGACGCCCGACGCTGCCAGGCGTGTTGATGTGCGAGGCAATCGCCCAGGTCGGAGCCATCGCCGTGCTGACGGACGAGCGCTTCGCCGGCAAGTTGCCGTTGTTCGGCGGCCTCGACGGCGCCCGGTTCCGCAGACAAGTCGTGCCCGGCGACACGCTGTGGCTGGACGTCGGGTTGTCACGGATGTCGGCACGGGCCGGCAAGGGCAGCGGCCGGGCCCTCGTCGGGGGACCCGACGGGGAGGTCGCCTGCACCTGCGACCTGCTCTTCGTCGTCGTCGACGCGTGAGGTTCGCGCCAAATCACGCACAGAGCGCTCAGGAGCGCAGTTTTCTGCACGCTGGAGCGCACAAAGCGCGTTTGGTGCGATCGGCTGTGGGTGGGACGAGCGCGTGAGCGCGATCACCGGGGTCCGCGGTCATGCGGTCTCGATCGGGCTGGTCGGAGCAGTCGTCGTGTTCGTCGGGATCTCGTTGCTGTTCGCCTTCGAGCAGCCGCCGTTCGCCCCGCCCGACGAGACTGCCCACCTCGGGTACGCCCACGAGATCGCCGACCTCGAACTTCCGGAGATCACGAAACCCCCTGACGTTCCCGACAGCGCCGTGCAGTGGCAAGCGGAGCGCGAGTCGGGGCGCGATGACCGGTATCGCGCCGTCTGGGTCGCCAACCACCCCCCGTTGCACTACGTCGTCACGGCGCCACTGATCTGGTTCGCTGACGCGACGGACCGCCCCGACGGCGGCCTGATGCTGATGCGCCTGGCCAACATCGCCTTCGCCGCCGCCGGCGTGGTATTCACCTACCTGCTCGCCCGCGACCTCAGCGGTGGCGGGCGCCGCATCGGTGTGGCCGCTGCGGCGATCGCCGCCCTGGTTCCACAGGGCACCGTGTTGTTCTCCGAAGCGATGAACGACGGGCTCGGGTTCGCCGCGGCGACGGCGGTCGTCTGGGCCGGCGTCCGATGCATCGGCACACCGTCCGGCCGGTGGGAGCGCGGCGATCTGGTCGCGCTCGGTATCGCTGCGGCGGCCTGCGCCGGAGCGCGCAGCGCCACCCTTCTCATTGCCGTCGTCGTCGTGCTCTGGGTGGCGGTGACCCGTTTCGTCACGGCGCCGAGCACGGTCGGCAGTCGGTTGGCTTCGGCATCAACGGTCGTCGCCTACGGACTCGTCCCCGCTGCCGTGCTGTTCGGGTGGTACTACGTCCGCAACAACCAGCTGTACGGCGACCTCGCCGGATCCGAGTTCCTTCTCGACCGGTTCGGGCGGATCCCGCGTGGTTCGCTGTTCGACGTGCTCAGGTGGGGCCACCTGTGGGTCGACCTCTACCACATGTTGATGTCGCCGTCGCCGCTGGTCACGATCAGGGCACCGCTCGTCAACCTCGTCTTGCTGCTCGTCGCAATGGGCCTGGTCATCGTGGCGATTCTCGGCCGTACCGGCGATGTCGTGCGGCGCGGCGTGCATGGGGTCGTCACCAGGCCGGCGCTCGGACTGTGCATCGTCGTGGTGTTCGTGGTCATCGTGACTGTTGCTCAGCACGTCTCCGGGGGCGGCAGCCGCTATGCCCGGTACCTGTTGCCGGCGTTGGGAGTCGCCGCCGCCCTGTTCGCCCTCGCCCTCGATCGCCTGTGGCCGCGGGTCCTGCCGGCCATCACAGTGGTGTTGATGGGGTGGTGGGCGTTGCGCAACGTGCCGTCGGGTGTCGATCCGGCAGCCGAGCGACGGCCTCGCGACCGGGGTCAGCCGATGCCGGAGCTGCTCCAGGTACTCCCGGCGAGTCCGTGGTTGCGCACGGCGGCTGGAGTCGTGATCGCCTTGGGGTGCATTGCGGTCGTCATCTCCCTCGCCGACACCGTGGCTCGTGGCCTCAGGCGGGGGTGATGATCACACTGCCGTTGTGCCCGCCGAACCCGAAGTTGTTGGAGATCGTCGGCCCCGGCTCCCATGGTCGCCCTTCGCCGGTGACGACATCGATACCGAGATCTACGTCGGTGGTGTTGGCCGTCGGCGGGATCAGGTGGTGCTGGAAGGACAGCAGCACGGCTGCTGCCTCGAGCGCCCCGGCAGCGCCGAGGGCATGTCCGGTAACACCCTTGATCGACGTAACGGGAGGTCCCGGCTCACCGAACACCTTGAGCACCGCCTCGGCCTCGGCCGCGTCGTTCAGCGGTGTCGACGTGCCGTGAGCGTTGATCTGGCGGATGTCGCCCGGCTCGAGTTGGGCGTCCTCCAGCGCCAATTTCATGCACACGATCGCCCCGGATCCCCCCGGCGACGGCGCCGTGATGTGATGGGCATCAGCATTGCTCGCCGCGCCGACGATCTCACCGAGGATCGTGGCGCCGCGGCCGCTGGCGTGGTCCCATTCCTCGAGGACGAACACGGCCGAACCCTCACCCATCACGAACCCGTCGCGGTCGACGTCGAACGGGCGTGACACGCCAGAAGTCGACAGCGCCGTCATGTTCCCGAACCCGGCCAGCGACGTCACCGTGGCGGCCGCCTCCGAACCACCGGTGACGACCGCGTCACAGCGACCCCAGGCGATCAGCCGGGCGGCGTTTCCGATGGCGTGGGTGCCGGCGGCGCAGGCCGTGCAGATCGTCTCGTTCGGCCCCTGCAGGTTGTAGCGCATCGAGATCGCCGCGCCGCTGGCATTGGCCATCATCATCGGAACGAGGAACGGCGAGACCCGCCGCTCTCCCTTCTCCATCCGCACGACGACCTGTTCCTCGAGCGTCTCCAGGCCACCGATCCCGGTGGCGAAAATGGTGCCGAAGCGGGCCGGGTCGACACCGATCTCGCCGGCGGCCTCCATCGCCTCGGCCGCCGCGGCGGTGGCGAACTGTTCCACTCGGTCGGCGCGGCGCGCCTCCTTCGGGCTGTCGTACCACGGCGACGGATCCCAGTCGGCAAGGCGAACGGACCTTCCCGAGGTGATTCCCGGGCCCAGCAAGCCGTCCCAGAACGCCGTTGCGCCGATCCCGCACGGGGCGACGACACCGAGACCGGTGACAGCGACGCGACGCCCGCGACCGTCCATCAGCCGAGCTTGCCGGCGATCAGGTCGTACGCCTGACCGACGGTCTCGACTCCTTCGAGCTCTTCCTCTGGCACCTCGACCCCGAACTCCTCTTCGAGGGCCATGACCAGCTCGACGAGATCGAGGCTGTCGGCGTCGAGATCGTCGCCGAAGCGGGCCTCGGGTACGACCTTGTCCTCCGGCACGGACAGCACCTCGACGGCGCACTTCTTGAACCGGGCGAACGTCTCTTGATCCATGGACGGAGAGTACAGGAACTTCAGTGGCCCATTCCGAGGCCACCGTCAACTGGGATGACCGCACCGCTGATGTAGGCGGCGTCCGGGCCCGCAAGGAAGGCGACGACACCCGCGATTTCATCTGGGCTCGCCATTCGTCCGAGCGGGACGGCGGCCGTCAGCTCGGCGAGCCGTTTCTCACCGAGTTCAGCCGTCATGTCCGTGGCGACGACCCCTGGAGCGACGACGTTGACCGTGATGCCACGGGAGCCGAGCTCGCGCGCCAGCGAACGGGCGAAACCGACGAGACCGGCTTTGGAAGCGGCGTAATTGGCCTGCCCTGCCGAGCCGAGCAAGGCGACGACGGACGACATCAGCACGATGCGGCCCTTGCGGGCCCGCAACATGTCCTTGGCAGCGCGCTTGACGACTCGGTACGACGCCGTCAGGTTGGCGTCGATGACGCTCGTGAAGTCGTCCTCGCTCATCCGCAGCAGCAGGCCGTCGCGGGTGGCCCCGGCGTTGGACACGAGGATCTCGACAGGCGCGTCGAAGTGGGCGGTGATCTCGGTGAATGCGCTGTCGACGTCGTCACGCGACGTCACGTCGCACTTCACCCCGAACAGACCTTCTGGGGCCGGCGACGTGAGGTAGGTCACCGCGACGCGGTGCCCGTCGGCAGCGAGTCGTCTGGCGCAGGCCAGGCCGATGCCGCGCGAACCTCCGGTGACCAGGGCTACGGCCTTGGTTGCCCCATCAGCCACGCGTGCTGCCGGCCCAGCGGATGATCGTGCTGGCAGCCGTCATCCCGGCCCCGAAGCCGACGAGGAGGATCAGGTCGCCCTCCTTCACGCGGCCGTTCTCGAGAGCGTCGGCGAGAGCGAGAGGGATCGACGCCGACGACGTGTTGCCGGTGCGGTCGAGAACGACGGCAGCGCGGTCCATCTCGATGCCGAGTCGGTCGCAGGCAGCCTTGATGATCCGTGCGTTGGCCTGGTGAGGCACGACGAGGGCGATGTCGTCGGCGTGGACCCCGGCGGCCTCCATCGACTTCTCGGCGGAGTCGACCATGATCCGCACGGCACGGCGGAACACCTCCTTGCCGTCCATCTGGATGTAGCCGCCGACGTCGGCGTAGAGGAACTCTTCGGCGCTGCCGTCGGCATCGAGGTCCCAGCCGAGCAGTTGGCCGCGGCCCTCGACCGCCTCGAGGACGACTGCTCCGGAGCCGTCGGCGAACAACACTGCGGTGTTGCGGTCGTCCCAGTCGGTCACGCGCGACAACGTGTCCGTGCCGATCACGAGGACACGATCCGAGCCCATCGCAATGAGGCCGTGGGCCACGACCAGGGCGTAGGTGAAGCCGGAGCACGCGGCGTTGACGTCGAACGCCCCGCAGAACAGCCCGAGCTGGTACTGCACCGTCGACGAGGTTCCTGGAATGGTGCGGTCGGGCGTGGTGGTCGACAGCACGAGGGCGTCGATCTGCGACGGCTCGAGCCCGGCCATCTCCATCGCCGTGCGACCAGCTTCGACCGACAGCGATGCGGTCGAGCCGCCGATCCGTCGCTCCTTGATCCCGGTGCGCTCGACGATCCACTCATCGCTGGTGTCGAGCCCGCTGGCGCGCAGGTCGTCGTTGGTGAGCACCTTGTCGGGCAGGGCGGTTCCCCACCCGGTGATCACCGCGCCGCGGGCGGATGGCGGAACGGTAGGCATCGGCTACCCCTCTCGTTTCTTGACGGCAGCCAGCCTACGACGTCCTCAACCAGGCGATGGGTTGGCGCGGCATCACCCTTTCGGTGTCGACGGCGATGTAGCTCTGCAGCACGCCGGCGAACGGGGAGCGAACCTCCTGGTCTCCGACATGGCCGATCACCGTGCCGACCTCGATCGCCGTGTCGTCATGGATGTCTGCGGCGCGGCTGAAGATCCCGGCAGCCGGGCTGACGACGAGGCGCTCGCTGGCGAAGAGGTGCTCGCCTTCGATGCGTGCCGGCCGTGCCGGCATCTCGTGCTGAACGAACTCGATGAGCTTGTCGAGGTCCTCAGGCGTCGCCACGGAGATCGTTCGCGCCGTGGTTACCGTGCGCTTGGCCATCCCTGTGAGCACGCCACCAGGGCCCAACTCGACGAACTCGTCTACTCCCTGATCGGCCAATTCGAGGAGCACGTGCTTCCAGCGCACAGGTGATGAGAGCTGGGCGGAGAGGAGGCTCGCCCACTCGGTACCCAGCTGATGGGGGAGGGCATCGACGTTGGAGACGATAGGCACCTCGGCGTCACGCGGACTCGCCGCGGCGATCGCCTCGCGGAGCCGATCGCGGGCTCCGATCATGAATGGCGTGTGGAACGCTCCTGAAACGTGCAGAGGCATGACCTTCTTGGCGCCGAGCGCCTTGGCATGTTCGTTTGCAGCGGCGACGCCGTCGGGTGATCCGGCGATGACGACCTGTCCGGGAGCGTTGTAGTTGGCGATCCACACGTCGGCGTCCGCCCGCCGGCATGCCACGTCGACCTGTTCGTCGTCGAGGCCGAGCACGGCGGCCATCGTTCCGGGCCTCTCCGTGCCGGCGTCGTGCATCGCGTCGGCGCGAGAGATGACGAGTCGCACGCCGTCGTCGAATCGGAGCGCGCCCGTCGCCGTCAGCGCGGTGTACTCCCCGAGGCTGTGGCCGGCGCAGTAGCTCGGCTCGATGCCGAGCCGCTCGGCCGCGTCGAGGACCATCAGGCTCGAGACGAACGTGGTCAGCTGGGCATTGCGTGTGTCGCGCAATTCCTCGCCGTCGGCATCGAGGAGCAGCTTGCCGACATCGCGCTCGGCTATCTCGCTGGCCTCACCGACGAGTTCCCAACTCTCGTGGTCGAGCCATGGTCGACCCATTCCCGGACGTTGCGACCCCTGCCCAGGGAACGTGAACGCGAGCATCATCTTGACAGTAGACGGCCGATCAACGGGTTCCATCCGCTACCCATCGGTAGCCTCGGTTTGTCGTCGGTGTCGACTGAAAAGACCGAATTCGGTCTGTTGGCGCGACATGAACGCACTAGCGGCTCGAACCCCGCCATCACCGTTGGTGAGATTGTCGAGCACCTGGCTTCGGCCGAGGATCAACTCCGGCGGGCAGCGGGCCAGTAAACTCCGCGATCCTGCCCCGGTAGACCAACCGGCAGAGTCGATGGCCTCAAAATCCATACAGTGTGGGTTCGAATCCCACCCGGGGCACACGGTGGTGATGACCGATGCGGACCGGTCACTCCTTCGGTACAACGAACTCGTCGAGCAGCGCCACGCTCTGCTTCCTGGCCCTCAGCCGGAAGCTGAATCGCATCCGGCTGATACAGCCGTCGCCGAGATATGGGCCGAGTAGATATGCGTACGCCGATTCGTCCACATGGTCGGCGAGGACGCAAGAGTGCTCGTGGCCAGTACGACCACCGGACCGCCCCGGTCGAGCCAGGACGCCCATCTCGCCGGCCGTCACCCAGTCGCGAACGGTTGATCGGGCGATGCCCACCCGCCGAGCGATCTCAGATGTCGTGTGCCCGGCCGCGGCGAAACGGAACACCGCGTGGACGTCCTCCTCGGGTCTCATCCCTTCAGACTAACGAACGGGTGTTCGGCTACTCCTTCGATTCAAGAACGGGCCTGTGACCCTTCCGGCGAATCAGCTGCCGGCGGCGGCGCGGAGGCGACGATCCGCCTGGTCCGGTGCCGCGGTCCTCTCAGCCGACTCGAAATCGACGCTGGGGGTGCGCCGGTTCTTCCACCACCAACCGAAGATGCCGAGGGCAGCCAGCCCGGCGACAGCGAACATCCACCTGCGCCGGAACCATGAAGTCGACGCCTCCTCGACCCACGGTGTCAGTGCGGCCAGCTTGAGCGCGGTTTCGCCGACCTTGCTGGTGACCTCGGGAGTCACCTCGGCCACGGTGTGGGCGAGATCGCTGACCGTCTCGGTGATCGTGCCGGCAGTGTCCCTGAGTGTTGATGCATCCATTGACTCCTCCTCGATGGTCAACTCTGCCACTACCCGCCAGAACGGCTCGGTGAAACCAAACACGGCTTGGCAAACCGATGACGGGCAAAGTGTGTCCATGACCGATCGGATCCACGTCGCCATCG